>NZ_QNRK01000040.1 GCF_003315135.1 Roseiarcus fermentans
CGCTGTTCCAGGATCTCGCCCGCTACGGCCTGCGCCCGCCCAAATACGCCGACCAGGCGACGGTCGAGGCCGACCACGTGTCGCACCAGAACTGGCTGACCTTCCATCAACATGCCCACGTGGCGGCCTTCCACACCTGGGCGCCGGACCGCGAGCACCTCGACTGGCTCTCGGAAAAATATCCGACCACGTTCGACAAGTTCTATCGGCCCAACTGGGAGATGTGGGCGGAGATGACGAAGCAGGGCAAGCGCTTCTACAACATGGCGTTGCCGATGCTGTGCCAGACCTGCCAGATCCCGATGGTCTACACCGAGCCGGGCGATCCGACCACGATCTGCTTCCGCGAGTCGAACTTCAAGGGCGAGCGGTATCATTTCTGTTCGGACGGCTGCAAGGACATCTTCGACGGCGAGCCGGAGAAGTACGTCCAGGCTTGGCTGCCTGCGCACGAGATCTACAAAGGCGCCTGCGGCGGTCCGACGGTGCCCGATGTTCTGGCCTGGTACCGCCTCAACGCCGGCGTGGACAACATGGACTACGTCGGCTCGCCGGACGAGGCGCTGTGGAACAGCTGGCAGGCCGGAGCGGTCAAGGCCGCTGAATAGGCTTCCCCCGACGGGGGCGGGCATCAGGCCGCGCGCCCACCCATGTTCGCGCTCGAAAGGTTCCAATCGACCCCCTGCGCGCGTCGCCCACGCCGCGCGCCCCAAGCTTCGCACTCCCGGAGGAGACAATGGCCGTCACGGCGCTTTCGCCCGACTACGAAAAGCACATCGAATACCGCGACTTGGAAAAGAACTTCCACGGCAATCGTATCGTCTACGTCCACTGGGAGGAGCATCTGTCGTATTGCGCGCCGCTCGCCTTCCCGCTGCCGCCCGACATGCCGTTCGCCGCCTTCGTCGAGGTGATCGTCAAGGGGCACTACACCGCCCATCCGGACTTCGACAAGATCGACTGGGACAGGGTCGAGTGGATGATCGACGGCGCGCGGGCGAAGCCGGACCCCGGCCAGTCGCTCGCCGACAACGGCGTCGGCCACAAGTCGGTGATCCGCTTCTGGACCCCGGGCCTCAACGGCTATCGCGGCTCAAGCCGCTGAACGCCGTCGCCGTCGGTCGAGCGCCGCCGGCGGCGGAGCGTGGCGGAGACGGCGCGGCTGGTCGCGGTCATGGACGAGCCGGGCGCGGGCAGCACGGCGACGCTCGCCAAGGCGAAGTTCCGCGCAAGGTTCTCGCCACCCGCCTGGTAGAGGGCGCCCAGCGCGCGCCGGTCGTCGAGGCCGCTTGCGCGCGCTGGGCGCACGGGAGGCGCGACGTCTTCGACCTCGCCAGGCGCCTCGTGACCTCGCCTTCGGCGGCGATCGGAAAGATCATTGCTCCCAGGGCCACCGTCCGTGGGAACGGCGGTAACGGACCGCCTTCACGGCGTTGTGAGCGACTCTGATCTTGGCGGCGACGAATGGGGCTGCGAGGGCGCCGATGACGCATATGCCGATGATATAAGCAACCCGGATCGGCGGGAGGCCCAGCGCGGCGAGGGCCAAAATCGTGCTCCCCACCGCGAGCGCGACACTCTGGGTCAGGGTCAGGTTCGGCATTGCTTCGTCCTGTCGCGCGAACTCGAGTCCGGCGCGCCGGGCGAGGCTACTCCCTCTTGGCGCCGATCCCAATCGGTCATTGAGCCTGTCGCCGGGACGGCGCGCCGGGCGGGCGGGAAATCCACGAATCGTCGCCGCAACGTCCACGTCCATGGCGGCGATCGGGGCGGCCGCGGCGATCGGCGCGGCCGTCGCCTGGGCCCTGCGCCTGTGCTGGTGGACACCGACCCGAGCCGGAGGAACGCCTCTTGGGACGCCTGCCGCTGAGGCAGGGCCGACGCGGGCGTGTCAGACGGAGGCGAGCGTCTTCTGCGCCGCCTTCAGATGCGGGATGTCCACCATCTTGCCGTCGATGCCGAGCGCGCCCGCGCCGGGATTGGCGGCGAACGCCTCGACGATCCGGCGCGCATGGGCGATCTCGGCCTCCGACGGCGCGTAGCAGCGGTTGATGATCTCGACCTGGTCGGGATGGATCGCCAGGCGGCCGAGAAATCCATCGCGCCGCGAACGGCGGCAGTCACGCTCGAGCCCTTCCGGGTCGCGGAAGTCGGCGTGGATGGTGTCGATCGGCGCGACCTCGGCTGCGACCGCCGCGAACAGGCATTGCGCGCGGGCGACCTGATAAGGGAAGGTCCAGCCGCCCTCTTCCCTGTTCTCGGTCGCGCCGAGCGCGGCGGCGAGGTCCTCCCCGCCCCAGGTCAGCGCGGCGAGGCGCGGGTGCGCCGGGGCGTAGCTGTGCAGGGCGAACATCGCCTTCGCCGTCTCGGTCGCGACCACCGCGATCCGGACGGCGCCGAGCGGCATGCCGGCCTTGGTCTCGAACGCGTCGAGATAGTGGCCGAAACAGGCGATGTCCTCCGCGCCGTTGGCTTTCGGAACGAGGACGCCATCGAGGCCCGGCTTCACGACCGCGGCGAGGTCGTCGAGGCTGAGGCCGGTGTCGAGCGCATTGATGCGGACGAAGAACGACCAGCTTCGCGGCGCCCCGCTGTCGAGCAGGCGCGCGACATGGGCGCGCGCCTCGGCCTTCCGGTCGGGCGCGACGGAATCCTCGAGGTCGAGAATCAGCGCGTCCGCGCCGGACGCCTGCGCCTTCGCGACCTTGCGTTCCGAATCGCCGGGAACGAACAGCAGCGAGCGCAGCTTCATCGGCCCGTTCCTGGCGCCGGGGCGGGAACGGTCGCCGCGCGGGCGAAGGTCCGACCGACTGCGCATTCCTGGAAAACTCTTCCGCTCAAGGCAAGGCCTCCGCTCTCATCGTCTCAGTTCGCCCCGAACTCGGGCGCTGGAACCCGCTGCGCGGTCCGATCCGGCGCATCCGTTTGCTCGCTCACGGCGCCGCGACCACGACCCCGCGGACACACCTGACGCGCTTTTGGCGCCGACTCAATGTTTCCAATGCATTGGGCGCCACATTTTGTCACGCGGTAACTCCCAACCCCGTCATTGCGAGGAGCAAAGCGACGAAGCGATCCACGACGCAGTTTGCGTCCATTTTGCAAGGATTGCTCCGTCTTCTGCTCGCAACGAAGCTCGAGGGACGGCGTGGCGGTCCACGAGCCGCAACAGCAGCCCAGCGGCCCCTGGGTCGCTTCGCTTCGCTCGCGATGACGGCGTTCTTCGGCGTCCACCTTGGGAGATACGTCACGCGGCAACTGCCGACCTGCCGCTCGGCGGGCCCCCTCCACCATCCCCCGGATCAAGTCCGGGGGATGGTGGTGGGGGCGAGCGCCGAGGCTTGGGAGACACGTCACGCTGCAACTGCCGAGGCAGTTGCCCGCGAGGAGACGGACAGGGCATGCCCCGGGAGCTGCAGCGTCCCGTCGCCCCGGGGACGCGCCCTCCCGTCGAAAGGGGCGGCCGCCGCTCCTACGGTCGGCTTGGGAGTTGCAGCGCCGACCATCCTGGCGGGGCGGAAACGCCCAAGTGGGGTGGGCGCACTGCCGGCGCCGGAGGCGCGCCTGCTCCGCGCCCGGTCCGATTGCCGTGATGAACGAATCAAACACCGAAACCCCGAGCCGGCCGCCCTTCGCAAGGGACGGTGGAACCGGCTCGACCCTGATCACAGCCTAGCATCGACTTCGGTTTTACGGAAGCATTTGTCGCGCGCATGTCGGCGGTGCAGGGGTCTTCCGGTCGCATGGGCTACGTGCGACCGGCGCCCCCGCGCGCCGTCGCCGCGGCGCCGGTCCCGCGGTCAGGGCGTCCCTCCGCCGGCCTCGTCGGAACGCCGTGCGGCGACACCCGCAAGCAGCGCGCGGGCGCGGGTCTGCAAGGCGGCGAGCGTCGCCTCCGCCCCGCCGGGCTTGGCGCGGGTGGTCGCGACGAGACGGACGAACGCCTCGAGGTCCGCGGCGCGCGTCTCGGCGCGGTCGACGCGGTCGAGGGCGGCGACGAACGCGTCCAGCTCCACCAGGCGCGCGCGGCGGTCCTGACAGACGCCGACGCAGGGCCGAGAGGCCTCCACCCGGCCGCAGCCGATGCAGCGCCAGCTTTCGATGACTTCGACGCTTTCGGCGAAGGTCGCGAGATCGGCCATCGTCGGTCAGGCCGGGTCCAATGACCGATAGCGCTGCCCCTTGCCGAGAAAGGCGCCGTTGGACCCGGCGATTCCGATCTCGAGACTCTCTGCGATGCGCCGGGCGCGCGCGATGACATGATCGGCCGCTCGCGCGGGGCAGATCTCCCGCGCCGTCTCCTCGAACAAAGCGAGCCAGCGATCGAAGTTGGCGGCGTCGACCGGCAGCGGCAGGTGCTTCGCCATCGGAGTCCCGTGATAGCGTCCGGTCATCAACGCCACCGAGGACCAGAACGCGCACATGCGCCGCAAATGCGGCTCCCAGTCGCGGATGCGGGTCGCGAACACCGGTCCGAGCAGCGCGTCCGCCCGCACCCTGTCATAGAAGCGCCGCACCAGGCGCTCGATCATCGGCTCGTCGATCCCGGTTTCGGCGGCGATGCGCCCGGTCAGCGCCGCGCGGCGCGCCTGATGCGAAACGTCGAGCGCGATGTCGGTCAAACCTTCGTATCCCGCGACGCGCGCACGGCCCGGCGCCCGTTCGAGGTCGCGGACCGTCGGGTCCTGTGCGCGGATGGACATGAAGCCTCCATTTCCGTTCGTCGGCCGAGGGGATCAGACAAACCCCGGAGGGTCTAGAGCGATAAACAAGTATCCTCAATACCACAATTGGCCGCATGCGGCTCGACGCGCCTCGTCCGCCGGCGTCCTCGCGGCCGCCCGGGGTTCGCCTCGCCGGCCCGGAGCGTGGCGAGTCGGGGAATTCAGGCCCGAAGCGAAGGGGGAAGCGGCCGCTCGCCGAAGTCGATCGTGCTGCGCCGCAGAATCCGGCCCGAGGAATCGACCACGATTCGAAAGCGGCGACTGCGCAGGAAGAAGGTCAGCCGGGTCAAACCGGCGTCCTGATCCTGGCCGACCTCGCATCGGCTCGTGAGTTCCCCCGACCGCATCAGCGGCTGGACATCGCTTGCGGACATCCCGAGACCCTCGGCGATCGTCGCCGCGTCGACGGTCGCCGAGCCGTTCCCGAAGCGCACAGCTCTCGGCGTCGAAGCCATCGGGACCCTGCTGGAGGCATAGGGCTTGCGCCGACAAAGTGTTATGTTTGTGGCTTGGACGACGGGTTGGGGCATGGCCGCCGCGCCTGGGCTGTTGACCGGCGCGCGGCGCCCGGAGGTCGACCCGGGGTCCGCGCCGCCCCGAAGCACGACGGCGCGGCTGTGGGATTCTCCATGCGACTTCTCGCCTCGACCGACTACGCTCTGCGCATTCTGATGCTGCTCGCCGAGGCCGCGCCCGAGGACACGATCACGGTTCAGACGCTGGCGCAAACCCTGGGCGGCCTGTCGCGCGACCATCTTCACAAGATCGTTCAGGCGCTCGCGGCGCTCGGAATCGTGCGAACGGCGCGCGGCGCGGGCGGCGGCGTCAGGCTGGCGAAGCCCGCCTCGGAGGTTCGGATCGGCGCGCTGGTGCGCGCGCTCGAGAACGGCCAGGCGATCGTCGAGTGTTTCCGCGCCGACCGTGGGTGCTGCACGCTCGAGCCCGGTTGCCGTCTCCGTCCGATGCTGAGACAGGCGAGCGAGAGCTTCCACGCGACGCTCGACGCCTACACTCTGGCGGATTGTCTCGGCCGGCCGGGCGTCGGAGCGACCCGACCGCCGCTCGGTTCGCAGTGAGAACCGCTCGCCTTTCCCGTGTTGCGCGACGTTGATCGGGTTCGCGGGCCGGCGCGGCGCCGACCGGTTCAGTCGCCCGGGTCATCGCGCCCCCAAGCCGTCTTGACCGTGATGACCATGGCGGGGCAGCGGCGCCAGCGTCACCGGGTCAAACTCGCCGTGCAGCGGCTCGCCCTGGTCCTTGAAGGCATGGACCAGATAGCAGCCGTCCTCGACCCGGATCGCGACCCCGAGCCAGCCTTCGCGCGGCCCTGCCTCCACCCGGCGCGGTTTCCACCCGAAGCACGCGTTTGTCTAAATTCCACCTCGCCAACTGGGTGGTGGCCCCAGAGCCATTTGGGCGGCGCCGACGCGCAAACCCCCGCTTGGCGGATCACCACGCCCCAAATATACTCAGTGATCTTACTAGTGTGAAGGAAGAATCATAATTTCGCGTAACTCCCAAGCCGGCAGCGAACAGCGCCGTCATCGCGAGCGAAGCGAAGCGATCCAGGGCCGCTGGGCCGCTGTTGCGCCCTCTGATCGTCCCGCCGCCCTTCGTTGCGAGCAGAAGACGGAGCGATTTTTTCCGCAGGAGGCAAGCGGCGGCATGGGTTGCTTCGTCGCTTCGCTCCTCGCAATGACGGGGTTGGGAGTAACAATTTCGTACGTCTAATTGGGTCTCAACAGGCGGAGATCGCTATGAAGATCGTTTTAGGCGGCGCGGTCGTTGTGCTGAGCGTTGGCGCTATCTGCCAAACCTCCGCACAACCAGTATACACGGCCACTGAGTGGAACGGCCGTCAGGTCGTCCAACTCGGAGGCCTGCCAGGAACTCTGTACTCCTACCCGTCCTACGCCAAGGCTATCAACAATGCGGATCAGATAATCGGAGAGAGCGTCTCGTCTAACGGGTATCACGCCGTCGAGTGGAGCGGCGGCCAAATCCACGACCTCGGCGATCTGCCGGGGAATACCCGGCGTTACTACTGGGCCGAAGCCATCAACACCGCCGGTCAGGTGGTGGGAGAAAGCTCGACGGCGAATGGTTTGCGGGCTGTCGAGTGGAGCAGCGGCCAGATTACGGACCTGGGGGGGTTGCCTGGTTACACAGAGAACTCAGCGAGCGGCATCAACGATTTGGGGCAGGTAGTCGGAGCGAGCGGCAATGGTCCTGGCCCATATTACGCCGTCGAATGGAGCCACGGCCAGGCTGTCGACCTCGGAGGCTTGCCCGGCTCCCCAATCAGTTACGCCGAAGCAATCAACACCGCGGGTCAAGTGGTAGGAGGGAGCCAGATTGCAGGCGTCGATCATGCCGTGGAGTGGAGCGGCGGTCAAATTCGAGACCTCGGCGTCTTACCGCTGCGGGGCTACACGGATAGCGTCGCATACGATATCAACGCCGCGGGACAGGTTGTGGGCCTGAGTTGCGATATCGCCAATGATAATTGCCATGGCGTTGAGTGGATCAATGGGAATATTAGAGATCTCGGCGCGTTACCGGGAAATTTATATAGTCGAGCAAATGCAATTAACGACGCTGGACAAATCGTAGGGGAAAGCTGTGTCGACATTGCAGGCAATGATTCGTGTCACGCTGTAGAGTGGAGCGATGGTCAGATCATTGATCTCGGCGGACTGCCCGATTTGATAGGCCCCGTAAGCAGCGTGGCTGAAGGCATCAATGCGGAGGGGCAGAGTGTTGGATCATCTCTCACTGGAATTCCCGAGCTCTCAACTTGGTCCATGACCCTTCTCAGTGTCGCGGGTTTCGGGTGGGCGGCGTATCGGCGTGATCGACATGCGTGACACTGCCGAGGTTAGGCTTGGAACATGTTCGTTGGTAACACATGCCCGGCTTTCACGGCAAAGGCCGCTTCCAGCGGCCTTCTGCCGTACCGGAGCGAACCTGAACGGTGGTAAAGGGGCGGATTTGTTCCGTTTAGCAAACCTTCCCTTAAGGGCCGCTCCTTGCGCAGTCCGCCATTCCGGCCGGCAGTCATACGTTTGGTTTGAACCGCCAGCGCGGACGCCTTCCCCGCGCGCGGCGCGAACGAGGCGCGGCCGCGCCGGCCTCAGCCGACGCGCGCCGCCATGTCGGCCTTGCGCGCGATCATCGTGTCGGCGAGCGCCGCCGAGCCGCCGTTGGCGAGCAGCACCCGGCGGATCGCGGCGTCGGGAACGCGCGTCACGATTGACGCGGCCTCGCGGATATCGGCGGGACTCATGTCGCCGTAGAGCCGGACCGCGTGCGGGTTGTCCGGGTCCGTGCGCAAGCTGTCGAGTTCGCCGACCGACGCGCCGAACGCCCTGCCCTTCGGGTCGCCCTGGGCGCGGAACGCCAGCGCCCCGCCGACGTCGAGCGTCGTCACCACGCCGGCGACCACCCCTTGATGACGGGCGGAGAACCGGCCGCGGAACCCTTCCCCGGCTTCGCCGGGGAAGGCGGCGCGAAGCGCCGGATGGGGTGTGGGCGACCGTCGCCGCCTGCCTGCAAACGACGGGTCTTGCCTTCCACACCCATTCGGCCTGACGCGCCCGCTTTCCAGCAAAGACTTTTCAAAAGGGCTCTGACGCGCTTCCTCGCGCAGCGCTGCACGAATGCGCTCGACGACGATCGGCAGACCGCCGATGATCAACGCGTCGGGGAACCGAAGGACGCGAAATCCCGCGCGCCGAAGCCCCTCGTCTCTCGCGGCGTCTCTGACCTCGGCGTCCGCAGTCTCGTGCGTCTGGCCGTCCGCTCCGACGATGATCTTTCGTTCAAGGCGGACGAAATCCGCGAAATAGGCTCCGATCGGCATCTGTCTGCGAAAGCCGTAGGCGTCGATCCGATGGTCGCGCACGGCGCGCCAAAGCATAGTTTCCGCCTTCGTCATGATCCGACGCTGCGACCGAGCGAACTTGCGCGAAGACTGACGGTAACGCGGCGGCTCATCCATACTGATCATGTATCACAGCAATGCCCTTTATCACTCCCATCTCCTGGGTTTGCCGGGTAGAGCGACGCCGAAGGACGTCCGCGTGTCGCGGCCTGATGGATTGCACGACCGTCGCCGCCCGCCTGCATCGACAGTTTCCTGCTTTCCACACCCCATCCGGCGCTTCGCGCCACCTTCCCCAGCAAAGCTGGGGAAGGGGTCGAAAGCGGCGCGCTCAGAGCAAACCTCGGTGAAGGCCTGCTCTTGAGCAGTCCCGCCATTCCGGTCGGAAATCATACGTTTGATTTGAACCACGCGCCCGGCGGCGCCAACTGGTGTTCATGCGGGACCGGAGTTGTGTGCATGCCGTAGCGGGAGGAGGCGCGTCGGAGACGTTCAAGCGATAGCCCCGCTGGAACCCTCGTCGCGATGGACGTTTGTGCGCCGTTGATGGAGAATGCGGCGCCGTTCGGATAACCGGGGTCCGGACGTCGGCGTCGTTGTCGCCGCGCTCCATAGCCAGTCGAAAGACAAGGCGTCCGATGGACGCGTCATGGCGCGCGGAGGCGCGGTCAGCGACCGCGCCTCCTACAGCGACGCCCCGCCGTCCGCCCCGGTGGCTCGAGTCCCACGCCCACCCGGCTTTCGCGCAAACCCATGCCGCTGCCTCACGGCCCCAACCTCATCGGCCTTCCCACCGACTTCCTCGCCTCCGCCGACTATGCCGCAGCCCCGTGCGAACTGCACATCAGCGGCGTGCGCGAGATGAACGCGCCGCTGTTCGAAATGCTCGCGCTCGCCAACGACATCGACGAGGCGAGCGAGGCGCTCGCCAAATACATGACGGCGATGTTCGGCCTCGAGGCGCAGCAATTGCGCGAGGAGGCGCGGGGCATGGGCCCGCCGTTCCGCCACTCGTTCGTCCGCCTCCTGATCGGCTGGGGCCTCGACTCTTCGTCGCGCGACGCGGCGGTGCTGAAGGGCTGGGTCGAGAGCCGCTTCGGCCTCGCGCCCGCCCATCACGGGGCGAAGATCACGAGCTTTTCCGACCCGGCATGGGCGACCTATGTCGAGCACAAGATGGGCAGCGGCTTCCACGCCAATTCGATCTTCGCCCAGCTCGACCTGGTGTACGAATATGTGCAATGGGCGCTTGCGACGCTCGTGCGACCGGGCGAGACCCATTTGCGGCTCTACCGCGGCGCCGATCGGGTGGAGGACCAGGTGGTGCGGCGGCTGAACGTGCGCCAGCCGGTCCTGCGGCTGAACAGCCTGTCGTCGTTCACCACCGACCGCGCCGTCGCCGACAGTTTTGGGTCCGTGGTCGTGTCGGTGGAGGCGCCGCTGACGAAAATTCTGTTCGCCAGCGCGCTCATGTCGTTCTTCGCGTTCCGCGCCGAGCGCGAGGTGCTGCTGATCGGCGGCGACTATCCGGCGACGGTGGAACGGCCGCTTCCGTGACGGCGCGCGGGCGCCCTTGCCGGGGTTGGCGTATTGCACGATGACCGCGCGGTCGCGCTCGACAGGGCGAGCGCGGCGACCGAGCGACAAGGAGCCGGCCAATGGGCAAGGAACGGATGACGGCGTTCACCGACGGCGTGATCGCGGTCATCATCACGATCATGGTGCTCGATCTGAAGGCGCCGGAGAGCGCGGACTGGTCCGCCTTGAGCAAGCTGCTGCCGACCTTCCTCAGCTACGTGCTGAGCTTCCTCTATGTCGCGATCTACTGGAACAATCATCATCACCTGCTCGCGGCCTGCGAGCGGGTGAGCGGCGGCGTGCTCTGGGCCAACATGCACCTCCTGTTCTGGCTGTCGCTCATTCCGTTCACCACCGCCTGGCTCGCCGAAAATCACTTCGAGCCGGTCCCGACGCTGCTCTACGGCGCCTCGCTGTTCGCGCCGGCGCTCGCCTACGCGATCCTGGCGCGGACGCTGATCGGCGTGCAGGGGCGCGAGAGCCTGCTCGCGAACGCGCTCGGCGCCGGCGTCAAGGAAATCGCCTCGCTCGCGCTGTACGGGTTCGGGGCCGCCTTCGCGCTGTGGGCGCCGGCCGTGTCGCTGGCGACCTATGTCGCCGTGGCGCTGCTCTGGCTGGTCCCGGACCGACGCATCGAGCGAACGATGACGCGGTGACGGCGGTCGGGGCGATGTCCCGCCCGGAGGGAGTGTGTCCATGAGTCTGGACAGAGATCCCGATCGTCAAGGTTACTGGACAGACCGAGGCGATCCGGATATTCGTTGCCGGCCCGGAGTCGCTCCAGTGCCCCGGTCGCAGGCAAGGGCTGCTTCCTCCTCATCCGGCAGCCCTTGTTTCTGCGCGTTTCGCTCTGGCGACGGCGAGACCTCTCGCCGGGGCGCGCGAGACGCGCGCCCTTCCAAGGGGCGCCGCGGCTCGCGTCAGCTCAGGATCATCTGCGCCGCCTCGGCCAGCGGCGCGTCGATCACCTCGATCATCTGGTCGGCGAAGAACTTTCGCTCGTTGCGCGTCATCGCGGCCGTGTCCGCGACGGCGAAATGCGGCCCTTTCGAGCGCTTCATGATCTGGCGCGCATAGGTGCGCAGCATCTGGTCGTGGAAGCGACAGCCGAGGAACAGGAACCCGCGATCGGTGCGCGCCTCCTTCACCGCCGTCGGGATCGGCGTCTGGATGTCGATTTCCGTCATCACCTCGACATAGTCCGAATCGGCGACGAGGAAATTCTGCGCCGGACGAACGCCGCCGTGCGGCGAATAGAGCACCGTGCGCGCCGCCTCGATCGCCGCCCCGTCGCAAGGGCGGCCGGCGGCGTCGTAGGAAAGCGTCCAGGCGTCGTAGTTGATTCCGGCGCGGGTAATGCCCTGGATCTCGACGAAATCGTCGCGGCCCGCCGCTTTCAGCGCGGCGGCGAATTGGTCGTCGTACCAGGAGTTGACGACCAGCCGGGACGGCAGGCCGGCCAGGAACCGGACGAGCGGGCTCGGCGGCGCCGGCGCGGCGAAGATGTCGGCCATGAACGCCTGGAGCGTCTTGCGATGCCGGCGGCTCTCGATGAACTGCGCCACCGCCCACATGTTGGTGCGAATGCGCGACGGCGCGGGCGCCTTGGCGTGCAGCGCCGCCGCCACCGCCTCCGGCGTCGACGGCAATGCGGAGTCGGTCAGCGCGAGGAGGCCCGGACCGAGGTAGGGGACGAGCGCGTCGCGCACGAGGAGATCGCGCACGACGGCCATGCGCCGCGCGGGGTCGGCCGGGTCGGCGCGCCCGGCGCCGAGGTCTGCGAGGGCTACGGTCATTCGTCCTCTCCGAGCTTCCTGGCGTTGACGGTGATCGGCAGCTTGGTGTCGGCGGGCATGTCGGGCAGGATCAGGGTCCAGCCGTTGCGCAGCTTCACCGACCCTCCCCACAGCGTCTCGCGCTCGGTCTCGACGATCGCCTCCTCGAGGTCCTTTTTCGGCACGTAGACGGACAGGCCCTTTTCGCCGCGGCGGATCATCACCTTCATCGTCCGGATTCCTTCGCTTCCGCAGCATGGGTGTCGATCCGCACGAGTTCCTTGCCGCGCATGCCGACGATGGTCCCACTGTCGACCCATTCGACCGCGTAGATGTAGAATTGCTGGAGGAAAGTGCCGATGTCGCGCACGTAGCCGACCTCGCCTTTTCGCACCAGAATGTCGCCGATCTCGCGGCCGCGGTAGGTGCCGTCGTTGCGGATGTGTTTCAGCGACCGGACCGTCTCGCCGGGCAGGAACACCGGCGGGTCGCGGATTTCGATTTCCTGTTCGCGCGCCAGTCCCATCACCCGTTCTCCGCTGTCTTGCGCGCCAGGGCCGCCTCGCGCACCATTGCGTCCTCGTCGTCCACGAGCTTGCCCAGAAGCGCCGGCGGCAGCCGTTCGGCGCAGACGAAGCGCACGCGAAAATCCTGGTCCTTCGCCATCAGCACCAGGCGTTCCTGCGGCAGCCGTTCGGCGACCGCGATTCGGACCAGCGCCTCCGGGTCGCCGGTCATGCGCGGCAGGACGTAGTCCGGGGCGCGCCAGGCGACCTCCCGGCGCACCGAAGGGTCGGGATCCTCGATCAGCCGCACGAGCAGCGCCGGCTCGGCGCGCCGCGCCGCGGCGAGTCGCACGGCGTAATCCGGATCGTCGAACAGCGAAGCGAGCGCGGCGCCGGTCAGACGCTGGGCGAGCGCGATCCGCACCCTCGGTTCCGGATCGGCCAGCAGCGGGCGGAGACGGGCGACCGGCAGGCGCAGCGCCACCATGGCGCGGACGTCCGGCTCCGGGTCGTCGATCAGCGGCCCGAGGCGGAACGGCGAGGCGTAGCGGGCCGCGAGCGTGCGCACCTCGAAATAGGGATGGCCGAGGTGGCGATCGGCATGGGCCGGATTGGCGGCGAAGAACCGGTCGATCCGGCGCGCCCGCCGATCCATCACGCAGGCGCGGCGGAATTCGCAGCGTCCCGCCGCGCGCGTGTCCTCGTTCGGGCAGTCGGCGCACGAGATCGGGTTGCCGAGCCAGTCGAACGGCCCGTCGTCCTCTTCCGCGGAAACGCCGCCGCTCATCGGATTGCGATCCGAAGCCGTCAGGCTTTGACGCAGGTCTTGGGCACCGGGCAGACCGCCGCGCATTGCTGCGTGTCGAAATGCCCGTCGCACTCGGTGCAGGTCTTGGCGTCGATGATGTAGGTGTCGTTCTTGAACTTGATCGCGGCCGTCGGGCACTCGAATTCGCAGGCGCCGCAGGCGGTGCACTGGGAGGCGATGATCTTGAAAGCCATTTTGGTCTGCTCCTCTTGCTCTTGTCAGCCGGCGCCAGCCGAGCGCGCCGGTATTCGTTCGCCGCGTCAGGCGACCGCTTTCGTCTGTCCGGCGTCCGATGCGGTCGCGGCGTAGAGCGCGCTGATCGCGGTCTCGGCGTATTCGTAGGCGTAGGCGTCGGTGGCCTCGATTCCCGCCGCTGTCAGCATGTCCTTCGGGCAATCGCCGACCTTGGCGCACAGCACGTGGGTCACGCCCTCGAGCGCGGCGATGGTGGCGTCGAGGGTCGCGTCCTCGCCGAAGCCGTCCATGCAATAGGCGTCGATCCGGCGGTGGCCGACGAACGCCACGCCTTTGGTCGAGGCCTCGTAGACCTGGAATTCCCTGGCGTGGCCGAAGTGCTCGTTGATCCGGCCGCCGCCCTTGGTCGCCACCGCGACCAGAATGGAATGGCCGTCGCCGGCGTTCTCCTTGACCGCCGCGATCGCCTTCTCCTTGGCGCGGACATGGTCGCCGCGCTCCTCGGCGACGATCTCGCGATAGGCGGCGCGCTTGCTCGGATCGTAGACGACCGCCTCCGGCAGCTGGTCGAGGGTGAATTCCTGGCCGCGGTCGTCGCCCAGAAGGCCGACCGCGTCGGCGCGGCACTGCCGGCAATGGCGCATCAGCTTGGCGCCGCCTTCGAGCTTGTCCTGCAGGGCCTTCAGCTCCATCGCGGTCGGGCCGCGCTGGCCGGTGAGGCCGAAATGCGTGCCGTGCGCCGGATCGGAGATCAGCGGCATCACGTTGTGCAGGAAGGCGCCGCGCTCCTTGACCCAGCGGTTGACCTCGATCAGGTGCTCGTCGTTGACCCCGGGGATCATCACCGAGTTGACCTTGACCAGAATGCCGCGCGCGACCAGCATCTCGAGCCCGAGCATCTGCCGCTGGTGCAGGATCGTCGCCGCCTCGACGCCGGTGTAGCGCTTCTTGTTGAAATAGATCCACGGATAGATCTTCGCGCCGATCTCGGGATCGACCATGTTGATGGTGATCGTGACGTGGTCGACGTTCATGTTCGCGAGTTCGTCGACGCGGTCGGGCAGCGCCAGGCCGTTGGTCGAGATGCAGAGCTTGACGTCGGGAATCTCGCGCGCGATCGCCGCGAAGGTCGCCTGCGACTTCTTCCAGTCGTAGCAGGCGTCGCCGGGGCCGGC
Organism: Roseiarcus fermentans; assembly: GCF_003315135.1. Lineage (GTDB taxonomy): Bacteria > Pseudomonadota > Alphaproteobacteria > Rhizobiales > Beijerinckiaceae > Roseiarcus > Roseiarcus fermentans. The sequence goes on from NZ_QNRK01000040.1 coordinate 14,645, forward strand.
GATGCCGAGCACCGAGAACTGCGGCACCGTGTTGGCGACCGTGATCACCTTGCGCCGCGCCTCGTCCGGCGTCAGCTTCTCCGACACGACGCCGGGACGGCTCTCGTTGGCGCAGTCGTACTTGCGATTGCAGTAGTTGCACTGGATGTTGCAGGCAGGCGCGACCGCGACATGCATGCGGGCGAAATAATGGTGCGCCTCTTCCGAGTAGCAGGGATGGTCCTTGATCTTGTCCCAGGTGGCCTCGTCCAGGTCGTCGGGCTTGGCCGACGATCCGCACGACGAGGTCGAGCAGCCGCCCGAGGTCGCGGCCGTTTTCATCGCCTCGAAGTCGATCGGCGTCATCAGGCTGTCGAGCGAGATGGTGAACGGCTGCTGGCTCATGGTGTCGCGGCTCCTGTCTCCGGGCAAGGAGACGCAAGCCGTGTGCCAAGAGGTTATGTCAGGGATTTCAATGTGTTGCCGGAACGCCACACCGCCCAGGGCCGGACATGGCCGTGTCGCATTCGCGACAGAAGCTCTCTCCGGCGTTCCGCACGGGCCTTTTCAGCGCTCAATCGCGCAGGCCCGGCCGGCGGCGCATACGCTCCGGCCGAGAAGGCCGGTTGACGGGTCCGGCAGGGGCGCGCACGCGTCGACGCCGCCGGTGTGCGCCTTCCCCAGCGAGCTGGGGAAGGTGGCCGGAGGCCGGATGGGGTGCGGAAAGCAGGGCGAGATCGGCGAAGGCTTCGCGCCGGCGGTCATGCGATGCCGCTGACGCCGCAGGAGGACGGCAGGCGCCGACGGGTGGACGCTTCGCCATCGGCGGCGCCGTCCGTGCGATCATGTCGAGGTTCGCGCGGCGTCCCACACCCCACCCGGCGCTTCGCGCCACCTTCCCCAGCGAGCTGGGGAAGGGCGTCGCGGATGTGTGCAGGCCGTAGACGGTCCGGTTTGGCCGCGTCCCTCGTCGTTCAGGCCTCGCTAAGCCGCCGTCGCCGGGACGACCTGCAACCGCGCGGCGAACACGACCCTGCCGTCGGCCTCGCGCCGCCCCTGGAAGCGCAGGGCGTCGGTCGCCGCCGCGCCGCCGCCGTCCCATTCGACGCTCACCGCGTCGCCGACGCTGGTCTCGGCCAGGAAATTCACCTCGTAGTCGCGCACCACCCGGGTCCGATGGGCGCTGGCCGGCGCCGCGTCGAGAATCCACTGCGCGTAGCGGACGTTGTTGACGTGGCCGTTGGCGTCGAGATCGCTGGTGTGCACCCGGAACCGCGCCAGCGGCGCGAGATCGTCCGACGGGGCGATCCGGGCGGGCGCGAGGTCGAGGGCGCCGTCGTCGCGGGCGAGGATCCCTTGTTTTCGCATCCCGGTCTTCGGCGGCCGCCGCGTCGCCGCGTCGAGAACGAGCCAGCTCGCGACGCTTTCGCCCACCTTGCGGCCGGCGCTCCAGATCTCGGTGTCGCGCATGACCAGCACGCCCTCGATCGGACGCACCCAGGTGCGCACGGAGAGGACGTCGCCCCACGTCGGCCAGTCCCCCATCACGAGCTTCTGCCGGGCGAGAACCCAGATCCACCCCCTCGCCATCATCGCGTCGAAGCCGTGGCCGAGATGGTCGCCGTGGATCCAGGCGACGTCCTGCAGAATCTTCAACAGACCCACGAGACCGAGCCGCTTCTGCCCGTTCACCACCAGCGTGTTGACGGCGTAGCGTTCGGTCCAGATGGCGGATGTCAAGCGAGGGCTCCCACGCGGTGTGCGCCGTCGCCTATCATGCGGGCGGCCGCCGCCGCGAGTCCGGCTCGCCTCCCTGAACGGTGTGAACGTTTGTCGCATGGCGGTCGGCGAACCAGCCGGCGACGAGCGCGGCGGCCGAATGCGGGACCGCCATCGGCCGGGACGGCTCTTTTGCCGGCGGGACTCGGAGCGGCGACCACGTCCCCGCACGGCGCCGACCTTTGGTCATGCAGGGCCGCGATGTATGCAATGCCGTAGGGCGGCGCCCGCATGCCGCGCTCGAGCGAGCGCGGCGACAAGAGACGCCGGCGGGTTGACGAGAAAGGATCCAAGCTTTGGGCAACGTCGTCTTCGATTCGTGCGGAACCTCGATCTTCGAGACGATGTCGCGGCTCGCGCGCGAGGTCGACGCGGTCAATCTCGGACAGGGCTTTCCAGAGGGGCTCGAGCCGAAGGAGGTGATCGAGGCGGCGATGCGCGCGCTTCGGGACGGCCCGCACCAGTACCCGCCGATGCTCGGCCTGCCCGACCTGCGCCAGGCGGTCGCCGAGACTGCGCGTCGGTTCCTCGGCCTCGAGGTCGACTGGGAGCGCGAGGTTCTGGTCACCTCGGGCGCGACGGAAGCGCTGGCGGACGCCCTCTTCGGCCTCCTGAACGCCGGCGACGAGGTGATCCTGATCGAGCCGGCCTACGACAGCTATCCGGTGATCGTCCGGCGCGCCGGCGCGATTCCCATTCCGGTGCGGCTCAGGCCGCCGACCTGGGAGCTGCCGCGCGACGAACTGAAGCGCGCAATCGGCCCGCGCACGAAAGCGATCGTGATCAACACGCCGATGAATCCGATCGGCAAGGTGTTCGACGACGACGACCTGCGCTTCGTCGCCGATCTCCTCATCGAGCACGACCTCGTCGCCATCGCCGACGAGGTCTACGAGCACCTCGTGTTCGACGGCCGCCGGCACAACACCCTGTTTGCGCAGCCCGACGTCCGCGACCGGGTGGTGCGGATCGGCTCGGCCGGAAAGACCTTCTCGGTCACCGGCTGGAAGGTCGGCTACGTCACCGCGGACGCGAAGCTGCTCGCGCCGATCGCCCGCGCCCACCAGTTCGTCACCTTCACCACCCCGCCCGCGCTGCAGGCGGCCGCGGCGTTCGGCCTGCGCCTGCCGGATTCCTACTACCACGGGCTGCGGACGGCGCTCGAGGCGCGGCGCGACGTCCTCGTCGACGGCCTGCGCGACATCGGCTTCGCGGTCGGGGACGTCGGCGCGACCTATTTCGCGGTCGCGGCGGCGTCGCGCTTCGACCCGGCGGGCGACGACGCCGAATTCTGCCTCCGCCTGACGCGCGAGGCGGGCGTGGCGGCGGTGCCGATCTCCGCCTTCTATGGAGAGCGCGACGTCAGGAGCCACATCCGCTTCTGCTTCGCCAAGACGCGAGAAACGCTGGACGAGGCGCTCGCGCGGCTCGCGCGGTGGAGCCGGCGCGAGGGCCGGGGTTCGGCGTCGTAGGGCGTGATGACGCTGGATCGAGTCGCGGCGCCCCCCCATGCGGTCGCTTCGCGGCCACCTTCCCCCCGAGGGGGAAGGGAGGCGCCCTCTCCCTCGGGAAGAGGCGCCGGCGCGAAGCGCCAGGGTGAGGGGAAGTCGACGCGACCCCGGGTGGTCACGCCATAGCGAAGCGCTTTCCCGGCGTCACAGGCATTCGCGCGCAAACATCTGGAACGCCCGGGCGCGGTGCGACAGGGCGGTCGAGCCGTCGGCGGGGATGCCGTGCTTCTCCTCCGAACTCATCTCGCCGAAGGTGCGGGCATGGCCGTCGGGCCGGAAGATCGGGTCGTAGCCGAACCCGAGCGTTCCGCGCGGCGGGAACACGAGCTCGCCGTCGACCCGGCCCTCGAACGTTTCGATCCGCCCGTCCGGCCAGGCGAGCGCCAGCGCGCTGACGAAGTGGGCCCGCCACGGCCGCGGCGCGCCCGCAGCCAGGAGCTCCCGCTCGACGCGCGCCATCGCGGCGGCGAAGTCCTTGGAGCCGGACGCCCAGCGCGCGGAATAGATTCCCGGCTGCCCGCCGAGCGCCTCGACGCACAGACCCGAATCGTCGGCGAGCGCGGGCCGGCCGGACGCCCGCGCCGCCGCGTCCGCCTTGATCACCGCGTTGTCGCGGAAGGTGGTCCCGGTCTCCTCGGGCTCGGCGAGGCTCAGTTCCGCCGCGCCCGCCGCCTCGACGCCGTGGGGCGCCAGCAGTTCGCGCAGCTCGCGCAGCTTGCCGGCGTTGTGCGTCGCCGCCACCACGCCTCCCGCGAGGCGCCGCCGCGCGCCGTTCGTTTCAGCCGTCATTGGGTCACCACCTTGTAGCGCTGGCCCGCGACCAGCGGCGCGCCGCGCTCGAGGCCGTTCAGAATCAGGAACTGGTCGATCGCGTCCGGCAGAAACGCCATCCGTCCGGCGAGCGTCTCGGGCGTGTCGACCGAGCCGGCGGCGACGATCTTGATCGCCTCGGGCGCGGCCAGCGCCGAGTCGCGCGCGTTGATGAGATGGAACGATTCGAGGGAGGCGCGAAAGCGCTGGTCGACCGCGGGCGACAGCGAGCGGGCGGCGAAGATGAGGCGATAGAGGCGGCCGTTGAGCCGCACCGCGCCGAGGCGGAAGCTCCACTGGTCGCCGATCGCGGTCGCCGTCGCCGCCTCCAGGCCGCCGACCTGCAGGGCTTCGACGTCGGTGGTCTTGACGCCATCGATCCAGCCGGAGGCGATCGCGGTCGCGACGGGGGTCGATTCGGGCATCGGAATGCTGTCGAGCCGCAGCGCTTCGCCGCCGCCTTCGCCGACGCCGATCAGCGCGGCGGACTGATTCTCGAGCGTGAAGCCCGGCGGGGCCTCGAAAGCGAAGCCGAGCTTGGGATGGATGAACAGCGCGCCGCGGACCACGCCCTGGGACGGATCGTCGCCGAACAAAATGCCGTCGATCGCCGCCAGCCAGGCGTCGCGGCCGGTGACGCCGTCGCCGCGCGGCCCGATTTGGCGCGCTTGCGCCTCAGCGGCGGCGATCCGCTCGGGCGTCGAGGGGTGGGTCGCCATCATGTCCGGCCGGTCGGCCGAGGGCGCCCCGGAGATCGAGGCGGTGAGCGCGCTCCATTCGCCGAGCGCGGTCAGGAACCGGGCGGCGCCGTAAGGATCGTAGCCGGCGCGCGCGACCGCCTTGATGCCGATCTGGTCCGCCTCGAACTCCTGCTCGCGCGAGAAGGTCGCAACCGACAGGCGCGAGCGCGCCTCGGCCTCGGCTGGCGCCTGCGAGCGGTCGAGCACCTGGGCGTTGACCCGGGCGAACAGCGCCGCAGTCCGGGCGAATTCCGCCCGCTGCGCCGCGTGCCGGGCGGTGACGTGGGCGATCTCGTGCGCCATGACGGCGGCGATCTCGGCGCTGTCGTCGGCGAGGGCGATCAGTCCGCGGGTCATGAAGATGTCGCCCGAGGGCAAGGCGAAGGCGTTGACGACCGGCGAATCGAGCAAAGTGACGCGGTAGGGCTGGCTCGACACGTCGGAGGTCTGCGCGAGCTTGCCGAGAACCCCGTCGAGATAGGCTTCGGTCGCCGGCGCGCGATATTCGCCGCCGAAGGCGTCGATCAGCCGCTTGCGCTCCGGGCTGACCGGCTGGAGAGCTGCGGGCCGCGGCTCCGGCGCCGCAGGGGCGGCAGCCGCGCTGGCGGGCGCGGGCGGCGCCTCGACCGAGGCGCAGGAAGCCAGGCCCAGCGCGAGCGCGAGCGCCGCCAGCAGCGACCAAGGCCGCCGCGGCGCGGCCCGCGGCCGGTCGATATCGGGAACGCGTTCGATCATGGACGCGGCTTGATTGCCCCCGGCGCGCCGGAACCACCCAGAAATTCGATCATCGCCGGCTCGCTGACCTCGAGTCTGGGGCCCAAACGGTTGTCCAGCGCCCCTCGAACACGGATCGTCCGGCCGGCCGCCGCCTCGACGGAAACCCCGGCTCTCGCGAAAGCCCCCTCGAGCTTCCGCGGGACGACGATCGTCGGACCGCCCTTTGGCGCAAGGTCAAGATAGAGCCGGGAGCGGCCAAAGCCAACCCTCCGCACCGTTCCCTCGATCACCACCAGTCGCGAGCCGCTGCGCCGCAGGGCGTCGACGTCGGCCGCGGCGATCACGGCGCTCCCCGGATCGCTCCACACCCCGAGCCCGGCGCCGCGCGCCTCACCCTCGGCCCGCAGCCGCTCGGCGGCGCAGGCGCGCGCCTCGAAGGCCGGCGCGACCCGCCCGAAGCCTGCGGCCAGCACGGCCGCGGCCGCCGAGCCGCCTGCGCCGGGCGGCCCGGAGATCGCGAGGTCGGCGAGAACCCGTCCCCAGCGGTCCGTCCCGCCGGCGAGGCGCTCGAGCTCGGCGTCCCGATCGACGAAACGGTCGGCGAGAAAGCGGCGAGCCTCTTCGGCGAGATCGGGCGAACGGGCATAATCGGGCAGCGCGACGCCGGCGAGCCGCACCGTGCGGCCGTCGGCGAGGACGAGATCGAGGCGATCGTCGACGCCCGCGACGCGAACGCCGCCGTCCGGCGCGCCGCAAGCGGCCCCCGCCCGCCCGGCCGCGACGGAAACCGCCAGCAGGAAGGCCGCCCGCCCGAGGGGCGCAAAACGTCGAGCGAGACGGTGCGCGCGGGAAAAATCCATGCTATCGGTTTGCCCGCTCGCGGCGCTTTCGTCAAAGGCTGCGCCCGCGCGCCGGTTGTCCCGGTAGCTCAGCAGGATAGAGCACAGGTTTCCTAAACCTGGGGTCAGGGGTTCGATTCCCTTCCGGGACGCCATTCTCCAGACGCTGCCTCGCCTGTCTCGTCGTCTCTCCGGACGGCGGCGCGGTTCAGCCGCCGATCATTCGGCGGGACTGGCTTCGGGGGCTGACGAAGCGCGAGCGGCGGCGCGCCTCGAGATGAACGACAGCACGATCAGCGGCGCGCTGACCAGCGCCATGCCCGCAGCAAAGACCGGCCCGGGGATGAAGCTGAGCGTCGGGATCCACCTCGACAACGGCCAGGAGATCAGCGCGGAGATCGCCGGTATCAACAGAAAGAACATCGTCACCGTGCCGTTGTCGTTCTTCGTCGACGTCAAGGCCAACTGGTAGAACAGCCTGCCCGCGGCCGAGGCCGCCAGCGTGCCGGCGAGAAGCAGCACGATCGCGCTGGCGGACTGCTCGCTCAGGCGCGACGCCTCCTGCCCGAGGCCAGAACGGATGGCCGCGATCGGCAGCAGCACGAGCGCGGACACGACGAAATTGGCGCCGATCGCTCCAGCCTCGTCGTAGTCCGAGAACCACTCGTAAACGAGCGTCCCGCTCAAGGCGAAAAACACAGGCATGGGCAGGGCGTAGATCCATTTGCTGTGGAGCAGACTGGCGATCAGGTCACGCAGGAGAACCTCGCCGTCGGCGTCGATCTGGCTCCAGGCGATCGCCATCGCGCCGCAGAACGCGGCGACAAAGGACAACCAGAACGCCCAGGGCGCAATCGCAATCGAGCGCCTCGACACGGCGAGGGCGACCAGCGCCGCCCAGAAAGGCGAGAGATTGAGGACCGCTGCGGTAATGATCGGATGCGCGCTGCTCAGTCCGATATCGTAAAGCGACAATCCCGCGAGGCCGACGAGAAAGATGACCGCCAGCTTCGGCCATTGCCGGATGTCGAGCAGGATCGCCGCGAAGTCCCGTCGGCTGACCGCTTGCGACAGCAGGAACGGGAGCGAGAGCAGCAGCGCCAATTGGGTGAGCGCCATAAAGTCGAGGGAACTCAGCGTCCGCGCCGCAAGCGCGGAGAACGGCTCCTGAACGGCGAGCAATGCCGCTGCGGTGATTGCGTAGACGATGCCGAGCCCATAGTCGGTCTCCACCGTCCGGCGCGGTCTCGTCGGCGTCGGCTCAAACACTTCGGGCTTGTCCATCGGTTCCCTTCCCCTCCGGTTTCGCCGCAGGCAAAGCCGGTCTCTCTCGCGAACATGGCTGCGCCGGAAGCGCGATTGGCCCTCTCCCGGCCGGTGACATGCACGAGAAAGCGGAAGACGAGCGTGAGCGACCCCGCGGCCCGCGTATTCGGGAGCCCTGAGGGAAGCGCGCTGCCCAAACGCGAATAAAGAAAAATCTTGTCGCAACAATGGTATTGCTGTAAATTTACCTTTATAACGGATAAGTTATCGCGTTTACCTTAACAGACGTTACTTACTCGACTTTATGTTCCGGAATTGCATTGAATGATTGGTCTACGACGCTTTTGCTCTTACAAGACCCTGCACAATAGAGCTGTTCGATCGGCAGAGACCGAGGCGGCGAATCGGCGGACATTGCGCCGCAGCCCCTGTCGCGGCCAAAAGCTGGACGACGATTTCGCCCCAGGTCAGGACCTGCTTCCGCAGACCTCGCAACCGTTTCACCGTCCGTCGCGACTCCCGACCGCCGAGCGGTCTGAGCGCTCTGGCGGAAAGGGGCCGGTTTGCAACGGCTTTCGTTGAGCGAAGGGCGCGTGCCGCCGCGGCGCTTGTGCGCGACGGCGGCACCATTTGCGGAGGCGACGCCCGCGCGGCCGAATGGCGGACCGCGCGGGCCTCGGATTCCAGGACGTCCGGTCGCGGCGCTCGCTTCAGAACTTGATTCGGAGACCGGCGGTCGGGTTGATGGTCTGGGTCGCGTAGTAGCCGCTCGCGAGACCCGCGTAGACGTTCGACAGCATCACGCCGGCGTAGACATCGACGCGCTTGACCGGCCGCCAGTCGACCATGAAGGAGAGGAAGTCGGTCGAACCGGCGCACTTGCCGCTGCTGATGCGGGAGATGGAGAAGGCCTGTCCGTTCGGCTTCGTACCGTTGGTGACCGTGGCGGTGCAGGCCGCCGGAGTGGTCACACCCTGCGAGTTGATCGAGAAGTTGTAGTTGTTCTGGCCCAGATAGTAGTACGCAGCAGCCACGTCGAGTTGCGAGTTGACCGCGTACTTGGCGCCGAACCAGACGACGTTCGCGATACGCGGGACGTTATAGGCGTTGGTAACGTCCCATTGGGCTGTCGACGACGGCCAGTACTTGGTCGCATTCTTGAGGGTCGCCGGAATCGTCCCGGGAACATTGAAATAGCCGATGGTCTCGAACCCGTTCGGATAGGAATCGCTCGGGTTCTGCTGCCTGATATACTCGTATGACGCATAGAATGTCCAGGCCTGCCACTTGTACTTGGTGTTCAGCATGAACCCGGTGTTGTTCGACAGCGTCGCCTGGAAGTCAGACTGGCTGTAAACTCCGGCGGGCCCCGGGATGCTGCTGCTGCAGCCGGTCTCCCCGGCGAAGGGACCCTTGGTGAGGGTGGAGCACTGGGTGAGCGTGCCGAACGTGCCGAGATTCACCGTGTCCTTGGAGAAGTTGGCGATGCCGTCGACCGACAGGACGCCGCCGCCCGGGAACTTGAAGTCGCCGCCGACCTGGCCCTGATACTGGCCCTGCGCGCCGTTGCCCCAGTTGTAGCCGCCGACCTGCACGAGGCCGCCGAGGCGGAAGTTCTGGATGTCGACGCGGTACTTGACCGCCGTGTTGGCGCGCGCCGCCTCGGTGTCGCCGAAGCCGGCGTACGAACCGGAATAGCCGAGCGGCGAGAAGGCATAGGCCCCGCCCATCGGATCGTAGGCGTTGATCGCGTCCAGCGACAGGGTGTTGACACGACCGCCGGTCAGCGTTCCGTAGGTCGGATTGCTGAAACCGAGATACCATTGCGAGTTGAGCGGCTGCCCCGTCCGGCTCGAGTCGGCGTTGGCGTTCTGGAGGAAGAGCGACTTGCCGTTGTTCACCTGCTGCGACTTCTGCGCATAGGCGAGGTTCATGGCGTACGGGTTGAACCCGGTTTCCGCGACGCCGATCAGCGACCACCCGCTCGAACCGAGGGGTTCGCTCATCTTGAGGCCGACGACCGACTGGCTGAGGCCGTTCGGCGTCTGCAGCCACTGCGGCCCGTGCGTGCTCTGCTTGGTGATGATGTTCGCGACGCCGTTGTTGAACCAGCCGTTGTAGCCGGCGCCGTTGGACTCGTAGCCGAAGCCTGCGTCGAGGGTCGCATAGAGCGTGACGCCCATGTAGCTGATCGGGCAGTCCGCGGCGCTCGAGTTCAGCCAGTTCCAGACGCTGGCATAGCAGTTGGCGGGAGGCGCCGCCGCCGGCGCCTTGGTTGTCGGAAGATCGGCGGCTTGGGCCGCGCCGGCTGAAGCGGCGATCAAAATCGCCAGAGAAGCCCCGAACTTATTCATCACGTCCCCATTCCTCGGCGGACCGTCGCGGCCCGCGTGATTCGTTGCCCTCGGGTTCGGCCGGGCGCCGGTGACGACGCGACGCAGGTTAACTCGAGCCGTCGTGAGCGAACATCGTCACGACAAGGTGATCGGTAACGAATATCAAGGTCACAAACAAACAGTGATCGTCGTGAAGACTGGATTGCGCGGAACGTGTTGCATCATAACAACACAAAAATCGCTCGAACCAAGTATTATTACTACACAATGATTACATGCGCACGCTCACAGGCGGAGAGACGCCACTCCCGCCCTAAGCCATAAACCCTATCGTGGTATCGCATTATTCTCAAGATGTAACGATTTGGCGACAGAGCCCGCGGCAAAAACTAAATTTATTTTTATAAACCGCACCTTAGTTCATCAATATAAGCTTAAACTTAGCAATTTGAATTTATAATGTACAAATTACTGAGCAGATCGTTGCCATAAACATTCGGCATGATATGTAGTAAATTACAGCTTATAAACTTCCCCGCTCATACGAGTTTGTAACGATGAACGAATGTCGATTATTAACCAATTTATTCACAAAACCTCAGGATAGCGACACCGACCACTGTAGATACGCGCAGACGTTAAGAATAATCGGGAGGCAAGAATCGCTGTCGTAGATCACCATGAAGTCGCCATTGTTGAAGGCCACCTCGAGCATCCGAAGCTGAAGAACGGAGAAGCCATGTCGATGCCGTTTACCCAAGGTCCGAAAGCCCCGACGGCTGCGCCGATCGACCAAGCCCGAAATTTCAGAGTGCTGCTCGTCGAGGACGAGACGGAACTCGCGACCGAGGTGCGGTTCGAACTCGAGGCCGCCGGGTACTCCGTGCGGGTCGCTCACACCCTCGAAGACGGGCTGTCCGCGGCGCGCTCGGGCTGGGCCTCCGTTCTCTTGGTAGACCGGATGCTCAACGGGGAGGACGGGCTCTCGATCGTCGAGGCGCTGCGCGAGGGCGGCGATGCGACGCCCGTCCTGGTGATCAGCGGCCTGTCGTCGGTCGACGAGCGGATCAGCGGCCTGAAGGCCGGCGGCGACGACTACCTCGTCAAGCCCTTCGACGTTCGCGAGCTCGGCGCCCGCGTCGAGGCGCTGCTCCGACGGGGAGCGCAAACGCGCGCCAGCCGGCTGAAAGTCGGCGTTCTGGAAATGGATCTGATCGATCACGCCGTGCAATGCGCGGGCCGGCCGGTCGAACTCGTGCCACGGGAATTCAAACTGCTCGAGTACTTCATGCGTCACGCGGACCAGATCGTGACGCGCACGATGTTGCTGACCGACGTCTGGAATTTCAAATTCATGGCTCCCACGAACGTCGTCGACGTCCATCTCGGCAGCCTTCGGCGCAAGCTCGATCCAACGGGGAAGCGAAACTACATCGTGAACGTCCGCTCGGTCGGATTCAAACTCGATGCCGACCACTGATGTCTTTCGGGCGCGGGCGTTCCGCCTTGCGCTGACGTTCAGCTTCGCCATTTCCGCCGCCACCGTCGCGGCTTTCGCGTTCGTCTATTTGCAGGTCTCTCACGCCGACGTTCTACGCGTGGGGGCGGTGCTGGTCGACGAGGCCGCGAAAAGCGAGAGCGACAGCGACGATCGGCTTCGCCGCGCGCTGGAGTTGCGTCTGACCCGAGACATCCGCCGGCTCGACTATGTCGCCTTGTTCGATCCTTCGGGGGCCAAGGCGTTCGGCGACGTCGACGCCATGCCCCCGATTCCGGCCGACGGCGCCGCGCATGTCGTGGCGCAGCAGCGTCTGCCGGATTCGACCCGCTTCGAACCCGCCCTGTTCGTCGCCCGCCGCCGCCCGGACGGCGCCGTCGTTCTGTTCGGCCGCAGCCTGCGCGACGTCTACGACCTGCAGGAATCGGTGCTGAAAGCCCTCGCCATCGCCCTCCTGCCGACCGTCCTCGTCATCCTGGCGATCGGCGCGGTCTTCGCCCGCCGGGCCACGCAGAGGCTGGAGCGCATCCGCGACGCGATCCTTCGGATCATCCGCGGCGAGCTGGGATCTCGCCTCCCCGAGGGGGAAGGCGACGACATCGCGAAGGTGGCTGAGGCGGTCAATCTGATGCTCGACGAGATCGAGCGTCTGCTCGATCAGCTCAGATCGATCGGCGACAATATCGCGCATGACCTGCGCACGCCGCTGACGGTGGCGCGCACCAGGATCGCGCGGGCGCTCGACGAGGACGCCGGCGAAGCATCCCTGCGGTCGGCGATGGACGCCGCGCTCGTCCAGATCGACCGCGCTTCCCTGACCATCTCCGCCATCCTGCGCGTGTCCGCGCTGGAAAGTTCGGCGCGGCGGAAGCAGTTCAAGGCGTTCGACCTCAGCGCCGTCTGCATCGAGATCGCCGAATACTACCAGCCGTTCGCAGAAACGAAGCGGATCGCGGTGACCGTCGAGGCCGCCGGGCCGGCCCCCATGCTCGGGGACGCTGATCTCGTCCGGGAGGTCGTCTCGAATCTCGTCGACAACGCGATCAAGTTCACGCCCGAAGGCGGAAAGGTTCGGGTCGAGATCGCGATGGCGGAGGGATTTCCGCGTCTCGCGGTGAGCGACACCGGCCCCGGCGTGCCTTTACCAGACCGGACCCGGATTTTCCGCCGGCTGTATCGCGGCCCAGGCGCCGACACGGCGCCGGGGCACGGCCTGGGTCTGAGCATCGCCAAGACGATCGCCGAGCTGCATGGCTTTCATCTGTCGGTGGAGGACAACAACCCCGGGGCCTGCTTCGTCATGCAGGCGACCGTCAAGGCGGCGGCCGGGTTGGCCTACGCGGCATAGTGACCACCAAGTAACAGCTGAGCCAGTCTGAGTATCTCCTCAACTTTAATTTAGTGGTTCTGGCCTCCCGCCCAAGCTACCAGAGTCGACGCCGAATGCGCTAACGAGGGCGCGCGCCGCCTTGTCGCGGCAATGCCAAAAGTCAAAATCGAACAGATTTATGCTTGCCATCGTCCGTATTGCTCTCAGCAAACCGTATACGTTCGTCGTGATGGCGATGCTGATCGTCATCTTCGGCGTCGCAGCGGCCGTACGGACGCCGACCGACATCTTCCCCAACATCGGCATCCCCGTGGTCGCGGTCGTGTGGACTTACGACGGCCTGCCCGCCGACGACATGTCGAAGCGCGTGATCTACTATTATGAACGGACGCTGAGCACTCAGGTCAACGACATCGAGCATATCGAGTCACAGTCCCTTCCGCGCTACGGGGTCGTGAAGGTGTTCTTTCAGCGCGGCGTCAACATCAACGCCGCGCTCGCCCAAACGACGGCGGCCTCGCAGACCGTCCTCAAATACCTGCCCCCCGGCATAACGCCGCCGTTCGTCCTCAGCTTCAACGCCTCGAGCGTGCCGGTCATCCAGCTTGCGCTGTCGAGCAGCGCGCTCTCCCAGGCGCAGCTCTTCGACGCGGGACAGAACTTCATTCGGCCGCAGCTCGCTTCGGTCGCCGGTTCGGCCATCCCTTCTCCCTATGGCGGCAAGATCCTTCAGGTGCAGGTCGACATCGATCAGACCAAGCTGCAAGCCTACGGTCTGTCGGCGCAGGATGTCGTCAACGCGATCGGCCAGCAGAACATCGTCACTCCGGTCGGCTCCGAGAAGATCGGCGATTTCGAGTATATCGTGTCGCTCAACGGGTCGCCGACCCGGCTCGACGAGCTCAACGATCTGCCGATCCGCGTGGTCAACGGGGCGACGGTTTTCGTTCGTGACGTCGCCTACGCGCATTTCGGCGCCCCGCCGCAAATCAACATGGTGCGGGTCGACGGCTCCAACGCGGTCCTGATGACGATCCTGAAAACGGGATCGGCCTCGACTCTCGACGTCATCAACGGCGTCAAGGCGCTGCTTCCCAAGCTTCGGGAAACGCTGCCGCCGAGCCTGAAGCTCGACGCCATCAACGACCAGTCGTCGTTCGTCTACGCGGCCGTCGATTCGGTCGTCTTCGAGGGCCTCGTCGCAGCGGCGCTGACCGGACTTATGATTCTCGTCTTTCTCGGCAGCTGGCGTTCGACCCTCATCATCACGATCTCGATCCCGCTGGCGATCCTCGCGTCTGTCGCCGCCTTGTCGGCGATCGGGGAAACGATCAACGTGATGACGCTCGGCGGACTGGCTCTGGCGGTGGGCATTCTGGTCGACGACGCGACGGTCACGATCGAGAACATCAACTGGCATCTCGAACAGGGCAAGGAGATCGAATCGGCGATCATGGACGGCGCGCGCCAGATCGTCATTCCGGCGACGGTTTCGCTTCTGTGCATCCTGATCGTGTTCGTGCCGATGTTCAATCTCGGCGGGGTCGCGGGCTATCTGTTCCGCCCGATGGCGGAGGCGGTGGCGTTCGCGTTGATCGCCTCCTACGTGCTGTCGCGCACGCTCGTGAACACGATGGCGCGCAACCTGCTGGCTCATCAGGCTGTGCACGAGCACGGAACGGCTGCGAAGCCGACCCGCAATCCTCTCGTGCGTTTCCAGCGCGGCTTCGAGCGGCGGTTCGAGGCCTCGCGCCGCCTTTACCGCGACCTGCTGGAAACCGCGATCGCCGCGCGCTGGACCTTCGTCGCCGGATTTCTCCTCGCCGTCGTCGGTTCCTTCGCTCTCGCCCCCTACCTTGGTCAGAACTTCTTTCCCTCGGTCGCCAATACGCAGCTCAAGCTTCACGTTCGCGCGCCCACAGGCACGCGCATCGAAGGGACCGCGGCAATCTGCAACGGCGTCGAAACCGAAATTCGGCGGATTATTCCCGCTGCCGCGCTGGGTCCGATTGTCGACAATATTGGCCTGCCGGTGAGCGGCATCAATTCCACTTACAACAACTCGGGCACCGTCGGCCCTGGCGACGCCGATATCCTGATCACGATCACGCCGGCGTATCAGAGCGAGGCCGACGATTACGTCCGGACCATGCGCGAGATCCTGCCGCGCGCGTTTCCCGGCACGACCTTCGCCTTCCTGCCCGCGGACATCGTCTCGCAGATTCTCAATTTTGGCCTGCCCGCGCCGATCGACGTGCAGGTCGTCGGCGCAAATTTCGACGCCAATCATGCCTATGCCAACGCGCTGCTGAAGAAGATCGCACACGTCCCGGGCGTCGCAGACGCGCGCATCCAGCAGGCGTCCAACTATCCGACGCTCGGGGTTGAAGTCGACCGGATGCGTGCGGCGGCGGTGGGCCTCACCGAGGGCGACGTCGCGAAGAGTTTGCAGGAGTCCCTTTCCGGCAGCTTCAAGGTGGCGCCGACGTTCTGGATCAATCCGAAGAACGGCGTCGCCTATCCGATCGTGACCCAGACTCCGCAATACTGGCTGGATTCCGTCTCCTCGCTCGAGAACATTCCCGCCTCGTCGCAGGATTCGTCGCAGCTTGTCGGAGGCCTGGCGACCTTGAAGCGCGGGACGAGTCCGGCCGTCGTCTCGCACTACGCCGTTCAGCCAGTCCTCGACATCTATGCCGCCACCAACGAGCGCGACCTCGGCTCGGTTTCGGCCGACATCCAGCGGATTCTCGACCAGACGGCGAAGGACCTTCCTCGGGGCTCCTCCGTCGTCATGCGTGGACAGACGCTGACGATGACCTCGGCGTATCAGCAGCTCCTGGTCGGCATCGCGCTCGCGATCGTGCTGATCTACATGCTGATCGTCGTCAATTTCCAGTCCTGGCTCGATCCATTTGTCATCGTGAGCGCCCTGCCGACCGCGCTCGCCGGCATTGTCTGGATGCTGTTCGTGACCCGCACGACGCTGTCGGTGCCCGCGCTGACGGGGGCGATCATGTGCATGGGCGTCGCGACCGCCAACAGCATCCTCGTCGTCAGCTTCGCGCGCGAGCGGTTGGCGGAAGGCGTCGACGCCGCAACCGCTGCGATGGACGCTGGGTTCACTCGGTTCAGGCCGGTGCTGATGACGGCGATGGCGATGATCATCGGCATGTTGCCGATGGCGCTGAGCTCCGAACTGAACGCGCCGCTCGGCCGCGCCGTCATCGGCGGCCTCCTGTGCTCCACGCTCGCCACCCTGTTCTTCGTGCCGGCGGTCTTCCGAATCGTGCACGACCGCAGACCCGTCAGCGAACGCGACCCGGCGCACACTCCGGCCATCGAGGCGACCACGATATGAAGCACGATGACCCGCCGAGATCCGTTCTGGACGAGGACGAAGGCGACCCGCGCGACGACGCGCCGCCGCGGTCGGCGCTGGGAAAAGTGAAGGCCGGCCGAACGATCATGCTGTTCGGCCTGGCTGCAGTCGCGATCGCGGTCACGGGCGTCGTCGGTCGAAGTCACGACGAGGAGAGGCTTGCCCGGTGGACTGACAAGCAGGCTGTTCCGACCGTCGCCGTGGTGGCGCCGGCGCGCGGCAGCAAGACGAGCGAACTCGTGCTGCCGGGCGACGTCGAGGCCTTCTACAGCGCGGCGATCCATGGCCAGACGAGCGGCTATGTTCGCGAATGGCGCAAAGACATCGGCGCCGAGGCGCGCCAGGGCGACGTGCTCGCCGTGATCGACACGCCGGAGCTCGACCAGAGCATTGCGGTCGCCGAGAGCGAGGTCGCCAAGGCGAAAGCGAATCTCGCCCTCGCCAAGGTGACGGCTCAGCGTTGGGATTCTCTACGCGCGTCCGCAGCCGTGTCGCAGCAGACGGCCGACGAAAAGACCGCCGACGCCCGCGCCCGCGCCGCCGAGGTCGCCGCCGCACAGGCCAGCCTCGACCGGCTGAAGGCGCAGAAGACGTTCGCCAACATCGTGGCGCCGTTCGACGGCGTCGTCACCTCGCGCAACGTCGACGTCGGATCGCTGGTCAAGGGGGATTCGAACGACGGCGCGGCGTTGTTTTCGGTCGCCGACATCCATCGGATGCGGATCTATGTGCGGGCGCCGGAAGCCTATGCGGCCGCGTTGACGAGCGGCATGAAGGCGACCCTCCAACTGCCGGAATACCCAGACCGCGTCTTTGAGGCGACGGTCGAGACGACATCGCGAGCCATCGACAGGAAGTCGCGCTCGCTGCTGGTCGAACTCTATGCCGACAATGAGGACGGCGCGCTGACGCCCGGCGCCTTTGCGCGGGTTCACTTTCAAATTCCCCCCGACCCCAAGGCGCTCAGACTTCCAGCGAACGCGCTGTTGTTTCGCGACAACGCAATCGAAGTCGCGACCCTCGACCCCGACAATCGTGTCGTGCTCAAGACCGTGCGGATTGCCCGCGACCTCGGCTCGGAGGTCGAAATCGACGGGGGTCTGAGCGCGGGCGATCGCGTCGTCGCCAATCCTCCCGAGTCGCTCGGCGACGGCGAAGAAGTCAGGGTCGCGGGCGCCGGGACCGGGACGCCGAGTTCGCCGGCCGGACAACGGGGCGCACGAAGGGAACGGCCGGGCGACGCCCGGCAACTGGCCGCCTCGGAGCGGGGCCGGGTCGAATGAAGGCTCGGCTTTGGCTAATGGGAGCGATTGCCCTGGCGCTCGGCGGCTGCGCCTTCGCGCCGCGCTACGCGCTCCCGACGCCGTCGCTTTCGGCGAAGTTCAAGGATGCGACGGCGGAGGGCGCCGCCCTCCCGGCAGACGAGGATTGGTGGCGGAGCTTCAACGACGCGACGCTCGACAATCTCCAGGCTCAGGTCGACGCCGCCAATCCCGATCTCGCCGCCGCGATCGCATCGAACGCCGCCCAACAGGCGCGCGCCGAGGCGGCTCTGTCCGGACTGCTGCCCAACGTCGACGCGGTCGGGCACGTGACCGCCAACAGGCAGTCGAACAACCGGCCGCTCCGCTCGGCGAACCAGCCGACCTATTACGGCGACAATCTCATCGGGGCCAAGGCGTCCTACGAGGTCGATATCTGGGGCCGGGTGCGCGATATCGCATCCTCCGCCAACGCGACCGCCGAGGCGGCCACGGACGCGCTCGCTCAGGCGCGGCTCGAACTGCACGCCGAACTCGCACGCGATTACATCGAATTGCGCGGCCTCGACGACGAGGCGAAACTGATCTCGGACACGATCGGCATCTACCGTTCGGCGTTCGACCTCACCAAGTCGCGGCTCGCGGCGCAGATCGCCTCCCCCGTCGATGTCGATCGCGCTCAGGCCCAGCTCAGCAGCGCCGAGGCGCAGGGCTCGGACTTGGCCCTGAGGCGCGCCGCGCTGGAGAACGCGATCGCCGCGCTGGTCGGACAATCGGCGGCGTCCTTTACGGTCGCGCGCGCGGCCCGGCCGCTGCCGCTGCCTGCCCGTCCGCGCGCCGTGCCCGCCGACGTCCTGCGCCGCCGCCCGGATGTGGCGGAGGCCGAGCGGCTGACTGCGGCGGCGAATTTCGGCGTTGGCGCAGCCCGCGCCAATTTCTTTCCGAGAGTCACGCTGATCGCCCTCGGGGGAACTCAAGACACCGGCTTCCGGTTGTTCAACCCGGGAAACACGCTGGGGGCGATCGGTCCGACGGTCGATCTGCCGCTGTTCGACGCGGGCCTGCGGCAGGCCGAGCTCGACATCGCCAAGGCGGGGTTCACCGAGGCCGCCGAGACCTATCGGTCGACGGTCCTGCGATCGGTCAAGGAGGTGCAGGACGACCTCAGCGCATTGCGCTGGCTCGCAGCGGAGCAGCGTCAGAGTTCGACCGCCGCCGCCGCCGCCCGGCGGGCCGCGGACCTGTCTCTGACGCTGTATCGCGACGGCGCTTCTTCCTATCTCGACGTGGTCACCGCCCAGAGCACGGCGCTGGAAGCCGAACGCCTGACGATCGCGCTGCACACGCGGGAACTGGAATCCGACGTCGGCCTGATGCTGGCGCTGGGCGGCGGATGGACGACGCCCCCCGAGCCCGCGCCGCGGACGATCGACGTGACCCCGCCGCCTGTCCAGATGGCCAGGGAACTGACACGAGCCAAGCCATGAGCGACGCGACGGAGAGGCCGGGGAATTGCGGCGCCTGCGCCTTCTGGCGAAAGCTTCGCGAAAGCGACGGCCTGTGTCGCCGCTGGGCGCCGCAAGCGACGAGCCATCCCGAAGCGGTGGCCCATTGGCCGTTGACCCACCGGGGCGATGGTTGCGGCGACGGAATCGCCGCCGCCGAGTTCTCGCTCGTCGTCGATTGCGCGACGTGCGTGTCCTGGCGGCGACCCTCGCTGGGACTCCATCCGGTCAATCGCGGTGACATGCCGATGACATGGTGGGCGCACGCCGGCACTTGCACCCGCCACGCGCCTCACCCGGTTCGCGAACCCGGCCCGCGCGGATTCTGGCCTGCGACCCTCGACGTCGATGGCTGCGGCGAGGGCTCGCCGCACCGTCGCGACCGCGAATGACCAGAGGAACGCAGTGTCGAGGCAACTCAATTCTTCCTTATAAATAGATAATTTAGTTTATCTGGATTGTAACGTCGGATAAAATACATATCTTGACACAACTTCCGGAGCGCTTGCCAAGATCACCAGCGTTTCTGTCTTATTTTTCCGAGGATAAGTTCAGTGGTAAATTCTGCAGCGGTTGCGGCTGCTGTAACATTCGGCTTCGCTTTGCTTGCTCCACTATCCATACCGGCGGCGTTCGGCAGCGAGGCGACCTCGATCGCCCTTGGTCATCGCCATCATCATGTCCTTCGGCGCCACACCCATCGCGGCGTCGAGAGCGGTGCGATCGGGCCGGTCGCCTCGGCCGCTCCGGGCTGGACGCCCTTCCAGGGGCCTTTCCTCAACCCGTTTGCGACGCCGCCGCAACCGCTCGAATGGCCGAAGATCGCCCCTTATCCGCCGGGACAAGGCGACACGGACGGAATGAGCCGCAACATCGAGGACTGCAACAAGGGATGCATCGACGGCCCTTACTGACCGCCTGGGCGCAGGTGGAGCTTCAACGCGGTTTTTGTATTGGTTCAACTGAAAGGAACACACGATGAAACAAGGCCTGATCTTAGGAATTGCGCTCGCGGCGGCGATTTCGCTACCGGTCCTGGCCGCTCCATCCGGGAGCGAAACACCGCCGGTCCACCCACATCGCCACCTCCACCATCATATTCACGGAACCGTTGTGGGAGGCGCTATCGCGCCGAACGCGACTGCGCAGGTTGCGCCTCCGGCGCCGGCGTGGGGCTTTCCGCACATCGCGCCCTTTCCGGATGGCCAGGGCGATGTGGATGGGCTGAGCCGCCACAAGAGCGATTGCAACGAGGGCTGTATCGACGGCCCTTCCTGATCTTTCGGGTACGGGAGAGAGCCGGCGGCGGACGATCGACCACGCCTGTCGCCCGCTTCAGGCGGCGCGACAGCCGATTCCGGCGATGGGCCCCCCTGATGACGCCCCCCTCCGCATCGCGACCTTGTGCACGGCGGCCTTTTCGGCGGTGCTGGGCGCGATGGCGCCCTGCGACGCGGGCGTGGGCCGGACACCCGGCGGTTGCGTCGCCGTCGTCAACGCCGCCGCCCTGAAGGCGATGGGACAGACTGGCCCGCTCGGGCAAATGCAGATCTGGGGCGATCCCGTCGTGTTTGGGCCGAATCTCGTTCGTGTGAACGTCGACGTTTTCGGCGGCGGAGAGTACGACGTCGATGTCGTCATCGGCGCTGGCTGCAACGTGCTTTCGGTGACCACGCGGTTGGCGTCGAACGGTCCGCCATGACATCGACAGTCCCAATCACGACCCTCCCCAACCGCGACCCTCGCCCTCACAGTCCAGGCCGCGCTCGGGTGGCTATTCCGCCGCGGCCCCCACCGTGTCCGCCATCGTCGCCCCGCGCCGCCCGATCGGCTTGTCCGCTCCGACCGTCGAATCGAGCGCGGTCTGATGCTCGATCTCGGCGTTGAGCTGGGCGCCGAGCAGAACGACGACCATCGAGATCCACATCCACACCATCATGCCGATCGCCGCGCCGAGCGAGCCGTAGGTCACGTCGTAGGCGGCGAAATTGGCGATGTACCAGGAGAACAGGACCGAGGCGACGAGCCAGGCGACCGCCGCCGCGACGCTGCCGACGCTGAGCCACTGCCAGCGCGGCTCGCGCCGGCTGGGGGCGAAGCGGTAGAGGATTCCCAGGCCGAGGACGATCAGGACGAGGATCGCCGGCCAGCGCAGGATTCGGATGAGCGCGTCCGACGCCGCGCTCAGCCCCAGGAAGGCGAGCGCGATCGGCGTCGCCACCACGACCGCGATCGCCACCGCCAGCGAAACCATGGCGCCGAGCGTGAAGATGAACGACAGAATGTTCAGCCGGACGAATCCGCGCTTTTCGATCTCGCCGTAGACGACGTTGAGCGCGTCGATGATCGCCTTCATGCCCGAGTTGGCGCTCCACAGGGCGACAGCGAGTCCGACGGCGAAGCCGACGCTCAGGCCCGAGCCGCTTTTCGCGGTCAGGCGCTGAAGCGTCTCGTGAACGATCTGGAGCGCGCCCTCCGGCAGGATGCCGCCGACGAGCGAGAGGTGGGAATCGATGGTCGAGGGATCGGCGACCAAGCCGTAGAGCGAAACGAACGCCGTCAGCGCCGGAAACAGCGCGAGCAGGCAATAATAGACCACGCCCGCGGCGACCGTCAGCAGGCGCCCCGCGTTCATCTGTATGTAGACGCGCCAGAGAATGTCCTTCCAGCCGCGCCACGGAATGTTCCACGGCGCCGCCGCCGCCCGACCCCGTGGGCCGTCCGCGCCCGTGCCCGCACCTTCGGCCGCCGGTCCCGGCCCTTGGCGCGGCGGCGCGGGCTCGCTCGCGCCCGCGCCGCGCACAACCCGCTCCCGGCCGGCGACGGCGCGCGCCGCCGCCAAGGCCAACAGCGCCGCGTAGGCGACCAGCGGCCAAAACGCGCCTCTTCGCTCCGACACGGGCGCGGCCTCAGGGGCCGGCGCGCTGGTCATCGCTCACGGGCTTCGGGGCAAATCCGGGGATGGGCGCCGGCCTCACGCCCTCGTGGAAGCCATCATCGAGACGGCGCGCCGCGTCGACGACCGCGCCCGGGCTGAAACCCTCCTCGCGCGCCGCGGACTTGACCCGCTCGGCCGCCTTGCTCGCCACGTTTTTCGCGCTCCCGAGCGTTTCGCTCGCGGCCTTGCCGGCGGCGTCCTTCACCTGGTCGCTGGCGTCGCCGAGCCACTGGTTTTCCGTCTCGGTAGGGGGAAAGAGGCTCGCGATCGCGGCGCCGACGGCGACGCCGATCGCTGCCGCCAGCAGCGGCTGCTCGGCGACGAAGGAGGTCGCGGTCTCTCGACCGCGCCTCGCCGCGTCTTGCGCGACGCGCCGGGTGCGATCGGCCGTGTCGACCAGCCGGCCGCCGACGGAGGCCGCGCCGTCGCGCGCCGCTCCGGCGGCCCCGGCTGCGCTCCGGGCGACCTGATCGAGGGCGCCGGAAGCCTGCTCTTGAAGATCATGGGTTGTCGATTGCATGGCGTTTGACGCTCCTGCTCTTTCGGTCATGGCGGGGGCGCTGCGGCGCGAGGGTCCCGACGCCGCAACGGTCGCGTTCGATACCGCGCCGCCGGCAGCGGCTACGGTTCGTCTCCTCGTGTCGGGTGCGTTGCCGACGGCGCGCGACGTCTCTGTCGCGCCCGCTCCGGGACGGCCGACGCGGCCGGCGTAACGATCGTAGCCGGCCTCCGGCGCGGGCCTGCGCAACGCGCCGGCGATCGACCCGCCGCGCGCGCCCATCTTCTCCGACAGGTACATCACACATCCGGCGCCGATCAGAAAACTCGGGACCGGGTTCTCGCGCATGGCGTTGGAGAGGGCGCGCGCCAGCGTGTCCCCGCCGGCGCGGGAATAGATCAGCGCCTCGTCGAAGATCTGCCCGGGCGTCAGCCGGTCGGCGAGCTCGTCGAGGTTTCCGGCGAGACGGCGGCGGGTCAGCTCGGCCTCCGCCTCGTACGCCGCGGCGGTCGACAGGCGATCAGCTCCCGCGTCCTCGGACAAGGTCATCGGGCGCGCTCCCTTGCTGTCGCGTAGTCTTCGCGCATCTGTCCGAGCGCGCGATTGGGCACGAAAGCGGACGCCTTGAGCCGGTTGACGCCGGCCATTGCCGCGAGACCGCCGGCGACCAGCGCGACCCCTGCGACGATCAGGAGGCTCCATTCGGACGGCAACCCGGCGACCGTGATCCAGCGGGCGATGTCGAACAGAAGCACGATCAGCCCGGCGAACGCAACGAAGGCGCCGATGCCGAGACAAACCCCGGCGCTGGCGACGGCTGCGAACGTTTCGCCCATCTCGGCGCGCGCGAGGCGGAACTCGGTCTGGACGAGATGACCGAGGTCGGTGGCGACCTCCGTCATCAGAGACAGGATGGGGCGAGCGCTGTCTGTGGCGGCCATGGCTTCGTCCTCAAGGCTGGAGGGGCGGGTCCATCGAGCGGGCGGCCGATCCGCGCGCGCCGGTCATCAGGAAGCGGGCGACGACGAAGCCGGCCGCGACCGATCCGCCGACGAACAGGACCGGTCGTCGACGCGCGAGCCCCATCGCCTGGTCGACCAAATCGTTGACGCTGCGGCCCGCGATCGCGTCGCTGAAGCCGTCGAGCTGGCGCGCCGCCTCGCGCGCCGTGCGCGCTGCGATCGGCGACTGGTCCTCCAATTCGTCGGCGGCGCCGTCGATCGCCCGGGCGACCCGGTGTAGCGCATCGACCCCGCGCGCCTTCTGACGTTGGCCCATCCGGCTGAGCTCGTCGCCGACGTCCTCGGCCAGTTGCGCCGCCTTGCGCTCGAGGGCCTCCGCCGCGGCTTTCGCGGTCGCGCCCAAATTCGCGGCCGACTCCGCGTCGTCGCCCTCCGGGGACTTTCCGTACACGGGATCGGACGGGGACCGCGCCTTCTCGGGCGCGCCGATTCGAGCGTCGAACGGGGTCTCAGTCGGGCGCCCGCCTCCGTCTCCCCCAAGTTCATAGGAATTCGCCATCTGTGTTCTCTCCGGCTCGAGAAGCGCCGGCTAAACTCGACGAACGATCGTCTTGTTCCGGGTCCTCGCCGGAACTCGGGCGACGGGGCGGCGATGCGCCATCCTCCGGCTCGCCGCGAGGCTTGCCCGGCCGTCGGGCTTTGATAGGGTCGCCGGCGTCCACGGAGCCTGAGGCCAGGCGTTCGCGGCCGGGCGACCGATGGGCCAAGGGGACGTAACGGAATGGCGGGACGGATCAAGAAGCTGTTGGCGGCGGCGGCCGTCGCCGGATCGGTCCTCGCGGCGCCGGCGGCGCGCGCGGAAGACTGTGGCAAGGGGCCCGATGGCTTTCACGAGTGGCTGGCCGGCTTTCGGCAGATCGCGGCGCGCGACGGCGTCTCGGAGGCGAGTTTCGAGGCCGCGCTCGGCGGGGTCTCCTACGATACGTCGGTCGGCGCCCACGACCGCGGCGTGGTCATGCTCGGCCACAATTTCGAGGCCTTCGCCGCCGCCCACGTCACACCGGGGATCGTCTCTCGCGGCAAGGCGCTGCTGGCGAAAAACGCCGCGACGCTGTCGGCGATCGAACAGCGCTTCGGCGTTCCCGGCGCGATTCTGGTCGCCATCTGGGGCCTCGAGACCAGCTTCGGCGGCGACAACGGCTCCTATCCGACCTTCGCCGCGCTCGCGACCCTCGCCTGGGACTGCCGCCGCGCCGACCGGTTCCGCGCCGAACTGATCGACGCGCTGACTCTGGTCGAGAAAGGCGTCTGGCCGAACCCGAAGTCCCTGCGCGGCGCCTGGGCGGGCGAGATCGGCCAGACCCAGCTCATGCCCTCGGCGATCATGATGTTCGCCACCACGCCCGACGGGGCCGGGACGGCGGATGTCGTGCACAATTCGGGAGACGCGCTCGCCTCGACCGCCGCCTTCCTCGCCGCCCACGGCTGGCAGCGCGGAGCGGGCTGGAACGAGGGTGAGCCGAACTTCCCGGCGATTCTGCAGTGGAACGCTTCGCCCGTCTACGCCAAGACCATCGCGCTGTTTGGCGACCGGCTCGCGGGCCGGTAGGCGCGCCGGTCGCCGTCCAACCCGTCCCCGCGCGCCCGACCGGGGGCGGTGCAGCCGCGCTCGCGCCCGCCTCGGCCGCTGCATTCGCGCAGCCCTTGTCCTGCCGACCGTCGGGAAGGCGGCGGCCGGCGTTCGCGCCCGACTTGTGCGAGAGGGTTCCCCGTCGTCGTGCTCGATCGTGGCCGGTATCCAAATGCTCGAGGCGAGGGTCAGCGATTGGTGCGCCTGTAATCTTTCCGCGTTGACGTTTACGGCGATGCCAGAGCCCGGATAAGTTTACACAAAATCCTTTCATTTCGTCGTCTTGACATGCGACGACCATGTCCGTTACGCACTTGTTTGACGGACAGCGTTCGATTGCTCGCCGTTGTGTTGCTCAAAGACCGATTATTGAACGGAGCGTCGGACTTTGACCCTTTCGCCCCATGGGCGCGCCGTCCCCTCGTCCGAGGCGCCGGCCCCTTCGACGACGCCTGCGGTCTCGGTGATCGTTCCACACTATAACGACATCGAGAACCTGAAGATCTGCCTCGACCTGCTCGACCGGCAGACGTTTCCGCGCGAAACGTTCGAGATCGTCGTGGCCGACAACAATTCGCGCTGCGGCCTCGCCGCGGTCGCGACGGTCTGCGGCGCGCGGGCGCGGGCGGTCGCGGCGCCGGTCCAGGGCGCGGGCGAAGCGCGCAATGCGGCGGTCGCGGCGTCGCGAGGCGCGGTGCTGGCGTTTATCGACTCGGACTGCCGCCCGGAGCCGGACTGGCTCGCGCGGGGCGTCGAGGCGCTCGAACAGGCCGACGTCGTCGGCGGGCCCGTGATCGTCGAGGTCGAGGATCCGGCGCATCCGACCCCGGTCGAGGCCTTCGAACTCGCATTCAGCTTCGATACGCGCCGCTATGTCGTCGACCACCACTATTGCGTGACCGCGAACATGTTCACCCCGCGCGAGGTGTTCGACCGGGTCGGCCCGTTCCGCGGGCGCGTGGCGGAGGACGTGGACTGGGGCTGGCGTGCGACGCGCCTCGGTTTCACCCTGGCTTACGCGCCGCAGGCCGCTATCCATCACCCGGCGCGTCGCACCTGGGACGAACTGATCCGCAAGTGGCGACGCACGACGCCGGAAATGTTCTACCTGACGACCGAACTGCCAGGGGGGCGGTTGAAATGGGCCGCGCGCACCTGGGCGCTGCTGATCTCTCCGGTGAGCGGCCTCGTCGAGGTCGCCGCCAGCGCGAAGCTGCGCTCGTTTCGCGAGCGCCTCGACGCCTACGGCGTTCTGGTGCGGCTGCGCGCGTGGCGGTTCGTCGAGAACAACCGGCTGCTGCTGACCCGATAGCCGCGCCCGGGCCGGACGCGGCGCCACGGGGGTTTCAGACCTTCGGCACGGCCATGCCGCGCTGCACCGCTTCGCGCTCGCCGACCGAGGCGAGCCAGCGGCGGACCGCCGGACAGGTCTGGTACACCGGCCCGAGAACCGGCTCGAGGAAGGTCGATCCCGCATAGGCCCAAGTGTAGCAGGCGATGTCGGCGATTCCGTAGTCGGGCCCCGCGAGATAGGGAGCCTCCGCGAGGCGGCGCTCCAGGACGCCGAGGAGCCGGGCGCATTCGTCGGTGAAACGCCCGATCGCCAGCGCCGACTTCTCCTCCGAGCGCATGGCGAAGAAGCCGAGCTGGCCGAACATCGGGCCCATGCCGCCGACCTGCCAGTTCAGCCACTCGAGCGCCCGGTAGCGGGCCGGACCCGAGGGCGCGAGAAGCTTTCCGGTCTTCTCCGCGAGATAGACGAGGATCGCCCCGCTCTCGAACACCGACAGCGGACCGCCGGGCGCGTCCGGATCGACGATCGCCGGGATCTTGTTGTTGGGCGAGATCGTCAGGTACGCCGGGTCGAACTGCTCGTTCTTGCCGATGTTGATCGGCTTGACCGTGTACGGCAGCCCGATCTCCTCGAGCATGATGGGGATTTTCCGCCCGTTCGGCGTCCCCCAAGTGTAGAGTTCGATCATGCGCCTCTCCTCCGTCGCGCCGCCCGGCACGGCGGGCCGCTCCCGCAGATAGGCCTTTTGCGGAGAAACGCCAGCGCGCCCGGCAGCGGCGATCCGGGACCCGGACCACCCCCGTAGGAACACGGCTTGGGATGCCGCGGGCGGCGCGCCGCCCGCGGGGCGTTGTCAGCCTGCTCCGCCGGGCGACATCCGCAGCAGGAGTCCGTCCCGTCGGACGAAGTGATGGTAGAGCGCGCCCGCGATGTGCGCGCCCGCGAGAGCGAACAGGGCGTAGGCGAGCAACTGGTGAACGGTTTCGGCGGGACGATACACGGCCGGGTTCGAAGCGACGCCGACATTCAACTGGAAAAGGCCGTAGTCGAACGGCCGACCGTGCCAGACGCGCGCCACGACGCCGACGATCGGGATCAGCAGCATCAGGACATAGAGCAGGTGGTGCACGGCGACCGAGGTTATTCGGCTGAACGCGCCGACCTCCGGCGGAAGGTCCGGCGCCGTGTGTGTCGCCCGCCAGAGGATTCTCGCGATCACCAATAGGAAATAGACCAAGCCGACGCACACGTGGACGTTGATCCAGAACGGCCGCGCCTCCTTCGGGATATCGTCGAACAGAAGCCCGAGGCCGCCGAGGAAGACGATCAGGGCGGCGACCGTCCAGTGGAACGCAACGGCGCCCGAGCCGTAGCGCGCAGGCGCCGCCGAGCCCTGCTTCCTTGTCGATCCTTGTTTCATTGTCTCTCTCATCGGCGAAACGACCGCGTCTCGCGGTCGCTGTGGGGGCTGCTCTCGCAAGGTGACGTACTCCTCCGGGCCGGTGTTTGTTCCGATCCATGGCGGGCCCGGCCCGCTTCCTTACCGGACCGAGTCCCGGCCGAACAGGCCGCGACGTCGCCCTGGTCGACAGGGCCCTCCGCCGCGAGGCGTCGCGCCTCGGCGCGACGGGGCCAACAGCCGCGCCGCGATGACCGAATTGCGGCGGCGCCGATACAATCTCCCAATGCTGTGGACGGACCGGCTGGAATCGCCTCCGGAGCAGCGCAATTGCCGCCCATCCTGCTCCCATCCTGCCCAGAATTTGCCCTCGGCGGCCCGTTCGGCTATCACGCCCGGCTTTTCTCGCGCCAAAGGTCAAAACCAATGTCCGCCCCGTCCCGAGCCGACCGCTGGCGCGCGAGAGGCGCGCTCGCGCGCGAGACGGGCGCGACGCTCGCGCTGGCCACGCCGCTGATCCTCGCCAATCTCGCCGTCACCCTGATGACGACGACCGACTATGTGATGCTCGGGCGCCTCTCTCCGCAGGCGCTCGCCGCCGGCGCGCTCGGCTTCAATCTCTACCAGCCGGCGTTCCTGCTCGGGATCGGCGTCGTGGCGGCGGTGTCGCCGATCGCAGCGGCGAAGCTCGGCGCGGGCGACGCGCTCGACGGCGTCAGGCGTTCGACCCACCAGGCGCTTCTCACCGCCCTCGTCATCGCGGCGGTCGCGTGGGCGTTCCTGTCCCAAACGACGGCGATCCTGACGGCGATCGGCGAGCCGCCCGAGCTCGCGCGGGAAGCCGGGCGCTACATGTGGGCGTTCCAGTGGGGGCTGGCGCCGAGCCTGATGTTCTTCGCCGGCCGTTCCGTGTTCGCGGCGTTCGAGCGGCCGCGCGAGCCGCTGCTCGCGGGCCTGGTCGCGGTCGGCTTCAATGCGCTCGCCAATTATGCGCTGATCTTCGGCAAGTTCGGCCTGCCCGCGCTCGGCATCGCCGGCTCCGGCCTCGCCACCACGCTGTCGCAGACGCTGATGCTCATCCTGCTGGTCGGGTTCTCGCTGATCGATCCGCGCATGCGCCGCCTCGCGCTGTTCTCGCCGCCGTGGCGCTTCGCCCGGGACGAGTTCGTCGCCCTGTGGCGGCTCGGCCTGCCGATCGGGGCGACCATCGCCGCCGAGGTCGGCGTGTTCGCGGCCGCGACCCTGGCGATGGGGCTGATCGGACCGGCGACGCTGGAAGCGCATACGATCGCGCTGCAGATCGCCTCCCTCGCCTTCATGGTCCCGCTCGGCCTCGGCCAGGCGGCCACCGTGCGGATCGGCCGCGCCTACGGCGCCCGCGATCGGTCCGCGATCGCCCACGCCGGCGCCGCCGCCTTCGGCCTGACGCTCGTGTTCGCGGTCCTGTCCGCCGCGACCATGATCGCCATCCCGAAGCTGCTGATCTCGGGCTTCCTCGCAGTCGACGCGCCGGCGAACGCGGCGACGGTGCGGATCGCTGTCTCGCTTCTGTGGATCGCGGCGATCTTCCAGGTGGCCGACGCCAGCCAGGCGACGCTCGCCAACATGCTGCGCGGCTTGCACGACTCGCGCTGGCCGCTGGTGATCGCCCTCCTCGGCTACTGGGGACTCGGCGCGCCGATCGGGGTCGCGCTCGGCTTCGCGACGCCGCTCGGCGGCGTCGGCGTGTGGATCGGTCTCGCCGCCGGCCTCGCAGCGGTGGCGCTGCTGCTCGGCGCGCGCTGGCTGCGCAAGGCGCGCGGCGGCTTCGTCGCGGACCGCCCCGATCAGGGCGCAATGAACGCCGTCATCGGCGAAGCGGGATCGGAGAGACCGGCGATCACGTCGTAGTGGTGGCGCCCGCTCACCTGCTCGCATTGGGCCTCCGCCCCGAGGCCGGTCCAGACGTTGGCGACCAGTTCGCTCTGGCGCAAGAATTCCGGCCGCTCGTCGGACCCGACGAAGGCGACCACCGGAAGGTCGGTGGCCGGCCTGGCCAAGGCGGGGCTTTCGGCCACCGCCTCGGCCTCGTCCAGCCCGAGCGTCCCGTTCATGCGCGTCTTCATCAGCGGCCGCAGGTCGAACAGGCCGCTGATCGGCGCGACGCGGACGCAGCGGCGGCGCGCGGCGTCCGGCAGCGGCCCGCCGAGGCAGGCCATGCGCGCGACGAGTTGGCCGCCGGCCGAATGGCCCGCGAGCGCGATCGGCCCTCCGACGCATTCGGCCGCGACCGCGATCGCCGCGGCGATCTCCAGCGTGATGTCGCGAATGCGCGCGGCGGGGGCGAGCGTGTAGCTCGGCATGGCGACCGCCCAGTCCCTACGCACGGCGCCTTCGGCCAGGTGGGACCAGATCGACTTGTCGAACCGCATCCAGTAGCCGCCGTGGACGAACACCACCAGACCCTTGGCGGCGCCGTCCGGCAGGAACAGGTCGAGCCGGCGGCGAGGCCCGGCGCCGTAGGGAAGGTCGATCTCGGCGCGTCCCGCCGAGCGCCGTTGGGCGGCGAATTCTGCTGCGCGCCCGGCCCAGAGCGGCGGAAACTGGTCGGCGTCGGCGATGTGGGGAGCGTTGGCGTAGGCGTCGTCCCAGTCGGAGATCATGCGTCCCTCCCGGTCTCGGGACCATTGTGCCGCAATTTCTCCGGTTTCGCAGCTAGCCGTTAGGCCGGGTTTGACCGCGCGCGGCGCGCGGCGGCACAATGAGGCGCGGATCCGCCCGGGATGGCGCGGCAAGAGAGGGTAGAAAGGAAATCCCTTGTCTCACGAGCCGGATCGCCTGTTCGTCGACGTCGACACCGGCATCGACGACGCCTACGCCCTGCTCTACGCCTGCGCCGAGGCCGGGCCACGGCTGGTCGGCGTCTCGACCGTGGTCGGCAACGTCAGCCTCGCCGCCGCCACCCGCAACACCCGCGCGGTGCTCGCGCTCGCCGGCCGCGGCGACGTGACGGTCGCGCCCGGCGCCGCCGTCCCGCTCGCGCCCGAGGCCGTCGACGCGCGCGCCGTGCACGGCGACACCGGCCTCGGCCATGCCAGCCTGCCCGAGCCGCAGGAGCCGGCCTCGACCGTCCACGCGGTCGACGCCATCGTCGCCGCCGCGCGCGCCGAACCCGGGCGGCTCGCCCTCGTCGCCACCGGGCCGCTGACCAACATCGCGCTCGCGGTGATGCGCGACCCCGACCTGCCGCGCCACGTCAAGCGCTTCGTCATCATGGGCGGCGCCTACGCCGCGCACGGCAATGTGACGCCGAGCGCCGAGTTCAACATCTGGCACGATCCCGAAGCGGCGCGCATCGTGTTCCGCGCCTTCGGCGGCCCGGGCGCGGCGCCGGTGGTCGCGATCGGCCTCGACGTCACCCGCAAGGTCACGATCGACGGCGCCGATCTCGCCGCGCTCGCCGCCCGCTGCGGCGGCGGCCCACGGGCGCCGGCGCTCCTGCGCTTTCTGGAGGATTCGGCGCGCCATTATTTCGAGCGCATGGAGCGCCAGAGCGGCCGCCGTTTCCTGGTCATGCACGACCCGCTCGCCGTCGCGGTCGCGCTCGATCCCGGGCTGGTCGAGACGCGCCGCGCCGCCGTCGACGTCGAGACCGCCGGGCGGCTGACGACGGGGGCGACGGTGGTCGACTGGGACGGCCGCTGGGGGCGCCTCGCCAACACCGAGGTCGCGGTCGCGGTCGACGCCGAGCGGGTCCGGGCGAAGTTTTTCGCCGCGATGGAGCGGCTGGCGGGGTGAGCGGCCCGGCGTTCACCCATCGGCCGCGGCCGCCGCGGCGCGGCGAACGGCGAAGTCAATGACGATCGGCCCCAGCACCTGCGACACCAGCACGCCGAGCAGCACGATGGAAACCGCGGCGTCCACTTGTCCCGAGGCGCCCGGAGGCAGCGCGCGGACCGCGGCCGATCCGGCGCAGGCGAGCGCGAGGCCCATGGCGAGGCCGCCCTGCGAGGGAAAGCACAGGCCGAGATAGCGCCGGGTCGCCGCGTCCAGCCGCAGCGCCAGCGCCCCCAGAAAGATCGCGCCATATTTGCCGGCGAACCGCGCCAGGATGTAGGCGACGCCGGCGACCGCGATCCCGCCCCGCGCGAGATCGGCAGCTGGCAGGTGCGCGCCGGCGAGCACGAAGAACACCATGTAGAGCGGCTCCTCGACATCGCCGATGACGGTCTGCGTCTCCTCGGGCTCGCGGGCGCCGTTGGCGATCACGACGCCGAGGGCGAGCGGGGTCAGGAGCGACGAGAACCCGAACTCGACGGCGGCGCCGACCGACGCCAGCAGCAGCGCGTAAAGCATGGCGCGCAACCGGCTCGCCGAGCCGGGACGGCCGTCGGCGACGACGGAATGGAGGAGCAGGTAAAGTCCGCCGAGCAGGGCGCCGACCAGAACCGACGACCCTTCCCGCATTGCCGCCGCCCGCAGCGCGGCGAAGGCGTCGCCGCCCGCCCCCGGCGCCCCGATCCAGGCGACGGTCGCCGCGGAAACCACGCTGAACACGAGCATCGTCGCCGCGTCGTTGATCGCGAGAATGGCGAGGAGGCGGTCGACGAAAGGACCCGAGGCCTGCCGGCGTTGCACCACCGCGTAGGTCGTCGTCGGCGCGGTGGCCGGCGCGACGGCGGCGGCGATCACGGCGGTCGGCCAGGAATAGCCGGCCAGCAGGAGCGCCGCCAGCACCGCGAGCATCGGCGCGGCCAATTGCAGGATCGCCAGCGCGGCCGCGCTCCTTCCGACCTCGCTGAGCCTCGGGACGGTGAGACGACAGCCGATGTTGAACGCGATCAGCGCGAGCGAGGCCTGCAGGAAATCGCCGAACGCCGACTGTTCGGAGCGCGACAGCAGGCCGAGCGCGTCAGGCCCGAGACACACGCCCGCGACGATGCAGCCACTGATCCAGGGCGCGCCGATCCTCTCGGAGGCGTCGCCGAGGACCACCGCGAAAAGGAGAACGAGCCCGAGAACGAGCAAAGGGTTGGAAAGCGCCATACCGACCATTTCGCCCCTCCCACGCAGCGCCGGGCGGACCCGTCAGCGCCGCGCCAGGAAAGACGCGATCGCAGGCCGCCGGTCAGAGCCGCCCGTAGTCCCTCACCGTCACGCGCCGCGCCGGCGCGTCCTCCTCGATCAGCGCGGGCGGCGCGAGCGGGGGGACGAAATAATTGTCCGAGGCGTCGTCGTTGGCGAGCGACACTTCGCCGGCGAGCGCGGTCCCGCCCTCGGCCCAGAAGGCGTGGGCGACATGGGGCTCGAGCGTCAGGCTCTCGCCGGGCTCGAGCCGCACCTGGTCGCCGGGTCCGAGGTCGAGCACGCTCGCGTCCTTGAGCACGCGGAAGCGCTCCCGGGTCGGGCGGCCGAGGTCGTCGACCATGAACAGTTCGACCACGAAGCGCGCGCCGCCGCGGTTGACGATGTCTTCGGTCTTGACCACGTGATAGTGGTGCGGCGCCCGCTGCCCGTCGAGGCTCATGATCGCCTTCTCCGCGTAGAGGCGGCCGCGGCTCGACCCGAGATCGCGCCAGTCGCCCATGCGCAGGGTGAACAGCGTCAGCCCGTCGGTCGCGAAGGCGCCCGGGCGGAACTCCACCACGTTCCAGCCGAGACCGCGCGACGCAATAAAGTCGGACGCCTCGCGGTTCGCCCGGAACGCCGCCTCCGTCCAGCGCGCGAACGGCGGAAGCGCGACCCCGTGCCTTTGGCACAGCGTCGACATCTCGTCGATTCGGGCGTCGACGAACGACCGCTTCACGACCCTCTCCGCGGGGATCTCACCCCTTGGCTTGCTCGGCGCGCTCAATGCCTTCCATCACCAGTTTCTTCGCCTCGTCGGCGTCGCCCCAGCGCAGGATCTTCACCCACTTGCCCGGCTCGAGGTCCTTGTAGTGAAGGAAGAAATGCTCGATCCGCTTCAGGGTGATGTCGGGAAGGTCGGAATAGTTCAAGATGTCGTGATAGCGCGGCGTGAGCTTGTCCCCCGGCACGGCGATGATCTTCTCGTCCGCGCCGCCCTCGTCCTCCATGATCAGGACGCCGACGACCCTGCAGTCCATGATCGCGCCGGGCGCGACGGCGCGGGTGTTGGCGACGATCACGTCGCACGGGTCGCCGTCGCCCGACAGCGTGTGCGGAATGAAGCCGTAATTCCCCGGATAGCGCATCGGCGTATAGAGAAACCGGTCGACGACGAGCGCGCCGCTTTCCTTATGCATCTCGTACTTGATCGGCTCGCCGCCGAGCGGCACTTCGATCACGACGTTGACGTCATGCGGCGGGTTATTGCCGATCGGCAAAGCGTTCAGATTCAAGGGCCAAGCTCCAGGATAGTCGTCGCGTCCGCCGCCGATCCCGGGCGGCCGTGGCGCGCGTCGCCTTATAGGGGTGAAACGGCGTCAGCCAAAGCCGAAAGCGACCCGCTCGCGCTCCTGACCGCCGAAGGTCTCATGCGCCCGGCGCACCACGCGACCGCCGAGCTGCTCGTAGAAGCCGACCGCCCGCTGGTTGTCGGCCAGCGCCCAGACTACGAACGAGCCGTAGCCGTGGCCTTCGAGATCCTTGCGCGCCGCCTCGAACATCCGGCGCCCGAGCCCGCAGCCCTGGCACGCCGGCGCAAGGTAAAGCTCGAAGATTTCGCCGCCGTAGCCGAGCGCGGGGACGCGGTTGCGGCCATAGCTGACGTAGCCGACGACGGAGTCGCCGTATTCGAGCACCATGAGGGGGGTGCGGCGCGCAATCGCCATGCGCCACCAGGTCGGACCGCGGCGCGCGATCATCCGCTCCAGCTCACGGCCCGGTATGACGCCGCGATAGGCTTCGCGCCATGCCTCGTCGTGGACCTCGGCGATGTCGCCTTCGTCGCCCAAACGGGCCGGGCGAATGGTGATGACCGTCTCGACCATGGGCGGATGTTATGTCCGGCCGCGAGCCGGCCGCAAGACCTTGACACGCGGCCCGCATGACTTTTTTCCTGCCTGTGGGTTTCGTATCCGAGTCGACGCGCTCGCGCCGGAATTCGCCATTATTCGCCTCTCGAAACACTGTTGCGATTCGGAACCGGAGCCATGACGAGGATGAAGTTGCGATCGACGGGAATTCGCCTCGGCCTGGCCGTCGCGGCGGCGGCGCTGGCCCCGGTCGCGGCGGCGCGGGCCGACATGCTGCACGCCATTTACCGGGTCTCGCTCGTCGGCTTGCCGATCGGATCGGCCAATCTCGACGCCGCGCTGTCGCCGTCGAGCTATGCGATCCGCGCCGACGCCAAACTCACCGGCCTCGCGCGGCTGTTCGCCAACGCCCGCGGCGCCTCGACCGGCGCCGGCGCCATCGTCGCGGGGCGGGTTTCGCCCTCCACCTTCGCCACCACCGCGGCCAGCAGCCAGATGACGCGCACCATCCGCATGGCGCTCGCCGGCAACGCCGTCACCGGGGTCGACATCGCGCCGCCGTTCGACGACAAGCCGGACCGGGTTCCGCTCGGGGCGCACGACGAGCAGAACATCGTCGATCCGGTCGGCGCCGTGGTGATTCCCGCGCCAGCCTCGGGGGCGATGCAGCCGACCGAGGCCTGCAACCGGAAAATCCCGATCTTCGACGGCTACACCCGCTTCGACATCGACCTCACCTATGTCGGCGAGCGCAGCGCCAAGGCGAAGGGCTACGACGGGCCGGTGGTCGTCTGCGCCGCCCGCTACGTGCCGATCTCCGGCCACAGCCCCGACCGGCCGGCGACCAAGTTCATGGCGGAAAACAAGGACGTCGAAGTCTGGCTCGCCCCGATCGAGGCCGACCGGGTGTGGATGCCGTTCCGGATCTCGGTGCGCACGATGATAGGCACGACGGTGGTGGAAGCGCAGGAGTTCCGGGTGAAGGCCGAGTAGGCCGCGCTGCCGTCGGCCGCGCCAGCGCCGGCGCGGCTCCGGCAATCTCCGGCGGATTGCATGGACTTTCGCTGTCGCGCGCAACGGCCCGCGACGCCCTCGCGCCGTCATCGCCTCGCTCCTCGCGGAAGCCGACCGGCGAGGGGCCCGGCCCGGTCCGCCGGGTCCGCTTCCGTCTCGGCGGCCCGCTGTCCGCAATCTGGATCGGCGAGCGGAGAGCCCGGCGCTTCGGCTCCGGAAACGTGACTTCCCAGAGGCTTGCGCGGCATTTCGGTCCCCGCCGTAACTCCCAAGCCGGCGCCGCCCTCTCCCTTGGGAAGAGGACCGCCGGGCGAAGCCCGGCAGGATGAGGGCTCGGAACGCCGACCGTCGGCGTGGCGCCCCCTCACCTGGCCGCTTCGCGGCCTGTCCTCTCCCTGAGGGAGAGGGATTGCCCACTGCCTGCCTACTGCCCACCGCCTCCCCCCGGCTTGGCTGTTACTTCCCGCCGTCCTCGCGAGGAGCCCGAAGGGCGACGCGGCGATCCAGGGGCCGCCTGCGCCGACGTTGAAGCGCGGCGCCGCCCGGCACACGGCGGACCTCGGCCGCGCCCCCTGGATCGCCACGTCGCTTCGCTCCTCGCGATGACGAGCCACGTCGCTTCGCTCCTCGCGATGACGAGCCACGTCGCTTCGCTCCTCGCGATGATGGCGGCTTGGGTGTTGCGTCCGCGCCGCCCCCGAGCCCGTGATCGCGGTCGAGTCTGTCGGACCACATGGCCGGCCTCGCTGTCCTGTCTGGCATGAACAAATATAGAACAGGTTTGCGCGGCCGGCAAGGAATTGCGTTGACGTCATTCTTCTCGTGAGCGCCGCGTCCATCCGCCGCCACGATGCGCGGCCGCGCTCGCCGGCCCTTAGCGCCGGACGCCCGGACCAGCGCGACCCCGGCGCCGGCGCGCAGTCAGTCCGCCCGCCCGTGCGCGTTGTAGCGCAGCAGCGCCGACCCGACAGCGATCGCGACGAGGCCGCCGCCCAGAACGGTCAGCGGGTTCGCGCCGAGGCGCTCGAACCACTGGCTGTAGAAATTGATCGCGCCGAAGGTCGCGGCGGCGTTGACCATGAACCGCCGGCCGCTCCGCGCGCCCCACCAGCCGGCGACCACCAGGGCCACGGCCCAGGCGGCGGCGAAGGCGACCGCCGGGATCTGCGGATCGAGCCGCCCGGCGGGTTCCGGACCGCGCCACAACTGGCCGGGCGAGTCGCCGCACAGGGACCCGACCCAGAACCCGACATTGACGAGGATGACCGACATCCTGGCCAGCGTCAGCGCGAGGTCGCAAGCGGGCGGCGGCAGGACGCGGGCGGCCTGCCAGCCGGCGAGGGCGAGGAGCGCAAACAGCGCGATCGTCACCGCCGGCTCGCGAACCGCGACCTCGTAGCAGGCGTCCCAATATCCGGCGCTCGCGCCGATGACGGCGGCGAGCGCGAGCGGGGCGAGCGCGGTCAGGAGATGGCTGCGGGAGAGGACGGCGGCGGCCGACAGGATCGTCGCGGCGGCCGCCGCGGACCAGAGCGGCCGGTCGATCAGGATTCCGACCGAAACCGACAGCGTCAGCGCGCCGACGACCATCCAAATGCCGGCGAGCTGGCCCCAGGACCCGGACGCTCTCCCCATCACGGCGCAGGCGGCGGCGACGAAGCCGGCGCCGATCGCCGTCGCGAGCCAGCCGGACGGGAACAGCGCGATCACCCCGGCCGCGACCGCGATCGCGCCGAACCCGAGCACGACGTTGATCGCCGACGAGACGACGCTCTCGCCGGCCCGGTCGCGCAGCGTCGCGGCGACGTCCGGCTTCAGGACGCCCTGCCGCTCGAGGTCGTCGATGTCGATGAGGTACTTCAACGCCGCAGATCCTCGCCGGCCGGTCCGGCTGGAAAGCAGCCCGCCGGAAGCCTCAGTTCATCTCGTCCGCGAGCGCCGGGATCGGCATTACGCCGACACCCTCCTCGATCAGCGCCCTGGCTTCCTCCGGGGTCGCCCGGCCGCGAATCGCCCGCTCGGGCTCGTCGCCGGCGTGGATCGCGCGCGCGACTTCGGGGAATTTGGCGCCGACGTCGTCGGTGTTCGCCTCGATCTCGCGGCGCAGGTGCGCCGCCATCGCGCGCAGGCTGCGGCGCCGGTCGTCGAGCAGCGCCACGGCGCTGGTCTCGGGCGCCGCGCGGTCGCCGCCGACCACGGCCGGCGCCATGATCGCCTTGTCGACCGCGGTCGAGCCGCATTCGGGGCAAGCGACCAGCCCCCGAAGGCGCTGCGTCTCGTAGGCGGCGCTGTCGGGAAACCAACTGTCGAACTCGTGTCCCCCGGCGCAGCCGAGCGCGTATCTGATCATCCCCGACCCGCCAGAAGCCCGTCCAGTTCGCCAGCCGCGTCGAGATCGTAGAGGTCGTCGCAGCCGCCGATCGCGACGCCGCCGATGAAGATCTGCGGCACCGTCGACCGGCCGCCCGCCTTTTCCGCCATCGCCGCCTGCGCGGCGCGGTCGCCGTCGACGCCGATCTCGTCGAACGCCGCGCCCTTCTTGTTCAGAAGCGCCTTGGCGGCGTGACAGTAGGGGCAGGTTGATTTGGTGTAGATGACGACCGGCTGCACTGGACCCTCGACTCCATCGAAATGTGGCTTTTCGCCCCGCACTATATGGGCGTTCACCCGCCTGTCACAACCCGCGCGAACACCAGCACGTCGACCCGGGCCGCGCCCGCCCTGAGCAGCGCCCGGGAAGCGGCGTTGGCGGTCGCTCCCGAGGTCAGCACGTCGTCGACGAGCACGATCGCGCGCCCCTTCAGCGCCGCCCCGTCGGCGGCCCGGAACGCCCCCTGGACGTTCTCCGCCCGCTGCGCCCGGCTCAAGCCGACCTGGCTCGCGGTCGCCTTGACGCGGCGGAGCGCGCCGGCGTCGCAGGGTTTTCCGGTCGCGCGCGCAATCTCGCGCGCCAGCAGGGCGGCCTGGTTGAAGCGGCGCCGCCAGAGTCTGAGCGGATGGAGCGGCACCGGCGCGAGACAGTCGGCCTCGGCGAGGATGTCGGCGCCCGCCCGCGCCATCCAGCGCGCCATCGGCCGCGCGATCTCGGCGCGGTCGGAATATTTCAGGCGGTGGACGAGTTTTCGCGCCGGACCGTCCTCGAACCGGGCGACGGCGCGGGCGCGGGCGAACACCGGCGGGTCGGCGATCGCCTGCGGCGACAGGAGACCCTCGCCGAGATCCTGCTCGAACGGGATGCCCAGACGGTCGCAGAACGGCCGCTCGATGAAGCGCATCGCGCGCCAGCAGCGCGGACAGAGCGCGCCGTGCGCCTCCGTCGCGGCGCAGCAGGCGAGGCAGGTCGGCGGATAGAGCGTGTCGAGCGCGGACCTGGCGAGAGCGAGCGCGAAGCTGCGCGCCCGCCGGCCCCACTCCGGCGCGGCCGCTTGGTAACCGCCCGGGGCGAATTCCGCGTCCATGCGGGCGAGAATAGACCCGATCCGGACTTGGCGCGAGAGGACCGCTCGTCGCATAAGGGGAGCCGTGACCTCTCCCTCGCCGCCGCCTCCCGTGATCTTCGACCGCGCGCTGGTCCGACGCCGGCTCGACAGGGCGTGGGCGCGACCCGAGCCGGGGGCCGACTTTCTGCTGCGCCGCACGGCCGACGAGCTCGCCGACCGGCTCGCGCTCGTCCGGCGCCGTTTCGCGCTCGCAGCCGACCTCGGCACGCCGGGTCCCCACGCCGCGGCCACGCTGCTCGCCGGCGGACAGGTCGACCGGGTCGTGCGGCTGGCGCCGACGCTGGCGAGCCTCGGCGGCGGCGATGGCTTCCGCGCCGTGGGCGATGTCGAGCGGCTGCCGCTCGCCGACGGGCGGTTCGACCTCGCCGTGTCGCTGCTCGCGCTCGACAGCGTCAACGATCTGCCCGGGGCGCTGGTCCAGATGCGCCGGGCGCTCGCTCCCGACGGGCTCCTGGTCGCGGCCTTCGTCGGCGGCGACACCTTGACCGAATTGCGCCAGAGCCTGACGCGCGCCGAGAGCGAGGTTCTGGGCGGCGCCGCGCCGCGGGTCGCGCCGTTCGTGGACCTGCGGGCCCTGGGTTCGCTGGCGCAGCGGGCGGGGCTCGCCCTACCCGTGATCGACCTCGACCGGACCATTGTGCGCTACGGCGACATGGTCGCCTTGATGCGCGATCTGCGCGCCTTCGGCGCCGCCAGCGCCCTCGTCGATCGCAGCCGCAGGCCGCTGCGGCGCGAGGTTTTGGCGCGCGCCGCGGCGATCTACGGGGACGCGTTCGCGGACCCGGACGGGCGCCTGCGCGCCACCTTCGACATCCTCTGGCTCAGCGCCTGGGCGCCGCACGCGAGCCAGCCGAAGCCGCTGAAACCCGGGTCGGCCGCGATCCGGCTCGCCGACGCCCTGAAGGGGCGGAGTTGACCGCGAAACAGGGAACTGCGCGCGCCGGCCGCGCGTTTGAAAGAGCGCCGATTTGACCGCGGCGACCATAGGGATACAATCGCTTGGCAACGACTATCGCTGGCGATCGGGAGGTTGGGCGCCGGGTGAAAACGGAGGGTTCGATGGCGGATTCGGATAGGGTCGACCAGACCCCTGCCTACGACGCCGGCGCGCGGCGGCCGAAGAAGCTCGACCCGCTCGTCCGTTACATGATTTTCCACTGGATCATGGGCACGCTCGGCGGCGCCCTGTGCGCCACGCTGCTGCTGGTTTTCGACCCGTTCGGCCTGTGGCCGCTGATGCACGACAGCGGGCTCGGCCTCGAGGCGCTGCTTCTGCTCTATATCGGCTTCATGACCTCGTTCGGCGGCCTCGTCTGCGCCGCGGCGGTGATGTTCCCGCCCAAGGACGACGACGAGCCGCCGCGCGGCGGCCTGCGCGGAACCGTCGTGCCGGCGGGCTGGAAGCCGGCCTACGTGCGCGTGCCCAGCCGCGTCCCCTGAGGGGCTTCGCCCGGCGCCGGCGACTCGGGACGGGCGGCGTCCCGCCAGCCCGGGCGCGCTGGACGCGCGCCCTCCCGGAAGCGCCGCCAAGCCCGATTTCGTCAGCGCGAGCGCGCGCCCTCGCCTGAGCGCGTCGCCCGGCCGGTCAACACCACGCCCGACAGAACCAGCGCGAGCCCCGCCCAGGCCGTCGGCGCGACGGACTCGCCCAACGCCGCTGCGCCGCCCACGACGCCCACCACGGGGACGACGTCGTTGTTGAGGCTGGCGAAGGTCGGGCCTTCGCTGGCGATCAGCCGGAAATAGACGAAATAGGCGAGCGCGGTGTTGAAGACGCCGAGCGCGGCCATGGCGGCGAGCGGCGCGAGCGGCGACGATTCCGCCGCCGGATTGGCGAGCGGCGCGGCGCCCGCCAGCGCCGCGAGGCCGAGCAGCAGGGTCGAGAGCGTCATCGACGCGGCGACCGCCCGGACCGCGCCGATCTCCCGCGTCGCCGGTCCCGAGGTCAGCGCGCTCATGGCGTAGCAGAACGCCGCCGCGAGCGCGAAAGCCCGGCCTTCGATCGCGCTTCCCCCGCCGGCCGCGGCCGCCGCGGGCGCGGCGAGCGCGAGACCCAGTCCGGCGAAGCCGACCGCGAGGCCGAACGCGCCGAGCAAGGTCCAGCGGTCGCCGGAGGGCGCGAACCGCCCCGCGACAAAGACGAAGATCGGCGCGACCCCCATCATCAGCGCCATGTCGGCGCTGGTCGTGAGCCGCGCGGCGACGCCGAGGAGCAGGAAAGGCGCGACCTGCCCGAGCAGGGACAGGCCCGCGAGCGTCGCCCACAGGCCCGGCCGCGAGCCGGGCCACAGGCGGCCGGAGGCCGCCGCGACCAGCAGGAGCGTCGCCGCCGCGACGCCGACCCGGGCGAGCGCAAAGCCGAGCGGAGCCAACAGACCGGCCGCGATCTTGATGAGGAGGAAGGACGAGCCCCACAGAAGCGACAGGGCGCCCAGCCTCGCATATGCGGCCATGAGACTCTCGCAACGTCGAGACGCGAGCTACGCGGGCGAGAGGCGGAGCGTCAATGGGGCTTTCGCCGCGCCGCCGGCGCTGCGCTGGACGATCTTCAGGCCTCGTCGCGGGAACGGACGCCCGGATCGGGGCTCTCGCGCGGCTCGTCGCGACGCGCGCGGCCGCGGGCGAACGGGCTGACGTTGACGCGCATCGGCCGCGTCCGGCCGTCGCGATAATGGCGCTTGAAATAGAGGGTGCGCTTGTCGGCGAAGCGCTCGCGCATCGCCTCGACGAGGACGCGATTGGCGTCGCGCGTGTCGGCGGCGAAGGCGTTGACGATGACGCAGTCGCCCGCGCGGCATTCGTCGTCGCGCAGACCGGAGAGCCCTTCGACCCACTTTTCCGCCGCGGCCCGGACCGTGAACGCCCAGCCGAGGAACCCGTGGACCCGCCGCGATTGATCGACGACGAAGAGGTTGTGTCCGCGAGCGGCCTGATAGAAGAGAACGCGCGACCATTCGCCGAACTGGAGCCTTGCGAAGGCCGGTTTGCCGCTGAGGTATTCGACCGCGAGCCCCAGCGCCGCGGCGGGATCTTCCGGCTTCCACAGGGCGAGGGGGCCGTCGCCGGTCTTTTCCGCGCGATCGCGCCGAACGTCCGGCGTCGTCGCGGCGGCGAGGCGTCCGCCGTCGCCCGCGCGCTCCAGCGCGGCGAGATTGGCCTTGGCGACGGCGTGGTCGGGCGCGATGCGCAGCGCCTCGCGGAAGGCGGCTTCGGCGCGCGCGATCGCGCCCTGCCGGTGGCGCGCCGCGCCGCACAGAACCCAGGCGTCCGCCCATTGCGGCGCGCGCTCGAGCGCGGCCATGAAGGCTTGTTCGGCGCGCGCCGGATCGCCGAGCGCCATCAGCGCCTGTCCCCGGGCCGAATGGGCCTGCGCGAGCTGCGGCGCGCGCGCGCACGCTTCGGCTGCGGCCTGAAGCGCGGCCTCGGCCTCGCCGAGCGCGAGGCGCGACACGGACGCGCGCAGAAACGCCAGCGGACCCTGCGGCAGCGCCCTCTGCGCCCGTTCGAGAGGCGCGAGCGCCTCCGCGTGTCGCCCCATCGCCTGCAACGCGATGCCGAGACCGAGATTCGCCTGGGGATCGTCGGGGTCCCGCGCCGACGCGCGACCGAGAAGATCGACCGCTTGCGCCGGTTGGCCGGCGCGCATCTTCTCGAACCCCAATTTGCGAAGAACGGCCGCCGATCCCGGACCATCGTCCGGGACGCCGTCAGACCCCGAAAGATTCCTGTCGCCGACGGCCACGGCCCTCCCGACCAGCGACGCCCCGAGGGCGT
The DNA here is from genome assembly GCF_003315135.1 of Roseiarcus fermentans. Lineage (GTDB taxonomy): Bacteria > Pseudomonadota > Alphaproteobacteria > Rhizobiales > Beijerinckiaceae > Roseiarcus > Roseiarcus fermentans. Next base: position 57,526 of record NZ_QNRK01000040.1, read on the forward strand.
CCGCTGAGCGCATCGCGCACAATCCACAGAGCGGAACGCCTAACAGACGGCCGCGGCTGCGAACAGCCTCGGCGGCAGCGTTTCCGCCCAATTCCGTCAACGACCGGCGGACCGCCTGTCCGGGTCGAACGGGACGCGGCGGAAGAGCCACGCGCCCCCAACAGGGGCCGAACGGCCGATGCGCGCGGTCGATCTCCAGGTTCGGCGCGCGCCGGGTTCCGGCGCGTCAGCCCCGGCGGCCGGCGGCGGCGATCGGCAGGCGCTCGAGGCCGATCAGCAGCGTCAGCGTCACCCCGACCAGAATCATCGTCAGCGCCGCGCCGGAAAAGACGTCGCCGCGGTCGGTCAGGCCGAAGATCGCAACCGGAAGCGTAACCCAGCCGGGCGGATAGACCATGACGGTGGCGCCGAGCTCGCCCATCGACAGCGCGAAGCTGAGGCCGAAGGCGGCGACGACATAGGGCGCGATCAGCGGCAGCGTCACCTTCGCCAGCCGGTAGGCGGGGCGCGCGCCGAGGCACGAGGCCACCTCTTCGAAGTCGGGCGGCAGGCGGGCGAGCCCGGCCGAGACGTTGCCGAAGGAAAACGCCGAGATCAGCACGAAATGGGCGAGGATCACGATCGCCGTCGTGCCGTTCAGGAGCAGCGGCCGCTGGCTGAAGGCGACCAGCAGCCCGAGGCCGACCGACACCGAGGGAACCGCGCTCGGAACGAAGAACAGGATCCCGAGCGTCCGGCTCCAGGCCGGCCCTTGCGCGCGCAGCGCGAGCGCCGCCCAGGTTCCGCTGAGGAGCGCGAGAACGCTGGCGGCGACCCCGGTGGCGAGGCTCGCGAACACGGCGTCGCCCGACGCGCCGGTTCCGGCGGCCCGATAGTGCTCGAGGGTGAATCCGCTCGGCAAGGCGCCGTTCCACTGGGCGGCGAAGCTCGCCGCCAGAATGACCGCGAGCGGCGCGAGGAAGACGACGCCGATCAGCAGCGCCGCGACCGTCCAGACGAGAAACCTGCCGGAGCGCGACCAGACCAGCATCGCTACCCCCCGAGCCGGCGCGCGGCGACGCGATAGAGGCCGAACAGCCCGAGCGACAGCGCCACGTTGACGATCGCGATCACGCAGGCGGCCTGGTAGTCCGATTCCTGGATCGCCTTGTCGTAGATCAGCAGCGGCAGGGTGATGACGCCCTTGGCGCCGATGAACAGCACGATGCCGAATTCGTTGACGGTGAGCAGCAGGCACAGGCTGCCGCCGGCGATCGCGGCGGGCAGCGCGGCGGGAAGAATGACGCTGCGGACGATCCGCCACGGCCGCGCGCCCAAGAGGCCCGCGACCTCGATCTGGCTCTGGTCGATCAGCGAGAAGGCCGCGAGCAGCGGCCGCAGCACGAACGGCGAATAGACGGTGACCTCGGCGAGGATGACGCCCCAGGCGGAGTAGAGAAAATGAACCGGCGGCTCGGCGAGGCCGAACCCCTGCGTCAGCGCGCCGTTGAGAATGCCGGCCGAGCCGTAGAGGAAGGTGAAGGCGAGGGTGATCAGAAAGGTCGGCAGGGCGATGAAGGTGTCGATCAGCCGCGCCGCGAGCGGGGCGCCGGGAAAGGGAACGAAGGCCAGGATCAGCGCCAGCGCGAGGCCGAGCGCGAGGCAGCCCGCGGTGGACGCGACGGCGATCTCGCCGGTGTTCAAGAGCGCATTGAGGAAGGGGCGCGAATCGAGCGTCGCGAGGACGCCGCTCCAGTCCGGGGCGCCCGTCTCGCCGAGAACGGCCGAGCGCGCGATCAGCGCCAGGGGATAGAGAAACGACAGCGCGAGCACGATCAGCGGCGGCGCGACCCACAGCCCGTTCAGATTGGGCCTGGCCGCCGCCGGCGCCGCGGCGAGGTCAGACACCGGCTTCCTCGGGAATGAGGGAGGCGTCGCCGGGGGCGAAGAACATATCCACCGCGCCGCCGCGCTCGGGCAGCGCCGGCAGCCGGGTGGCGACGATCCGCACCAGCGAGTCGCCGACTTCGGCCACCAGATGGGTGAGTTCGCCCTGCCAGTGCACCTGCCGCAGCCGGCCGCCGATCCGGTTCGAATAGCCGAGCTCCGCCGTCAGCGTCAGGTGCTGCGGCCGGACGCAGAGCAGCCGGCGCGTTCCCGCCGGCGCCCCGTCGCCCGCGACCAGAAGCCGGTCGGCCCCGGCCCGCACCGCCACCATCCCGCCGACGGAACGGTCGTCCTCGATCACCACCGGAAGCAGGTTGGCGCGGCCGAGAAATTCCGCGGCGAACCGGTTCGGCGGCCGGCGATAGAGGTCCGCGGTCCGCCCGACCGCGCACAGCGCGCCGTCCTTCAGAATGGCGATCCGGTCGGCGAGCGTCAGCGCCTCGCTCTGGTCGTGCGTCACGTAGAGAATGGTCAGATCCGGCAGGTCGGCGTGCAGGCGCGCGATCTCCTCGACCATCGACCGGCGGATCTGGGCGTCGAGCGCCGACAGCGGCTCGTCGAGCAGGAGCACGCGCGGCCGCACCGCGAGCGCGCGCGCGATCGCCACGCGCTGCTGCTGGCCGCCGGAGAGCTCGCGCGGATAGCGCTTGCGAAACGTCCGCATGCCGACGACGCCGAGCGCGTCGTCGACCCGGCTCTCGATCAGGGTCCTGGCCGCGCCCCGCGCCCTGAGCCCGAAGGCGACGTTGTCGGCGACGCGCATGTGCGGAAACAGCGCGTAGTTCTGAACCACCATCGCCAGCCCGCGCTCGTACGGCGGCAGGTCGGTCACGTCCGTCCCGCCGACGCGGATGCGCCCCGACACCGGACGCACGAAGCCCGCAACGGCGCGCAGCGCCGTCGTCTTGCCGGAGCCCGAAGGCCCGATCATCGCCAGAATTTCGCCGGCCGCGACCTCGAGCGTGAGCGGCTTCAGGACGACGGCGCCGCGATAGGCGACGCTCACCTTGTCGAACCCGACCGTCGAGGCCGCGCCCGCCCGGACGAGGTCCTGCGTCGCCGTTCTCCCGTCGCCGAGCGCGGCGGCCGTCATGGTCAGCTGCCGGTCGCCTGGCGCCAGCGCGCCACGTCCGCCGGCAGATCCTTGACCACCTGCGACCAGTCCGGCGTCCAGACCGTCACGCCTTTCATCGCCTCGTGCAGCTTGACGAAATTCGCGTCGGTCGGGGTCACGTCCTTGCGCACCGGCGCGCCGAGCGCGACCGACGAAACCGTTTCCTGCGCCTCCTTCGACAGCAGGTAGTCGATCAGCTTCTTGCCGTTCTCGGCGTCGGGCGCGCCGGCGACCAGGCCGACGTAATAGGGCAGCGGCATCGCCGAGCGCTCGCCGTTCGGCCCCGCCGGCCAGAACACCCTGATGTTCGGGTTGTCAGCCATCTGCGACAGGTTCATCTGCAGGTCGCCGTTGGCGACGTAGATCTCGCCCTTGTTGACCAGCGCGGTCAGCTTTCCCGTCGACGAGGACGGGCCGACGTTGTTGTCCTGCAGCTTCTTCAGATAGTCGAACGCCGCGTCCTTCGAGCCGAAGGCGTGGATCACCTGCAGCATCACCGCGGTGCCGTCGCCCGCCTGGCCCGGGGTGGAATACTGGATCTTGCCCTTGAACTTCGGGTCGAGCAGGTCGGCGAAGGTCTTCGGCGCCTCCGCGAGCGTCGCGGCGTTGTAGATGAAATTCTGGAAATTGTTGACGAGCGGTTGATAGCTGGCGTCGCCGCCGTCGATCTGGGCCGCCGCGGCCGGCGTGAACGGCTGGAGCAGGCCCGCGGCCTCGGCGCGCTGGATGAACGGCGGCAGGGTGACGAGCACGTCCGCCTGCGGGTTCGACTTCTCCTTCGCCACGCGCTCGACCACGCCGCCGGAGCCCGCCTCGACATATTGCACCTTGACGCCCGTCGCCTTGGTGAAGGCGTCGAACTGGGTTTCGAACCAGCTGCCCTTGCCGTCGTGCAGGCCATCGGCGGCGTAGACGGTGACGACGTCGGAGGCGGCGAAGGCGTGACCAGCGAAAGCGGCGGACAGCAGCAGCGCGCTCAACAGCGATTTCATGGGCGTCCCTTTTGCGAATTCGAGCCGTTCTTCGCTAGGACGACGGCGCAACGCTATTGTGACAGGCGCGGGACGCGGGACCGCCGGGCGCGGGTCGGACGGGTCCGGGCGCGCCGCCGGCCGCCGCTCACGCCTTCCAGGCCACCAGAATCGCGCCCGCGGCGATCAGGGCGACGCCGAGCCAGTTCTGCGGCGCGAGCTTCTCGCCGAGGAACAGGACGCCGAAGGTCGCCACCAGCACGACGCTCAGCTTGTCGATCGGCGCGACGCGCGCGGCGTCTCCGAGCTTGAGCGCGCGGAAGTAGCACAGCCAGGAGAATCCGGTCGCCAGCCCCGACAGCGCGAGGAAAAGCCAGCTTTTCGGCGACACCGAATTCAGCGGCTGCCACTGCCCGGTGATGGCGAGAATGGCGCCGGCCGCGCACAGGATGACGATCGTCCGGATGAAGGTCGCGAAGTCGGAGCCGACGTTCTCGACCCCGACCTTGGCGAAGATCGCCGTCAGCGCCGCGAACGCCGCCGACAGAATCGCCCAGGCCTGCCAGGACGCGAAAAGGGATTTCATCAGCCACGGACCCCGTCGATTGGCGGCGGGCGCGCGCCCGCTTTCGAAAAACCTCCAGCACGCGAGACGGCGTCGGCTCTGCGACCCACGCCACGAGCGGGTAGTGTCTCAGTTTTCAATTTCGCCTGCCCCGCAGGGAATGAACATTCGTGCGTAGCGTCAAGGATAATTTTCATCTCACGAGGAAAAGTGCCCTGTTGTCACGTGCAACGACCGGCGGTCCTGCCGTATGCAGCATTCCGAAGATCAGCGTAGAAACTTCGGATTCTGGCAAATCGAGCTGCCGGGCAATATCCCACTGTGTTGTCTTCTCAGACCAAAGGGTCTTCATAACCTTCTGCCAAACGACGGATTGCTCCCGATCAATTCCTTCTGGTTCACTGTCTTTATACCTGGTCCTAATTTGTATACAAAAGTCTCTATATCTCCAATCTGTTAGTCTATTCAATCTGTGAAGACGAACCGTCAATGCCCAAAGCGACACCTTCCACCTTCTCTTAGAGGTTATCAATTGTTCTATAGAGTTTACTCTATTTATTCTTGCTAAGAGGTCTGCTTTCGGTAACAAAAACGAAGACGCAAAGCTATTCGCCTCATCCTCCGCCATTCGACCCGTTCGCTTCCCATCTTGATGAAGAACAAGATGACCAAGTTCATGGGCCGCATCAAAACGACTGCTTTCCGCTGTCTTCATCGTGTTCAAAAATACATACGGTTTTTCGTTGCGCCACAGTGAAAAGGCGTTTACCCGTTTTGAGTTCTCCGCGAGGGAAAACACTCGAACACCTTTGGATTCGAGTAAGTGAATCATATTAGAAACAGGCTCTTCCCCAAGACCCCAGTCTTGCCGTAGCATCACCGCCGCAGTTTCAGGGTCGAACAAATTGAGGTCTGGTACTTGTACATTCGGCAACTCAAATCGGCTTTCAACCCAATCAGATATATCAAAACCGATAGCCCCAGCCGCAAGAGCTGCGTCCCGTTCGGACGCGGTCATAGCCCTTTGACTCCGGAAGCTAATAAGTTCCGAATCGGGTAACTGCAAGTCCGGGCGGAAGAAAAAGCCAATCGGGAATTGTAAGACCGCCGCGAATCTATCTATGGTCTCTTCAGTTGGCTGCGTTTCTCCTTGCTCACATCGAGTGATGGTGTGGGCAGAGACGCCAACCAAATCAGCGAATCCTTTCTTGTTTAGCAATCGCCTTTGCCTAGCGATGCTGAGCCGCACAGGGTTGAATGGCATTTTTATTTCTTTCGAGTCACCGGAATATCGAACTCCGATCCATCATCGTCCGACCCCCGCCGCCTCACGGGGCTAGGTTCGCCAGCTTCGCCGCCAATGATGAAAATGCGCTCCGAGAAGTTCTCAAAAAATCCGCCGCTGGTCTCGATGGCGCACGACAACTCCGCACGAACGTCATCGGCTTCGTTGTATATGCACAGTACATAAGTGAGAAAAGAGCCGTCGGGCTGCCTTCGCCGCCACATGTCAGCCATCGATTCATCCAGGATGTCCATGAAGGACGATTGATTGGCGCCCACAGCACGGTCGGTCGCGCTTCCCTTCTTAGACCTATTTTTGGGATTGCGAGCCTCTATGCATGTTCCGTCGTCGGTATTGCAGACGACAATCTTTATGCGCAGATCGGCGTTGATGATAGACGCTATCTGGTCGGTGTCGTCTCGATCCCACCCCTTATTTCCAACGTGCATTTCCCGTAGGCGACGTGTTCCCATTTGCCAACGGCGCCAACCCCGCGTGCCGCTTGGATCGTTATCCGTCGACTCGTTTGCCGCGCCAACTGCCGCCTCGACTGCCTCCAAAATAAATTCGTGGTTGGTCCGAAGTTCGACCAACCTGTTACTCACCTCAACGAAAGAGCGAAGGATCGCGACCTTACTCACGAATCAACCTCATGTTCATTTTTGCGCGCTCGCTTGTGCGACAGAAAATGAACATGGTCAAGTCCAGCGCGCTATTTTTTCCCACTGTTTCTCCGGCGCCTTCCTCGCGATCTCGGCGCGTCGCTCTGACGACTTGCCCTCTGCCCGCGCCGCGCTTCTTGCGGAGCGCCTTCGCGGCTGGGTCCTTACCGTCGGCGGGTACCGAGTCTTAGACTTCTTCGCCCGCCGCAAAGCGCATAACCTTGACGGCGTTGCCGACGACGTAGGCGGGGCGCTTCTCGCCATTAGGTCCGATTCGCATCGCCGTCCCGCATATTGTTGGCAATCAGATCGAAAAGCGCTTGTGCTTGATCACGCGCCTGTCTGGCGACGAGAAGCTCACCTTCGGGACGCCTAATTCGCTGCGCTTCGTCCAAGCGCCTTTGCGCGTCCTCAAAGTCGTCGTGCGCCCGCCGCCATTCCGGGTATCTTGGATGATCTTCGACCACCATAGCCTTCTCCTGCTTTCCACTGAGCGTATCACGGATTGCGGGGCGAGAGCGAGGCGCGTCAAGGCCCTAATATAAGACATCAAACTGTACACAACCATCAGCGGTCGATGGCTCGCCACCGCGCGGCCGCGCGGCCACAATCAGACGAACAGCGGCGCCATCTCGCGCCAGGCGCGCGGGCAATGCGCCCGTCCGTCCCAAAAGTGCAGGCGCGGGTGGACGCCTTTGTCGGCGAGAAGGCGGCTGAGGTGAACCGTGTTGTCGAGGAACGGATCGGCCTTGCCGACGGCGAGAACGACGTCGAGCCGGCGCAGGTTCTCGAGACGCCACGGGCAGTCGAGACCGGGCAGGAAATGCGTCGGGGTGTGGAAATAGACCTCGTCGTCGTAGTAGCCGTGGAACAAATCGTCGAAACATTCGATGCGCGCCGTCAGATCGTAGCGGCCGGAAAAGGCGACGAGTTTTTGGAACAGATGCGGGTGCCTGAGGACGAGGTCCGCCGCCTGGAAGGCGCCGAGACTACACCCCATCGCCATCGTGCACGCATGCGGATTGGCCGCGGCCATCAGCGGCAGCACCTCGTTGAGAATGTAGTCCTCGAAGGCGGCGTGGCGGCGGATCCGCTCCGCCGGATGGCGGCCGAAATCGTAGAAGGTCTCCTTCGCCAGCCCCTCGATGCAGAAGAGCTGCAGATGTCCGGCGTCGACCTTGCCGGCGAGGCTGGCGACGACGTCGAGTTTCTCGTATTCCCAGAAGCGCCCGTCGCGGGTGGGAAACATCAGCACCTTCGCGCCGCCGTGGCCGAAGATCAAAAGCTCCATGTCGCGATGAAGCCTCTCGCTGTACCAGCGCCTGTATTCCCGTCTCATGTCGCCCTGAAGAATCGCCTGAGTTTTTCCTTGAGCAGCGCACGCTGCTCCTCAGCGCGAGGATAGTCGAAGTGACCTGCATCCAGGATGAAGGTTTCGTGATGGTTTGACGTCAGCGCGTTGGCCACGGCGAACTGGCACGGCGGCGCAACGACCGGATCGAAACGGGCGACCGCGAGCAGCATGGGGATCCCGATCCGCGCCGCCGCCGACGCCGCGTCGAACAGCCTCAGGGTTTCGGCGACGTCCGCGTGAGCGCGGCGATGGATCTGCACCGAGCGGGCGCTGCCGAGGGTGGGCAGGGTCAGCCAGAGCGGCATGTTCCCGAAGGTCGGGACCTCCAGAAAGCCGCGGTCGATGCGCGCGTCGAAGGCGATCGCCAGCGCGCCGACCCCGCCGCCGAAGCTCGCGCCGCTGTAGCCGATTCGTCCCCTGAGGTCGGGATGGAGCTCGGACAGGGCGGAGACGGCCAGCCACAGGTCCTCGACGCAGCCGCCCAGAATGTAACGCCCCGGATCGTCGATGTCGTGAAGCACGTGCCATTGCGGATCGTCCGAGATCGGCGCCCGGCGGCTGCGCGAAAGCCCGCGACAGCAGGGAAACAGGACGGCCGTCTCCTCGACCGGCACGTCGAAATCCGGCTCCGCCCGCCCGCCGTAGCCGTGGCCGACCACGAGGCCCCGCCTGACCGGCCGGTCTCGCGGCGTGAGCAGCCATCCGCCGATCTCGTAGGCGTCGGTCGAGGTGTAAAGGATGTCCCGGACCCGCCAGGCCGGATGCGTGGACCGGCTTTCGCGAAGCCTCGGCCGCGGATGAAGACCGAGCGCCCTTTCGTAGCGCGCGCGCCAGAAGGCGTCGAAGCCCGGCGGGGCCCGGGGCGGCGCGATCGCGCGAAGCTCGTCGACCCCGAGGCCGCAGGTCGGATCGAAATCGAAGGCATGGTCGGCCGGAACGCTCATCTCGACAGTCGTTTCCTCAATCGGGCGAATCCACAAGGGCGCCTCGGCAGCGAAGATCCGCCGCCAACCCGGTCCGTTGCAAGGACCGTCGAAACGCGGCCGCGCTTGACAAGGCCCGCGCCCGTCGTCCACTCGCGCTTTCGACCCCGTCGTATCGGAGCCGTCATGGACAAAGCCTTCTCCTCGGCCGCCGACGCGATCCTGCGCCAGGTCGTGTCGGGCGAACCGCGCGCGCCGGGCGTGGTCGCGATGCTCGGCGACCGCGACGGGACCGTCTACGAGGGCGCGGCGGGCGTGCGCAGGCTCGGCGAGCCGCAGCCGATGACGCCCGACAGCGTGTTCGCGCTGTTCTCCTGCTCCAAGGCGATCACCGGGACCGCGGTGCTGCAACTCGTCGAGCAGGGCCTGATCGACCTCGACGCCCCGGCGAAGCGCTATCTCCCGGAGATCGGCGCGCTCCAGGTGCTCGACGGCTTCGACGAAACGGGGGCGCCGCGGCTGCGGGCGCCCCGGCGCGACGTCACGACGCGCATGCTGATGCTGCACACCGCCGGCTTCGGCTATCCCTATTTCAGCGCCGCGCTGAAGCGGCTCGCCGCCGAGCGCGGCCAGCCCGATCCGCGGCTCGGGCTCAGACAGGGCCTCGCGACGCCGCTGCTGTTCGACCCGGGCGACGCCTGGGCCTACGGGATCGGGATCGATTGGGCCGGCCAGGTCGTCGAAGCGATCGCCGGCGACCGCCTCGACGCCATCCTGAAGGCGCGCGTGTTCGCGCCGCTCGGCATGGCCGACACGGCCTTCGTCGCGACGCCGTCGATGCGGACGCGCCGGGCCGCGATGCACCAGCGCGGTCGCGACGGCGGGCTCCAGCCGATCGCCTTCGACCTGCCGGAAGACCCGGAAGTCTGGATGGGCGGCGGCGCCCTGCTCGGCTCGGCCGCCGATTACCTGCGCTTCCTGCGCATGTGGCTGAACGACGGCCTGGGCGAGGGCGGCCGCGTGCTGAGACCCGAGACGGTCGCCATGGCCGCGCGCAACCATCTTTCCGGCCTGCGCGTCGCCGCCATGGCCAGCGTCAGCCGTGGCCTCACCCACGACGCGGAGTTCTTTCCCGGGATCGACAAGGGCTGGGGCCTCACGTTCATGGTCAACGAGCAGGCGGCGCCGACCGGGCGGCCGGCCGGCTCGATCGGCTGGGCGGGCCTCGGCAACCTGTACTACTGGATCGACCGCAGGAACGGCGTCGCCGGCTTCTGGGCCTGCCAGCTGTTTCCGTTCATGGACCCGGTCGCGCTCGACGGCTTCCTCGCCTTCGAGACGGCGGCCTATGACGCGCTCGGCCGGCGCGGCTAGCTCTTTTTCGTTCCCCGGCTTTCCCGCCCCCGGACGCCGCGGCGCCCCTGCGGCCGGTCCGGGCCGGCGCGGGGGGGCCTCGGTCAGCGTTCTCTTGCGGCTTCGGAGGCGATTTTGGCCAGCGGGGAGAGGAGGTAGTCGATGACCCTGCGGGAGTCGGTCTTGATTTCGACGGTGACGGTCATGCCGGGGGTGAGGAGGACGCGGGCGCCGTCGATGGTCATGGCGTTCTGGTCGAGCGCGACGGTGACGGGGAAGACGAAGCTGTCGGGCTGGCCGGGGGCGGTGGCGGGCTGCT
>NZ_QNRK01000041.1 GCF_003315135.1 Roseiarcus fermentans
CAGACGGCGCATCGGACGCGCTCGTCCATGACAAACTCCGCGCCGATGCGACCGTCAGAATGGCGAGGTAGGTGGCGCACTATGAGAAATGCGGGCTAGCCGGCGCCGCTGCCGGCGAGGTCGCCGACCGCGCTCGGGCGAGCGTTGCGCCGAAGACCGCTGTCGTCGACCGCGGCGTCAGGACCGCGCTCGACGGGGGCGCGACGCCGCGCTCAGTTCGAGGCGCGAACTTCGGTGCAGGAGAAGTCGAGCTGGACCTGCTTTTCGGTCTTGCCGGCGTGGATGGCGACGGCGAGCGGCGCGCAGGTCGCGTTCTCGAGGTAGATCGCCTTGTGCTCGACGCCGTCGTCGCCGAAGCGGAAGCCGGTGAAGGCCTTGTGGGTGACGATCTGCTGGCCGCCGTGGCCGGTCTGGGTCAGGTCGACGGTGGCGGTGGCGTATTTCGGCGCGAAATTCCGGTCGCCCGAAAAGGTGAAATCGAGCAGGACGCCGGTCGCCGTATCGCCGCCGGGCGCGCCGCCCTTGGGCGCGTCGACCAGCGCCGGCCCTGCGAGAATGTCGTCCGACAGTTTGCCCGCGCGCTCGAGAAAGACATAGGCCTTGACGTCGACGATCTTGAGATCCGCCGCCTCGGCGCTGCTGGCGAGCGCCAGGGCTGCAACGATCGCCGCCGTCCGCGACATGGCCATCAACCCCTCCAAACCACAACGTGGGCGGCGTTAACATGAGAGCCCCGGGCCGCACAAGGCGGACCGGGGCTCCATTATAAAATTTCGTTTACGGATTTGTGTCAGCTGTTGCGATTCGACCCGGTCAGCATCAACAGCGCCTGGAACATGTTGATGAAGTCGAGATAGAGCCGCAGCGCGCCGTGGATGGACTTCTTCTGCACCGCGTCATACCCGTCGCCGGCGAAGTACATCGACTTGATCGACTGGGTGTCCCAGGCGGTCAGGCCGGCGAAAATCACCACCGCCAGCAGCGAGATGCCGAACTGCAGGCCGGAGCTCTGCATGAACATGTTGATCAGGCTGGCGATGATCAGGCCGATGACGCCCATCATCATGAACGAGCCCATGGCGCTGAGGTCGCGCTTGGTGGTGTAGCCGTAGAGGCTGAGGCTGGCGAAGGCCGCCGCGGTGGCGAAGAACGCCTGCGCGATCGAGCCGGCGGTGTAGACCACCAGCAGCGCCGACATCGACAGGCCGATCAGCGCGGCGAAGACGAGGAAGGCGTTGCGCGCGGTGGCGACGGACATCCGCTCGAGGCCGGCGCTGAGCCAGAACACCAGGCCCAGCGGCGCCAGCACGATCAGCCAGCGCAGCGGCGACGCGTAGATCAGGTGGCCGAAGTCGGTCAGCGCCAACCTTCCGCCGCCGACCGAAACCGTGCCGAACTGGAAGGCGAGCCACGCCGCGAGGCCGGTCACGCCGAGGCCGAGCGTCATGTAGTTGTAGACGCCGATCATATAGGCGCGCAGGCCCTCGTCGACGACCGCGCCGGACCGTGCGTATCCCGCGCCCGTGCGCGGGTTTGCGTAGCGGTCATAGTCGGACATTGGTGAAACCTCGTGAATCAGGAGCGGCGCCCGGGCAGGGTTTCTGCATGGGCGCCTTGCCCTATCATATGGCCGTGCGACCCGTCGCCGCAAGGGCCGGCAGCGTTAAGGTTGCGTAAGGATCGCGGCGGCCCGCTGCGCCGCTCGCCCTCGCCCCGGCGCTTCGCGCCGTCGGCCGGGGAGTCTGGGGTCGTCATGATCACTGGCTAGTCCAGAAACGCGCGCACGAAATCCGTGGCCGGACGCTCGCGAATGCGGCCGGGCGGGCCGATCTGTTCGATCCGTCCCGCGTTGAGGATCGCGACGCGATCGGCGACCTCCATCGCCTCGGCCTGGTCGTGGGTGACGAACACCGTGGTCAGGCCGGTGCGGTCGTGGATGTCGCGCAGCCATTTGCGCAGATCCTTGCGCACCTTGGCGTCGAGCGCGCCGAACGGCTCGTCGAGCAGCAGGACGCGCGGCTCGATGGCGAGCGCGCGGGCGAGCGCGACGCGCTGCCGCTGCCCGCCCGACAGCTGCGCGGGATAGCGCGGCCCGAAACCCGGCAACTGCATCATGTCGAGAAGGTCGGCGACGCGCGACGCGATCTCCGCCCGCGACGGCCTCAGCCGGCGCGGCCGCACCGTGAGCCCGTAGGCGATGTTGTCGAACACCGTCATGTGCCGGAACAGGGCGTAGGACTGGAACACGAAACCGACCCGGCGCTCCTGCACCGTCAGCCGCCCGGCGTCCTCGCCGTCCAGATGGATCGCGCCGGACGAAGCGGCGTCGAGGCCGGCGAGCAGGCGCAACAGCGTCGTCTTGCCGGAGCCCGACGGCCCGAGCAGCGCCAGCAGTTCGCCCGGAGCGACGTCGAGATCGATCCGGTCCAGAATGACCTGCGCGCCGTAGGTCCGGGTCAGCCCGCGCACGGCGATGCTGTGCGCCCGGCGCGCTTCGGGCGCCCGGGCATGCCCGCCCTCGCCCGCCGCGACGGCGACAGGCGCCGCAAGGTCAGCGGTCATGCCGCGCGACGCCTCCCCGATATTCCAGAAACGTCTTGAGGCCGAGCGTGACCAGGGCCAGGGCCGCGAGGAGGGAGGCGAGGGCGAAAGCGGCTGCGATGCTGTACTCATTGTAAAGGATCTCCACCTGGAGCGGGATCGTGTTGGTGAGGCCGCGGATGTGGCCGGAGACGACCGAGACCGCGCCGAACTCGCCCATCGAGCGGGCGTTGGCGAGCAGCACCCCGGTCAGCAGCGCCCATTTGACGTTCGGCAGCGTGACGGTGCGGAACAGGGTGAGGCCGCTCGCGCCCAGCGTCAGCGCGGCTTCCTCCTCGGCGGTCCCCTGTTGCTGCATCAGCGGCGTCACTTCGCGCGCCACGAACGGAAACGTGACGAACAGCGTCGCCAGCACGATGCCGGGAACCGCGAAGATGATCTGGACATGATGCGCGGCGAGCCAGTTTCCCATGAGGCCCTGCGCGCCGAACAGCAGCACGAACACGAGGCCCGAGACGACCGGCGAGACCGAAAACGGCAGGTCGATCAGGGTCGTGAGCAGGTTCTTGCCGCGAAACTGGAATTTCGCGATCGCCCAGGCGGCGCAGAGCCCGAAGGCGGTGTTGAGCGGCACGACGATGGCGGCGACGACAAGCGTCAGCGCGATCGCGGCGCGCGCGTCCGGGTCGGCGAGCGCCGAAACATAGCCCGACCATCCCTTGTTCGACGCCTCGACCGCGACGACCAGAAGCGGCGCGAGCAGGAACAGGCCGAGAAACCCGGCCGTCACGGCGATCAAGACGCCGCGCGCGGAGACGCTTTCGTCGGCGACCGCGGCCGGGCGCGGGGCCGCCGCCAGATCAGACATGGACGAGGCTCCGTCGCGTCCAGGACTGCGCGGCGTTGATGGCGAGCAACATGACGAACGCGATCGCGAGCATGATCGCGGCGAGCGCGGTCGCGCCCGCGTAGTCGTATTCCTCGAGCTTGACGACGATCAGCAGCGGCGTGATCTCGGACAGATAGGGCACGTTGCCGGCGATGAAGATCACCGATCCGTATTCGCCGACGCCGCGGGCGAAGGCGAGCGCGACGCCGGTGAGCAGCGCCGGGGTCAGTTCCGGGATCACCACCCGCCAGAGCGTGCTCAGCCGGGTCGCGCCGAGCGTCGCCGAGGCCTCCTCCTGCTCGCGCTCGAGCGTGGCGATGATCGGTTCGACCGTCCGCACCACGAACGGCAGGCCGACGAAGACGAGCGCGACCAGAATGCCCCACGGCGTATAGGCGACCTTCACCCCGACCTTCGCCAGGACCGCGCCGAGCCAGCCGTTGGGCGCGTACAGGGTCGAAAGCGCGATGCCCGCGACTGCGGTCGGCAGCGCGAAAGGCAGGTCGACCATCGCGTCGAGGAGGCGGCGCCCCGGGAACGCGTATCGGGTCAGGGTCCAGGCGACGCACAGGCCGAACACGAGATCGACCAGCGCCGCGGCGATCGCCATGCCGAACGTCACTCTGAGCGAGGCGAGCACGCGCGGCTGCAGCGCCACCTCGACGACGCCGCCGAAGCCGAGCGTCGACGCCTTGAGAAGCAGCGCCGCGAGCGGCGCCAGCACGACCACCGCGAGCGCGACCAGCGTCGCGGTCATCGTGGCCGCGAAGCCCGGCAGCGCGCTCGGCGTCTTGAGCGGCCTGCGCCCGACGGCGATCAATGCAGCGTCTTCACGATGTCGTCGAACACGCCGCCGTCGGCGAAGAATTTCGCCTGCGCCTTCTTCCAGCCGCCAAACGCGCCGTCGACCGTGATCAGCTCGAGCTTGGGAAAGCGCGCGAGGTCGTCCTTGTCCGCCGCTTCCGGGCTCGCAGGCCTGAGATAGTTTTTCGCGATGAGCTTTTGCGCCGCTGGCGTGTAGAGGTAGTTCAGATAGGCCTCGGCGACCTTGCGGGTTCCCTTGGCGTCGACGTTGCCGTCGACGAGGGCGACCGGCGGCTCGGCGAGGATCGACAGCGACGGGGCGACGATCTCGAACTGGTCCTTGCCGAATTCCTGGGAGGCGAGGAAGGCGTCGTTCTCCCAGGCGATCAGCACGTCGCCGAGGCCACGCTGGGCGAAGGTGATGGTGGAGCCGCGGGCGCCGGTGTCGAGGACGGGGGCGTTCTTGTAGATGCCGGCGACGAAGTCCTTGGTCTTCGCCTCGTCGCCGCCGTACGCCTTCAGGCCCCAGCCCCAGGCGGCGAGAAAGTTCCAGCGCGCCCCGCCCGAGGTCTTCGGGTTCGGGGTGATGACGGCGACGCCGGGCCTGACGAGATCGTTCCAGTCGTGGACGCCCTTCGGGTTGCCCTTGCGCACGAGGAACACGATCGTCGAGGTGTAGGGCGAGGAATTGTGCGGCAGGCGCTTCTGCCAGTCGGCGGGAATCTTGCCGGTCCTGGCGGCGATGGCGTCGATGTCGGCGGCGAGCGCCAACGTCACCACGTCGGCCGCCAGTCCGTCGATCACCGCGCGCGCCTGAGCGCCGGAACCGCCGTGCGAGGCCTGCACCGTCACGGTCTCGCCGGTCCTGGCCTTCCAGTCGGCGGCGAAGGCCTGGTCGACGGCCTTATAGAGTTCGCGGGTCGGGTCGTAGGAGACGTTGAGCAGCGTCGTGTCGGCGAGCGCGTCGCGGCCGATCAGGGCGGCGCAGGCGAGGAAGACGAGGGCCGGGAGAGACCCCCTCGCCGGGAGCCGAAAACCAAGCATGGGAGAACCCCTTTAGCCGCCTGCGCCGTCCACCAGGATGATGTAGGTCGATGGACGGAATGTCGTCTATGAATTTGATGGTATAACTGCCCGCGTTACACCCGTCAACTCCTCGCCGACACCGGAAGGACCATCTCAACGGCCGAGCCGTGAACGAGGCCCGGGGCGTGCTTCAGCGCCCGCTTCCCGGCGCGTGGGAAGTCCGCGCGCCGACGTCGCGACTGCATATTCGTCATTGTGGCGTCGCGGGCCGCGGCGATCGCCGCCGCCGCCCCGGCCTGCAGGGCTATGGAACGCGGCGCACAGAGCGCCGGCGCCATCCGCCCCGCTTGCGCCTGACCCGCGAACAGCGGAAGCCGGCGCCTCCCGCCCGGTCGTCGCAGCGGCCGCCTTCAGTGCCCGCCGCCGCCGCCGCCCGCCGCGACCGGCTTGTGCATCAGCGCCGCCAGCGAGACGCAGCCGAGGAAGATCACGGTCAGCGCGAGGAAGACGTCGGAGATGGCGAGAACCTCCGCCTGCCGCCGCACGATGAGCGCGAGTTGCCTGGTGGCGGCGAGTTCGGCGTCCGAGCCGCGGTCGGCGAGCGCCGCGGCCATGCCGGCGAGGCTCTCGGTGACGACCGGCCGGCTCCAGGTCACGGATTCGCGCAGGCGCTCGAGATGCAGGTCCATGCGCTTGTCGATCATGGTGTTGATCAGCGCCAGGCCGACCGCGCCGCCGAGATTGCGCATGAGGTTGTAGAGGCCCGACGCGTTCTTGATCTTGGAGGGCGGCAGGGTGCCGAGCGCGAGGAAGTTGATCGGCACCATCGACAGCATCAGCCCGACGCCGCGGAACACCTGCGGCCACAAGAGCTCCCAGAAATCCCAGTCGACGGTGACGAAGGAGGCCTGATACGTCCCGACCGCGAACAGCGAAAATCCCACCGCGATCATCACCCGGGCGTCGATCCGGGTCATCAGCCGCCCGGCGAACGGCGCGGTCAGGAACATGCACACGCCGGTGACGAACATCGTCTTGCCGATCATCAGCGAGGAATAGCCGCGCACGACGGCGAGGTAGACCGGATAGATGTAGGTCAGGCCGTAGAGCCCGATGCCGAGCACGAAGCCGAACACCGTGCCGGTCCAGAAATTGCGGTCGCGAAAAGTGGTCAGATCGACGATCGGCTGCCGGGCGGTGAACATCCGCACGAAGAACGCCACCCCGCTGGTCGCCGAGATCACGATCGCCCAGGTCACCGGCCCGCTCTGGAGCCAGTCCTTCGACGGGCCCTCCTCGAGCGCGTATTCGAGCGCGCCGAGGAACCCCGCCATCGCGAGAAGCCCGAAATAGTCGAAATGGGTGAGCAGCGACCAGTCCGGCTCGTCGAAGTCGATCAGCAGCCAGGCCGCGGCGGTGACGATGATTCCGGGCACGATGTTGACCAGGAACAGCCAGTGCCAGGAGAACAGGTCGGTGAGATAGCCGCCGACCGTCGGCCCGATCGTCGGCGCGAGCGTCGCCACGAGGCCGATGATCGGCCCGATCAGCGGCTGCTTCGAGCGCGGGAAGATGGTGAAGGCCGAGGCGAACACCGTCGGGATCATGCCGCCGCCGATGAACCCCTGCAGCGCGCGCCACAAGATCATCTGCTCGATCGTGTTCGCCTGCGCGCACATGAAGCTCATGAGCGTGAAGCCGCCGGCCGAGATCGTGAAGATGACCCGCGTCGAAACCACCCGCGACAGGAAGCCCGACAGCGGGATCATCACGACTTCGGCGATCAGATAGCTGGTCTGGACCCAGGTGATCTCGTCGGACGAGGCCGACAAGCCCGCCTGGATCTGCGACAGCGACGCCGACACGATCTGGATGTCCAGGATGGCCATGAACATCCCGAACACCATGAAGATGAAGGCGGCGAGCCGGCGCGTCGTGAAATGCGCTTCCGAGGCGCCGGGCTGGACCATCGGCCGCGCCGGGGCGGCCGGCGCGCTGCGCGACGGAAGAGCGGCGGCGTCGCTCATGGCTTCGCCGTCGCCTTGCCGAAGGCGTCGAGGCCGAGCGCGCCCAGCAGCGTCGGCTTCGGCGCGTCCGGATCGCGGGTATGGACGGTTGCGACCACCGACAGTCCGGGACGAAGCGGCGTCTCCTTCAGGACGTCCTCCGGGAAGGTCACACGCACCGCGACGCGCTGCACCACCTTGGTGAAGTTGCCGGTCGCGTTGTCCGGCGGCAGGAGCGAAAACTGCGACCCCGAGGCCGGGGAGATCGACGACACGACGCCCGGAATCGTCCTGCCGCCGAGCGCGTCGATGGCGACGTCGACCTTCTGCCCGGGCTTCATGCCGTCGAGCTGGGTCTCCTTGAAATTGGCGTCGACATAGGAAGCGTTGAGCGGCACGAGCGCCATCAGTCGCGTGCCCGGCTGCACGAGATTGCCGACCTCGGCCGCCTTGTTGCCGACCACGCCGTCGAACGGCGCGACCACCCGGGTGAAGCCGAGGTCGCGCTTGGCCCGGGCGAGCGCGGTGGTCAGTTCGTCGCGCTGGCGGGTCGCTTCGCCCTGCTGCGCCTTGAGAACGTCGAGCGTCGCTTTCGCGCCTTCGAGCGCGGCGGCGGCGGCGGCGGCGCTCGCCTTCGCGCCGGCGATCGCGGCGATGGTGCGGTCGCGATCGGCAGTCGCCTGTTCGAGGCGCTGCTGCGAGCCGAAATTGGTCTGGGCGAGCTTCAGCGAGCGGTCGTATTCCAGCGCCGCCCGCTCGGCGTCGGCCTGGCTGGAGCGCAACTGCGCCTGCGAGGCCTCGATCTGCGCGCGGGCCTGATCGATGATCGCGCCCTGCGCGTCGATCTGCCGGCCGAAGCGGGCGATGGTCGCGTCCTGCGTGTCGATTTTGCCCTGGGCGGACTCGACCGCGAGCCGGTAGTCGCCGTCGTCGATCTGCGCCAGCAGGTCGCCCTGACGGACCACCTGGTTGGCGACGACCGGCACCTGCAGGAGGTGGCCCGACGCCTTCGCGGCGATGATCGCGGTGTCGGCGCCGACATAGGCGTCGTCGGTCGACACCAGAAACCGGCCTTCGACGAAATAATCGTAGCCCCATGTCCCGGCGTAGCCGATCGCCGCGATGAGCAGGACCGGCAGGACGAGGCGCCGCAGGCCGGACCGCTTCGGCGCCGCCGCGACCGGCGCGCCAGCCGCGGCCCTCGGCGCGGCGGGGGGCCCTCCGGCCGGCGCCAGCGCCGAAACGGCGGTGGAAGGCGCAGTCGCGACGGCGCGCGACTCGCTGGCGGGCGCGGATACAGCGACTTCGTCGTCCATGAACACAATCCCCTGAACGCGGCTCGAACGCTGAACCGAACGGTTCGGTCACTTGCGGATTGACATAGCCGAAAGCGCGGAGTATCGCAACAGGAAATCGAACCGAACGGTTCGGTCAGGCGTTGCGCGCGGGGTCCGAAACGATGGGGGCGGAGAGTCTCGAGCAGGAGGTCGTCGCGTCCGCGGACGGGGGCGCCAAGCGTCGTCAGATCATGGACGGGGCGCGCGCGGTGTTCTTCGCCGCGGGCTTCGACGGCGCGAGCATGAACGACATCGCCCGCTCGGCCGGCGTATCCAAGGGGACGATCTACGCCCATTTCGGCTCCAAGGAGGACCTGTTCAAGGAAATCATCCGCGAGCAGAAGGCGCAGACGGCGGAGCGCCTGTGCGTGTTCGGCCGCGAAGGCGACGTGCGCGACATGCTCGCCGATTTCGGGCGGAGCCTGATGCGCAAGCTGACCGACCCCGGCCATATCTCGCTCGGGCGCATTGTCATTGGCGCTGCGGAAAAATTTCCCGCCGTCGGCCGCGCGCTCTACGAGGCCGGTCCGCTCTACGGCGCGACGCGGCTCGCGGCGGAGCTGAGTCGCCTCGAGGACGCCGGGGTTCTCAGACTGCCCGATCCCGAGCGCGCCGCCTGGCAGTTCATCGACCTGTGCCAGAGCCGAGTCTACAAACAGGTGCTGTTCGGCGTCGTCGAGAGCGCCGACCCGAAGGAGATCGATGCGTCGGTCGCCGCCGCGGTCGAGGTGTTCATGAAGGCTTACGGGGCGTAAGAGGATTGAAAATCGGATTCGAGCAGTGCGACAAAAGTCGTACTGGTCAACAGCAGATTTCGCTTGCATATACCGTTCGAACCCCAATCATGGAACGGGGTCACGGAATATTACATGGGGAATGGACGCTCGCCGAATCAGAGCGATACCTGATCTTTTCGCCCAGGAAGCAGTTTGATTTGCTCGGTGCGACAAGAAATCCGAATTCTTTGGAAACGTTCGTTAACATGCCGTGCGCGAAATTAGAGTTCCACAAATATGGGCATCTTTCGCAAGTGTATATCGATATTTGTCGTCTTGGCTACTTATTTTCTGACTAGGTTTGGCGGTTTGATTGAGACGGGTCAAGCAACAAAAATCATTGGCTTAGCTAAAGCGTTTGAAATAGGTTTTGCTGTATTTACGTACGGATTTTTAATATCAGCTTTTTACATAACCGTCAAAAACATAATTGGAAATCGGCTTGTAGCGATACTAATTACCACGATCGCCGGCGCGGTGGCAATTGTAATGGACGAACCAAGTTGGCGGGACAGGCTGACTTTGGCAAGACAGTCGGTGCTGCCCGACGATGACGACATGTTGTGGGAAATGGCTTCCGGCTCAGGAAGGCCAGACGAATGCAGTAAATACCTAACTGCGTACCCCGCCGGAAGTCACGCCAATGATGCGCGGAAGTGCATTGCGGACAATGAGATCGCGAAAGCTCGCGCTAGAGATGCGCAAGACGATGCGGCATGGAACAAGGCCCGCAAGGAAGGGACCATCGAAGCCTGCGACGTATACTTGCACGATTTTCCTGCTGGATTGCACGTTGTCGCTGCGCGGCAGTGCAAGAACGAGATAGAGGAAGCAGAAGCCGGCGCCGAATGGGCCGCTCAGGACGACAGAGCGTGGAAAGAGGCAGAGACCAAGGGTTCTGCAGATGCGTGTCGGGACTACCTCAGGGTCTATTTGCTGGGTTCTCACGTGAGCGAGGCGAAGAAATGCGTTCGAGACTCCGAAGGGAATGCGGGACCCGCACCAGAAGAAATTGATGAAGATGGCGCAGCGTGGAGTGACGCTCGCAGTGCCGGAACGGCAGAGGGGTGTGAGAATTATCTGCGTAAACACCCTTCTGGATCTCATTTAGTGGAAGCACGGGAATGCGCAAACAAGAGATGCTTTATGTTTAATAACAATCAAGAGTGTATCGACAAAAGCGTAACAGATGGCCTTAATAATAAGATGATATCATTTAAGTATACGGTGAATAATTGTCGATATATTCAAGACACTATTAAGCCACAATTGAAAACGCGCGCGAACATGACCAGCATTTTTGTCGCAAATAACGGCAAGGCGTATTTTTTCTACAAGCAAGCGGAAAGTGGTGTTCTCGCATTTTTGAACGAAGGTTGGAAAACGACGCAAACTGCGCGTTTGTTAACGAGCGGTACGGAGTCAAAATCGGTTCCAGTGGACGTGAAAACGTTAGCAACCATAACTAACAGTGAATTTATATTCGCGTTTGAATGGGATTTCCAGGACAAGTATCCGGATGGAGTATCAACTTCCATCCACGATACGGCTTATTATCGGCTGCGAATTGTAGACGGGATGTCTTGTTTCTTGACTGAAGCCCGCGATAGATCCTATGAAAGAACTTCCGAGGGAATTGAAGATGATTACGTATGTGGACCTCAAGTTATTCAGAGCAAATGTACGATAGTTGCCGGATATCCGCAATGACATGGCAATCTCAGGTTCGTTCGACAAGCACGAGCGCCCGTTTTAGTTTCATAGTTAGAGAGTCTAGGCTCTTCAACTCGCACTCATAAACGACGAGCGTGCGCCAGCCCATCGCCGCGAGCAGGGCGAGGGTTCTTTCGTCGCGGGCGCGGTTTCTGGCGATCTTCGCCCGCCAGTAGTCGGCGTTGGTCTTCGGCATGCGGGCGCCGCGCGCGCAGTCGTGCCCGTGCCAGAAGCAGCCGTGGACGAAGATCGCCAGTCTCCGTCGGCCGTAGACGATGTCGGGTTTTCCGGGCAGGTCGGCGCGGTTGAGCCGGTAGCCGGGCGCGATCGCGCGCAGCAGCGCCCGCACCGCGCGTTCCGCGCCGGTGTCGCGCGACTTCACCGCCCGCATCACGGCGGAGCGGTCGTAGCTCATGCGCTGAGCGCCCGCCGGGTCATGCGCTGAGCGCCGCATGCCGGACGCTATTCATCGCCGGCGTCGCCCTCAATATTCTCCGCAAGCCCCAAAAGCTCCCGGTGATATTTCTGAAGCCGCTGGAAGTGGGCCCCGATGGCGAGGGCAATTTCCTTCGAGTTCTTAACAGCCAGGAAATGGCCGACAATCTGACTGTAGTGCTCTGCCTGTCGAGGGAGACGAAGCGCCGGATCTTTCTTCTCCCTGATCTCCTCGTCTGCCATGACTTGAATTCTCTGCGCGGCGGCGGGAACCGCGATCGGATGCGGCGCGTGCTTGGGCACTTTCCCATTCATGAGCGCAGATTTCAGGTGAAACTCGTGGAATAGAGCCTCTTCAAGTGGACTGATATCCTCCTTGCGAGTAAGAGGATAAGTCCAGACCCAGGCAATCTCCCAAACATCGACCTGACGATTCGCTATAATATCGCTTCGCGCAGACGTCAGGTGCCTATTGACCCTGGCTCTTATGCCATCCACGGATTGGCCAACGTAGAGCGGCACCTGATCTAGGTCACACAGGACATAGCAGCCTATTGCATTGGTCAACTTCCGGACGGCCCTTCTTCGAAAGGCTAAATCGATCGCCATATATCACTCTGCTGCCAGCAAAGTCTTACGACTTCTTCCGCGAAGAACGGGTTCCAGAATGTGCCTTGCCAAGTGCCGCACAACTGGTACACAAACACCATCTCCGCATACGTGGTACGCATCGTTGTATCCTGCAGGAAGACGATAGTTGTCGCGCAGGCCCATCAGTCGCGCTGCCTCGCGAGGCGACAGGAGCCGCGAACGGACGTTATTTCCTTCTACCACCAGAATTGTCTGTCGAGACGAGCCGCCGGCAGGCGTCCTGAGACATCCGGCAATGTCATCGAATCTAACCTCGGCGCGTTGACGCTTCAATCCGGTCTCGTCAGGGCGTGTCCTCCGATAAACAGAGCCCACAACTTTCATGCCTGATTCTTTCGCCGTTGCTACTTTTTGGAGATGAAGCGGAGTCATCAAGCTCAAAATATACTCTGTGTGTTCAGGTGTATGCCACGTCACACCGGAAGGCCTCTCTTCGATGATATCGGCGAAGGCCGACGTTCGCTTCCTGGGTCTCGGGATCGCCCACCACATCCAATTTTTCTTCGTTTCTATATCAAGCGCTTCGTACGCCTTGATAAGTGATTTCGGATGCCAGTCTGGCTGCGGTCCATCGGCAATAATACTTTTCGGAATCGACTCGCCGCTTCGCGCCGCAACAAAGAAAACACGAGGTCGAGATTGGGGCACAAAATGAGATGCATCGACAACAGCCGCACCAAAACGATAGTGCGAAGAGGCAAGGGCAGACGAGATTGCTGCGAAGTCCTTTCCGCCGCGCGAGGTTAGGCACCCGTACACATTTTCCAGAACGATCGTTCGCGGAGCGCGACCACCATGAGCAAGGCCTCTCATCAATTTCCAGAACGGCCAAAACGTCCCCGATCGGGTTGAAACGTTATCAAATTCGCGTCCAAGACCGCGATATTCACCCGCTAGCGAGAGGTCTTGGCAAGGAAACGAAGCCCAAGCCAGATCGACGGTCTCATTCGGCAAATCGACCACGGTCAGTTGGGCGACATCACCACCCTTCATGTCTCCGCGACCCCAGTTCTTCTCATAGGTCGCGACTTTCATTTCGTTGAAATCATTGGCGAAAAGGCAGCGCCAAGACACGCCCAATCCCGCTCGCGCCATCCCGCCGCCGGCAAAAAATTCTACAAACGTGTAGGGCATCTTACTCGCGACCGGTTCGAAGCCGCCTAGCTTAGTCATACGACTTCAGATGAACCACCTCGGAGGGCCTAATCGCTGTGGATTGGATCCGCCCGTTGAGCAGCACTACCACTTGTTCCCTCTTTGTTCGATAATGTCAACCTCTGAGGAGCAATGGCTCGCCTCCCGCTTGACCGACCCCCCGGCGATGAGCGTTTATGCGCCATGACCGCTTTCTCCTTTCCCTTCCCGGCGCTCGTCTGCGACACCGGCGGCACCAACGTCCGGTTCGCGCTCAGCCCCGCCCCCGGCGCCCCGCTCGGGCCGATCGTCCACCTCGTCACCGACGATTATCCCGGCCTGCCGGAGGCGATCGAGGCGGCGGCGCCGAAGCTCGGCGCACGGGCCAGATCGATGATCGTGTGCGGCGCCGGGCCGGTGGTCGGGCGCGAGCTCAAGCTCACCAACGCGCCCTGGGTCATGGACGGCCCCGAGACCGCCCGGCGCGCCGGGTTGGAGCAGGGTCTGCTGCTCAACGATTTCGAGGCGCAGGCGCTGTCGCTGCCGGCGATCGAGGGCGACTGGACGCGGCCGATCGGCCCGGTCGCCTTCGGCGGGCCGGGGCCGCAGGTGATCCTCGGGCCCGGCACCGGCCTCGGCATCGCCGCGCTGGTCGAGGCCGAGGGCCGCTTCACCCCGGTGTCCTCCGAGGCCTGCCACATCTCCTTCGGCCCGGTGACGGAGGAGGAGTTCGCGCTCTGGCCGCATCTCGAACGCGCCCACGGCCGCATCACCAGCGAGAGCGTGCTCAACGGCTCGGGTCTCGCCCGGGTGCACCGCGCGCGCATGGTGGCGCTCGGGCGTCCCGATCCGCATCTCGAGCCGCCGCAGGTCACCGCGGCGGCGCTCGCCGACCCGAACGGCGAGGTCGCCGACAGCGTGCGCCTCTACTGGCGGATCATGGCCCGCTTCGCCGGCGACATGGCGGTGACCTTCGTGGCGACCGGCGGCGTCACGCTGTCGGGCGGCGTGCTGCCGCGGCTCGTCGACTTTCTCGACGACGCGGCGTTCCGGACGACGTTCGAGGACAAGGCGCCGGTCGACGCGCTGGCGAAGCGGATCGCGACCCGGCTCATCGTCCGCTCCGACGCGGTGCTCGCCGGCATGGCGGCGATCGCCGCCGCGCCCGACCGCTACGGCGTCGACTATGCGGCGCGGGGCTGGGTGTGACGCCCGGCCGGCGCGGCGCTTCCCCGCCGTTCCGGCGCTCCGCCGCGCTTTCGCCTTTATCTTGGGGCTTCTCCGCGCTAGACGGAGACGGGCGGTTTCGCATTCGCTTGATCGAAGGGAGTTGTTTGAGCGTGACGCGGACAGGACTTGCCTTGAGCCTGGCGCTCGCCGCGATGGCGGCTGCGCCGGCCTTCGCCGATTGCGGGCAGGACATGCAGAAGCTCGGGGCTGCGCGCAACGGCGAAATGGAGAAGCTGAACAACTTCTTCAAGTCGTTCAAAGGCAAGCCCGCTGACCCCGAGGCGGCTTGCGAGCGGACGAGGGGTCTCATGCAGGCCGAGCAGGCGATGCTCAGCTACATGGAGAAGAACAAGGACTGGTGCTCGATCCCGGACGAAGCGATCGCCAACTTCAAGGCGAATCACGCCAAGAGCGCGACGTTCGCCGCCAAGGCCTGCACCGCCGCCGCCCAGATGAGGAAGATGAAGGAACAGGCGGCCAAGGGCGAAGGCGGCGGGCCGCAGGCGCAGCCGCTTCCCGCCGGGCCGCTGTGAGCGCCGCCCACGAGCGGTCGGTCCTGCCGGACGCCCGTCCGGCGAGTCTCGTCCTGAGGCTGACGCCCGATTTCGCGCTGCCGTTCGTGCAGCTCGCCCGCCTCGACCGGCCGGCCGGCTGGCAACTGCTGCTCGCCCCCTGCTGGCAAGGGGCGGCGCTCGCCGGCCTCGCGCTCCACCGCGGGCCGAACCTCTGGCATCTTTTCCTGTTCCTGGTCGGTTCGATCGTGATGCGCGGGGCGGGCTGCACCTACAACGACATTCTCGACCGCAAGCTGGACGCAGGCGTCGAGCGCACCCGCGGCCGGCCGCTGCCCTCCGGCCGGGTCGGGGTGAAAGCGGCGGCGGTCTTCATGGTCGCGCTGTCGTTCTCGGGCCTCGCCGTTCTCCTGCAGTTCAACCCGTTCTCGATTCTCCTCGGGATCGCCTCGCTCGGAATCGTTGCGGTCTATCCGCTGATGAAGCGCGTGACGTCGTGGCCGCAGGCGGTGCTGGGCCTCGCCTTCTCCTGGGGCGCGCTGATGGGGTGGGCGGGCGTCTTCGGCAGCCTCGCGCTCGCCCCCGTCCTGCTCTACTTCGCGGCGTTCTCATGGACGATCGGCTACGACACGATCTACGCCGTGCAGGACTCGCGCGACGACGCCATCGTCGGCATCCGCTCGACGGCGCGGCTGTTCGCAGGCCATACCCGGCTCGGCGTCGGCATTTTCTACGGCGCCGCCGCGCTCCTGTCGCTGGCGGCGATCCTTCTGGTCGGCGCAATGGATTTTCGAAGGCTGGCGATCGCGCTCGTCGGCTGGCTCGCCTACGCCGCCCATCTCGGCTGGCAGCTGTCTCAGGTCGAGGGCGCGGACGCCGCGACGGCGCTGCGCCTGTTCCGCTCCAATCGCGACGCGGGGCTTCTGCTGTTCGCCGGCATCGCGGCGCAAGGCTGGGCGGGCTAGGCGCGCCCGGCCGGCGCTTCGCGGACCCGGAAATCGTCGGCGCGGTCTTTTTGCTGCGGCCTTGCCGTCTTCAGCTCGCGTCTCGTGCGGGTCGGACGCCGGTCGCCTCATCCGCCCGCCTTTCGCCCACGACCTCCCGAATCCTGCGGACGGACCCGCGTCGCCTCGGCGCGGGCGCACGGCGCCGACGTTTCGCATCCCGCTTTGCGTTTCGCATTCGTCCTTCGCGAAACGGGCGCGGAGGCGGGCGCGCCGACGGCGATTCGCACGGGTTGAACCGCGGGCGCCGGCGGCACGGGCCTTGCTCTCCAACACCCGACGATCGGGGCTTCGCACGGGAAGCCGGCGACGAGGGAAGCCATGAGCATGTTCACTGTTCGCAAGCCGCTGATCGTGTGGATCGCGCTGGCGACGACC
The DNA here is from genome assembly GCF_003315135.1 of Roseiarcus fermentans. GTDB lineage: Bacteria > Pseudomonadota > Alphaproteobacteria > Rhizobiales > Beijerinckiaceae > Roseiarcus > Roseiarcus fermentans. Next base: position 16,437 of record NZ_QNRK01000041.1, read on the forward strand.
GCGCTGGCGCAAGGCGCTCACGCCGCCGCCGTCGACGTGACCTTCAATGCCTCGCTCAGCGCGCTTCCGGCGAATTCGAGCGTCCAGGTTCTCAACCTGGGCCAGTCGGCCGTCGCCGGCCTTGTCACCAGTCAGGAGCTGTACTTCGGTCAGGGCGACTCGATCCAGTTCTCCGGAACCGCCGGCGTCTACAACGGAACGAAATCCGGCGTCGCCGCCGCGCCCTATACCTCAAGCGGGCCGCAGACGACGAACTATCTCGCTGCCGAAAGCAACGGTCCGGTGACGATCAATTTCGCCCAGAACCAGCAATATTTCGGAATGAACTGGGGCTCGGTCGATTCCTACAACACCCTGAGCTTCTATCAGGGATCGGCGCTGGTCGCGCAATACACCGGTTCGAATGTGGTCGCCAGCGCCAACGGCAGCCAGGGGGCGGACGGCTCCGACATCGTCAATTTCGATTTCAACAACAGCGCCTCTTACAACAAGGTGGTGATGACCTCATCCAGCCCGGCGTTCGAGTTCGACATGATCGCATCGAGCGCGACCGCCGTTCCGCTGACGACTTCGGGCGGCGGCGCCCCGACGGAGGTCGCGGCGTATCTGGACGCCGCCGAGACCAATGCCCTGCCGGGCGAGGCGCCGGCGCCCCTGCCGGGCGCATCGCCCCTGGCCGCGCTGCTGCTGTCCGCCGCGGCCGCGCTCGCCTTTCAGCGGCCGCGGCCGGGCGTGGCGCAGGCGGTCGCCGGAGCGCGATGACGGCGCCCGTCGGCGGACCGGCGTCCAGGGACGCCCCGACCGTCTCTCAGGGCGCAGGCGGCGACGCGGCCGTCCCGAGGCGGCCGGAACGCAGCTCTCCCCGCAGCGCGCCCACGAGATAGAGCGACCCGGTCACGAGCAGCCACCCGCCCGAGCGCCGGGCGAGTTCCGCGCCGCGCAAGAAAGCGCGCCGCGCGTCGGGCTCGGCTTCGCTGTCGATCCCGAGCGAGGCGGCGATCGCCCGGAGTTCCGCCGCCGGACGGCCGCGCGCGGCCGAGGGCGCGTCGGCGCACACCAGAACCGTCGCGCGCCGGCCGAGTTCGGCGAGAAACCCCGGGGCGTCCTTATCGCGGGCCAGCGCCACCACGGCGACGCAGGGGCCGGCGAGGTCCGGCTCCCGGCCGAGATCCCTCAGCACCGCGGCGATGTTGAACGGCACGTGCGCGCCGTCGAGCACGACCTTGAGCGGGCGCGGAGTCCCGGCGAGCGAAAACCGCTCCATCCGGCCGACGAGCCGCGCGCGCGCCCGGGTATCGCCGTCGAGAAGCCGGGCGCCGACCGCTTCGCCCGCCCGCCCCGTCACGCCCCTGCGGCCGAGCGCGTCGAGAACCGCGCCGGCGAGGGCGGCGTTGGTCTCCGCGAGCGTCGCGCCCTCTCCCGCCTCGCTCACGACGAGCGCGCATCCGAGCGCGTCCGCCCGCGCGGCGATCACGCGGCCCGCCTCGTCGTCGGGCCGAAGCGTGGTCGCCACCACCGCGCCGGGCTTCACGATTCCCGCCTTCTCGCCGGCGATCTTCGCCCGCGTGTCGCCGAGGATTTCGGTGTGCTCGAGCCCGATGTTGGTCACGACGGCGATCTCGCCGTCGACGATGTTGGTCGAGTCGAGCCGTCCGCCGAGGCCGACCTCGACCACCGCCCATTCGATGGCCGCCTCGCGAAAGATCACGAAGGCGGCCAGCGTCAGAAGGTCGAACCAGGTGGCCTCAGCCGCCGCTGTCCCCTCGCGCCGGGCGGCCTCGTAGGCGTCGAGGACTTTCGTCAGCGCGACGGCCAGGGTCTCGGGATCGACGTCATGGCCGCCGAGGCTGACCCGCTCCGTGACATGCTCGACGTGGGGAGACCCGTAACGGCCGACGGTCAGGCCCGCATGCGCGAGCCCGGCTTCGATCAGGGCCGAGACGGAGCCCTTGCCTTTGGAGCCGGCCACGTGCACGGCGCGAAAGCGCTCGTGCGGTTCGCCGAGCCGGGCCGCGAGGTCGCGCGCGGGCTCGAGCCCGACCCGCATCCGGTTGCGCGGGCGGCGCTCCCAATCGGTGAGCGTGTCCAGCCGGGCCATCGCCGCGGCAAGCTTCGGGTTCTCGGCCATCAACACGCACGTTCGGGAAACGCCCTGGCGCCGAGCCCGGAAACCGTACGGCGCGCTGGGGAAAGGGCGCTCCGTTACGCCGGTTCGCGAGCGACGTCAAAAGGCGTCGCGGGCGACGCTCGCCGGGATGTCGGCCGGCCCGCGGCCGCGCGGCCGTTCGTCGGCGACGACGGCGCCGGTGACCAGATAGATGACCGTCTCGGCGATGTTGGTCGCGTGGTCGCCGATTCGCTCGATCGCCCGGGACGCCGACAGGACGTGGGTGCAGTAGGTGATGCTGCGCGGGTCGTCGATCATCTGGCTGAGAAGGTCGACGAACGCCGTGCCTTCCAGCGTGTCGAGTTCGGCGTCGCGCCCCCACACCGACCAGGCGCGCTGCGCGTCCCGTTGCGCATAGGCGGTCAGCGCCTCGGCGAGCAGGTCGGCCGCGAGCGCGCGCAGACGGCCGAGGCCGGCGATCGCGCGCGGGATCTGCGCCGCCTCGCCGATCCGGATGGTGTGGTTGGCGATCGTCTGCGCGTGGTGGCCGATCCGGCCGAGGTCGCCGGCGATGCGGATGGCGGCCACCACCTCGCGCAGATCGGCGGCGACCGGCGCGCGGCGCGCGATGGCGCGAATCGCCTCGGCCTCGTGCCTGCGCCGCAATTCGACGAGGCGCAGGCCGGTGGTGATGACCGACTGCGCGAGCGCCGCGTCGCCCCGCATCAGCGATTCGAGGGCCTGCACCACCATGGTTTCGGCGAGGCGGCCCAGTTCGGCGATGCCCCGCCCGACTGACTCGAGGTCTCTGTCGAAGGCTTTGACGGTGTGACCGGCCACGACGCTCGTCCTTTCGCCAGGCCGCCCGCGACCCGGATTATCGCTGTCCGCGACGATGAGGAACGGCGACCATGTCACAGCCACTTTGCAGGAACATGTCGGCGCGAGTTCTCAGGCCGGCGTCCGCCGCCGCGCCTCCCGGGATCGCCGCCGCCCGCCGTCGTCGCTCGCCTTCGCCGGCGGCAGGTCGATCCGGCGGGCGAGGTTGGGAAACGCGTCCGTCTTGTGGGGGATCGCCATCGCCGCGACGAACAGGGCCTGGAAGTCCGGCTCGATCGCGGTCTCGACCTTCTCGATCGCCCGCGCGACGCGCTCGATCTCGGCCCGCGCGGCGCGGTTCAGCAGGGCGATCCGCGCCCCCGTGCCGGCGGCGTTGCCGGCGCTCGTCACCCGGTCGAGGTCGCAGTCGGGGATCATGCCGAGCGCCATGGCGTAGACGGGATCGATCTGCGCGCCGAAGGCGCCGGCGAGGGTGATCCGGTCGGGCGGCGCGCCCCGGCGCTCGATCAGGAGCTTCGCCCCGGCGTAGAGCGCGGCTTTGGCGAGCTGGATGGCGCGGACGTCGGTCTGATAGATCAGGAGCCGCGGCGGCCCTTCGTTCAGCACATAGGCGAAGGTGCGGCCGACCGGCTCGACGCGGGCGGTGCGCGCGGCCAACGTCCCGTCGAGGACGCCGTCCGCCGACACGACGCCGGCGAGAAAGAGCTCGGCCATCGTCTCGATGATTCCCGAACCGCAGACGCCGGTCACGCCGGACAGCGCGGTCGCTTCCGCAAAACCCGGCTCGTCGGACCAGAGGTCGCAGCCGATCACCTTGAAACGCGGCTCGAGCGTCGCGCGGTCGATGCGCACGCGCTCGATCGCGCCCGGCGCGGCGCGCTGGCCGCAGGAGATCTGCGCCCCCTCGAACGCCGGTCCGGTCGGCGAGGAGGCAGCCAGACACAGCCGTCGGTCGCCGTACACGATCTCGGCATTGGTGCCGACGTCGACGATCAGCCTGAGTTCGTCGCTTTCGTGCGGCGCCTCGGCGAGCGTGACCGCGGCTGCGTCGGCGCCGACATGGCCGGCGATGCAGGGAAGCGCGTAGACGTAAGCGCCCGGCGCGACGGCGAGGCCCAGTTCGCGCGCCTTGACCTCGAAGCCGCCGTCGATCGCGAGCGCGAACGGCGCCCCGCCGAGTTCGGCCGGATCGAGCCCGAGCGCGAGGTGATGCATGATGGGATTGCCGACCAGGGTCAGCTCGACAATCGCCTCGCGCGCGACCTCGGCCTGCGCGGCGGCTTCGCCGATCAGCGCGTCGATCGCCCGGCGCACGGCGTCCGTCAGCTCCGCGTCGCCGCCGGGGTTCATCATCGCGTAGGAGACGCGGCTCATCAGGTCTTCGCCGAAGCGGATCTGCGGATTCATCGCGCCGACGGAGGCGAGCGTCTCGCCGGTCGCGAGGTCGCAGAGATAGGCGGCGATGGTGGTCGAGCCGACGTCGATGGCGACGCCGCAGGCGGCGAGGACGAAGCCCGGATAGATCGCCACGACCTCCCGGTCGCAGCGTAGCGCGACGGTCGCGGTCCAGCCGCCCGCCCGCAGCGCCTTCTGCAGCGTCCTCACGACAGCGGCGTCGGCGGTCGCGCCCATGACGCCCCACTGCCCTTCGAGCGCCTCCTGCAGACGGCGGAAGTCGCTCGACGGGTCGCTCATGTCCGGCTGGCGCACCTCGACCGTATGCAGGCGGACCACGGGATCGATCGCGATGACGCGCTCCTCGGCGCGCTTCAGCACAATCTGGCGGTGGACCTGGCTCTCCGCCGGCACGTCGACGACGAGGTCGCCGCAGATGCGCGTCTGGCAGCCGAGTCGCCGGCCGGGCGGCAGCGGGCCGCGCTTGTCGACGTAGCGCTGCTCGACCGGGCTCCACGGGCCGGCGTGCCCCTCGCGCGATTCCAGCGCGTGCTTGGCGAAGGCGCCCTCGGCGACGTCGACCTGGCAGCGGCCGCAGATCCCGCGCCCGCCGCACACCGAGTCGAGGTCGACCCCGAGCCGGCGCGCCGCGTCGAGAAGGCTCGTCCCCTCGGCGAAGGCCCCCCGCTTGCCCGACGGGGTGAAGACCACGCGGCGGTCCGATGGAGCCATCATGAGACGGGAACGAAGGGCGCCGCAGCGGCAGGCCCCCACCACCGTCCTTCGGACGGTCCCCCTCCCCCGCCTTCGGCAAGGGAGGACATGGCGCCGGCGTGCGCTCCTCCCCCGTGAAGCGAAGCGAAACGGGGGAGGGGGACCACCCGCAGGGTGGTGGTGGGGGTAGGCCGCCGACGACAGCAATTCCCGGCGCGCGCGGCGCGCCCGAGCGTCAACTCGATCAGCGCATCTCCGATCACGCCGAACGCTCCCGCCCGTCGTGCTTCGCGAGCTGGGCCAGCCGATCCGCGTCGTACTCGGCCTCGAGCCGCGCCGCCGCCGCCTCCGCTTCCGCCTCGAGGTCGTCGCCGCAGGGAACGGGGGCGCTGCGTCGCCAGTGCGCGAGGTAGGCGTCGTCGCTCGTCGCGCCCGCGCGCATCGCCGCCGCGTCGATGGCGCGGACGAACCGTTCCGACAGTTCGCGCCGGGCCGACCGCCGCCCGGCCTTGACGATCACCTGACTGGGGATGTCGCGCCAGGACACGACGATCAGGCTGGCCATGCCGTCGCCCTCTCCGGCTCGCGCTCGCCCGGCTTCTTGTCGAGAAAGGCCGCGAGGGCGCCGAGGCCAGTGAACCGGCGCTCGTAGGCGAGGCCGAGCCGCAGCGCCGCGGCGCGCGCCTTCGCGTCCGTCTCGGGATCCTCGACCTGCGCCAGATGCACGACGCGCCGGTAGGCGGCGAAATAGGCGTCGCGCAGCTCGGGGAAGCGATCGAGGCCGAGGCCGCGAATCACCAGCGCGTCGAAATGCCGGGCGAGGAAGTCGGTGAGGTAGAAGGTTCCCGGCTCTTCCTCCGCCAGCGCGGCGAACGCCGCTTCGCCGGTGTAGAACGCGTAGCAATGCGCGCCTGCAATCCGCTGGACGCCCTCTTCCGCGAGCACCCGATCGAGGGCGCCGCCGGTGCCGCAGTCGCCGTAGAGGCACAGGATCTCGTCGTAGGCGTCGCGGTTGGCGCGGATCGAGGCGCGCATCGCCTCGGGGATCCGCTCGGGTCGGTTATGCAGGCTGGCCGGCAGGCAGGTGACGTCGAGCCCGTCGAGACCGAGCGCGAGCACCTCGCGCGCCAGCGCTCCGCAGGCGATCACCAGCATCCGCCCGTTCGTCCGGTCGCCCGGATAGGCGGCCGCCGACTCGAGGTCGGCGTCGGGAACCCTGCGCCTTCGCTGCGTCGCCGTCATGCCGGCTCGCGCGCCAGCGCGGCTCCCTGCCGGCGGGCGATCAACGCCCTCGCGGTCTCGACCGCCGCCGCGGCGTCGCGGCAGTAGGCGTCTGCGCCGACCGCCTCGGCGAAAGCCTCGTTGAGCGGCGCGCCGCCGACCAGAACGATATGGTCGTTGCGGATGCCTTTCTCCTTCAGCGTGTCGATGACGACCTTCATGTAGGGCATGGTCGTCGTCAGCAGCGCCGACATGCCGACGATCTCCGGCTGGTGGGTCGCGATCGCCTCGAGGTATTTTTCGACGCCGTTGTTGACGCCGAGGTCGATCACCTCGAAGCCCGCGCCCTCCATCATCATCGACACGAGGTTCTTGCCGATGTCGTGGATGTCGCCCTTGACCGTGCCGATCACCATCTTGCCCATGCGGGGAGCGCCGGTGGCGGCGAGCAGGGGCCTCAGGATCGCCATGCCGGCCTTCATGGCGTTGGCGGACATCAGCACCTCGGGGACGAACAGAATGCCGTCGCGGAAATCGACGCCGACGATGCGCATGCCCTCGACCAGCGACCGGGTGAGCACGTCGTAGGGGGTCCAGCCGCGCCCGAGAAGGATGCGCACGCCCTCCTCGATCTCCTCCTTGAGGCCGTCGTACAGGTCGTCGTGCATCTGCTCGACGAGCTCGTGGTCGGAGAGCGTGCTCAGGTCGAGGTCTTCATCCGCCATCGAAGGGTCCTGTCGGGTCGGCGCGCGCGGCGTTCGGGACCGCAACCGCTGAAAGGTCACTGTCCGTCGTAGCGCCCGGGCGCGCCAAACACAATTATCGCGGCCTGGGGTTCAATTTTGTGGTTCCCCTCATCGAAGGGGGGCGGCTCGGCCGGGCCGGGGTCGATCCCGCGGGTCGAATGGCGGACGAGGACGGGCCGTCAGGCTCGCGAGCGCGAGGCGACGTAGACCACGTCCGGCTCGCCCCTCGCCACCGGGACGGCGACGGCTTCGACCGCATCGAACACGTCGCGCAAACGGGCCTCGAACGTCGGCGCCGCCGCAGCGCTCCAGACCGTGAGCGTCCCGCCGGGCTTCAGGCGGTCGCGCAGCATGGCGAGGCCTTCGGCCGCGTAGAGCGCGCCGTTGGCGTCGGCCACAGTCCACGCCGGACCGTTGTCGACGTCGAGGCAGATCGCGTCGAAGCAGGCCGCGGACCGGCGGAGAAAGGCCGCCACGTCGTCCTCGACGATCTCGACCCTCGGGTCGGCGAGGGCGCCTTGCGAGAACGGCGCGAGATGCGTGCGGCACCACGCGACGATTCTGGGCTCGATCTCGACCACCGTCGCCCGCCCGAGCCGGTCTGAGCGGAGCGCCTCGGCGAGCGAGAAGCCGACGCCGAGACCGCCGATCATGAGGCGCGAATGGTCCGGCGCGTCGCGAAGCGCGAGGCGGACGAGCAGCCGCTCGGACTCGCCGTTGCGCGTGTCCATCAGGAACACGCCGTTCATGACGATTTCGTAGTGGCCGCCGACGGAGCGCAACGCCAGTTCGCCGAAGCGTCCCGCCGCCCGCTCCACGATCGTCGCCGCGTGCTCGTCCTGCGAACCCATGCGCGCCGTCGCAGCCCTCACGCCAGCGCGCTGAGCCGCCGGCGATGCTCGGCGACCGGAATGAGCTTGCGCACCCGCGCGACCCGCTCGGGGTCGATCCGCGCCGAGACGATTCCGGCGCCGTCGGACGCCTTGGCCACGACATGGCCCCAGGGGTCGGCGACCAGCGAATGCCCATAGGTCTGGCGCTGCTCGTTGCCGACCGTGAACGACCCGGTCTGGGCGCTGGCGCAGACGTAGGCCTCGGTTTCGATGGCGCGGGCGCGCAGCAGCACCTCCCAATGGTCCTTGCCGGTCTGCAGGGTGAAGGCGGCCGGCAGCGCAATCATCTGCGCCCCCTTCTCGGCGAGCGCCTGAAAAAGGTCGGGAAAGCGCAGGTCGTAGCAGATCGAGCAGCCGATGGTGACGCCCTCGCAGTCGTAGGTCACGACGTGATCGCCGGCCTTCACCGCCTGGCTCTCCTTGTAGGAGGCGCCGTCGGGGGTGGTGACGTCGAACAGGTGGATCTTTCGGTAGCGGGCGATCTCCTCGCCTTCGCGGTTGAAGACGACGGAGGTGTTGTGGATGCGCGCCTCGCCCTCGATTGCTTCCATGATCGAGCCGGCGTGAACGAAGATGCGGTGCTTGATCGCCTGCCCGCGCGCCATCGTGTAGGCCGGCCCGCCGGGAAAGGTCTCGGCGTTGGCGAGCTTGTCGGCCTTCGAGCCGCCGGCCCAGTCGAAGAATTCCGGCAACAGCACCCAGTCCGGGCGCTCCTCGGCGACGGCGCGCTCGATCAGCGCCTCGGCCGCGGCGACGTTGGCGGCCTTGTCGCTGATCGAGTTCATCTGGATGATCGAGACTTTCATTTCGTCCGCGGGCTCCCGTTCCCGCCGGACTCTGCGCGGACGGCCGCAAGGCGTCAACCGCGCACGAACGCCGCAAGAGCCTTCAACTGGTCGGCCAGAAAGCCCCGCGTCGCCGGGTCGGTCAGCTCCCCGTCGGCGTCGATCTTCTGGTGAACCTGCGGGATGATCACCTCGGGCTTGTTGAGCGCGCGGACGTCGAGGAAGACGAACATGTGCCGCAGATGGAGCTGCGCCCTCAGGCCGCCGAACAGGCCCGGCGAAGAACTCTGGATCGCGGCCTTCTTGCCGGCGAACGGCTGGTGCGGCAGCCGCGACAGCCAGTCGATCGCGTTCTTCAGCACGCCGGGCACGGAATGATTGTACTCCGGCGTGACGAAGATAATTCCGTCCGCCGCCCGGATCGCTTCGCCCATCGCGAGAACCGCCGGCGGAAAGCCGCTCTCCTGCTGCGCGTCGAAATCGTAGAGCGGAAAATCCCCGACCGAGCCGAGCCGCTCGATCGTGACGCCGTCGGGCGCGAGCCCCGGCAGCGCGCGGGCGATCGCCGCGTTGTGGGAGCCCTTGCGCAGGCTTCCCACGAGGACGGCGAAGCGGAGCGGCATGGTTCCGGTCATTGGCGATTCCCTTGCGACGCGGGCAGGATCGGCGCCGTTCGTGGCCGGAGTTTGGCCCGGGCCCCGGACTTGCTAGGATCGGCGCGAATCGACTTTTCCCGGGAGGAAACATGTTCACGTCGTCAAATCTCTTTTCCGTCCGCGGACGCACTGCGCTCGTCACCGGCGGCGCGACCGGACTCGGGCGGGTCTGCGCCGAGGCGCTCCTGACCGCGGGGGCGCGGGTGCTGATCGCGTCGCGCAAGGCGGACGCCTGCGAAGCGGCGGCCAAGGAGCTCTCGGCGATCGGCCCGTGCGAGGGGTTCGGCGGCACCGTCGCGACCGAAGCCGGCGTCGCCGAACTCGCTGCGGAGACGCGCCGCCGCACCGACGCGCTGCACATTCTCGTCAACAACGCCGGCATGACCTGGGGCCAGCCGTTCGAGAGCTTCCCGTGGAAGGCGTTCGACCGGGTTCTCGCCGTCAACGTCACCGGGCTCTTCGCCCTCACCCGCGAACTCGCGCCGATGCTGTTTGCGTCCGCAACTGGCGAGCGGCCGTCCAATGTGGTCAATTTCGGCTCGGTGATGGGAACCGTCACGCAGTCGGAGACCGCCTATTCCTACGCGGCGTCCAAGGCCGCCGTGCACCACCTGACCCGAATCCTGGCCGCGGAATTCGCCGGCCGGCAGGTGACGGTGAACGCGATCGCGCCGGGCCCGTTCCCGACCAACATGACGAACTTCGCCCTCGGCGACGACCAGGGCGCCGAACGCGGCGCGAGCGCGGTGCCGATGCATCGGCTCGGGCGGCCCGAGGACATCGCCGGGGCGCTGCTGTTCCTGACCGGGCGCGGGGGCGCCTACACGACCGGGGCGATCCTGCCGGTCGACGGCGGCATCGCCGTGACCGCCGCGCCGGCGATGTTCGGAGACGACGCATGACCACGTGGGGCCAGGCCCGGACGCTCACCCCCTCGGAACTGCACCAGAACGTCGGCGAGACCTTCGTCTCGCACTGGTTCGTGGTCGATCAGGACCGGATCGACGCCTTCGCCCGGGTGACGGAGGACGAACAGTTCATCCACGTCGATCCGGAACGGGCGGCCGATTCCCATTTCGGCGGCACGGTGGCGCACGGGTTCCTGACGCTGTCGCTGTTGTCGCCGATGGCCTACAGCGCGCTGCCCAGGGTCGAGGGCTCGGCGATGGGAATCAACTACGGCTTCGACAAGGTGCGGTTTCTCCATCCGGTGCGCTCGGGCAGCCGGGTGCGCGCGCATTTCCTGCTCACGGCCGTGCTCAGGCGCTCCGAGCGCGAGTGGCAACTCGTCTACGACCTCACCATCGAGATCGAGGGCGCGCACAAGCCGGCGCTGGCGGCGACCTGGCTGACGATGCAGGTGGTGGGGTGAGGACACTCGGGTCATTGAGCGGCGACGCGGTTGACGGCCGCGGCTGCACCGAGGTCCAGCCGTCTTGAAGAGGACTCTCTTCGTGTGTATTATACACACGATGCGGAGCGCCGACCTTATTCGCGAACTGGAACAGGCCGGCTGGGTCTTGAAACGCGTCCGTGGCTCTCACCACGTCTTTGTGCATCCGTCGCGCCCGGGAATTGTGGTCGTGCCGCATCCGAAGCGCGAACTCGGCGTCGGTCTCGCGTCGCCGCAATCCGCAAACAGGCGGGACTTTGATATGCGCTACCCCATCGCCATAGAACCCAGAACGGAGCGATCCGACTACGGTGTCGTCATTCCTGACCTGCCGGGCTGCTTCTCGGCCGGCGAGACGCTGGAGGAGGCGATCGCCGGCGCCGAGGAGGCCGGGATCGCGTGGATGGACGAAGCGCTGGACGCGGGAGAGGCGATTCCGCCACCGTCGTCGCTGGAGGCGATTCGCGCCGTTCCGGAGTACGAGGGTTGGATTCTCTCGGTCGTCACCATCGACCCCGCCGCGCTCGACGACACCGCGGAGCGAGTCAACATCACGTTGCCGCGCCGGGTCCTCCGCCGGCTGGACGAAGACGCGCGCGCCGCCGGCGAGACGCGGTCCGGCTATATCGCAAAACTCGCGCTCAGGGCCTGAAGCGAGGCCTCACCAGAACCGCACCGCCTGCCCCGTCGACGGCGTCGCGAGTTCGCCTTCCCACATCACCCGCCGTCCGCGCACGATCGCGCCGACCGGCCAGCCGGTCACCGTCTTGCCGTCGTACGGGGTCCAGCCGCAGCGCGAGGCGATCCAGGAATCGCGGATCGTCTCGACTCGCTTGAGGTCGACGACGGTGAAGTCGGCGTCGTAGCCGGCCGCGATCCGGCCCTTGCCGAGAATGCGGAAGATGCGCGCCGGGCCGGCGCTGGTCAGGTCGACGAAGCGCTGCAGCGTCAGCCGTCCGGCTGCGACGTGGTCGAGCATGATCGGCACGAGCGTCTGCACGCCGGGCATCCCCGACGGGCTCTCGGGGTAGGGTTTTGCCTTCTCCTCCAGCGTGTGGGGCGCGTGATCGGAGCCCAGCACGTCCACCACGCCCTGAGCGAGCCCGCGCCAGATGTCCCGGCGATGGTCCGGCCCACGCACCGGCGGGTTCATCTGCATTTTCGTGCCAAGGCGCGGGTGGTCATCGAGGCTCAGCGTCAGGTGATGCGGCGTCGCCTCGCAGGTGGCGACGTCCTTCGCCGAGGCGAGAAGCTCCATTTCCTGGCCGGTCGAGACGTGCAGGACGTGGACCTGCGCGCGGGCCTCGCGCGCCAGGCGGACGAGGCGTTCGGTCGAGCGCAGCGCCGCGGTCTCGTCGCGCCAGACGGGATGCGACGACGGGTCGCCGGGAACGCGATGGGGTTTCCGCTCGTTGAGCCGCGCCTCGTCCTCGCTGTGGAAGGCGGCGCGGCGGCGGATGCTCTTCAGGATCGCCAGCACGCCCGCGTCGTCCGCGACCAGCAGCTTGCCGGTCGACGAGCCCATGAACACCTTGATCCCGGCCGCGCCGGGCAGGCGCTCGAGGTCGGGCAGGTTCGCGACATTGTCGTGTGCGCCGCCGACCCAGAAGGCGAAGTCGCAATGCATCCGCCCCGTCGCGCGAATGACCTTGTCGGCGAGCGCCGCCTCGGTCGTGGTCGCCGGATCGGTGTTGGGCATCTCGAACACCGCCGTCACACCCCCGAGCGCCGCGGCGCGCGAGCCGGTCTCGAGGTCCTCCTTGTGCGTCGGTCCGGGCTCGCGGAAGTGCACCTGGCTGTCGATCACGCCCGGCAGGACGTGCAATCCGGCGCAGTCGACCCGTTCCGCCGCGGCCGCGCGGGCGAGGTCGCCGATCTCGGCGATCCGGCCGTCGCGGACGCCGATGTCGCGCGGGCCGACTCCATCGTGGTTGACGACCGTTCCATTGGAGAGAATGCAATCGAACGTCCGGGGCATGGCCTGGTCCTTGCGTGCAAGCCGCTTGCGCGGGCCTTGACGCCGCCTAATTAACAAGGCCCGGCAAAGCAAGCGGGATCGGAGTCGAACGAGAATGACCAACGAGGCCGCCTGGCTCGAGGACCGGGGCATTGTCGGGGTGAGCGGCGAGGACGCGGCGAGCTTCCTGCAAGGCCTTCTCACCAACGACGTCGAGCGACTCGCCCCCGGCGAGGCCCGCTACGCCGCCCTGCTGTCGCCGCAGGGCAAGATTCTGTTCGACATGATCGTCGTCCGCGCGGACCGCGACGGCGGCGCGGCGTTCCTCATCGACTGCGCAGCCGCGCAGGCCGCCGATCTCGCGCGGCGCCTCGGATTTTACAAATTGCGCGCCCGGGTCGCGATCGCCGACGAGAGCGCCGAGCGCGGCGTGGTCGCCCTGTGGGGCGCGCCCGCGCAGGCGCCGGCCGGCGCCGTCGTCACCGCCGACCCGCGCGATCCGCGCCTGGGCTTGCGTGCGATCTGTTCGCGCGCTGAGGCCGCGGCGATCGGATCGGCGCATCTCGCCGGTTACGAGGCGCTGCGCATCGACGCCGTCGTGCCGCGGGGCGGCGTCGATTTCGCCTATGGCGACGCCTTTCCGCACGACGTCAACCTCGACCTCCTGCACGGCGTCGATTTCCACAAGGGCTGCTACGTCGGGCAGGAGGTGGTCTCGCGCATGAAGCACCGCGGGACCGGGCGCAAGCGAATCGCCCGCGTTCGATTCGGGGCCGACGCCCCGCCGGCGGGAACGCCGGTCGTCGATGGCGACCTGCCGGTCGGCGCGCTCGGCTCGTCGTCGGGGCGGGAGGCGCTGGCCCTGCTGCGGCTCGACCGCGCCGAGGAGGCGAAGGCCGCGGGCCGGACCCTGAGCGCAGGCGGGGCGCCGCTCGCGCTCGCGGACTGAAGCCCGACCGGCGACCGGCGCCGGCGCTCCCGCCGGCTTCGCCGCGGCGGCGATGGCGGCCGGCCGGTTTTCCGGCTAGGGTCGGCTGAACCGGGCCCGGGGGTTTGCAGATGCTGGAAGGGGCGACCGTCTTCGCGCTCGTCATCGCCGCCTTCGTCGTCGTGACCGCGCTCATGGGCGTGCGCCAGGTGCCGCAGGGCTACAATTACACGGTCGAGCGCTTCGGCCGCTATCACAAGACGCTGACGCCGGGCCTCGCCCTCATCGTGCCCTACATCGACACGGTCGGCCGCAAGCTGATCGTCATGGAGCAGGTGATCGACGTGCCGAGGCAGGAGATCATCACCAAGGACAACGCCCAGGTGACCGTCGACGGCGTCGCCTTCTACCAGGTGCTCGACGTCCGCCGGGCGGCCTACGAGATCGCCGACCTGAAGACGGCGTTGCTCAACCTGGTCATGACCAACGTCCGCACGGTCATGGGCTCGATGGACCTCGACCAGCTGCTGTCGCATCGCGACGAGATCAACGTCCGCCTGCTGACCGTGATCGACGCCGCCTCGGAACCGTGGGGCCTCAAGGTCACGCGCGTCGAAATCAAGGACATCGAGCCGCCGAAGGACCTGGTCGACGCGATGGCGCGGCAGATGAAGGCCGAGCGCGAGAAGCGCGCGGTGATCCTCGAGGCGGAGGGCATGCGCCAGTCCGACATCACCCGCGCCGAAGGCCGCAAGGCCGCCCTCGTGCTCGAGGCGGAGGGCCGGCGCGACGCCGCCTTCCGCGCCGCGGAGGCGATCGAGCGCACCGCCCAGGCGGATGCGAGAGCGACCGAGCTGATCAGCGTGGCGACCGCCGCCGGCGACGTGGTCGCGGTCAATTTCCTGATCGCGCAAAAATACATCGCAGCGCTTCAGGCGCTCGCGCAGTCGCCGAACCAGAAGCTCGTCATCGTGCCGATGGAACTGTCGTCGCTGGCGGGAACGCTGGCGGGCCTCGGCCAGATCGCGGCGGGCGCGCTCGGCGGCGAGCCGTTCGCCGCGCCACGGCCCGCCGGATCGAGGGGCGCGAGCCCGGTTCCGGATACGGCGTCCCGCGCCGCGCCGCCGGAGCGGCCGTCCGCGCCGCCGCCGGCCGGCTGAGGCGCTGGCGCATGGAAGTCCTCGCCGATCCCTCCCGCTTCGCCGCGCTCGCCTGGCTCGTCGTCGGCCTCGCGCTGTGCGCGGTCGAGACGCTGGCGCCGGGGGCGTTCTTCATCTGGTTCGGGGCCGCGGCGGCGATCGTCGGCGCCGTCGACTACGTCGCGCCGATGGGGTTCGGGACGCAGCTGATCGTGTTCGGCGCGCTCGTGGCCGCGCTCGTTCTGGTCGGCCGGCGGGTCTACGGCTCGTTCGGCGCCGAACCCGGCCCGCTGCCGCAGAGCCGGGCGCACGCGATGATCGGAGAGGACTTCTTTCTCGACGAGGCGATCGTGCGCGGCTACGGCCGCATCCGGGTCGGCGACAGCTCGTGGCGGGTCGCCGGCGCCGACTGCCCCGCCGGCGCGCGCGTCCGGGTGGTCGCGGTCGAAAACGGCGCCCAGCTCAGGGTCGAACGCGTCGAGGAGCCGGGCCTCCCGTCTCAGCGGTAGACCAGCACCGGAATGGTCGAATGGGTGAGCACCTTGACTGTCTCGCTGCCGAGCAGCAGCGCCGACATGCCCCGCCGCCCGTGCGAAGCCATCACGATCAGGTCGCAGTCCCTGGCGTGGGCGACGTCGATGATCGCGCGATAGGGTTGGTCGTGCACTTCGCGAACGGTGTCGCACGGCACGCCGGCGGCCTTCGCGGCCGTTCTCACCTGCTCGAGCGCCTGGTCTGAGATGCGCGAGGATTCCTCCTCGTATTCGTCCTCGCCCACCGACACCAGGACCGCGTCCATCGACGCGACGCGATAGGGCTCCGTCAGCGTCAGCGCCGTCACCGTGGCGCCGCTCTCCTTGGCGAGCTGGACGCCGTAGATCACAGCCTTTCGCGAGAGGTCGGAACCGTCGGTCGGGATGAGAATGTGTCGGAACATGACGCCCTCCTGGCGCATTTGTTTTTCTAAACGTTAGGCGAAGGGGGGCTTCCGCGCCAGAGTGCATGGGGTCGCGCCCCCGCGGGGCCAGGCGCAGTTGCCGCGCCTGCGGCGCCCGGCTAAGTCTTCCATCCCGACGGGACGATCGTCCGTCGGCTTCGGAACCAGCTTTTCAGAGAATTCGTCAAGGAGCCGTCACATGACTTTCTCGCTGCCAGAACTGCCCTACGCCTACGACGCGCTGGGACCCTACATGTCGCGCGAAACGCTCGAGTATCACCACGACAAGCACCATCTCGCCTACGTCAACAACGGCAATAACGCGATCAAGGGCACCGAATGGGAGGGCAAGCCGATCGAGGAGATCATCAAGGGCTCGTTCGGCAAGACCCCCGCGGTGTTCAACAACATCGGCCAGCACTATAACCATTCGCTGTACTGGCTCAGCATGAAGCCGAACGGCGGCGGCGCGATCCCGGGCGAACTCGAGAAGGCGCTCGTGGAATCGTTCGGCTCGGTCGACAAGGCCAAGGAGGATCTCGCCCAGGCCGCCGTGACGCAGTTCGGCTCGGGATGGGCGTGGCTGTCGCTCAAGGACGGCAAGCTCGAGATCACCAAGACCGGCAACGCCGAGAGCCCGCTCGTCCACGGCGCGCAGCCGCTCATCACCGTCGACGTCTGGGAGCACGCCTATTACATCGACTACCGCAACCGCCGGCCCGACTTCGTCAAGGCCGTGCTCGACAACCTGATCAACTGGGAATTCGCCGCCGAGCAATTCGCCAAGGCGTGACGGCGTAGGCGTTTCGAGCATCGCCCTCCGGCTGCGTCGCCGGGGGGCCTAACTTTTTCGTGGACGCGGTCGCCGACCGCGAACGCCAAAACGAGGCGGTGGCGCGGCAGCCACTGACCGCCGTCATGGCCGGGCTTGTCCAGGACAAGCCCGGCCATGACGGTTTGGGTTGGGGAAGACGCCCGAAGAATTTGGAGTTGCGCCCGCCCTCCGCGGGCGTGCGGCCAGGCTCCTTCCTGCCCCGGCAGGAGCAACATTCGGCGCCGTGCGCCTCCTCCCCCACCCGGGTCGCGCTTGCGTGCGCCCGGGCGCAGGCTCTTGTGGGGGAGGACGAGGAGGGGGTCACGCTGACCTCGAAGGTTCGCGCCCTTTCAGCCGCCAACTGAGAGGCCCGTGAGGCCCCACCCTGTCCCGCCCCCCAAGGGCATCGGGGACGTTGCTCGTCGCGCGGAGTCCCGCCGGTAAGAACGTGTGCATGCTGCGCCGGCCGCGCTCGGCGAACGCGGCCGCAAGCCCGTCAGTCCGTCAGGTTGAGGACTTTTTGCGTGCAGACGTCGACGCCGCTCGCCTCCGTCACCTGACCGTCGGCGAAGGTCGCGTGCAGATCGATCAGGCAGTCCTTGGTCTTCGGCACGCGGGCGCCCGTTTTTTTCCCGGCCTTCAGTTTGCCCAGCGCTTTCTTGAACGCGTCGGATCCGGCCGGGGCGACCTGAAGCTCGGTCAGATCGGCGGCGCGGGAATTCCACACCGACACCGCGATCGCGCCGCCCGAGGCCGCGGTTTTCTTCTTCGCCTTCTTCGCGGCCGGTTTGGCCGGCGCCGAAGCGGCCGGGGCCGCGGCGGGCTCGGCCGCCGCCGCGGGCGCTGCCGGCTCCGCGGTCTGGGCCTGCGCCCCGCCCGCGATCAATCCCACGAGCGCCGCCCCGGCGAGCGCCATCGTCCAGTCGAATCTCTTCATTCTCAAAAAACCTCCCACGCCCTCGCGCCGCCACGCGCGAATGGGGCAGGACCATGGCGCCGTTCGGCCGGCGGCAAAAGAGCCGCGTGGCGTCGCCCTTTGTCGCAGGTCCCAGCCGTGCAATCGCATTCCCTCACAGGTCGCGGACGGACATCGCCTCGCGCGCGAGATCGGCGCGCCGGTCGGCGGCGGCCAACAGCATCGGCACGACGTCGTCGATCTTTTCCGCCACCAGATAGCGCAACGCGAAACCGCTGCGGATGAAGCCGGCGTCGTTCATATGGGCGAACAGCGCCAGCAGCGGGCGCCAGAAGCCGGCGACGTCGGCGATCAGAATGGGCTTTCCGTGGCGACCGAGCTGCGCCCAGGTCATCTGCTCGACCAGTTCCTCGAGCGTGCCGATCCCGCCCGGCAGCGCCACGAAGGCGTCGGCGCGCTCGAACATCGCCTGCTTGCGCTCGTGCATGTTGTCGACCACCAGCACCTCCTGCGCTTCGGTGAGCGCATGTTCCTCGCGCACCAGAAAGCTGGGGATAACGCCCGTCACGAAGCCGCCGCCGGCGAGCGTCGCGCGCGCCACGCGACCCATCAGGCCCTCGCCGCCGCCGCCGTAGACGAGGCTGAGCCCCGCGCTCGCCAGATTGCGTCCGAGCGCGTCGGCGGCGTCGCCGAACCGGGGATCGTCGCCGGCGCCCGAACCGCAATACACGCATACGCTACGAATGGAGCTCATGCCGGCCTCGTCCTTCTCGTGACGGATTTGGGGGCGGCAGGGCTTCTGCGTCAAGCGCGCCGCCCGGGCCCGACTGGGGCGGCGATGAGCGGGGGTGTGGAAACGCCCGCCCGCGCGGCCTATCATCCCGCGATCCGCAGGATTCGAAACACGATGCTGGACGACCCGCTCACCCACGGCCTGTGGGAAAAAACCGCCCCGCCCGCCCCGCCGACCGAAGGGCTTCGCGGCGACATCGCGGCGGACGTCGCCGTGGTCGGCTGCGGCTATACCGGCCTCTCGGCGGCGCTCCGTCTGGCCGAAGCCGGCGCGAAGGTGGTGGCGCTCGAAGCGGTCGAAATCGGCTTCGGCGGCGCCGGCCGCAACGTCGGACTGGTCAACGCCGGCATGTGGATATTGCCCTCCGAGATGATCGCCGCGCTCGGCGCCGACTACGGCGAGCGGGCGCTCGACCTGCTCGGAAACGCCCCGGCCGCGGTGTGGGCGATGATCGAAAAACACGCGATCGACTGCGAGCCGGTTCCCAACGGCACCCTCCATTGCGCCGTCGGCCGGGCGGGCGCCGACGAGATCTCGGAACGGGCGTGGCAATGGGGGGCGCGCGGCGCGCCGGTCAGGGCGCTCGACGCCGAGGAGGCGGCGAAACGGATCGGAACGGCGGCTTACGCGGGCGCGCTGATCGACCTGCGCGCCGGCACGATCCAGCCGCTCGGCTACGCCCGCGGCCTCGCGCAGGCCGCCATCGCCGCCGGCGCCGCCGTCCACACGCTGAGCGCGGTGCGCGCGGCGGAGCGAACAGCCGGCCGCTGGCGCGTTTCGACCGCCCGGGGCTCGGTGACGGCGGACTGGATTGTCGTGGCGACCGACGCCTACGGCGGCGCGCCGTGGCCCGGGCCGCGGCGCGAGCAGATCCATCTGCCCTATTTCAATTTCGCCACGACGCCGCTGAAGCCCGCTCATCTCGCCTCGATCCTGCCCGGACGCGAAGGCTGCTGGGACACGAAGACGATCCTGAGTTCCTTCCGCCTCGATCGCGCCGGGCGGCTCGTGTTCGGCAGCGTCGGGGCGCTGCGCGGGACGGGGCGCGCGATTCATCGCGCCTGGGCGCGGCGCGCCATCGCGAAACTCTTTCCCGGCGTCGGCGGGGTCGCCTTCGAGGCCGAGTGGTACGGCATGATCGGCATGACGCGCGACGCAGCGCCGCGCTTCCACCGCCTCGCCGACCGGGTGGTGACCTTCTGCGGCTACAACGGCCGCGGCATCGCGCCCGGCACGGTGTTCGGCCGCGTCCTCGCGGACCATGTCCTTGGCCGCATTTCGGAAAAGGATCTGCCGCTTCCCGTCACGGCGCCGGAGGCGCCGACGCTGCCGCGGGCGCGCGAGGCCTGGTACGAGGCCGGCGCGCAGGTCGCCCATGCGCTCGGCGCGTGGGGCTGACAGGCGACAAGGCGCCGGCGCTGGAGTAAGACTGGCGCCGCAACGGAGGGAGGGCGCCGGTATGACGCAAACGTATCTCGGACTCGATATCGGCACGTCGTCGGTGAAGGCGCTGCTGGTCGACGCGCGTCAGTCGGTGGTCGCCGAGGCCTCCCCGCAGCTGACGGTGTCGCGCCCGCACCCGCTGTGGAGCGAGCAGGACCCGGACGACTGGGTGCGCGGCGTCGAGGCGGGCGTCGCCGAGATCCGCGAGACCGCGCCGGAGGCGTTCGCGAGACTGGCCGGAATCGGCCTATCCGGGCAGATGCACGGCGCGACGCTGCTGGACGCCGCCGACAAGCCGCTCCGGCCGGCGATCCTGTGGAACGACGGCCGCTCGTTCGCCGAATGCGCGGAACTCAAGCGCCGCGTCCCGGACGTCGAAACAATCACCGGCAACCTGGTGATGCCTGGCTTCACCGCGCCGAAGATGCTGTGGGTGGCGAAACACGAGCCGGAGGTCGCGAGGGCGACCAAGCGCGTGCTGCTTCCCAAGGATTATGTGCGCCTGCGCCTCAGCGGCGAGGCCGTGTCGGAGATGTCCGACGCCTCCGGCACGTCGTGGCTCGACGTGGCGAAGCGGCGCTGGGACGAGCGCCTGCTGGAAGCGACCGGCCTGACGCTCGCCGCCATGCCGCGGCTGGTCGAGGGCTCCGAGGTGTCGGCGCATCTTTCGCCCGCCGTCGCCCGAGCCTGGGGCCTCGAAGGCAGGACCATCCCGATCGCCGGCGGCGGCGGCGACAACGCGGCTTCGGCCATCGGCGTCGGCGCCACCGAGGCCGGCGAGGGCTTCGTCTCGCTCGGCACCTCGGGGGTGATCTTTTCCGTGACCGACCGCTACGTCAGCCTGCCCGAGCGCACGCTGCACGCCTTCTGCCACGCCCTGCCGGGCCGATGGCACGGCATGGCGGTGATGCTGTCGGCGGCGGCGTCGCTGGCGTGGATCGCAGGCGTTCTCGGCCGCGAGAACGAGGTCGGCGCGCTGGTCGCGGCGGCGCAGGGGTTCGCCCGGTCGAAGGCCGCGGTCGCCTCGGCGCCGGTGTTCCTGCCTTATCTGAGCGGCGAACGGACGCCGCTGAACGACGCCGAGGCGACCGGGATGTTCGCCGGCCTGCGCGCGAGCCACGGCGCCGACGCGCTTGTCTTCGCGGTGATGGAGGGCGTCGCCTTCTCGTTCGCCGACGGCGTCGACGTGCTCGACGCGGCGGGAGCGCGGCCGGTGCGGCCGCTGCTGGTCGGCGGCGGCTCGCGCTCGGATTTCTGGGGCCAGATGATCGCCGACGTGACGGGGCTCACCATCGACGTCGCGCGTGGCGCGGAAGCCGGCGCCGCGCTCGGCGCCGCCCGCCTCGGCATGCTCGCAGCCGGCGCCGGAACGGTCGCGACGATCTGCCCGCGCCCCGCTGTCGAAAAAACCTTCGCGCCCGACGCCGACAGCGCCGCCCTGCACGCGCCCCGCCTCAGGCGCTACCGCGCGCTCTATCCGGCGGAGAAAGGGACGCGCTGATTGGCTGCGGGGTCCACGCGTCACCGGCGGCGCCGCCATCCCTTCCCCAGCTTTTGCTGGGGAAGGTGGCGCGCAGCGCCGGATGGGGTGTGGAAAGCAGGACTCCCGCGGCGACGAGCAGGCGGCGACGGTCGTGCGATCCGTCATCATCGATGACGCGGGCCACACCCCATCCGGCCTTCGGCCACCTTCCCCGGCCGAGCCGGGGAAGGACGCCCGTGCGCGCCGGCCGCGGCGCTCGAAACGAGTATGCTCTCGCCGCAAGCAAACCGCGGCCTACCCCCGCCACTCCGCGACCAGGTCGCCGACGGCGGTGACGAGAATCTGCACGCCGATGCACATGAGCAGGAACGCCGACATCCGCACCACCACCTGGCGCGCCGTCGCGCCCATCATCGCCGTCAGCCGGTCGGCGAAGCGATAGGCGATCCAGATGATCGCGGCGTTGGCGATCGCCGCGAGCGTCACGCCGATGAAGAAGGCGAGGGCGTGGGCGCTGTCCCTGGGCCGCTCCGCGCCGAGGGTGATCGCGACCGCGATCGTGCCGGGCCCGGTGGTGAACGGCAGGGTGAGCGGGAAGAAGGCGACCTGCTTCGGGTCGTCGCCGGCGTCCCCGGCGGCGTCGCCGCTGGTCTTCTGGTCGGGGTGCTGTTCGCCGGAATTCAGCAGATGCCAGCCGCTGAGCGCGACCACCGTGCCGCCGGCGAGGCGCAGGGCGTCGATCGAGACGCCGAAGAAGCTCAGCACATAGGCCCCGCCCCACAGCGCGCAGAACATGATGGCGAGGGAATAGAAGCCGACCAGCCCGGCGATCGTCTGCCGGTCCCGCTGGGCGAAGGCGCGGGTGTAGACGGAGAAGATCAGCGCGCCGCCGATCGGGTTGATGATCGAGAACAGCGACGGGAAGGCCAGCAGGAAGGCGACGTTCGCGGTCGCGGCGATGACGCCCAGGTGTCCCTCGAACATGGTCCCTCCCCCGCCGCGCCGTGACGGACATAGCCGCCGGATTTGCGGAGCGCAATTCGCGGCGGCGCGGTTTGCCAAACGCGTCGGGCGGGCCGTATCATCCGGACTTCCGTTCGCGCGAACCCATGAGGCTTCCCCGTGCCGGCCCAATCGTCCGCGCGCCGGCGCGGCGTGTTTCTGGTCCTGACCGCGACGGTGATGTGGAGCCTCGCCGGCGTGTTCGCGCGCCTCGTCGGCCATCTCGATCTCTGGACGGTGATGGGCTGGCGGGCGACCCTCGGGGCCGCGTCGATCTCGGTGGTGGGCGTGGTCGAGTGGCGCCTCGGGCGGATGGAGGACGTGTTCGGCTTCGGCTGGCTGTCGCCGCTGGCGGCGGGGCTCGCGCTGGTCGCCATCTCCGCCTACACCGCCGCGGTGATGACGACGACCATCGCCGACGTGATGATCATCTACGCCACGCTGCCGTTCGTCGCCGCCGCGATCGGCTGGTTCGTCAACCGCGAGGCGGTTTCGAGGCGCACCCTCGTCGCCGGCGCGGTCGCCTTCGCCGGCGTCGCGATCATGGTCGGCGATGCGCTCGGCTCCGGACGCCTGCTCGGGCAGGCGCTCTCGGCCCTGATGACGGTCGCCTTCGCCGGCATGGTGGTGCTGCAGCGCCGCCGGCCGCACGCCTCGATGATCGCGGTCAACGCCATCGGCGCCTTCGGCTCGGGCCTCGTCGGATTCGCGCTGTCGCCGCATCCGCCGCTCGGCCTGCAGGAGTTCGGCGTGCTGTTCCTGTTCGGCCTCACCACCATCGGCCTCGCCTTCGTGCTGTTCATGGAGGGCGCGAAGCTCATTCCGTCGGCCGAAGCGGGGCTGATCACCCTGCTCGACGTTGTGCTCGGGCCGGTCTGGGTGTTTCTTGCCTTCGCCGAGAATCCCGGCGCGCCGACCGTGATCGGCGGCGCGATCGTGCTGGCCGCCGCGGTGTGGCGGATGGCCCCGGATTTGCGCGGCGCGGCGCTCGTGGCGACGGGAGGAGATCGATGAGCGGCGACAAATTCGCGCTGGTGACGGGCGCCGGCGCCGGGATCGGCAAGGCCTCGGCGCTCGCGCTCGCCCGCGCCGGCTGGAACGTGGCGCTCGCCGGGCGGCGCAAGGATCCGCTGCTCGCGGTGGCGCGCGAGATCGGCCACATCGGCCGGCGCGCCATCGTGTCGGCCTGCGACGTCGGCGATCCCGCGGCCGTCGCCGACATGTTCAAGACCATCGAGGGCGGCTTCGGCCGGCTCGACCTCCTGTTCAACAACGCCGGGCAGAGCGCGCCGGCGGTCCCGCTCGACGAACTGACTTTCGCGCAGTGGAAGGCGGTGGTCGACGTCAACCTCAACGGCGCTTTTCTTTGCGCGCAAGCTGCCTTCGGCCTGATGAAGCGGCAGCAGCCGCAAGGCGGGCGGATCATCAACAACGGCTCGATCTCGGCCCATGTCCCGCGGCCGATGTCGGCGGCCTATACCGCGACCAAGCACGCGATCACCGGCCTCACCAAATCGCTCGCGCTCGACGGGCGCGCGCACGACATCGCCTGCGGTCAGATCGACATCGGCAACGCGCTGACCGAGATGGCTTACAAGATGACCCAGGGCGTGCCGCAGGCCGACGGGCGGATCGCGGTCGAGCCGACGATGGACGTGGCGGAAGTGGCCGCCGCGATCGTCCACATGGCGAGCCTGCCGCTGTCGACCAACGTGCTGACGATGACGATCATGGCGACCAAGATGCCGTTCGTCGGGCGGGGGTGAGCCGCTCGCGGGGGACGACGCCGGGGGCGCCGCGGAGGCGCTCCGAACCCGTCGTCCGCCCGGCGCTTTCGCGAGCACGAGGCTCCTTCGAAGCCGGACGCTGCGACGGCGGCGGCGCAGCAAGGGCCTTGCGAACGGGGGATCCGACCCCTTGCTTCCACCCCCCGTCGAGCGCCGAAGGCTTTCAGGTCGATTTTCGGAGCGATCTGAAGCCGGCGCGAAGCTCTTCGACAAAGAGCTGCGGCTGTTCCCAGGCCGCGAAGTGCCCGCCTCTCTCGAGCCTGTTGTAATGGACGAGCTTCGGATACGCCTGCTCCGCCCAACTCCGCGGCGCTCGATAGAGCTCGTCGGGAAAGACGCTGACGGCGACCGGGACGGCGACGCCCTTGACGCCGAAGAAGGAAACCTTGCTCTCGAAAGCCTCCCAATAGAGGCGCGCCCCGGACGTGAACGTGTTGGTGAGCCAGGTCAGCGTGACGTTGTCGAGAACGTCGTCTCGCGTCAGCCCTTCGGACAGCCCGTCGAAGACGCGTGAGATCATCGCCAGGCTGCGCGCGTCGTGATCGAGAAAGTAGCCGGCGATGCCGACGGGGGAATCCGCGATTCCGTACAGCGCCTGCGGGCGCAAGCCCATCTGGTAGCCGTAGCCGATGCCCTTGGCATATTCCAGGGCCAGTTGCTCGTAGGCCGCTTTCTCATCCGCCGAGAGACCGGAGGGCGAGGGGGCCCCGGTCAGGGCGGCCTTGTCGATGTCGGGCGGAAAGATGCCCGGCATGTTCGAGTGAATGCCGAGCAGCTCCGGATGGCCCTGCGCGCCCATCACGTCCGTGATGATCGCGCCCCAATCGCCGCCTTGGGCCACGAACCTCGTGTATCCGAGGCGCTTCATCAGCTCGACCCAGGCGCGCGCGATGCGCTCCGGCCCCCAGCCGGTCGTCGTCGGCTTGGCCGAAAACCCGTAGCCCGGGATCGACGGGATGACGAGATGGAAGGCGTCCGCTGCGCTGGCGCCATGGGCCGTCGGATTGGTGAGCGGATCGATGATCTTCAGCTGCTCGATGACCGAGCCGGGCCAGCCGTGCGTCACGATGAGCGGCAGCGCGTACTCGTGCTTCGAACGAACGTGAATGAAGTGGATGTCGAGCCCATCGATCTCCGTCAGGAAATTCGGCAGGGCGTCGAGTCTGGCCTCGACCTTGCGCCAATCGTATTCCGTCTCCCAGTAGCGCGCGAGTTTTTGCAGCGTCGCGAGTTGCGGGCCTTGCGATTGATCCGTGACGGTTTCCCGGTCGGGCCACCGCGTCGCGGCGATGCGTCGTTTGAGCTCGACCAGCGCCTCCTCCGGAAACCTGACACGAAATGCTCGGATCGGAAGCGTGTCGCTATCCGCCCGCTTTTCGACAGCACTCATGGGTGAACTCCTTTCTGAAGAAAAGAGACCGATGAAACCTGGCGGGCTTGCGCCAGCAGGGGGCGCCGGATATCCGCAAAACCGCCGGCAATGGCAGCCGTGTTGTTTTGCCTAACGACCATTTCCGCTCAGCATAGAGATGCGTATTCACGCGGCGCCGGCGAACATCGGGCGTCGGCGCCGAGTTCAGATATCCAGGCCGGCGATCACTCGCGCAGCGTCTTCGCGTGATCGTCGTCCGCCTGCCCGAACGTCGGAAGGTAACGACCAAAGTTCAATTCGAAGTCGCTCGGAACGCCGTACCCGATATTGCCGAGCTTGGCGCGGCGCGCCTGCGCGCTGGGCCAGGCCAGGGTCGGGAAGAACATGTCGTTGCTCGACTGAAGCTCGGCTGCCGTCGGCGTCCCGAACCGATTGATCTGGGCCTTCGCCGCGGCCAGCGCTTCACGGTCGAACGACGCCAGACGCCGGACGAGCGCCTCGACAAAGGAGTCGAGGTCGTGATCGTCCAGGGTGCGGTTCACCCAGCCGTAGCGCTCGGCGATATCGGCGTCGAAATCGTCGGCGCTGAGGACAATCTCGAGCGCCCGCGAGCGACCGACCAGACGCGGGAGCCATTCCAGCGCTCCCCCGCCCGGGACCAGTCCGACGCCGATCTCGGGGTTGCCGAACACCGCGCTTTTCCGGCTGGCGAAGCGCATGTCGCAGGCCAGCACGAACTCGTTGCCGATGCCGCGCGTGCGACCGCGAATCTTGGCGATGCTCACGACCGGCGCGGACGCGAGGCGCAACACGAAGTCGCGCCAAAGGTCCAGCGCCCCCGGCCGTTCCGCCGCCTTCGAGACATCGAGATGGGCGACGAAGAAATCGGGATTCGCCGACTGGAATACGATGACCTTCACCGACGAATCCGCCTCGATGTCGGTCATCAGCGCTCCCAATTCGACGATCGTCGCGGGAACGAACATGTTGATCGGCGGGTTGCTGAAGGTGACGGTCCACCGCCCCGGATGGGTGCGGTCGATGTTGAACTGCGAAGGATCAGGCACAGCGCATCTCCTCCCTATATTGGCAGATCGGCTTTGCGTTAACGCGGACCTCGAGAACCGGGCAGCTTGCAGTTCGAGACCCACCCTCGCCGGGCGCGCCTTCGCCGGCGCGGCGCTCTACGTCCGGAGGGCGACACGATCGGTCGATCCGCCGGTCTCCGGCTCCGCGTCGGCTTCATCGCCAGGCCGCAAAACCAGACGGTCGACCTGAGAGGGAGAAAGGCGGATCACGCCAGTGTCGGGGTGGCTCAGCTCCAGAATTCGGAAGACCGCGCAGGCAACCGCAATTGAGCCCAACAAATGCGCCGACACCGTGACGGCGTTCGGCGTCGCGACGAGACCGTCGCCGAGAAACAGCAGGCAGGCCCAGAAGGCGACGACAGCGAGCAGGTGGTCGGGGAAAGGATTGGCGAGCTGCCGGGCCATGAGCATTCGGGACTCGGCGAAAGTCGTCGCGAGGTCTCTGGCTGAGGCAGTGTCTTCTGCCTCTCGGTTACCGGCTGGAGGCTGTTGAAATGGTTCCTCCAATGGTTGATCTGAGAAAGTTGGGTTTCAATCATTCGGTCAACGTCAGGGCTGGTCGATATCCGGCCATTCGTTCTTGGCGGCTCGTTTTGGCGAGCGCGAGGCGGGGGTCAAGGATGCGAAGCTCCGGCAAAGCCGGCGCGCGCATAGCGCGCGTCCTTGACGTCCGCTTCGTCGTCTCGCCGATAATGAACAGCAAAAACGAACTGCGCGTCGGACGCTGTCTAACTAATCGATCCGGTCCAAGTTTCTACAGATGATCGCGTGCGTCTCTTCGAAGCTGTGGGCCTGCGGCCCGCGTTCGGGGTCGCCGAAGAACCGCCTGCGGGAACGCGCGAGCGCCTCCCTCAAGGCCAATCGTCCGCGCGGGGCCTCGGGCCTCGTCAGGCGTTGTCAGGCTCCGCCTCTTCCGGCCGACGCGGCGTCCGACCCACCTGAAGAGCGGAACCCCCTTGCCGACCGGGATCGGGCGAGGCGCCGGCGACGGAAGCGGACCCGGCGCGCCGGGACAATCCCTTCCCCAAGAACCGCGGCGCGACGCGCGGAACCGGAGTCTCGTTCAACGCGCTGGAAAGTCACGATCCGGGGCCGCAATGGCGACAGGCCCAAGGACGGGAGGCGCGCCCCGTTGTCGGACGCCCGCGCCCCCGATGCAATCGCCGCCCTTCCCCGGCGTCAACTCTCCTCGAAGGCCCGGGTGCGGCGCCAGTGCTCCTCCGCCTTGCCTTCCGGGCAGCCCTCGCGTTCCCACAGCGCATAGGCGCGGGCGCGCAAGCGTTCATGCTGCGCCGCGTGCCAGAAGTCGTCGGCGCGGCCTTCCGGCCGCCCGGCCTGCTCCCAGAGGAAATAGGCGCGCTCGCGATCGAACTGGTCGAGGCCCGCCTTGGTTTCCGCCAGCACGCCGAGCGGGTCACCGTACGGGGTCAGCTGGCCGCCGCGGCTGACATGCATCTTGGCGTCCAGACGCTCCAACTCCTCGTTGGGAACCAGTTTGGCGTGCGCCGCCGCCTCGAGGGCCTTTCGCTTGAAGGGCTCCTCGTCGGCCGGGTCGACCGGCGGCTTCAGCGCGACCGGAAACGTATGCAGGACTTCCGCGCCCTGCCTCTCGACGTCCACCAGACGCTCGGGCATAAACACCTCCCTACCACCGCATGTCGGCACCGAAACCAACGCGCCGCGGCTTTGTTCCGCGACCGGCGGCTGGTTCTGAAATGCGCCGCCGCAAGACGGCGTCCTCCCGGTGGGGCCGGGAGCCGGATGAGCGCGCGAGGCGGCGCCGCCCAGCCGCCTCGGCCCCGATCGGGGGAGAGATCGGCGCCTGCGTGTCGTCGCGGTCACAGGCGGCGGAAAACAGGCGGCCATCGGGCCGTCGGGCGGCGTTCGGCCAGTGTGGGGTTGTCTTTACGCCGCGGACTGCGCTATCGATCGCGCGCTGTGACGGGCGTCACGGCGAACGGGGCGAAAAAGCGCGAACGCGGGGGCGTCGCGACGTCGAACCCGGCGACCCGGAACGGGCGCCAGCGGGGACGATCGCGGCTCGAGAGGGCGGACATGGTTCGAATCTTGTTGCTTCTGGTGGCGGTTGCGGTCAGTTGCGGTCTGGCCGCCGGCGTGACGGTGGCGCACGCTCCTCTTCACACGACGGCGGTCGATCACGGCTATTAGGTCGCGCGCGCAGCAGGGCCGGCTTTCCGGATTCGCTTCCGGCGCGGCGGTCTCGGGGCGAACGCCGCTCCGATCCGCCGGCCGGTCCGCTACCCGGCGCTCGCCGCCTCGGCGATCAGTTCGAAGGATCTGAGCCGGGTCGGGTGGTCGTAGACGTCCGAGACGATGATCAGCTCGTCGGCCCGCGTCTCCGCGACCAGCGCCCGAAAGCCCTCGCGAACCGTGTCCGGCGAGCCGACGATCGAGCGGGCCAGCATGCGTTTCGCCTGGGCTTTCTCGGCCGGCGACCAGTAGGTCTCGATGTCGTCGATCGGCGGCTGGCTCAAGGTCCGCGCGCCGCGAAAGATGTTGGCGAACGCCATCTGCTGGGTGGTGGCGAGGCGCCTGGCCTCGCCGTCCGTCGCGGCCGCGATCACATTGACGCCGACCATCGCGTAGGGGCGGTCGAGCTGCTCCGACGGCTTGAACCGGCTGCGGTAGAGGCCGAGCGCGGTGATCAGTTCGTCCGGGGCGAAATGCGAGGCGAAGGCGTAGGGCAACCCGAGCTCCGCCGCCAGCATCGCGCCGAAATGGCTCGAGCCGAGAATCCAGAGCGGAACCTCCGTCCCGGCGGCCGGGACCGCCTGGATGCGCTGGCCGGGCGCGACCGGGGCGAAATAGGCCTGCAACTCGAGCACGTCCTGCGGAAAGGCGTCCGCCGCTTCGTTCGACCGGCGCAACGCCCGCAGGGTGAACTGGTCGGTGCCCGGCGCGCGGCCGAGCCCCAGGTCGATGCGGCCGGGAAACAGGCGCGCCAGCGTCCCGAACTGCTCGGCGATGACATAAGGGGCGTGGTTCGGCAGCATGATCCCGCCCGCGCCGATGCGGATGGTGTTGGTGCCCGCGGCCAGATGCGCGAGCACCACCGAAGTCGCGGCGCTGGCGATGCCGGGCATGTTGTGGTGCTCGGCGACCCAGATTCGGCGGTAGCCCCACGCTTCCGCGTGGGCCGCGAGGTCGCGCGCATTGATCAGCGCGCCGCGCGCGTCCACGGCCTCGGTGACGCGGACGAGCTCCAGAATGGAGAGGGGGATCCGGCTCATAGCGCGAGAAGCCCGCCGTCCGGCGCCGGACGGGCGCGCTGGTTGTAGAGCAGCTTCGTGCGCCGATCCTTCTCTTCCTGGGGCAGGCTGTCGACGTCCTCGGCTGGACCGGCGGCGACGGCGAGACCGCGCTGCACGGCGGGACGCGCGGAGAGCTCGTCGAACCAGCGCTTGAAGTACTTGAAATCCGAGATGTCCTGTCCTTGACCCTGCCAGTTCACGGTCCAGGGATAGCTGATCATGTCGGCGATCGTGTAGTCGTCGCCGGCGATGTAGCGCCGGTCGTAGAGCCGGTTGTCGAGGACGCC
The DNA here is from genome assembly GCF_003315135.1 of Roseiarcus fermentans. Classification (GTDB taxonomy): domain Bacteria; phylum Pseudomonadota; class Alphaproteobacteria; order Rhizobiales; family Beijerinckiaceae; genus Roseiarcus; species Roseiarcus fermentans. The sequence continues at coordinate 46,405 of NZ_QNRK01000041.1, forward strand.
GTAGAGTCGGTTCACCTCGTCGGTGAAGCGGCGCACCGCGTAAGACTGATCGCCCTGCTTGTCGCCGAGCCGGCGGAAATGCCCGCACTCGCCCGACTTCGGGCCCTGGTTCGCCATCTGCCAGATGACCCACTGGTTGACTTCATAGCGGCCGCGAAGGTCCTGCGGATAGAAGCGCCCGGCCTTCTCGGCGAGATACATCATGATCGCGCCGGACTCGAAGACGCTGATCGGGGCCCCGCCGCCCGCGGGTTCGTCATCAACCATCGCCGGCATCCGGTTGTTGGGTCCGATCTTGAGGAAATCGTCGGTGAACTGGTCGCCCTTGCCGATGTTCACCGGAACGATCCTGTAGGGCATGCCGAGCTCTTCGAGGAGGATCGTGACCTTCTTGCCGTTCGGCGTCGGCCAGTAGTGCAGATGGATCATAAGGGGCTCCTACGATGGAAGACGACGAATCGCCGATTGGTTCCCGTCATTGCGAGGGCGGCGAAGTTATCCATGTCAAAAGGCCCGGGGGCGGCATGGATGGCTTCGTCGTTTCCCTCCTCGCAATGACGGCGCGTATGCGTCAAGGCTTCGGCTTGTCCTGCGCCGGCAAGGCCTGGACCGGGGAGCCCGGCCCGAGCTTCTGAAGATTGCCGACGATGATCCGGTCGCCCTCGCCGAGACCCTTGACCACATTGACCATCGGTCCGGCGCTCGGGCCCAGCGTGACCAGACGCATTTCCGCTTTGTCGTTCGCGCCGACCACATACACGAACTTGCCCAACTGGCTCGATCCCAGCGCGGCCTCCGGCGCCATCAGGGCGTCCGGCTCGTCCCGGATGTGCAGCCGCACGCGCACATACTGGCCGGGCAGCAAAGCGAAATCGGGGTTGGCGATGGTGACGCGCGCGGCGATCGTGCCCGTCGTCTTGTCGACCGAATTGTCGAGGAAGGTCAGCTCTCCCTTTCGGACCGCGCCGGCGCTGTCGGCGAGCGAAATTTCCGCCTCGACCTTCCCCGCCGCGCGCGCTTGGGCGATCGTGCCGAGGTCCGACTCGCTCGGGTTGAAGGACACATAGATGGGGTCGAGTTCGACGAGCGTATTGAGCGCGCCGGTCGAGGGCCCGACCAGCGCCCCCTTCGAGGCCTGATTGCGCCCGAGCCTGCCGGCGAACGGCGCGCGGATTTCGGCGTGGCTCAGATTGAGCCGCGCCGCGGCGATCTGGGCGCGGTCGAGCGACAGCGCGGCTTCGGCCTGGCGCATGGCGCTCGACCGCTGATCGTAGACGTCCTTGGTGACGTAACCGCTCTTCACCAGTTCCTCGCCGCGGCCGAAATTGGCCTTGGCGTAGTCGAGCGACGCCTGGTCGCGCTCATATTGCGCTTCGGCCTGATCGAGCGCGGCCTGCATGTCACGAGGGTCGATCTGGTAGAGCAGGTCGCCGCTCTTCACGTCCGCCCCGTCCTGGGCCGGCTGGGATTCGATATAGCCGGAGATCCGCGCATCGAGGGCGATGCTGCGAATCGCTTCGATCCGACCCGGATAATCGAGGTAGATCGGCAGCGTGGTCTTGACGACCGGCGCGACCGGGACCGGCATCGCCATCATCGCCGGCGCCGGCGCCGAGGCCTTCGCGCCGCCAAAGTAGTGCCCGGCGATCTGGACGCCGGCTATTCCGGCCGCGCCGAGGGCGACCAGCGCGGCGAGGGTTGCGGTCAGGAGGCGCATCTAGGGAACTCCAGCAATCATTCCGCCGCTTCGGGCCGCGGCTCGGGATGGGGCGGGACTTGACGCGCCGCCGCTGCTTCGGACCGGCCCTCGCGCGCGCGTTCGATCAGCGCGTAGAAGACCGGCACGAAGATGAGGGTGAGCGCGGTCGCTGCGACCATGCCGCCGAACACCGTGGTGCCGAGCGACTGTCGGCTCGCGGCGCCGGCGCCGGTGGCGAACATCAAGGGTATGACGCCGAAGATGAAGGCGAAGGCGGTCATCAGGATCGGCCGCAGACGCAGCCGACCCGCCTCCATCGCCGCGTCGACGACGCCCAATCCCGCCTCGCGCCGGCGCCTTGCGAACTCGACGATCAGGATCGCGTTCTTGGCGGCGAGCCCGATCAGCATGACGAAGCCGATCTGCGAATAGACGTCGATCTGCATGCTCCGCACCCACAGCGCCCCGAGCGCGCCGATCAGCGCGAGGGGAGCCGACGACAGCACCATGAATGGCATCGTCCAGCTCTCGTATTGGGCGGCCAGGATCAGGAAGACGAACACGATCGCCAGCGCCAGCACCACGGTCGCGATCGAGCCGGCGCTGAGCTCCTGATAGGTCACGCCGGTCCATTCGAAGCCGAAGTCGCGCGGCAGAGTCTCGGCGGCGGCGCGCTGCATGGCGACGACGGCCTGACCCGAGCTGAACCCCGGAGCCGGCGCGCCGTTGATCAGCGCCGAGGGGTAGGTGTTGTAATGGGGGACCGTCTCCGGCCCGACGATCGGCTTGAGCGTGCCGAGGGCGCTCAAGGGAATCGAGCCGCCGGTCGCGTTGCGCACATAGAGCTTGTTCAGATCCGACGCCGAAGCCCGAGCCGCGCTGTCGGCCTGCAAGGTGACGCGGAACGTGCGCCCGAACAGGTTGAAGTCGTTGACGTAGAGCGATCCGAGATCGATCTGCAGGGTGTTGAAGATGTCGGGCAGGCTCAGGCCCAAAAGCTTCGCCTTGGTCCGGTCGAGGTCGTAGAAGAGCTGCGGGGTCGAGGCCGAGAACGAGGTGAACAGCGACTGCGGGTTGAGCTCGGGCTGTTTGCGCGCGGCGGCGATCAACGCCTGGGTCGCCTCGTTCAGAGCGGGCCCGCCCTTGCCGGCGAAATCCTCGACTTCGAACTCGAAGCCGCCGGTCGTGCCGAGGCCGTTGACCGAGGGCGGATCGAAGCTCAGCGCGAAGGCCTCGGGAATGCCGAGAAGCTTCGGCCGCACCTTGGCGACGAGGGCCGAGGCGCTCTCGTCCGGGCCGCGCTCGTCCCACGGCTTCAGCACCGCGAACTCGACGGCCGAGTTCGACTGCGCGGCGTTGGTGAGAAAATTGAGGCCGCTGATGAAGCCGGCGATCTGGACGCCCGGGGTCGCCTGCAGGATGTCGCGCACCTTTTGCGCGACCGCGTCGGTGCGTTCGAGCGACGCGCCGTCCGGACCCTGGATCACGACGAAGAAATAGCCCTGGTCCTCCACCGGCAGGAAGGTGGAGGAAATGTTGCGGGAGAGCCCATAGGCGCCGACGATGATCAGGACGAACACGCCGACCAGCGCCCAGCCGAACCGGATGAACTGCCGGACCGCCCGGGCGTAAGCGTGCGAAAGCGCGTCGAAGCCCCTGTTGAACCAGCGGAACAGAAAGAACGTGCCCTTCGGGCCATGGCGCAGCATCGCCGCGCTCAGCGCCGGGCTCAAGGTCAGCGAGTTGAACGCGGATATGCCGACCGAGATCGCGACGGTCAGGGCGAACTGATTGTAGAGCCGGCCGGCGACGCCGGGAATGAAGGCGACCGGCACGAACACCGCCATCAGCACCGCGGTCGTCGCGATGATCGGCCCGGTCACCTCGGCCATCGCGGCCTTGGCGGCGGCAAGCGGCGGAAGCCCCGCCTCGAGTTGGCGCTCGACGTTCTCCACCACCACGATGGCGTCGTCGACCACGAGGCCGATCGCCAGCACCATGCCGAGCAGGCTCAGCATGTTGAGCGAAAAGCCGCAGACCTCCATCACCGCGAGCGTCGCGATCAGCGAGACCGGAATGGCGATCGTCGGGATGAGCGTCGTGCGCCAGCTCTGCAGGAAGATGAAAACCACGAACACGACGAGCGCGAGCGCTTCGATCAGCGTCACCACGACGTCCCGCATCGCAGCGGAGACGAAGCGCGTGGTGTCGTAGTGCATCGCGTAGGCGATCCCGTGAGGGAAACGCGTCGCGAGCTCGTCCATCTTCTCCTTGACCCGGCGCTCGAGATCGAGCGCGTTCGAGCCCGGCATCTGGAAGATGCCGAGGACGACCGTCGGATCCTTGCCGAAATAGGCGGACGACGAATATTGCAGCGCGCCCAATTCCACCCGAGCGACGTCGCGCAGCCGGACGACGGCGCCGCTGGCCGGGTCCGCGCGCACGACGATGTCGGAGAACTGCTCGGGGTCGGAAAGCCGTCCGGCGGCGTTGACCTGCAATTCGAACGGGGTTCCGGGCGGCGCGGGCGATTGCCCGACCTTGCCCGCGGCGACCTGGACATTCTGCTCGGCGATGGCGTTCTGGACGTCGACCGCCGTCACGCCGAGATTGGCGAGCTTGTCCGGATCGAGCCAGACGCGCATCGAATAGCGACGCTCGCCGAACATCTGCACGTCGCCGACCCCCGGCAGCCGCTTGATCTGATCGACGATCTGCAAATACGCGTAGTTCGACAGCGTCACCGAATCGACCGACTTGTCGGGCGAGGTCAAGTTGACGATCAGGACGAAGTTCGGATTCTGCTTCTTGATCGTCACCCCGCCCTGGTTCACGATCGCCGGAAGCGACGAGGCCGCCTGCGACACGCGGTTCTGGACGTCGACCGCAGCGATGTTCAGCGGATAGCCGACATTGAAGGTCACGGTGATGGTCGAGGAGCCGTCGTTCGAACTCGCCGACGACAGATAGGTCATGCCCTCGACGCCGTTGATCTGCTCCTCGAGCGGCGTGGTGACCGTGTCCGCCACCACTTGCGCGCTCGCGCCCGGATAATTGGCGCTGACGACGATCTGCGGCGGCGTGATCTCGGGAAACTGCGAGACCGGCAGGACGAAGAAACAAATCGCCCCGGCGAGCACCATGATCGCGGCGATCGCCGAGGCGAAGATCGGACGTTGAATGAAAAAGTTGACCATGGGTCCCTGAACGTCGTCCGCTTCAGCTCAGCAGCAGATCGCCGACCCGCAAGGGCCGGGAGCCTGCGCCGGCCTCATGCGGGAGGGCGGGGCGAGCAAGCGGGGCGGGGCGCGCCGGTCGATCGGCGGCCTCGAGAAAAAGACGCTCGCCGCTTTGGATTCGCCCTCGCGGCGGGCCGCGATGCGCCCGGCGGTTTCGGAAAACAACGTCCTCAGGGCCTGCGGCTCGACGTTGTCGGCTCGCATGACGGCCTGGATCAGCGAATCTCGGAGGAGTTCGTCGAGGGTCGGGGTGAGGCGCTGCGACATGGCGCTTCCTTTCGGCGTTGCGGCAAAACGTCTCGCGTCGGGGCTTAAGCCCGTGTCTTCGGTTGACTTCCGCCGCGAGAGGGTGTTACCGATCGGTAACGATCCCTAGATACCGATCGGTAACATCGCAGTCAAGGGCCATGACGAAGGAAAGTTCAAAACGGGAGCGCGGCGAGGTCGCCCAAGAGCCGGCGCGCGAGCGGCAAGAGCCGGCGCGCGAGCGGCAAGAGCCGCCGCGCGATCGAATCGTGGCCTGCGCGCAGGATCTCTTTCATCGCCACGGCATTCGCGGCGTCGGGGTCGAGGCGATCGCCGAGGCGGCCGGCACCAACAAGATGACGCTCTACCGGCACTTCGACTCCAAGGACGACCTGATCCTCGAATATCTGAACCGCAAGGGGCGCATGGCGGACGAACTCTGGGCCGAGATCGAGGCGTTGAGCCCGGGCGACCCGGCCGGCCAGCTTCACGGCTTCGTCCACGAGGCCGCCCGGCGCATCGCGTGCGACGAGCGCGGCTGCGACCTCGCCAACGCCACGGTCGAACTGACGGAGGCGGGCCATCCCGGCCTCAAGGTGATCGAAGACTTCAAGGTCCGCCAGCGCGACCGGCTGGCGAAACTGTGCGAGGCGGCGCACGCCTCGCAGCCGGGCCTGCTGGCGGACGCGATCGTGCTTCTGATCGAGGGCGCACAGGTCAGCCGTCAGAGCGTCGGCGCCGAAGGGCCGAGCGCCAGTCTGGTCAGCGCCGGCGAAGCGGTGATCGTCGCGTTCGGCGTCGCCCCCTCCGTCACGGCCGGCCCGCGTGCGGCTGGTCCACCGTCGCGATCTCGATCCGCCCTCGCGGCGCGGCCGCCGCGTGCCGGGGGACCGACGTCGGCGCGGTCATGACGAACAGCGTCCGGCCGTCCTTGCCGCCGAGCATGCAGGCGTAGGCGTTCTGGCTGGTCGCGACGATGTCGAGCGCCGTTCCGCCTTCGCCGATGCGCACGCATTCGTGCGCCAGCGGGTTGGCGATCCAGACGGCGCCCTCCGCGTCGAGGCAGAGGCCATCCGGCGCGCGCGGCCAGGTCGGCGCCCAGACCCGCCGGCCCGACAGCGCCCCGTCCGGCCCGATGTCGAACGCCGTCAGGCGCGCCGCCAGCGTTTCGCCGACGATCAGCGTCCTGCCGTCGGGCGTGATCGCGCTTCCGTTGGGAAAATGCATGGCGTCGGCCGCGACCGAGACGGCGCCGTCGGGGGCGACGCGGGCGAGCCTGGTCGTGGGATGATCGGCGAACACGCTCGGATCGCCGCGCCTGAGCAACTCGGCGTGCAGATCGAAGCCGAAGTCGCCGACGTAGGCGCCGCCGCCGGCGTCGACGACCATGTCGTTGGACATGAACGTCGCGACGCCGCCGAGATCGGCGTGGACCGTGACCGCGCCGCCGGGGCGCCACGCGAGCACCTGGCGCTTCGCCATCGATACGATCAGGAGCGCGCCGTCCGGGGTCCAGCCGAGGCCCGAGGGCGCGTCGTCGTCGAGCGTCATCTCGATCCGGACGTCGCCGACGGGCGAAACCGATTTGACCGCCCGGGCGTAGAAGTCGCTGAACCAGAGCCGTCCGTCCCGCCAGCGCGGCCCCTCGCCGAAATACAGCCCCTCGGACAGCACGCGCGCCTTGCGGCCCATGGCTCCCTCCCGGTCCTCTCACGCCATCCGGCCTTCGCCGCCCGACGGCGCGAATCCGCAAGAGTCTGCTCCGCGGGTCGGCCCGAGGCAATCCCTCCCTGCGCGGGCTGCGCGGGCCGCCCTTCCGGACGCCGCGACGCGTCCGCCCTCGAGCGTTCCGCCGCGAAAATGTCCATGTTCGGGTCTATTCGACCGCCGCTTTCCTTATAACGGCCACAAAATCACATCGGGAGGAAGCGACATGACTCTGGCGGCAGAAACCTGGGCCGGTCATCAAGACAGCGTACACGCCACCGAACGCGCCGACGCAGCGTCGGCGGGAACGACATTTCTCCTGCCCGCGGCCGGCCGTATCGTCACCGGCGTGGGCCTCGCCGCCGGCCAGTTCCGGCAGGCCCCCAGACACCATGGCGCAGCGGCCCGCCGCATCCTGCTCGGCCGTCAGATCCTGAAGATCGTCGCAAGGCTGCGCAGTCCCGACTGAGCGTCCCCGGGGCGTCGCGGAAGCGGGCGCGCCTTCGGCGCTGATCGACTCCCGATTGCACGCGCGCCCGGGCGGCCCGGGACCGGACGGCTCACAGCGTCATCTGCGTCTGGACCACCAGCGCGACCAGTTTCCCGCCCTCGGTCTCGACCCGGGTCTGCAGGACCTGCGTCCTGCGGCCGCGATGGACCATCGCGCATGTGGCCACGAGCGTCGCGCCCACAGGCGCCGCGCCGACGAAATTTGTCTTGCTCTCGACCGTCGTCGTGCCCGCGCCGCCGTCGGGAAGATTGACGAAAGCGAGCGCTCCGCCGAGCGTGTCGGCAAGGCTCATGATCGCCCCGCCGTGCGCTGTCCCGCCCAGCGTGCACAGGTCCGGGCGGACGACCATGCGCGCCGTGACGGCGGCTGCGCTCGCGCTGACGAATTCCAGTCCGAGCAGCGTTGCGAACGGAAGCGGGTTCATGCGGATCGTTTCCAGCGGGGTCATCGGCGGCCTCCGTTCGCGGGCGATTCGAGTTTTGCCGGCGCGCGTCCGTCTGGCGAGTCCCTCGGAGAACTTTCGGCGCGAACCCGGACCTGGCTATAACGCGTCATGCGCCCCTCCCTGCTCGACCCCCTGTTCGCGCCCGCCGCCGCGCTCCCCGGGATCGGACCGAAGAACGCGAAGCTGTTCGACCGCCTGCTCGACCGGCCGCAGGGGGCGCGCGTGCTCGACGTGCTGTTCCACCTGCCGACCGCCACGCTCGACCGCCGCGCCCGGCCGAAGATCCGCGACGCCGAGCCCGGAACGATCGTCACGTTCGAGGCGACGGTCACGGAGCACCGCGGCGGCCAGAGCCGGTCGCGCGCGCCGTTCAAGGTTCTGGTCGAGGACGACACCGGCGACGTCGAACTGGTGTTCTTCCTCGCCAATCCCGAATGGGTGAAGGCGCGCCTGCCGGTCGGCGCGACGCGCTGGATCTCCGGCAGGCTCGAGCTTTACGACGGCGTGCGGCAGATCGTGCATCCGGACAAGGTGATGGACGCCGAGGAGCTCGCCCGGCTGCCGCCGGTCGAGCCCGTCTACCCGCTGACAGAGGGGCTCTATCAGCGCACCGTCGCGCGCGCGGCCGACGGCGCGCTGAAGCGTCTTCCGCGCGTCGACGAATGGGTCGCCGCCGAGACGCTCGACAAGCTCAAGCTCCCGGGCTTCGCCGAGGCGCTGACGGCGATGCACCGGCCTTCCGCTCCCGAGGACGTCGACCCGGCCGGGCGGGCGGCGACCCGCCTCGCCTATGACGAGCTCCTGTCGAACCAGCTCGCCCTGCTGTTGATCCGCGCCCGCATGCGGGAAAGCGCCGGCCGGGCGCATGTCGCCGAGGGCCTCGCCGGCCGCCGCCTCGAGGCCGCCCTGCCCTTCTCGTTGACCAACGCGCAGCGCAAGGCGCTGGACGAAATCCGCGCCGATCTCCGGTCGGAAAAGCGCATGATCCGACTGCTTCAGGGCGACGTCGGCTCGGGCAAGACGGTCGTCGCGCTGATCGCCATGGCCGAGGTCGTCGAGGCCGGCCGGCAGGCGGCGATGATGGCGCCGACGGAAGTGCTGGCGCGCCAGCATTTCGAGCGGATGGCCCCGCTGGCCGGGAAGGCCGGCCTCCGGATGGCCCTGATGACCGGGCGGGACAGGCCCGCCGAGCGGCGGGAAACGCTGGCGGCGCTCGCGTCGGGCGCGCTTCACATCGTCGTCGGCACCCACGCCCTCTTCCAGGAATCGGTCGTCTTCGCCGATCTCGGCCTCGCCGTCGTCGACGAGCAGCACCGCTTCGGCGTCCGCCAGCGCCTCGCGCTCGCCGCCAAGGGACAAGCGACCGACCTTCTGGTGATGACGGCGACGCCGATACCGCGCTCGCTGGTGCTCGCCTATTTCGGCGACATGGACGTCTCGGTGTTGCGCGAAAAGCCGCCGGGCCGGCAGCCGATCGAGACCCGCGCCATGCCGATCGAGCGGCTCGAGGAGGTGGTCGCGGGCCTGACGCGCGCGCTCGCGCAGGGCGCACGCGCCTACTGGATCTGCCCGCTGGTCGAGGAGAGCGAGACCCTGGACGTCGCCGCCGCCGAGGATCGCGCCGGGGCGCTGCGGTCGCTGTTCGGCGACGCGGTCGGCCTGGTGCACGGGAAAATGGCCGGACCCGACAAGGACGCGGCGATGGAGCGCTTTCAGCGCGGCGACACCCGGATCCTGGTGGCGACCACGGTCGTCGAGGTCGGCGTCGACGTGCCCGCGGCCACCATCATGATCGTCGAGCACGCCGAGCGGTTCGGCCTCTCGCAGCTCCATCAGCTGCGCGGCCGGGTCGGCCGCGGCGCCGGCCGGTCGAGCTGCCTCCTGCTCTATCGCGGGCCGCTCGGCGAAACGGCCAAGGCGCGGATCGAGATCCTGCGCGCGACCGAGGACGGCTTCCGCATCGCCGAGGAGGATCTTCGCCTCAGGGGCGAGGGCGACGTGCTCGGCGCCCGCCAGGCCGGCGCGCCCGGCTTCCGCTTCGCCCGCCTCGAGGTTCACGCCGGCCTGATCGCGCGGGCGCGCCGGGAGGCGGAAGTCTCCGTCGAAGGCGACGGACGGCTCGTGGGCGAGCGGGCGCGGAGCCTGCGCATGCTCCTCTATCTGTTCGAGCGCGACGAGGCGGCGAAACTCGTCGAAGCCGGCTGAGGCTCGAGGCGCTCGGATTTGTGATTTGCCGGAAACGGCGCCCGACCATACCCTCCCTGCGTTCGCGGCCCGATATCGTCGCGCGCGGCGTGCGGGGATGAACCTTTGCGGGCCGCCCGCGTTTTGGCCGTGTTGGTCGATAAGGATCCGGACCGCTGGAACGGAGACCGGGCGGGGGTGGCGCCGTTCTTGAGATGAGTGTCTCATGGCGAACGCAAAGCGGGTCGGCGACATCGATTTCTGGCGCGGCGCAGTGCTGATTGCGATCCTCGTCGATCACATTCCAGGCAACCTGCTGGAATCGGTGACACCGAGAAATTTCGGACTTTCCGACAGCTCGGAGGCGTTCGTGTTCATTTCGGGCCTCTCGGTCGGTATGGCGTACGCGCCGCGCGCGGCGTCGCGGGGACTGCTGGCGGTGGCGCGCGGTTGCTTCGAGCGCGCGCTGAAACTCTATGGCGTGCACCTCGTCCTGACGCTCGCGGCGCTCGTCATTTTCGCCGCAGCGTTCTGGATGAGCGGCGTCGAGGACCTGATCGAGGCGCACGGCCGCTCCTATGTGTTCGACTCGCCCGCCGCCGGCTTCGCCGGCCTCGTCGCCCTCACCCACCAGCTCGGCTATTTCAACATCCTGCCGCTCTACATCGTGCTGATGCTGTGGGCGCCGCTGGCGCTGGCGCTCGCAATGCGCGACGTCCGGCTCGCGCTCGCGGTGTCCGCCGGCGTCTATGGCGCATCGCGTGTCTTCGGGCTCAGACCGCCGAACTGGCCCGAACCCGGGACCTGGTTCTTCAATCCCTTCGCCTGGCAGCTGATCTTCACCATCGGGCTCGTGTCGGCGATCGTCTGGCGCAAGGGTCCGCCGCGCGCGGTTCCGAGCCTGGTTCTGGCGAGCCTCGCCGTGGTCGCGATCGCGGCGCTGGTCGCCACCAGCGTGGCCGGGGTCGCGCCGGGCCTGCACGACGCCGTCGCCGCGCGGCTCGACCTCGCCAAGCAGGACCTCGGACTGGCGCGGCTCGCCCATTTCGCCGCCCTCGCCTATTTGGTCGCCGTCGCGCCGCCACTGAAACGCATCGTCGACAGCGTCGTCGGCCGGGCCATCCAGGGCCTCGGCCGCAACGGGCTTTCGGTGTTCGCCGCGGGGTGCGTCATAAGCGCGCTGGGGCAGGCTTTTCTGGGCGCGACGCAGCCTTATTCGTCTGCCGGCATTGAGCAGATCGCCGGACTCGCGTACACGGTTGCGGGCGTCGCCGCCCTCTTTGCTCTTGCCCGCCGGATCGAGTGTCGAAACACGCCTGTCCCACCCTCCGCAGCCGTTGGTTTCGGCGCCGCCTGACCCTGATCGCGGGGACAGTGGCGTGTCTCGTCCCTTTTTCGGCCACGCCGTCGCGGGCGGACGAGTGCCCGGCCGAGACGTCGGCGCTCGAGCTGAACGGCGCGCGGCTCGGCCACCTCGCAGCCGGCGCCGATCGCGTGCTCGACATTCTCGCGATCGGCTCGTCCTCCACCGAGGGCGTCGGCGCGAGCACGCCCGCACACGCCTATCCGGCGGTGCTCGCGGACGAACTCGCCCGCGAGAAAACCGCCGCCGAAGTCAGGAACGCCGGCGTCGGCGGCGAAGTCGCGGCCACGACGCTGCGACGGCTCGAGGCCGCCCTCGAGACCGCCGCCCGGCCGGAGCTGGTGATCTGGCAGGTCGGAACCAACGACGCGCTGGTCGGAGTCGACGAGTCGAAGTTTCGCGCGACCGTCGAGAGCGGCGTCGCGGCGGTGCGGGCGGCCGGGATTCCTCTCCTGCTGATCGATCCGCAGTTCGCCGCCAGGCCGCCGGACGCCGCCCGCTACGAGCGCTTCGTCGCCATTGTGGACGAGATCGGCCAGCGCCTGCGGGTGCCGGTGCTGTCGCGCTACGCCATGATGAAGCGTTGGGGCCTGAAGAAGGCGCTCGCCCTCCTGTCGAGCGACGGGCTGCATATGAACGATCTCGGCTATCGCTGTCTCGCCCACGCCGTCGCCGAGGAGATCGAGAGCGCCGCGGGCGCCGAAGCCCGCGCCGGCGGCGAGGCGCGGAACGGGGCGAAACTCTAGGCCGTCCGGACCTCGCGGCCGGCGCGCCGGAAGGATCGCCCGGCTCCAGCGCGGGCGCCGGAATTCGGACGAATTCTGATATCAGGATGTGATCGGCGTCGGGCTCCGCTTCGGCGGAGGCGAGCCGGCGCGCATTCGGACGGCGAGGACAGCGCATGACAAACAGCCTCAAGCAGATGATGGAAGCCGCGAACGCCGCCGTGCCCCGGCTCACGCCGGCGCAGACGCGGGAGATGATCGCCGGCGGCGACGTGCTGGTGGTCGACGTCCGCGACGCCCCCGAGGTGGAACAGAGCGGCAGGATCGCCGGCGCCGTCCACATTTCGCGCGGCATGCTGGAGTTCCGCGCCGACCCGGAGAGTCCGTACTACGACAAGAGGTTCGCCAGAGACCGGACGGTCCTCGTCTATTGCGCCTCCGGCGGGCGCTCGGCGCTGGCCGGCAAGGCGCTCAAGGATCTGGGCTTCGAGCGCGTCTACAACGCCGGCGCCTTCAAGGACTGGGCGGCGGCCGGCGGAGCCGTCGATCATCCGATCGAACCCGGCGTCTGAACGCGCCGCGGGCCGTCACGCTACCGGACGGCCAGCAGCCAGACGAGCGGGATGACGAAGGCAACCGCTGTCGCGCCGACGACCACGAGCAGGTGACGCGGGCCGACCCGCAGGATCGCGCCGAGCGAGGTGTTGAGTCCGAGCGCCGCAATCGCGATCAGGAGACCCCAGCGCGACCCCTCGACCAGCGCCGCCCTCACCGGCGGCGGGACGACCCCGCTGCTCGAATTGACCAGAACGAAGACCCTGAACATGATGGCGAACACCGGGACCGGTCCTTTCGCCTTGTGGGCGTCCCCTCCCTGCGGCGAGAACCACCAGCCGACGCCGAGCACGAAGACGCGGAAGAGCTTGACGATCGTCGCAATGTCACCCGTGGCGTCGGAAACGGCGTAGCCGGCGCCGACCACCTGCGCCACGTCGTGGATGGTCGCCCCGAGAAAGATTCCGGTCGTGCGCTGGTCGAACCCGAGCAGGCGCTCGCCACCGGCGCCGGCTCAATTTTCGGCTTTCTCATCGCCCGCGCGTTCAATGACGCTGCGATCATGGCGCCGCTGTTCATCGCCGCCTCATTTCTCTACGGTTTGTCCGTCACCGTCGCCGTGCTGATCGCCAGGACGCGGGAGACGCGCGAGGAGCTGATGGACGACGAGATGATCGCGAAGTTTAGCGGCCCCCTGCTCGTGTTCGCCTCCAGCGTGCTGTTCCTGACCGCGGTCCAGCATCTCGCCAAATTCCATTCGGCCGAGCATGGCGGCGGCGCCGGTCCGTTGGTCTTCTGGCTCGGCCAGATCGGGGCGGGGACGCTGGCCCCGGTCGCGATCCTGCTCATGCGGCCGATACGCCGGCGCGGGCTCATGCTCGTCTCGATCCCTTTCCTCGTCGGCGGACGACGCCAGTCCTCCATCGGCGGACAGGCCTGGCCGCTCGCCATTTTCCCCGGCTGCGAAGTCTCGAGCGCGTTCTTCGCCGGCCAGATCGCGCGCCGTGGTCCGACCGTGCGCGAAGCGTCGCTGGGGGCGAGCGACGTGGCGCTCGCGATGCTTCTGATCGCGCTCGCCCGGCTGCCGACGCCATTCCTGCCCTCGGGGCGGGCGCAGGACGCCGCGACAAGGACACGCCCGACATGATGCGCGAGCCGCACCCCTTCGCCCGCTTCATCGCGATCCTCGGCCGCGGCAAGTCGCTCACGCGCTCGCTGACCGTCGCCGAAGCCGAGGAGGCGATGGCGATGATCCTCGCCGGCGACGTGCTGCCCGAGCAGCTCGGCGCCTTCCTCATGCTGCTGCGGGTGAAGGAGGAGACGCCGCAGGAGATCGCCGGCTTCGTCCGCGCGGCGCGGGCGCGCCTCGCGCCGCCGGCCGGCGCCCCGCGCGTCGATCTCGACTGGTCGTCCTATGCCGGCAAGAGCCGGCGGCCGCCCTGGTTCGTCCTGTCGGCGCTCGCGCTCGCGCGGAACGGCCGGCGCGTCTTCATGCACGGCGCAGAGGCCCACACGGAGGGGCGCCTCTATACCGGCGCCGCCCTGCGCGCGCTCGGCTTGCCCGTCTCGGCGAGCCTTGAGGAGGCGGCTCGCCGCCTGTACGCGGACGGCTTCGCCTATCTGCCGATCGACTCGCTGAGCCCGCCGATCGCCGCCATGCTGGAGCTGCGCCCGATCCTCGGCCTGCGCTCGCCCGTCCACACCTTCGCGCGCATGCTCAATCCGTTCGGCGCGACCGCCATGCTTCAGGGCGTCTTCCATCCCGGCTACATGCGCATCCACCGCGATGCGGGCCTCGTCCTCGGACAACCCCGGCTCGCGGTCTTCCGCGGCGAAGGCGGCGAAATCGAGCGCCGGCCGGCCAAGCCCTGCGAGGTGATGATGGCGATCGACGGCGAAGCCAGGGACGAGCGCTGGCCGCCGACGATCGCCGAGCCGCGCCAGACGCCCGACGACGCGATGGACCTTTCGCGCCTCGCGGCGCTGTGGCGGGGCGAGATCGCGGACGCCTACGGCGAGGCGGCCGTCGTCGGCACGCTGGCGATCGCCTTGCGGACCCTCGGCGCGGCGGAAAACCCGGTCGACGCGGAGGCGCAGGCGCGGGCGCTGTGGAGCGCGCGCGAGCGCGACCGGCTCCCGGCGGCGGCCTGACCGGTGGCGCGGGTCTTTCTCTCCGCCGCGCACAAGTCGTCGGGCAAGACGACGATCGCGATCGGACCGGCGGCGGCGCTCGCGGCCGACGGCGCGGCGATCGTCCGGGCGGCGAGCGCCGGACCGATGGCCGGAGGCGTTTCGCCATGCCGCGATCGAGGGGCTTCCGGACGGGCCCGACTTCGCCTATCGGGTACGGCGCGGCGCCGGCGTCGACGGAAACAACGACGGACTCGCGCTCGGCTCGCGCGCCGCGGCGTTCCGCCATCTCCGCGGCGCGCCGGAAGCGCCGTGGGCCGAGCGCTTCGTCGCCTTCGCGCGCCCGCGGGGCGCTGGCGGCCGCCGGGTTGGAAAGACTCTGATGCGTGACCTGCCGATCATTCTCGACATGCGCCGCCGGACTGTCGTCGTGGTCGGAAGCGGCGTCGTGGCGGCGCGGCGGGCCGAACTGGCGGCGCGCGCCGGCGCGCTCGTCACGGTGTTCGCGCCCGCGCTCGGCGACGAATTTCTCGAGCTTCGCGACCGGCCCGACGTCCGCCACGCGCCGCGCGACCCGGAGGCGGAGGATTTCGCCGGCTGCTCGCTCTGCTTCGTCGCCAGCGAGGACGAACGCCTGATCGAACGGACGCGGGCGCTGGCCAGCGCCGCCGGCGCGCTCGTCAACGTCGCCGACAGGCCGAAACTCTGCGACTTCATCATGCCCTCGATCGTCGACCGCAGCCCGCTGGTGATCGCGATCTCGACCGGCGGCGCCTCCCCCATCCTCGGGCGGATGCTGAAGGCGCGGCTGGAGTCGCTGATCCCGTCGGCCTACGGCAGGCTCGCCGAACTGATGAGCGGCTTTCGCGGCCGGGTCGCGACGGCGATCCCGACGCAGACGATGCGCCGCCGCTTCTGGGAGACGGTTCTCGAGGGGCCGATCGCCGAGACGGCGCTGGCCGGAAACACCACCGCCGCCGAGGCGCATCTGGCCGCCGAGATCGAACGCTGGGCGGACGAGCAGCCGTCGCCCCGGGGCGAGGTCTATCTGGTCGGGGCGGGCCCGGGCGACCCGGACCTCGTCACCTTCCGCGCCTTCCGGCTCATGCAGAAGGCCGACGTCGTCCTTTACGACCGCCTCGCCGACCCCCGGATCATGACGCTGGTCCGGCGCGAGGCCGAGCGCGTCTATGTCGGCAAGCGCCCCGACAATCACGAGCTGCCGCAGGACGAGATCAGCGCGCTGCTCGTGCGCCTCGCCAGGGAAGGCAAGCGCGTGCTGCGCCTCAAGGGGGGCGACCCGTTCCTGTTCGGCCGCGGCGGCGAGGAGATCGAGACGCTGGCCGAGCACGGGATTCCGTTTCAGGTGTGCCCCGGCGTGACGGCGGCGATCGGCGCCTCGGCCTATGCCGGCATCCCGCTGACCCATCGCGATCACGCCCAGGCCTGCGTGTTCGTCACCGGCCACGGCCGGGACGGGAAGATCGTCCTCGACTGGGCGTCGCTGATCAAGCCGCGCCAGACGGTGGCGGTCTATATGGGCTTGCGCAATCTCGAGCCGCTGACCGAAGCGTTCATCGCCGCCGGCGCGCCCCCCGACCTGCCGGCGGCCGTCGTCGACAACGCCACCCGGCCCAATCAGCGGGTCGTGGCGGCGACGCTCGCGACGCTCGCGTCCGCGGCGCGCGCGGCCGGGCTCGAGGGCCCGTCGATCGTCATCATCGGCTCGGTCGTGACCTTGCGCGAGAAGCTCGACTGGTACGCGCCGCGGGAAGGCGGCCCCGAGCCGGGGGGCTAGAGCATGATGAAATCAAGTGGAAACACCGCCGTCATTGCGAGCGACCCCCGGGTCGAAGAGCCCGGGGGGAAGCAATCCACGCCGGGACGCTGCGGCGCCGTGGATTGCTTCGCCTTCGGCTCGCAATGACGGACCTCAATTCATCCTGGCCTAGGCGAACGAATCTCCCCGCCCCGGCTCGGGTTCGTCGAACGGGTCCGGCTGGCTCGGCTCTGGCTCGTTGAACGGGTCCGGCTTGTCCCCCGGCTGCGGCTCGGGCTCGTCGAACGGGTCCGGCTGGCCCGGCTCCGGCTCGTTGAACGGATCCGGCTTGTCCCCCGGCTGCGGCTCAGGCTCGTCGAACGGGTCCGGCTGGCCCGGCTTCGGGGGCTCGTTGATCGGGTCGGGCGCATGCGCCGCATCCTTCGACATCGACATCGACAAGCCTCCCTGCTCGGTGAGCGTCAGCAATGCGCCTTTCTGGCGATCGGTCAATGATCCTGGTCAAGTCTGCCAGCGCGACGCCTCTCCGAACCGCTTGCGGCTGGCATGGTCCCGCCGGCGAAGGCGGCCGGGACCGCACGAGGGTGCGCCAAGGATTCGCGTGCGTCCCGCCGCCAGCATGCTTGCGGCTCCTTCCCGACCAAAAGATGGCAAGGCGGACCGGCGGGCAGGTCTGCTTTTTCCAGTACGCCAGACCTTCAGGGTTACGTCGAACGCATGCTTATGGAGCCGTCGGGCTCAGGCCACGAAGAATTGAGGTCCGTCATTGCGAGCGAAGCGAAGCAATCCATGCCGGGGACGCTGCGGCGCCATGGATTGCTTCGCCTTCGGCTCGCAATGACGGCGGGCTTCCACTTAAACAGTCGCATCAGAGCCCTTGGCGCAATATGCTGGCGGAAGGAGTGAGATTCGAACTCACGGTGGGGTTTCCCCCACGGCGGTTTTCAAGACCGCTGCCTTAAACCACTCGGCCATCCTTCCCACGCGCTGGACGACCCATACCTCATGCCTGTGCGAGGCCGCAACCGGCTCAGACATCAGACGAGGCGGCTCTGCGCCTTGGCCGCCGCGATGAAGCTCGCAAACAGCGGATGGGGCTCGAACGGCCGCGACTTCAGCTCCGGGTGATACTGGACGCCGATGAACCACGGATGATCGACGAGTTCGACCGTCTCCGGCAGGAGCCCGTCCGGCGACATGCCGGCGAACGCCATGCCCCTGTCCTCGAGGCGGGCGCGATAGCCGGTGTTGACCTCGTAGCGGTGGCGATGACGCTCCGAGATGCGGGTCGCGCCATAGATCCCCGCGATGCGCGAGCCGGCATCGAGCACGGCCGGAAAGGCCCCGAGCCGCATCGTGCCGCCGAGGTCGCCCTCGGCCGCGCGCTGCTCGAGTTCGTTGCCGCGCATCCACTCCGTCATCAGGCCCACGACCGGCTCGGGCGTCGGGCCGAACTCGGTGGAATTGGCGTCGGCGAGGCCGGCGAGCGACCGGCACGCCTCGATCACCGCCATTTGCATTCCGAAACAGATGCCGAAATACGGCACCTTGCGCTCGCGCGCGAACCGCGCCGCCAGAATCTTGCCCTCCGCGCCGCGCGATCCGAACCCGCCGGGCACCAGGATGCCGTGCACGCCTTCGAGACGGGGCGCGGGGTCGGCGGTCTCGAAGATCTCGCTCTCGATCCAGTCGAGCTTCACCCGCACCCGGTTGGCCATGCCGCCATGGGTCAGGGCCTCGATCAGCGACTTGTAGGCGTCCTTGAGGCCGGTGTACTTGCCCACGACCGCGATCGTCACCTCGCCTTCGGGGTTGTGGAAGGCGTTCGACACCTGCTCCCAGCGCCGCATGTTCGGCTTCGGCGCCGGCTCGATGCCGAAGGCGGCCAGCACCTCGCGGTCGAGGCCCGCGCCATGATACAAGGCCGGCACGTCGTAGATCGACCGGGCGTCGCGAGCCTCGACCACCGCGCTCTCGCGCACGTTGCAGAACAGGCCGAGCTTGCGCCGCTCCTCCCGGGGGATCTCGCGGTCGGACCGGCACAGCAGGATGTGGGGCTGGATGCCGATCGAGCGCAGCTCCTTGACCGAATGCTGGGTGGGCTTGGTCTTCAATTCGCCCGCGGTCGGAATCCAGGGCAGCAGCGTCAGGTGGATGTAGACCACGTGGCCGCGCGGCAGGTCGTTGCCGAGCTGGCGGATCGCCTCGAAGAACGGCAGGCCCTCGATGTCGCCGACCGTGCCGCCGATCTCGACCAGCACGAAGTCGACGCCCTCGTTGCCGTCCAGAATGAACTCCTTGATGGCGTTGGTGACGTGCGGAATGACCTGCACCGTCGCGCCGAGGAAGTCGCCGTGCCGCTCGCGGGCGATCAGCTCCTGGTAGATGCGCCCGGTGGTGATGTTGTCCTGGCGATTGGCGTTGCGGCCGGTGAAGCGCTCGTAGTGGCCGAGGTCGAGATCCGTCTCCGCCCCGTCGTCGGTGACGAACACCTCGCCGTGCTGGGTCGGACTCATCGTTCCCGGATCGACGTTGAGATAGGGATCGAGCTTGCGCAGGCGGACCGTGTAGCCGCGCGCCTGCAACAGCGCCCCGAGAGCCGCCGACGCCAAACCCTTGCCGAGCGAGGAAACCACGCCGCCGGTGATGAAGATGAACCGCGCCATGGGATTTGACCCTTAGCCGATCGCGTTCGATTCGGCGAGGCGAAAGTTGGCGAGCGCCGGCGAACGCGCCCCGGGCCGGTTCTGTTGTTGCAAAGCGAGCGGCCGGGGCGCCCGAACGAGCGCCGGCGCGGCGTGACCGCAATCGACCGGGTCGGCGGAACCCGCCGGCGCGGCAATCCCTGTCAGAAACGGCGCGCTATGACGAAACTGGAGCGGGTGAAGGGAATCGAACCCTCGTATTCAGCTTGGAAGGCTGCTGCTCTACCATTGAGCTACACCCGCGCCGAGGCGCGCGACGGCGGCCACGCTCCGGGCGTTTCATCGCAAGCTCGAGCGCCGAAGTCAATGCAGGCGGGCTCGCCGAGGCTCGCCGCCGTGGTCCGCGCCTTCGACGATGGGCGGCGATCCTCGTGGCTGCGCCGCCAACGCGGTCGGGCCGCGCCCGGTCGGCCTCGGCGCGGGATCGTCGGCCGCCAATGGCGACCGACCAGACCATCCATCGCCGTCTTGACACGGCTGGCCGGCGCTCATTATAGGAGCGCCTCGTTATTCGCGCGCCCTCGCGCCCGATGAACGGCGTCGTGCGGCGGGATAGCTCAGTCGGTTAGAGCGGCGGAATCATAATCCGTAGGTCCCCGGTTCGAGTCCGGGTCCCGCTACCACTTTCCAGACCTCGCGCTTTCCGGACGTAGCGCTTCCCTGACCTCGCGCTTTCCGGACCTCGCAAGGCGATCAGCGAATCCGCGCTTGCGAAAGCGCGCGTCGCGCCTTAGCGAGACACTGATTTTTCTCACGTCCCGAAGGGGGCCGGCATGAAACTCATTCTGGCGATCGTCAAGCCGTTCAAACTCGAAGAGGTTCGGGGAGCGCTCGACAAGCTCGGCGTGCGCGGCATGACGGTCAGCGAGGCCAACGGCTACGGCCGGCAGAAGGGCCACACGGAAATCTATCGCGGCTCGGAATATACCGCAGCCTTCATGCCGAAAGTGCGCCTCGAGCTCGCGGTGCCCGACCACGAGGTCGACGCCACGATCGAGGCGATCCGCGCCGCCGCCCGCACCGGGCAGATCGGCGACGGCAAGATCTTCGTCCTGCCGATGGAGCGGGCGCTGCGGGTCCGCACCGGCGAGACTGGAGACGAGGCGCTTTAGGCGGCGCGCCCGCGATCGCGGGCGCGCATGACGGGGCGCCTCCCGGCCCCCAGCCCGACCGGTCGCGAGCGTTGACCGGCGCCGGCGCCCGCGCGGTCGGCGCCGGCTGTCCGGGACCGAATGTCGCAGGCCTGCTTCCTGGGCGCCAATGGCTTGCCTTGGCCGATAATTTGTGCATGACGAACCGGGATTGAGCCGCGAACGCCCGCGCTTCGAGCGGCGACGTCGATTGCGCAAGAATGCGGCAAGGGAGGAGCCATGAAGCTCATCACTGCAGTCATCAAGCCGTTCAAGCTCGAAGAGGTGCGCGATGCGCTCGAGCGGGTCGGCGTTCACGGCATGACGGCCACCGAGGTCAAGGGCTACGGCCGGCAGAAGGGCCACACCGAAATCTACCGCGGCGCGGAATACGTCATCACCTTCATGCCGAAGATCAAGCTCGAGGTCGTCGTCGACGACGCCCGCGCCGAGGACGCGCTGCAGGCGATCGAACTGGCGGCCCGCACCGGCCTGATCGGCGACGGCAAGATCTTCGTCGCCCCGGTCGAGCGCGCCGTGCGCATACGCACGGGCGAGAGCGGCGGCGACGCGCTGTAGTCTCCGGGCCGCGTCGCCGCCTCCTGCCGGAGTTCGAGGCGAACCGTCCCGCGCAAGGGGCGGCGACGCGTTGT
This sequence comes from Roseiarcus fermentans, assembly GCF_003315135.1. Classification (GTDB taxonomy): domain Bacteria; phylum Pseudomonadota; class Alphaproteobacteria; order Rhizobiales; family Beijerinckiaceae; genus Roseiarcus; species Roseiarcus fermentans. The sequence continues at coordinate 67,477 of NZ_QNRK01000041.1, forward strand.
CCATCGAGGCCCTCCCCGATCCCGCCACGGCGCTCGGCGCCGCGGGCGCCCCGGCGCGGCCGCCAGCCGGGCCTTCGCGCGTCTCCCGGGCGGACCGGCTGCGGCGTCTTTCTCACGGCAGGACGGCGCGACCAGACCCGCGGACCGTCGCCGGGTCTGCGCCAGGGCTCCGAATCCGGGTTAATGTGCCTTAACCGTTCTTGCCGATGAGGATCTCGGCGAGCCTTTCGACGTCCCAGCTGGCGATTTTTCTGCGC
>NZ_QNRK01000042.1 GCF_003315135.1 Roseiarcus fermentans
ACGAAGACGCGGAGCAGCCCCGGACGCAACTCGGACATGCGGAACAAACCCGCGTATTAGAGTTTGATCACCGACGTCCAACAGGCTTCGCCCCCACCCCTGCGCAATCATCCGAGGCCATCCTTCCTCCCAACAAGGAGCGGAGACGAGATCGCGTGTCCGACCTCTTGACGAAGGACATAAGAGCAATCCATGCCGCCGCTTGCTTCCTGCGGAAAGAATCGCTCCGTCTTCTGCTCGCAACGAAGGGCGGCGGGACGATCAGAGGGCGCGACAGCGGCCCAGCGGCCCTGGATCGCTTCCCCCCGGGCTCTTCGACCCGGGGGTCGCTCGCGATGACGGCGCTGTTCGCTGCCGGCTTGGGAGTTACGACGGGAGGCCGAAACGCGAGGAACTCGCTGAGGCCGGTCGCGTTTTCTTGCGACCGCGTTTGCGGTTCGGATCGAGACGACCATCTTCACAGGAGCAGGATCATGCGTAAGCTTTTCTTCGCCGCAGCGGCGATTCCTTTGTTCGCCGCCGCCGCTCTGGCTCAGAACGCCTCTCCGCCCTCCGGCGACGCCGGGCCGGCCAGCACGCCGCCCGGCTCGATGCAAAATCAGCCTGCGACCGGGCGCGCCACGACCGCAGTCGACGTACCGAGCAAGGGGCCGAGCTTCATCCAGGTTCCGGACACGGCGATGTTGACCGGAAACGTCGTCGGTCTCGACGTCTACAACAGCCAGAACAACGACGTCGGCAAGATCCACGACGTCGTGCTGGGGCCGGACCAGTCGGTGAAGGGCTACATCCTGTCGGTGGGCGGCTTCCTCGGGATGGGAACGCACTATGTCGCGGTCGATCCGGGCGCCGTCGCGATCACCTACGACGACAGCAACAAGACGTGGCGCGCGGCAATGAACGCCAGCAAGGACCAGCTCAAGGCCGCGCCCGAGTTCAAGTACGACGGCCGCTGGAGCGCGAGCCGAAGCTAAAGCAAGCGGCGCGGGCGCGAGAGCGCGCTCGGGTTCAGCCGACGTTCCGAGCCGTCTCGGCTCGGAACGCCCGCCCGACGGCCGCTGCGCAGGCGGCCAACGAATTCACCGTGGGAGTCGCGCCTCGCGGCGTCCGTCCGGGATTCCCAGGAGCGAGCGCGGAAGAACCGCGGCGCCGCGTCGAAGCGGGAGCGACCGCCTCGCATGCCGGCGGGCGCGCTATGACGACGGATCGGCCGGAGGACGCGCGTCGTCGCTCTGGTCTCTCGGCGGCTTCGTCACGCCCTGGCCCGAATAGTCCTCAACCTCCCGGGAATAGGGCTGCGTCTTCTCCCGCTCGCCCTCGTGCGGCAGGACCGGATTGCGCCGGGGCTCGCGATTTCGGCTCATTCCGTGCTCCCGCTCCGGCTTCGCCGCCTCGTCGCGCGCATCGGCTTCCCGGCGCGCGGCGGGGCCGGATGTCGTGCTGGTCTGGTGCGCCATCGCTCTGTCCTCCGCCAGCGCAACGCCGTTTCTCCCCCAGTGTTCCGTCGGTTTCGCAGTCTGTCGGGAAGCGGGAACAATGCGCCGCTTTCGACCGTTGCCCAAACGCGCTCGCGGCGCGTGCGGGCGGACGAATCACGGGAGCAATCGGATGGATTGGGATCGGATCCAGGGAAGCTGGAAGCAGATGACCGGCAAGGTCAAGGAACAGTGGGGCGCGCTGACGGACGATGATCTGACGACCATCGACGGGCAGCGCGATCAGCTCGAAGGCAAGATTCAGGAGCGTTACGGACTGGCGAAGGACGAGGCGCGGGAAGCGGTCGAGGCGTGGCGGACCCGCCAGACCATCTGAAAGCCCCGGTCGGTCCGGTTCCGGACCGCGGGCGCCCGCTCCGTCCCTCGGGGACGGAGCTTTTCTTTTGCCGCCGCCGCCTCACGCTCCCATCAGATGTGCGGCGATTTCCCGCCGCTGGGGCGCGCGGCGATGCTCGAAGAGAAAAATCCCCTGCCAGGTTCCGAGCGCGAGCCGCCCGCCGATCATCGGGATGGAGAGGTGCGCGCCGGTCAGCGCGGCGCGGATGTGGGCGGGCATATCGTCCGGCCCCTCGTCGTCGTGGGCGTAGAGCCGCGGGTCCTCCGGCGCGACGCGCTCGAAAAACGCCTCGAGGTCGGAGCGCGCTTCCGGCGCGGCGTTTTCCTGGATGATCAGCGAAGCCGAGGTGTGGCGGCAGAAGAGGGTCAGGAGGCCGGTTCGAATCCCGAGACCGGTCGCCCATTGCGACACCGCCGCGGTCGCCTCCACGAGGCCACGGCCCCGGGTCGGGATAGCGAGGATCTCGACGAACTGGCGCATCGTACGGAGCTCCAATCGGCTTCCGGGGAACAGTTTCGACGTTGCCAGGTTATTGTCGTGCTCAAACCAGCAAGAAGACAAGGGGCCACCGTCGATGCGACTCATTCTTCTCATCATCGTCATATTGCTTTTGCTCGGCGCCTTGCCGACATGGCCATACAGCGCCGGCTGGGGCTACTACCCCGCGGGCGGCCTCGGCGGCATCCTGATCATTCTCGTTATTTTGGCGCTTCTCGGCATCCTGTAGCCCGAGCCGCGGGCGGGCGGCGCCCCGCCCGCGGCGAAGCCGGGTCGTTTGCCGATCAGTCCGCGCGGGCGGCCCGGCCGCGCCGTCAGCGACGCAAGGCAGCGCCGATGAGGAAGCCGATCGCCACAGCGACCGAGAGCGATACGACCGGGCGCCGCTCGAGGGAATCGGCGATCAGGCCGCCGATCGAGGACGCCTGATCCTGAGCGACGATGCTCAACGCCTCGGCTGCGACCGCGGCGCGCCCGGAGGCCTCCGACGCGACCGCGCCCGCCTCGGTGCGAGCGCGCCCCAGTCCGAGCCGCCCCTCTTCCTGCGCGACGGCGCCGAATGCGCCGACCGCGCCGGTAATCCGGCGGGACAGCTCGGCGAGCTCGGTTTTCACCGCCGCCATATCCTCACCGAGGCGGTCGCGGGCGTCCGTCGCGCTCCGTCCTGCGTTCCCGGCGAGGTCGCTTGCGACCTTCGTCGCGCCGTTGACGGCATTCGCAACGTCATTCATGGCCAACTCCGTTTCCGCACTTCGAACGCGCCTGTCCCGTCGAGGTTCCGTCGCGGTCAGGGGCGCTGCTCGGGCGCGAGGTGGTCGTGCAGGATCAAGCCGACGATCAGCAGCGGCGACGACAGAAAGGCGCCCATCGGCCCCCACATCCAGCTCCAGAACATCAGCGACAGCAGCACGGCGAGGGCGTTGATCTCGATCTTGCGGCCGATGATCGCCGGCGTGATGAACTGCCCCTCGACGAACACGACCAGCATGAACAGCGCCGCCGGCAGGAGGCCCATCCCCAGGGTCGCCCCCGTGACCACGCCCACCACCGCGAGCACCGCGGTCATCGCGATCGGCCCGACGATCGGGATGAAGTTCAGCGTCGCCGCCAGCGTTCCGAAGCCGATCGGCGTCGGCAGGCCGGTCGCCAGCGCGATCAACCCCGCGGCCGCGCCCACGGCGAGGTTGATGCTGGTGACGGTGACCAGATAGCCGGCGAGCGAGTCCTCCACCTCGTTGAGGATCCTGAGAACCCGCAGCCGGGAGTCGCGGCTCGCGAAGGTCATGACGAGCTGGCGGCGCAGGTCCGGCCACCACGAGATGAACAGCAGCAGCACCACCAGGAAGTAGAGCAATCCGGTGACCGGCGGCGAAATATAGCCGATCGTGGTCGGCACCCAGCTGATGCTGGGCTCGGGCAGCGCGACCGCGGCTCCTCCCGCGTGGATGCCCAGGGACGCCTCGACTCGTCGCCAGAAGCCGAACAGTCCGTCGAACGTGTGGAGCTTGTCTCCCATCGCGGGCAGCTTTTCCGCGAGTTCGGCGACGGGCGTGGCGATCAGCCCGACGATCAGCGCGATCAGCAGGGCGGTGATCAGCACGATCAGCGCGGCCGAGACGACGCGCGGGATGCGCCGCGCCTCGAGCGCCTTGGCGAGCGGCGACAGCATCACCCCGACCACGAAGGCCGTCACGATCGGCAGCAGCATCTCGCGGGCGACGAACAAGGCCGCGCCGACGGCGACGACGGCGATCGACGCCGCCGACCAGACCGACAGCAGCCTCAGCCGGTCGACGGGCTGGGCGCTCTCGTCGACGATGACGGCCGGAATGGGCCTTGGACGCCTGTCGCTCACGCCTCGTCCTTCCAATCGCGCCGGCAAGGCACGAACCCTGCAACGCATAAACGCGGCAGGACCGGAATCGGCTCAAATGAATTGCGACGATGTCGGGGCTCGGCCCGCGACCGGCCTTCAGGACGCCGGCGCGCCGGCGGCCTTGAGAATCTGCGGCTTCACCTCGCTCTCGAGCGCCTCGGCGGTGATCGGACCGACGTACTTGTAGGCGATGGTTCCGTCGCCGCGCACGACGAAGGTCTCCGGCACGCCGTAGACGCCCCAGTCGATGCCGGCCCGCCCGTCCGGATCGAGGCCGATTTTGGCGTAAGGGTCGCCGAGCGCGCCGAGGAAACGGCGGACGTTGTCGGGCTTGTCCTTCTGCGCCACGCCGTAGACCACGACGCCTTTCGCCTTGAGCGCTTCGTCCGCGGCCAGCGCCATCAGGTTCGGATGTTCGTCGTGGCACGGCGCGCACCAGGAGCCGAACACGTTGACCACGGTGACGTGGCCCCGACGCAGGTCGGCGTCGGTCAGGCCCGCCTGGCCGTCGAGCCCGGGCAGGTCGAGCTGCGGCGCGCTCTGGCCGATCAGGGCCGAGGGCAGCTTCGCCGGATCGCCGGCGTAGAGGCGGACGAACAAAAGCGCCGCGAGGACGACGAAGACGGCGGCCGGCAGGAACGCCAGCCAGCGGCGGGACGGGCGCGCCGCCTCGGGGGCCGCGCCGGTCAACGCCCGCTCCTCGACCCGCGCGCGGCTTCCAGCGCCCGGTTCGCCTCCGCCAGCGCCGCGCTGAGGCGCCGGTAGTCGAGCGCGACCGCGCCGATCATCGCGGCGATCACCACAGCGGCGACGGCATAGGCCGCGATCACGAAGCCGATGTGCGGATCGCTCAGCATCACGCGCCCTCCGCCGCGAACGGCGGCGCCGCGAACCGGTCGCCCTCGGCGGCGGCGAGCATGGTCACCCGCGCGATCCGCCGGCGCAGGATCTCGTTGCGGATCGCGAGCAGATGCAGGGTGAGGAACAGCAGGGCGAAGGCTGCGATCATGACGATCAGCGGCCACAGCAGCGAGCGGTCGATGGTCGGCCCGCCGAGCCGGAACACCGAGGCGGGCTGGTGCAGGGTGTTCCACCAGTCGACCGAGAATTTGATGATCGGCAGGTTGACGCAGCCGACGAGGGTCAGGATCGCGGCGGCGCGCGCCGCCCGGCCCGGGTCGTCGATCGCCCGCCACAGCGCGATCAGGCCGAGATAGAGCAGGAACAGCACCAGCACCGACGTCAGCCGCGCGTCCCAAACCCAGTAGGTCCCCCACATCGGCTTGCCCCACAGCGAGCCGGTGGCGAGGCAGATGAAGGTGAAGCCCGCTCCGAGCGGCGCCGCAGCCTTCTGCGCGGCGTCGGCGAGCGGGTGGCGCCAGACGAGCGTGCCGAGCGCCGCGAGCGTCATCACCGCGTAGACGAAGGACGCCATCATCGCCGCCGGGACGTGCAGATACATGATCTTGGCGGTCTCGCCCTGCTGGTAGTCCGGCGGCGCCAGAAACGACAGCGTCAGGCCGACGGCGAACGTGACCGCCGTCGCCGAAGCGAGCCACGGCGCCAGACGGCGCGTGAGGTCGACGAAGACCGTCGGATTGGCGATGTTGATCATTGCGGGGTCTTTTACCGCCCCGCGCGGCGGCCGGCAATTGCGTCCGATCGGCGCAGCCGGCGCCGCGGCACGACGATCGGAAAACCCGATTAAAGAGCGCGGAAGAATTCGTTTCCGCCTGTCGTTCGATCGGCTAAGGTGGCGTCGCCAGAATGAATGGCAGGGAGGGAAGTCAAAGAGAGCGGTTTCTCCGACCTCGCCTGCCCCTGTTCGCCCGGCAAAACGTCACACGCGCCCCCTTCGGAGGCGGGCGCCGCGCCAGTCGCCACGAAGGGTCGCGTTTCGTGGCCGTGTTCCGACGGAATCTTGACGAAAGGACCGAGGAAGTCATGACCAGCGAAAGCCAATGCCCCGTCCAGCACGGGAGCCGCGTTCACAGGAACCGGGACTGGTGGCCGAACCAGCTCGATCTCGGCGTTCTGCACGCGAATTCGACCTTGTCCGATCCGATGGGCGAGGCCTTCGACTACGCCCAGGAATTCAAGAGCCTCGACCTCGACGCGGTGACCCGCGACCTCGAAGCCCTGATGACGAGTTCGCAGGACTGGTGGCCGGCCGACTTCGGCCACTATGGCGGCTTGTTCATCCGCATGGCCTGGCACAGCGCCGGCACCTACCGCATCGCCGACGGCCGCGGCGGGGCGGGAGCCGGCCAGCAGCGCTTCGCGCCGCTGAACTCCTGGCCGGACAACGCCAATCTCGACAAGGCGCGCCGGCTCCTGTGGCCGATCAAGCAGAAATACGGGCGGAAGATCTCCTGGGCGGACCTGATGGTGCTCGCCGGCAACGTCGCGCTCGAGTCGATGGGCTTCAAGACCTTCGGCTTCGGCGGCGGGCGCAAGGACACGTGGGAGCCCGAGGAACTCTATTGGGGTCCGGAAGGGACGTGGCTCGGCGACACCCGCTACAGCGGCGAGCGCGAGCTCGAGAACCCGCTCGCGGCGGTGCAGATGGGCCTGATCTACGTCAATCCCGAGGGGCCGAACGGCAATCCCGACCCGCTCGCGGCGGCGAAGGACATCCGCGAGACGTTCAAGCGCATGGCGATGGACGACGAGGAGACGGTGGCGCTGATCGCCGGCGGCCACACCTTCGGCAAGACCCACGGCGCGGGCGATCCGTCCTTCGTCGGCGTCGCGCCGGAAGCCGGCGACATCGAGGATCAGGGCCTCGGCTGGAGGAGCAAGTACGGGACAGGCGTCGGCGCGGACGCCATCTCCGGCGGTCCCGAGGTGATCTGGTCGCAGACGCCGACCCAGTGGAGCAACCACTTCTTCGACAATCTGTTCAAATTCGAGTGGGAGCTGACCAAGAGCCCGGCCGGGGTCAAGCAGTGGCAGGCCAAGGGCGCCGAAGCCTCCGTTCCCGACCCCTTCGATCCGACGAAGAAGCGCGTGCCGACCATGCTGACGACCGACCTGTCGCTCCGCTTCGACCCGGCCTATGAAAAAATCTCGCGGCGCTTCTTCGAGCATCCCGACCAGTTCGCGGACGCGTTCGCCCGCGCCTGGTTCAAGCTCACCCATCGCGACATGGGGCCGATCGTCCGCTATCTCGGCCCGCTCGTTCCGAAGGAACAGCTCGTCTGGCAGGACCCGATCCCGGCCGTCGATCATCCGCTGATCGACGACGCCGACGCCACGGCGCTGAAGGCGAAGATCCTCGCGTCCGGACTGACCGTGCCCGACCTCGTCTCGGCGGCGTGGGCGTCGGCCTCGACCTTCCGCGGCTCCGACAAGCGCGGCGGCGCCAACGGCGCGCGCATCCGTCTCAGCCCGCAAAAGGACTGGGAAGTCAACAACCCGCCCGAACTCGCCAAGACCCTTCTAAAGCTCGAAGCGGTCCGGAAGGAGTTCAACGCCCAGGCCAGAGGCGGCAAGAAAGTCTCCCTCGCCGACCTGATCGTCCTCGGCGGCGCGGCGGCGATCGAGAAGGCGGCGAAGGACGGCGGCCACGACGCCAAGGTTCCCTTCGCGCCCGGGCGCATGGACGCTTCACAGGAGGAGACCGACGTCGAATCCTTCAGCGTGCTCGAGCCCAGGACCGACGGCTTCCGCAATTATGTCAGCGGCAAGCAGCTGATGGCGCCCGAGGAGGGGCTGGTCGACAGGGCGCAGCTCCTGCGGCTGACGGCGCCCGAGATGACGGTTCTGGTCGGGGGCTTGCGAGCGCTCGGCGCCAACGCCGGCAAGTCGCCGCACGGGGTGTTCACCAAACGGCCCGGGACGTTGACCAACGACGTCTTCGTCAATCTGCTCGACATGGGCACGGTGTGGCGGCCGGCCGCGAATGCCGAGGGTGTCTACGAGGGCCGCGACCGCAAGACCGGCGAGGTCAAATGGACCGCCACCCGGGTGGACCTGATCTTCGGCGCGCACGCGCAGCTGCGCGCGATCGCCGAGGTCTACGGGTCGGCGGACGCAGGCGACAAGTTCGTCAAGGACTTCGTCAGGGCCTGGAACAAGGTGATGAACGCGGACCGCTTCGACCTCGTCACGCGCGATGAGCCGATGCGGATGGCGGCGGAATAGAATAGACCTGCAGGGCCGCCAGTGACCGCCGCGCGCCTTGGGCGCGCGGCGCCGATCAGACGCCAGCTAAGCGAACCAGGGTCGCCGCGAGGCATGCCGGATAGGGACGATCTCCACGGCGTCTTCCCCGACCCTGTAAAACATCTTGCAGGGATAGCGCGGGACGATCTTGACGAACAGCATCCGTCGGGAGGTTCTCTTGCCTCCCAAGGGATGGTCGGCGACGACTTGCAGCGCCTCTCGAAGGCTCGCTGCAACGTTTCGCGCGCCCACCGGGGACGCCGCGACAAGGTGCGCCAAGATTGCCGAGAGGTCGCTTTCCGCGCGTTCGGTAAACCGAACAATCACAGCCCTGCGCTTTTCCAGAGCGCGCGGATACGACCATCGTCGACGAACAGTCCCTCGTCAGCCTGTTTCAGGCCTTCGGCGACGGCGGCCTCTTCAGCCGGCGACAAAATGTACACGCCGGTGCGCACGGCCTCGATTTCGCGCGCCGCCTCGGCGAGCGCTTCTTGGTCTTCATCCGGCCACGCTTCGATCGCGGGCAGGAGCTTCCGGAGTGTCGAGTTCATCGTGCAACGTTACCATTTCGGCGAGGAAGCCGCAAAGAGCGCCAAGACTCAATGCGCGATCGTCTCCAGCGCCAGGTTGGTCGTCCTCGGTCCGAACAATCCGATCGTCGCCATCACGATCGCCATCGCGCCCGCGATGAACACGAACACCCCCGGCGCGCCGAAACCGTCGAGGATGAAGGCGATCACGAAGGAACTGAAGATCACCGAGAGCCGGCTCCACGAATAGACGAAGCCTGCCGCTCGCGCCCGAATCCCGGTCGGGAACAATTCCTGCTGGTAGGCGTGAAAACTGTAGGACATGACGTTGTTGGCGAGCGTCAGCACGACGCCCATGGCGATGATCGTCGCGGCCTCGCGCGCCTGCCCGAACACGAGCCCGGCGACGAGGATCAGCAAGGCCGCGGCGACGATGACCCACTTGCGTTCGAGCCGGTCGCCGAGGAAGAAGCCGATCAGCGGCCCGACCGGCGCCGCGAGCGCGATCACCGTCGTGTAGCCGAGGCTGGTCGAGACGGTGATCCCCTGCTTGACCAGGAGCGAGGGGACCCAATTGGCGAAGCCGTAGAAGCCGACGGTCTGGAAGATGTTGAAGACGCTCATCAGGATCACGCGGCCGCGCACGCCCGGACGCCAGAGGTCCATGAAGCCGCCCGCCGGCGCGACCGGCTCGTCGGGGCCGGGCGGCGGCAGCGGCTTGCCGATGTCGGCTGCAACGTTCGCCTCGATTCGCCTCAGCGCCGCGTCAGCCTCGGCGAGCCGACCGTGCCTGGCGAGCCAGCGCGGGCTCTCCGGCAGGTTGCGACGCAACACCACCACGATCGGCGCCGCCAGCGCGCCGATCAGCACCACCCAGCGCCAGCCCTCGACGCCGAGCGGCGCGGCCGGCACGAGCACGAAGGCCAGGAACGAGATGATCGGCACGCACGTGAAGCCGATCGCCTGGTTGACGGCGAAGGCCCGCCCGCGGATCGCCTTCGGCGCCAGTTCGCTGACATAGGCGCCGATCGTCACCATCTCGAGCCCGAGCCCGACGCCGCTGACGAACCGCCAGAGATTGAGCCCGAAGGCGTCGTTCTGCATCGCCACCATGACATTGGCGGCGGAATACCAGAGGAGCGACCAGGTGAAGATCGCGCGGCGGCCAAAGCGGTCGGCGAGGAAGCCGCAGACGAGCGTGCCGACGAACAGGCCGGTGAACAGAGCGGCGATGAAGCTCGCGACGCCGGTCGTTCCGAACAGTCCGGTCGTGTGCGCGGTCAGCACGCCGGACTTGACGAGGCTCGGCGCGACATAGGCGGTGAACAAGAGGTCGTACAGCTCGAAGAACATGCCGAAGCCGAGCAGGACGAGCATGGTCCAGATCGTGCGCGTCGCCGGCAGCCGGTCGATGCGGGCGGAGATTCCGCCTGCGGTCGGGATCGCTCTGTCCTCGGGCATGGTTCCTCCTTTTGTCGCTGTCCGGCGCAATAGGGGCGCGCGGTCGGGGTGTCAAAAACGCGGTCGAACGCAGCTCGTCGGCCAGGCGAGCCGCCGCGGCGCGGCGGACACGCGATCTTCGCGTCGCCGCGCTACGCTTTCCGCGAATCTGGTCCCTCGCGCCCCGCTCATGCCCCCGTCGGCTTGCCATCGCTCACCGTTCGCCGCCTCGCGGCGGTTTCGGCGTCTCGCGCCGGCGCTCGCGCTCGTTTCGCTCGTCGCGACGGCTTCCGCGGCGGCGGAAGCGCCGCTCCGGGTGGCGGTCTATGACGTGCCGCCCTACGGCCACGCCGAGCCGGACGGGACGATCGACGGCGTCAGCGTCGATCTGTGGCGGCGCGCGGCGGAGGTCCTCGGCCGCGAGTACCGGCTCGTCCCGGTCGCGCAGATGACGGCGGTGCTCGACGGCGTCGCGCGCGGCGACTACGACGCCGCCATCGGCGCGATCACGATCACGCCCGAGCGCCTGGCGCGCGTCGACTTCAGCTATCCGGCGCACCGCTCCGGCGTCGCGGTCGCGGTGCGCAGGGACAGCGGCCTGACCGCCGCCTTCCGGACCTACGCCTCGGTGGTGGCGGAGCTCAGCCCGCTGATCGCGCTGACCTTAGCGCTGCTCGTGGCGATGGGCGTCGCGATGTGGCTCGCCGAGCGGCCGAAGCGGGCGCACGAATCGGCAGTGGCCAGCTTGCGCGACGGCGTCTACTGGGCGGTCGTCACCATGACGACGGTCGGCTACGGCGACAAGACGCCCAAGACCAGCAGCGGGCGCATCATCGCGGTGGTGTGGATGCTGGCGAGCGTCGCGCTGATCTCGCTGATCTCGACCGCCGTCGTCTCGAAGGTGACCGCCGACCGGGTCGCGAGCGCGCGCCCGCTGACCGAGGCCGATCTCGTCGGCAAGCGGCTCGCGGCGGTGGCGCGCTCGTCGGGCGCCGAGTTTCTGGACGAGCGGCGGCTCGCCTATCGGCCGTTCGACGACATCCCGTCCGAACTGGCGGCGCTGGCGCGCGGCGAGGTCGACGCGGTCGTCAACAGCGTCGGCGCGCTGCAATACGCGATTGCGACGCGGTTCAGCCGGACGGTCGAGCCGCCCCGTGGCGTGCTCGCGCCGGCCTACATGGCCTTCGCCCTGCCGCCCGGCAGCGCGCTGAAACGGCCGCTCGACGAGGCGCTGGCCGAAATCACCGCCACGCCCGAGTGGCGCCGGGTCGAGGCGAGCTATTTTGGGCCGTGAGGGGGCCGCCGTTTTGACGCTGCGCCCTATGGATAGAACCCCTCTCGATGTGAGCGAAGGACGCTTGCACGACTGGAATCCCGCTGTCAGTCTGGGCATCGCGGGAAGCGCTTCGGGCGCGGGGCGGGGATGGTCGATTTTTCGAAGCAAACGGAGATCAGGCGCTGGCTCGAGGCCATCGAGCCGGCCGAGCGGCGGCGTCAGGTCGCGATCGTCATTGCCGCGCGCGCGGCCCTCCGGGCCATCCCCTTCCTCCAAAGGGAGGTGACGAGCGGCCGCTCCCGCAAACGAACGCCGCCTGACATCGTTTTGCCGTGCTTGCGCGGGACGGCGTTGCCTTGGGTCGCCGGTAAATATCCGGCCCACGGTAACAAGCTTCGCACCGCCGCCGCCGCCGCCGCCGCGTCCGCGTCTTCCGCGTCTGCCGCCTCCGCCGCCTCCGCCGTCTCCGCCGCCGCCTCCGCCTCCGCCTCCGCCGCCGCCTCCGCCTCCGCCTCCGCCGCCACCTCCGCCTCCGCCTCTGCCTCCGCCTCCACCAGCTACGCCGTCGCCTACGCCTCCGCCGCCGCCGCCTCCGCCGCCGCCGCGGCCTTCGCCGCCGACGCCGCTCAGATTGATTCGGGCCGCGCCGCCGACGATCTCGCGGGAATGCCCCTTTGGCCGAACGGCCCCCCGCAGCGGGCGAGCAAAGCCTGGCGGACCTTGAAATCTGTTCTCCTCGACGCCAACGAAGGTTGGGACGTCTGGACCGACTGGTATGAGGCGCGGCTCGACGGCGACGCCGGTTCTCCGCCGAACGAAGCGCTCGAAATCGCCCGCGCGACGATTCCGGACGACATCTGGACACAGGGTCCGGCGGTGGTGAACGCCGAGATCAAGCGGCTGACGGAAAAGCATACCGAGGGCAATGACCGGCCCCCGATGAGCGCCAGCTTCAACGCAACGCCGTTGGGCAACGTCTTGATCGGAGGCGCGCCTGCGGCCGCGCCTCCTGGCGCCCCGACATCGCTCCCACACGTTCCTGCCCTCCGCCCCGCCTCCATCGAGCCGATCTTCGAATCCGGACGCCTGACCCTCGCCAGGACGGCCGTCGAAGCGACCCTGTCCGGGCAAACGATTCTTGCCTCCTTGGAGGCTCTTGCCCAGAGCCTCAGGCGCCTAGCGGAGGCTGCCGGCCAAGAGAGCAACATCGACAAACGCATCGCGAAGCGGCTCGACGAAATCTCGAAAGGGATACCAAGCAAGCGTCCCAGCCAGACACAGCTCTTCCGGCTTGGCCACGAATTCGATGAGCTCAAGGGCTATCTAAAGATCGTCGCGGAGTCGTGGCCGGAGCTCGTCGCGGCTCGATACGCTTCGGTGACGCTGGCCTTCGAGCGCACGCTGCGCCGCTTTCCCAAGTGGGTCGATTTCACGCAAGAGCCGCCGATCGAAAAGGTGCTCCCGGCCGAAGCGCACGACATCGCCAAGGCGGCTGAGACGCTCGCCGATGTCCTGCGGGAACCGGAGAGCCGGGATGTCGTCGACCAAGTCCTTCCCGATGCGATCGCCGACCTTTCCGACGAACTCGCCGATGCGGCGACGCGCGCCGAAGGCCGCAATGAGCCAAGCGAGTTTGGCCGCGAGGCACTGGCGCGAGACATTCTGGAGAGCCTCAACAACACGTTGAAGCGCATCGCGGAAGGCGGACTGGCCGTTCTTGGAGGCGCGGGCAAGGCGGCAAAGGTCGCCGAGAAGAAGATTGGCTCTTACGCGAACGAATTTGGCGAAGGGGCCGACGAGAGCCTGCGAAAGTCCTCTCGAAAGGCCGGCGACGAAGTCGGGCCGGCCTTGTTCAAACTGTTGAAGGTGACGCTTGCGGCAACCGTTGCGGGCGCCGGCGCCAAGGTCGGCGGACCGACGCTGGCGGCGTGGCTCACGGCGCATTACCCGCAGATGTATTCGTGGCTCGAGGCGATATTGCCTTTGCTCAAGTGAGAGCCGATCAGAAACGTCCTTCTGCCGTCATGGCCCGGACAATGCACGCTCCACAGCTTCGACGAAACGGGTTGCACTCTCGATCGCTTCGGTCGCCTCCGACTTCCCCACCTCCTCATCCGCGCCCACGGTGTAGTCCGCAGCGACTTTCATGCGGTAGGCCCGCGCGAGAAACGCGGTCAGCCCGCGCTCCATGGCCGGGTCGTCTTTCACGAGCCGGGAGAACTCACTGCGCACACCGGAATGCGTCTTGGCCACCTTGTCGGTACGCGCCAGGATGAGCGCCTGAGCGGCGTGAAAGGCGGCGAGGTAAGCCGCGCGTCCGGCAGCCTGGTAATAGCCGATCTCCGCCACGGCCCGCGCTTCGCGAAGCGATTGCGCCGCCTTTTCGAGATAAGCGGCCGGCAAGGCGGTCACAGATCGCGCCCCTCGCGGACGATTTCCCGCATGAGGGGGTTGCGCCCCGGATCGAGTCCGACGCGCAGCGGCAAAGCGTTGATAACGGCCCCGGTCTCGTAAAGGAGGTCCGTCTCGATCTCGGCCAGGCGGCCGCTCTCGGTCCAGAAACTCTCCGGATCCTTCAGAAAGACCGCGATATCGTAATCGGAATCCGGGCGCTCGTCGCCACGGGCGCGCGACCCGAACAGCACGACTCGTTCCAGCCGCGCGCCGTAGACCTTGTCGAGCGCGGCGCGAAAGCGGGCGAGGATCGGATCGGCGGAGGCGTCCATCCTTCCACACTATCACAGGGACGAAGCCTTCCCTACTCCCGCACGTATCTCAGCGCCGCCGCCGCCGCGAACGGCGCGGCTGCGACCGCGAACAGGGAAAACGCGCACAGCATCAGGAACGGCATCAGAAAGGGCGCCGCGCCGCCGCTGGCCGCCGAGGCCGCCGCGACGCCGAAGATCAGCACCGGGATCGTCAGCGGCAGCACCAGCACCGCCATCAAGAGGCCGCCGCGCCGGAGCGAGACCGTCAGCGCCGCGCCGATCGCGCCGATCATGGTCAGCGCCGGCGTGCCGGCGAAAAGCGTCGCGGCGACGAGGGTGAGCGGCTCGGGCGCCATGCCGAGCATCAGGCCGAACACCGGCGAGACGACGATCAGCGGCAGCGCGCTGGTCGTCCAGTGGGCGGCGCATTTGATCAGCGTCACCAGTTCCAGCGGCAGCGGGCCGTTGATCATCACGTCGAGCGAGCCGTCGTCGTGGTCGGCCTGGAACAGCCGGTCGAGGCCCAGCAGGGTCGCGAGCAGCGCGGCGATCCACAGGATCGCCGGCCCGAGCTTCGCCAGCAGGGCGAGGTCGGGGCCGATGGCGAACGGCATGATCGCGACGAGGATGAGAAAAAACACCGCGCCGACCGACGCGCCGCCGCCGATCCGCCGGGCGATCCGCCATTCGCGGGCGAAGAGAGCCAGGACCGAGGTCATGGGGCCGGCGACCGGCTGATGCGCAATGCCGTCCCGCCTGGTCTTGCGCCAGTCGAACGAACGCCCTCCTCCCCTCTTGTGAGGGAGGGGGGGCGGGCCATGCCTAGCCGATTGGCGCGGAAGGGAACTTCCCAAGTTCGGCGCGACCCCCCAGTCTGTCTCGCCCCCACGAGGCTACTGCACGCACACATCTTGGGCCCCGCACGAAAACGGTCGGCGCCGTGCGCCTCCTCCCCCCTTGTGGGGGAGGAACGAGGAGGGGGGTCACGCTGAACTCGAGGTTTTTGGCCTTTCCAGCCGCGAAACTGAGAGCTCCGTGAGACCCCCCACCCTGTCCCGCCCGCACAAGGGGGGCGGGGACGCTGTTGGTCGCTCGCAGATCGCGCCGGCAAGGAGATGTGTGCATGCCGTAGCCCCACAAGGGGTGCTAGGACGCTCACGATGCGCCCTCGTCGCTGCGCCCGCGCAATCGCCACCCTCACGCGACGCCCCCCGCCGCGCCGATGCGCAACTCCCGCGCCCGCGCGAGCCCGAGGGGAGCGTGGGTGGCGGCGACGACGATGCCGCCGTCGTCCATGAAGCCTTGCATGATCGCCGCGAAGGCGTCTTGCGCAGCGGCGTCGAGGGCGGTGGTCGGCTCGTCGAGCAGCCACAGCGGCCGCCGGGCGACGAGCAGCCGGGCGAGCGCAACGCGCCGCTTCTGGCCGGCGGAGAGCGCGCGCGCCGGAAAATCCATCACATGCGCGAGGCCGACCCTCGCCAGCGCCGCTCCCGCAGCATCGCGACGCGCCTCTCCGCCGAGCGCGCCGGCCCAGAAGACGAGGTTTTCGCCCGCGGTCAGCGCCCCTTTCAGGGCGTCGGCGTGGCCGAGGTAATGCGCCTGCTCGCCCAAGGTCCGCTCGCCGTCGCCGCCGTCGAGGGCGAAGCCGCCGGACTGGAGCGGCAGGAAACCGCACAGCGCTCGGAGCAGGCTCGACTTGCCGGACCCGTTCGGCCCGGTCACGATCAGCGCCGATCCCGCCTCGGCCTCGAACCCGAGACGCGAAAACAGCCTCCGCCCGCCGCGCTCCATGGCCAGGTCCCACGCCCGCAAACGCATTGATTCTCCATGAAAAGCGCCGCGCGACGCCGCCCCCTTCGACGAATAGTCCCTGTAGCGCGCATGCCTGAAGTTTTCTATAACCCGTGCTTCGTTCATCCCGCTTCTCGGAGCGCGCGCATGGCCAGCCTCGACAGTTTCAAGTGCCGCAAGTCACTGACCGTAGGGGCGAAAACCTACGATTATTTCTCCATCAAAGCTGCAGAGAAGAACGGCTTGCGCGGCGTCTCGTCGCTGCCGTTCTCGCTGAAAATCGTGCTCGAGAACCTGCTGCGCAACGAGGACGGCCGCAGTGTCACCAAGGCCGACATCGAGGCGGTCGCGGCCTGGCTCGACGACCGGGGCGCGAAGGAGCACGAGATCGCCTTTCGCCCGGCGCGCGTGCTGATGCAGGATTTCACCGGCGTCCCCGCCGTCGTCGACCTCGCCGCGATGCGCGACGCGATGAAGGCGCTCGGCGGCGACCCCGACCGGATCAACCCGCTGGTGCCGGTCGACCTCGTCATCGACCATTCGGTGGTCGTCGACTATTTCGGCACGCAGAAGGCGCTCGGCCTCAACGTCGCGCGCGAGTACGAGCAGAATCAGGAGCGCTACCGGTTTCTCAAGTGGGGCCAGCAGGCCTTCTCCAATTTCTCGGTCGTGCCGCCCGGGGCCGGCATCTGCCATCAGGTCAACCTCGAGTATCTGGCTCAGACCGTCTGGACCGCGAAGGAAAAGAAGGACGGCCGCACCGTCGAGGTCGCCTATCCCGACACGCTGGTCGGCACCGACAGCCACACGACCATGGTCAACGGTCTCGCCGTGCTCGGCTGGGGCGTCGGCGGCATCGAAGCGGAGGCTGCGATGCTCGGCCAGCCGCTGTCGATGCTGCTGCCCGAAGTGATCGGCTTCCGGCTCGCCGGCGAATTGCGCGAGGGGGTGACCGCGACCGACCTCGTGCTGACCGTCACCCAGATGCTGCGCAAGAAGGGCGTGGTCGGCAAGTTCGTCGAGTTCCACGGCCCCGGCCTCAACGCGATGTCGGTCGCCGACCGGGCGACGCTGGCCAATATGGCGCCCGAATACGGCGCGACCTGCGGCCTGTTCCCGATCGACGCGAAGACGCTCGACTATCTGAAGAGTTCCGGCCGCAAGCCGTCGCGCATCGCCCTCGTCGAGGCCTACGCCCGGGCGCAGGGGACCTTTCGCACCCGCGCCACGCCCGACCCCGTGTTCACCGACACGCTGGCGCTCGACCTGGGCGAGGTCGCGCCCTCGCTCGCCGGCCCCAAACGCCCGCAGGACCGGATCGCGCTCTCCGAGGCGAAGTCCGGCTTCGAGCAGGCGATGGCGGGCGAGTTCAAGCAGCCCGACGCGCTCGGCGCGCGCCACGCGGTCGAGG
This sequence comes from Roseiarcus fermentans, assembly GCF_003315135.1. Classification (GTDB taxonomy): domain Bacteria; phylum Pseudomonadota; class Alphaproteobacteria; order Rhizobiales; family Beijerinckiaceae; genus Roseiarcus; species Roseiarcus fermentans. The sequence continues at coordinate 17,531 of NZ_QNRK01000042.1, forward strand.
GGGCGAACTACGACCTCGGCGCCGGCGACGTCGTGATCGCCGCGATCACCTCCTGCACCAACACCTCGAACCCGAGCGTGATGCTCGCCGCCGGCCTCGTCGCCCGCAACGCCGTCGCCAGGGGCCTGACCGTAAAGCCCTGGGTCAAGACCTCGCTCGCGCCGGGCAGCCAGGTCGTGCAGGACTATCTCAAGGAGGCCGACCTCCAGAAGCCGCTCGACAAGCTCGGCTTCAACATTGTCGGCTTCGGCTGCACCACCTGCATCGGCAATTCCGGCCCGCTCGCGCCGGAAATCTCGGCCGCGATCGCGAAACACAATCTGGTCGCAACCTCGGTGCTCTCGGGCAATCGCAACTTCGAGGGTCGCGTCAATCCGGACGTGCGCGCCAACTACCTCGCCTCGCCCCCGCTGGTCGTCGCCTATGCGCTCGCCGGCTCGATGGCGATCGACCTCACCCGCGAAGCGCTCGGCAAGGACAGGCAGGGCGCGGACGTCTACCTCTCCGACATCTGGCCGAAGGGCCAGGAGGTGGACGACCTCGTCGATTCGGTCATCACCGCGAAGATGTTCAAGACCCGGTACGCGAGCGTGTTCGACGGCGACGCCAACTGGCGCAGGGTGAAGGCGCCGGCGGGGCTCACCTACGCCTGGGACGCGGACTCGACCTACGTCCAGAACCCGCCCTATTTCGATGGCCTGACCATGACGCCCGCGCCTGTCGCCGACATCGAGGGCGGTCGCATTCTGGCGCTGTTCCTCGATTCGATCACCACGGATCACATTTCCCCGGCCGGCTCGATCAAGGCGGCGAGCCCCGCGGGCAAGTACCTGACCGGGCACGGCGTCCAACCGGCCGACTTCAACCAGTACGGCACCCGGCGCGGCAACCATGAGGTGATGATGCGCGGCACGTTCGCCAACATCCGCATCAAGAACCAGATGGTGAAGGACGAGGCCGGGGCCGTGGTCGAGGGCGGCCTGACGATCCACCAGCCCGGCGGCGAGCGCCTCGCCATCTACGACGCGGCGATGAAGTACATGGCGGAGAAGGTCCCGCTGGTCGTGTTCGCCGGCAAGGAATACGGCACCGGCTCGTCGCGCGACTGGGCGGCCAAGGGCACGAAGCTCTTGGGCGTGCGCGCTGTCGTCGCCCAGAGTTTCGAGCGCATCCACCGCTCGAACCTGGTCGGCATGGGGGTGCTGCCGCTGGTGTTCGAGGAGGGGACGAGCTGGCAAACGCTGGGCCTCGTCGGCGACGAGACGGTGACCGTCCGCGGCCTGGGCGAAACGCTCAAGCCGCGCCAGATCTTGCAGGCCGAGGTCGCGCGTTCGAACGGCGAGGCGTTTTCCGTTCCGCTCGTCTGCCGCATCGACACGCTCGACGAGCTCGAATATTTTCGCAACGGCGGGATCTTGCAGTACGTGCTGCGGCAGCTGGCGGGTTAGCCTGTGGCTGTGGCGACAGACCGGTAGGCCTTCCGCGGATCAGCCGGGATGGGACTTCCTGCCTCCTGGCGACGAGGCCTTGATCGCCCGGCCGACTTCGTGCCCTGATGGCGAAAGTCTCTCGCGTGCTGAAGGGGCGAGCGCCATGGGTGTCCGGAGCCGTGCAGTCGTGTCGTCCGCCGCGCTGGTCCTCGTCGGCCTCGCGGCTCCGATCGCGCCCGCGTTCGCCGCGGCGGACCCGAGCGCAATCTGCGCGCCCGGCGACGACGATCGCGCCCGCCCGATCCCGCAATCCCTCGCAGCCAGGGCCCGCGCGGCGCTCGGCTTCGCCAGCGAAGCGCCCGACGACTATGTCGTGCGGTCGACGGTCTATCGCTGCATGGACGGCGTCGTCTGGGTCTGCACCCATGGCGCGAACCTGAGCTGCGCCAAGGCGGACACCGCGCCCGCGTCCGCCGGGGCCGAAGCCTGGTGCCGGGAGCATCCGGGCGCGGACGAGATTCCGGCCTACGCGACCGGGCATGACACGGCCTACGCCTGGACCTGCGCCGGGACGAAGGCGGTCGCCGGCCGCGCCAGCCCGCTCGACCGGCGCGGTTTCTTCGCCGACCAGTGGAAGCCGATCCGGGACTAGCGAACCCGAAGGGCGGCGACGCGGGGCGCGCCGGCCCTGGCGAAAATCGAGGCGGCCGGCGACAGCGAGGTCGGTCAGTTCGATCCAGCGGGAAAAGGCTTCACGCCTCCGCCTTCTCGACCGTCTGGATGACGTCGAAGCCCTCGAACTCGGGATGCCCGAGATAGAGCGGCTTGTTGTCGCCGGCGTTGCGGTGGGCGGCGCGAAAGGCCTCGGACTGGGTCCAGGCGGCGAAGGCGTCGCGGCTCTCCCACATCGTGTGCGACGAATAGAGCACGTGATCGTCGCGCTCGGGCCCGCGCAGCAGGTGGAAGGCGACGAAGCCGGGGACGTGATCGAGATGGCTGTCGCGCGACAGCCACACGGTTTCGAACGCAGCGCCTGCGTCCTTGAGCACCTTGAAGCGGTTCATGGCGATGAACATGGGCGTCCTTGTCGAAAGCCTGCAGTCAATGCGTCGATAGTCGGCGCCTGTGGCGATCGTCAACCGTCGCCACCCCCGACGTCGCGCCGCTCGCAACGACCAGCGGGGTCCCGCGCCCCTATGTCGGCGCCGCGAACACGTCGCTCCATTCGGGATGCTTCTTCGACCAGGCGAGCACGAAGGGGCAGACCGGCGCGATCCTGAAACCCGACGCGCGGGCGTCGGCGACCATGCGCTCGACCAGCGCCTGCGCCGCGCCGGTCCCGCGCAGGCTCACCGGCGCCTCGGTGTGATCGGCGCTGATGAGACGGGCGCCGCGGCGGGTGAAGATCAATTCGGCCTCGCCGTCGCGGCCGTCGATCCGGGCCACGTAGCGGCCGCCGGCGCCCTGCTCCTCCTTCTCGATCCGAAGCGCGTCGCTCATCGTCGTCCTCTCCGCTCCCGCCCTCGCCCCCTCGAAGCGACGCGCAATCCACGGATTGCGCCCGCAGCCTCGAAACTCACGCCGGCGCCGCCTCGTTCCGCGCCGATCCGTCCGGGACCGCCGCTGCGACCTCGCCAAGGACGCCGAGCGCGCTGTCGACGCCGGCCGGCGAGATCCGGATGAGGCCGGTGTAGGGGTGGCTGAGCTCCAGGATCAGAAAGATCGCGGTGGCGATCGAGATCGCGCCCGCCAGAAGGGCGATGATCGTGATCGCGTTCGGCGTCGCCACCAGCCCGTTGCCGAGAAACAGCACCGTCGCCCAGCCGATCACGATCGTCAGCACATGCGGCGGAAACGGGCTCGCGAGCTGGCGCGCCATTCTCATCTGCGTGTCCTGGTATTTGCGCGCGAGATCCCAGGCCTTGGCGAGTTCGCGCCGCTGCCGGTCGGTCCTGGGCTCGAGGCTGTCGAAATAGCCGTCGAGGCCGGCGAAGATGGTTTTCGTCTCGGCGAAGGTGAACGGCCGCGGTCCCGCGCCGTCGCCGTCGAAGAAGCGGGCGCGCGAACGCGCGAGCGAGGCGCGCAGGCCCGCCCGGCCGCCGGCCCCCTCCGGTCCGTAGCGTTCGAGCGCGAGATCGATGTCGGCCACGACCGGCCCGAGCGAATAGGCCTCCGACTGCTGCGTGGCGAACACGCCGAATGCGGTCCAGATCAGCAGGCCGAGGACGAGCGCGAGCAGCAGCGACACGAGCCCGACCATTCCCCCGACCGCGCCCTTCGACGCGTTGAGCATGTCGAGGGGCGCCTCCCACTCGATCAGCATGCCCACGACGCTGGCGCCGAAAGTGGTCAGTCCGATTGCGACGGAGCGGGTGAGCGAATGCATGGGCCTCGAGGGGGTGCGGGAAGAGCCGCGCCGGACATAGCACGATCGCGTCCGAAGCGCGCGGGCGCGGGAGCGAGCCGCGGACGATCCCCGCGCCCCGCTCCCGGCAAGCGGGTTTCGCTCAGCTCTTGTGGTGCGACGGCTGCAGCCCGTAGACGGGCGTCGCTATCCCCTCCATGCGCGCCTTCAGTTGCAGCGACAGGAACTGCGAATAGTGGCGCGACTGGTGCAGGTTGCCGCCGTGCATCCACAGCGCCTCCTGCTGGGTCGGCTTCCACATGTTGCGCTGCTCGCCTTCCCACGGACCCGGGTCCTTGGGCGTCGCGGAGCCGATGCCCCAGCACTTGCCGACCTTGTCGGCCAACGCCTGCCCGCACAGGTCCGCGACCCAGCCGTTCATCGAGCCGTAGCCGGTGGCGTAGACGATCAGGTCGGCCGGAACCTCCTCGCCGGTGTCGAGCTTCAGGCCGTGAGGCAGGATCTCGACCACCTGCCCCTGCGCCAGCTTGATCTTGCCGTCGATGACGAGCTGCGAGGCGCCGATGTCGATGTAGTAGCCCGAGCCGCGGCGCAGGTACTTCATGAACAGGCCCGAATCGTCGACGCCGAAGTCGAGCCGGAAGCCGGCCTTCTCCAGCGCCGCGTAGAAGTCGGCGTCGACCTCGCGGATCTTGTCGTACACCGGTTTCTGGAACGTGTGCAGGATCGCATAGGGGAGGGAAGCGAAGATCAGGTCCGCCTTGGCGGTGGTCATGCCGCCCTGTACCGCGCGCTCGGAATAAAGATCGCCGAGGCCGATCTCCATCAGCGATTCCGAGCGCACGATGTGCGTGGTCGAGCGCTGGATCATGGTCACGTCGGCGCCGTTCTCGTACAGCGCCGCGGCGATGTCGTGGGCGGAGTTGTTCGAACCGATCACCACCGCCTTCTTGCCCCTGTAGGCGTCGGGGCCGGGATGCCGCGAGGAATGGTGCTGGTCGCCGAGGAAGGTCTCGGCGCCCTTGAATTGCGGCACGTTGGCCTTGCCGGACATGCCGGTGGCGAACACGAGCTGCCTGGGGTGCAACACGACCTCTTCGCCGTCCCGGTCGACGACGACCGTCCATTCCTTCGTCGCCTCGTCGAAGGTCGCCGACTTCGTCTCGGACTTCGTCCAGTAGTTCAGATCCATGACCTTGACGTACATCTCCAGCCAGTCGCCGATCTTGTCCTTGGGCGAGAACACCGGCCAGGTCTTCGGGAAGTCGATGTAGGGCAGGTGGTCGTACCAGACCGGGTCGTGCAGGCAGAGCGATTTGTAGCGCTTGCGCCAGCTGTCGCCGGCGCGCTCGTTCTTCTCGAGGATGATGGTCGGCACGTCGAGCTGGCGCAAGCGGGCCCCGAGCGCGATGCCGCCCTGGCCGCCGCCGATGATGACGACGTAGGGCTGCTTCGAATAGCCGAGGGTCGCGAGTTCCTCTTCGCGGGTTTCCTTCCAGCTCTTCGTGCCGACATTCACGCCGTGCTTGGCCCCGAGCGGGCGGGTGAAACCGGCCTTCTCCTCGAAGCCCTTCAGTTCGACCATGGTGGTGAGCAGCGTCCAGATCAACCCGTCGCGGATGCGCATGAGCCCGTAGCCGCGCGCGACCTCGGTCTCGAACGTGAACCAGGCCTCCATGACGCCGCCCGCCTCGTTGACCGGCTCCTTTTCGGAGACCCGCCAGTCGCCGGGCTTCACGGTCGACAGGCACTGGGTCAGCATGTCCCGGATCTGCTCGCGTCCCTCCATGGTCTTGATGTTCCAGGTGAAGGAGACAAGATCGCGCCAATAGGAGTCTTCCGCGAACATCGCGACGGCGGCTTCGATGTCCGGCTTGGCGAGCGCCTCGCCGAACCGGTCGAGAAACGCCTGCGCCCGTGCGGACGGTGTTACGTCGAGCATGCAAATCCCTCCCTCGCGTTCGGATCGGCTTGCAGGCGGGGCCGTGGCCGCGCCTGCCGTCCAAACTGGCATGCCAGCATAGCGTCAGCGGGAACCGGCGACAACAGACCGCATCGCGGGATGTCCCGGTCGGCTCAGGTTTTCAGGTCAAGGCGGACTTGAACCCGACGCTCAGGCGCGGGCTCGCTGCTCCCATTCCGGCTTCAACAGCGCCATCAGGACGAGGTCCGCCCGCGTCCCGTCGGGCGCCCGCCAGGCCTGGCGCAGGACGCCGTCGCGGGAGAAGCCGAGCCTGGCGTAGGCGGCCTGGGCGCGGCGGTTGTGCGCAAAACAGTCGAGGTGGAACCGCCATGCGCCGAGGCTCCCGAACGCTTCGTCGAGGACGCGCGCGAGGAAGGCCGTCCCGATTCCTTCGCCCGGACGGATCGCGGCGACCCGCTTCAGGTACAGGTTGCCGTGGGGGTCGCCGAGGCCGGACAGGATGGCGAAGGCGACCGCCGCGCCGTCGCGCGCGAGGCCGAGCCGATAGGCGAAGCCGGGGTCGGCCATCATCGCGCGGTGCTCGGGTTCGGCGGAACGCCCGACGAAGGCGTCGAAGCCGGGCCCTCTCTCGAGGCCCATGATCGCGGCCACGTCGTCCGGGCCCGCGGGGCGGACGGTCGCGGGCTCGGGCGGCGCGGTCCGCGCGCTTTCTGTCCCGGGGTTCGAAAAGCCCATTGCGCGCCGCTCCGCGAGCGTCTATACCGCCGCGCACTCTCGGTCGGGGACCCGGCGCGAGGCCCTTGGAGATGGGCGCTTAGCTCAGCGGTAGAGCACTACCTTGACATGGTAGGGGTCACAGGTTCAATCCCTGTAGCGCCCACCATCTCCGAAAAACCACATATCCTTTGCAAGTCAAGCCCTTACGACCATCGTAAGGAGCTTGGCCGTTGGGCTTGCCGATTGCCCGTTGACGCGCGAAACTGCGAACGGACACGGAACGAAGTGCGGCGATCCGTGCGAAACCCGTGCGGCGGCGTTCGGGGGATGTTCTGATGGGAACGGCGGGGATGTGGGTCCGGCGGAACGGTCCGTTCCTGCTCGTGAGCGCTGTCTGCGTCGGGCTGATCGTCAACGACTGGCGCGCGGCGCCGCCGCCTTCGATCGAGGTCCACTACGCGCCGGACGAGGACCTCGAGAGAATCGACGTCGCGGCGATCGGGGAGGCGCGGGAGCGGATCGACTTCGCGGCCTATGTGCTCAGCGACAGGGCCGTGGTCGAGGCGCTGAAGGAGGCCGGCCGGCGCGGGGTCGCGATCAGGCTGTTGCGCGACCTGTCGGCCGCCGACCAGACCGGATCCGCCGACGTCGCGGCGCTGGAGACCGCGCCGAACGTGACGGTGCGGATTTCGCCGCCGGGGCCGCTGATGCACCTGAAAGCCTACGCGATCGACCGGCGGCTTCTTCGGCTCGGCTCGGCGAATTTCTCGCGCTCCGGAGAGACGCGGCAGGCGAACGACCTCGAACTCATGCGGGACGCGCGCGAGGCGGCGCGGTTCGAGGCGACCTTCGACCGCGCCTGGCGCGCGGCGGAATAAGGGGAGGTTTGACGAAATGACGCGGAGCAATCTCGACGCGTTGATCGCATGGGCCAGAACGCTGCCGCCGATGACGGACGCGCAGCGGAGGGCGCAGGCGGCGAGCTTCGCCTACGGCAATGTCCATCTCGACAACCCGCTCGTCACACGGGCGATGGTCTCGGAAGCTCAAGCGAGGATCGAGGCGGAGACGCCCGATCCTCAGCCGGCCGGGGTCGGGGGCGGCGAGCCGCAGCCGGCGTCCGGATCGTAGGCGCAGGGGTCGCGGCCGCAGACGCACGCGCGCTTCGGCGCCGCCGCCGGGCGCGTGTCGCGGCCGATGCCGCGCAATTCGAAGGCGATCAGGAACACGATGCAGCAGCCGGCGTGCCAGAGGTGGGAGAAGCCCGTCTCCGGATCGCCCTCCTCGCGGTCCCACCAGGCCGTCAGGTGACGAAGGCAGGCGGCGTAGGGCCGTTCCCAGTCCATGCCGCGCTCCCAGTTGCGCGGCTCGTACTTCTTCGCCCCGTGCGCCAGGACCTTGACGATGGCGCGGACGGCGTCGAACGGCAGCAGGTGCCAGGGGTCCTTGCCCGAATCGTCCTTGCGGCCGAGATTGTCGAGCGCGACCATCTCAAAGCGCCGCCAGCGTCAGCGTCTCGACGTCGAGCAGCCACACGGGCTTGTCGTGCTCGCGACACCATTTGACCTCTTCGCCGATGCCGAAGCTCTCGCGCCAGCCGGGGAGCGCGGCGACGATCATGCCGGCGGCGCCCTCGAAGATCGGCTTGTCGGCGGCGAGCCAGATTTCGTGCGAATAGGGGTCGATCGCTGCGGCGCGGGCGACCGTGTGGCTGTGCGCGATCGGCGAGAACACCGGCAGGCCCTGCCGGATGAGCTTTCCGGCGACCTTGGCGATCACATGCGCCGCGTCGTCGATTCCCTCGGCCCATTTCGAATAGGGCGAGGCGAGATAGAAGTATTTGCCGGGATAGGCCCAGGTCAGGTCGACCGGCGTCGCCGGCGAGGATTTTTCGTCAGTCATGCGAAATGTCCCTGGTTTGGCGTTGCGGACCCTCACCTGGCCGCTTCGCGGCCTGTCCTCTACCGCTTCGCGGGCGAGGAGGGAGAGGGCGCGGCGGCGCGCGGGTCCTCGAGGACGATGGGGAGGCGTTCGCGGACGCCCCAGCGTTCGGTCACGAGCAGGAGCCATTGCATCGGCGGCTCGGGCTCGGCGCGGATCTGGCGGGCGAATTCGGAGTAGCCGACGACGGACCCGTTGCCGAAATGCTTTCGGGTCGGGTTGGTCGAGAGATGATAGTGGCCGGTGAGCACGATGTCGAAGAAGTCGCGCGTCTGGGCCGAGACGAACTCCATCATCCGGTTCTTGCGCACGATCGGCAGCACCGGCCCCGCAAAGCCCTGGCCGCCGCCGCCGCCCTCGTCGCCGTGGGTCTGCAGCACGCGCCAGCCCAGAATCTCGTAGATCGCGTCGCGCGACGGCGACACGACGACCGTCACGCGCCTGTCGCCGGCGAAATGCCGGCGCAAAGCCTCGCCGATCATCGTGTCGTAGTTCAGCGCTGCCGTCGTCTTGGCGTTGGTCTTGATCGTCGAGCGGCCGTGATTGCCCGGCGTGACCACGACCACGACGCGGCCGAAGGCCTCGGCGAGCAGCTCGATTCCGGCCGCGTTGCGGTCGGCGACGAACCAGACCTGTTCCTGCGCGGTGAGCGCGTTGGTGCGGCGCAGCTCGTCGTGGATGTCGCCCGAGACGAGGTCGCCGTTCAGCGCGACATAGACGCCCTCGAGCCGGCAGTCGGCCGACCAGCGAGGCAGAATTCTCGCCGCGGCCTCGTAGAGGCGCTTCAGCCGCGCCGCGCAGACGTCGAGGTCGTAGGCGTTGAGGCCCGCGACCTCGTTCGCCCGGACGATCTCGCCGCCGTGGACGTCGGAGATCTGCAAAAGCCCGACGGCGCGGCTCGATTTGCCGCTCGCCTTCGCGGCGGGAAGCGCCCATTTCGGTGGATCGAGCGGCCGGTCGACGAGACCGGCGACCTGGGCGAGGAGGTGGTTCGATCCGGCGAGCTCGTCGGCGAGCGTCTTGGCGCGGCGTCGCCAGAAGGCCGCGTCGCGCAGTTCGACCGGCGTCGGGCCTATGCGATAGAGGCCGCGCTGCTCGGCGATCTTCAGCCAGCGCGTGACCGGATGGGCCTGCGACAGCTTTCGCGCCGCAGCCACGACCTGGACGGCCGAGCGCGCGCCCGGCGGCGGCATGGCCCCGGGCGGCGCGTGGCCCTTCGCGACCGCCACCTCGACCTCGGCGACGACCTGTTTCAGGAATTCGTCGGAAACGGGACGGGCGGCCATCAGGCGTGCGCCCGGCCGGCGGCGATCTGCGCCAGCGCCGCGCCGACGGAGGCGAAGCCGTCATCGATCCGGCCCTCGATCCGCTCGACGGCGGTCTGGACGGCGGCCATGGTCGCGGCGAGCGCGGCGACCTTCTCGCCCGCCAGCCGCTCGCGCGATTCGAGCGCCTCGACCCGGGCGCGCAGCGCGTCGGCCGCGGCGACCGCCGGCATGCAGGCGCGGTGGCCGCTCTCGATCGCCTGGACGCGCGCGGCGAGGTTTTCGACCGCCGCGGCGTGGACCGAGGCCTTCGCGGCCTCGGCGCCTTCGGCGCGCGCGCGGCGAAAGACCATCGCCGAGACGCCGGCGGCGACGCCGACGCCCCACATGATGAAATGCTCCCAATAATGCAGCCATCCGGTCACGGTCGTCACGTCGTCGGGGCCCGGCTCCATGGTTCGTTGATCCTCGAAGGGTTGGGGCGGACCGCCCGGCCGGTCGCGCTTTGCCCGCGCGCACGGTCTCGTGCGAGGATGGGTTCGGCCGCTCCGATTCCGCCAGGATCGGTTTGGTCAGAGCCGCCGGTCGCGATGGAACGCTTCCGGCGGCTCGCTCATGTTCACCGGCCGATCCAGCGGCCGTGCGTGATCGACGAGGGTTGCGTCTGCGCGTCGTGGATCGGGTCCGGGTCGCCCCGGATCGCGCCCGACGCGATGCGCTCGATTACGAGCGCGGCGAGGGCGTCGGCGGCCGGCGCGACGAGCGCCGCGACCAGCGGGTTCGCGGCCGAGAGCGCGACGTCGATCACGGCGTCGGCGACGGCTTCCGCATCGGCGCGGCCTGCCGAGCCCGAGACGACGTGCGCGACGACGCCCGCGAGCGCGCGGGCCTCGCCGACGGTCAGTTTCGCCCGGCCGATCGGGACGGACGCCGGAGGCGGCGCAGCGCCCGGCGCGGTCGGGGACAGGGACGCCGCCGCGCCGGCGGCGCGGCGGAGCCAGTCGACGCAGCTCACCGGAGACCGCGGACGGAGATCCGCCGCAGGCTCGTCATGTCGGCGGGCGCCAGCGCCGTGAACGCCTTCGGATAGGTTGCCTTGAGCCCATCGTAGAGGGCGAGCGCGGCGGCCGCGGCGGCGATGGGGTTGATCGCCCCGCCGTTCGCGAGCAGCGCACAGGCCGTCGACACGGTCCGGTAGTCGGCCTGAAGCTGGGCGTTCAGCTCGGCGACGAACGGCTGCGCCGCCGGCAGGCCGGTCGCGCAGAAGGCCTGCACGGCCGCCTTCGCGTCGGCCTGCACGGAGGCTGCGGAGATCGCGGGGCCGCCGGTCGACTGGCAGCCGGCGAGGGCGAGCCCGGCGAGCGCGAGGGCGAGGAGGGCGAGGATCGGCTTCATCGCGCCCCTCACTTCGCCTGGACGCCGGCGAGGGCGCCGCTGACGAGCGCGCCGAGGCCGCCGGCCACGGTGAGCACGGTCGCGGCGGTGTGCGGGTCGGAGAGGAACGCCGCGAGCGCGGACTTGCCGAACGCGCCGGCGAGGACGGCGGCGAACGAGAGGACGCCGGCGACGGTGCCGGTGGTGACGTATTTCATGGCTGGTCTCCTTTCGGGGGTGAAACAATCAGGGCGCGTAGCCGCCGGCCTCGAGCGCCTCGCGAAACTGCTGGCCGTAGAGGGCGATGCGCGCGGCGCAGTCGAGGCCGTTGATGATGCGCCGGGCGTTGACCCAGTCGGCGCGCTGCGGGGCCTTCAGCGGAAAGTAGTCGTCGAGCTTCAGACCGGTGAACCAGCCCTCCGTCATGCCGCGCAGCATCACGACCGCGGCGATCTCGGGCTTCAGCGCATTGTCGGGCGTCTTGACGAGGTCGAAGCCGGGCAGCTCGGCGTCGGCGCGGGCGTAATTGTGCCGCCAGGTGAGTTGCACGTAGCCGCGACCGTAGTACCGCTGCCCGAACGGCCCCACGGCCGCGCCATAGGGCTGGCCACGGCCGCGGCCGTATTCGGCGATCGGCTCCATCGTCTGGGCGGTCTCGTGGAACGCGGTCGCGAGCGCGTAGGCGAGCCAGCGGATGTCGTGGCGGTCCCAGGCGTCGAGGAGGGCGTTGGTCCCCTCGACCTGTCCTTGCGTCATGGAGCCGGCGAACAGGCGGTTTCGGGCGCAGCGGAAGAACTCCGCCGGGGCGGCGAGCGTCATGGGCGAGCCTTTCGGATGGGAATGGGGGCGGGCGCGCGGGGCGCCGGGGCGTGGGCGGGCGGAGGCGTTGCGAACCCTCACCCGGCGCTTCGCGCCACCCTCTCCCGCAAGGGGAGAGGGGATTTCGGCGTCAGAACTGGCTGTAGGAGACCGATCCGCCGACGCTCGACGGGTGGCCGCCGGTCAGGCCGTCCCCGGTCATGACGGCGCACAAGGCGTTGCCGGCGGGGACGATGAAGAGGACTGCGCCGCCGTTGCCCTTGGCGAGCGTCTGGTAGCCGCCGGACGCCCACGGGCCGGCCAGCACGGTCGTTCCGGTGTCGCATGGGGTCGCGGCCGTCGTTCCATACGCGAGCGAGAACGATCCCACGCCGGCGAAGGCGAAGTCGAAGGCCGTGACGTAGATCGCCTTGCCGGTCGCGGCGGCGACGAGGGTCGTGGCGAGCGTCGATTCGGTCGAAAGGCTGATCGCGGCCGAGGCCTGCGTCTGGATCCCTTCCGGGATGACGGTCGCGGACGCCGGCGCGAGGCCGAGCGCGAGGGCGGCGGAGGCGAGAAGAAGCGCGCGCGTCATTGCATCCACCACGAGTTCGAGCCTGCGCCGAGGGTCACGGACTGGCCCCGGGCGGTGAGGAGGAGGCCGCCCGCGTCGCCGTTGACGGTCCCGACGATCTGGATGTTCGGGGCGAACGAGCCGGTCGCGTCGGTGATCACGACGGGACCGCCGGCCGAGAGATCCGGCAGCGTCAGGACAGCGCCCGCCGTCTCGATCAGCCACCAGCCGGGGCCGGGGAGCGTGATCGTGGAATCGGTCACGACGTTCGGGCGCGCGGCGAAGGCGGACGTGATCGCGGCGAGCGCCGCGGTCTCGGCGCCCGGCACGGCGTTGACGGCCGACAGCAGGTTCTGGCTCGGCGAGGCGACCTGTTGCAGCGCGATCGGCGACGAGGCGCCCCAATAGACCGAGAGCGACGAGGTCGCGCCCTGAAACACTTCGCGGGTGTAGGACCCGTCGCTCGCCGCGAGCCCGAGCGGGTAGACGCCGAGCCAGTCCGTCTTCGACGAGGCCGGCCAGAAGACGGACAAAATGTTGCTCGCGGCGCCGGCGATGGTCAGGCCGCCGCCGGCGGCGCTGGTCAGCGTGGCGACGGTCCCGACCGAGAGGGCGAAGCCGATCCCGGTCAGCGGCAGCGGCGTCACGCCGTCGGCCAGCGTGAAGGTCAGGGCGAAGCCGAGGTCCTCGTCGGTCGAGACGCCGAGCGTCGCCTTGTAGAGCGGGAGGGCGTTGACGTTGCTCATTCAGGTCCCCTCACCGGAAATATTCGACGTCGAGGGTCCCGGTCGCGCTGAACGCCCGGAAGGCGGCCACGACCAGCGGTCCTGAGAGGGCGACGCAGGCGCCCGCCGCGAGCGGCATCCCGGCCGAGGCGGACGGCGTCGAGCCGTCGGTCGTGTATTCCACCTCGGCGGTCCGGGCGCAGATCGTCGCATAGGCCGCCCCGCTCGGGACGGTGAGCGCCTTCGCCGAGGTCGGCGCGAGGCCGTGCTGTCCGGCGCCGGAGAAGGGCGTGTAGCCGTAGGGGCCGACCGTGCCGATCGTGTTCGCGCCCGGCGCGATCCCGACCGTTCCGCCGGTCTGCTGCATCGGCGAGCCGAGCGCCGTCTTGACCGCCTGGACGCTCGCATCGAGCGCCCCGCCGTTGAGGGCCCCGAGGTTGACGGTCGGGGTCGCGGCGAACGCCGGCAGCGTTCCGGAAATGCCGAAGCTCAGATTGGCGATCGAGCCGATCGTGTTCGCGCCCGCGCCGAGGACAGGGTTGTCCGAGGCGCCGAGCGTCCACGAGCGGCCGAGCGCGCCCGAGACCGGGAGCGGGACGCCCCCCATCACGCCCTGGACGCCGAGCGCCTGCGCGGCGCTCGTGCCGGCTGCGCTGTCGAGAACCGCGCCGCCGGAGCCGAGGATGTCGACATTGCCGATCACGATCGCGCCGCCGCCGAGCGCTGTCGCGCGCGCGATCGAGCCCGGCGTCGTCTGCGCCGGGGCGGGCTGCGCGGAGAGCGCAAACAGCGCCGCGGCGCAGGCCCACATCCATGGCTCGAGGAGGCCGCCGATCCGGGCGGCGAACAGGGCGAGCCTCATCGGAAATACTCGACGTCGAGGCTTCCGGCCGCGACCGCGCGGAAGGCCGACAGCACCGCCGGGCCGGAGAGCGCGACGCATTCGCCGGCAGGGAGCGGCATGCCGATGCGGCCGGACGGGACCGTGACGCCGTCGGTGGTGAAGCGCGCGGGCGCGCCCTCGGCGCAGACGGTCGCGAAAGCCGCGCCGTCCGGAATGCTGAGCACAATCGGGCCGAAGCCGCCGATCCCGTACTGGCCGGGAGCGACGGGCGTCATCTCGGCGCGGGCTTCGCCCACGCCCTGCGCCAGCAGGAGACACGCGAAAACGAGATAGCGCATGCGGAAAACTCCGGTTACGAGGACGACGGGTTGCAGAAGGCCAGATGGATCGAGAGCCGGACCGCGCCGGCGGTGAAGTTGCCGCCGGCCGGCGTCAGCGTCAGATTCGCGAGCGAATAGTTCGCGGTCGGCCCGATCAGCCCGTAATTCGCCGAGCCTGCCGGCAGCGAGAGGCCGGAGCCGAAGGTCGAGGAGGATCCGCCCGGGCCGTTCCATCCGACCGAATAGGAGGTTGCGCCCGTGATCGTGGTCGTGACGTAGGCGCCGACCGAAAACACGATGCAGTTGGCCGGAACGACGTTCGACAGCGTGACCAGCGCGCCGCTCAGAGCGCCCGACGTGATCTCGAGCACGGCGAATTGCATTGAGGCGCCGTGCGGGGCCTGCGCGGCGAGGAAGGAGTCTGTCACCGTCCAGGCGTTCGACCCGTTCGATTCGAGCGCGAGGAAGCCGTAGGGGACATTGACCGCGATCGAGGTCACGCCGCCGCCGATCGTGTCCGATCCGGCGCGCTGGACCGTGATCGTGTTGGTGGTCGAGCAGGACCCGGACTCGTCGATCACAAGCAGGCGCTCGCCGACCGGGAAGGCGGAGGCCGCCGGCAGGGTGTCGGTCACGGCGCCCGAAAGTGTCGTGTGCGCGATGATCCGGTCCGTCCCGAGGATGGTCGTTCCGGAGGCCGCCAGCGCCCGGCGCTGCGCCATGGCGACCGACCAGCCGCCCGCGGTCGCACCGTCGCCGACGTAAAGCTTGTAGTAGGTTGTGTCGACGGCGAGTTCGCCTTGCGCGGGCGTGAAGGTGGCGACGCTCGCGGCCGTGCCGCGCCTAAGCTGTAGCTGTTCGCTCATTTATGGGGCAGTCCCGAGGTTAACGGTTTGCGTGACGACAATCGTGATCTGGCCGAAGTCGTCGAAGACGGTCGCGGCGCCTGTCACCGGGCCGAGATCGACCGCCGATCCTGAGAGGAGTTGCGTCGCGATCGGGTCCGAAAGCGTGATGACGCCCAGGTCGATGATGCTGGCGACGCCGCCGCCCAGGACGCCGAAATCGTCGCTCAGCGTCGGCGACGCATTGACCGCGCCGAGATCCAGCGGCGCGCCGCTCAAAAGCTGCGCCGCGATCGGGTCGGAGGTTCCCGTCGCCGCGAAGGTATAGGCTGTGCAATTCGCAAGCGACTGGACGCCGCCGCCGAAGGCGTTGAAGCTCTGGAACTTCACATAAAGCGTCCGGCCGATCAGGTTTTGCGGCAACGTGTATTGAAAAACCGCGCTGTCGAGGCGCGCAAACGGGGCGCCTGTGCCATGCGCGGCTGCGTTTGTCCCGCCCATGCCGCGCTGCAAGCCGGTCAGGCTGTAGGCGTTCGCGCCGGTCAGCGCAGCGTTTTGATAGGCGACGAGTTCGCCGTCGATCAGCGAAAGCGTGCCGCCGGCCTGCGCCGCGGCCTGGGAGGTCCCGGTCAAGGTCCCGCCGCTTTCGGTGAGCGAGACGGCGAGCGTGTCGGTCGAATCCCATCCGCTCGCGCTTGGCAGCGGCGCGGTCAGGAAGCCTTGGCGCAGCGGCGCATCGAGCGTCGCGATCTGCGAGAAATTGACCCCGTCGACCGAGAGCCAGACATAGGCCCCGCCCCATTGCATCGTCTGGCCGTATTGACCGGAGGCCCCGAGCCAGAGTTGCGGGACGCCGCCCGTGATCGTGGTCGGCGGCTCAAAGACGAGCGGCGTGTTGACGCCCCAGGCTGGCGCTCCGAACGACGGCAGCGCCGAGCCGGCGCCCGCGGATGGGTTATAGGCCGGGCTCGAAACGCCGGTCACAAGCTCCTCGGCAACGACGGTCAGGAGGCCCTTGTCGTCTTCGTCGATGCTGATGATTCGGACGGGATAGTTCGAAAGCCCAAGGTTGGCGTCCGTCAGCGTGACAATGTCCATCGGGTCGAGAAGGCAGAACTCCCACGACAGTTTGAAGGTGAACTTGGCGCGGACGTAGAGCTCGCGTTGTAGGAGTGTTTGCGCGACGAGCGGGCCGATGGTGAATTCGTCGCAAATCTCGTGCGCCTGAATGACCGGACCGACCCGCGGGCCGAACTGTTCAATCATCGCCTGGTCGCGCGCCTCGACAGGGACCGGCGAATACCGATTTGACCGGCTCGAAACTTCGATGCGCTGGATCGTCGGCAGGCTGAAAATGTCGACCCGCTCGACCTGCAGCGGGTCCTTGTTGCCCCGCTCGTCCACGAAATTGTTGTCGCCGATCGCATAGGCCGGCGTCAGATTCGGGACAAAGCTTGTGACCGTCTGGACGGTATAGGTGACGATGACGGCCAAGCCCTCGTCGGGCGGCGCGAAATAATAGGTCCCGTTCACGCAACCATAGGTTCCGGCCGCGGTCGGGATGGTGACGCCCGGCAGGAAGGTCAGCGCGGCGCCGGTCGAAGCATATTTGACCCCGCCGTCGCTGGCGAACTGCGCGGGCGACGAGACCGGGACTTGCGCCGGGATCTGCGGCTCGCTGGTCGAGTTGGGCGGAATCGGCGTCGGAATGGTGAATTGCGCCGTGATCGTGCTCGATGAGCCCGAGCCGATCGAGGAATCGCCGTAGGGAACGAACGACAGCATCCCGCCCGACCACACGGCCGCGCAGTTGCAGATTTGCAGCCAGCGCGTGAGGATCGAGGAGGCTTGTTCCTGCGACGTCAGGACCGGCGAGAAGCAAATCCCCAGCGCCTTGCAATAGGTCTGTAGGCTCGAATCGCCGCCCGAGCCGAACAGCGTCGCGCCGTTTATCATCGCGGACGGGAAGGTCGCGCCGTTCAAGCCCGCGACGCCATATTGCCCGTTGGTCAGAAAGTCGTTGATGACCTGGGCCGGATCGGCGTCGATCCCGTTGACGCCGGTCCCGGCAAGGATCCCCTGGACCTCGAAATTATGGTTTCCGAGCGAGCCGGAATCGCCGAGGTTGTAGTAGAGGGCCGCGACGAAGGCCGTTCCCTGGTAAGCGAGCAATTGGCTCGTCGACACCGCCTCGAAGCCCGCCCACACGCCTTGCGGCGTAGAACCGTTGTAAAAGGTCAGGCCGAGCCACTGATAGAGGTAAAGGCTTTGGTCTTTGTAGACGGTCAGAAGATTAACCGGCCCCTCGCACAGCGCCATGGCGACGTTGACGTTGTAGTTATAGCCGGAAATCTGCGACCCGCCGCCCTTGCCTCCCCCTCCGCCGCTGGCATGAAGCGGGGTGGCGATAAAGTCCGTGTACCAGATGACGTTTCCGCCGACTTTGCCCTGCCCCCAGACAATCGGAATCGGCAGCGTCGAGACGGATGTCTGGATCTGCAGGCCGGTGTAATCCGGCTTGACCTGGTTGCGGTTGCCGCGGAGGAAGCCCACGGATCAGCCCCAATAGCTCGCGAATTTCGCGGTTTGCAGCCGGATTCCGAGTTCGCTGCGCTCCGGCTCGTCTTCGATCACGCGGCGCGCCGGCATGAAGGCGTGGACCATCGTCAGCGGGTCGGTTTTGGTCACGATGCCCCCATGGGAAAAGCAGCGGCCGAAGCGAAACAGGATGAAGTCGCCGGGCCCGACCGAGGCACGCGGGATCTCGCGCGAGCGGGCCAGGAGAAGGGTCAAATAGCGTTCCTCGCCGTTGTGGAGCATCCAATCGGGCGAGTAGGGCCGCGGGTCGAAGGGCTCGATGAGGCCAAGGTCGACGTAGACGCGCACCAAGAGCATGGCGCAGTCGACGCCCACGCCCCTGATGTCGCCAAGGTGATGGTAGGGCGTCCCGAGCCACGCGCGGGCGGCCTCGACCACGGCCGCGCGGCCCTCTTCCTCGGTCACCTGAAGAGCCTCGCGCGAACGGCCGCGTCCTTCGCCTCGAGCAGTTTTCGGAGCGCGACGTTCCGTTCCGGATTGTCCGGGAGAGTCTCGGCGATCGACGTCGCGAGATCGCCGAACGGCTTGCTGACCGCCTTAAGATGAGGCGGCAGATGCGACCAGGCGAAGAACTGAAGAATGGGATCGTCGTTCATGTCAGTAAGCCATCTCCGGAGGCGGCACGTAGGGGAAGCCGCGGAAGTTTGCGAGGTTGCCAAACACGTTCTGGCAGGTCGATTGCGTGTGATCGCAGCCGTAGTACACCGTGAAGGCGTCGCCGACGGTCGGGGCGAACGGCAGCGGGTACATGAGGCCGAGCGAGGCCCCAGCGCTTACGCTCTTGACCGTCGAGCGCACGTTGGCGTTGGCGCCGGACGTCCAGACCAGCGAGCCGCCACGGTGGCCCGCGACCGCGCCGGACCAAACGACGGTCGAGGCGTTCGATCCGCTCGCCGCCGTCCCGCTGGCCCCGAAGGTCCCGCGGGGAACGCCGCAGCCCGCATCGTACAGCGAATGAATGCACGTCGGCGAAAACAGGTTGCGCGGCATGTCGTAATCGAGGATCACGAGCGCGCTGGCGATGGTCACAGTCGCCATGGTCCGCCCGACCTGGTCGACGGTCGAAATGAACCCCTTGAACATCGTCACGCCGCCGACGACCGAGCCGCCCGGCGAGGACATGAAGACCCGATCGCGCTGCACCGCGGCGCCGTCGAAAGCGCCATCGCGCAAGGCGATCAGGAACGGCGCGCCGTTGATGAGCATGGCCGGCGTGGCGGAGATCTGGATTTGCTGGCGGTCGACCTCGAGGCCGACATTGGCTTTCGATTTGAGGCCTTGCACGAGCGGCCCGGAGGCCGAGAAGACATAGCCGCCGTAAGGGATCGGCTGATCGTAGGACGTCCAGCGGTAGGCCGCGCCGGTCGACGTGGTGAAGGTGTAGCACTCGGCGAAGGCGATCGGGCTGTCCGGGTTCGCAATCGCCGAGCCGCCCGAGCCGATCAGCGGCCAGAGGGGATGCGTGCTGAACGCCACCGGGGAGCCAGATGAACCCACGCTGCCGTTCGAACTGTTCGATAGCGAATAGGTTCCTGCCCCGCCAGTCGTTCCGCCGGTCTGCCCCGTTACCGAAACCGCAACCGACAACAGGCCGCTATTGTTGAACAGTTGCCCCGTGCCGACCGTCCCGGATAGGACGGACGTCACTGTCAGGGTCGAGCCACTGATGTAGCCGAGGAAACTGTTGATCTTCATGCCGGGCGGCCCCGGCGAACGCTGGCAAAGGCAATCCCAACGAGGCCAATAAGCATTATGACGCCCTCACGCTTCGGAAAGTGATCTTGTCGACCTTCCACAGGTTCGACATGAACTGCTCGAAGTCCATCGCGTCGTCGTCGAAACGGCACTGGAAGGCGAAGGTGAAGGTGGCCGTGATCGCCACGGCCGCGCCAGGCGCAACGGAGAAAACGAGGCTGTTCGGGGTCGTGAGCGACCATCCGGACGCCTGATTGACGCCGTTCAAGTAGACGTTCGAAACCGCCGTCACCCAGCCGACCGGCTCGAGGAAGGCGCCCATGTAGCGCGCGAAGGTGAACGTGGTCGTTGTCCCGTCGCCGGTCCCGAGCGCGCCGGCGGTCACGCTGGAGTCGGTCGGATCGGTGAACAGGAATGTTCCATATTTGCCTTGAAGGCCGAGAAAGAAGCCGAGCAGCGCCTGTTGCGAGTTCGCGCCGAGGCCGGGAAACGCGGTCGCGGACGACGACAGCCCGTCGATCGTGACCTCGAAAGTCCAGATCGGGTTGACGTAAAGCGGGGTCCTGACCTCACGCCCGGAGGCGTGCGCGCCGATGATCGTGCTGAACGTCGGCTTCTTGTGGACCGACCAGCCGAGCCCGGCGAGGGTCGGGAACGATGGAGGCGTGGTCAACCACGGACCCCCTGCAGCTTGCACGTCCCGAGCTTGAACAGCATCGTCATGAACTCCTCGAAATCTTGGACGTCGTCGGCGAAGCGGCAGAGATACGGGCCGCCAGACAGGTTCGGCGGCGAGAACCAAAACGGCGTCGCGGCGCCGCCCATCGCCTCGAAGAAGCCGGCCAGCGCCTGCAATTCCTGGTGCGCCGCGTCCGATCGCAAGACCTCAAACGTCAGTTCGAAGTCATAGAGCGGGGCGACGAAGCGCGGGTTGCGGACCTCGCGGCCCGAGACATGGCTTGCAACGTCGGTCGCGAAGCGCGGGCGGACATGCACCGACCATCCAAGCGTCGCGATCGTCGGGAAGGTCGCATAGGCCGGCGGCGTCGGGTCCGCGCTCGGCGCCAGCGGCGGAAGCGGCGTTCGAAGCCCCGTGAACCAATCGCCCGCGCTCCAATTCCCGGTATCGCCCCAGGCCGAGCCGTCGAGCGGGTATATCGGGAACGGGCGGGCGTCCCAATTCCACAGGCAACAGAACGTCGGCAGAAGCATTTGAACGCCGCCGCCGCTCGTCTGATTGTTCGACCCGCTCAGCCAGTAGTTATAGACCGCCTGAATGTAGAGCGCGGCAATCGTGTCGTCACGCACCGGCGCCCAATTCGAGCCGTACTGCGCCCACGCCGACCAAAACGCCGTGTAACTCTCGGTCGACTTCGGATCGAAGAAGACGTTCGGCTGATTGGTCGCCTTGTCGGCGTTGGAGCAACCATATTCGAGCGTGATGATGCTCTTGGACTGCGCGACCCATTCGGTTTGCGCGCCCTGCGGAACCCAGCCCGAGCCGGTGTCATAGACGGCCTGATGCGTGTTGTTCCACCACCAGCGCAATTGCTTCGGCGCGAGGATCTGCTGGCCGCTCGAATAGGCGTTGCGGCTTTGCGTAAGCCTGTCACCTTCGGGCAGGGACACGATCTGGCCCGAGTTGTTCGGATCGAGGCCGCGGCCGAGGTTGTTGCCGTCGTTGTAAAACCAGTTGAAATACTGCCCGCCCTCAATGTTCGCTTCGAGATAGGGCAGACTGTAAATCGTCGGCAAGCCACTGAGCCCAAGCCCGCTCATGGTCGAACTGCCAGGCGGCCAAGGCCCGGTCGGCGCTGGCGCGCTCCAATTCAGAACGTCTAGACCGCCGGAGCCAGTCGTCCAGTCGCTCAGCGGCAGATAGTTGTCGAAGCTCACCACGTCGATATTTGACGAAGACCAAAGACTGTCCAGATGCGGCCATTGGCCGTTTTGCCCCGGATGCTGATAGCCCATCCAATCCGACCAGTCGGCCGAATAGGTGATGAGGTTCTTGTGCGTCGACAGGTTCTTCGTCAGTCCCGCGCCGTCGAAGACCGAGCGGACGTCGTTGGCGAGCGTCACGAGCCCGGCGACGAAGGGATAATCCCAGACCGCCTTTCCGCCGCCGTCGAGCGTCCCGGCCTTGGTCCAGGCCGGACCGCGGATCGTCTCGAGGCCGCGGAGTTCTGATCCGATCACGAACAGGTTCACGCCCCCGGCGATCACGCACAGGTTCGCGTAATGCAGGATCATCCGGCGATAGGTCCAATCGGTCGTCGCGCCGCCGCTGTAACCGACCGTCAGATTGACCGCGTCGCGGCTGAACATGCCCGTAGTCGCCGGCCCCAGGAACGCGTTCACGGCCGCGGCCGCGGCGCTCGAGAGATCGGGCGAATAGGTGATGCGCCCGCGCCAGGGATAGCCGGCGCAGGTCGCGAGCAGGAACGGATAGAACACGACCTTGAACCCGCGCGCCTTCAAATCCTGAATGCAGCGCACAATGGACGGGTCGCTCGGCGTCCCACCGTAAATGTAGCTCCCGAGCGCGGCGCTGGGATCGGGCAGGAGCCCGGCGAAGTATTTGAGCATCGCCGAACTGTCTGCGCCGGTCATCGGCAGCGGAATGACGCCCGGGAAGGTCGCTTCGGTCAGGCCCGAGCAATACCAGTGCGTCGCAACGCCGCCCTGCCAGACGCCGCCCAAAAGATAGATCGTCGAAGGGTAGATGCGGCACTTCGAGGCGTCGGTCGAATCGAAGAACCATGAGACGACCACGGAAACCGTCGTCGTTTCCGGATGCTGCGCCTGCAATTGGTTGAGCGCGAGCGTGTAATCCGTGGTCGAGCCGCCGCCGGCATAAGTGTTTGTCGGCTTCGCCGTCTCGATGGTCCCGGTGAACAGGTCCCATTGCGCGGCCGACGTCGCGACCGTGTCATAGGCCCACTCGCCGGTCGAGGGCAGAAGGTGGACGCCAAGCGCCTGCGGAGCCCCCATTCAGAACGCCCGCAGGCGCTTCGAGGCGAGCGCTGCGCCAGAGCGGACGCCGCTTTCGACCGCCTTGACGACGTCGGAAGAATTGTTGCGCCACCAAGAGGCGTCGGCGACGCCGCTGACCGAGATGTTGGTGGTCGGATGGATCGCCATGCCGCCGGCGTTCCCGCCCGAGGCCGCGCCGGAAAGAAGGTCGCGGAACGCGCCCGCCTGCCCCGCGGGCATGACAAGCTCGTTCTTGTGGATCATCGCGAGCTGGTCGCCCGGAACCTGCCACATGCCGATGTCGGCCGAGGCGATCGAGCCGGCCGCGCCCATGACGGTGGCCTGCGCCGCGGCGGCCGGGCCGGCGGCGAACGGGCCCATGACCGGGGCGAAGAAGCCGAACACGCCGGCGAACGTCTCGGCGGCGGAGGTCATGATCGATTTCAGCGCCGCGGCGGCGTCGGCGGCGGCGCCGGCCCCGGCCGCGCCGGTCTCGGCGGCCGTGCGCGCCGCCGTGCCGGCGGCGGTCGCGGCGGTCTTGGCGAGTTCGCCGGCGATGTGGTGGATGACGGTCTGCTCGATCAGGTCGAGCGCCTTGAAGGCGAGGCCTTCGAGCGATTTCATCATCGCCTGGCGGAAGGTCTCATGGCCGCTGATCATGCCTTTCAGCGCCGAATTGAACGCGCCGGTGATGGTCGAGAGCGAGGACTCCCACGACTTTTGCGCTTCGTCCGCCGCCTTGCGTTCGTCGGCGGCGATCTGGTCGTTGATCTGGCGCAGCGCCTGCCGCTCCTGGCGCTTGATCCGGGCGACTTCGGCCGCGGTCTGGCCGGCGAGCGAGGCCTCCTCGTCGTAGAGTTTCTTGACGTCGGCGGCTTCCTGATTGAGGACGGTTTCAGAATCCTTCAGCCACGCGGCGACCGAGGTCCGGTGATGGGAGAGATCGTCGTTGTAGGCGTCGAGCTTCTGTTTCGCGGCGTCCTTGACGTCGGAGAGCTCGTCCTGAAGCTGCTCGCGCGCGACCGCGGCGGAATCGTCGTGGCCGGCGCCCCCGCCGCCGCCTTTTCCGCCGCGGCCGACGTTGATGTCGGGGAATTCCGGCTTGCCCTTGTGCACGTTGACGTTGCGGCCCGGGCCGCCGGCCATCGCGTCCTTCAGCGCCGAGCCGGTCGGGTCGAGCACGGGAATGTCGGCGGGGGCGGAAAAATCGGCCCCGGTGATCAGGGGCGGGTTCTTGACCGAGCGGTAGAACCGGTCGATCGCCTCGGTCGCGCGGATCGCAAGGCCGATGATCCTGATCAGCGGGCCGGCGAGGCCGGTCTCCAGATCCTGCTTCAGCGCCGTGGTCGCGAGCCCCAGCTCGTTCTCGGCTTCCTTGAGCTTGGCGAACGCGCCGACGGTCGCGCCGTCCATGACGACGCCGGTCTCGTCGACCTTCTGGCCGAGCTCCTCGAACCCCTCCTTGCCGCGGTTGAGGAAATTCAGCATCTCCTCGCCGTTGCCGCGAAACAGCGTCATCGCCGCGGCGAGCTTCTTCGGCCCGTCGGCGAATTTCTCGAACCCCTGCGCCAGCTCTTCGAGTTGGCCCGCCATGTCGAGCGAGCGAAACTCTTCGCCGGCGATCCCCATCGCCTTGAGCACGGCGGCGGCCGGGCTGCCGGCGCTCTCGACCTTGGTCAACATGCGCTGGAGCATTTCCATGCTCTGGACGACGCCGTCGGCGGAGACGCCGGCCAGCGTCGATTCGGCCCGGAACTTCTGGATCGCGCCGACCGCGAGCCCGAGCGCCTCGGCCTCGCGCTCGATCTTTTCCGCCGCCTCCGCCGTCTCGTTGACCCACTCGACGATCTTTTCCAGCGCGAAGGCGCCGGCGACCATCTCGGCCATGCCGGCGAGCGCGCCTTTCAGCGCCTCGATCGATTCGAGCGGCGTCTTCAGCGCCTCGGCAAGGCCGGAGAGGCCCCCCTCCCGGCCCTCGCCCGCCTCGCGGATTTCCGTCTTCAGCTCGGCCATGTGCTCCTTGGCCTCGGCCATCTTCGCGCCGATCGCCTTCAGGTGCTCGCCGAGCGACGAATCCATGTCCTGGCCGGACTTCTGCATCTCGCGCGCGGTCTGGGCGAGTTCGCGGCCGAGGCTCGACACCTCCGCCTTGGTCTTGGCCATAGCGGCCTCGAGGTCGCCGGTCTCGGCGCCGAACGAGACGTACACGTCTTGCGACATTAGGGCTTCCTAAGCAGGCGCGGCAGGATTGCGTCAAAAGGCTCCGGCAAACTCGCCGAAGCTGCTTTCAGCCCATCGGCGACGGGCGGCGACGGCGTCATCTTTCTTCTCGAAGTATCCGATGTTGTGGCGCTTACCATCTACGTTTCCATAGGCGCGCCATTTTCCGTGGCCAACGTCCCAAGACACGCCGCGCGCGCCGCTTGCATTGTCTTTCCGGACCTTGCAGTTCGAAAGATTTTGCGAATGCGTGGCTTCCCTGAGATTTCGCCACCGATTGTTGCTGCGGTCGCGGTCCCGATGATCGACATGGGTCTCAGGCCAAGAACCCGTCATGTAGAACCAAGCCAAGACGTGCGCCCGATACACGCGGCCATCAACTTTGATGTTGACGTACCCATCAGCAGCCCAGCCCGCGAGCGAGCCAGCCCTCGCTCGGTTGCTGTTGGTTACCAGCCACGTCCAACTGCCCGTCGCCGGGTCATAGGCAAGAACCTCACGCAGCCGATCCAGCGCGACAAGGCCATCATCGGCCATGGCGGCGGCCGACCTCAGATCAGCAGCAGGTCGCTGACGATCGACACGGCGAGGCGAAGGTCGAGGCTCATGTCGTGGTCGAAGCTGGCGAGCGTAACCGGCTCGAAGTCGCGACACCAAGCCACAGCCAGCGCCTTCAGCCGCAAATCCTCAAGCGTCTCGCTTTTCGTGGCCAGAATGCGATCGACGATGGCCCGGGTGCGGTTTAGCGCCGCGTCGCGAGAGGCGACCGGCGTGGCGCGCTCGACGGCGATGGCCTCATCGAACAGCGTGCGCAGCACGGCGAAATCGGGCGAATGGTCAGCGACCGGTTCCGGCCCTGGCGCGGCCGAGAGAAACGGCAGAGACGCCGTCAAGCCAATGGAGCGTCGGGTTGAAGATGTGCTATTGTTGGCGGCAGCCATGACGACCTCACACACAGGTTGTTGCGGTTAGGGCCGTCACGGCGTTGCTGCGTCTTGGCGGCCCGACTGTTTCGTGTTATCACGATGACATGAAGTCGTCAATTCGTGATAACGTGGTAGCACGAAAGCCGCGCCCGGAAGAGCCGGGGACGCTTGTTGGGGTGCGTCTCCAGCCCGGCGTTCTCGATCGCCTCGACGCTTTCATCCGATCGGAACCGCATCCGATTTCCCGGCCCGAGGCGATTCGTCGCATCCTCGAAAAGGCCCTTGCCGCACGCTGAGCGTGCATTGCGCGCTTCGTGGAAGTTGTTTACGATTCGCGGCCATGGCTGGCCGGGTGAAATTCTGTGTCGAATGCGGCGACCCGTTGCGCGTCGATTCGACGGAATGCCCTTATTGCGGAGCGCCGCAGCCGGGGCTTTCTCCTGCATTCGCAGCGAGGGTCGGACCGCCTCTCCTGACGCACTCTGGTCCGTCGAGTGACGCGGCGCGGTTCGGCGAACGGTTCGTCGCCGAGGCTCTGGCCGCCCCCGAGAGGGCCGTCCCGGTCTTTGTCGTCGCCCAGCCGCCGACCGTCAGCCGGACAACCGCAGGGCTGCTGGCGCTTTTTCTCGGCTGGTTCGGGGTGCACAAGTTCTACCTCGGCCGCTGGGGCCTCGGGCTGGTCTACCTTCTGTTCTTCTGGACGGCATTTCCGGCTTTGTTCGCCTTCGTCGAGGCGCTCTGGATATTTTCGATGAAGGACGAAGAGTTCTGGCGGGAGTTCGGGTAGAGGCGTCACGCCCGCCGCACGCCGTCGAGGACGCCGCCGGAGGCGTCGATGAACGCCTTGAAGGCGTCGGCGTCCATGTATTGCTTGTCTTCCGGCGGCTCGTAGCCGACGAATTTCGCCACCAGCCAGTGGACGGGCGGCCGGATTTTCCATTCCTCGCGGAAGGCGGACCAGAGTTCGAAGGTCATCTGGTCGAGGACGGCGGCCGCCGTCCAGCCGGTCGAGGCGCAGGCCAGCGCGATCAGGCCGGGCCAGGGGTCGTCTACTCGTCCGGCGCCGGCGGCCGGGCGTCCAAAGGGTCGGGCGCGGCGGCGCTCTCCTTGACGAGGCCGCAGGCGCGCGCGACGGCGGGAATCGCCCTGACCACGTCGAGCGGCGAGAAGGCGAGGTCGTCGAAGGCTTCGCGGGTCAGCGTGCGGTCGACGTGGCCCGCGGCCCTGAACACGACGCCGGCGAGGGCGTCGAGTTCGGCGGTCGTCAGGCGCAACGTGTTCGTCCCGCCGTCGCCGGCGAGGGCGAAGAATTTTCCGATCTCCGGCTGGACCTCGCGCACGATCCGCCACGGGAGCGCGGGGAGCGTCCAGGTCTTGCCGCCGAGGGCGATGGTGTTTGGCATGGAATCTCCCAAAGTTGGCGCTGTAGGGCGCGCCCGCTGAGCGCGCCGGGCGGCGGCGGCGACGCCGCCCTACAGCGCGTCAGCCGAGATCCGGGAAGTTGATGTTCATCACCTGCCCCGCAGCGTTGGCGAAGACCTCGAAATCGAGCTCCGGCAGAACGAAATCCTCGATCTTCGAGGCGATCTGCAGTTTCGATCCGGCGCAGGAGAACAGGCGGACGGCGAAGGGTTTGGCGGCCGGCTGGTTGAGGTTGGTCCAGTAATCGAGCTGGAAGGTCGGGGTAACGCCGATCAGCTGGTTGGTGATGTTGAGCTGCTGGCCGGAGGCGGAGGAAAAATTCGAATAGTTGAAGTTGAGCGCGACCTCGTCGGCGGCGACGAAGGTATAAGTCCCGGTCGACTGCACGACCGAATAGGTCCCGGCGACCGAGGCGGTGGCGACACGGACCAGCGGAATGCCGGTCGCGGCGTAGGTGACGCCGAGGTCGACGATGCCGCCGGTGGTGTTGGTGACGACCTGGGTCGTGGTCGAGGGCGTGTGCGGCTCGTTGAAGTAATAGTTGTCCTTGCCGGCGGTGAACGACTGGCCGAAGAAGGCGGCGTTGAACACCTGGCCGGAGAGAACCGCGGCCTTGGCCTTGCCGGTCACCTTGGCGACGCCGCGGGCGACCGCGATCGGAAACTGGTTCTGGCCCATCAGCTGCTTGGTCGGCGCCGAAATGTCGAGCGAGAACTCGTTGGCGTAGCCGATGTTGAAGGCGACCGGGATCGCGGTGTCGGTGCGGGTCACGATGATGACGCCAGGGCCGAAGACGGCTGCGGACATTTTTGGGGGCTCCGATGGTCAGAGGGACGGCGTTTGTAGCCGCGACCGCTGGTCGCGGGCCGCGGTCAGCGACCGCGGCTACAGGGAGACCCGCGGTCGGCGGCCGCGGCTACAGGGAGACCCGCGGTCAGCGACCGCGGCTTGAGGGAGACCCGTGGTCAGCGACCGCGGCTTGAGGTCACGGAAGGACGATGTCGATCGGGATCACGGCGAGGCCGGCGCCGGTCTTGTCGCCCGGCGCCTGGACGACGTCGCCGCGGATGCCGCAGGCGAAGACGAGGCCGCCGAGCGTGCAGGTCCCGGTCTGGACATTGTCGGGCGCGAGCGCCGCGTCGAACGCGTCCTTGATCGGGTTCAACAGCGCGTCGGGGACGCCGTTCGGGTTCGCCCCGGTCGCGACATAGATCACCGCGAGCGCGGTGAGGGTGCGGCGCGGCGGAACGTTCAGGTTCGGCCGGTGATAGGCCTCGTGGTGGACGACGAGGCCGAAGCCGGGCTTTCCGGGGGTCGCGAGCTGCTCGGGCGCGGCGAGGCGTCGGGTGGCCGCGCCGAAGGGGTAAGCGGAGGAGAGGGTGGCGAAGAGGGCTTCGATCGCCTGTTCGCGGGTGGTCGCCATTTTTGCCTTTCCCTTCGCGCCGTCCGGCGCTCGAGGCGTTCCGCGCATCAGCGCGGGCGGCCAAAGGGGCGTCGAAAGACGCCCCGTCTCGAGACGGGGCTTTGCGCCCTTGCGCGCCTGACGGCGCGGTTCCTGGTTGTCCCTTCGCGCCTCACGGCGCGGTGACTATCCCTTGGCGGCGCTCTCGATCGCGGCGGCGATCGCGCCCCGCGCCGCGTCGAACGCCGGCGAAAGCGCCGGATAGGCCGGGATGGTCGCGCCGGGATGGTGGACGATGCTGGCGAACACCTGACCGGCGGAGCCGTCGAAGGCGAGCGCGGCGGCCGCCTTCGGCAAAATGTCGTGGGCGGGCGTCGAGGCGCCGAGTTCGAGCAGATGGGCGAGCGGCGAGCCGGAGCGGACGAAGCCGCCGACCACGCCGGGGCCGCGGAACGTGCCGCCATAGATCGAGGCGAGGTACTGGCCGGGCTTCGTCCCCTCGAAGCGGATGTGGGCGAGCGCGGCGTTGCGGGCGGCGTCGGCCATGTCGGACGCGACGGGGCCGAGCGCGCGCTCGAGCGCGTCCTCGGTGTCGGGCAGGACGGCGTCGATCCTGGCGTCGAAGTTGGCGTGCTCGAACGAGAAGCGGATCGAGGGCATCAGGCCAGCCCGACGCCGTAGAGGTCGATCGCGCCGGCGAGCGCCCGCCGGGCGGGGTCGACCTTGGTGATCGTCAGCGTCTCGGCCGGCAGGGTCAGCGTCACCTGGTCGCCTTTCTGCGGCAAGCCGGGGAAGCCGGCGGCGGCGAGGTCGGAAAGCATCACAATCAGATGGCGGTCGCCAAGCTCCATCGACCCGATCTGAGAAGCCGACCATCCTGTCGCGGCGGTCGCCGTGGTGTCGGCCTGATAGTCTTCGACGAAGGCCGTGACCGCCGCTCCGTTCAGGGGCGTCTGGACGACGTTCGGCGGCGTGCCGGACAGCCTGGCGAAGGTCACGGGCTGGCCGCGCAGGCGGATCGCGGCGGCGGTCGCGGCGGCGGCGGCGCGGTCGATCCTCATGGTTTCCTTCCGACGGGCGGCTTCGCGGCGCGCCTCATGCGACCACCGGCATGCGGTAGTTCAACAGTTTTCCCGCGATCGAGGGCGGGAGTTCGTTGTCGACCCCGGGGCCGTTGCCGAACCAGAACGCCTGCTCGAACACGCCGGGCGCGTTCTGGCTCCTGACCATCGGGTCGCGGCCTTGCGCATAATAGGCGATCTTGACGATCTCGACCACGGCGGCGACCACTTCGAACGGGATCGCGGCGAAGCCTGCGGTGAAGGTGACGGCGACCGGATCGGACCCCCACGCGCGGGGAAAGCCGAAGCTGTCGAGGCGGACGAGCTGGCCGTTCACGGCGTCGACCAGATAGTCGGTCCCGGAAATCAGCGTCGTCGGCGTCCCGGCGATGGTCTCGATGACGCTCCCAACCGAAACCAGCGGCCAGCGCGACAGTTGCAGCGGCGCGATCGCGGTGCGAAGCGTCCACGGGCGGCCGTCGCGGCCGGGGAAGATCTGGTCGAGGATCGTCTCGACGACGAACTTGTTGTTGGTGAAATTGGCCGCAGCGGCGGAGGCCTGCGGAATCAGGAGGGCGAGAAAGGCGTCGGCGGACGTGTCGGTCAGGCCGAGCATCATCTTGACGGTGGCGATATCGACGAGGTTTGGGCTCGCGGCCGGCGTGACGACGGTCGAGATGGTCGCGGGAGGGCCCATATCAGGGGCCGACGATGACGGTCAGCGTCGCCTGCGCCAGCGCGCCGGCGCCCGTCACGGTCGGCGTGATGGCGGCGAAGCCCTCGACGAACTGGAGTTGCGCCAGAAGCGTCCCGAAGGTCGCGGCGGTCCCAGATACCGAGGCGCCGGCGTTGGAGAGAAGGTCTGCGCCGTCAGGGTCGAGCAGCTTCACCGTGTGACCGGTGGTCGGGGCGGGCGTTCCGGGAACGAACTTGATTCCCCAGATGCGGCCGCGGCCGATGTCGAAGGTCGAGGCGTTGAGGTTGCCGGAGCCGTCGGCGGTCCATTGGACCGCATATTTGACGATGCTTCCGCCGAGCAGGGTTTCTGTAACGGCGATCGAACCAGCCATGGAAGCGCCTCGGCGGTGTCAGGGTTGCGATGTGTGGCGCGGAGCGCGCGGTCCAGCGGGGAGCGCATGGGGGCCTTTCGAGGGCGGCGCGACCCCTCATCCGGCGGGCTTCGCCGGTCACCTTCTCCCGCAAGGGGAGACGGAACGCGGAGGCGTCGACGTTCACCGGCCGTTGAAGATATCGATCTTGTCGATTGACAGCGTCGCGAGGCCGGCGGACGCCGTCTTGTACACGGTGTGCCAGGGCTGCAGGATCGCCGCGCCGCCGGTCGCCGCCCAGACGACCGAGCCGACCGCATTGACGCGGCCGCCATCGACGAAAAAGGCGATGTCGGCGGGGTTCGACCAGTCCACCCGGTAGAGGTGCATGTTGGTATCGGTCGCGATCGCCGAACCGCCAATAGGCTTGGCGGCGAAATTATAGGTGTTGCCTTGCCCGTCCCTCGACCAGATCAGCAGCGCATTGTTGGCGGTCCAGCCGAACAGCATGTAGACCGCCTGGTTCGGCAGCGCGCCGCCGACCCAGGCCGAACCGAGGCCGACAGCCGCCTGGACGCCGGCGAGCGAGGGCGCGACGGAGAGCGCGGCGCGCCATTCAGCCTGCCCGATCTTGGTGGTGTCGACGCTCAGCGAATCGTTGAAATAGAGGCTTGCCTCCTCGATTTCGGAGGTCGCCAGCAGCGTGCACTGGATGATGCCGCCGGAAGAGTTGGTTTGCAGCGCCACGGTCGGCGGCGCGGCGCCGACGATCTTCTTGACCCAGGCATAGCCGACGGCCGGCGAGCCTGCGGCCGGGATGCCGGCTGTGTGGCCGGCTCCGACGAACTCGTCGCCGAAGGCGAAGGCCGAGGCGGCGGCGACCGTCTCCGTCGTGTTGCCGTCGAATTCACATTGCACGCCGGCGCGGAATTCGGCCTTGGTGCTGGTCGGGGTGGACATGGGGCGAAACTCCGGACATGCGGGAAGGCGGCGGTCAGGGGCGGCGAGACGCCGCCCCTCCGGTCATCGTCAATTCGTGTAGGTGCTGATCTTGTCGGCGCCCTGGTAGCGCTCCCACACGATCAGCGTCGCCTCGGTGATGTTCGAGCCGTTGGATGCGCTGGTCTGCAGCGCGATGGTCTTGAAGCCGTTGGCCATGTCGAGCGCGACCTCGGGGACGATCTCGAAGATCACGATCTTGTCGGCGAGACTCGCGTCGCATTGGAAGGTCGCGCCGGCGGTCTGGGCGACAAAAACGTCGGTCGTGCCGGTGGCGTTGTCGAGCCAGACGCGCACGGCGTTGATCGCCTTCGACGCCGTTCCGGAGACGTCCTGCGCCTGCAGCGGCGAGAAGGTCACCTGCGCGGCGTTGCCCTGGTTGACGCGGGCGACGATCCATGCCTTTTCCGCGCCCTTGAGCGTGCGGTAGGAGCCAGTGCGGCCGGCGGCGTCGGCCGCGGGCGGAAGCAGACTGACGGGCGGGAACATGTCGGGGAGGGAATACTGGCGGGCCATTGCGGCGGGCTCCTGAAGTGCGAGGGATTGAAAGGGCGGCGCTCCGAACCATCACCCTGCCGCCTGCGGCGCCTGTCCCTCTCCCGCGAGGGGAGAGGGGGTCAGGGCGACGGGCTTTACCGGGCGGCGATGGCGACGAACGGCGAGCGGGTGTTGCCGCCCTTGAACGGGGTGATCGGGCTCTTCCACATCGGCTGGCCGTCGGTGCGGTAGGTAATGCGGAACACCATTTCGTCGGTCAGGAAGGCGATGTGCATCGACGTCGCCGCCTGCACGCCGCCCTTGTCGACCAGCGTATACTGGCTGAGATCGACCAGCACGATGTCGCCGGGCGAGCCCAACGCGGCGCTGTATTCGGTCTCGATCACCGGGCGCCCGAGCAGGGTCGAATAGGGCGAGCCGGAATAGCCGCCGGGCGGAAGATAGACCGGCGCGCCGCCGGTTCCCACCACCTGCGCCAGGCCCATCAGCTGCGGCAGCGCATCCTGGTTGACCAGCCAGACGCTGTTCTTGCGGCTACGCGACCACAGGCGCGACCACATCGCATCGACGTTTTCCTTGACGATGGTGGCGGTCGGCTGGCCGACCGCCTTGGCGACCGAGACCAGCGCGGTCGAATTGAGGATACCGAGCGGCTGGCCGGCGCCGGTGCCCTCGAACACCGAGTCCTCGGTCATGAACATGATTTCTTCCGCGAACGCCTGGCCGAGAATGGCGGTTAGCGCGGTCGAATCCTGCAGAAGTTCGTCGGTCATGTAGGCGAGCGAGAACAGTTTCTTGAGGTCGAACTCGGCCCGGCGGAACTTCGGCTTGGAGGACGAGGGCTGCGTGCCTTCGCCGACCCAGTAGGACTGTACGCCGCCCCAGCGGGATCCGGTGGCGCGGCTCGTTTCGTCGACCGCGTTGATCTTGAGGCCGTTCGCTTCCGCGCTGATCGGGATCTTGTTCACCCGGGAGAGGATTTCGCCCATATCGTGGGCGAGCATGAACACCGCCTGCTGGAAATCGACCTGGGCGAGGAAGCCGCCGCCGGTCGGATCGACTTCGGAGGCGCCGGTCGGAGCGCGGACGAGGCGCGGGTCGGCCGTTCCGCCGGCCTTGGTCGCCAGCGTCGAGCGGGCGATGGCCTGCAGCTGCTCGCCGAACGACTTGAACGGCAGGTCCTTGGCCGTCAGGCCGAGCGAGGCGGCCTCGGCGCGGGCGGAGCGAACGTACGATTCGAACTGGCGGCCGATCACCGGATTGTAGTTGGCCGGCGACAGGCATTCGCCGCCGCCGTTGAAGGCGCGCAGGTTGAAACCCTGCGCGGCGCGGGCGGCGAGGTTCGGATCGGGCTCGGCTGCGGCGGCCGAGACCGGCTGGGCGAGCGAGGCCGAACGGGCGCGAGCGGCCTCGACCCGGCGGATTTCCGCCTCGACCGCGACGATCTCGGCCTCCTTGGCGTCGAACGCCTTTCCGTCGGCGAGGATTTCTGCGGAATTCAGGTCGTCGGTCAGCGCGCCGAGTTTCCGGCGCAGCTCAGCGAGCTTGTCCATGTAGAGGGCTCCTTCGGCCGCGTCTCACAACGAGCGGCACTGGGGGATTGCGCACGTTTTCAGACGTCCGCGGGCTGCCTTGCCGAAGGGCGGTTTGAGGCGTCCGGTTTTTGAGACCGGAAGGGGGCGACGACCGCGGCTGACGGACCGATTCGAACGGCCGGCCTGTCTATCGCGCTGGCGATACGTCGCCGGCGAATGCGTGATCAGAGGCGGTTGCGGGCGGCGCGGGCGCGGGCCTTGCGGGCGCGAAGTGCGCGCTCGTTGTCCGGGTCTTCGTCGGCATTGTCGCCGCCGTCGTCGCCAGTCTCAGGGTTGTCGTCGTCGGGCGGCTCGAGCACGGTCATGATGTGCTTGCCGGCGGTGGCGCAATGCTCGTGCGCGGCGCGGAGGCATTTTTCGGTCTCGGCCGAGAGGCGGCGGCCGGAGCGGCCAAGGCCGAGGGCGGACAGCGCCTTCTGGACGCCGGCGGCGACCTGCGCCTCGACGTTTCCGGTTTCCCCGCCGGCGATCAGCTCGTCGGTCTCTTCCTTGGCCATGGCGGCGGCGATTGCCGCCCCCTCGTTGACCCAGGCGCGCATGCGGGCCGGCAGCGGCGAGCCGTCCTGCTCGGCTTCGGCCTCTTCCTCGACGCGGGCGCACACCCAGTCGGCGAAGGCGAGCAGGTCGCAGAGATAGGAGACCTCGTAGAGGCCGCGCTTGCGGTAGGCGCGCGCGAGGGCGCGAGGGTCGACGGTTCGGTGTTGCGAGCCCTCACCCTGCCCGGCTGCGCCGGGCTGTCCCTCTCCCGTTTCGCGGGCGAGGGGGAGGAGGTTGAGGCGGGCAACGTCGACGCCGGCGGATTTGGCGAGCGCGACGGCGTTGGGGTTGGCGGGGATGGGCACGATCGAGATTTCGAGCAGCTCCTGCTTCAGGAAATCGACGCCGCCTTTTCGGGTCTTCGACGGCGTCCATTCGATCGGGGCGAAGCCGACGCTGACGGTTTTGAGCCAGCCGCCTTTGACCATCTCCCAGACGGCCGCGGCGGTCGGGTTGACGTCGGCGCCCATGAACTCGATGTCGCCGACGAGCCGCGTCCCCTCAACCCGGACGTTCTTCGCCCGACCAATGGCGTTTTCGACCGAGGCGCTATCGTGGCCGAAGAGCGCGATCGGGTTCTGGTTGAAGTTGGAAAGCTCCCAACCCTTGGCCGAGATCACGTCGCCGTAGCGGTCGACCGTCTCGTCGGAGAAGACGAAGCTCGCGGTGCGGCTGTCGGCCGCGAGGACGGGCTCGGCGACGGTGGCGAAGCGCACGGTGGGAGTGAACGGCGTCGCGCGGGTGCGGCTCGCCTCGCGGGCAAAATCGGCGATGTTGATGGCTGTCGGCATGGGGGCCTCAAAAATTGTAAAGGGCGGCGCCGCCCTCATCCGGCGCTTCGCGCCACCTTCTCCCCGTTTCACGGGGCGAAGGGGTCAGGGGGCGGGCTTGACGGACTGGTCGGCGCTGCCGTCTGCGGGGCGGCCGCCGCCGTCGGCGCCGGTTCCGCTCGATTGCGAGCCCATCACGCTCATGTTGGCGGGCTCGAGCAGCTTGTCGCCGGCAGGGTCCGGATTGCGGCCGTCGTCGATGCGGGCTTCGTTCGGCTTCAGGAAGCCGCCCATCACGCCACGGGCGTAATTGTTGTAGCGGGTCGAGACGTCGGCGCGGGAAAGCTGCGTGAGGTCGTAGTCGACGAACAGGTTTTCGGCGCGCAGGTCGAAGTCGGTGTCCCACTTCCACGCCCAGCGCGAGGTGTAGCCGCTCATCGTCAGGTTGATGTATTCCTGCGCGAGCTGGGTGATGTTGTTGTTTGTGCTGCGCGCCAGATCGCCGATCATGTGCGCCGGAATGCGGAAGATGCGGGTCACTTCCTGAATTTGCAGGTTTCTGGCGGCGATGAACTGGGCGTCAGTGGCGCTCAAGACCGTCGGTTGGTATTTCAGGCCCTGCTCGAGCACCACGATCTTGCCGGAGTTCTGCACGCCGGAGCGCTTTTCCTTCCAGTCGGCCGCCATACGTTTCGCCGCGTCAGGCGTCAGCTTGGAATCGGTCGTCAGGATGCCCGAGGCGTTCGAGCCCTGGCTCATGTACATCGCCGCCTGGCGCTCATAGCCAAGCGCGAGGCCGATCGCCTCTTTCGCCAGCGAGATGCGCGAGGCGCCCAAGAGGCCATTCATCGAGAATCCGCGGACGTGAAACACGTCCTCGGCGGGGATCAGGAACGGCTGGCCAGCGAGTTCTGCACGCAGATGCAGGCCGTTCGGCGTGACCCGGTAGAAAATCTCGCCGTCGGGAGATTCCCAAAGCGCGACCCAGTCGGCGTTGACCGGGATCAGGGCGGAAACCTTGCCGCGGCGGTCGCGGATCTTGACCGAATAGGCGTTGCCGCGCAGTACGAGGCTGAGCTGCATCATCTCCGCCCATTCGAAATAGTTCTGCCACGAGTTCGGACGGTAGAGGAGGTTGTAGACCTCGTGGTCGACCTTGGCCTTGCGCGAGCCGTCGGGCAGGCGCTGAAAAACGGTTGGCGTCAGTTTGGCGAAGTCTTCGCACAGCATCGTCGCGGCCGCCATCACGGTGGTCGCGGTCAGCGCAGTCGCCTGATTGACCTCGACGCCGCTCGATGCGTGGGCGTTGAACCAACCAAAGCCCCAGTCCGAATCGCCCTCGGCGGAGCGGGTTTTCGCCCCGAACAGGCGCGTCAGCCAGGACATGCGCGCTCCCCTATTCGAAGACGATCAGGCCGCGATCGGCGGTGTAGACGGAGGCGTCCGGCAGCTCGGGATTGGCGGCCATCAACGCGCCGGCGTTGAAGAGCGCGCAGGCCGGGTCGATCTTGCCGAGGCCCGATTCCTCGCGGGCGAGGCGGACGGCGGTCGGGGTCTGAACGAGCTTCAGGTTCCCGACGCACCACGAGAGGAGCCGGCCGCCGCCGTGGACGAAGGAGCCGTCGGCGAGCTTGCGCTCGACGGTCTTGAACGCGCCCATCAGGCCGATGCCCTGGCGGACGGCGAACAGACGCTCTTCGTCCTGCGTGACGCCGATCTCGGCGAGCGCGTCGACGATCGTCCCGATTCCCATCGCGTCGACGCCGACCTGCGCGAGCAGCCCGCGATCGTTGATCCGGCGGACGACGTCGACGACCCT
Organism: Roseiarcus fermentans; assembly: GCF_003315135.1. GTDB lineage: Bacteria > Pseudomonadota > Alphaproteobacteria > Rhizobiales > Beijerinckiaceae > Roseiarcus > Roseiarcus fermentans. The sequence continues at coordinate 54,220 of NZ_QNRK01000042.1, forward strand.
GGCGACGTCGGGCGTCCAGCCCTCCGGCGACGTCTCCGGCGGCAGCGCGTCGGCGACGAGCTCGGCGAGATCGTCGTCGTCGTCGGAGAGGTCCTCGACGCCGAGGTCGAACCGGAAGACCGTCAGATCGCCTTCCCGCTTGAACGCGAGATAGTCGGCGGCGTTCGCCTTGCGGCGCCCGACGCCGATCGTCGAGATCAGCGCGCATCCCCAGGCGAGCCAGCGCTTCGTGCCGCGCTCGCGGCCGATGACGGCGAGGCCGAGCAGGTCGTCGAGGCCGCCGCCGTCGATGCCGACGGTGCAGAGCTCGCACCGGTCGAGGATCGCGTCCAGCGTGAGGCCGGGCTCGACCCGCCGGGACCAGAGTTCGGCGCCGGCCCAGCCGTCCGCGCTGAGCCCCTGGCCGATCGGGACGTTGAGGTGCTTGGCGTAGAAGCTCGCGAGCTGCGCCCGGCCCGCCCGCTGCGCCTCCGCCAACTTGCCGGCGAGAAAGTCCGGATCGACGCTGGCGCCGAGGTTCGGGTTCGTGATCGACCACCAGCGGCGATGCTTGAACTGGTCGTCCTGGATGAGATGCTCGGGGAACTCGTAGAGAACCGGCAGCTTCTTCGGATCGACGATCTTGCCGTCGCGGATGGCGCGGAACTCGTCGAGCTTGTCCTTGAACACGCCCTTCGGCGGCCCGTCGGCGTGGGTCGAGAGGTAGATGACGAACCCCTCGGGCCGGCTCGCGAGGCCGCCCTCGGCCTCGATCAGCATGTTGGCGGAGGCGGCGCGCTTGCCGAACAGCCACAGCTCGTCGACCAGCAGGCCGATCGTCTTCTTGCCCGAAACGGTCTCGCTGTCGGCGGCGACCACCTTGAGCGTGGCGCCGGTGTTCCGGTGCTCGATCACGCGGCCCGCGCAGGGCTTGAGGATCGAGCGCAGGACGGAATGCTCGCGCACCATGTCGGCGGCCGGGGTGTAGCTGTTGTCCGCGACCTCCTTGGTGGGCGCGAGGATGTAGAACTCGCCCGATTCCCGCCAGTTGCGGATGAGGGCTGCGACCATGACGCCGGCGGCGAGGGTCGACTTGCCGTTCTTCTTGGCGATCAGGAGAAAGAAATACTGGATCAGCCGGCGGCCGGTCGCGGCGTCGTAGGCGCCGAAGACGGCGTTGACGAAGTCGCGCACCCACGGACGGCCGATGTCGCCGAACGGCGGCTTGCCGGCGACGTCGATGACCGGCAGGCTGTCGAAGATCTCGCTCGCGGCGCGCGCCTCGTCCGGGAACAGGGGGGCGAACGGGATGAGCGGGCGGCTCTCGACGAGGCGCTCGCGCCAGTCCGGGATCGCGGTCGTCCAGACGGGCGGCATTTACGAAAGCCGTCGCGCCGGCGCGAGCGGCGTCGCGAACGGGCCGGAGGCGGCGATCTCGGCGGCGCGGGCGGCTTCCTCCTTCTTGCCGAGCGGACGGTCGCGCTGCTCCTCTGGCATGCGGGCCTTTCCCACGGTTCCGAGGCCACGGTCGAGCAGGGCCCTCGCGGCTGCGGTGATGGCCGCCTCGCTCGAGCCGTCGATGGCGATCTTGCGCAGGGTGTCGACGGCGAGCGTCGCGTGCTTTCGGGCGGCGACGCGGATCTCGGCCTGGACGCTCGGCTCGGCCGACGGCGGGGCGAGCATGAACGGCAGCATGGCGGCGTCGCCGCCGATCTCGACGGTCGGCTTGCCGTAGCCCCGATCGAGGATCTCCTTCGCGGCGGCGATCTTGGCCACCTCGCTCTTGCCGTGGACGAGCACGTTCACCAGCGAGGCCAGGACGTCGCGAGCGTGCGCTTGCGCGACGCTGTCGATCTCGTCCGGCGGCGGGGCGGCGAGGGCTGCGGTCAGGCCGAGGGCGGAAAGGGCGGAGGGCTTGACGTAGCCCTTGGGCTTGCGGCCGGCGCCGGGACGCGCTCCGCCACGACGGGACTTTGTCTGAGGCTCCGCCATGATGCGTTTGATTTCCGGTTTTCAAAGCGCGTAATCAAACCACCAGCGCCCCAGAATTTTTTTGCGTTCATGGGGTTGGTAGCGGTTGCAAGGGGCGACCGTCCGGGGACGGAAACCCCACCCCCCGGGCGGGGTTAGCGGGCGCCCATCCGGGCCGCCCGGGCCGCCGCCGTCTTCGCCGTGTGGCACGAGCCGCACAGGCACTGGCCGTTCGCCGGGTCCGTCAGGCCGCCCCCGTCCCTGATCTCGACGATGTGGTCTGCGAACATCCGCTGCTCGCGCCGTCCGCACCCCGGCCCCTGGCAGACGCCCCCGGCCCGCGCGATCACCTCGGCGCGCCACGCCTTGTGCTCGGGCATGCCGTACCATGGCGCGGCTGTCTTCGGAGGGAGGCGGGCGGCGACCGTGGGCAGAGGGCGGAGCCTCGCCCTGGCGTGGCGCAGGGCCAACGGACGTCCCTCCCGAAACGACGACGGCCGGTCGAATCGACCGGCCGCGTCAGACACACTTTGCACTGTCCTCTTTTTTACGCACACCCGAAGTAACGCGTCAAGCAATTTCAATTTTTCAAAGCACGTCGCCCGCGTCGCCAGACATCCCGTCGAGGATTATCGAGGATCGACGCCGTGCCGCCCGCAATCCTCGACGCCCTCTTTCCTTCATGTCCTCAACGCCTTGTCGCCTGTCTGTCGAGCCTTTCGAGGATTTCGAGGATTGTTCCCTATACGTAGAACATTCCAAGAACCCCGAACCCCATCGCATACATTACGCGCGCGCAAATCCTCGATAGCCTCGACGCCTCACGCCAAGCGCCTCACTCGCTTGCCTTTTTCGACCGTCGAGCATTCCCGCAAATCCTCGCCAAATCCTCGACAATCCTCGACGATACCAGCGCCCGCGCCGCACGCGAACGGGCTCACGGGCCGGAGCGCGATCCACGCGCCGACCCGCGAGCCGTCGAGAACCTGGCCGATGACGCATGGGGCTCACGGGCCGGCGCTCACTCCGCCGCGATCCGGGCGGCGCCCTGCCCGACGATCGCGTCCGCGACCCGCCCGGCCGCCTCCGCCTTCAGCGCGTCGAACAGCGTCGGCACATCGATCTTCCTCGCCTCCGCCTCGACATAGGCGCAGCCGTCGAGGAAGTAGCGATGGTTCAACTCGACCCCCCAGCCGACCCGCCCGAATCGAACCGCCCGCATCGGCACGGTCATCAGGCCGCCGAACGGGTCGAACACCACGTCGCCCGGGTTCGACCACTGGTTGATGGCGCGGTCGACGATGTCGAACTGCAGCGGGCAGAGGTGCAGCTCGGCCCCGCGCTGCGATTGCAGCGTGTTGGCGCTCAGCATCCGGGTGATGTCGGTCCAGACGTCCGGATGGCGCGAATGCGGCGGCATCAGCATGAAGTCGGACGGCAGCCGCCCGCGCTCCTCGAACGCCTCGCAGATCGCGACGTGATGCTCGAAATTGTAGACCGTTTCGAGCGCGAAGGCTTTCCAGCGCTTGAACACGTCCGCGGCCTCGAAGCCGACGAGCTCGTCCGCCGTGATCAGCCGGTCGCCGCTGGAGCGCGTATAGGCGTGCGCATCGATCTGCCAGCGCGCCCGGCTGTAGCCGTCCGGATTGTCCCAATAGCCAGGGCTTGCCGGGATCGTCTCGCCGGTCTCCTCGTCGACGTGCTCGCTGACCGGATCGATGTACCATTTCTTGAGTTTTCGCACCGGGTCGTCGGCGTAGCCGTTGTCGCGGCTCGACGGCGGCTTGCGGAACAGGAGCAGCTTCTCCGGCACGCCGAATCCCATCCGGCTCCCGTCCTTGCATTGCTCGGTCCAGCCGAGCCGATAGGTCTGGTTGTTCTCCCGCACGACATCGGTGGTGATCGTCTTCTCGCCGAGATAGGCGAAGCCGTGTTTCCGGAACGCCGCGATGCAGTCGTAGCTGAACGTCGACAGGGTCTGGAAACCGAGGCCCGAGACGCCGCCCGGGATGATCCGGTCTTTCACATGGATCGCCGCATCGCGCCCAGGCTTCAGCACGCGAAACAGCTGCGGCACGAGATAATCCATCTGCGCCCAGAAATGCCGGTCGTCGTCGGTGTGGCCGAAGTCGTTGTACGACGGCGAATATTCGTATTGCGTCGAGAACGGGATCGACGACACGATCAGCCCGACCGAATTCGCCTCCATGCCACTCGTCTCTTCGACGCAATCGGCGTTGACCAGCCGATATTTTTCGGCGGAAACTTCGATCCGCTTGCAGCCGATCGACCTTTCCAGCGCTTTCGCCATGGCGGCGTGGCTGAGACCATATTCCCTGATGATGTCCGACATCTTCGCCACCATGGCCTTGTGTTGGTCCCATTTCCGCAGGAGCGTGCGCAGGATCGCCTGCTCGCTCTCGGCGTAGATGATGTGAATCTCGACCTCGCGCGTCTGCAGGAACCGGTAGATGCGGTGCAGCGCCTGAATGAAGTCGTTGAACTTGAAGCCGATCCCGAGAAAGATCGACTTCGCGCAATGTCTCTGGAAATTGCAGCCGGAGCCGGCGATCACCGGCTTCGTAGACAGCCGCGCGATCTTGCCGTCGGAGAAGTCGAGAATGCGCCGCTCGCGCTCCTCGAGGTCCTGCGATCCATAGACCGAGACGACCCCCGGAACCGCCCTCTCGATCGCCCGCCGCTCGTCCTCTAGGTCGTGCCAGATGAGAAAGTGCTCATCGGGCTCGGCGTCGAGGATCTCGCGCATCTTGGCGATTCGCGCCGGCAGCGTGTCGCGCTTCTCGCGCGCCGCGCCGACGAGGCCCGCGGCATGATCGGGAAACATCATCGTCTGGCCGCCGCGATCGGCGACCTTGCCGACGAGGTCGGTGCGGACGGTGTGATAATGGACGCGCAGCTCCGGCAGCGCGTAGCCCTCGTCGGAATGGCCGAGGTCGGACGGCCGCTGGATGAACAGCGCCCACGACGACACCCAGAACCAGAATTCCTCCGCCTTGTGCGGATGCAGCGTCAGCTTGTCGGCGTTGGTCGAATCTCGCTTGAAGAACCGCGTCTTGGCCTGCCCGACATCCATCACGCCGAGGAACGCCGCGTAGCTCAGGAGTTCGATGTAATCGTTGGGCGACGGCGTCGCGGTCGCGACGAAGCGAAAGCGCACGGGCTCGAACAGCCGCATGAACTCGCGAAACGTCTTCGTCCCGCCGAAGCCGCGCAGCACGGACGCCTCGTCGAGGCTCGCGGCGACGAACAGCGCCGGATCGAGCTTGCCGTCCCGCACCGTCTCGTAATTGGTCAGGAAAACCCCGTCGCCGGCGGCCTCCTCGATCCGGCGGATGAACGTCACCGGGATCCCCATGATCGCCGCGTCGCGGGTGAATTCTTGCCGCACGCCGAGCGGGATCACGATCAGGCCCCGACCGCCGAAGCGTTTGACGATCCGATGGATCAGCCGCAGCTGCACCCGCGTCTTGCCGAGGCCGAACGAAGCGAACAGCGCCCGCCGCTTGCCCTTGTAGAGCCAGTGCTCGGCGTCGTTCTGGTGCGGCTTCAGCCACGGGCTCGCGTCGAGCGCCCCCTCGCCCTCCAGCTCGGCCGCCCCGGGGAGCGGAATCTTGGCCCGCAAGAACGCCTCATAAGACAGCGCGCGCCCCTCTCCCCCTTCGGGAGAGGGACAGGCCGCGAAGCGGCCAGGGTGAGGGTTCGCAACGCCGCCCTCAGACATCGGCCCGCCCCTCCGCCGGCGTCGCCGCGAGGTCCGCCACCGTCATCCCGAGCTTGACGAACTCGTCGCCCAGAAACTCGATCAGCTCGACCGTCACCCTTCGCCGGTTCAGCGTCTGGCCTTCGGCGAGCGGCTTCGCCCGCACTGCCGCCGCCGCCCGCATGACGGCCGCCGCCGCCTGGACGATCGCCCCGTTCCACACCTCCATTTCGCGCACGCTGCGCGGAAACGAGCCGCTCATGACGAAAACCTCTCGTTCGCATCGGGAAGGTCGGGCCGCGCCGGCACGTCGTGCAGCGCGACGTCGAGATAAGCGCGGGTGTGGCCGCGATCGTCGCGCTTGAACCGCCGCTTCATGTCGCGGCCGAACCGGTTCTCGTGGAACACCGCGACGGCGTTCGCCATCGCCCACGACTTGAACGCCTCGTACATCACCCGCGCCTGCACCCGTTCTCCAGGCGCCGCCGCGACGCAGGCCTCGACGAAGCGGCCGATCGGGTCCATGTCCTCGCGGAATTCCTGCGTCGCCGCGGCGCAGGCCTCGGCCACCACCAGACCCTGGCCCAGAAAGTCCTGCGCGCCGCCGATCAGCCAGTTGAGGATCCCGGCCCGCTCGCTCAAAAGCTCGGCGACCAGCGCGTCGAACGGCTTTCGCTCGGCTTCGGGGATGGTGACGCCCCAGTGGATGACGAGCATCCTGCGCCAGATGCCGAGGTCGGTGCCGTCGATGCGCGGATAGCCGTTGCCGACCATGTGCGGCGTGGCCACGTTCGGGAATTCCAGATAGCCCTGAAACAGGTCGCGGACGACCAGCGTGTCGCCGCCGGTCAGGCGCTTGACGAGATCCTCGCGGACCGCCTCGCCCTCTTTCAGCTCGTCGATCCGGACGAATCTCTTGCCGAACAGCCGCACCAGGTCCGGCGACGCCTGCCCAGCGCCGCGCTCGCCCGTCCCCATGATCGTCTCTTTCGGCAGCGAGACGCCGAGCGACGGCCCGATCACGGCGGCGAGCACCGCCAGAAACACCGATTTTCCGTTCGCCCCCGCGCCGTAATGAAAACAGAGCTTTTGCGCCAAGAGGCCCAGAAGCCCCATCGCCGAATAGCTTTGCAGCGTCCGCCGCACCGCCGGGTCGGGCAGGCAGCGCTCGAGGAAGGTGAAGAATTTCGGCGCCTTCGCGTCGGGGTCGTAGTCGGAGCCCACGAGGCCGGTCAAAAAGTCCTCGCGGTCGTGACCGGCGCGCGCCTCGGCCCGCGCGATCTTTCGCACGACGTCAGGATCGGGACACTCCCAATCGTCCTCGACGCGAAAGGCGATGGTCGCGTTCTTCGCCGCGAATTTCAGCGGGTCCTTGTTGAAGTCGGCCGACGGCTTTCGCGTCAGCGGCTGCGCCATCTCCAGCATGCTCTTGATCCGGGCGGAATTCTTCGACGACACCGCGAACCGCCAGCGCGCCAGCTTTCGCCGCGTCAGCGCGTCGCGCGCGGCCTTGGCGGCGAAACGCGCCGCGACCGCGATGGGCGACTTGTCGTCGGCGGAAAACGCGTCCGCCGCCGCGACCGCCCGCCGCTCTTCCGCCGAAAAGCCCAGAAACTCGGCCTCGGCCGCGATCCGCCCGCCGATTTTTTGCGCCGCCCGCGTCACCAGCGACGGGCCGCACGCGTAATCCCAGAACCGCCCCTCCCACGAAATCCAGTCGCCGCCCGGCTTGCCGTCGCGCGCCACGACCGCGATGTCGCGGCCGAAATGGGCGATCAGGCGTTTCGCGTTGTCGGTGTCGCTCTGGTCGAGGCTCGCGCATTCCCGCACGATCGCCGGATCGCCGCCGACGTCCGACGGCGGCCCTTCGCCTTCGTCGCCGAAGCTACCCTCTCCCCCTGCGGGAGAGGGACAGCCGGCGAAGCCGGCAGGGTGAGGGTCCGCAACGCCGATATCGGCCGGCTCGCGCCCAGCATCCGCGCGCGCCCCCTCATCCGGCGGCTGCGCCGCCACCTTCTCCCCGCTCCCGCGGGGCGAAGGGCGCCCGTCCGACAGAACCACCGGGTTCGCCAGGATGGCGCGCACCCGCGCCTCGCCCTCGGCGCTCATGATGCGACCCCGGGGCGCTCGCCCCCCTTGCCCCGCAGCACGTCGTTCAGATCGACCCCCTCCGGCGTCGGCGTCGCGCCGATCAGCCGCCCGGGCCGGGCGTAGCGCCGGGAAGCCCGCTCCATCGCCAGCGCCGTCAGAAAGGGTTCCGAATCGCCGTCGCGGATCAGCAAAAGCTCTTCCACCGAATCGGGGATCGGCAGGCCCGGCCGCGACAGGTCGGGTTCCGGGCCGGGCACGCGCTCCGGCCGCCCGTTCGCCCGCTTCAGCGTCGGGTGCGGCACGCTCTCGACCGCGGGGCCGGCGAGGTTGCCGAGGTCGCCGGCGGCGGCGTAGAAAAATTTTCGGTCGGCGTCCCCCTGGCGCACCGACAGCGTCGTCTCGATCCCCTCGCCGCTGGCGAGCCGCAAAATCCCCTCTCCCCCCGGGAGAGGGTGGCCTCCGGAGGAGGCCGGGTGAGGGTTCGCCGACAGCGCCGCCCAAAAAACCCGGTCGACCAGCAAAAAGCATCCGGCCTTGGAGCCGCGCATCTTCTTCGACGGCAAAATTTCGCCCGTTTCGGGGTCGGCGATCGTCGCCTTCTCGCCCGGATTCTCGGGATCGATCCACGTCTGGTGCAGCCCGCGGAATTTGCCGCCGCCGTCCACGAACGGCGCGAGCATCGCCGGTCCGGTAAAGATCAGCCGTGGACGTTTCCGCCCGCGCTCGTCCACAATCTCGCCGTCGTAGTAACGCGCCGCGGGGTCGAACTTCACGATCACGCCGTCGAGCGCGAAAATGTCGCGCCCGCGTAAGTAGGCCTCGACCGGCGTCGACCAGAAGTCCTGCGCCTCCCGCCACATCCGGTAGAGCCGCGCCCGCTCTTCCTCGCGATAGCGCGCCGAATCGGCCTCGCGCTTCGCACGTCTGGCGGCGAGCTCGCGCTCGCGCCGCGCCGCCTCTTCCGGATCGATGTCCTGCGCCCCGCCCAGCCATTCGACCGCCTTCAGGAAGCTCAGCCCCTGCGCCCGCTCGACCAGCCGGATCACGTCGCCACCGTCGGCGCACACCGCGCACGCCCAGGCGTCGTCGCGCTTGATCTCGAAGCGCAGCGCGCTCCGCCCGCCCCCGCACATCGGGCACGTCCCCATGAGCGTGCGCCCGCGCCGCTTCAGGACGGCCCCGAGCCGCACCGCGACGTCGGCGACGGGATTGCGGACGCGAAGGTCCGCCAGCGCTGCTTCGGAGAGCATCTACCCTCTCCCGTTCACGGGAGAGGGACAGCCGGCGAAGCCGGCAGGGTGAGGGTCCGCAACGCCGAAGCCGACCGGTGGCCACCCGGTCCCCCGGAGGCAGGGCGAGCCGTCGACCTCTTGCCGAGACCCTTTCGGAAAGATCGACCCTGTCAAGGGGCGAAGCCGGCCTTCGGCCGCGCGCGAAGCGCGCCCTTGACAGGGCCGATCTTTCCGATCTTCACGCCAGCAAGAGGTCGACGGGGGGATGCGTCGAGCCCGCCCTGCCGCAGCCGCGGTCCGCGCGCGCATCACGCCGCCCTCCCCTCGGCCGCCGGCGCCGGCAGCGCCGGCGCCCTCGCGCCCGCCTTCGCCAGCGCCAGCAGCCGCTTCGCCACCGCGGCCTTCATGTCGAGTGCGAGGCTCTGAAAGCCGTCGCGCCGCGCCTCGGCGCGCGCCGCGCGCAGGTCGATCCGGGCGAAGGCCGCCTTCACCGTCTCGGGCTTCATCGGGTGTTCGCGAAAGAGGCGCGCCAGCGCCCGCACGTTGGCCGAATCGACGAGGCCGCACTTCGAGCCCCGCGACGCCATGATCGCGGTCAGCGCCAGCCTCAGCGCGTCTTCCCCGTGATCGGCCAGCGCGCGCAGCAGCGACGAGGCCGCCATCGTGTCGCCTTCCCGCTGCCGCCTGGCCTGGCTGGGATAGGTCAGGATGCGCACGCCGCAGCTTTCCGCGATGGCCGCGCAGCGGACGGGCTCCGGCTCGCCGGCCGCGAGCGCCGCCTTGAACACGGCCATGCTCGTCATCTTGAAGGTCGAGCCGTTGATCGCGGCGAAGCTCTTCGCCTGGCGGCGCGTATCGGCGATCACGATCATCGCCGGGACATGCGTCTCGCCGACGAGCAGCGCGGCGCAGGAGCGATGCTGCCCGTCTATGAGCGCGAAGCCCCCCCCCCACGACCGGCGCCGCGACGACCGGCGAGAACAGCGACCAGTCGAAATTTCGCGCAATCGCCTCGACGTGCTTCCGCGACCACGGCGTCATGTCGCGCTGATAGGCGCGGTCAACGCGCAGATCGGCGATGGCGACCCATTGCAAGCTCGGAACCGCGCCATGATCGGCGGGCGGCGGAGCGGAAAAGCCTTCGATCGAAAGCGGGTCCATGGGAAGCCTCGTGAAGGACGCGTCCCCCTCGCCCGTTCACGGGAGAGGGACAGCCGCGCGGAGCGCGGCGGGGTGAGGGTTCAGAGCGCCGAGGCCGGGGATGAGCGCCCCGCCGCGGCCGGGGCCGCGACCGCCCCGCAGGCCTCCATGCGCCGCGCGAACGCCGCGCCAGAAATCCGCCGGGCGCCGAAAGCCGCGCTCGCCGCCCGCACCGCGTCGTCGCGCGAGGCCGCGGCCGGCCGGCAGAAGACGGCGCGGGTCGCCTCGTCGAGCCGCCAGCCGCGCCCCCAGGCCGTCTCGATCCCGAAGCCGTCGGGCGCGATCTTGCGGCGGACATGACAGATCAGCACGTCGAGGATTTTTCCGCATTCCGGCCAGTCGCGGCCGGCGTAGAGGGCCGACATCGCCGCCTCGCGCGTCAGCACGGCGGGGCCGGACGCGATCAGCGCGCCGAACAGGTCGCGCTGGCGCTTCGTCAGGCCCCAGGCGTCGGGGATCAGGAGGTCCGGCCGGTAGAGCGCCGCCTCGAGGTCGTCGATCCGCAGCCGCAAGGCCGCGTTCTCGTCCTCGAGCCGCTCGATCTCGGCGCGGCGGTCCGCGTCCACGGCCCGGGTCACGACGCCGCCCTCCGGTGATGGGCGCAGTAAGGCCCGCGGCCTTCCTTCGCCTCGGCGCAGAACAGCTCGTGCCCCTCGCCCGGCGCGCGATCGAGCCCGACCGGCCAGCGGCAATGATGCGGCTCGAGCGCCATCAGCGTCACCCCGACCGTCGCGAAACCCTCTCCCCTCGCCCGCGAAGCGGGAGAGGGACAGCCGGCGGAGCCGGCAGGGTGAGGGTCGAGGTCGGGCTTGTTCCCGGCGATGGCGAGGTTCAGGAGGTTCTCCTTCGACCAGGCCATCGTGGTTCTCCCGATTGTTCGGCGCACAGCCGCGCCGGCGAGGAAAAAATCCCGGCCGGGGTCGGCCAGAACCGCTTCGGCAGCGGATCGCTCATCACCTTCACGTCGCCGGGCGGCCCGGCGGCGTGGGCGCGGCGGAGGTCGGCGAGGTGGCGCGCGCAATCGCGCACCGCCCGCGCCCGCTCCGCGTCGAAATCCGTCTTCTTCCGCTTGGGCTTGAGCCCCGGCGACGAGCCTTCGCGAGGCCGGCCCATCAGCCGAACAGCCACGGCGCCAGCGCTTCCGCGCGGGCGGTGAGCTCGCGCGCGCGGCGGCTATGCTCGCGCGCCAGCTTCAAGAGCAGGTGCGCCTCGGCGATCGGGTTCGCTCGCGAGCCGCGCCAGCGCCAGATCGATCTTGCGGTCGAGAGCCTCCATCCGCGCCACCAGATTCGCCACCGTGTCCGCATCGAAGTCATGAGCCCTCCCACGGCCAGCCCGGCCGTCCTGCGTCCCCTCGTCGGCCTCGTCCGGAAGGACGCCCGCCTGAAGCCCCGAAACCGCGTCCTTGCACCGCTCCCACTCGTCGCCGCGCAGCACCGCGTAGCCGCGCCAGGCCTTCGCCGCCTTCGAGACGGTAAGCTTTCCACGCCGGGCGACACGGCGGATCATCGCGTCGAACGCTTCGCCGGGGTCGCAGGGGCCTGCGAGCGCCGCCAGCACGTCCCGCTGCCGGATGAGGAATTCGTCGGTGGTGATGCTGGTCACGACGCCCTCTCGGTTCTGATTTCGGAACAAAATGTTCCGCATTCGGAAGTCTCCGCGTGCGACGGTTCTTCCCGTCGCAGGAGACCGGAAATGCTCAATGCCGACAAAGACCACGAACCCAACGCCTCGCCGCTGCGTCAACAGCGGCGAAGGCCGATCTCGACCCCTCGAAGAGCGCCGCGACCGGCGGCGAAAACCCCTCTCCCCTTGTGGGAGAGGGACAGACCGCGAAGCGGTCAGGGTGAGGGTTCAGAACGCCGACGCCTGCCGGCTCGGGCCAGTAAGCCTCGGCCATCCGCGCCCAGTCCTCGCGGTTCTCGCGAGCCACGGGCGATTTCTGAGGAAAGGCGGCCGGCGAAGCCAAGGGCTCGACGCCGGCCGCATCGCGCGACGGCGGCCGGGAGGCTGCGGCGCACGCGCGCGAATTCCTGGCGAAGAAGCGGGTCGGAAGCGTCATCGGGCAATCTCGGCTCCGGCGGGAACGGGCCCGCCGCCTTCGACCCGCTGGCGAGGCGCCTCGCGCTCCATCGCGTCGAGCAGGATCGCGACCGGCCCGCTCTCGCGCTGGCCGTTGACCAGCCGCGACACGGTCGCCTGGGCGACGCCGAGGCGTTCGGCCATCTGCGCCTGGGTCAGGTTCAGGAGCTCGATCAGGCGGGCGGTTCGGGAAGGGTCTGCGCTCATAATCCAAAAGATACGCTATGGATTATCGCGCCGTCAATCCGTTTCGTATGATTTTTTTTGTTAGGGTCCGACGGCGGCGCGGTTTCCGTTGCGCCGCGCGCATTTTCGGGGACGCCGCGGCGGATCGTCGCGGGATACACCAGGGAAGGCGAAGGCGATGGCGGACAACGAAGAAGCGAGAGCCGCCGCGGCGGCGAGGTTGCGACAGGCGCGCAAGGACAGCGGATTCGACAAGGCCAACGCAGCCGCCGAGGCGATGGGCGTCAAGGTCGCGACCTACAATCACCACGAGAACGGCACGCGGCCGTTCCGCCGCGAGGCGTCGCGCTACGCCAAGTTCTTCAAGGTCAGCCTCGACTGGCTGGTCGACGGCCGCGGCCCGAAGCCGCGGCCTCCGGCGGCGCTTCCGCAACAGCGGTTCCATCTGTCGGACGTCGAGGCTGCGGCCGATTCTCGCCCGCGAGGGCCGATCGACCTGCGCCGCCTCGCGCGGCTGATCGATGCGGCGAAAGAGCAATTGGAATCGAAGCCAATATCGGATAACGAGGCGCGCCTTCTGGTCGAAGCTTTGCAAGAAGATTCGAGAGTGCCTCCAGATCCTCGAGTGTCCGCGCCAGAGGAGGACCAGATAAGAGTGCGAGCCGATTCTGTAATCCGCTTCGCATTGCGTAAATAGCGTCGAGCACTTCCGTCCGCGCATCCATTGCCGCCCCCGGCCCCGGGCTTTTCGCCCTTTAGGCGCTGACTGTCAAGCACGCTTGACAGGTTTCACTGGTTGACAACGTCACCCCCCCCCCCCCCCCCCCCCCCCCCCCCGCCGCGTCAGAAAAAAACAAAACAAAAACATCTACACCAAAAGAAACGGGCGAGCCCAACCCAAGACGACGCCGCG
>NZ_QNRK01000043.1 GCF_003315135.1 Roseiarcus fermentans
AAAGTCGTGCAGCGCCGCATTGCCCGTGCGCGGGTCGTCCAGACCGTCCCAGCATTCGATAAAGCGATCCAACACATTCTCCCGAGCCGCGTATCATCCGCCACCCGGTAGAATCCATCTCACTCAAAACGCAAAATCCGGCTCACAAGGGCCGCCGAATTCCAAGTGCGATTCCCCTGGCCGCCGCCCAATCAAGATTCGCGCAATCGCCGAAGGGCATGGATCGTGGGCGACGACGATTCGCCCGCCCGACCGCTCACGCGCTCGCGTGGTCGAACGGCCGGCCCCGGCGGAGCCCCGCCCAGGAGAGGAGGCTCGAATGCGCTTACTCAACGCCGCGCCGCGCTCACCGGCTCGCCTCGCGCCGGAGCGGGTCATCGCCGACGCGCTCATCGACGTGGCGAGCGAACTCCGGCTCACGGACGCCGCTGAGCTGATCAACCTCATTCGCAACGACGAGGCCGCCAACCTCGCCGACCTCGTCAATTCGTCGACCGAGCTGTTCTTCAAGGGCGGCACGCTGCGCTACGCGCTGTCGGCCAGCTACAGCGTCCCCTGGAACGCGCCCCCCGTGGTGTCGCTCGACATGGAGTTCCGCCATCAGCGGGTGTCGGCGTTCTTCCGCCTGACGATCGGCGAGAAGCGGACGCGGGTCGACATCGCCGACATCGTGTTCGACGAGCGCGCGCTCGACGAGCCGGCGAAGGGGCGGCGCTTGACCGAGGCTTTCGCCAGCGCAAGGGTGCGGGCGTAGCTTACCGGGGACCGGCGGCAGCCGGGGCGACGCACGCCGCCGCCTCGGCGGACAGTTCGCGCGGACAACCCTCCCCGACCGGCGCAGCCGCCGGCTGCAGGCCGATCCAGGCGTCGATCAGGTCGGCGTCGAATCCCGCCTCGCGCCGCCCGTCGGCTTCGATCAGCGGGCGGCGGATCAGCAGCGGATCGGCGAGCATCAGCGCGAGCGCGCCGTCGGCGTCGAGGCTCTCCGGCTTGACCGCGCCGCTCTTCACCCGCGGCGAAGCGGCGTTGAACCACGCCGCGACCGGTCGGGCGCCGAAGAAGGCGCGCAGCGCCTCCGCGGTCCACGGCGTCGAGAGGAGGTCGCGCACGTCGAGCTCGTGACCCGAGCGGCTGAGCGCCGCCTTCTGCCGCGCATTCCCGCCGCAACCGGGCTTTTCGTAGAACACCACCTTCGCCATCTCAGTCCTCCTCCGAAGGCGCGGGCTCGACGACGACCGCGAGCAGGCGGCGGGCGCCGAAGCGGTCGCGCGGATCGAGCTCGGCCACCTTGGCGATCGCCTCCGCCCCCTCCCCGGTCGCGCCGAGCCGCGCCTGGCAATATCCCCAGGCGAGCAGCGCCTGAAGATAGGTTCCGGGCGCTTCCTCGAGCGCGTCGAACGCGGCGTCGCCCGGCCGGACCGCGCGCCAGTCGGACGCGACGCCGAGGCGCCGGGCGAGAAGGGTCAGGAGACACGCGGCGTGCGGCAGGGCCTCGGCGAGCCGATGGTTGTAGAAATAGAACTTGTAGGCGGCGAGGCGCGCCGAAAAGTCGTCCGGTGCGGCGGCGAGCGCCGCCTTCACCGCCCGCTCGGCGGCGGCGGGTTCGGAGCGCGCGGCCTTCGCGCCGGCGAGCAGCGCCGCCACCCGCGCCTCGGCGACGTCGGGAAAGACGGCCATCACGCCACCGCCTTCAGGAGGTCGGCGACCACGCCGCCGCCGATGCCCTCGCTGACGCCGAGTTCGGCGAGCTTGTCGAGGCGCCGCGCGGTCTCGCGGCCTTCGCTGAGCCGCAGCCGGATGAAGGCCGAGGCCTTGAGCATGGTGAGGGCGAAGCGGGCGGGGACCGCCGCCGCCCTCGCCACGTCTTCGGCCGTCCAGCCAACCCAGTCGCCCGGCAGCCCAGCCTGCCGGGCCGCTTCCGCCAACCCGGCCTCGGCGATCGTCAGCGCCTCGTCGAGCCGGCCGCCATAGGCGTGGATCTTGGTGAGGCAGAAGTAGGCCGCGAGCGCGGACGGGTCGAGCGCGAGCGCCGCGCGGAAGGTCGCGTCGGCGGCCGCCCTGTCGTGTCGGGAAAGCGACACGCCCTGTTGCAGGAGATCGTTGACCGCGGGCGGCGTATCGCCGAAGTCGATGAGATCGCCCTCTTTGATGGTGCTCATGGGGTCTTGCCGCCGCCGCGTTCGTCCTTGTCCGACGGCTCGATGCAGAATTCGCGCCAAGTCGGGCTGGGTCGGCCATTCGGCGATCCCGGGCGCGCGCGGCCCTCGGCGCCGCGCCTTCGCGGCCCGCCGCCATGTCTTCGCCCCAAGCCCGTGAGACAGGTTTGCTCATGCTCAGGACCGTCCGACCCCTTTTCGCCAGAAAGTCGGGCGGCGCCCGCCGCGCCGTCGCCTCGATCGGAGCGCTGGTCGCGCTGGCGCTCGCAGCGTCCGCGGCGCTCGCCGATTCGGACTATCCGCCGGGCCTGTTCGAAAACTCGCCGGTCGTGCCGCACGGCTACCAGCCTCCCGCGACTCCGCCGCCGGCGGCGCCGGGCAGCGCCGCGCCGTCCGCGCCCGCGGGCGTCGACGCGGGGCTCGCGCCGCCCGACGCCGGGGCGCCGCTGGACCCGTACGAGGCTCGCCTGCCGGCCCCGGGCCCTGTCCCGCCCGCGCCCCTCGGGGGCTATTCGCCGCCCGGAGCGTACCCGCCGCCCGGAGCGTACCCGCCGCCGGGGGCGTACGCGCCGCCGGCTGATGACGACGCCTATTGCGCCAGCATCGGCGCCCGGACCTTTCACAGTCTCGAGGAGGTGCGGCGGGCGCACGCGCGCTGCGATCGCGCCTATGCGGCGCCCGCGCCCGGGTATTAGACCCGCCGATGCGGCTTGCGGACCGGAGCACGGCGGCGGCGAGCGCCAGCGGATCGGGGCGCCCGCTCCGTCCCTCGCGCCTCAGGCCGCGAGTTTGCGGGCGTGGCGCAGCACGGAGACGACGCCGGTCAGGATGACGATGCGGCCGGACTCGTCCTTGACCCGAATCTTGCAGCCGGCTTGGTCGTGACGGCGGGCGAGCCGCTCGACCACGGGCCAGGCGGCGCGCGGGTCGACGAGCCGCACGGAGCGCTCGGCCGAGACGACCGCGCCTTCCCACAGCACTTCGAAGTCGTAGAGGTGCATCTGTCCCTCCGCGCCTGACGCGAACGCGCCGTCCTTCGAACGGCGCGTCGAGCGATTTCGCGGGCGGACCTATCCCCCACTTCGATTACGGGCGTGTGAAGCGGCGGGGGCGAAATTGCGACTTTCGCCCGAGCGCGGCCCCGCCCTCTCGTCCCTTACCCGCGATTTTCCGCGCGCGGGCGGTTCGCTACGCCAGTCCGTGCTTGGCCATGCTCGCCTTCTCCTGCTCCTTGAATTGCAGGAAGCGCGGCAGGAACTTGTCCCAGTCGATGATGTGCGAGTCGAGCTCGGGGCCGTCGATGCAGGCGTGCTTGCGCACCATCTTTCCGTCGATCGTTACCGGCACCATGCAGGCGCCGCACATGCCGGTGGCGTCGACCATGATGGCGTTGAGGCTCGCGACCGTCGGCACGCCGTAGGGTTTGGTGAGGTCGCTCACCGCCCGCATCATCAGCGGCGGGCCGATCGCGATCACTTCCGCCACCTTGCGGCCCTTGCCCTCGGCGTTCTCCTTGAGAAGCTCCTCGAGCGGCCCGGTGACGAAGCCCTTGACGCCGAAGGTGCCGTCGTTGGTGGCGTAGATCACCCGCAGCCGGTCGCCGAACTCTTTCTGCAATCCGTCGACCCGTTCGCCCGCCTCCGTCCAGAACAGGGCGCCCTTGGTGCGGAAGCCCGAGATCAGCGTCGCGTGGTTGCCGAGCTTCAGATGGCTTCGGAGGATCGGGTAGACCGGCGGCAGGCCGAGGCCGCCGGCGCAGAACACCACCGTCTGGTCGCCCTCGTAACGGTGCAGCTTGCTCGGCTGGCCGAGCGGGCCGGCGATGCCGGTGAAAGCCTCGCCGACCTCCATCGCGTTGATGCCGATCGAACTCGCGCCGACCGCCTGGATGACGAGGTCGATCGTGCCCGCCTTCTCGTCCCAGTCGGCGAGCGTGAGGGGAATGAGTTCGCCCCTAGGGGTCGGCAGCACGCGCACGAACTGCCCGGCGCGCGCGGACTTGGCGATCATCGGCGACCGGATCCGCATCTCGACGATGCCTTCGGCGAGATTGGCTTTCTTGAGGATGGTCTGCGGCGCCCCGGCGAGGTCGGTGTAGTGCGACGCCCTCTCGACCATGTCCTCGATTTCGGCTTTCGAGAATGGGATGTCGCCCACGATCTCGCGCGCCGCGGCCTGGCCGTCGCCGGCGGCGAGCACCGCGGTCGCGCCGCCGCGGGTCGCGTCGCCCCCGGAATAGACGCCATCGAGCGAGGTCTTCTGCGACCCGCCGTCGACCGTGATCGTTCCCCACTTGGAGGTCTTCAGGTCCGGCTCGCTGTTCTTGATCAGCGGGTTCGAGTCGTTGCCGAGCGCCATGATGACGAGATCGACCGGAATGGTTTCGGTCTTCCCCGTGGCGACCGGCGCGCGCCGTTTCGAGGCGTCGGGCGGCCCCAGCTCCATCACGTCCAGAACGGCGTGGCAGACGTGCGCCGACTTCTCGCTTTCGAACGCGCGCGGCGCGCGCAGCACCTTGAGCGCGATTCCCTCTTCGAGCGCGTGGTGCAGCTCCTCGACGCGGGCCGGCATCTCCGACTGCGTGCGCCGGTAGACGATGGTGACGATCCCGCCGAGGCGCTTGGCGGTGCGGGCCGCGTCCATCGCGGTGTTGCCGCCGCCGATGACGATGATGTTCTTGTCCTTCACCTCCGGCAGCGGCGTCTCGTAGTCGTCGCGCCGCGCCTGCATGAGGTTGACGCGGGTGAGGAACTCGTTGGCCGACATGACGCCGAGCAGATGCTCGCCCGGCACGTTCATGAAGCGCGGCAGGCCCGCGCCGGTGCCGACGAAAATCCGCCAGAAGCCGTTGTCCTTGAGGTCCTCGATCGTCGCCGTCTTGCCGACCACGAAATTGGTGACGAAGCGGCCGCCGAGCAGCCGGATCTTGCGCACCACGTCGTCGATCAGGGTGTTGGGCAGCCGGAACTCCGGGATGCCGTAGCGCAACACGCCGCCGAGGTCGTGGAAGGCCTCGAATACGGTGACCGGGAACCCTTGCGACGACAGGAGATAGGCGTTGATGAGGCCCGCGGGCCCGGAGCCGACCACCGCGATCGGCGGCTTCTCGGCCTTGGCCCAGGGGCTCGTCCAGTTCTTCCAGCGCTCGGCGTCGGCGTTGGGACGCACGATCTTCTCGCGCTCGGGCAGGAACCACTCGAGCTGGCCGATCTCGAGCGGCCGGCCGCTGAGCGTGCACACGCCCTGGCACTGCAGCTCCTGCGGGCAGACGCGGCCGGTGACGTCGGGCAACGGATTGAGCGATTCAATCAGCCCCAGCGCCTCGCGGAACCGGCCGGTGCCGACCAGCTGCAGCATCTCGGGGATGTGGATCTTGACTGGGCAGCCGCCCTTCGGCTCGCGACCCGGCCTCGGCACGCCGAGTTCGCAGGCCTTGTCCTCGCACTGCTTGTCGCGCAGCGTCTCCAGCCACACGAGAAGGTCGACCTCGCGCGCGCTGTAGCCGAGGTCCATGTAGCCGAGATAGCCCTTGTTCACGAGTTCGAAGTCGCGCGCCCGCTCCTCCGGCGAGCGGATGTAGGGCGGGATGCCGTTCTGTCCGGGCCAGCCTTGCGACAGGCCCTTGAACATCGGGTAGCGGTCGGAGAGATACCGGTCGATCGCGACGATGAACTTGCGCTTGAACTTGAGCGGCACGTTCCAGATGAAGCGCAGCAGCAGCGCGCTCATGTCGTCGTCGCGGGTCAGCAGGCGCCACAGCGTCCGGGTGAACTCGGGGCCGAGTTCGTCCTGCTTGAACTCCCAGACGATCGCCTGCATGCCGTCGTCGACGAACATCTGGCGAACCGACTGGGGGTTGCTCAGCAGCCGCTTGCGCAGCAGTCCGAGCTGCTTCTGGAAGACGTCGAACGCTTCGGTGCGTTCGAGCTCCTCCACCTCGCTCTGGGTGGTCTCGAGGGCGTTCGCCGCCTGCCGGTAGCGGTCGAGATCGCGTTCGGCTTCGGCCGCCGTTCCCGTCTCAGCGCTCATGGATGATCTCCGAATCGCAGTTGGCGGCGACGCGGGCGATCTTCGCCTTGAGTTCCGGCGTGACCTTCACACGCGCCAGGGCGCCCGCAATCAGATGCCCGACTTCCTTGGACTCGCCGTCGACGACGATCCGGGTCTTTTCGAAAAGCTCCGGAATCTCCTGGTAGCAGGTCTTGCAGTTGGAGCACTTGGCGACGTCCTCCTCCGCATAGGACAGCGGCGCCCCGTCGCCGTTGGCGGCGGCCGCAGCCGGCGCCGGCGCCGCGGCCGGCGCGCCGCCGATCAGCCGCGTCACCGGACCCGATGGCGCGGCCGGCGCGAAGGCCGCGAGCGGCGGCGCCTTGGACGAGGCGGCGAGCTCGGACATGGCGCGCGCAATCGAGTCGATCGAGGATTCGCGCGCTTCGGTCACTTCCTTCAGCTGCAGCTTCAGCGCTTCCAGCTCGATGTGATGATCGGAGTCGAGCTTCTGCACGTCGAGGCCGGCGAGCACCTGCAGGCTGCGCCAGTTGCGCCGCCGCTCGCGCACGAGATGGACGATGTCCGCCGACACCGCGACCTTGATCAGCTTCCGATTGTCGTCGGTCGACCAGACGAACGGCGTCTTGCCCTCCTGCTCGGCCGCGCTGAGGTTGATGTACTCGTGCACCGGCACGCCGGCCTTGTCGGCGGGCAGAACCTTGAACTGCTTGCGGAACCGCCCTTCGGTGAGGGCGAAGTCGGCCGGCGTGATCGGGATCTCGAGCAGCTTCGTCTGCCCGTCCTCGACGTACTCGATGGTGGTCGTCGCCCAGTCCTCGCCGATCTCGGGGTTGCCCTCGAGCGAGAAGCGGTCATGCAGGCTCGCGCCGCGGCGCGGATCGTGAACGAAGACCGGGTTGAAGCGGCTTTCGACCGCGAGCCGCGCGTGCCGGTTGGCCTGCGGATCGGCGATCCCCTGCTCGCCCTGGCACGGCGTATAGACGTCGAGCACGCCGGGCGAGTCGTTGTGGTTGAGGAACTCGACCACGTTCTTCAGGAAATGCGCCTGGAGCGCGGCGCAGCTCTGCACCACGAACACGTTGGGATGGAAGGCCGCCAGCAGCGCGAGCTCCTTGCGCTCGTCCTGCTTGCCGTGGTGGGCGGCGCCGTAGCGGCTCAGATCCGAGTCCTGGGCGGTGAGGCTCGCGGTCGAGGCCTGGCCGCCGGTGTTGGAATAGGCGCCGCTGTTGAGCACGACGACCTTGATCGGCGTCGTGGTGCTGAGCACCCGCGACAGCGCGCCGAAGCCGATGTCGTAGGTCGCGCCGTCGCCGCCCATGCTGATCACGGTCGGCATCAGCGCCATCTCGTCGGCGGTGAAGTCGGCCCAGCTGAACGTCCGGAAGAAGCGGTCGTGCGTCTCCGGGTCGTAGTCGTCGCCGAGTTCGAGCTCGGCGATCCGAAGCGCCCGAATGTCCGTGCTCGCTTCGACCCCGAGGCCCTCGAACACGCCCTTGGCGACCGCCGGCGTGTCCTGGAACAGGCTGTTGACCCACGGATCGTTGTAGGGGTTGAACGGGAAGGTCGAGGCGTAGACGCTGCTGCAGCCGGTCGCGTTGGCGATCACGGCGCTCGCCGGCCCGTGTCCGCGCGGCCCGCTCTCCAGGAAATAGAGGCGCTTTTCCAGCGTCGCGATCACGTCGCGGATGCGATCGCGCCGGTGCGGATCGCGTTCGCTGTCCTGGACCGCAGCGAGCTTGGCGTTGAGCTTGTCGATCAGGCCTTCCACCTCGCGCATGTGGCTCTTGCGCCGCGTGTCGTGGATGGCGTGGTTGGTGCTGGTGACGAGGCGGATCGCGGTGACTTCGCCGCAACCGCGGCAGGCGCCGTGGCCGCCGGTGGTGGCGTAGTAGTTGTTGCGGTCGAGCATCAGGCGCTTGGTGTCGCCGTCGTCGGCGACCGCCCCCTCGGTGTACTTCGCGGGCGTGTTGGGCAAGCGGCTGAGGAAGTCGAACTGCGCCTGCAACTTGTCCAACAACGCCTCGTCCTGGTCGCGCGCGACCAGCGCGTGCGGCCCGCACACGTCGACGCATTCGAGACAGCCAGTGCATTTCCACGGATCGACCGTCGCCGAGAACAGGCCGCCGCTGCCGGGATGGGCCTTCTCCATCGCGTCGAAGAACGGACGCGTCCTGGCGACCGGGAAGGTCGTCAGCGCGTTGGCGAGGCGGGTCAGATGGCCGTGCGTGACCGGGCTGTCGACGTCGAGCGCCTCGGCCGCCTTGCGCACGATCTCGGCGAACGGCGGCGGGTTCTTGTCGTTGCGATAGACCTCGCGCACCGCGTCGGCGATCGGATAGACCTCGCGCCGCAGCGCCTCGCGCTGGCTCTCGGCGATGTCGAGCTGGCGGATCGCCGCCATCATGAGTTCGCGGATGTCGTGGACCGCGTTCGGGATCGCGGCGTCGGGGCAGACGAGCGCGCATTCCATGCAGCCGGTGCAGAGGTCGGGGATGAATTCCGGCACGGTCCGGCGGAACAGGCCCTTGTCCTTGAACGCCGCGCTGCCGGCCGGCAGGAACATGCCGACGCCCGGCATCACCGGCGCTTCGGCGATGGTTCCGTCGCGGAACGCCGAGGCCATTACGTCGTCGAAATACTCGGCGTCGAGGAAGCCCGAGGGCGCGGGCGACCGTCCGGCCCGGCACATCGACGCCGATATGGCGACCGTGCGGTCGCTCTTGTGGACGGGCGCCTTGTCGGCCTCGACGAATTCGGGCTGCGTGTAGTCGATCTGCCGCGTCGCCTTCAGGCCGTCGCGGATCACCGCCATGTTGCCCTCGACCACCGGGCCGCCCTTGGCGCCGAACTTCTTGGCGATCTGGCTGCGGATCTTGTTCAACACCGCCTCTTCCGTGGCGCCCTCGGTGACGCGGTCGAAGCTCCCGCACACCGCGCCGATGAAGGCGATGCCCATCATGCGCGTCTCGAGATCCTCGGTGGGCGCGTGCTTCTTGGCGACCTCGAAAGCGTCGATGACGAACAGCTTGATGGCCTTGTCGCGGATGGTCTTGCGCGCCTGCTCGGGCAGCTCCTTCCAGACCGCGACCGGATCGAGGTTCGACTGCAGGATGAAGGTGCCGCCCTGGCAAAGCCCGCGCAGTGGGTTCGAGTGGCTGAACACCCTGTGGTCGGGCGAGACGACGAGCTCGACGTCTTCGAGTTCGGCGTTGGTGATCAACACCTCCTCGGGGCTGAGGGTGATGTAGTAGTTGGTCGGCGCGCCGCTCTTTTCCGAGCCGTATTTCGGCGCGGCCCGCGAGTGCAGGTCGAGCGCGCCGGCGAGAATGTCGGTGAGGAGCTTGCCGGTGGCGATCGTCCCGTAGCCGCCGACCGAATGGAAGCGGATGCGGAAGGCCGACTTCGGCAGGAGCTGCGGATTGGGCTCGGTCTCGAGCGCCATCAGCTCGGTGTCGGGATAGGCGGCCTTGAGCTTCGCCTGCAGTTCGGCCAGTTTCGGCGGCGGGTTCTTCGAGAAGAACTGCGAGCCGAGATAGACGAACGGCGCGTTGCGCGTCTCCATGTTCTTGAACGCGGCGACCAGGTGGCGCGGCTGGAGGTCGTGCGCGCCGAGGCCGAAGATCGCCGTGGTGATCTTGGGCGGATTGTCGAGCGGCTGAATGCCGGGGTGCCTGACGCCGTCGACGTTCTCGCGCGCCTTGAACAGGGCCTCGCGCACCATCGTGGTGAGGGCGGTGACGTCCGAGCGCTCGAGCACCGTGACCGCCTTCTTGCCGGCGAGCGCGGCCACGACCTCGGCCTCCGGGAACGGCTGCAGCAGCTTGACCGAGACGACGCCGACCTTCTTGCCCTCGGCGCGCAGATGCTCCGCGACCGCGCGGACGTCGTCGGTGACCGAGCCCAGCCCGATCATCACGTAGTCGGCGTCGTCGCAATTGTAGGTCAGGATCGGCGCGTACCGGCGCCCGGTGAGCGCGCTGTATTCCGCCATCGCCTCGCGGGCGATGTGGGGAACCTCGCTGACGAAATGGGTGCGGTGGTCGACGCTGCCGGCCTGGAAGTCGGGCTGGTTCTGCACCCCGCCGGTCAGGCCCGGATTGTGGACGTCGACGAGCGCCGGGACGAGCTGGCGCGTGCCCTTCTCGTGAGCGTTCAGCCACTGCCGCCGCCACTGGGCGCGCAGTTCCTCGGGGACGAAAGCGAGCGTCTCGCCGATCAGGGCGCCGGCGGTGTCGGTCTCGACGGCGTCTTCGTTGGCGGCGAGGAAATCGCGAAGCTTGCGCAGGTCTTCCGGCGCGAAACCGTCGCCGACGCGAACCAGATACTGGCGGAGCTGGAAGGCGCGGCCTTTGGCCCCGAACAGCATGGCCTGCGCCACGGTCGGGCACTGGATCCGGCTCGACGGATCGCCGAGGAACTCGCGCAGGAGTTCGGGCTCGGGCATCCGCGCTTCGGAAAGCATGTGGCTGGTGGCGAAGCCGTCCATCGTGTTGGCGACCGGGATCAGCGACAGGGCGCTGACGCGATAGGCGATCGCCGCGAGGTCGGCCGCTTCCTGCGGATTGCTGCCGAAGAGGACGGTGTAGCCGGACGGCAGCAGCGCGTAGATGTCGTCGTGGCCGGCCATGACGTTGAGGGAGTGCTTGGAGACGACGCGCGCGGCGACATGCAGGACGAAGCCGCCGACCTTCTTGCCGACGGTCACGTAGTGCGATTCCATCCCGTACAGGATGCCCTGACTGGAGGAGGCGTTGGAGACGTACTTGCCGCCGGTCAGCGCCGCGCCGAGCGCGCCGCTCTGCGCCGAGTGCTCCCCTTCGGGCTCGAAGAAGAACGGGTGCCGGCCCCAGACGTTGAGTCCGCCGTTGGCGCGGAACGCCTCGTAGATTTCCGAGATTTCCGTCGAGGGGGTGATGGGATAGCCGATCACGCCGCCGCACACGCGGCCCATGACCTCTGCTACGGCGCCATTGCCGTGAATGACGTTCTCTACGCCGGGATATTTTGCGGTCATGTGTTCCCCGAGGATCCGCTGGCTGCATCCTCACTTACGGCGGAGCTTTGGTCCCTTTGGACAAGGGGCGCCGACGTCTTGCGCGGTGTCGGTTTCACGGCGGAACTGTCACGCCGACCGATCTCGCGAGCGCGGGTGCGAACCCCGGAGTTCCTCCTCCTTCAAATTGTGGTTCTTTGTACCGGCTGCATCAATAGCGCCGACGCACGACTGTGGTCGATGCGCAAATTGTCGCGGGGCGCATCGAGCGCAAACAGATGTTCTTTTGTTCTTCTGTTTTGTCCCGCCAGCCGGCGCCCCTGCAACCGACATCGACCGTCGATCCGCCGGGTCGGAAATCCTTACCGACATTGCCGGGAGCCGTCTTGATCCACCTCAATTCCCGGACCAAATGGGCGACGGGGACAATCGCCGCGGCGACTCGTCTCGCCTTCGGTCGGGCGGCGTCGCGACGGCGTCAGCTTTGGGATTGCGATGGCGCTGGCTGGCGTCGCGTCCGCCCGACGAGGACCGGCTCGTCGGGCGGGAGGCCTCGCCCGATGCGATCGAATTCGGCGCGGGGATCTATCTCGTCGTCCGGGGCAGGTCGAGACGCGCGCCGTCGGCACGTCAGGCGGCCAGCGCCCGCGCCGCGAGGAAACCGACGCTGGCGGCGATCGCCGACAGCGCGACGCCCCACGCCAGGTCGACGAGGGCTACCGTCATTGTCCAGTTGCGCAGCGTCGCCCAGTTGGTCAGATCGTAGGTGGCGTAGCCGAGGAGCCCGATCAGCGCCGCGTTCCCTGCGGCGAGCCGCAGGGAACCCGCGGCGAGGCCGGGACGCACGGCGAGCACGACGAGTCCCGCGGCGAACACCAGGTACAGCGCCACCGCCGGGGCGGGCCGAAAGCCGTCGAGCATGATCTCCTTGAGCGCAGGGCGATAAAGCCGGTCGCCTGCGAACGACAGCCAGGCGAAGTCGACCGCGACGAATGAGACGAGCGTCGCGAGATACGCGACCACCGTGGTTTTCATGACCCCTCCATTTTGCGGCCGACCCTGTTGCGCCGCCCGTCGGCGCGGCGGCGAACCCAATCCCGACAATCGAGCGACCGGCGGCCGGCGCAGGGTTCGGTCGCAACTGGTACGCGGCCCGGCGACGTTCGGTTTACCGACGCGGCGCAGAAAATTGGCGGCGGTCCACGTGCGAACCGAAGAACCGGAGTCGCCGCTCCTGCGTATCCCGTCCATGCCCGAGATCATCGCCCCGGCCGCGCCGCTGGACGAACGCACGGCGGCTTGCCGGTCGGTCGCCTGGATGGTCGCCCTCAACAAGCCGCTCTATCCGCTCGCCGCGCTGGCGTTGATCGGCGGCGACGCCGCCGTGCGGTCCCTGGCCGCGCTCGCTTCTCTTCCCCTTTACGCAGCCATTCCATGGCTCGCGCGCCGGACCGGGTTCTGGGCGCGGGTCGCGCTGCCCGTCGTCGGGGTGGCCGACACCGCGTTCGCCGCAAAGGTCATGGGCGCCGACACCGGGGCCGAGGTCTACTTCGCCGCGTGCGGCCTTCTGGCGGTGGTCGGCTTCGGCCCGCGCGAGGCGACGGCGCGGCGCGTGCTCGTCGGCTTCGTCTATCTCGCCTTGGTCGTCCTGCACTGGGGCGCGGGCGCCCCGCTGCAGCCATGGCCGGCGGACGAGGCGGCCCGCCTCCTGACGATCAACGTCTATTCGGCGGCGGCGCTGTTCGCCTTCATCGCCCTTCGCTTCCCCGTGCGCGAAGGCGACGGCCGGGCGTAACCTCGGCGTCGTTCCGCGGTCAGGCCGGCGTCCGCGACCCCGCCGCCTCCATCAGGCCGACGAAGCGGCGGAACAGATAGTGGCTGTCGCGGGGCCCGGGCGAGGCCTCCGGGTGATACTGCACCGAGAAGGCCGGACGATCGGTCAGCGCCACGCCGCAGTTCGAACCGTCGAACAGCGAGACATGCGTCTCTATGACGGTCGGCGGAAGGCTGTCGCGATCGACCGCGAAGCCGTGGTTCATGGAGACGATCTCGACCTTGTCGGTGGTGAAATCCTTGACCGGATGGTTGGCGCCGTGGTGGCCCTGCGGCATCTTGATCGTGCGCCCGCCGACCGCGAGCCCGAGCAACTGGTGTCCGAGGCAGATGCCGAACAGCGGGATTCTGGTTTCGAGCAGCGCCTGGATGGTCGGCACGGCGTATCTGCCGGTTTCTGCGGGATCGCCGGGGCCGTTAGACAGGAATATTCCATCGGGCCGCAGCGCGAGAATCTCCTCCGCGCTCGCCGTCGCTGGCACGACCGTCACCGCGCAGCCGCAGTCGTTGAGCAGCCGCAAGATGTTGCGCTTGATCCCGTAGTCGACCGCGACGACGTGGAACCGCGTCTCGCCGCGCTTGCCGTAGCCGCGCCCGAGCGTCCAGCTCGTCTCGTCCCAGCCGTAGCGCTGGGTCGCGCCGACCTGCGGCACGAGGTCCATGCCGTCGATTCCGGGCCAGCGCGCCGCCTCCGCGCGCAGGGCGTCGAGGTCGAATACGCCGTCGGGCGAATGGGCGATCACCGCGTTCGGCATGCCGGCCTTGCGGATCAGCGTCGTCAGCGCTCGGGTGTCGACGCCCGCGAGGCCCACCACGCCGCGCGCCTTCAGCCAGGCGTCGAGGGCCCCGTGGGCGCGGAAGTTGGAGGGCCCGGACAAATCGGCGCGAAAGACGGCGCCGACCGCGGCCGTGGCCGCCGCGGCGTTGACCACCTCGATGTCCTCGCCGTTGATGCCGACGATGCCGATGTGGGGGAAGGTGAAGGTGATGATCTGGGCGGCGTAGGACGGGTCGGTCAGGATCTCCTGGTAGCCCGTCATGGCCGTGTTGAAACAGACCTCGCCGACAGCCGAGCCCGCGGCGCCGACGCCGAAACCCTCGATCACGGCGCCGCTCGCCAGCACCAGGACGCCGGTCGCGACCCGCGGACGCCAGCCGGACGGGTTCCCGTCCGTTACGGCGGGGAATGGGGAGATTGTTGCGCTTGCCATGCGGCTGTGCTTAAGCGCCGCGGACTTGGCGCGTCAAGCGACGCGCGCTTTCAACAATCCGAGGACATCATGGCTGACTCTCAGCCGCTGCGCGACATCGTCACCGCCCAGATGAAGGAGGCGATGAAGTCGGGCGACAAGACGCGCGTCGGCGCGCTGCGCCTGATCATGGCGGCGCTGAAGGACCGCGAGATCGAGGCGCGCGGCGCGGGCAAGATCGTCAGCCGCGCCGACGAGCTGGCCCTGCTCACCAAGATGGTCAAGTCCCGGCAGGAATCGGCGACGATCTACGCCGAGGCCGGCCGCGCCGAGCTCGCGGCGCAGGAGAACGCCGAAGTCGCCGTGATCAACGCCTTCCTGCCCAGGCAGATGAGCGAGGCCGAAGTGACGGACGCGGCGAAAGCCGCCATCGCCGCGACCGGCGCCGCGACCGTCAAGGACATGGGCAGGGTGGTCAACGCGCTGAAGGAGGCCCACCCCGGCCAGATGGATTTTGCAAAGGCGAGCGCGATCGTAAAGGGGCTCTTGACGGGAGGGTAGCGGCTGGCCGCCCGAACCCGGACGGGGAGCGGGCGCCGGCGCCGGCGCGGCTCCCGAATCGAGGTTAGTCAGTGGGTTGGGCGGGCTTCCGGTTCCTCTACGCGGCGCCCGACTCCGACATGGGACGCCCTTCCCCGCAATCATCGCGAGGAGCCCGAAGGGCGACGCCGAGGCGATCGGGGAGCCGCCGCAGCCGGGGTTGGGGAGCGGCCACGGGTCGCCAAGACGCTGATGGATACTCGCCCAGCGGCCTGGATCGCCGCGGCGGTCCCGGCAATGACGAAAGCCGTTTCGGCTCCGCAAACCAGACTTTTGAGGAGCTTGCGGAGCGTTTCGGTTCCGCGCCGCCGCCGAGCCCAAGGCGGCGGACGGGGCTGGCGGAGCAGCCTGACCGCTCTGCCGGGCGCGCGGCGCTGTCGCGACGCGATTGGAAACGACGGAGTTCGGACAAGGCGGCCTCAATGTCGTCTGCGAGAGAACGAATGTAGAACATATCTCGGAGGCCGGCAAGAAATTGTCGGGCAGGCGTTGTCGACGCGACGCCGTCGACCGGAGCCCAGCGCCGCAGCGTCCTGCGCGGGGCCCGACCGGCCGGCCGGAGGGCCGAAGCCCGAACCCCTAAGCCCCCAGCGCCGCGTTCTTGAGCGGCAACGCGCGGATGCGCTTGCCCGTGAGAGCGAAGATCGCGTTGGCGATCGCGGGCGCGATCGGCGGCGTCCCCGGCTCGCCGAGCCCGCCCCACTTGTCGCCGCCGCTGAGGACGAAATGCGTCTCGATTCTCGGCGCGTCGGCCATGCGGGCGATCGGATAGGAGTCGAAGTTGCCCTGCTCGACCCGACCGTCCCGAATGGTGATCTCGCCGAAAAGCGCCGCGGTCAGGCCGTAGAGGACAGCGCTCTCGATCTGCATCGCGGCGGTCAAAGGATTGACGAGATGGCCGCAGTCGACGCAGGCCACCACCCGCTCGACCTTGACCTCGCCGCTCCTGACCGAAACCTCGGCGACCTCGCCGACGATCGTGCCAAAACTCTCGTGAATGGCGATCCCGCGCCCGACGTCCTTCGGCAGCGGCTTTCCCCAGCCGCTGCGCTCGGCCAACGCGTCGAGCACGGCGAGGAAATCGGGGCGGTCGGCGAGCAGCGCGCGCCGGTATTCGACCGGGTCACGGCCCGCCGCGTGGGCGACTTCGTCGATGAAGCTCTCGAGCGCGAAGGCGTTCTGCGACGAGCCGACCGAGCGCCAGAACATCACCGGCACGTGCGTGTTTCTGAGATTGACCAGGACCTTCAGGGCGCCGGCCCGATAGGGGCAGTTGGCGAGCCCTTCGACCGCCTGCCGCTCGACGCCGTTCTCGACCTTGCCCCAGCCGAGCGACCGCGTGATGGAGCCCACGGCGGTGGTGAACTCGAAGCCGGCCGGCGCGCCGTCGCCATTGAGCGCCGCGCGCATGCGCAGCGCCGCCTGCGGCCGATAACGGTCGGAACGGATGTCCTCCTCGCGGGTCCAGACGACCTTCGCCGGCCGCCCCAGCGCCTTCGAGATTTCGACGGCCTGGGTGAGCTCGTCGTTCACCGCGCGCCGGCCGAAGCCGCCGCCCAGATAGCAATTGTGGACGGTGACCTTGGCCGGGTCGACGCCGCCGGCCTGCGCGGCGAGCTGGATCGCCTGCTCGGGGAACTGCGTTCCCATCCAGACGTCGATTCTGTCGGCGGTCCAGTGGGCCGTCGCGTTCAGCGGCTCCATCGGCGCGTGGGCCAGATAGGGGACCTCGTAGAGCGCCTCGACGCGCTTGCCCGGCGACGCAAGAGCGGCGGCGATGTCGCCATGGCCGCCGCCGTCGGCGAGCGGCCCGTCGAGCGCGGCGCGGTATTCGGCGCGGAACTGCGCGCTGTCCGTCGACGCCGCGGGGCCGAAGTCCCAGTCGATCGGCAAGGCGGCCAACGCCTCCTTGGCGCGCCAGAAATTGTCGGCCGCGACCGCGACGCCGTTCGTGACCGGCAGGACGGCGAGGACGCCCCGGCGGGCCGTCACCTTCGACGCATCGCAGGACCTGAGCCGACCGCCGAACACCGGGCAATTGGCGACCGCGGCGTAGGCCATGCCGGGCAGCTTCACGTCGATCCCGAAGCGGGCCGCGCCGGTCGCCTTCAGCGGCGTGTCGAAGCGCTTCAGGGGCGAGCCGATCAGCGCGAAGCGGTCGGGCGTCTTGATCGCGGGCTCGGTCGGGAGCGTGATCCGCGCCGCCGCGCCGGCGAGCTCGCCGTAGGTCGCCGCACGGCCGGAGGCCTCGTGCCGCACGACGCCGCCGGAAGCGACGCACGCCTCCGCCGCCGCGCCCCACTGCGCCGCGGCCGCGGCGATCAGCCGCTCGCGCGCCGACGCGCCCGCCTGCTGCAGGAAGACGCGGGACCGGCGCACCGAGGACGACCCGCCCGTCCCCATCGACTGGTACACGTTGCCGTCCACCAGATTGCGGTGGGCGGAGGCGTACTCGACCCGCACCTTCGAGGCGTCGCACATGAGTTCCTCGGCGAGGATCATGGCGAGAGCGGTCAGCACGCCCTGGCCCATCTCCGCTTTCGCGATCCTGAGCGTGATCGAATTGTCGGGACCGACGACCACGAACGGGCCGACCTCGGGCCCGAAGGCCGCGTCGGACCCCCAGGGCTCGCCCGACGCAATCGCGGCGGCGGCAAAGCCGGGAACGAGCGCTGCGACCGCGAGGCCGCCCGCCGCGGTCAGTCCCGCCCGAACGAAAGCGCGACGACTGAGAGCGATGGTCATGGGCCGCGCCTCCATCAGGTCTTGATCAATGCGGCGGCGCGGTGGATCGCCGCCCGCATCCGCGGGTAAGTCCCGCAGCGGCAGATGTTGGTCATCCCGTCGTCGATGTCGGCGTCGGTCGGGTTCGGATTCCCTGCCAGCAGCGCGAACGCGGCCATGATCTGACCCGACTGGCAGTAGCCGCATTGCGGCGCGTCGGCCTCGATCCAGGCCTTCTGCACGGCGTGCAGGCCCGACTCGCCGAGCCCCTCGATGGTGAGCACCGTCTTGCCCTCGACGGCGCCGACCGGCGTCTGGCACGATCGGACGGCTTCGCCGTCGATGACCACGGTGCAGGCGCCGCAGAGGCCTGCGCCGCAGCCGAACTTCGTTCCGACGAGCGCGAGTTCGTCGCGCAGCGCCCAGAGGAGCGGCATGTCGGCTTCGACGTCGAGCGTCGTCCTGCGGCCGTTGACGATGAATGCGGCCATGGGTCGGCGGCTCCCCTTGCAATCCTCGAATGAAACTGTAGCGAGGACTTCGGCGAATTCCCGGTCGGCGGAGATCACATTGGCGCGAGCGCTTCCGATTTTGCCTGGTCAGATTTTGCCCGGTCATACGCCGTCGCTGCGGAAGATCTGCCGGTGACGCGGTCCCTGACGCTCCTCCGCGTTCGCCCGAAGCCCGGGGATCCGGCGCGCGGCTGGCTGACCGCGGGGCCTTTCCAGACGCCGTGCGCGCTCGGCCCCGCTGGGATCGTCCGCAACAAGCGCGAAGGCGATCGCGGCACGCCGGCCGGCCGCTTCGGGCTGCTCTGGGCCTTTTACCGGCCGGACCGCTGGCGGCCGGCGGGCGGCGGCGTTCCGATGACGCCGATGCGCCGCGACCAGGGCTGGTGCGAAGACGTCCGCAGCCCGCGCTACAACCGCCCGGTCCGGCTACCGGCCGCCGACTGCACCGACCGGATGTGGCGGGAAGACGGCCTGTACGACCTGACTTACGTCCTCGACCAGAATTTCACCCGCCGCGCCAAGGGCAAGGGCAGCGCCATCTTCTTCCACCTCGCCCGCCCCGGCCTGACGCCGACCGCGGGTTGCGTGGCAATTGCGCCGTCGGCCATGCGCAAGCTCGCGCCCCGTCTCGCGCGAGGGTGCGCGATGGAGATCGGCCCGGCGTGCGGAAGGCCGCTCAGCGGACGGGCCGCGCCCGATCGGCCGTGGCGGAGGCGATCGCCTTGAGGCGCGCAGGTCTCGCCGTTCTCGCCTGCCTTCTCGCGCCCGCGGTCGCGCTCGCCGACCCGCGGCCGATCGTCAGCGGCTACGCCACGGCGGTTCCGGTCGTGGCGAAACACGGAATGGTGGTCACGCAGGAGGCCGAGGCCTCCCGCGTCGGTCTCGACGTGCTCAGACGCGGCGGCAACGCGGTCGACGCGGCGGTGGCGGTCGGCTTCGCCCTCGCCGTCACCCTGCCGCGGGCGGGAAACCTCGGCGGCGGCGGGTTCATGCTGATCCACCGGGCCGATCCCGGAACGACGATCGCGATCGACTACCGCGAGACGGCGCCCGCGGCGACGGGCAAGGACGTGTTCCTCGACGCCAACGGCGAGGCCGATCCGTTCAAGTCGCGCTGGTCCGGCCTCGCCGTCGGCGTGCCCGGAACGGTCGCCGGCCTCGAACTCGCCTGGCGAAAATACGGCTCCGGCCGCTTCACCTTCGCCGATCTCGTCGCGCCCGCGGTCGCGCTCGCCCGGCGGGGGCTCACCGTGGACGACGACCTCGCCGACTCGCTGCCGCAGGCCGCCCCCGCTCTGGCCAGGCATCCCTCCGCCGCGCGCATCTATCTTCGTCCCGACGGAAGCCCGCCGCAGGCCGGCGACCACATCGCCCTCGACGACCTCGCGGCGACGCTTGCGACGATCGCTCGCGAGGGCGCGCCCGGCTTCTACACGGGACCGGTCGCGCGCCGCCTCGTCGACGCGGTCCAGGCGGCGGGCGGCCGCATGGCGATGGACGATCTCGCCCATTATCGCGCGATCGAGCGCGAACCGGTCGTGGGCGACTACCGGGGCCATACGATCGTCTCGATGCCGCCGCCCTCGTCGGGCGGCGCGCACGTCATCGAGATTCTCAACATTCTCGAGGGTTACGACCTCGCCGCTCAGGGGCTCAATTCCGCAGCGGCGCTGCACGAGATGGCGGAGGCGGAGAAACTCGCCTACGCCGACCGGGCGGCCTGGCTCGGCGACCCCGACTTCGTCCGGATCCCGCTCAAAGGTCTGACGTCGAAGGCCTACGCCGCGGCGCTTCGTACGCGGATCCTGCCGGACCGCGCCCGCCCGGCCGCCGACGTCGGGCCCGGCGACCCGCCGGCCTACGAGAGCGACCAGACGACCCATTTTTCGATCGTCGACGCGGAGGGCGACGCGGTCTCCAACACCTATACGCTCAACTTCTCCTACGGCTCCGGCCTCGTGGCCGACGGGACCGGCGTGCTGCTCAACAACGAACTCGACGACTTCGCAGCCCGGCCCGGCGCGCCCAACGCCTACGGCCTCTTGGGCGGCGACGCCAATGCGCCCGGGCCCAACCGACGCCCCCTGTCGTCGATGAGCCCTACGATCGTGCTCCGCAACGGCGAGGTCGAGATCGTCACCGGCAGCCCCGGCGGCTCGCGGATCATCACGACTGTGCTGCAGATCGTCGTCGACATGATCGACCACGGGCTCAACGTGGCGGAAGCCGAAGGCGCGCCGCGCGCGCACGACCAGCTCTACCCGGACGAGCTCAGGATCGAGCGCGGCGTGTCCGCCGACACCGTGCGCCTCCTCGAAGCGATGGGCCACACGGTGGTCGTTCGCGAAGCGATGGGGTCGGCGAACACCATCGCGCGGTCGCCGGACGGCGTGCTGACGGGCGCTTCCGATCCGCGGCAACGGGGAACGCTCGCGGTCGGCTACTGAGCCGGATCGCTTTGGAGGCCAGGATCGTCCGGCTGCGGGCGCGTCGAAACGCAGCCGCGCCCAAGATGTCCGCCGCCCGCGACGGGCCGAAGACGCACGTCCGCAAACCTGCGTCAGTCGATGGCAAGATTATTCACAGTTGCGTTTACGCGCCCCAGAACCGCCGCGCGCGCTTCCCCGCCGCGTGTCGCCGCAATCTCGACGCAGTCGGCATAGCGCGCGAACGCCGCAATGCGACCGCTCCAGGCCGCTCGCAAACGCCTCGCGGAGGCCCGATTTCCGGGGCTTCCCGGCTCGGAGCCTGTTGCAGAAAAACCACATTCATCAGCGAACGCAGCGAAGCGAGACCGGCGGCTGGACGTTCGAGGTCCCCGGCGGAGGGCCGCCTGCGGCAAGCGGTGCGACACGCTAATTCGCGGAAACTACGCCATTTTCGCAGTTACAAAATCGCCACACTTCCGTCACGACTGCGGCGCGGCGGGTGGAAGCCTCGGGCAGGCCGCCATTTCTTGACGAAAGCGGCCCCTAGCCTCCCTTCTAAATCCCGGTTTAGTGTGCGGCAGGTCGCGTGAATCATGCGCGCCGACGGCGTCGGATCCGTTCCGCCGATCGAAAAGCGAAGTTGCGGCGCGCGCGCCGGAAGTTTCGGGGGCTTGTGATGAAGAGACTGAGCGTTGTTCTTCTGGCGACCGTCGGGTTCGCCGCTATGGCCCAGGCGGCCGATCTGCCGACGGCCAAGGCGCCTGCGCCGGCGGCCCCGGCCAAGCCGGACTGCTCGACCCTCTGGAACTGGTTCCAGAACTCGGCGAGCGACTGCCCGCTGAGCGCCTACGGCTTCACGCTGTACGGAACGCTCGACGTCAACGCTTTGTACAACTCCCTGGGTTCGACATACAACCCATCCACTACGCAGTCGACCTACGGCTTGGCCAAGTCCTCGTACGGGCCCATCTACCAGTTCGGCTACAACGGCCTGAGCACCTCCGCCATCGGCATCAAGATGAAGGAAGACATCCTGCCGTACGGGTGGTCGTTGATCGGCGTCCTCGAAGCCGGCGTGGACCCCTACGCGGGCATGTTCGTCAACGGCCCGCGGTCCCTCACCGACAACAACTTCAGCCCGGCCAACACGTCTCCGTGGCAGACGGGGAACTCCGATTCAAGCCGCGCCGGCCAGTGGTACAACGCGCAGGCCTACATCGGCGTCAGCAACAAGACTTACGGCACACTGACCTTCGGCCGCACCAACTCGCTGTCCCTCGACGTGACGGCCGCGTACGACCCGATCGCCGCCAACGCCTTCTCGCTTATCGCCTACTCGAGTTCGTTCCCCGGCTTCGGCAACACCGAGACGGTGCGCAACACCGCCGTCACCTACCGCCTGACCTACCAGAACTTCCGCGCCGCGGCGCAGATCGGGGTCGGCGGCTACGCCTGGGACAACGGCAACACCGGCATCTACCAGGGCCAGCTCGGCGCCGACTTCGGCGCGCTCTCGGTCGATGGCGTCGTCAGCTATGCGCAGAACGCGGTATCGCTGTCGAGCTACGGCGGAGCGGCCGCCAACGAGTACTGCGTGAAGGGCACGACGAATTGCTACATCCTTCAGACCAACCTCGCCGGCGCCAAGGCCTATTACGATCCGAACACGGTTTTGAAGGGAACCCTCTCGAACAATTTCGGCGCCGAACTGGGCGTCAAATACAAGTGGAACACGGTGACGTTCTCGGGCGGCTACATGTACGCCAACCTGGGCAACCCGTCGAACTCGGAGGAGAACGGGTTCTCCACCATCGCGAGCGGCATCTCCGTTCCCTCGGGCGCAGTGACCTCCACCGCCTACTACAACCCGGGCACCGGTAAGATCGCCGCTCCGTCCTACGCCTACAACAAAGTCCTGAACACAATCTGGGGCGGCTTCAAGTGGAGCGCGCTCAGCAACCTCGACTTCGCGGCGGGCGTGTACTACCAGATGCAGAACAACTACAACTCCACCTGGGTCACCGGGAAGGTCAATGGCGTTCCTTACGGTTACGCCACGGGCGCCGCCTGCACCGGCACGGGCGCGTTCATCAGCAGCAGCAAGTGCGGCGGCAGCCAGGCCGGGGTCGGCTTCATGGTCGACTACAAGCCGGTCAAGCGCCTCGACGTCTACGCCGGCCTGATGCTCACCAACGTCTACGGCGGCCTCGCCAACGGCTACTACTCGACTTACTCCGTGCTTTCGGGCGGCAAGGTATACACCTGGAACATCGCCCACACGCAGGCCGTCGATCCGACGATCGGCATCCGCTTCCGCTTCTGACGCCGAGACCAGCCGGCGCGAGACGCCGGCTTCTCCCACGCAACTCGAAGCCGCGAACGTTTTCGTTCGCGGCTTTTTTTCGTGACCTGGCGGTGACGCCTACAGCGCCCCGCAGGCGATCCGGCAGCTTCGCGAGCACGCCAGATCGGTTCGTTCGACAGGGCGACGCACGGTCCGTACGGCCCGTCGACCAGCCCTTGTTGCAATCTTTGACGGCGCCGCGATCTCGGTGTCGGCGACCGGTGCACGTCGAGATCTTGGCGATGGCGGGGGTAAGGGTGGTAAACGCGGTCACAGTCGGCGTTTCCGCAAGCGTCGCAAACACGAGGACGGCGAGTTCGAACCGATACCGATTGCGTTCTTCATGGCTGTCCTCGTCGTTGAGAGCGATCGACGCCGGAGGCGCGCCGATCGTTCCGTCGCTGTCGGTACGGACCATCGAGGCGCAATCTTCGATGTCTTCGCTCAGCCCATCCTCCCGCCCTCGGACGATTGCGAACGAACGGCGGATCGTCGATCGAGCGGCAAGCGGCCGGGATCGGGCGCGTGGACAAGCGTCGGCGTTCGCGAGGAGGCTCGATCCGAAAGATTTCCGCGGTTTC
Organism: Roseiarcus fermentans; assembly: GCF_003315135.1. Classification (GTDB taxonomy): domain Bacteria; phylum Pseudomonadota; class Alphaproteobacteria; order Rhizobiales; family Beijerinckiaceae; genus Roseiarcus; species Roseiarcus fermentans. The sequence continues at coordinate 23,374 of NZ_QNRK01000043.1, forward strand.
CGGATCGCCCGCCCTTGTCCCGGCGCCGCAATCGGGCAATAAAAGGGACCAGATTTGCAAATCGTCGGGGGGCGGCGTGAGTTGCGCCGCGAGTGGGGCAATCGCTGCGCGGCGCGATGTTCCTGCGTAGAGAGGTCGCCGCGCACGGGATATCCTATGGCATTCGCGCATCCGCTCGCCAGGGCGGCAAAGGTCTGGACCGCGCAAGGCGCCAACGACAACGAGCAGCGCGTCTTGGTGGTTGTGACCACGATTCCGCTCGACCCCGCTCAAAAAGGCTACAAGAAGGCTCTCGTCGAAAAGCTTGCGCACGCGGCCCGCGAATACATCGCCGAGTCGAAGGACGCAGCCTCTTACGTGCTGATCAATCGTTTGCGAGACTGGGCGCGTTGACGGCCTGACGCCGTTCCAAAGCGCGACGACAGCGAGCGGCGTCTCCTGGACGCGGCGCGCCGCCCGACACGTTCGCCTGATATGGATCATAACGCTGGACGGATTCTCAGCAACGGCTTTCACAGGGGGAGCGAAATGACAAGCATGTTTTCACCGGGAGCAGGCGCAGCGACCTCGATTGCGCCGTTGCGCGACAAATGGGGCTGGATTGTCGCGCTCGGCGTCGTCTACCTGATCGCCGGGTTCATCGCCCTCGGCAGCGTCGTCGAAGCCACCGCCGCCACCGTTTTCATCGTCGGCGTCATGGTGATCGTCGCCGGCGTCTTCCAGATGATTCATGCCTTTCAGGTGAAGACGTGGGGCCGCTTCGCGTTCTTGCTGATTCTCGGCGTCCTCTACGTCATCGCGGGATTTGTTTTCATCGACAGTCCGTTCCTGACCGCGGTCTGGCTGACGCTGCTCCTCGGGGCGGCGCTGGCCGCCTCCGGGCTGGTGCGCCTCTACCTCGCGTTCAACATGAAACACGGCTCGCACTGGATGCTGGTCGCCGTGTCGGCCCTCATCACGCTGCTTCTGGGCGTGATCATCCTCGCTCACTGGCCGAATTCGGCGATCTATACGCTTGGGATCTTTCTCGGCGTCGACCTCGTGTTCGCCGGGGCGGGCTGGATCGGCCTCGGCCTCGGCCTGAGGAGCGCCGCGGCCTGACGCAACGCCCGCCCTCCCGCCTGCCGACCCAAGGTCGCCAGCAGGAGGGCGGTTCTCCGCACTTGCGCGCGTCTCCCCGACCGCGGGTTTTCGGATCCGGTTGCGAGCCCGGGCGACGGCGAAAGCGGGCGCGGGCGGCGGGAATGGGCGCCGCTCGAGACCGACGGCGGGGACGGCGCAAACCGTCCGCGCGAGATGGCGGCTTCACCCCGATGTCCTGTTGCGCTAAGGTCGCTGACGATGCGCGCGATGGTGTTGCGGCGGGCTGGCGAGCGGCTCGCGCTTGAGGAGCGGCCCGAACCGGCGCCGGGACCCGGGCAGGTTCGCATCCGGGTCGAGGCGTGCGGAGTCTGCCGCACCGACCTCCACGTCGTCGACGGCGAGCTGCCCGACCCCCGACTGCCGATCGTTCCCGGCCACGAGATCGTCGGCCGGGTCGAGGCGGCCGGGCCCGGCGTCGCGCTGCCGCTCGGCGCGCGTGTCGGCGTGCCTTGGCTCGCCCATACCTGCGGCTGCTGCCGCTATTGCCGGAGCGCGCGCGAGAACCTGTGCGACGCGCCGCTGTTCACCGGCTTCACCCGCGACGGCGGCTTCGCCAGCCACACGGTCGCCGACGCAGGCTTCGCCTTTCCGTTGGCTGAGGACCTCGATCCGGTCGCGACCGCGCCGCTGCTGTGCGCCGGCCTGATCGGCTGGCGGTCGCTGAAAGCGGCGGGCGAGGCCGAAACCGTCGGCCTCTACGGCTTCGGCGCCGCGGCCCACATCATCGCCCAGGTCTGCCGCTGGCAGGGCCGGCGGGTGTTCGCCTTCACCCGGGCCGGAGACGCGCGCGCCCAGGCCTTCGCCCGGTCGATGGGGGCGGATTGGGCCGGCGGCTCGGACGAGACGCCGCCCGCCCCGCTCGACGCGGCGATCCTGTTCGCGCCCGTCGGCGCCCTCGTGCCGGCGGCGCTGGCGCGCGTCCGCAAGGGCGGGCGGGTGGTGTGCGGCGGCATCCACATGAGCGACGTCCCGTCCTTCCCCTATGCCCTGCTGTGGGAGGAGCGCAGCGTCGTCTCGGTGGCCAATCTCACCCGCGCCGACGGCGAGGAATTTCTGGCGCTCGCGCCGCGCGTGCCGGTGCGCACGACCACCACGCCCTACCCGCTCGACAAAGCCAACGAGGCGCTCGACGACCTGCGGGCGGGGAGGCTCGAGGGCGCCGCGGTCCTCGTGCCGTGAGGGACGCGGCCACCGGCCGCGTTCCCTCCCCTGCGTCCGGCTTTCCGGCTCTCCGCCCCGCCGTCGGCAACTATTTAATTTACCCAGATCGCGAGCGCAAATTAGACACTGTCGAGGCCCCCGCCTCGGCTGGCGCGCCGGTGCATGAGATCGAAGTTACGCCGCGTATGATCACGAACGGCTTGAAAATATAGTACTGATATAACGCAGAATCGTAACGCGAGGCTTCGATATGCTCACGTGCTGCGTCTTCGTCGCAGAAGCGGCGTTCGGAAAGGCTGGTCATCGGGCTGCTCCAATATACTATCGTTTTCGTTCTGTTAATTCAAGTGCATAACCGCCCCGCCGTCGCAGCGCTCTAAACGGCCGCAAGGGGCAAGAACCCGAGCGCCATCGTCGCCGGCGCTTCTGCGGAGAAAGGCCATGCCGGGCCGATGCCCGCCGCGGGCTGCGTGCCGTCGTCGTCCTCCGCGCAATCGTCTTGATCGATGCCCGCTGCGCCGGCGCGCCCACTTCGGGGGCGGGACTAGGTGGGTGTCCGACCACCCGGTAGACCCCGGCCAGTCCGCGTCCGTAATTTCCTAAAAATAGAAGCTCTGGCTTGACATCACGGCACCGTTTCCGGTATTCTCGAATCAAACGTATGACATCGAACCCGTTTCACCCGCCCGCCCGGCAAAGCCGGTGATCGGCGTGGAGCACCCTCACCTGGCCGCCTCGCGGCCTGTCCTCTCGCGGAGGGAGAGGGATAGCCCATTGCCTGCCGCCTCGCCGCGGCTGAGGAGTCGAAAAAGTGACGTAACTCCCAAGGCGGGGGCTCGCTTCAAAGCCGTCATCGCGAGGAGCGAAGCGACGTGGCGATCCAGGAGTCCGGGACGCCGACGCCTGCCGCCAGGGAAGTCCGGCGCTCCGGCAACCGGCAGCGTAGACGGCTCCTGGATCGCCGCGTCGCCCTTCGGGCTCCTCGCGATGACGAAGTGCATGGACCCCACCTTGGGAGTTACAAAGTGACAGGTTTGGGCGCCCAAGTCCCTGAAAGGATGCGTCGCCTGCCAGACTTGCAGGCCGCCGCCAGCCGGAACAGCCGCCGGGTCGGCGACGAGACCACGCCGCCGGAGCACCGGCGCCAGTCGGCAAGGCTACCCTCGGTCCTCCGGCAGGTCGTCGTCGCTGATCGCCCGCCAGCCGGCGCCGTCGAGGTCGTCGAACTGGCCGGTCTTCAGCGCCCACAGGAAGGCGGCGAGGCCGAGGAGGCCGAGCGCGAGCGCGAGCGGGACGAGATAGACGAGAACGTTCATGGGGTCCGCCTTCCGGCGTCGCGCGCTCTGAGCGCGTTCAGGGTCACCACCACCGAGGAGCCCGACATCGCCAGCGCCGCGATCAGCGGCGTGACGAAGCCGAGCACGGCCAGCGGCACCGCGATCACATTGTAGATCGCGGAAATCCACAGGTTCTGCACCATCAGGCGGCGCGCCCGCGCGGCAATGCGCAGCGCGTCGGCGACCGGGGCGAGCCGCTCGCCGAGGAACAGCGCGTCGGCCTGGGCCTGGGCGACGTGGGCGGCCGAGATCGGCGAGATCGACACGTGGGCGGCGGCGAGCGCCGGCGCGTCGTTGAGGCCGTCGCCGACCATCAGCGTGCGCCGCCCGGCGTCCTTCAGCGCCCGCAGCCGGGCGATCTTGTCAGCGGGCTTGAGCCCGGCCCGGTAGCGCGCGACGCCGAGCTCGCGCGCCGCCAGCGCCACCGCGGGCTCGCGGTCGCCCGACAGAATCTCGATCTCGCGGCCGCCGCGCCGGAGCGCCGCGACGACCTCGGCCGCGTCGGAGCGCAGCGCCTGCCGGACGGCGAAGACGACCGCTCGCCCGGGAAGCCCGAGCGCGATCAGCGAGGCGTCGGGCCAGCGGGCGGCGACCGGGGCGGCCTCGCGCTCCGCGGCGATCCACGCCACCGAGCCGAGCCGGGCGGGCGCCGCGGGATCGAGGGCCTGCACGCCCTCCCCCGGGAACTCCTCGGCCGCGACCGGCGCGCGCGCGCCCGCCGCCTCGGCGATGGCGCGGGCGAGCGGGTGGCGGCTCGCGAGCGCGAGGCGGCCGGCAAGCGCGAGGTCGGCCGGCGCGATGTCGGCCGCATTGGCGAGGACGGGCCTTGGCTCGGTCAGCGTGCCGGTCTTGTCGAACACGACGCAATCGACGTCGGCGAGGCGCTCCAGCGCTTCGCCCGAATGCAGGATCAGCCCGCGCCGGAACAGCGCCCCGGCCGCGACCACCTGGACGGCCGGGACCGCGAGGCCGAGGGCGCAGGGGCAGGTGATGATCAGCACCGTGATCGCGATCGTCAGCGCCGGCTGCCAGCCCGCGCCGAGCAGGAGCCAGGCGGCGAAGGTCGCGAGCGCCGCGACATGCACCACCGGCACGTAGAGGCGCGCGGCGCGGTCGGCGAGGCGGACGTAGGACGAACGCTGCTCGACCGCGCCGGCGAGGAGCCCGTTGACCTCGTCGAGGAACGTGCCGCTGCCGGCGGTCTCGACCCGGATGCGCAGGGCGCCGGTGAGGTTCAGCGTGCCGGCGTAGACCCGCGCCCCGGGCGCGACCGTGAGGGGCGCGGTTTCCCCCGTCACCAGGCTCTGGTCGACCTCGGAGCGCCCGTCCTCGACCGCCCCGTCGACGGCGATGCGTTCGCCGGGCCGGGCGAGCACGAGGTCGCCGGGCCGGATCGCGGCGATCGGCGTCTCGCGCGCCTCGCCGTCGTCGCCGAGCTTCAGGGCCCGGTCGGCGCGCATCGCGCCGAGGTTGATGGCGAAGTCGCGGGTGCGCCGGCGCATGCGCTGGTCGAGCAGCCGGCCCGCGAGCAGGAACATCAGCAGCATGACGGCGCCTTCGAAGTAGGAGCCGTGCTGGTGGGTCACCGTCTGCAGCATCGACATCGCGAGCGCGAGGATCACGCCGAGCGAGATCGGCACGTCCATGTTGAGCGCTCCGGCGCGGATTGATCGCGCGGCGCTGTCGAAGAACGGCATGCCGGCATAGGCGGCGCAGGGCAGCGCGACCAGGGCGCTCAGCCAGTGGAACAGGTCGCGGGTGGCGGCGTTGGGATCGTTCTCGGCGCCCGCCCAGAGCGAGACCGACAGCAGCATCACGTTCATCGCGCCGAACGCGGCGACGCCGAGACAGCGCAGAAGGCGCTTCTCCTCGAGGCGCTCGGCGCTGTCGGCGGCGTCGGCGGTGAAGGGAAAGGCGGCGTATCCGAGCGCTTCCAGCCGCTCCAGGATGACGGGCGGCTCAAGCGCGCCCTCGTCCCATTCGACGGTGACGCGCTTGTTGGCGAGATTGACGCGGGCGCCGCGCACGCCGGCCTGCCGGCCGAGACCCTTCTCGATCGCGACGATGCAGGCGCCGCAGTAGACGCCGTTCACCACGAGGTCCATCGCGGCGACGCCCTCGGCGGGATGGCGAATGAAGAGGGAAAGGTCCTGCGCTTCCGTCATGGAGCGCCCTAATCCGCGACGGTTTCCGTGACCGTCATCTTGTTCTGGCTGCGGAACACGCGCTCCGCGCCGCGGCTCGCCTCGATCACCAGCGTCCAGCGCCCGCGCCCGATCGGTGTCGCCACCCCCTCGTAACCGCCGCCGTCGGAGACGAGCGTTGTGGTGCGATCGAGCGCCGCGTCGAACGGGTGCTGGAACCGCGCGGTCACGGCCAGATCGGCGATGGGCGCGCCATCCCGGTCGTGAAACTCCACCATCACCCGCTCGCCGGCGCCTTCGGCGCGGGTCAACACGTCAGCCTTCCAGCCCCTGTCGTCCTGCGCCCGCGCTTCGGCGATCAGCCTGTTGAACGCCTGGCTGGCGTCGTAGGAATTTTCCAGCGCCTCGCCGTGCAGCGTGTGCAGGGCGAAGTAGATCAGCGCGCCGTTGGCGGCGAACATGACCAGGAAGAAGCCGCCGAGCCACGCGAGGACGTGGCGTCCCGTCAGTTGTCCAGACACGAGATGTCTCTCTCCTTGCGATGGCGCCGCCAAGCGCCCGCCCCCCGCGCCCTTTGAAGCTCCTGTGCGCTCTCCTCCGGCCGTCATGGCCCGAAGAAATGGTCGACCACGACGTTGCGCTCGCCCGTCTTCGCGTCGACGGCGATGAAGGTGATCGGAGTCGAGGACGCGGTCAAATTCACGTCCGGCGCGGTCGTCACGTAGACCGGCACCTCGAGCGTCGAGTCCGGGTCGAGGCGGACGCCGAGACGGCCGTCGGAAAGCGGCTTGGCGACGACGCTGCTCAGGGCGACGCCCGGCATGCCGCTGACCTCGAGGGTGAAGTCCGCCGGATCGCTGAGCTTGTTGGAGAAGCGCAGCGTGTAGCCGTTGCGGACGCCGCCCTCGGCGGTCTGGGTGAACAGCGGCGCGCGCAGGTGCAAGACGCTGAGGTGCGAGTTCGCTCGGGTGGTGAGCACATAGAGCATGATGCCGGCGACCAGGGCGATCAGCGCAGCGTACATGATCGTGCGGGGACGGACGAGGTGATAGACTTCCTTCTCGCCGCGCTTGCGCCGTTCGCGGTTCTCGTCGTTGTCGTAGGCGATCAGCCGCGTCGGACGCTTGATCTTGGTCATCACCGTGTCGCAGGCGTCGATGCACAGGCCGCAATTGATGCAGCCGAGTTGCGGACCCTTGCGGATGTCGACGCCGGTCGGGCAGACGGCGATGCATTGCAGACAGTCGACGCATTCGCCGGCGGGCTCGTGTTTCGCCTGCGCCCGCGCCGCTTCCTTGACCGACATCCGCGGTTCGCCGCGGTCGACGCGGTAGGTGACGTTGAGCGCGTCGTTGTCGGTGAGCGCCGCCTGGATGCGCGGCCACGGACACATATAGACGCAGACCTGCTCGCGCATGAAGCCGGCGAGCGAATAGGTGGTGAAGGTCAGGATGCCGGCCCAAATGTAGGCGAGGGCGGGCGCCCGGAGGGTGAAGAAGTCCCTGACCAACGTCGGCGCATCGACGAAATACAGCATCGCCGCGCCGCCTGTCGCGAGCGCGATCAGGATCCAGATCGCGTGCTTGGCCGCCCGCTTGATGATCTTGCCGGCGGTCCAGGGCTGTTCGTCGAGCAACATGCGCGCGCGCCGGTCGCCCTCGATCTGACGCTCGACCCAGAAGAACAGGTCGGTCCACACCGTTTGCGGGCAGGCGTAGCCGCACCACACACGCCCGAACAGCGCGTTCGACAGGAACAGGGCCAGCGCGGCGATAATTAGCAGACCGGTGAAGTAATAGACTTCCTGCGGCCAGATCTGGATAAAAAAGAAATAGAAGCGCGAATGCGCGATGTCGGCGAGGACCGCCTGATCGGGCAGGTTCGGCCCTCGGCTCCAACGGATGAACGGCAGGACGTAGTAGACGCCGAGGGCGATCCACAACACGATCCATTTCAAGCGTCGGTAGGTTCCCGTTATTTTCTGCGGGTAGACCTTCTTTGCCGCTTCGTACAATGGACCGTCGTCGTAGATCTCCTCGGCGCTAATAGACACTAAGCTCGTTCCTTCTGGACTACTTTCCGCCGCCCAAGCTGTGGACGTAGACGGCCAGCGACTTGATCGTCTCCGGATCGAGTCGCTGCCCCCATGCCGGCATCGTCGAGTTGCGGGCGTAGGTGATGGTGGTGATGAGGTCGTTGATATCGTTGCCGTACAACCAGACCTTGGTGGTCAGGTTGGCGGAGCCCATATCGATGTTACCCTTTCCGTCGTCGCCGTGGCAAGCGGCGCAGTTGTCGGCGAAGATCTGCTTGCCGGCCGCAAGGTCGACGCCCTGTTCCGGCTCGAGACCGTCGAGGGCGCGCACGTAGTTGGCGACCTGCTGGATCTGCGCGGCGGTCAGGATGCCGTCCTTGCCGAAGGCGGGCATCATGCTGGAGCGGGTGTCGACATCGTTCGGCGCGCGAATGCCGTGGGTGATGGTGGTCTGGATCTGGTCCAGCGTCCCGCCCCACAGCCAGCGTCCGGCGGTCAGGTTGGGATAGCCCTTCTGTCCCTGGCCGCCCGATCCGTGGCACGGCGAGCAGTTGTCGCCGAAGGCCGCCTTGCCCTGCGCGAGCGCGAGCTCGAGCATCTTGGGCGAGTCGGCGATCTGCTGGAGCGTGGCCTTCTGGAGGTCGGCCGTCATCTCCTTGCGCACCTGGTTGCTGAAGGCGACGTCCGCCAGCACCGCGGCGCGGTTGGTGTGACCGAGGACGCCGGGGACGAAATTGCTCGCCAGCGGCCAGGAAGGGTAGAAGATCCAGTAGCCGAACGCGAAAGCGATGCTGGCGTAGAAGATCCACAGCCACCAGCGCGGCAGCGGCGTGTTCAGCTCACGAATGCCGTCCCACTCGTGACCGGTGGTGGTCTGGCCGGAGACTTTGTCGACTTGAACCGGGTCTGTGCTCATAACTCAGTCCTCCCGCAGCGGCATGCGGGCCGCCTCATGGAACCGCACGCCGTTCTTGGGCCAGAGCGCATAAACGAGCGTCGCAAGGAAAAACAAGAAAAGGTAGACGACGCCGGCGGATTCCGCGAACTGCGAGAGCCAATCGTAGGTCAATGACATTTCAACCTCCCCGGGTTCAGCGCAGGTTTGCCTTGTCGTCGAACTGACTGAAGTCGACGAGCGTCCCCAGCATCTGCAGGTAGGCGATCAGGGCGTCGCCCTCGGTGATCTCGGGCGATCCCGGATAGAACTTGCGCACGACCGCCTTGGGATAGCGCTTGAGCAGCGCCGCCGCCTCGGGGGAATCCGGGTTCACCTGGGCCTTGAGATCCGCCATGATGTTGGCCACCTGCTCGTCCGTGTACGGCACGCCGACCTCGCGATTGGTCGTGACGTTGGCGGCGATCTCGCGCGTGTCGAGCGGCGTGTCGAACAGGAAGCGGTAGCTCGGCATGATCGACTGCGGCACCACCGAGCGCGGGTTCATCAGATGCGCGACGTGCCAGGAGTCGGTGTACTTGCCGCCGACCCGGGCGATGTCCGGACCGTTACGCTTCGACCCCCACTGGAACGGATGATCGTACATGCTCTCGGCCGCGAGGGAGAAGTGGCCGTAACGCTCGACCTCGTCGCGGAGCGAGCGGATCATCTGGCTGTGGCACAGGTAGCAGCCTTCGCGCAGGTAGATGTTGCGGCCGGCGAGTTCGAGAGGCGTGTAGGGCCGCATGCCCTGCACGGTTTCGATGGTGCTCTTCAGGTAGAAGAGCGGGACGATCTCGACCAGGCCGCCGATGGCGACCATGATGAGAATGCCGAGGACGAGGAGAATCGGGTTCTTCTCGAGGATGTGATGCTTGGCGAAGAACCCGCCGCCATGCTGCGTCTGCGATGAGCTGCTCATGGTTTCAGGTCCTCATTCGGCGGGCTGGAGGGAAGGCTGAGCCGCCGGCGCCGCCGCCTCGGACGCGGTAATCGTCATGTAGACGTTGTACAGCATCAGGCAGTAGGCGATCAGGAACAGGCCGCCGCCGATCGCGCGGATCACGTAGAAGGGATGCATCGCCGCGACTGTCTCGATGAACGAATATTCCAGATAGCCGAGCGAGGTGTAGCTGCGCCACATCAGGCCCTGCAGAATGCCCGACACCCACATCGAGGTGATGTAGAGAACGATGCCGAGGGTCGCGATCCAGAAGTGCCAGTTGACCAGCTTGAGCGAGTACAGCTCGCGCTTGTTCCACAGCCAGGGGACCAGGCAGTAGAGGGCGCCGAACGAGACGAAGGCGACCCAGCCGAGCGCGCCCGAGTGCACGTGGCCGACGGTCCAGTCGGTATAGTGCGACAACGAGTTCACCGTCTTGATCGACATCGCCGGGCCTTCGAAGGTCGACATGCCGTAGAAGGCGACCGACACCACCAGCATGCGCAGGACGGGGTCGGTGCGCAGCTTGTCCCAGGCGCCCGAGAGCGTCAGCAGGCCGTTGATCATGCCGCCCCACGAGGGCATCCACAGCATGATCGAGAAGGTCATGCCCAGCGTCTGCGTCCAGTCCGGCAGCGCGGTGTAGTGCAGATGGTGCGGTCCGGCCCAGATGTAGAGGAAGATCAGCGCCCAGAAGTGGATGATCGACAGCCTGTAGGAGTAGATCGGCCGCTCCGCCCGCTTCGGCACGAAATAGTACATGATGGCCAGGAAGCCGGCGGTCAGGAAGAAGCCGACCGCGTTGTGGCCGTACCACCACTGGAACATCGCGTCCTGCACGCCGCTCCACACGATGACCGACTTCGCCGAGAACAGCGAGATCGGAACCGCCGCATTGTTGCCGAGATGCAGCATCGCGATCGTCAGGATGAAGGCGAGATAGAACCAGTTCGCCACAAAGATATGGGGCTCCTTGCGGCGGAAGATGGTGCCGAGGAACACCAGCAGGTAAGTGACCCAAACGATGGTGAGCCAAAGGTCGGCGTACCATTCCGGTTCAGCGTATTCCTTGCTTTCGGTGATGCCGAGCAGATAGCCCGTGCCGGCGATCAGGATGAAGAAGTTGTAGCCGAGCGCCACGAACCAGGGCGCGAGGTCGCCGGCGAGCCGGGCGCGGCAGGTGCGCTGGACGACGTAGAACGACGTCGCGAGCAGCACGTTGCCGCCGAAAGCGAAGATCACCGCCGAGGTGTGCAGCGGCCGCAGGCGGCCGAAGTTGAACCAGGGGGCGATGTTGAGGTCGGGGAAGGCGAGTTCCGAGGCGATGTAGACGCCGACCGCCATGCCCGCCAGGCCCCAGAACAGGGCCATGATCGTGAGGAACTTTACGACGCCGAAGTTGTAGTTCGGCAGTCCGTTGATCTCGAGCGGCGGACGCGCCGCGGGTCGCGCCTCGTAGCGCTTCCAGATTGCATAGATGCCGGCTGCCGCGCAGATCGCGCCGAGGGCCATGTGGAAGCCGTAGGCCCCCTCGATCGTATTGGCCGCAATATAAATGCAAAGCAGGGCGAGAATCGCGAGAACCGCGATCAGCCCGATTTCGCCGCTCCATAGCGACTTTGGTTGAGATACAGTTGCCATTCCTCATCCCCAACACAAGTGGGCGTGTTCCCCGGCTAATGACCGACCGCTGTCTGTGCAGCCGCCCAGGACCCGCGAACATCGAGTAGAATCACGGCCTTCCGACAGGTCGCCAACGGGCGGCCGGACTACGCGATGATTTTCTAATGCATGCCCACACGGCCGCCGTCCACCCATTCCTATGTCGCATTCCCGCCACGATTTTGCTGGGATGCTCGGCGCGCCCGGGAAGACGCCCGGATTCGGCGCGCTCCGCGGGTTCCGGCGCCAAAATGTGACCATCTGTCGCATCCGAGCGGGCGCCGCGCGCATCCGTTCTTGCTTCGCCGCGGGGATGCGATCGGGCAGAGACGCGATCCGGCCCGACGGATCAGGCGATCGCCGCGGCGAAAGTCGCTGTTTCGGGCGGCTGCCCCTGCGGCGCCCTCGCGTCCCGATCCGCGGCGGCGAGCCGCGCGAGCGCGTCCGGGCGCACGATCTCAACGCGTCGCTTGCGCGGCAGCTTGAGGAAGCCGCGGTCACGGAACAGCGTGAAGGTCCGGCTCACGGTTTCGATCGTGAGCCCGAGATAGTCGGCGATGTCCTGCCTCTGCATGGCGAGGTCGAGCACGTTGGCCTCCGGGCCGGCGGAGCGCGCCGACAGCATGATCAGGAACCATGCCAGCCGCTCTTCCGCCGAGCTGCGTCCGATCATCATCATGTGATCGATCGAGAGCGTGAGCGCCCGCGTCGCGCCGTCGAACAGCGCGGCGTTGAGGCGAATGTCGTCGATCATGCGGATGCGGCAGGCGTGGCGGGGCAGGACCGCCATCGCGGCGGCGTCCACGGCCTCGATCGTCAGCTTGTGGGCGGCGTCCGGCTCGAGGCCGCAGATGTCGCCCGGCATGTAGAAGGCGAACACCTGACGGCGGCCGTCGCGGGTGAACTTCACCGCGCGGAACATCCCGCGCATGACCAGGAAATAGCTGACGGTCGGGTCGCCTTCGCCGACGACCTCCTGTCCGGCCTCGAAGGGCACGATCAGGCCGTCGAAATGAGGAAAGTTCTCGGCGAACAACTCGCCGAACCTCGGCGCGTCTTCCGCATTGTGGTTGAACGCGTAAGCCATCAGACCGTCCGTTCCCCATCACCGTCGAGGAGCGTCGGGTCACCCGCTCCGCGGCGGCTTTCAGCCCCGCGCCGTTGGACTATATGGGCGGCGAGCGGGCATTAGGAACGGGACCATTTGCCGCAGCCGGAGCACGGCGCGCCGTTTCGCCGGAACTCCCGGCCGAAACGAGGCGCCGGGCGCGCGCATTCGCCTCGACAGGGCCGTTCGGAACTGTCACTTCCGGACGATGGCCAGGCTGCGCTCTTCTTACGTGTGCCAGAACTGCGGCGCGATCACGCAACGATGGCAAGGAAAATGCGAATCGTGCGGCGAGTGGAACACGATCATCGAGGAAGCGGCGGCGCTCGGCGTCGCAGCCGCCCCGGCGCGGCGCGGCGCGGCCGGACGCGCCTTCCCGCTCGAGGACCTGTCCGGCGACTCGAAGCCGGAGCCGCGCGTCGTCACCGGGATCGGCGAGCTCGACCGGGTGGCCGGCGGCGGTTTCGTTCCGGGCTCGGCGACCCTGATCGGCGGCGAGCCCGGGATTGGCAAGTCGACCCTTCTGATCCAGGCCTGCGCCGCGGTCGCGCGGGCCGGCGAGCGGGTGGTCTACGTCTCGGGCGAGGAATCGACCGCGCAGGTGCGCCTCCGCGCGAGCCGCCTCGGACTCGCGGACGCGCCGGTCCAGCTCGCCGCCCAGACGCTCGTCGAGGACATCGTCGCCACCCTCGCTTCGGGCGACCCTCCGAAATTCGTGGTGATCGATTCCATCCAGACCATGTGGAGCGATGCGATCGAATCCTCCCCCGGCACCGTGAGCCAGGTGCGTGGTTCGGCCCAGTCCCTGATCCGGTTCGCAAAGGCGAGCGGCGCGGCGCTCCTGCTCGTTGGACACGTGACGAAGGACGGTCAGATCGCCGGCCCGAGGGTGGTCGAGCACATGGTGGACGCCGTCTTCTCCTTCGAGGGGGACGGGGCGCACGCCTTCCGGCTGCTCCGGGCGGCCAAGAACCGGTTCGGCGCGACCGACGAGGTCGGCGTGTTCGAGATGACCGGCGCCGGACTCGCCGAGGTGGCGAACCCCTCGGCGTTGTTCCTGGCCGGTCGGGACGGCGCCGCGGCGCCGGGCGCCTCGGTGTTCGCCGGCGTCGAAGGGGCGCGACCCCTGCTGGTCGAAATCCAGGCGCTCGTCGCTCCGACCTCGCTCGGGACGCCCCGCCGCGCGGTCGTCGGCTGGGAGCCGAACCGGCTCGCCATGGTGCTCGCCGTGCTCGAATCGCACGCAGGCCTCAAGCTCGGCCAGTACGACGTCTACCTCAACGTCGCCGGCGGCTTGAGGGTGGCGGAGCCCGCGGCCGACCTCGCCGCGGCGGCCGCGCTCGTCTCCTCGTTGACCGGCGCGACCCTGCCCCATGACGCGGTCTATTTCGGCGAGATCGCTCTGTCCGGCTCGGTCCGCCCGGTCGCTCACGCCGGCCTGCGCCTCAAGGAGGCGGCGAAGCTTGGCTTCGCCAAGGCTTTTGCGCCGCCCGCGGCGCGCGTCGAGAGCGACGCGGTCCAGGCCGGGACCACTCCGATCGGCTCGGTCGCGTCCCTGGTCGCCCTGATCGCCGCCGCGGCCGTCGAAACCGGGCCGGCGCCGCGACCGCGCCGGAACTCGCCCGCCGACGGGTGACGAACCGGGACGCCTTGGCTATAAGGCGGTCCGCAGGATGCTCCGGACGCCGGACGCCGCCCGTGCCTTCGAGCGTTTCGACAAGGTTGTTTGGATGCCGTCCTATCTCGATCTCGCCGTTATCGCGATTGTCTTCGTGTCCGCGCTCCTGTCCATGATGCGTGGATTCTCCCGAGAGGTCCTGGCGATCGCTTCGTGGGCGGCGGCCGCGGCCGCCGCCTATTCCTTCTATCCGGTTGTGACCCCCTATCTCACGCCCTATATCCATAAGGATGTGATCGCTCAGGCGGCGGCGGCGGCGATCGTGTTCTTCGCCACGCTGATCGTGGTCTCGCTGTTCACGGTGAGACTGTCGGACGCGATCCTGGACAGCAAGATCGGCGCCCTGGACCGGACGCTCGGTTTCGTGTTCGGCGCGGCGCGCGGCTTCCTCCTCGCCGTGGTCGCCTTCGCGATCTTCAACTGGCTGGTCTCGGAAAAGCAGCAACCAGAATGGGTGAAAAACGCCAAGACGCGGCCGATCCTGACCGAAACGGCGGACAAGATCGTGGCCCTGCTGCCGGAAGACGCGGCGACGACGGTCGACGCGTGGATCAAGTCGCGCGGCGCCGTCACCCCGGCCGAACCGGTCGAGGAGACGAGCGCTCCGACGGGGAGCGAACCGACAGCGCCGCCTCCGCTGGTCCAGAAGAAAGCGGAGTCCTCGCCGGCGTCGTCAGCCCCGTCCAGCTCGACGCTCGACAAGCAGAAGCTCGACGCGATCATCAACGGGCGTCCGCTGCCCGCGCCGAAGCCGTGACCGCCGCCCCGCCGCTTTCCGGGGACGTCGATCTCGACGCCGACCGCTTGCGCGAGGAATGCGGCGTTTTCGGCATTTTCGGGCATCCGCACGCCGCGGCGATCGTGGCGCTCGGCCTTCACGCCCTCCAGCATCGGGGACAGGAGGCCGCCGGCATCGTCGCCTACGACGGACAGCGCTTTCATTCCGAGCGCCGGCAGGGGCTGGTCGGGGATCACTTCTCCAGCGCCTCCGTGATCGACCGCCTGCCCGGTTCCGCCGCCGTCGGCCATGTGCGCTATTCCACCACCGGCGAAACGGCGCTGCGCAACGTGCAGCCGCTGTTCGCCGAGCTCGAGGCCGGCGGCCTGGCGGTGGCGCACAACGGCAACCTGACCAACGGCCTGACGCTCAGGCGCGAACTCATTCGCGGCGGCGCCATCTGCCAGTCGACGACCGATACCGAGGTCGTGCTCCTGCTCGCGGCGCGCTCGCGCAGGTCGAAGATCGTCGACCGTTTCGTCGAGGCGCTGGCCGAGATCGAGGGCGCCTATGCGCTCGTCGCCCTGACCAACAAGAAGCTGATCGGCGCGCGCGACCCGCTGGGCATCCGTCCGCTGGTGCTCGGCGAGCTCGACGGCTGCCCGATTCTCGCGTCCGAGACCTGCGCGCTCGACATCATCGGCGCGAAGTTCATTCGCGACGTCGAGAACGGCGAGGTCGTGGTGATCGACGCCGACGGGGTGAAGAGTTTCTTTCCGCTGCCCCGCCAGCCGGCGCGGCCGTGCATCTTCGAGTACATCTACTTCGCCCGGCCGGATTCGATCGTTCACGGACGCTCGGTGTACGATTCTCGCAAGGCCATGGGCGCCGAACTGGCGCGCGAGGCGCCGGCGGAGGCCGACGTCGTGGTGCCCGTGCCGGATTCGGGCGTTCCGGCCGCGATCGGCTACGCACGCGAGTGCGGACTGCCGTTCGAGCTCGGCATCATTCGCAACCATTACGTCGGACGGACCTTCATCCAGCCGACCCAGTCGATCCGCGAGCTCGGCGTGCGCATGAAGCACAGCCCCAACCGCGCGGTGGTCGCCGGCAAGCGCGTGGTGCTGCTCGACGATTCGATCGTGCGCGGCACCACCAGCGTCAAGATCGTCCAGATGATGCGGGAGGCGGGCGCGCGCGAGGTCCACTTCCGCATCTCCTCGCCGCCGATCGCCTATCCCGACTTCTACGGCATCGACACGCCGGAACGCGACAAATTGCTCGCCGCTCGCATGGACCTCGAGGCGATGCGGACGTTCATGGGCGCCGACAGCCTGGCGTTTCTGTCGATCTCGGGGATCTATCGCGCGATGGGTTTTGCACAGCGCGACCCGCGCCAGCCCCAGTTCACCGATCACTGCTTCACCGGCGACTACCCGACGAGGCTCCTCGATCACGACGGCGAGCGCTCCGCTCAACGCCTGCCGCTGCTGGCCGAGGCGGGGTGAGCGGGTCCCGCGATTTCGGGACGCGAGTCGCACGCTTCCGAGCAAGAGGCGCCGGCCGAGAGGGCGACCCCGTTCGGGCTCGGATCCCCACGAAGAGCTGCGCCTACGATCGAGTCCCGGTCGGTCGGTCCCCGAGGGCTGAGTCCGATGGCGGCCGCAGCCGATATCGCGACGCGGCAAGTCGCTCCGGCGCAAGGCAAGCCGCATCTCGATCACCCGATGGCCGAGCTGGTCGCTGCCGCGACCATCGGCGCCACGGACGGCTTCGCCCCGCCGGCGTCGACGACCCACGTGCTGGACTGGGGCGTCGCCGGAATGATGGTCGCGCGGCTCGAGCATGCGCGGCCAAGGCCGCGCCGGGGGCCTCGCGACAACGCCATCGCGATTGAAACCTCTCATAGAGGCATGTCGATATCCGGGCTCGCAACCGGAATCGCCAGGCCGAGGTTTCGCCTGTCCGGAGCGCGACCGAGCGACTCGGGCGATACCGGCGCAGGCATGATGAGTTCAACCGAGACCGCGCCGCTCGGATCGGTGACATCCAGTTCGGCGACCAGACGCCCGTCGACGATCGATGTCGGCAGCTCTGCGCGCTCCACAGCCAGTCTGCATTGTCGCGCGTAGCCGGGCATGATTTCCATGAGAAAAGGAACCTCTATCCGATTCCGTCCCTGTGTCAGCTTGCGGTCCCAGGCCACCCGATCGCCCGCCGTCCAGCGAAACTGGACGTCGCCTTTTTCGACGCCGTGCCACTTCGCTGGGTCTGCTCCCCGGCCAGAGGCCTCGAGCACGTTCACCGCATAACGCGGCCCAAGCCGGTCCATGACCTCCGCCAGGTTTGGAAGCAGTGAGGGACGCGCAAAGCCGAACAGGCCCACACTTTCCGACCTCGCTCGAACGTCAAGCCCAAGCTTCTTCCCGATCATGGCAAAAGTCTTGATGCTGTAGGTCGAGACGTGCCCGTTTCTCGGCGCAGTATACCACCAGTTACATTTCAGCTCGCCGATATTCGCCGGCTGGAGTGTCTGTCCGACGATCAGCGCCCCCGTGTCCTTCGTGAAACTGGCCATTTCAAAGAAGGTCTCGACCGGGCGTGGCGTATGCTCGACGACCTCGATCGCCGTGACGAGGTCGAACAAACCCGCGGGTCGAACGGGATGTGAGAACGGATCGTAGGCGACGACGTTTGTGAAACCCAGGTCCGCCATTCGGCGGGCGAATACGCCCGCGCCCGAGCCAAAGTCGAGTATGCGCAACGATTCGGAACCTTTTAGCAGCGACGCCATCGTCGCGGCCATTTTCTTAGGTCTTATCACTAAGTATTCACCGTCAACCTTCACATAGTCGTCATTGTAGATGAATGTTGAGTTGTCTTCATGTGACCAGTCATCGGTGAAGTCGGTGAAAAGGAAATCGCATTGAATACACCTAAAATAGGAAACATCGATGCCGGAGCGACCATAAAGATAATGATTCTTAGAACAAAACTTGTTGAAGTCTACGATATCAAAAAGAGGGGCATAACCGCCGCAGACCTTGCACTTCCGGACCTCGAGGGACTGGCGCGTCAGCGGCTGCAGTGCGATCAGCTTTTCCTTATGTCAAGGGTCCATGTCCAGGAACTCACTTATGTCTGGGCGCTTGTGGTCGAGCTTGCGCAGTGGTACGCTTTCGCATGTAGCATTTTCGGGGACGGGCACAAAGGTTCCACGAGGCCGCGATAGTTTCCTTCTGAAGGTCGGCGGTTTTCTGGCGCAAGGCCGGAATCTCTGTTTACGCGCCCATTCACAGTCCTGTCATCCGGCCCCGCGATAGAGGTTGTCCTCATTCCCGTGGAGCCGAGCCCGATGACAGCCGCAACCGATATCGCGACGCCGCAAGCCGCTCCGGCGGCGGGCAAGCCTCATCTCGATCACCCGATGGACATCCGGCTCGCGCTCGGGATTCTCGCCGTGCTCGCCGGCGGCCTGTTCTACATGGCCTATTCGATTAGCCGGGATATCGCCGAGTCGGGCGGCGGACCGACGACGATCCTGCCGTTCGTTCTGCTCGGCGTGGCGCTGCTGATCGCGCTCGGCTTCGAGTTCGTCAACGGCTTCCACGACACCGCCAACGCCGTCGCGACCGTCATCTACACCCACGCCCTGCCGGCGCAGTTCGCCGTCGTCTGGTCGGGCTGCTGGAACCTCATCGGGGTGCTCGCGTCGAGCGGCGCCGTCGCCTTCGGCATCGTCTCGCTTCTGCCGGTCGAACTCATCATGCAGGTGGGCTCGAGCGCCGGCTACGCGATGGTGTTCGCCTTGCTGATCGCCGCGATCATCTGGAACCTCGGCACATGGCTCTTCGGCATCCCGGCCTCGAGCTCGCACACGCTGATCGGCTCGATCGTCGGCGTCGGCGTCACCAACGCGCTGTTGCGCGGCCAGGACGGCACCGCGGGCGTCGATTGGGACCAGGTGACGAAGATCGGCGAAGCCCTGCTCTTCTCGCCGCTGTTCGGTTTCGCCCTTTCCGCGCTGCTGCTCCTCCTGATGAAGGCGATCGTCCGGGTTCCTGCTCTCTACAAGGCGCCCGAGGGCCGCAACCCCCCGCCGACCTGGATCCGCGGCCTGCTGATCCTGACCTGCACGCTGGTGTCGTTCTTCCACGGTTCGAATGACGGCCAGAAGGGCATGGGCCTGATCATGCTGATCCTGATCGGCGTCGCGCCGACCGCCTACGCCTTGAACCATGCCCCGCCGGCAGGGCACGCCGAGTCGTTCATCGCCGCGGCGCAGGCCGCCTCCAAGGTGGTGGCGGCGCACGGCGCCGGTTACGACGTGATCGGCGACCCCCGCCCGGCGGTGACCGAGTATGTCCACGCTCACAAGATCTCCGAGGGCACCTATCCCTCGCTCGCGGTGCTGGTGAGGCAGATCAGCGATCAGGTGAAAGACTACGGCTCCGTCGCCAGGACGCCGCTCGACAAGGTGCAAAACGTCCGCAACGATATGTATCTCGCCTCGGAAGCTCTGCGCGTGCTGTCCAAGGACAAGGAGAGCGAGCTGACGGCCGACGACAAGAAAGAGATCGGCGAGTTCAAGAAGCAGCTCGACTTTTCGACCAAGTTCATTCCGATCTGGGTGAAGATCTGCGTCGCGATCGCGCTCGGCCTCGGGACGATGGTCGGCTGGAAGCGCATCGTCGTGACCGTCGGCGAGAAGATCGGCAAGACCCACCTAACCTACGGGCAGGGCGCCGCCGCCGAACTCGTCGCCGCCGCCACGATCGGCGCGGCCGACGGTTTCGGCCTGCCGGTGTCGACGACCCACGTGCTGTCGTCCGGCGTGGCCGGCACGATGGTCGCCAACGGCTCGGGAATGCAGTGGTCGACGGTCGGAAGCATTGCGCTCGCCTGGGTCTTGACCCTGCCGGCGGCGATGCTCCTGTCCGGAACCCTGTTCTTCATTTTCCGTCAGATCTTCTGACGGACAATCGAAACAGATACCCGGCTGGAAAGACCGCGCCATCGGCGCGGTCTTTTCGTTCGGCTCAGCCGCCGCCGCCGTAGTGCGCGAGCGGTTTGTCGCGCCCCCGCGGGATGCGCACCGCGCGAGCCTTCAGGTCGGCGAGCTTCAGGTGCATCATCGCGGTCATCAGGGCGTCGGAATAGGCGTCGTGCTGATCGAGCACGGGCAGGTCGAGGTCGCTGAGAATGCTGACGAAGCGGAGGTCGACCTCGGTTCCGGGCGGGGCGTCGCCGTACTTGCGCTCGTAATAGGCGCCCGACACCTCGATCTGCGCGTTCGGCAGGTCGATGCCGATCAGGCGCCGCACGTGCCGGTTCAGCATCGCGACATCGAACTCGAGATAGAAGCCGACGAGCGGCCTCGAGCCGATGAAGCGCAGGAGATCGGGCAGGACTTCCTCGATCGGACGGCCGTCGGCCACGTCCTGCTCACGCAGGCGGTGGATCTTGATCGCGTCCGGGTTGAGCCTGGCCTTCGGCTTGACCACCGCCTCGAAACGCTCGCTGGCGAGGATCCGGGCGCCGCGAATCCGGATCGCGGCGACGGTGACGATGTCGTCCTTGCGCGTGTTCAGGCCCGTCGTCTCGCAGTCGATCGAAACCGCCTCGCCCGGCGGCGGCGGCTCGAACAGGAAACGATAGTCGGGGTCGCGCAGGCGATGCAGCAGAAACCGGCGCTTGAGCCCCAGCAGCATCAGAACATCGCCAGATTGAAGTGGCGGCGCAGCATGTCGCGCAGCCGCTTGACGACCTGGAAGGAGTCGCGCAGCAGGTCGCGCTCCATGGTCGAGAACTCGCCGGGCTTGACGAGGCTGGTCGACGCCTTCTCCGCGATCTGGGCGTCGAGTCTGAGCGTCATCAGGTAATGCAGCGCCTGCGTCAGTTCGCGCGCGAACTGGGCGTCGAACACGCCGAGTTCGGCGAGCTTGGCGATGCGCGCGGTCGTGCCGGTCTCCAACAGCCCGTTCTCCAGCGCCAGCGCCCTCACGCCGTGAACAATCGGAAAGATGCCGCCCTTCTTCAGGTCGAGCGCGTCGCCCTCGGCCCGGGAGGTGACGAGATTGTTGAAGAAACCGATCGGCGTCGGGAAGGCGTCGATCGCGCGTGCGAACCGGGCGAGCCGCAGCCGCTCGCCGCGCATCAGGTCGATCAGGTCCTGCTTGGCGGCGCGGAGCAGCTTCGCGTCGCCGGCGACCGCCGCCGCGTCGTAGAGGATGGCGATGTTCATCGTCCCGCTCTCGTCGGCGAGGGCGAGCCAGCTGCGGAAGTCGTCGCGGTATTCGTCGAGCGTCTTCGACCACACGGGGTTGCGCACCATCACCTCGCCGGGACAGGGCGGGAACCCGCACTTCGCCAGCGCGTCGAACACGGCGAGGCGAAACCGGACGAGATCGTCCTCGTGGTCCAGCGGTCCGGCGAGAATGAGCCCGTTGTCCTGATCGGTGCGGAAGGTCTGCTCGCCGCGCCCCTCGCTGCCCATCACGAAGAAGCAGCCGGCTTCCCGGACGGACGTCGGAGCGACGAGCGCATAGACCTTGTGCAGCAGGCGGCGGTTGAGGTCCGAGACGATCTCGCAGATCAGATCGACCTTGACCCCCTGCCGGCGCAGAAGGCGGATCTGCGGCTCGATCTCCCTGGCCACCCGGGCGAGGTCCTCGATTCGACGCGACTCGTCGATGCGGCCGCCGACGATCTGGGAATTGCCGGCGAGAAAGCCCAGAAGATCGATGTCCTCGAGCAGGCCGATCATGCGACCCTT
Organism: Roseiarcus fermentans; assembly: GCF_003315135.1. GTDB lineage: Bacteria > Pseudomonadota > Alphaproteobacteria > Rhizobiales > Beijerinckiaceae > Roseiarcus > Roseiarcus fermentans. Next base: position 45,012 of record NZ_QNRK01000043.1, read on the forward strand.
TTCCGAGACGGCGACGCGCCGCTTGTTGTTCTTGGTCATGCGCACAAGCGCGGTCGAGATCATGTCGTCCGGGGCGACGCTGAGGACCGGGCGACGCGCGAGCGGACCGATCGGGCTGTCGAGAGGCAAGCGGTCGAGCAGGGCCGCCTCGAGCAGGTCCGTGCGGGTGACGATGCCGGGCCCCTTGCCGCCGTCGACGAACAGCGCGTAGGTCTTGTGGGTTCGCATCAGCGCGCAAGCGTCGACGATCGACGCCGTCGCGTCGATGAAATTGGCCGGATGCAGGAAGATCTCGTCGACCCGGGCGTTGAGCATGGGGGTGAAGCGGGCGGCCTCCTCCTCGCTCGACACCGTGTCCAGCTTGTGGGCGATGTCGAGGTAGAAGAACGAGGCGAAGCGCGGATTGGCGTTGATCAGCCGCAGGGTGACGTCGCGCGGCAGCAGGTTGCACAGCGTCTCCTCGCGCGCTGAGAACGCGGCCGAGCTGCGCCCCTGGACGAGCGCGCGCGAATCGAAGATGTCGCCGGGTCCGCGCAGCGCCACCAGATCGTCGCCGTCGCGCTCCTCCACCGCCCCCTTGATGACGATGAACAGGCTCTCGGGCGCGCCGTGCAGCGGAATGATGGTTTCGCCCGGACGATAATAGGCGATATCGAGCGAGTCGCCGACGACGTCGATCTCCTCCGCGCTCAGTCGGTCGAACGGCGCGTTGCGCGGATCGAAATGCTGCGCCAAGACTTCCTCCCCTGCGGTCCCGGAATTGTTTCCGGCTCCATCGCGCTTTGCAAGTGGACAATGGTCAAGGCCGACCCCTCGCGGCCGATGGAAGACGCGCGCCGGGCCTGCTACAAAGCACGGCGCGCCGGGGGGCGCGGAGCGAGGCGGATGGCGATGGCTACGATGGACGAGATCCTGTCTGCGATCGACGCCGGGCAGACCGCAGCGGTCGAACGCCTGTTCGGGTTCTTGAGAATCCCGTCGGTCTCCGCCGTGCCGGCGCATTTCCCCGATTGCGACCGGGCGGCCGACTGGCTGGTCGCCGAGCTCGGCTCGCTCGGGTTCGACGCCGCCAAACATCCGACCGACGGACGCCCGATGGTCCTCGGCCACCTGAAGTGCGCCCGACGGGACGCGCCGCACGTGCTGTTCTACGGACATTACGATGTTCAGCCGGCGGACCCGCTGGAGCTGTGGAGGTCCCCGCCGTTCGAGCCGACGCTGGAATCGGGCCCGCGCGGCGAGCGCATCGTCGCGCGCGGCGCCGTCGACGACAAGGGCCAGCTCATGACCTTCCTCGAGGCGTGCCGCGCCTTCCAGCAGTTCGGCGGGCCGCCGTGCTCGATCACGGCGCTGTTCGAGGGCGAGGAGGAGACCGGCTCGCCCTCGCTGCCGGCCTTCCTGGCGAAAAACGCCAAGGCGCTCAAGGCCGATGTCGCGCTGGTGTGCGACACCGGCATGTGGGGGCCCACGGTTCCCGCGATCACCATCGCGCTGCGCGGAATCGTCGGCGAGGAGGTCGTCCTCACCGGCCCGAACCGCGACCTCCATTCGGGCGTGTTCGGCGGCCTCGCCGTCAATCCGATCAACGTGCTCGCCGGCATTCTCGGCGGCCTGCACGACGCCAACGGCGCCGTGGCGCTGCCCGGCTTCTACGACGGGGTCGAGGAGCTTCCCAAGGAGCTCCTCGAGCTCTGGGACGGCCTCGATTTCGACGCCGCGGCCTTTCTCGGCGGGGTCGGCCTCACCACCCCTGCGGGAGAGCGCGGCCGCACGCCGCTCGAGCAGCTCTGGTCGCGGCCGAGCTGCGACATCAACGGCATATCCGGCGGTTACGCCGGCGAGGGGCAAAAGACCGTGATCGCCTCGACGGCGAGCGCGAAGGTGACGTTCCGGCTGGTCGGCAAGCAGAATCCGGAGCGCGTCTCCCAATCCTTCCGCGCCTTCGTCGCCTCGCGTTTGCCCCCCGACGTCAAGGCGCGGTTCATCGGCGGCGGCGGGAGCCCGGCCCTGTCGCTCTCGATCAAGAACGAGGCGCTGCGGCGGGCGAAGCGAGCGCTCGAGGCGGAATGGGGCAAGCCCGCGGCGCTGGTCGGCTGCGGCGGGTCGATCCCGATCGTCGGCGCGTTCAAGCGCGAGCTGAACATGGATTGCCTGCTCGTCGGCTTCGGGCTCGACGACGACAACATGCATTCGCCGAACGAGAAATACGAGCGGACCTCGTTCCACAAAGGGGCGCGGTCCTGGGCGCGCATCCTCGCGGCGCTGGCGGCGTGAGCGGCGAGCGGCGGTCCGGCCTCCGGGCATTCGCGCATTCCGGCTGAGGGGACGGGAAGCAGCGCGCGTCCTCGCGCTCCGGGCGGCGAGACGCCGCCTCGCCGTCCCAGGCGTCTCGCCGGAAGACGGCTGCGACCCGTCCCAGCCACGACAGCAAAGGGAGAAGGAATGCCCACTCGGTTGACGATCCGGTTCGACTTCGACGAAGGCCGCAGGCTCGGCGTCGGCAAGATCGCGCTCCTCGAAGCGATCGAAACGACCGGGTCGATCTCGGCGGCGGGACGGCTCCACGCCATGTCCTACCGCCGCGCCTGGCTGCTGGTGGACGAACTCAACCAGCTCTTTTCCGCTCCGCTCGTCGCCGCCCATCACGGCGGGGCGAAGGGCGGGGGCGCCGCCCTGACCGAGGAGGGACGGCGGATCGTGGCGCTCTATCGCGGCGCGGAAGCCAGGATGCGGGCGGCGGCCGAAGCCGAGATCGCCGCCATCGAGAGCGCGCTCGCGCCGGCCGCCGGCGCGCTGCGCGCCTGACCCGCCGCCGCCAAGTCCGGAACTCCCGGCCCAGCCTTTGACAGCCTGCGCGCTTTGGCCGAAAGAAGCCGTCCGATGACGCCCCTGGTCAAAATCTGCGGCCTCTCCACGCCCGAAAGCCTCGACGCCGCGATCGCGGCGGGCGCCGACATGGTCGGCTTCGTGTTCTTCGCCAGGAGCCCGCGCCACATCGACTTCGCGACGGCGCGCGCCCTCGGACGCCGAGCCCGCGGCCGGGCGACCATCGTGGCGCTGACGGTCGACGCCGACGACGCGCTGCTCTCGGACGTCGTCGAGGCCCTCGACCCCGACATGCTGCAGTTTCATGGCAAGGAAAGCCCGGAGCGGGTGGCCGCGATCGGCGCCCTTTACGGCCGCCGGACCCTGAAGGCGGTCGGCGTCGCCGCGCCCGACGACCTCGCGGCCGCGGGGGCCTACGACGGGGCGGCCGACTTCCTGCTGATCGACGCCAAGCCGCCGAAGGGCGCGGCCCTCCCCGGCGGCAACGGCCTGCCGTTCGACTGGCGCCTCGCGCGCGATTTCGCGCCCCGGCGTCCGTGGCTGCTCTCGGGCGGCCTCGCCCCCGACAACGTCGCGGCGGCGATCCGCGCCACCGGCGCCCGCGGCGTCGACGTGTCGTCGGGCGTCGAAAGCGCGCCCGGCGTCAAGGACGAAACCAGAATCGCGGCCTTCGTCGCCGCCGCGCGCACGGGCCTGGCCCGCACGCCCCTTGGAGCCAAGTGAATGACCAAGCTCGACAAGCCGAACTCCTTCCGCAAAGGGCCGGACGAGCGCGGCCGGTTCGGCATCTACGGCGGACGGTTCGTCGCCGAGACGCTGATGCCGCTGATCCTCTCGCTGGAAAAAGCCTACGGGGAGGCGAAGGCCGACCCGGCCTTCCACGCCGAGCTGAACGGCCTTCTCAAACACTATGTCGGCAGGCCGAGCCCGCTCTATTACGCCGAACGGCTGACCGCCCACCTCGGCGGGGCGAAGGTCTACTTCAAGCGCGACGAGTTGAACCACACCGGCGCCCACAAGATCAACAACGTGCTCGGCCAGATCCTGCTCGCCCGGCGCATGGGCAAGCAGCGGATCATCGCCGAGACCGGCGCCGGCCAGCACGGCGTCGCCACCGCCACCGCCTGCGCCCGCTTCGGCCTCGACTGCGTCGTCTACATGGGCGCGGTCGACGTCGAACGGCAGAAGCCGAACGTCTTCCGCATGAAGATGCTGGGCGCCGAGGTGCGGCCGGTTCAGGCCGGCGCGCGGACGCTGAAGGACGCGATGAACGAGGCTTTGCGCGACTGGGTCACCAACGTCGGCGACACCTTCTACTGCATCGGCACGGCGGCCGGCCCGCACCCCTACCCGATGATGGTGCGCGACTTCCAGTGCGTGATCGGCGACGAGACGCGCGCGCAGATCCTCGAGGCCGAAGGCCGGCTGCCCGACAGCCTGGTCGCGGCGATCGGCGGCGGCTCGAACGCGATCGGCCTGTTCCACCCGTTCCTCGACGACGAGGGCGTCGAGATTTTCGGGGTCGAAGCGGCGGGACACGGGCTCGCCGTGGACAATGGCCACGCCGCCTCGATCGCCGGCGGCCGGCCCGGCGTGCTGCACGGCAACCGCACCTACCTCCTGCAGGACGACGACGGGCAGATCCTCGAGGGCCATTCGATCTCGGCCGGCCTCGATTATCCCGGCGTCGGACCGGAGCATTCGTGGCTGCACGACGTCGGCCGGGTGAAGTACCTGTCCGCCACCGACAGGGAGGCGCTCGACGCCTTCCAGCTCCTGTCGAAGCTCGAGGGGATCATCCCGGCGCTCGAACCCGCGCACGCGCTCGCCAAGGTGATCGAACTCGCGCCGAAGCGGCCGAAGGACCACCTGATGGTGATGAACCTGTGCGGCCGCGGCGACAAGGACATCTTTGCGGTTGCGGAGCATCTGGGCGGGATGTGAGCGGCGCCGCGCGGGTCCCGGGCGCGTTTTGAGGTTGCTCAGGGGCTTGCGGCGGAATTTCCGGGCGCACGTTACTCCCAACCCCGTCATTGCGAGGAGCGAAGCGACGAAGCAACCCATGCCGCCGCTTGCCTCCTGCAGAAAAAATCGCTCCGTCTTCTGCTCGCAACGAAGGGCGGCGGGACGATCAGAGGGCGCAACAGCGGCCCAGCGGCCCTGGATCGCTTCGCTTCGCTCGCGATGACGGCGCTGTTCGCTGCCGGCTTGGGAATTACGGGCGCACTACCTGCCAAGCTTTGGCGCACCTTGGAAATGACGGGCGACCTGCATCCGTCCGGGGTCCGGCGCGTCTTCCGCCCGCACGGTCGCCGCGCGCACGAGCTGGCGAATGCGTCCGCGCGCGACTCCCTCCTCGGCCGCGATCTCGGCATGGCTCAGGCCCTCCGGCATGCGGGCGACGATGCGCTGCACCGCATCGCGCGGGCGGCGGCGCCGGGGGCGCGCAGAGGATGCGGCTGAGACAGGATGGACATGGCCGGCCTTTCGGCTGATCGCCCTACCATGCCATATATTTCTGTTTTTCGCAATATCTGTCGCACAAGCCCTTGGGCGCCGGCATTGCCTGGCCGACCGCTTCCCGACGGTCAGCCGGCTTCGAAGGCGCGTCAGGTCCGCGCCGAACCGAGCCGTTGCGCCGCTCCCGGCAACGAGGCGCTGACCGCATGGGCCTCGGTGTGGCATCCTCGCGACCGACGAGGAGAAGAGCCCATGAGCGGAACGATCCTGATCTACGGCGCGAGCGGCTATACCGGCAAGCTGATCGCGAAGCGGGCGGCCGATCAGGGCGTCCGGGCGATTCTCGCCGGGCGCAGCCGGGCGAGGGTGGAGGCGGCGGCGGCCCCGCTCGGCCTCGCGTCGCGCGTCTTCGATCTCGGCGACCCGAAAGCGATCGACGTCGGGCTCCGCGACGTGGCGGCCGCGCTCTGCGTCGCCGGCCCGTTCTCGGCGACGTCGCGCCCCATGGTCGACGCCTGCCTGCGCAAGGGCGTTCATTACCTCGACATCACCGGCGAGATCGACGTGTTCGAGGCGATCGCCGCGCGCGACGCCGAGGCGAAGGCGCGAATGGTCACGCTCCTGCCCGGCGTCGGTTTCGACGTCGTGCCGAGCGACTGCCTGGCCGCCCATCTCGCGCGCCGATTGCCCGACGCCGCGAAGCTGAAACTGTTCCTGTCGCTCGGGACGAACCCGTCGCGCGGCACCGCCAAGACCATGGTCGAGGCGATCGCCGCCGGCACGCAGATCCGGCGCAAGGGCGCGCTCGTCCGCCGCGACTGGCCCGAGGCCGGATCCTGCGACTTCGGCGCCGGCGAGCGGCCCACGGTTCAGGTCAGCTGGGGCGACGTCGCGACCGCCTTCCACTCGACGGGGATTCCCGACATCGAGGTTTTCTTCGAGGCGCTGCCGGCGATCCGCGCGCTCGCGCGGACGCCCCCGTTCGTCAAATCGTTCCTCGGGCGGCCGTTCATGCAAACCCTCCTCAAGCGGCAGATCGACCGGATGCCGGAAGGGCCGAGCGCCGAGGCGCGGGCGTCCGGGCGAGCGATCCTGGTCGGCGAGGCGAGCAACGCACGGGGCGAGCGCGTGCGCGCCCGGCTGACGACGCCGGAAGGCTACGCGCTGACCACGGCGACCGCCCTCGACGCTGCGGTCCGGGTCGCCGGCGGGACCGTCGAGCCCGGCTTCCAGACCCCGAGCCGCGCCTTCGGGCCGGATTACGTTCTGGAATTCGCGGGCGTGACCCGGACGGACCTCGATCCGTGACGGATATACTGTAATATCGAGCTATATAAAATTAGTCATAGACGCTTGCCGTAAAATCTGTTAGGGGATAGGTAAGCGGTCCCTGTCGCGCCGCCGTCAAGAGACTGCAATGCCCGATATCATCACCGCCAACCGCCTCGCGGATGGCGTGGTCGTGTTCCAGACCGCCGAATCGACCTGGAGCGAGGACTTCAACGACGCCGAGGTTCTGCCGGACGCCGCCGCGACCAAGGCCGCCTCGGCGCGCGCGGCGGAGGATGCGGCGCGCAATCTCGTGGTCGACGTCTACGCCGTCGCCGTCGAGACGCGCAACGGCCACGTCGTCCCCAAGGCGCTGCGCGAGGCGATCCGCGCCGCCGGGCCGACCGTCCGCCGCGATCTCGGCAAGCAGGCGCAGGGATTGGGGCCCCGCTCGGCGCCGATCGCGGTCGGAGACGCCTGACATGTACCATTACGACGATTTCGATCAGGCTTTCGTCGACGCCCGCGTCGCCCAGTTCCGCGATCAGGTCGACCGCCGCCTCGCCGGCGACCTGACCGAGGAGCAGTTCCGCCCGCACCGGCTGATGAACGGCCTCTATCTCCAGCTCCACGCCTACATGCTGCGGGTCGCCATTCCCTACGGCACGCTCGACGCCCGCCAGATGCGCAAGCTCGCCGAGATCGCCCGCGTCTACGACCGCGGCTACGGCCATTTCACCACCCGCCAGAACATCCAGTACAACTGGCCGGCGCTGAAGGACACGCCCGACATCCTCGCGGAGCTGGCGAGCGTCGAGATGCACGCCATCCAGACCTCGGGAAACTGCATCCGCAACGTGACGGCCGACCATTTCGCCGGCGTCGCGCACGACGAGATCGCCGACCCGCGGCCTTACGCCGAGATCCTGCGGCAATGGTCGTCGCTGCACCCGGAATTCAGCTTCCTGCCGCGCAAGTTCAAGATCGCGGTCAACGGCGCGACGCACGACCGCGCGGTGATCCAGGCGCACGACATCGGCCTGCAGGTCGTGCGCAACGAGGGCGGCGAGATCGGGTTCGCGGTCTATGTCGGCGGCGGCCTCGGGCGCACGCCGTTCGTCGGCCGCAAGGTGCGGGCGTTTCTCCCCGAGCGCGATCTCCTCGGCTATGTCGAGGCGATCCTGCGCGTCTACAATCTCGAGGGGCGGCGCGACAACAAGTACAAGGCGCGTATCAAGATCCTCATGCACGAGAAGACCCTCGAGACGCTGAAGGGCGAGATCGAGGCGGAATTCGAAGCCCGCGACCGGGCGCTCCTCGACCTGCCGCCCGAGGAGGTCGCCCGGGTCGCGGCGTTCTTCGCTCCCCCCGCGCTCGAGCTGAAGAAGCCGGTCAGCGACCGGGTCGAGCGGCGCCGGGACAAGGACGCGCGCTTCGCCAGCTTCCTCGCCGCCAACGTGACGCCGCACAAGGCGCCGGGCCACGTCGTCGTCACCGTGTCGCTGAAGCCGATCGGCGCCCCGCCCGGCGACTGCAGCGCCGACCAGATGGACGCCGTCGCCGACCTCGCCGAGGACTATTCGCACGGCGAGATCCGCGTTTCGCACGAGCAGAACCTGATCCTGCCCCATGTCGCGCTCGGCGACCTGCCGGCGGTCTACGACCGCCTGGCGTCCGTGGGGCTCGCCACGCCGAACGCCGGCCAGATCAGCGACATCATCGCCTGCCCCGGCCTCGATTATTGCGCGCTCGCCACCGCCCGCTCGATTCCGGTGGCCGAGCGCATCGCCCAGAAGTTCGGCGACGGCGCGAAGGCCAGGGCGATCGGCCCGCTCAAGGTCAAGATTTCCGGCTGCATCAACGCCTGCGGCCACCACCACGTCGGCCACATCGGCATCCTCGGCCTCGAGCGCGCGGGCGAAGAGACCTACCAGATCACGCTCGGCGGGTCGGGCGACGAAAACGCCGCGATCGGCCAGATCGTCGGCCCGGGCTTCAGCTACGAGAACGTGGTCGAGGCGGTCGAGACCATCGTCGAGACCTACATGGGCCTGAGAGCGGACGCGTCCGAGACCTTCCTCGACGCGTTCCGGCGCGTCGGGCTCGCGCCGTTCAAGGAGGCGCTCTACGAACGCAGCGCCGGGTCGGACATCTGATGAGCGCGCACGACGTCAAACTGTTCGGGGACCAGATCGCCGCCTCGCGGCTCGAAAGCCGGTTTGCGCGGGTCAAGGCCTCGTCGCTGATCCGTCTGGCGATCGAGGACCTGTTTCCCGGCCGCATCGCGCTCGTCTCCAGTTTCGGCGCCGACGCCGCCGCGCTCCTGCACATGGTGTCGCAGATCGACAAGGCGACGCCGGTGATCTTCGTCGACACCGGGCAGCACTTTCCCGAGACGCTCGCCTATCGCGACGAACTGTGCGCCACGCTCGGCCTCACCGACGTGAGGAGCGCGGCGCCCGAGGCGCAGACTTTGGCGCAGGAGGACCCGGAGAAGTGGCTGTTCTCGAGCGATCCGGACCGCTGCTGCGAAATCCGCAAGGTCCGGCCGCTCGCCGTGGCGATGGAAGGGTTCGACGCCTGGATCACCGGCCGCAAGGCTTTTCAGAGCGCGACGCGCGCCACCCTCCCCTTGTTCGAGGCCGAGGGCGAGCGGGTCAAAGTCAATCCCCTGGTGGGCTGGACCGCGACCGACGTGCTCGACTATATCCGCGAGGCAGGCCTGCCGCGCCATCCGCTGGTCGAGCGCGGGTTTCCGTCGATCGGCTGCATGCCGTGCACGAGCGCGGTCAGGCCCGGCGAGGACGAGCGCGCCGGGCGCTGGCGTGGCCGCGGCAAGACCGAGTGCGGCATCCACACCACGGTTCTCGACGCGGGGGCGGACATCTGATGGCTTTGTGGCGGCTTGGCGGTTTCGCCGACGATGGTTTTGCGCGTCTGGCCGACGCGGACGCGCTTCCCTCCGACGGCGCGGTGATCGTGTCGCTCGGGCGCTGGCTGTCGGAGCGCGAGACGCTGACGGCGCGCCCGGCGCCGGTCGGGGTCGCGGTCGAGGCGGGCGCCGACGCGCAGGCGCATCTGGCCGACCTCGCCGGGCGGCCGCTGATCGCGCTCGCCTTCGCCAAATTCGCCGACGGGCGGGCCTTTTCCTATGCCCGGCTGCTGCGCGACCGCCACGGCTTCAGGGGCGAACTGCGCGCCACCGGCGACGTGCTGATCGACGAGATCCCGCTGATGCTGCGGTGCGGCTTCGACGCGTTCGAGGTCGAGAACGGCCCGACCCTGGCCGCGCTGGAGGCCGGCCGCCTGCCCGGGCCGGCGATCCACTACCAGCCGGCGAGCGGCGCCGTCGCCGAGACGTCGCCCGGCCCACGGCCGTGGCTGCGGGCGTCCGCGGCGGAAGACCGGCCGCTCTCCCGCCCGCGCGGCCCGTCCGCCGACTGCTGACCCCACGCGCCGTCGCGCCGTCGCGACGAGTTTGCGGCGCCGCTTCACCGAGACGTCGCCCGGCCCGCGGCCGAAGACCTGCCGCTCTTGCCCCCGTCCGCCGACTGCCGACCCACGCCCCGTCGCGCCGCCACGACGGTCTCGCACGGGTCCGCGATCGGGGGCGCCGAAGGACCGGGCCCGGCCCGGCTCGGGGACTTCCCTGCGAAGGACGTCATTTACGACGAATGGGATTTTTGGTCCTTGATCCGGACTGTAAACCGTGACAACTGAATATTGAAGCTGTACACTTGTCGGACCGCAGGGAGAGGAAGGCGGCGCCCGGGGCTTTTTCCATCGCCGGTTTCGCAGAAGGCGGGGCCCTCGCAGATGTCTTCCAGACTTTGGCGGTCGCTTGGGATGCGCAATTTGGCGCGGGTTCCCACGGTCCCCAGGAGGCCAGGCCTTCGATGGAGGCAAGAAAACGTCTCAGACGCATGGCGTTCGCCAACATAAGCGCCGTGGCGGCCCGTCTCGGTCAAACCGTCCAGAGGGATCACGAGGGCAAGAGACTAACGGTAGCAGGGATATGCAACGTTGATTAGTTTCGACAATCAATTTCCTCGACCCGCCGGCAAGGTTCCATCCGGCGAGGATCTCGACAGAGAACTTTACTGCATTTTGGGCATGCCCGTCGACAACGTAAGCTCGGCGGACGTCATTCGATGCATCCATCACTCGGCGCAAACCAAGACGCCGCTTTTTCTGTCGACGCCAAATCTCAACTTCTTCAATACCGGCTGGCGCGATCCGGCTTTCCATAAGTCCCTGCTTTGCAGCGACTTATGTCCTCCTGACGGAATGCCGGTGGTGTGGCTGAGCCGGCTGCTCGGCGTTCCCATGAGACAGCGGATCGCCGGATCGGACATTCTCGCCCTTCTGCGGGAGCAGAGGACCTCCAGACCCCTGGAGTTGTTCTTCTTCGGCGGCGACGAAGGGGTGGCCGAGGCCGCCGCGAAAATCTTCAACGAGCCCGGGAACGGCGCACGTTGCATCGGATGGATTTACCCCGGGTTTCACCCGGTCGCCGATATGAGCAGCGACGAGATTGTCGGCGCGATCAACGACAGCGGCGCGGATTTTCTCGTCGTCGCCCTCGGCGCCCGGAAGGGGCAGGCCTGGCTGATGCACAACGCCGGGAGACTGCGCATTCCGGTGCGGGCCCATTTCGGCGCGTCGCTGAACTTCGAAGCGGGAAGACTGAAGCGGGCGCCGAAGCGGCTCCAGCAATGGGGCATGGAATGGCTTTGGCGCATCAAGGAGGAGCCGTACCTCTGGAGGCGCTATCTCGACGACGGCCTGTCGTTTCTGCACGCGCTGTGGACGTATGTCGCGCCGCTCGTGGGCGAGCGCCGGCTGGCGGCGTCGCGACCCAAGCGAGATTTCGCGATCCACAGCTTCGTCGACGAATCCGGCGTGGTCACGGTCACGATGGCCGGTCCGGCCACGATCGAGCATATCGATCGCATCATCGCCGAGTTCTCCACAGCCCTGAAGGCGGCCGAAAAGATAACGATCGACATGTCGGCGGTGACGACCGTCGATCCCCGCTTCCTCGGCCTGCTGATCATATTTCGGCGCAAGGTCGAGCGAGCCAGGCTCGGGCTCGCCTTCGTCGGAATTTCGGCCGACCTGAAATGGCAGTTCCAGCGTCACAAATCCGAGTTCCTCGTAGCTCCTCAAGCCGCCGAAGCCTTCGCGCCGGAGGCGAACGAGCGCAGGGCCCTCTCCGCCGCGGCCTCCTGAAAGGCGCCCCCGGCGGCGGCGGTCGCGTGAACGATCGTCCCGGCCGCGCGCTCGCGCCCCGGGCCGGTCCATTTGCACGCAAGCTTGATAGGCTTCGTTTGCCTGAACACCATTCCGACGGCCCGCGCCGGCTCGACGAGCCCGCGCGACACTGACATTTTTCGTTGCGCCGCCGGCATCGTCGAGGCATGTCATCCTGGCTGATAGCGAGGAATGTCCCGTGGCAGACGTCGTCGTGGCCATCGTTGGCTTTCGCAACGCGGACGACATACGTGCCTGCTTGCGCTCGCTCGCGCTCCTGGTCGACACCCCCTCGTTCGACGTGTTTATCGCCGAGAACGGCGGCCCGGCGGCGATGGACGCCCTCGTGGCGATGCTCGACGCCGGCGATCCGGCCTGGACGCCCACCGACGCGAAGCCGCCGGTCGCGCCCGATCACGGCGTCAGGACGCGCAGCTATCGCCTCGACGGGCGCGAACCGGGATCGGGCTACGTCCACGTCGCCGAATCCAGCGAAAACCTCGGCTACGCCGGCGGCGTCAACGTCTGGCTGCGGCCCCTGCTCGCGGCGGACGGATGGACCGCCGCCTGGATTCTCAATCCGGACACCGAGCCGCGTCCGGAGGCCCTCGCCGAACTCGCGGCCTATTCGGAGAGCCGCGGCAAGGGCATGGTTGGGAGTTTGATCGTGCGCGACGACGACCCGACCGTCATCGCAATGCGGGGGTTGAGCTGGCGGAAATGGACCGGTCGAAGCGTCGCCGTCGGCCGCGGCGACTCCGCTTCCGTCGAGCCCGACCCGGCGGCGGTCGCAGCGAGCCTCACCGCGCCCTCGGGCGCGTCGATGTACGTGACGCGGTCTTTGATCGAGCGGATCGGCCTGATGTACGATCCCTATTTCCTCTATTCCGAGGATGTGGAATGGGGCGTGCGGGCGAAAAAGCTCGGCGAGCTCGGCCACGCCCACAAGTCCGTGGTCGTGCACAAACACGGCACGACCATCGGCAGTTCCGGCGACAAGGCCGCGCGCTCGCCGCTGTCCGTCTACCTCGGCGCGCGCAACGCCATCCTGTTCGCACGCCGGAACTATCCCGCGTTCGTCCTGCCGGCGCTGGCGATGCAGATCCTCCAGGCGGGGCGATATCTGCCCGCTGGCTCCCCCGCCAACTTCCGCACCGCCGTCCAGGGGATCGTCGCGGGCGTGCTCGGCGAGACGGGGCGGCCGGACCCCCTGCCCGGCGCCCCAACGACCCGGCCGGACAACGCCGCGAAATCCGTGTCGGCGTGACGTCGCGAGGACCGCGAACGGCCTATCCCGCCCAGCCCCCGAGTTCGCGCCGGACGACCGCTTCGAGGGCCGCCATGCCGTCGGCGCTGTCGTTGAGGCAGGGAATCGCCGCGAATCGCTCGCCGCCGGCCTCCTCGAAATAGCCCGCGTTCTCGACGCCGATCTCCTCCAGCGTCTCGAGGCAGTCGGCGGCGAAGCCGGGCGTGATGACGGCGATGCGCCGGACGCCGCTCGCAGCGAGCTCGCGCACCGTCTCGTCGGTGTAGGGGCGCAGCCACTCGCCGGGCCCAAAGCGCGACTGGAAGGTCATCCTCAGGCGCCCCTCCTCCCAGCCGAGTTCGGCGGCGAGGAGGCGGGTCGTCTTGGCGCAATGGCAGTAGTAGGGATCGCCCTTTTCGAAATAGGCCTGGGGAATGCCGTGGAACGAGGCGAGCACGACCTCCGGCTCGAAGTCGAGCTTGGCCAGGCCGTCGCGGGTCGAGCGCGCCAGCGCCTCGATATAGGCCGGGTCGTCGTACCAGGGAGCCGCAATCCGGATGGTCGGCTGCCAGCGCATCGTCTTGAGCGCGTCGAACACCTTGTCGCCGACGGTGGCGGTCGTCGCCGCGCAATATTGCGGATAGAGGGGGACGACGAGAATGCGGTCGCAGCCCTGGGCCTGGAGGGCGGCCAGGCGGTCGCCGATCCGCGGCAGGCCGTAGCGCATCGCCCAGTCGACGTCGATGTCCGGCGACAGGCTTTTCAGCGCCCCGGCGAGCTTGTCGCTCTGCGCGCGGGTGATGGTCTTGAGGGGCCCCTCGTCGCGCTCGGTGTTCCAGATCGAGGCGTAGTCCCGGCCCTTGGCGGTCGGCCGTCTCAGGAGGATGATCTGCAGGATCAGCAGCCAGAGCGCGCGGGGCGCCTCGATCACCCGCTGGTCGGACAGGAACTCCTTGAGATAGCGCCGCATCGACCAGTAGTCGGTGCCCTCCGGCGTGCCGAGGTTGACGATCAGGACGCCGATGCGGCCGCTCTTGAACGGCGGATGCTCGGTCAGGCGGCGCAGGACGTCCGCCGCCGCCGCCGCCGCGGAGGCCCGCGCGGCGGGCGTCGGACTCGGCCCGTACGCCTCGTCCCGAACCTCTTCCGACACGTTCATTCGTCCGCCGGCGTGAAGGTGGTCGCCACGCCGTTGATGCAATAGCGCAGGCCGGTCGGCGGCGGACCGTCGGGAAACACGTGGCCGAGGTGCGAGCCGCAGCGCGCGCAATGCACCTCCGTCCGGGTCATGCCCCAGGAATCGTCGACCGTGCGGCCGAGCGCGCCGGCGACGGGCGAGGTGAAGCTCGGCCAGCCGGTGCCGCTGTCGAATTTCTCCGTGGCTTCGAACAGGGGCTGGCCGCAGCCGGCGCAAGCGAACACGCCGGGGCGCTTCTCGTGCAAGAGCGCGCAGCTTCCCGGCCGCTCGGTCGCGTGGTCGCGCATGATCGCATACTGCTCGGGCGTCAGCAGCGCGCGCCACTCGGCTTCCGTGTGCGTGACGGGGAATTGGGCCTGGCTCATCGGGAGTCTCCTTGCGCGCGACTCTAGCGCTTTTTGCTCTTTATTCGAACCACAAAGACCACCAAGGCCCACGAAGACTTCGCGATCCTTCGTCGCCTTCGTGGCGATGATACGCCGTCACGCGTGCGCCGGATCAGCACCGGTCATGAACTGCGCTCGCGCGAGGCCGGCGAACACGCCGCCGCGCGCCACCAGTTCGTCGAACGACCCGGTCTCGATGATGCGGCCGCGCTCGAACACCAGAATCCGGTCGGCGTTGCGGATGGTGGCCAGGCGATGGGCGATGACGAAGGTGGTGCGGCCGCGCATCGCGGCGTCCACCGCCGCCTGCACCTGCCGCTCGGTCTGCGCGTCGAGGGCGCTGGTCGCTTCGTCCAGCACCATGATCGGCGGGTCCTTGAGCAGCGCGCGGGCGATCGACAGGCGCTGGCGCTCGCCCCCCGACAGGTTGCGCCCGCGCTCGCCGATCACGCTTTGCAGGCCGTTGGGGGCGCGCCGGACGAAATCGAGCGCCTGGGCCGCTTCCAGCGCATGGCTCATCTCGGCCGCCGTCGCGTCGGGCTTGCCGATGCGCAGGTTCTCCTCGATCGAGCGGGCGAAGATGAACGGCTCCTGGAACACCACGCCGATATTTTCCCTGAGCGACTCGAGCGTCATGGTGCGGATGTCGCGCCCGTCGATCGTCACCCGGCCTTCGGTCGGGTCGAACACCCGGTGCAGCAGGTTCAGCGTCGTCGACTTGCCCGATCCGGTCGAGCCGACGAGGGCGATCGTCTCGCCGGCGCGCGCCTCGAAGCTGACGTCGCTCAACGCCTCGCGCCCCTTGTCGTAGGCGAACGACACATCCTCGAAGCGCACCGCGCCGACGAGCCGGCCGACCGGCGTCGCGTCGGGGGCGTCGCTGACGTCCGGCCGCGTGTCCATCACCTCGAAGAACATTCTGATCCGCGGCGACTGGCTCAGCATGTAATTCATGAACCCGACCGTCTGCTCGAGCCGCCCGACCAGCATCTGCGCCAGCGCCATGAAGGCGACGATCTGGCCGACGGTGGTGAGGTTCCGCATCAACAGCCACACGCCGGTGACGAGGATCGACACCAGCGCGATCGTCGAGCCCGACCGGGTCGCCACCGACGCGAACGCCCACCAGGTGAGCACCGGCAGCTGCGCGTGCAGCATCCGGTCGATCATGCGATGCAGCGCGCCCGTCTCCTCGTCGGCGCGGGCGAAGCTCTGGATCGCCGGCATGTTGCCGAGCACGTCCGACACCCGCTCGGCGACGTCGTTCGAATAGACGTCGGCGGCGCTCTGCATCACCTCGGTCTTGCGCAGCACGAGGTTCATCACGAAGCCCAGCGCGACCACGAGCGCGAGCAGGATGCCGCCGAGCCGCCAGTTGACGATCAGCGTCGCCGGCAGGAGCACGACGAGGGCGACGAGGGCGGCGAAATGCTCGCGGAAGAACGACAGCCAGACGCCGAACATGCCCGAGGCGCCTTCGATCATGATCTTGAGCAGGCGGCCGGTGTGGGCGCTGGCGTGGAAACTCATCGGCAGGTGCAGCACGTGGTCGAAGAAGGCCGCCATCTCGACCACCCGCCGGCGGTGCGAGAGGCGATCGGAATAGAGCGCGACCGTGACGCCTGCGACGATGGTGAAGATGCCGAACGCCGCCCAGGCCGCGAGCCAGGGTCCGATCGCCTCCCACGTCAGCGCATGGCCCGGCTGGAGCGACCGCGTGAGCTGGTCGATGATTTTTCCGAACAGCATCGGCTCGGCGAACAGCGACACGGCGATGGCGACGTTGGCGAGAACCAGGGCGGCCGCGAGCCAGCGCTCCGGCCCGAGCCGCCCGAGGACGCGCGCGTAAAGTCTTGTGAAGTTCATGGACACGCCATCCCCGGCCCGGTCGCCCGCTCGTCCGGGCGTCTTCGGGCCGGCTCGCTTTTAGGCGAAACGGCGGCCGAAATCACCCGGCGGGCGGCCGCCGACCGCGAGGGCGAGGCGCGCGCGGCGGCGCCGAGCGGCGGCGTCCGCGACGGCCGCCCGCAGTTCGTTCACGCCACCACCGCCAGCACGAACCCGTCCCAGCCCTTGGCGCCGACGGTCTGGACGGCGGTCGCTGAGAGCCGCGGCTCCGCCTTCAGCACCTCGAACATCCTCTGGACCCCGCGAATCTGGCGGTCCTGCGTCGCCGCGTCGAGAACCCGCCCGGCCCGGACCACGTTGTCGACCACGATCGTCGTCCCCGGGCGCGACAGGCGCAATGCCCAGGCGAGGTAGTCGGCGTTGTTCTCCTTGTCGGCGTCGATGAAGACGAAGTCGAACGGCGCGAGGCCCTCGGCCTCGAGCGTCGGCAGGCTGTCGAGCGCCGCGCCGACCCGCACCTCGACGGTGTCGGCGAGGCCGGCGCGCGCGACGTTCTTCCGCGCGATCTCCGCGTGGGTCGCGTCGGCCTCCAGGGTGACGAGGCGCCCGCCCGGGGCGAGGGCGCGGGCGATCCAGATCGTCGAATAGCCGCCGAGCGCGCCGATCTCGAGCGCGGTTCGGGCGCCGGCGATCCGCGCGAGCAGATGCAGCATCTTGCCGTGCGCCGCAGAAACCTCGATCGGCGGCAGTCCGGCGGCCGCGCTGGCTGCGAGCGCGGCGCTCAGCGCCTCGTCCTGCCCGCCGATCGCCTGCTCGAGGTAATCGTCGACGGCTTCCCACTTGTCTCGTGTCACGAGGCTCGGGCTCCTCTCCCATTTGGGCGACGGCGGGGCCGTCCTTGAATAAGATAGCGGCTATCATAAAGAGAGCAGTCCTGGCGGAAAGCCGTCCCCAGGAGAATAATATGACCGGGACCAAGCGATACCGCAGCGACGCGCTTCGGTCGCTGCATGAGGTCGCCGAGGATCTCGACGCCGTGGGCGCGATCGACAAGGCGACCATGCGCGACTTCGACGTCAGTTGCCTGACGCCCGCCGAGCCGCTGGCGTCCCTACCCCGATGCGCGCCATCGTGACGGCGCCCAAGGATTGCGGGTCGCTCCGCCGCCGGAGCCTCCTCGCGCGGCGTTCCCGTCGGCGCCGCGACACATCCGGGAATTGAAATCTATGCCGGCGGAACACGTCCGAATTGTTTTCTCGACCACATCGGAGCTTGTCGATCAAGACGGAGCTGACGTCGGCCTGGCCGCATCAGAGATATCAGAATATTTAACACATCCGGCTGCCGCTGCACGTCAGGCACTGATCCTCTGCTCTGTTTAGGTAAAATTATTTAATATCGATTTGCTGTATTCATGAATAAGATTCGCTATGCTCATGAATAAACGGACTCCATAACCTGTTTAAGGGCGTGCTGGTTTCGCTCCATTCCCGATTGGCCACCCCTCGACGTGGAGACGCCAACCATGACTCGATCGACCGTACTCGCCATCCTCTCCTATTCCGCTGTCGCCGTCACCGCTCTATGCGCGAGCCGTGACAACGCTGAGGCCGCCTATCAGCAGACGAATCTCGTTTCCAGTGTTTCCGGCCTCGCCAGCGTGACCGATTCTTCATTGGTGAACCCCTGGGGCATCTCGTTCATCGGGCCGACGCCGTCCTCCGGCCCCTTCTGGATTTCGAACCAGGGAACGAACACCACCACCGTGTACTCGGTCGTCGGCACGACCGGCGTGAGCGGAAATCTGTTGACTGTGGCCATTCCGACGACAGCGGGCGGGCCCAACGGTCCAACCGGTCAGGTTTCCAATACCGGGACGTCTTTCAGGGTCGGCGACGGCGGGGACGGCGGGGCCGCGCTTTTCATTTTCGCCAACTTGAACGGCGCGATATCGGCATGGGACGGGGGTTCGACCGCCTTCGTTCAGCAGACGACGCCCGGCGCCGTCTACACCGGACTGGCCAAGAACCAGGCCCAGACGATGCTCTACGCCGCCAACGCCAGCGACGGCGCAATCGACGTCTTCGACGGCGCTTTCAATCCGGTCACGCTGGGCGCCGGCGCCTTCGCCACGCCGGCGGCGATCGCCGCCTCGAGCCTCGTCCCGTTCAACGTGCATGACATCGGCGGCAGCGTCTACGTCACATACGCCCCGGCCGGACGCGCGGCGCAGACGACGGCGAGCGCAGGAGAAGGAGCCGTCGCGGTCTTCGACGAAAACGGCGTCCTGAAAGATACGATCATGGGCGGTCCCCTCGCCGCGCCGTGGGGCGTCGCCGTCGCTCCGGCGGGCTTCGGGCAATTCGGCGGCGACCTGCTCGTCGGGAATTTCAGCTTCAAGGACAGCAGAATCGACGCGTTCGACCCGGCAACCGGCGAGTTTGTCGGATCGATCGCCATCGACGCCGGGGCCGGGCAAACGGCAGGCGGTCTCTGGGACATGACCTTTGGGACGGGAGGGAACAACGGAAGCCCGACGGCGCTCTATTTCAGCGACGGGATCAACGGAGAGACCGGCGGTCTTTTCGGCGTCCTCACCCCTGTGCCGGAACCGTCAACGTGGGCGATGATGGTGCTCGGCTTCGCGGGTCTGGGCTTCGCCGGATACCTCAACTCCCGAGGGCGCGCCGTTCCGGCATAAGGCTCCTGCCCTTATCCGGCCGGCTCCGCTGGCGTTTCTCCGCAGGCGGGAGAAGAAGACCTCCCCCGCGCGACGCGGCCTCTCGTCTCAACGGAAGGGCGGCGTCCGGCCGTCCGGGGCGCGCGAGACGCGCGCCCTCCCGCGTCCGGCGTCGGCCCGCCCCTATTCCTTCCCCGCGACGCCGGCTTCCGCAAACGTGGCCATGCCGTTGTGGCAGGCGACCGCCGCCTTGATCACGCCGACCGCGACCGCGGCGCCCGAGCCTTCGCCGAGCCGCATGCCGAGGTTCAGAATCGGGGTCTTGCCCAGCCGTTCGAGCGCCTGCGCGTGGGCGCGCTCGGCCGAGACGTGGCCGGCGAGGCAGTGGTCGAGCGCCCCCGGGTCGAGCGCCTGGAGAACGGCGGCGGCCGAGCAGACCACGAATCCGTCCAGCACCACCGGGACGTTGCGCAGCCGCGCCGCCAGGATCGCCCCCGCCATGGCGGCGATCTCGCGCCCGCCGAGCCGGGCGAGAACCTCGAGCGGATCGGCGAGATGCGCCTTGTGGAGGGCGATCGCCGCGCGCACCGCCTCCGCCTTGCGCCGCAGCCCGGCGTCGTCGACCCCCGTGCCGCGGCCGACCCAGTCCTCCGCCTCGCCGCCCCAGAGCGCGTGATAGATCGCCGCCGCCGCCGTGGTGTTGCCGATCCCCATCTCGCCCAGGACCAGCAAGTCCGGCCCGGAGGCGAGCGCCTCCATGCCGTAGGCGATGGTCGCGGCGCAGTTGCGCTCGTCCATCGCCGGCTCTTGGGTGATGTCCCCGGTCGGGCGCTCGAGCGCCAGTTCGTAGACCTTGAGCGAGATGTCGAACGCCTTGCAGATCTGGTTGATCGCGGCGCCGCCGGCGGTGAAATTGGCCACCATCCCGGTCGTCACCGACTGCGGGAACGACGACACCCCCTGGGCGACGACGCCGTGGTTGCCGGCGAACACCGCCACCAGCGGCGCGTCGACATGCGGCCGCGCCGACCCCTGCCAGCCGGCGAGGAAGGCGGTGATCTCCTCGAGCCGGCCGAGCGAGCCGGCCGGCTTGGTGAGCTCGGACTCGCGCGCCCTCGCCTCGGCGATCGCGGCCTGGTCCGGCCCCGGCATTTGCAGAAGCAGGGCGCGGATATCGTCGAAAGGACGGACTTCATCTGCCATTTTCAGGGACTCTTCGAAAAACAAACGGCACGGCTATAGGCGAATTCGGCGGCGAACGCCAAAGCCGTCCACCGGCGCGAAGCGCCGCTTCGGACAGGTCCCGACGCCTGGCCGTCATGGCGCGCGCCGCCCGGCCTCTCGATCCGAACATGCAACCGCGCTCGATCAGGGGCGCCGACGCCTTTTCCTCGCTTCGCAGCGCGCCCGCACGCGCGTCGCCGATCGCCGGAGGCTCGGCGTCAGTTGATCTTGCAAACCCTGTAAACTTTGTTAGGCTTTCTCCGCGGCGAATTGTCACGCCTTTGTGAAATGAGGGGTAACTCCCAAGCCGCCTTTTACGCGGCGAAGGCTTGGACGATCTGAGCTGGGGTGGCGGTTAGGATCTGGAGGATATTGCAGCCGTGCTTTCTCGCGGTCGAGACGACGGATCTGAGGCTGGCGAAGATTTGAGCGCCGGCGAGGGTTCGGAACGAGCCCGAGATTTTCAT
>NZ_QNRK01000044.1 GCF_003315135.1 Roseiarcus fermentans
CTCGACGGCTTCGACTTCTCCGCCCAGCCCTCGCTCGACAAGAAGCAGGTGCGCGAACTCGCCGCCTGCCGCTGGGTGGCCAACGGCGACGCGCTGCTCCTGCTCGGACCTCCTGGGGTCGGCAAAACGCATCTGGCGATCGCGCTCGGCCGCGCGGCGATCCGCGAGGGCTACTCGGTCCTGTTCGTCACCGCGCCGGCGCTGGTCGCGGGCCTCGCAAAGGCGCACGCGGAAGGCCGGCTCGACGAGCGGCTCGGCTTTTTCGCCAAGCCAAAACTCCTGATCGTCGACGAACTCGGCTACCTGCCGTTCGAGCCGAACGCCGCACATCTCTTCTTCCAGCTCGTCTCGCGCCGCTACGAGCGCGGCAGCATGCTGATCACCTCCAACCGCTCGGTCGGAGAATGGGGGACCGTGTTCGGCGATTCCGTCGTCGCCACCGCCATCCTCGACCGGCTGCTCCATCATAGCTGCGTCGTCACCATCCGCGGCGACAGCTATCGCCTGCGCGAGAAGCGCCGGTCCGGGCTCATCAAGCCCGCCGTGCTCGACCAGGAGCGGCTGGCGTGACCCCGCTTCGCCGCCGCCCGCGTTTTGCGCCCCTCCGGTCGGCTACGCCTCCCTGCGGGACGCAAAACGCGGATCATCCCAACCTTCCGGTGGTATCCTTTTCGATGTCGCCGCCGGTCCCCTTTCGGATGTCGTTTGACAGATGCGGCGTCGATGGCCCCAGGCCCCCGCCCGCAATGTTGCCGAGGTCGCCCGCGGCCCAGCCGACAAAGCGCGCGCCGGTCGCATGGCGCTGGCAAGCCTGAAGCGCCGTGGCCGTCGTCTCGATGCCCTCGCCGATGATCAGCACAGCGCGGGCTTGACCGGGCGCAAGGTCGTTGAGGCGGATCGCGCCGCCGCGCTTGATCCCGCGCATCTTCTTGGCGGGGAGAGCCGTTCCATCCGCCCGGACGATCGTCGCCTTGCCGCTCGCGCCTTCAGGCAGGCCGCCGGTCGCAAGACGCGGGTCGAGCCAGGTCCGGTGAACGCCGCCGAAGACGCCGCTTTGCCGCCGGATCGCCGCGACCATGCACGGGCCGCGCCAGATAACGACTGGCCGCGCGTCGACGTCGTCGCCCGCGTCGAAATAGGCCTCGTCGGCAGAATAGCGGAGGCTCACGCTGACGAGTGGCTCAATTCCGCGCCAACGGAAGTAAGCATCGACGATCGTACCGGCCGAAGGTCCGGCCGAGGTCCAGATCGACCAGGCGCGCTCACGTTGGCGCTCGAGTTCGGCCGCCTCGCGCTCTTCCTGCTCTCGCCGGCGGCGGTCGCGCGTGTCCTGCGCTGCGGCAACCTCTTCCGGGCTGGCGGCGACGCGGTCGCCGCCCAGGCGGCGCAGGGCGGACAGGAAGTCGAGCCCTTCCCATTGCGCGAGATAATCGAACACGTCGCCGCCGCCACAGCCGGCCCCCTTGAGGCAACCCCAAGTCTGCGACCGTGTGTCGAGCCAAAGGGGCGACTTGCCGCGGACGGGGTCGCAGAGGCAGGCCCCGGAGCGAATGCCGCGCGCGTTCGCCCGGCCGAGCTTCACGCGAGCGCCAATCATCGCCTCGACGGGATGATCGGCCTTGAGCGCGGCCAGCTCGTGCGGGGAAAGGCGATGAGAAGCGGTCACGCTCCGCGAGCCTCCCCGAAAGCGAGGCGCGCGACGAGGCGGGCGGTCGCCTCCGCGAGGCGGAATCGGCGAGCGACGCGAGCAACTTGAAGATCGGCCAGGGTTGCGCTATCGAAACTGCGGACGCGCCGGGATAGTTCGTCCGAATTTCGAGGGTCGCCGCTGTTCCCGCAGCGCGCGGCCCTCGCGCTTTTGATAATCATGGGTCAGGCGATCTTCTCGCGCCCAATAGCGAAGCGGGTGCGGACCGAAACGTATTCGCGCAACTGGCCGGGATCATAGCGAACGGCAGAGCCAATGCGGGACACCGGCGGCCCTTTGCCTTGCGATCTCCAGTTTCGCAACGTCCCCTTCGAGACGTTCAGGACGCGGGCCGCGTCATCTTCGGTCAAGAGAGGTTCCAAAACCGCCATCGGAAGCGCCTTCTGTTAGTCAGGGCTTTCGAACGTAATTGGCGATAACCGGAGCGGAAACGGGAAGAGAAATGCCGTCATTTCTTTTCCCGGCTTCTGGCAAGGCGGCGGCGACCCCGGTCATAGGCTTTTCGGTTCACGTGCTCCCACACCGGGTCGCCGTTTGCCTCTCTCGCCATAGCTTCGCGGAGCGGATCGGAGATTCCCTCGCTCGCCAGTCGTTCGGCCGCAGCATCGATCGTTTGTGCAAATCGACTGTCGCCGGGACCTCTCGCCGTCACACCCTTGCGATAGTAGTCGCGGATTGTTTGGCTGCTCAGGTAGGCCCCGGTTTCGCTACGCTCGGCTTCGCGTGCGTCCTCCAAAGCCGCGCCGAGCGGGTCGTTGTGCCCTCGCGCCGCATGAAGCCCTTCCTGGTAATCTACAAACCACGACAACCCCTCAAATTTGGTCGTCGGCAGGAGTTTCTTGGTCCGACCTCGTGATCGCAAGGTCAGTTCTTCTAGAAGCCTCGCCGCGTCGCTTTGTGCTTGGGCTGAGGCCATACCATACTTTAGAGTCCGAATAAGCTGATCCAAGGACCCGTCGACGACTTCCTTCCAATCGTCCGATAGCGGATCGTCGACACGCCGCCTCATGAAAAATTCTTCGACAATTTGCCTATTTGACTTCGCTCGCTTCATTTCAGCACGCCGCGGCCAAACCCTGCCGCCAACTCAGCCGCTCCTCGCCGCCGCTTTTCCGACGAGTGTAGGTATCCCGCAGTCGTCGCAAGGTCCGCGTGGCCGAGCAGCGCCTGGACGGCGCGAACGTCTGCGCCGGCCGCGAGCGCTCCCGTCGCCGCGCTATGCCGGAGATCGTAGGGGCGGAATCTCTCGACCCCGGCGCGGTCCTGTACGAGCTTCAGCGCTTTGTGAACCGCAACGATTGGCTTGCCGTAACGACGGCCGGCAAAGACGTATTCGCAGCCTGTGACGCGCGGCGTCGCCTGCAGGATCGCCGCCGCGGCATCCGTCAAGTCGACCTCCCGAGCGCCGGTCTTGCCGACGACGGTCATCTTGCGGCGCGGCAGGTTCACCCGCGACCATTCGAGCGTGCGGACTTCGCCCGGCCGAAGGCCGCAAACGAGCGAGAGGCGCAGGAGGTTGGCGAGCCAAGGGGAGACCTTGCCCTCGCCCTCCATCTCCGCAAGCGCTTTCCCGAATCGAGCGATGTCGTCGGTTTCGAGCGCCTTGCCCTTCCTGGCCGGCTTCTTCACCGACACGTCGGCCGCGGGGTTGCGATAGCTGTCCGGAAGGATGCGCGCGCGCTTGGCGTGGTTGACGGTCTTCTTGATCAGCGTGGCCACGTAGGCGCGATTGCGCGCGCCGGTCGTGGCCGCGACGACCTTGTCGACGTCGGCCGCGGTCACATCGCCGATGCGCTTGTCGCCAAGGCGTGGCAGGATCAGCCGGTCGGCGCGGTCCTCGTAGTCGGCGATCGTCGCTTCCGAGAGCTTCGGCTTGTCGACTTCGTCGATCATCGTCCGCCACACCGCGCGGAACGTCGGTTCGCCCTTTCGAGGATTGACGGTCAGGTCCTCCCCGCGCCGGGCCGCGACCAGGATCTCGCGCGCGCGTTCCCGAGCCGCAGCGAGCGCGACATCGGCGACCGGATCGAGCGCGACGCGGCGGCGCTTGCCGTCGATGCGGAAGTCCACAACATACGTCACAACGCCTTCGGTGATCCGAACGCCAAAACCCGGACAGGCATCGTCCCAAAGAAACCGGCGCTCGCCTGGCGTGAGCGCGTCGATCGTCTTCTGTGTGAGCTTCATGGCCGAGTCCGCCGATCTGGGTTTGGTGACACGACACCAACGGACCCGGCCGTTTGCCGACCCCGTGTCACCACTATGTCACCGGCCGGCGGTTACATCAAGTGACTTCTGGATATCTGCGAGTGTAACGCCGTACCTTAATTTCAGATACTTATGACGCACAGTGAACGCTCGTTACAGGCCGGGAAGCGGCAAAATCGGACTCTGACTCCGTCAATCTTGGTTCGAATCCAGGTCCCCCAGCCACTTCACGGCGTGAAGAGAATTGGACTCCTATGGCGCGCCGCCTGGGCCGGCTTGATGGCGCGGTCATTTCGCCGAGCGGCTTCCCTCGTCGTTTCCGCTGAATTCTCAAATCGACCGGGCCACGGCTGCCTTTGCGTTGCTGCAATCGAACGCCGTTGATGAACGCCCGCCGACGGTCCTTGGGTGAGGTGAGAGCGCTGCTCGCGCGTCCGCCCTTGTAGGAACGCCTGAGACAATTCGCTTCGAATATGGCGCACGACAACGGCGTCACTTGGATGGCCCGTGCATCGCTGTAAACGCCGTAGTCTTTCCGGGGGGTTGGTTTCAGCTGCGGTTTGTGGGATACGCGCAGACTGAATAAGCCAGCGAACGCTAGGTGATTCTCAACTGGGAGGTTCTGATGAAAATCGCGATATCGCTTTGCGTCCTGCCGATGCTCTGGGTCTCCGCGGTGGAAGCGCAGGTCGATCTGACGACCTACGGCGACGCCAAAGGCAATCTCGACGTCCAGGCGCTCACCTGCGCACAATTGGCCGGCACCTGGCAGGAGGACGCGGACTTCCTGACCGTCTGGTACAGCGGCTGGTACAACGGCCTGGCGAATTACAGCAAGATGAAGCTCGATCGCGCCAAGGAGCTCGAACACCGCGTCATCGTCTATTGCAAGGCCAATCCCACGGTGAAGGTCATCAAGGCGATGGACATCAACATCAAGCAGATGCGCAAGGAAGCCGGCATCAAGGTCGAGGACGAGAAGTAGTTCCGACGCAACGCTCGCCCGGCCGAACGACTGGCGCCCACCGTGGCGCAGACGCGAGCCGGCGTCACCCGATCAGGACAGGAGAGGAAAACCATGGACTCCTTGAACACGCGCTTCCGCGCCCGTCTCGCCGCGCTCGGTCTCATCGCTGCAGCGACGATTTTCGCTTCGGCCGCCCAGGCGCAGGTCGAGTTGAAAACCTATGCCGACGAAAAAGGATATATCAATGTCCGCGCGCTCACCTGCGGACAGCTCGCCGGCACTTTCCAGGAAGACGCCGACTTCATGGGAACGTGGTACAGCGGCTGGTGGAACGGCCACATGAAGCGCCATTCCTTCAACATCAATCGCACGCGGGAAGGCATTCACGAGGTCATCGTCTACTGCAAGTCGCACCCAGACGAGAAGGTCGTCGACGCCGTCGATGCGTATGTCAAGAAGATGCAGCAAGCTGGGCAGTAAATGCTGGCGCCGGCGCCGGGTCTGGGGCCCGGCGCCGGAAACAAGGCGCCCCGGAAAGCGCCGATTTCCTTGTCGGGGCTGCCCGGAATGCCCTAGGACCAGGCAGCCGCCCGCCGCCGCGAACCGGCAAGCCCGGACGGCGTGGTTTGAGACTCGGCTGAATGTGGTGAGCGCGGTGGGAATCGAACCCACGACCCTCTGATTAAAAGTCAGATGCTCTACCTATTGAGCTACGCGCTCGCGCCATGGGCCTCACGGGCGCTTCGTGCGTACAGCCTCGGACGGCGGGGGTCAATTGCAAAGCGTCCCCGCGCGCCGGGTCGGCGCCCTCCCTGCGCGGCCCGCCCACATCCAAACCGTCATCGACGGCGTATAGCTCCTCGTTGGTCAGGAGCAAACATGTCCGCTGAATCGAAGAAGACCGCCGTCGTCACCGGGGCCTCGACCGGCATCGGCCTCGGGTGCGTGAAGGTTCTAGCCGCGGGCGGCTGGCGGGTTTTCGCCGCCGTACGGCGTAGCGAGGACGCGGAGCGATTGACGAAGGCCTTCGGCGAGGCGGTGCGCCCGCTGCTGTTCGACGTGACCGACGTCGACGCTGTCGCGCGGGCCGCGCGCGAAGTCGGCGAGGCGCTCGGCGGGCGAACGCTCTCGGGGCTCGTCAACAACGCCGGCGTCGCGGTCGCGGGGCCCCTGCTCCATCTGAAGATCGCCGACTTCGAACGCCAGATCGCGGTCAATCTGAGCGGCCCGCTGATCGTTACGCAGGCCTTCGCGCCGCTGCTCGGCGCCGACCGCTCCCGCTCCGGACCGCCGGGACGGATCGTGATGATGTCGTCGGTGGGCGGCCTCACCGCGGCCCCGTTCCTCGGACCCTACAGCGCGTCGAAATTCGCGCTCGAGGGCCTCTCGGAGTCGTTGCGCCGCGAGCTGATGCTGTACGGAATCGACGTCGTTGTGATCAACCCAGGCGCGGTCGCCACCCCGATCTGGGGCAAGTCGGACGACATCGATGCGGAATTCGCCGCCACGCCCTACGCCTCCGCGATCGCTAAGGTGAAAGCCTACATGGTCGCCATGGCCGAGGCGGGGCTGCCGCCCGAGCGGATCGGGGAGGCCGTGCGGACGGCGCTCACCGCGGAGCGCCCGAAGACGCGCTATATCGTCACGCCGACGCCCGTTCAGGATTTCCTCGCCCGAAACCTGCCCAAGCGCTGGGTGGACGGCATGATCGCGAGCCGTCTCGGCCTCGCCCCGCCGAAGCGCGGGTGACGGAAGTCGGGACGCTGACCATTTGCGCGAGGGACCGCGACCGGGTCTTTTCTGCTATGAGCGTGGGCGATTGGCGAGGCGTCGCGTGCCGCGGCGCCCGGATGCGGGAGCGACCATGACCACAAGCGTGCATCAGTTTTTGTGCCTGACCGACAATTACGGCGTGCTCGTGCATGATTCGAAGACCGGAAAGACCGCCGCCATCGACGCGCCGGAGGCGGGGCCGATCCTCGCCGCGCTCGAGGAAAAGGGGTGGACGCTCACCGATCTGCTCATTACCCACCACCACGCCGACCACATCCAGGCCGCGCCGGACCTCAAGGCGCGGTTCCCCGAGTTGCAGATCGTCGGCCCGGCGAAAGAGGCGTCCCGGATCCCGGGGCTCGACACGCTCGTCCGCGAAGGCGATTTTGTCCGGGTGGGATCGCTGGAAGCGCAGGTGATCGAGACGCCGGGCCACACGCTTGGTCAGGTCGCCTACTACTTCGGCGAGGACGAACTCGTGTTCTGCGGCGACACGCTGTTCTCGCTCGGCTGCGGCCGCGCCTTCGAGGCGCCGCCGGCCGTGCTGTGGAGCTCGCTGCTCAAGCTCGCCAACCTGCCGGGCGAGACGCAGGCCTACTGCGGTCACGAGTACACTCTGGGGAACGCGCGCTTCGCTCTGACCATCGAGCCCGGCAACCCGATCCTGGCGGACCGCGCCGAGCGGGTGGCGAGGCTGCGCGCCGAGGACCGCCCGACCCTGCCGACCACCATCGCCGCCGAACTCGCGGCCAATCCCTTCCTGAGGGCCGAGGAGCCGTCGGTGCAGGCCGCCGTCGGCATGCCCGGCGCCGACCCGGCGGCGGTGTTCGCCGAACTCCGCGGCCGCAAGGACCGGTTCAAGGGGTGAGCGACGGCCCGGGCGCGGCGCGACCCCGCCAGCCCGCTGCGAAGCGGGTGACGGGCGGCGCACGACCCAGAACCAGAAGATGCCAGCGCTTTCAGTCGGCGACCGCTTCGGGAAGAGACCGGCCGCCGATCGCCTGCATGTCTTTTGCCGGCTGCTCCGGCCGCCGACCTCGACGCCGCGCAGGTTCCGGCACTCGCGCCGCCTCTATACAGAGTGAATACAGACGAAGTACTGCCATATGCTTAAATTAATCCAGGATATATATCGTATTGACGCGATTTCGTCTCAATATCGACTAAAATTTGAAAACCCGTCTACTTCTGATTAAGGGGTCGGAACTAGGTTGAGCCGCATGGAGAGCTCAGCCAAGATTCGTTCCGCGCTCGGCTCAGCGCTAGCCGTGTCGCGGGACCTTCACGCCGAGACTCCGCTCGAAACCCTCGGGCGGGTTCGCGCGTTCGCGGCCAAGGCCCGAGCGCCGGAAACGACCGCGACCGACGCACAGCTCGCCGACATCCTCGACCCTCTGGCGCGCCTGCTCGAGTCCCAGTTGCCCGGCGCGAGTAGCTCCGTGCTGCTGCTCGACCCGGTCGGCGACCCTCTCGGCGACGACGGCCCGCTTCCGAGCTCGCCGCACGCGCCCGCAGCAGCCGCCGTCGGGAGCGGACCGGGCGCCGGCGCCCGCGCCGCGGCGCGGGCGCCGGACGTCGGCCGGGATCCGGCGGTCGACCACGGGTTCCGCTCCCGTTGGTCGGCGCCGATCCTGTCGCGTGACGGGCGAGTCCTCGGAACCTTCGCCGTTGACTGCGCCGCGGCGCGCGAACCGACCGGCGCGGAAGCGGCGCTCATCGCCGCCGTCGCCGGGATCGCGGGGATCGCCGTCGAGCGCCGGCTGGCGGAGCGCCGCATTCACCATCTGGCGACCCACGACGCCCTCACCGGCCTCGCGAACCGCGCCTCGCTCGGGGACCGCCTGACGAGGGCGTTGCTCGCTGCCGAGCGCTGCGATCGCCGGGCGGCTGTCGCCTTCATCGACATCGACGACTTCAAATCCGTCAACGACAGCCTCGGCCATTCCGCCGGCGACGAAGTCCTGCGGACGATCGCGGCGCGATTGGCGGGCTCGGTGCGCACCGCCGACACGGTCGCCCGTTTCGGCGGCGACGAATTCGTCGTCGTCCTCGGCGACCGACCCGGAAGCGCCGACGACATCGGCGAGGCGGTCGACCGCCTCCGCGCGGCGATCGCGGCGGAGGTCCGGATCGGCCGGCGCATCGTCCGCGTCACCGCCAGCGTCGGGCTCGCGATCTTCCCCGACCACGGCCGCGACGCCGCCGCCCTGCTGGCGAACGCCGACGCCGCCATGTACCGGGCCAAGAAGGGCGGACGCGGCGTCCTGCGGCGCGCCAGCCCCGGCATCGATCAGAACCCTTCGCCGCCGTCGACGGTGAGCGACTGCCCCAGGACATGACGGGCCGCGTCCGAGCACAGGAACAGCACGGCGTCGGCGATGTCGTCGACGTCGGCGATCCGGCGGGCGGGGATCGAGGCCAGGAGTTTTGCTTCGTCGAGCCGCCCGGCCTGGAAATCCGCGAGCACGCCCTCCGTCGCCACATGTCCGGGCGCGACCGCGTTGACCCGGATCCCCGCAGGCCCCCATTCGAGCGCCATCGAGCGCGTCAGCATCTCGAGCGCGGCCTTCGACGCGGAATAGAGCCCGCAGCCCGGCGCGGGGCGCGCGCCCGCGATGCTGCCGACGTTGACGATGCGACCGCGCCGCCCGCTGGCGATGGCCTCGGCGGCGAAGGCGCGGGCGCACAGCAGCGGCCCAGCGACGTTGACGGACAGGAACCGCGCCGCGACCTCGGCGTCCGCGTCGAGCAGCGGCACGAGCGCGAAATGCGCGGCGTTGTTGACCAGAATGTCGGCCGCGCCGAAGCGCTCGACGGCCGAAGCGACGATCCGCGCGCAATCGGCCGCGATCGCGACGTCGGCCGGGACGACGAGGACCTCGCCGCCCATCTCCTCGATCAGCGCCGCGGAATGGACCAGCGTCGCCTTCCTCCGCCCGGCGATGGCGACGTTCGCGCCCTCACGGGCGAAGGCGCGGGCGACGGCGAAGCCGATCCCCGCCCCGCCTCCGGTGACGATCGCGGTCTGGCCGGCGAACCTGGGCGCGGCCTCAGGCATCGAGCGCGCCGCCGACAGGAAGCGGGAGGCAGTCCGGCCGCGCGCGCCGAGCGCGGGCGACACGGTCAGCGACCGCGTCTAGAAGACGCCGCATCACGCCATCCCCTGGAACCGTTTCGCCAGCGCGCTGATTTTCTTCGCCGTCTCGATGTCGAGGTCGGTGATCTTCATGCCGGCGTCGTGGGTGCAGAAGGAAAACGAGACGATGTTGTAGGAGTTCTTGAACTCCGGGTGGTGGTTCATCACCTCGGCCTCGATCGCCACCTCGACGATGAAGGCGATGGCGTCGCGAAAGGTCTTGAGGGCGAACGTCGCCTCGATGTTGGGCGCCGCGAGCGACCAGTCCGGCAGGTCGGCCAATGCCGAACGGATCTCGTAGTCGCTCAGGATCTTGTAATGCGCCATGGGTGAACCTCCTCGTTCAGTTGGAATCCCCCGGCCCGCTGGGCTTGGCCAGATCGGCGATCGCGTGGTCGATCACGATCGGCGACATCTGGATAGAGCTGGTGTACGGGCGGCTGAATTCAAGGATGAGCAGGATCGCCAGGCTGACCGACGCCGCTCCCAGGATCAGCATCACAACGGTCGCCGCGTTCGGCCGCGACAAGAGCCCCATGCCGGCGAACATCAGGCACGACCAGGCGGTCACCGCATAGATCAACGGCCAGGCGATCGGCGACAGCACCTGGAGCGACATCAGCAGCCGATCCTCGCCGATCGTCCCGTAATTGGCCTTGGCCGCTGCGAGCAGCTCCTTTTGCGCGTCGGTTTGCGGATCGAGGCGGCCGAAGACGTTGCTCATGTCCGCCATCGCCTTGTACGAGGCGTCGTAAGACGCCGCCATGGCGCGGTCGTCGCCCCAGAATTGCAGACGCGCCGAGATCAGGTCCTGGCGCAGGACCTCGCGCGCGGCGTCGCCGGCCGGCCCGTAGTGACGCATCTCGAGGTTGAATTCGAGCGCCTTGGCCGCGATCGATTCGAGTTCGCGCTGCTGCGTGCTGAACACCCCGAACGCCGTCCAGATCAAGAGGCCGAGCACGAGCGCGAGCAGCAGCGTCAAGAGCCCGACGACGCCGCCGATCATGTCGCGCGACAGTTCGCTCGTGTAGTGGGAGGCGAGGCGGGTCTTGAGAAACAGGCCGAGCACGCCGCCGAGCGTGATCAGCGCCCAGACGACGGCGGCGACTGTGAACGAGCTCAAGCGACGCCCTCCCGCGACCCGATGCCGGACAGGGGTCGCACGGAACGCGGCGGGCGTCCAGCACGGCGACCGACGGTCCTTCGGCAGCGCGCCGCACGCTCAACACGCCGCGACGCCATTGAGGAGCATGCGGTATCTGCGCAAGCCGGCCCCGACCGCGGTCGCGTAAGGCGGATCGACGGACGCCGGGCCCGCGGCCTGCGGGCGCGCGGGGGAACCGTCGTCGGGCGCGGATTCCATGGTTTCAAGGGCTTGCACGGGATTTGTCGGGCGGGTGTAACCAAGGTGGGCGGCGTCCCGCCGCCCGGGTGCGCGAGACGCGCACCCTCCCGTTGGGCGCCGCGGCCGTCTGCTCGCGCCCTCGGCTTGGAAGATACGGGCGGTTTCGGCGTTGCGCGCAGGTTCGCCTCGGAGCCGGGCCGTCGACCCGACCGCGGCGCGACCTGCGCCTCGGAGCGCGCCGCCGGCCTCTCGCTCGCGGACAGAGGCTCGTCGGGTTCGCGACCCACAGGGGCCTTATCCTCCCCGCGCGCGCCGTCGTCCTGGCCGAAGGCTTCCGCTGACGGCGCGGACTCGGGCGCGGATTCAACATTTTCAAAGGGTTGCGGGGAGGATTTCCGGGCGAGCGGCGCCCGCCAGGCCGGGCGCGGCGGGCGCGCCGCGCAACGGAGGGGCGCCCGTCCCGGGCGAGCACGGTGCGGGGACGCCGGGTCCGGCTTAGGAGCGGTCATCGCCCGGACCTCATCGCCTGCCCCGTCGCCGAGAAGCGATCCATTGTGGCGGGGCGCGCCGGCGGCGGACAGGGCGTCGTCCCCGGGGCCCGCGTACGGGCGGCGCTCGTCGCTGTCGGCCTCCGACGCGTGCGGCTTCGCGAGGGACGCCCGCCGGGGCCGCCGAAATCCCGGGCGCGAATGCAAGACTTTCAACGGCTTGCGGCCGAAATTCCGCGCGGCGGCAACTCCCAGGGTGGACGCCGAAGACCGCCGTCATCGCGAGCGAAGCGCGGCGATCCAGGGGCCGCTTGCGCTGCTGTTGCGGCTCGTGGACCGCCACGCCGTCCCTCGGGCTTCGTTGCGAGCAGAGTACCGAGCAATCCCTGCAAAATGGACGCAAACGGCGTCGCGGATTGCTTCGTCGCTTTGCTCCTCGCAATGACGGGCTTGGGAGATACGCGCGGCGGAGCAGCGCCGCGCCAAACGCCATGGCGCCTTCGGCGGGCGCGTCGAGGCGCGAGGGTTTGTCCTGCGGGCGGTCGACCGCCTCGAGGTTGGCGTTGGTCATG
Organism: Roseiarcus fermentans; assembly: GCF_003315135.1. GTDB lineage: Bacteria > Pseudomonadota > Alphaproteobacteria > Rhizobiales > Beijerinckiaceae > Roseiarcus > Roseiarcus fermentans. Next base: position 12,198 of record NZ_QNRK01000044.1, read on the forward strand.
GCGCTGTAGGCGACGAGCAGCGCCTCGTTGAGGCGGCTGGTCTGGATCGCCAGAAACTCGTCCGGCGGCGCCGGCGCGCGGCGGGCGAGAATGTCACGGATGACGGCGCGGATGCGCTTCTCGCCGACCCCGATACGGACCGCGATCTCGGCGACGGACACGCCGCGGTTGAGGTAATCGACAATCAGCTGCTCCCGCCGGAATTTTTCCAGGCGCGCGGCGCGCGGGTCGAGCGACGGCGTCGAGGCGACGGCGGCGGCTGCGAACATGCGAGTGTTCTCCTTCACGAACGGACCGGCAGATTCACGAACGGACCGACAGAACAAAGATAGAACATCAGCGGCCGTCAAGCAAGAATTTGTCGAAATACGTGTCGCTAGCACATGGAGTGACGTGAGTTCGTAGCTCGTGAAGTGACGTGTTTTGGAGGTCCCGTGGAGGGGCCTTGATGGACACGGCGCGCATTCGCGAGGGAATCCGCAAGATGCGGTTTTCGACGATCTTGGACCGCTGGGACTCGGGAGAGATGACACAGGAGACGGCGGCGGAGCTGTTGGGGATGAGCGTTCGCTCGTTCCAGCGGTGGAGGGAGCGCTACGAGGCTTGCGGCGAGGCTGGCCTCGTGGACCAGCGTGGTTCTCCCTCGCCGCGGCGGACGCCGCAGGAGGAGGTCGAGCGGATGCTCGGGCTTTATCGGGACAAGTACGCCGACTTCACGGTCAAGCATTTTCACGAGCAGATACAGAAGCGGCACAGTTACACGCTCGGCTACACGGTGACGAAGTCGCATCTGCACCGGGCCGGGCTGGTCAGGCCCGCGCCCAGGCGCTCGGCGCACCGCAAGAAGCGGCCGCGTCGGCCGATGCGCGGCATGATGCTGCATCAGGACGGGTCGCGGCACGCTTGGGTCGAGGGCCTGCCCGCGATGGACCTGATCGTCACGATGGACGACGCCACCAGCGAGATCTACTCGATGATCCTCGTCGAAGAGGAGGGAACCGCCTCGACCTTCGAGGCCTTGCGCGAGGTGATCGGCGAGCATGGCCTGTTCTGCGCGCTCTACACCGACCGCGGCAGCCACTACTTCCACACCCCCGAGGCCGGCGGGAAAGTCTCGAGCACGGTCGAGACCCAGGTCGGCCGGCCCATGGCGCATCTCGGGATCGAGCACATCGCCGCCTATTCGCCGCAGGCGCGCGGGCGCTCCGAGCGGCTGTTCGCCACGTTGCAGGACCGGGTCCCCAAGGAGCTGCGGCTGGCCGGGATCGGAACCGTCGCGGCGGCCAACGCATGGCTCAAGAGCCATTACATCGCCGAGCACAACGCCCGCTTCGCCGTCGACCCCGAGCAGGAGGGCTCGGCCTTCGTCCCCGACACGCACGAGATGTGGCGCGAAATCCTGTGCGTGATCGAGGAGCGCACGGTCGGCAAGGACAACACCGTGGCCTGGAACGCAAAGCGCCTGCAACTGCCGGAGAGCCGATTGCGCCCGCATTTCGTCAAGGCGCAGGTCAAGGTCCACGAATATCCGGATCGAACCTGCGCCGTGTTCCTCGGCCCGCACCGGCTCGCCGACTACGACGCCGAAGGAGCCATTCGCGTCCCGGTTGCGCCCAAGCCTGGCGCCGTGCTCGGGGCCGTCAAGGACAAGCCCTGTCGGGCGCGCTTGCGCGCGTCCTTGACCGCCCCTGCGCGCGACGCCAGTTCGCTTTCGCAGGCCGGGACGAGGAAACGGCCGCCCAGCCGAACAAGGAAACTGCCCGACGCAAACCCAGTCATCGGCGCCCCATGACCAACTCGAACCGGGCCGTCCGCGGCTTCCGACCCAGTTCGTCCATCACCCAGAAGACGCCACATCACGCGCTACAAAAACACGACAGGTTGACGCGCTACGGACAGAATTTGTCGAAATATGCATGGGTCGGCCCGCCCCGCCCGCCTCGGACGACGCCGAAGCGACGAAACGCAAAGGTTTTGAACGGGCGGATTGCACACGAAGCGCGGGTTCGCGGTCGGCGCGGCGGAAGTCGTAAAGCTTCTCTCCGTGCGGTCGCCGCTCTGGCTGCCATCACCGCGCGCATCATAATATATACGTGAAGACATCACTTGCCTGCGATCTGACTCTCGGCGTTCATTGTCTTTTCCCTCGTACACGCCGGGAGTGGCGCAAGAGGTTCGCGACACTCTCGACGGTAGATTTGTCTTATCAGAAATCTCGACGTGGGCGTGCTGCTCACCTCTCAGCAGGATCTTTCATGCGACTGCTGATCGAAAGATTTCCGCGAACAGCGCGCGAAACGCCGCGGAGATGTGTCGGGGAACGCGCGCCTCGAAGACAGCGTGTGTTTCCGCTGGCGCCCCGGCCGCATCGGTCTTCAGCAGAGGTCTTGGGATCTGCAAGACGCCGCCGCGGCACGTGCGGATGTAGACCGCGTCGGCGGACTGCGGCGTCGGCAGAACCATCTTGCGTGGGAGCGCGATGCGAACGAAGACGAGGTCGTCCAAGCTCGGGGCTTTTGTCGGGTGCGAATGCGACATGATCTTGCTACTCCTTCGGTAGAGTCAAAAACTGCCGGGTGAGGCCGCTTCGATGGTCGGGATCGGTCGCGGTGAGTTGTTTATGAAGAACACTGTGTCACCGGGAGCGGTCTGATAGGTGAACTGGGTCTGTTCTCCTGGATTCGCGCGTTGACCGCCCGCGATGAAGACGTCCCGGACCAGCGTCATTCTGCCATAGCCGGCGAAGGTCGACCCCTTCGATGGATCGATGAGAATCGTTGCGTAATTCTCGGGGTTGTCGGGCCACAGGGCGGGGTCTGCCCAGTTCGGATTCAATTCCGAAGCCGCGTAGATGTTCTGAGGATCAAATAGAAATGATGTCCCAGAGATCAACTCGACATCGTCGATATAGATTGCGCTGAAGAATCCATTCAGCCCTTCACATTGAAAATTCGCTTGGTCCACAGTCCAGCAGCCGAATTGCAAGACCTCGCGATACGTGATCGTTACCAATGCCATGGCTCTCTTACTCCTTTTTAATTTTGGTATGATGAAGTATTTTCTGCTTATCAGGCCAGTTAAAGCATACATTTTACACAACAAAGCACCTTAAACTGTATATTTATATCCAAGCTTGACTGCAAATGCCAACGACAGGACGATTTTCGTTGCACGAATTTGCATCCGAGTCTGTGACGAGCCTCACACTTCAGGTATATTTTGTCTACTTTCGCGCCATCGGCAATGACACGAATATGTCGCGCCCAATTTATACGCTCGCCAAGTATTCCATTTTGCAGACGGACATCGGAGTCTGCACGAACGTCCTCGATGACAGGGATCCCTTCCACAGGCGCCGACTTTCGCCGCCGAGGCGTTCACTGGATTCCTCACCGTCGTTGAAGAACAGCTTCCGGGGAAGACGTTCGAGCGCGATCGTGACAACGGCGGTCGGATCGCCATTCTCTCCGTAAGGATCGCCTCTTGGCGCCATTCTCGGTTCCCACCTCGAAACGGGGTGGGGACACAGGAGTTCGAGTGGTATCGAGAATTTAGAACAACCGGACGGCGGCAGCCATCCGTCGGCTCCGGCCTCGGAATGAAGCCGAGGTCGAAGACCATCAACCCGGAACACGTGAAATCGAAGCGCCGCCTCCGCGACCGCCCGCGACCCTCACGCCCGCGAAGGCGCGGCCGACCCCGGCCATTCGATCAGCCGGTCCGGCGCGACCAGCACGATCCGCCGCCCCTCCTCGGGCCGCACCAGCCAGCCGCCGGTGAACTCGCCGAACGCCGGCAGGACGATCTGGCGGCCGTCGATCACGAAACATGGCAGGCGCAGGGAATCCCGGCCGCGCCCGCTGATCCGCGCCACCGGATGGACGTGGCCCGCGAGCGTCGGCGGGCCCGGATCGAGCGCATCCGCCTCGAGCGGAACGTGGCGGCAGGCGACGCCGTCGACCAGCGTCGGGTCGTCGATCGGCGCAAAGCCGCAGTCGGCGTAAAGGCGCCCGGCGCGGCGGTCGTGGTTGCCGATCACCACGAGGCAATCGAGCGCGGCGCGGGCCCGCCGCCACGCCCGCAACGACTCTGCGAGGCCGTCGGTCAGCGCCGCGTGGACGAAGTCGCCGAGCACGATCAGGCGCTCGGCGCCAAAACCGTCGGCGAGCGCGCCGAGGCGGCCGAGCGTCTCCTCGCTCGCCCCGTAGGGCGCGGGCGCGCCCGCCGCGCGAAAGGCCGCCGCCTTGCCGAGGTGCAGGTCGGCGACGAACAGGGCGCGCGTGGGCTCGCTCCAGACCGCGCGTTCGGTAAGCAGCGTCAGGGCGGCGCCGTCCGGCGCGAGGCGAATGTCGAGCGCGCCGCGCTTCATGGCTTATCTGGCGCGCCGCCGCTGGAGGGCTGTCGGAAGGATTTGCGGCGAAGAGCGAGCGAGAGCCTTCCCCAGCTTGCTGGGGAAGGGGGCCGAAGGCCGGATGGGGAGTGGAAAGCAGCTGCGCTCCGATGAAAATTCGCGGCGACGGTTGCGCAATCCGGCTGAAGACGAAGCAGCGGGCCGAACCCCATCCGGCGCTGCGCGCCACCTTCCCCGCTTCGCGGAGAAGGGGAAAAACGGCGCCCTCACGCGTCCGCCGCCGCGTTCAGGTCGCCGAGCATGCGCTCGATCCGCGCCGTCAGCGTCTCGTTGCTGAGCTGCTCGCGAAAGCGCTCGACCATCAGCGGGAACGCCAGCGGCGTCGCCCGCTCGAGCGGGCGCAGATCGAGGCGGCGGGCCGCCATGGCGTCCAGCGTCGTCATGAGCCGCTTCACGTCCAGTTCGTCGTCCAGCGCTTCCCGCTCGGCCTGACGCAAGAGGCCGTTGTCGGGGTCGTATTTGCGGAACACGTCATAGAACAGGCCCGACGAGGCCTGCATCGTTTTCGCGCTTTTCCGCTGCCCGGGATAGCCGGCCACGACCAGTCCGGCAATGTGGGCGATGTCGCGGAACCGACGCCGCGCCAGTTCGCCGGCGTTGAGGCTTTCGACCACCTCGGCGGTGAGCGCCGCGAGATCGGGCGCCGGCGCAAGACAGTCCGGAAGGAGCGCGGCCCAGTCGCGAGAACTCCCGCTCAGGATTTCAAAACCGTAGTCGTTGACGCTGAGCGAGAAGGTGCCGGGCTCGGCGCGGGCGGCGCGCCAGGCGACCAGGCTCGCGAGGCCGAGGTGGATGTCGCGCCCGGCGAACGGATAGACGAACAAGCGCCAACCCTCGCGTGACGTCAGCGTCTCGGCGAGCAGCGTCGAAGGGGTCGGCAGCGCCGACCATTTCGCCTGCACCTCGAGCATCGGCCGCGCGGCCGCGAGCTCCGGGCTGTCGTAGTCCCCCTTCGCGGCGCGGGCGAAGGCCTCGACCATGGCGTCGGCGAGGGTGGTCGAGAGCGGCATCCGCCCGCCGGCCCACGCCGGCGTCGTCCCGCCGCCTTTGGCGGCCTTGACGAAAGCCGTCCCCGCCTCGAGCCGCACGAATTCCAGAATCCTGCCGCCGAACCAGAAGCGTTGCCCGGCGCGCATGCGGGCGACGAAACCCTCCTCGACCGATCCGAGTTTCGCGCCGCGCGGGGCGGGTCCGTACTGCACCACGACGGCGGCGTCGCTGACGATCGCGCCGATGTTCAGCCGGTGGCGATGCGCGATGTCGCGGTCGACGACGCGCCAGACCCCGTCGGCGCCGGGGACGACCCTGCGGAAGCCGGGATAGGCCTTGAGCGTCGGCCCGCCCTTCGAGACGAAGTCGAGGCACCAGCGCCACGCTTCGTCGCTCAAGGCTGCATAGGCCGCGGTCGTCCGGACCTCGACGAGAAGGTCTTCGGGGACGAAACCGCCGCCGAGCGCGACCGTCACGCAATGCTGCGCCAGCACGTCGAGCGGCGCGTCCGGCGACTTGCGGCTCTCGATCCGGCCGTCGCGGATCGCCGCCCTGACTGCGGCGGCCTCGATCAGTTCCAGGGCGTGGCTCGGCACGATGGTGACGCGCGAGACGCGGCCGGGAGCGTGGCCGCTGCGCCCGGCGCGCTGGAGAAGCCGCGCCACCCCTTTCGGCGAGCCGACCTGAAGCACCCGCTCGACGGGAAGGAAATCGACGCCGAGGTCGAGGCTCGAGGTGCACACGACCGCCTTCAGCGTCCCGGCCTTCAGCCCCTGCTCGACCCAGTCGCGCGTCTCGCGCGCCAGCGAGCCGTGATGGAGGGCGATCGCGCCGGCCCAGTCCGGCCGCAGTTTCAGGAGGCTCTGGTACCAGAGTTCCGCCTGCGAGCGGACGTTGGTGAAGACGAGCGTGGTTCGCGCCGCTTCGATCTCGGCGACCACGGCCGCCGCCATCGCCGCGCCCAGATGCCCCGCCCAGGGGAACCGGCCCGGCGCCCGCGGCAGCAGCGTGTCGACGATGAGCGGCTTGTCGATCCGGGCCTCGACCAGCGCCCCCTGCCCCGCCGCCTGCGGGCCGAGCAGCGCGCGCAAAGCCTCGCCGAGGTTTCCGAGCGTCGCCGACAGGCCCCAGGTCGGCAGGCCGGGGCGGAGGCCGCGCAGGCGCGCGAGGCCGAGCTGGGTCAGGACGCCGCGCTTGTTTCCGATCAGCTCGTGCCATTCGTCGACCACCACGCAACGGAGGCCCGCGAAGGTCTCGCGCGCATCGGGGCGCGACAGCATCAGCGCCAGGCTCTCGGGGGTGGTGACGAGCGCCGAGGGCGGGCTCCTGGCCTGCCGCGCGCGCTCGGCGGCGGAGGTGTCGCCGGTGCGCGCGCCGACCGTCCAGGCCGGCGCCCCGGAGGGGTCGCGCGCGGCGACGCCGGCGAAGGCCTCGCGCAGCGCCCGCTCGGTGTCGGCGGCGAGCGCGCGCATCGGGGTGATCCAGAGGAGGGCGAGGGCGTGGGACGCGGTTGCGACGATATTGGTCTGCGCTGCCGAACCCTCACCCGGCGGCCTTTGGCCGCCACCCTCTCCCTGGGGGAGAGGGGCGACGCCAGCGGGCGACGCGACCCCTTCCCCCTCGGGGGGAAGGTGGCCGGCGTCAGCCGGCCGGATGAGGGGACGCCGCGCCCCGTCGTCCCCGTACGCCAGCCACGCGCCCAGCGCCGCCGCCAGCGTCTTGCCCGTTCCCGTGGTGGCGTGCAGGAGGCCGGCGCGGCGGGCGCGCATCAGCGCCCACGTCTCGCGCTGGAAGGGGAACGGCGTCCATCCCCTCTCCGCGAGCCAGGCCACGACCGCGGCGGCGCGCGCCTCAGCCATGCGCGCCCGCCGACAGGAGCGCGCGCAAGCTCGCGAGCGTGTCGGCCTCGGCGACCGGCTTGTCGCGCCGCCAGCGCAGCATCCGCGGAAAGCGCACTGCGACGCCGCTCTTGTGGCGCTTGCTCGGCGCGATGCCCTCGAAGCCGAGTTCGAACACCTGCGTCGGCTGGACGCTGCGCACCGGCCCGAAGGTCTCGACCGTGGTCCTGCGGATGATCGCGTCCATGTCGCGCATTTCGGCGTCGGTGAGGCCGGAATAGGCCTTTGCGAAGGGAACCAGTTGGCGATCGGGCGCGCCCTCGTCGGCGCTCCAGACGGCGAAGGTGTAGTCGCTGTAGACCCCGGAGCGGCGGCCGTGGCCGCGCTCGGCGTAGATCAGCACGGCGTCGACGCTCATCGGGTCGAGCTTCCACTTCCACCACACGTCGGTGCGGTCGTCGCCCTTGCGCCGGCCGACGCCGTAGGCGCCGGCGCGCGCCTTCAGCATCAGGCCCTCGCGCCCGAGCGGCCGCGCCTGGTCGCGAATCGCGGCCAGGCCCTGCCAGGTGTCGGCGGCGACCTCGGGGCTGAGGCGAAGCGGCAGGCGCTCGCCGCGGCGCGCCGCCGCGGCGAGCGTCGCCGCGACCAGCCGTTCGAGCTTTTCGCGCCGCTCCGATTGCCGCTCGCCGCGCAGGTCGCGGCCGTCGTGTTCGAGGAGGTCGTAGGCGACGAGCGCGACGGGCAGGTCGCGCAGCGTCCGGTCGCTGATCGCCTTGCGGCCGAGCCGCTGCTGCAGGCTCGCGAACGGCTGCAGGCCGACGAGCGAATCGGGGCGCGTTTCAGCGGACGGCGGGACGAGCACCACGAGTTCGCCGTCGAGCGCCACCCCCGGCGGCAGGGCGCGGGCGAGCGGCTCGAGATCGGGATAGGCGTCGGAGATCAGCTCCTCGCCGCGCGACCACAGGCGCCAGGTGTCGCCGCGCCGGATCAGCTGCGCCCGGATGCCGTCGAACTTCCATTCCACGACCCAGTCGCGCGGGGGCCCGAGCGTCTCCGCCATGGTCTCGAGCGGTCGTTGCCAGGATTGGGCGAGGTAGAACGGATAGGGGCGTCCGGCGTCGAGCGCGGCGCCCTCGTCGGCGTCGACGTCGGCGACGAGGGCGGCGAAGTCGTCGGCGGTCGGGATCCGACGCGCCTGGGCATAGCCGATCATGCGCTGCGCCATGCGGCTCTCGTCGACGCCGGCGACCTCGGCGAGGCTCTTCACCACCTGCAGCCGCGAGACGCCGACGCGCAATTCGCCGGTGATCAGCTTGAACAGCGCGAAGCGCTCGGGTCCCGGCAGCGCCGCGACCCAGAGGGCGAGCCGCCGGGCGCGCTCCTCCTCGTCGAGCTTGGGCAGCGGCAGCAGGCGCTCGCGCATCCAGACGTCGAGCGAGGTCTTGTCGTCGCCTTCGCCCTCAGGCAGCAGCAGCGCCAGCGTCTCGGCGAGGTCGCCGACGTTGGCGTAGCACTCGTCGACCAGCCATTCGGGCAGCCCCGACCCCTCGACCGCGAGGCGGCGCAGGAGGCGGGTCGGGACGGTCTGGCGCGGCTTGCCGCCGGCGAGAAAATACACCGTCCAGGCCGCGCTCGCCCATTGCGCCGGATCGGCTTTCGCGGCGGCGAAGGCTTCGACCATCGCCGCCTGCTTGGCGCGCGTCGAGGTCGCCTGGTCGAGGCGCCGGTAGAGGTCGGCGAAGGCCCTCACGCGGCGGTCTCGCCGGGGGCGGTCTCGCTTTTGGGCGCCTCGTCCTCGTCGCCGTAGGCGGTCGCGAGCGCGCGCGCGTCGACGCCTCGCTCGGCGAGGTAACGGCTGAGCGGGGCGGCGAAGCCGTGCGTGGCCAGGACCCGCTCCGCCCCGGTCGCCTCGATGGCGGCGAGGAGCCCCGGCCAGTCGGCGTGATCGGAGAGCGCGAAGCCGCGGTCGAGGCCGCGCCGGCGGCGGTTTCCCCGCACCTGCATCCAGCCGCTCGCCAACGCGTCCGAATACTCGCCGAACCGGTCGAGCCAGCCGCTGCCGGCGGCCGACGGCGGCGCGACGATCAGCATCTTTGCAAACGCGCGTTTGTCGGCGATCTCGTCGGCGCGCCGGGTCGGCGGGATCGCGACGCCGGCGTCGCGATAGATCGCGCTGATCGGCTCGATCGCGCCATGACAGACGATCGGCCCGATCGAGGCGTCGATCCGCGCCAGCGCGCGCTGCGCCTTGCCGAGCGCGTAGGCGTAGAGGACGCTGGCGCGACCGGCGGCGGCGTTGTCGCGCCACCAGCTTTCGATGGCGGCGATCAGCTCGGCCTGCGGGCTCCAGCGATAGATCGGCAGGCCGAAAGTCGATTCGGTGATGAACGCCGTGCAGCGGACCGGTTCGAAGGCGGCGACGACGCCGTCGGCCTCGAGCTTGTAGTCGCCCGACGCGACCCAGACTTCGCCCGCCCTCGCGACGCGGACCTGCGCCGAACCGAGGACGTGGCCGGCCGGATGCAGCGAGACGTCGACGCCGTCCCGGCTGAGGACCTGGCCGTATTCGGCGGTCTCGATGGCGACGTCGCCGAGGCGTTTTTTGAGCAGCGGCGCCGTCAGCTTGTGGCAGACGTAGAGGTCGGAGCCGACGCGAGCGTGGTCGGCATGGGCATGGGTGATCACCGCGCGCGCCGCGGGGCGCCACGGGTCGATGTGGAAGTCGCCGGCCTCGCAATAGAGGCCGCGGTCGGTCAGAGCGATCAGGTCCATGAGCCAGAAGCCGGCGGTGACGCGGGTCGCCGTCATATGGCGCGCCCCGCGGCCCGGCGCCAGCCTTCGCCCAAGCCGCCGGACGACGGGAAATGCGTCCGAAACCCGCGGCGATCGCCGCCCCCCGGAGGCCGGCGCAGCGCTCTCGTCGCACGACCGGGCGACCGTCCCGAAACCTTCGGACGCGCAGCGCCGGCCGACGAACCCGTCGGAGCAACGCCGCGACCGACCCTTACGCCTTTCGGCAACGCGATCCGCGCGGTGACATTGTTTTCCGATTTGCGCAAGTACGAGACTTGGCGGAAGAGCCCCGGGACCTTGCTCTGGTAAAAAAATCTTGTATGTTTTGTCTCATAGCTTTTGGTCTTCTGGCAGAGGGTGTGGTCTATTTGCAGTCTCTTGTGTGTTTATCGGGCGGAATGACGACGCTGCCGCGGATTCCGACTCGACGCGGCATGGTGACAACGGCGGGTCTTGGCTCCCGCCGGGCTATTGATTTGCTGACCGCGCGCCGGATCGATCCGAAGCCGCTGCTCAAGCAATCTGGTCTTGCGGGCCTCGATCTGACCAATCGCGATCTCATGGTGCCCGCCGAGGCGGAGGCCCGGTTCATCGAACTGGCCGCCCGGGCGTCGGATAGCCCGGAATTCGGCATTTGCATGGCCGAAGGGACCGATCCGCGCGACGCCGGCCTCCTGTACTACCTGTTCAACGCCTCAGCGACGCTGCGGCAAGCGGTGACGCTGCTCGCGCAATACATTGTGATCGGCAACGCCTCCCTGCAATTGCGCGTCGCGTTTTCCTCCGGCGCCGACGCGGTGGCGAGACTGGATTATGTCGGGCTCCCGCGCCGACACCTGAAGCACGCCGCCGAATACCACCTCGCCGTCATCGTCCGGATCCTGCGCGAGATCGCCCGGCGCCCGATCAGTCCGGCGCTGGTGACGTTCGCGCACCACCGAAGTTTCGGGGTGCGGGAGGTCGAACGCTACTTTTCCTGTCCGGTCCGGTTCGACGCGCCCTCGGATCGACTCGAGTTCTCGAACGAGACCCTGGACATTCCGGTCGCCGCCGCCGACGAGCGGCTTCTGGGCATCCTGAAGCCGTATTGCGACCGGGTGGCGGCGCAGCGCGGCGACCGGATCGCCTCGTTGCGCCTGACGGTGGAAAACGAGATCCTGAAACTGTTGCCCCGGGGCGAGGCCAGGATCGACGCGATCGCGAACGCGCTCGGGGCCAGTTCGCGCTCGCTCGCGCGGCGGCTCGCCGAAGAGGGCACGACCTTCTCCGACGTCCTCGACGACCTGCGCCGGGCGCTGGCGCTGCAGTATGTCGCGGAACCGAATCTGAGCGCGGATCAGATCGCCGCGCTGCTCGGCTACGGCGACGCGGGGTCGCTCAGCCACGCCTTCCGTCGCTGGACCGGCGCCTCGCCGTCGCAGGTTCGCGGGGATCCGCTGATCCGGTCGAAAGTCCTCGCCGGCCGGGAAGCCTAGCGACAGCCCGGCGCGGAGCGCGGCCGACGTCCTGCGACAGGTCGCCATCTGGATGGCGCGAAAAGCTACGGATTTGGCGTCCATAATCAAGACGGCGGAGGGGTGCGGGCGTAAGTATACCTTCGTACACTCGGCTTTCCGTCCCGGACCCGCATTCCGGACCGGGAACGGGTGGAAGGTGGCGACGTTGGCGGAACTCCGCCAAGCCCCAGGGACGCAACGCGATCAAGGAAACGCCGTTCAAATGCAAGACATCGCAATCACCAGTCCCCATTCCTACGGGACCCTGTTCCGGCCCACCTATCACCACCGGAACGTGCCGGCGGCGTTGCGCAATGTCGCCCGCCAGATGCTCGAAGCGGGCAATCCAGAGGACGTCGGGTTGCGCGAGCTTTCCCGCCGCATCGGCATCTCCGCCACTGCGGCCTACCGGCATTTCTCAGGCCGCGACGACCTGATGGCGTCGGTCGCGGTCGAAGGCTTCCACGAGCTCACCGCGGCCCTGCAGGCGGCCGTCACCGGACCGGACCCGGTGGTCGCGATCGGCCTCGCCTACCTCGAGTTCGCCCTCACCAAACGCGGCATGTTCCGGCTCATGTTCGGGCCGTTGCTCGCCCAAAGAACCAAGTACCCCGCCCTGCGCGCTGCGGCCGACGCCGCGTTCCAGGTCATCGAACGCGCGGGCCTCTCCGGCGAGGCGGAAGGCGACAAGGACAACGCGGGCATGGCGGCGTGGAGTCTCATTCACGGCTTGTCCTCGCTGTTCATCGAAAACGTGGTGCCGACGCCGGACGCTCGACAATTGGCGCAGCAGATCTTCGCCAACGCCAGCCGCGCCGGGACCAAAGCGGCGACGGCCGCCTGATCGACAGCGCCCGGGGCGCGGCTTTCGGGCGCGCCGACGCGTGACGGGGCGTCCGGCTTTCGCGCCGGCCGCGCCCAATCGTCGCATTGGCGGCGTGAGTCCGTTACGGCAGAATAGCGCGCCCTGATTTTCAGCGCGCCCTTTGGAACAAGGCGGTCCCGGCCGGCGTTCACTTTGAGGCGGCGATCGATTCAGCCTGTCCCGCCCGGTCTGGTGGCGGAAAAGGCAAAGCAATTGGCGTCAATCATCAAGACAGGACGTTTTTCGTCGCGTAGGGTACGCCTGTTGACATAGTCGGTCGGTCCGGACTGACGCGCGCCGCGATGCCGGGGTCATAGGCGGCGCGAATGGGGACGAGGTGGTGACGTGGCTGAAGACATGCGGGACGACGCGGCTGGCGGGACTCGAAAAGAGCCTATCGTCAGGAGAAACTATCACCACGGAAGCGTGCCGTCGGCGTTGCACGCCGCGGCGAGACAGGGACTCGAGGCAGGCGGCGACCCGGAACAAATCGGTCTGCGCGATCTGGCCCGCAAAATCGGCGTTTCCCCGACCGCCGCCTACCGGCACTTCACCAATAAGGAAGACCTGATGGCCTCTGTCGCGGCCGAAGGCTTTCAGGAATTGACGGAAGCGTTGAAGGGCGCGCAGCACGGACCGGACCCGACGGTCGACATCGGTCTCGCCTATATCGAATTCGCCCTGACCCAGCCCGGTCTGTTCCGGCTGATGTTCGGGCCGCTGCTGACCGAGCGCGACAAGCACGAGACCTTGCGCGATTCGGCGGCCGAGGCCTTTGCGATCGTGGAGAGGCTGGGCTGCGCGAGCGGCGACTCGGACGCGCAGCGGCGCGCCAAGGCGATGGTGTCCTACGGCGCCCTGCACGGCTTGGCCAACCTTTCGCTGATGAAGATCCTTCCCGAGCAGGAAGCGCGGTCTTTGGCGCTCGGCGTCCTCGAACACGTAAGCCGGGCGTCGCAGACCGACCCGTCCGCGCCCCTGGATCAACCCTTCCCCTCCGACGTCGCGCTCCCTGCGACGATCAAGCTTTCGACCGTCGAATAGCGAGGGCGAAGGCCCGCCGCGACCCTGCAGCGGGGCGCGTCACCGCCGATGGCGAGCGCAGCCTTCGTCGGCGTCGGGCCGAGGTTCGGGACCGAATACGCTCATTCCGCCGAGCGCGTGCGACGCCGACCGCTCCGCGGCGAACAGCGCCTCGACCGATGGACCCCTCGCCGCGCGCTCGAGCCGTCGCGCCTCGTCGTCGAGCCGCCGAATGGCCGCGAGTTCCTCTGTCGCCCCGAGTTTGGCGTTGATGACCGCCGACTTCATGACCGCGATCGTCCGGTCGTAAACTTTCAGCGGAACCGGGAAGGGATGGCGGTCCTTTCCCCCGTGCGCGAGCGAGAAGCGCGCGGGATCGCTGAACCGGTAGGGCGCGCCGTGCACCACTTCCGCGACCTGGGCGAGCGCGCGAACGGTGCGCGCGCCGACCCCCGGGACGAGCAGGAGCGCGGCGAAATCCTTCGGGCCGCGGTCGGCCGCGGCGGCGAGATTGCCGTGCAGGCGCCTGACCACGATATCTTCCGCCCGCACGTCGTGACGGGCCGGCATGACGAGATGGGGAAGCAGCGGCTGCGACGGGAGCGGCCGCGGCGCCGCCGCGGCTTCGATCCGGGCCGCCTCTCGGGCGATCCGGTCCGGCCCCAGGTCGGTCAGCAGGTCGACCTGGCCGCGGCGCGAGCCTTCCGCGCGGGCGTCGGTGAGGTTGACGATCACCCCCTGATCCTCGCCGTCGATGGCGTTGTGCGGCGCCTCGACGAAGCTGCGCAAGCCCTCGGACAGCCAGTGATAGCGGCGCGCCTGGCGCCGGTCGCCGTTCATGCCCTGCTGCACGACGACCCAGCGCCCGTCGTCGGCCACCACGAAGCCGTGCAGATAGAGGTCGAAGCCGTCCTGCACCGCGGCGCTGTCGACCTTGGCGACGAGGCGGCTCGCGGTCGCGAGCGCTTCGCCATCGAAGCCGACCCGCTCGCCGATCGCGACGAGTTCGTGCGGGGTTTTGCGCGAGTGCGCGCCCCGGCCGCCGCAGACGTGCAGGCCGAGTTCGCCGCTGAGCGGTTCGAGACCGCGCTTCAGCGCGCCGATCACCGAGGTCGTGATTCCCGACGAGTGCCAGTCCATCCCCATGACGGCGCCGAACGACTGGAACCAGAACGGATGCGCGAGCCGGCGCAGGAATTCGTCGCGGCCGTATTCGAGCACGATCGCCTGCGCGACGACGGCGCCCAGTCTGGTCATCCGCTCGCCGAGCCAGCGCGGCACGCGCCCGCCGTGCAGCGGCAGATCGGCGCTGCCGGAACGGCGCGCGGTCATGGCGGTCCCCTCATGGTCGCCTCCCCGACGGATGGCGACGACGTCTCGATCACGACTCGAGTCTAGCGCGTCCGGGCGGCGACCGCGAGCCGGAAAGGCCGGACCGGAGGATGCCGGGTCGGGCGCGCCGGCCGGGCCTTTGTCGCCGACCCGACGCGATGCGCGAGGACGCGGCGGCCGACCCGCGCGCCGGCGACGGCAACGTTCCGCCCCGGCTCGCCCGCCTCGACACGACCTGTCGGGTTTTGTCGCGGTCGCGACATGGTGTCGGCGCCCTCGGCCGTCGCGCTCGATCTGGCCTATTTTATTGATATTGTTTGATCTTTCGACCATCGAAGGGTCCGCACTTCGCCGTCGCCGAGCCTGCGACGCTGACGCGCAACGAGCGAAAATTCTTCGATGACCAGTTGATCGAGGTGATCGACCTGCCGCTCGCCGAGGCGGCCGGGGCGATCATCGGGTAGGGCGGGATGAATTGATGTTGGGTTACAACCGTCATTGCGAGCCGAAGGCGAAGCAATCCATGCCGCTGGCGCAGCGAGTGGATTGCTTCGTCGCTGCGCTCCTCGCAATGACGGATCTGTAGGTCACGCCTCGTCCGGCCAGAACTCCGGATCGAGCGCCTGCTCGACCGTCCACGGCGACGCGGCGGGAAACACCGCTCGATCGAGCCCCGTCTCGCCGATCGCCGCCTTCAGCGCGTCGAGCCAGATGTCGGCCTGCCATTCCGGATCGTGGAGCGTCGCCTTCAGGCTGGGCGTCGCCTGGAGGCGACGCACGACGCTCTTGCGCTGAATGTCGATCGTATCTCGCCAGCTCTTCGTGCGAAGCTGTGGCTGAAACCGCCACTTCAGGAGATGCGCGAGGAGGACGGCCATCCGGCTCACGAGTTCCCGCTGTTCGGCCTTGCCCACGTCTTCGATCTCGTCGGCGAGGTGTTCGATGTCAAGGCGCGTGAAGGCGCCTTCCCGCAGGAGCCTCGCCTGCTCCTGCGCCCAGAGTACGACGTCTGTCTCGTAAAGCGCTCGCGTCATCCCGGCGGCCATCCTCCGGCCCGAGGCGAGAATACACAGTCTGCGTTCCCCGCTCAATCGCCTCAGATACAACCTGTCGGCTTCTGTTGCCGTCGTGACAGGGCGTCGTCGAGCGCGCGATGCTAACCCGCAACGAGCGGAAGTTCTTACACGCCCAGATGATCGAGGTAATTGACGTTCCCCTCGCCGAAGCAGTAGAAGCGCTCCTGGGCTGAGGCCGCTGCCGCTGCGAGCAGTTTCTTCCCAGGTGTCCAGCGGGCACGCTCTCGGATTTTGGGCACCACGATAAACTGGCAGGTACGGTTGCTCCTTCTCGGAAAACCGAAATGACCTCCGCCGAAACCGGATCGGAATGTTGCGATTTTGGAGCTACGGGGGAGTGAGATGGTCATAAGAGACGCTCGACCTACCTTCCTGTTCGCTAGTGTTATTTTGTCTCACATCACGTCTGCCTTGGCGTCGGATGTCGTGACATTGCGATGCGATTTTCCGGAGGGAGTATCCGCAAGGATTATCGCAGACAACAATGGCGTCTCAGTCACCCTTTACAGAAAGAACAAAGAGACGGGCGAAACTTAAACCTTTATACCGAAAATGCGCATACTACATCTAGTGGAATAGTAAGCGATTCTTATTTTAGGAATAATAGTGCATAGATTGCATGGGGAACGACATTCTTCATAGCAGCCCCAGAAGTACCGAACAAAGAGACGGCAATTTCAAAAGCAAGAAAGCAATCTGACGTCATAGACTTACGAGGCTGGCGTATTGAAGAAGACGTGCTTCTGACCGATGGAAATAACAATATTACCGATAAACGTCGTTATGCTTGCCAATGCAAGCCAGACTGATCTAGTGGCTCTTCGAAGATATGCCGAGATCCGCGCGAAGCTCAAGAAAGCTTAGGTGTGGACGCCGCAGCGCAGCGGCGGCGCTGCAAAATGCGTCTTTAACTGGGCGGCAGGGTTCCTTTCCGAGCCATTGGGGCGGCGCCCATGCCGATCGCCATGCAGGAGACGCGCCTGCTCCTCAGCCCAGCCGACGACATCCTGCTCATAAGGCGCTCGCGCCATCCTGCGCTCATCCACTCACGCCGCGCCGAGGATATGCGATCCGGCGTCCCGCTCAATCGCCTCGACACGCCCTGTCGGGTTTTGTCGCGGTCGCGACATGGTGTCGGTGTGGCCGGCGGTAGCGGACGATCTTGCCTACGCTGTTGATATCGTTTCTATTTTAGGTCGCTACAGGACTTGGCACGATCCTTGATGACCTAGGTCCGCGAGGCGGCGCCGTCGCGCTGCCGAATCTTCCAACGGGCCCATTGGGCCACTCGCGAAAGGAACACGGGCCATGGGCAAACTTCGCCAAATCGCATTCTACGGAAAGGGCGGCATCGGCAAGTCGACGACGTCGCAGAACACGCTGGCGGCGCTGGTCGATCTCGGACAGAAGATCCTGATCGTCGGCTGCGACCCCAAGGCGGATTCCACCCGCCTCATCCTCAACGCCAAGATGCAGGACACGGTGCTGAGCCTCGCCGCCGAAGCGGGCTCGGTCGAGGACCTCGAACTCGAGGACGTCCTCAAGGTCGGCTACAAGGGCATCAAGTGCACCGAGTCCGGCGGACCGGAGCCGGGCGTCGGCTGCGCCGGCCGCGGCGTCATCACCGCCATCAACTTCCTCGAAGAGAACGGCGCTTATGACGACGTCGACTACGTCTCCTACGACGTGCTCGGCGACGTGGTGTGCGGCGGCTTCGCCATGCCGATCCGCGAGAACAAGGCGCAGGAAATCTACATCGTCATGTCCGGCGAGATGATGGCGCTCTACGCCGCCAACAACATCGCCAAGGGCATTCTCAAATACGCCCATTCCGGCGGCGTGCGCCTGGGCGGGCTCATCTGCAACGAGCGCCAGACCGACAAGGAGCTGGAGCTGGCCGAGGCGCTTGCCAAGCGCCTGAACTCGAAGCTGATCCACTTCGTGCCGCGCGACAACATCGTCCAGCACGCGGAACTGCGCCGCCAGACGGTGATCGAATATGCGCCCGACAGCCAGCAGGCGCAGGAGTACCGCAATCTCGCGCAGAAGATCCACGACAACTCGGGCAAGGGCACGATCCCGACCCCGATCACCATGGAAGAGCTCGAGGAGATGCTGATGGAATTCGGCATCATGAAGACGGAAGAGCAGGCGCTGGCCGAACTCCAGGCCAAGGAAGCGGCCGCCGCGGCTCGCGCCGCCGCTCACTAACCCGACGGTCGGCCCCGGCCCTTGAACCCGGCGGCCGACTCCTCCCCCGTACTGGAGAGCGCCATGAGCCTCGACACCGAACACGAAGCCAAGATGGAAGCGCTGATCGCCGATGTCTTGACCGCTTATCCCGACAAATTCGCCAAGCGGCGCAAGAAGCACCTGAACGTCGCCAAGCCCGTCGCCGAAGCCGCGGAGACGGAAAACGCCCTGCTGACCGAGTGCGACGTCAAGTCGAACATCAAGTCGGTCCCCGGCGTGATGACGGTGCGCGGCTGCGCCTACGCCGGCTCGAAGGGCGTCGTCTGGGGCCCGATCAAGGACATGGTCCACATCAGCCACGGCCCCGTCGGCTGCGGGCAATATTCCTGGTCGCAGCGCCGCAACTACTACATCGGCTCGACCGGCATCGACACCTTCGTCACCATGCAGTTCACCTCCGATTTCCAGGAGCGTGACATCGTATTCGGCGGCGACAAGAAGCTCGAGAAGATCATCACCGAGATCGATCAGCTCTTCCCGCTCAACAACGGCGTCACCATCCAGTCGGAATGCCCGATCGGCCTGATCGGCGACGACATCGAGGCGGTCGCCAAGAAGAAGGCCAAGGAGATCTCCAAGACCGTCGTGCCCGTGCGCTGCGAAGGCTTCCGCGGCGTGTCGCAGTCGCTCGGCCACCACATCGCCAACGACGCGATCCGCGACTGGGTGTTCGACAAGAAGGAAACCGAGTGGGAAGTCGGCCCCTACGACGTCAACGTGATCGGCGACTACAACATCGGCGGCGACGCCTGGGCCTCGCGCATCCTGCTCGAGGAAATGGGTCTGCGCGTGGTCGGCAACTGGTCGGGCGACGCGACGCTCGCGGAAGTCGAGCGGGCGCCCAAGGCCAAGCTCAACCTCATCCACTGCTA
Organism: Roseiarcus fermentans; assembly: GCF_003315135.1. Lineage (GTDB taxonomy): Bacteria > Pseudomonadota > Alphaproteobacteria > Rhizobiales > Beijerinckiaceae > Roseiarcus > Roseiarcus fermentans. The sequence continues at coordinate 31,147 of NZ_QNRK01000044.1, forward strand.
CCGCTCGATGAATTACATCTGCCGGCACATGGAGGAGAAGTACGGCGTCGCCTGGATGGAGTACAACTTCTTCGGGCCGTCGCAGATCGAACTGAGCATGCGCAAGATCGCCAAGCACTTCGGTCCGGAAATCGAGGAAAAGACCGAGGCGGTGATCGCCAAGTATCGCCCGATGGTCGACGCCGTGGTCGCCAAGTACCGGCCGCGCCTCGAAGGCAAGACGGTGATGCTCTACGTCGGCGGCCTGCGGCCGCGCCACGTCATCACCGCCTATGAGGACCTGGGCATGGAGATCGTCGGCACGGGCTACGAGTTCGGCCACGGCGACGATTACCAGCGCACCGGCCACTACGTGAAGAAGGGCACGCTGATCTATGACGACGTGACCGGCTACGAGCTCGAGAAGTTCGTCGAGAAGATCCGTCCCGACCTCGTCGGTTCGGGCATCAAGGAAAAATACCCGGTGCAGAAGATGGGCATCCCGTTCCGTCAGATGCACTCGTGGGACTATTCCGGCCCCTATCACGGCTACGACGGCTTCGCGATCTTCGCGCGCGACATGGATCTGGCGATCAACAATCCCGTCTGGGACCTGTTCGACGCGCCCTGGATCCAGCCCGAGGAGCTCGCGATCGCCGCCGAGTGATCCGACCCTGACGCGGCGCGCCCGACACGGCGCGCCGCCCCCAGCCGAACCCGAAGTCCATTCCCTCCGGCGCCGCCGTATGGCGCGGCCCGGCGACAGAGGAATATTGCGATGCCACAGTCAGCAGAAAAGGTGCTCGATCACGCCCCGTTGTTCCGCGAGCCGGAATACCAGGACATGTTCGCCAAGAAGAAGATGTTCGAATGCGGCGTCGGCGACGCCAAGGTCGCCGAGCAGGCCGATTTCACCAAGACCTGGGACTACCGCGAGCAGAACCTCGCCCGCGAAGCGCTGGTCGTCAACCCGGCCAAGGCGTGCCAGCCGCTCGGCGCCGTGTTCGCCTCGGCCGGCTTCGAGCGGACGATGAGCTTCGTCCACGGCTCGCAGGGCTGCGTCGCCTACTATCGCTCGCATCTGTCGCGCCACTTTAAGGAGCCGTGCAGCGCGGTCTCCTCGTCGATGACGGAAGACGCCGCGGTGTTCGGCGGCCTCAACAACATGGTCGACGGCCTCGCCAACACCTACTCGCTCTACGCCCCGAAGATGATCGCGGTGTCGACCACCTGCATGGCGGAAGTCATCGGCGACGACCTGCATTCCTTCATCGAGACCGCCAAGAACAAGGGCTCGGTGCCGAAGGAGTTCGACGTCCCGTTCGCCCATACGCCGGCCTTCGTCGGCAGCCATGTCGACGGCTACGACGTAGCGGTCAAGGGCATCCTCGAGCACTTCTGGAAGGGCGCCGAGCGCACCGCCAACGGCGCGATCAACATCATCCCCGGCTTCGACGGTTTCTGCGTCGGCAACAATCGCGAGCTGAAGCGTCTGCTCGACGCGATGGGCGTCGACTACACCATCCTGTCCGACGCCTCCGACCAGTTCGACACGCCCTCCGACGGCGAGTTCCGCATGTATGACGGCGGCACCAAGATCGACGACGTCAAGGCGGCGCTCAACGCCAAGGCGACCGTGTCGCTGCAGCGCTGGAACACCCGCAAGACGCTCGACTACGCCGAGAGCGTCGGCCACGAGACCGCGTCCTTCCACTATCCGATGGGCGTGCGCGCGACCGACGAGCTTCTCATGAAGATCTCGGCGCTCTCGGGCAAGGCGATCCCGGAGTCGATCCGCCTCGAGCGCGGCCGCCTCATCGACGCCATGGCCGACAGCCAGGCCCATCTGCACGGCAAGAAGTATGCGATCTACGGCGACCCGGACTTCGTCACCGCGATGGCGCGCTTCGTGATGGAGACCGGCGGCGAGCCGATCCACTGCCTCGCCACCAACGGCACGAAGGCCTGGGAAGAGGAGCTTCGGCCGATCCTCGACGCTTCGCCGTTCGGCAGGGACGCCAAGATCTGGGCCGGCAAGGACCTGTGGCACCTGCGCTCGCTGCTGTTCACCGAGCCGGTGGACCTGTTGATCGGCAGCTCCTACGGCAAGTATCTCGAGCGCGACACCGGAACGCCGCTGGTGCGCCTGACCTTCCCGATCTTCGATCGCCATCACCACCACCGCTTCCCGCTGTGGGGCTATCAGGGCGGCTTGCGGGTTTTGACGACGCTCCTCGACAAGGTGTTCGACAAGCTCGACGCCGACACCATCGTCCCCGGCAAGACGGACTACTCGTACGACCTGACCCGGTGACGACACCGTGCGGTCCCGGGCGCCCTTGAGCGCCCGGGGCCGCGCACCCCTCCTTCGAGAAGGCAAGCCCCATGTCGAGCCAAGCGCGCGTCCAGGCCCTTTTTCAGGAGCCGGCCTGCGAAACCAACCGAGCCAAGGACGCCAACGCGCGCAAGAAGGGCTGCTCGAAGCCGTTGACGCCGGGCGCGGCCGCGGGCGGCTGCGCTTTCGACGGCGCCAAGATCGTGCTGCAGCCGGTGACGGACGTCGCCCATCTCATCCACGGACCGCTCGCCTGCGAAGGCAATTCCTGGGACAACCGCGGCGCGGCCTCGTCCGGCCCGGGCCTGTGGCGCATGAGCTTCACCACCGACCTCACCGAACTCGACGTGGTGATGGGCCAGGGCGAGAAGAAGCTGTTCAAGGCGATCCGGGAAATCATCGAGGCGCACCGGCCGCCGGCCGTGTTCGTCTACGCCACCTGCGTCACCGCGCTGATCGGCGACGATTTCGACGCCGTGTGCTTCCGCGCCTCCGAGCGCTTCGGTACGCCGGTCGTGCCGGTGCACGCCCCCGGCTTCGTCGGCTCGAAGAACCTCGGCAACAAGCTCGCCGGCGAAGCCCTGCTCGACCATGTGATCGGCTCGCACGAGCCCGACGACGTGTCGCCGATGGACGTCAACATCCTCGGCGAGTTCAACCTCGCCGGCGAATTCTGGATGGTGAAGCCGCTGCTCGAGAAGCTCGGCATGCGGGTGCGCGCCTGCGTGCCGGGCGACGCGCGCTATCTCGACATCGCCGGCGCGCACACGGCGCGCGTCAACATGATGGTGTGCTCGACCGCGCTGATCACGCTCGCCCGCAAGATGGAGGAGCGCTGGGGCATCCCCTGGTTCGAGGGCTCGTTCTACGGCGTCTCCGACACCTCGGAGGCGCTGCGCCAGCTCGCGACGCTGCTGGTGCGCGAGGGCGCCGAGCGCGCGCTGCTCGATCGCACGGAAATCCTGATCGCCGAAGAGGAGGCGCGGGTCTGGCGGCGGCTCGAACCGTACCGCAAGCGTCTCTCCGGCAAGCGCGTGCTGCTCAACACCGGCGGCGTCAAGTCCTGGTCGGTGGTGGCGGCCCTTCAGGAGATCGGCGTCGAGATCGTCGGCACCTCGACCAAGAAGTCGACCGACGAGGACAAGGCGCGCATCAAGGCGCTGCTCAAGGACGAGAAGCACGCCTTCGACGCGATGGCGCCGCGCGACCTCTACGCCATGCTCGCCGGCGGCAAGGCCGACATCATGCTGTCGGGCGGCCGCACCCAGTTCATCGCGCTGAAAGCCAAGACGCCCTGGCTCGACATCAACCAGGAGCGCCATCACCCCTACGCCGGCTACGACGGTATGGTCGAGATGGTGCGCCAGATCGACCTCGCCATCCACAATCCCGTCTGGGAGGCCGTGCGCGCGCCCGCCCCCTGGGACCTGCCCGCCGGCGGCAGGATCGCGGCGGTCGACGACGACGCCGATTTCGTCGCGCGCACGCGCAGGAAGTTCGCCGCGACCACCGCCGACGACATGGGCGAGTGCTGACCATGCGGGCGAGCCCGATCCGCGCCGGCATCGATGTCGTGACGCTCCTCCTTCTCCGCGAAGCGGGGAAGGCGCCGCCGAAGGCGACGGATGGGGTGCGGAAAGCAGGACGCTCCCCCCGCAAGCTCGCAGCAAGGTTCGTGCAATCCGCCCAACGGCGACGCTGCGGCCCACACCCCATCCGGCCCTTCGGGCCGCCTTCCCCAGCAAGCTGGGGAAGGAGTCGACGCTGGAGTCCCCGATGACCACCATCCTTCCCGTCTCGAAGGCGGCGAGCGTCAATCCGCTGAAGTCGTCGCAGCCGCTCGGCGCGGCGTTCGCCTATCTCGGCGTCGCCGGCGCGGTGCCGCTGTTCCACGGCTCGCAGGGCTGCACCTCCTTCGCCCTGGTGCTGTTCGTGCGCCACTTCAAGGAGACGATCCCGCTGCAGACCACCGCGATGGACGAGGTCGCGACCATCCTCGGCGGCGCCGACCACCTGGAGGAGGCGATCCTCAACCTCAAGGCGCGCGCCAAGCCGGCCTTCATCGGCGTCGCGACGACCGCGCTGGTCGAAACGCGCGGCGAGGACTTCGCCGGCGAGATCGCCGCGATCCGGGCGCGCCGCGCCGTCGAGCTCGACGGAACCGAGATCGCCCTCGCCAAGACGCCGGATTTCGACGGCGCGATCGAGGAGGGCTGGTCGAAGGCGGTCGTGGCGATGATCGAGGCGATGGCCCGCCGCGAGGTCCTGTCCCGGCGCAACGCGCGCCGGGTGAACATCCTGCCCGGATCGCACCTGACGGTCGCCGACATCGAGCACATCCGCGCGCTGGTCGAAGCGTTCGGCCTCGAACCCGTCGTCTTTCCCGACATCTCCGGCGCGCTCGACGGGACGGTGCCGGAGCGCTGGATTCCGACCACCTACGGCGGAACGGCGATCGACGACATCCGCTCGCTCGGCGACGCGCGCTTCACCATCGCCATCGGCGAGCACATGCGCGCCGCGGCCGAGCGCATCCAGGCGTTCACCGGCGTCGACTACGCGCTCTTCCGCCATCTCCACGGCCTGAAGGCGGTCGACCGTTTCGTCGCCCTGCTGACCGAACTCTCGGGCAGGACCGCGCCGGCCTCGATCCGCCGCAGCCGCGCGCAACTGCAGGACGCCCTGCTCGACGGCCACTTCCACTTTTCCGGCAAACGGGTCGCGATCGCCGCCGAACCGGACCTGCTCTACGGGCTCGCCAGCTTCTTCGTCGGCATGGGGGCCGAGATCCACGCCGCCGTCACCACGACCGGCCACTCGAAAGTCCTCGACCACGTCCCCTGCGAAGCCGTCAAGATCGGCGACCTCGGCGACTTCGAGGCGATGGCCGAGGGCGCCGACCTTCTCGTCACCCACAGCCACGGCCGCCAGGCCTCCGAGCGCCTCGGCGCGCCGCTGATGCGGGTCGGCTTCCCGATCTTCGACCGGCTCGGCAGCCAGCACAAGCTGCGGGTCGGCTACCGGGGCGCGCGCGACCTGATCTTCGAAGCCGCCAACATCTTCGAGGGCGCCCGCCACGACGTGACGCCCGATTCCCTCAACCCGTTCCTCAACCGGGAGATGACCGATGGCCGCCGTGCGGCGTCTGCAAATCGTCAACACTGACGACGAAGCCCCGACCCGGCGGCCGCCGGCCTCGGGAATCGTGCGGGTCGCCATCGCGACACGCGACATGAAGGGTCTCAACGCGCATTTCGGGTCGGCGCCGAAGTTCGCCATCTACGACGTGACCAGGGACGGCTGGGAGTTCGTCGAGGCGGTCGGCTTCGGCGACACCTCCGACGAAACCGGCTCGCACAAGACCGACGGCGACGACAAGATCGGCCCGAAGGTGGCGGCGCTCGAGGGCTGCCATCTCCTGTTCTGTCTGGCCATCGGCGGCCCGGCGGCCGCCAAGGTGGTGTCGGCGCGCATCCACCCGATCAAGACGCCGCAGGCCGCCCCGATCGCCGACGTGCTCGAGCGCACCCGCGCCATGCTCGCCGGCTCCCCGCCGCCGTGGCTGCGCAAGGTGCTGGCGAGCGCCGGCGTCGGGCCGGCCAAGCCCGACTTCGAAGAGGATTGAACCGCATGACTGACACGACCGCGAAGCCTGCCGGCCTCGATTCGCCCTTCGTCAAGACCCTGATCGGCGTGTGGCGCGCCGAGGACGCCTATGGCGTGTGGGAGAAATTTCCCGACTCCAAGGTGCTCAAGGACTTCATCGTCACCAAGGAGCAGCGGCGGGAGATCCCGATCATCGGCGATCCCGACCCCGACGTCATGAACCGGGTCGAGAAGTTCTACATCGCCGTCGGCCTCGACATCGAACGCGTCACCGGCCGCATGGCCTCGCCGATGATGAAGATGTCGCACGAGGGGTTTGGCCGGGTGATCCTGACGGTGGGCCGCCTCGTCGTCATCTCGAAGAGCCTCAGGGACATCCACCGCTTCGGCTTCGAAAGCTTCGAGAAGCTGGCCGAGGCCGGCGAAAAGCTGGTCGACGAGGCCTGCAAGTGGATCGACGCCTACCCCAACGTCGTCGACGTCTGAAACCACCCATGGCCGTCCTTGCGGGCGCGCAGCGACGAAGCAACCGATCTCCCCGCCGGCGCGGCGCGGCATGGATTGCTTCGCCTTCGGCTCGCAAGGACGCTGTTCTTCTGGAAACGTTAGGAGGCAAACCCATGTCCGACGCTGACGCGCTCAAGGCGGAGATCAAGAAGCTGTCCGCGAGAGCGACCAACGCCAAGATGAACCTGCACGACCTGTCCGAGGAACTGCCGGTCAACTGGACGTCGATCCCGGAGGTCGCCAAGGCTGCCTACGACGCCTTCGTCGCGCTCGAGGCCGCCCGCAAGACGCTCGCGAAACTGGAGGCGGTGTGATGCCCTTCACCACCCGTGACGGCTCCGACTGGACGCCGGAATACCTGACGGCGATCAACCCCGACAAGTGCATCGGCTGCGGCCGCTGCTTCAAGGTGTGCTCCCGCGACGTCATGCACCTGCACGGCGTCGACGAGGACGGCGCGTTGCTCGGCAAGATCACCGGCGACGACGACGACGACGATTTCGACGGCGAGCTGAACCGCAAGATCATGGTCATCGACAACGCCGGCGCCTGCATCGGCTGCGGCGCCTGCTCGCGCGTGTGCCCGAGCAATTGCCAGACGCACGCCCCGGCCGAGGCGGTCGGCGCGTAAGGTTCGCGACAGGCGCCGATCTTGCAGCGCGTCGACAGCGCCCTGTAGAGCGGTCGCCGACCGCGTCCGCCGCGGTCACGCGGGCGACGGGCGCGCCGATACAGGCCCTCGGGCGCGGCCGCCGGTCGCGCCCGGCGTTGCACGGGAGCAACCATGTTCGACGAGCGCTATGCCGCCCTGCGCGCCGCGCAGACTCCGAAGGCCGACGACGGCGCCGCCTTCGACGATCATGTCTTCGCCTGCGTCCTGGCGACCGGACTGACCGAGGAGGCGGCCGGAATCGCGAGCCTGACCGACGCCCTCGGCCTCACCGGCGCGGCGCTCGCCCGCCTCATCGCCACCCGCTTTCCGCTCGGCGCGCTGCCGTTCCCCCTGTGGAGGGAGGGCGAGCCGGCGCTCGAGGACGAGGAAGTCCTGCTGCGCGCGCTGCTCGCCGATCACCGCGCCCGCGACGACGAGGCCGCCTCCTGGCTGGTCGCGATCCTTTCGCGCCGGTCGATGCGCGACGACCACCTGTGGCAGGACCTCGGCCTGTTCAATCGCGGCGAACTCGGGCGCCTGCTGGCGCGCCACTTCCCGAAACTGCACGACGGCAATGTCCAGAACATGCGCTGGAAGAAATATTTCTATCGCCGCATCTGCGATCTCGAGGGCTTCAGCCTGTGCTCCGCGCCGCACTGCTCGGTGTGCAGGGATTTTTCCTCGTGTTTCGGCGACGAGGACGGGATCAGCCGCCTCGCCCAGACGAGCCGCGCGCTGACCGCCGCATAAAGCCGGCCGCCGGCGCCCGCGCCGCCGCGTGCGCTCCGAAGTGTGGGCGCGCGCGTAGCGGGACGGGTCTTCGGCGCCGACATGGCCAACGACCTCCTGCATCCACACAACTCGGGGCGGGCGCCCTCTTCCCCAGCTTTGCTGAAGCTTTGCTGGGGAAGGTGGCGCCAAGCGCCGGATGGGGTGTGGGCCGTGGCGTGACTCTCGACCGGATCACACGGACGGCGCCGCCCACGGCGCACCCTCTACCCTTCCGTGCTTGCCGTGCACCGACGGCGCAAGCCGCATTGCATGACCGTCGGCGCGAAGCCTTCAACGCGGCGTCCTGCTTTCCACACCCCATCCGGCCCTGCGGGTCCCCTTCCCCAGCAAGCTGGGGAAGGGGGGCGCTCATGTACGATCCGGTTAGATCGCTGGCGGAAAGACCGGATGCATCGCGGCCGGTTTCGGACAACGCCCCCGACAATCCCGCCCGCGACCGGGCGATTGTCGCATCTGCGACAGGGCCGAAAAGCCCGGAAAACCGGCGTCGGAACAAGCTTTTGGCGCTTGGCACGGAGCGTGCATCGGCAGTCGCGTCAGAGCATACCGGAGGCCCCATGATCCACCTGACCGACAACGCCGTGGCCGCGATCAAGACCGCGCTCTCGCGCGCCTCGGAGAACGCCGCGCCCGACGCCCCCTCCGCCGAGGGGCTGCGCATCATGGTCCAGACCGGCGGCTGCGCCGGCTTCAAATACATGATGGGCCTCGAGGCCCGCACCCGCGACGGCGACGAGGTCGTGCATCAGGACGGCGTCGTCCTGTTCATCGACGGCGAGTCGCAGGCCCATCTCGCCGGCATGACGGTTGACTTCGTCGCCGGCCTGGAGAGCTCCGGCTTCGTGTTCGACAACCCGAACGCCGCGTCGAAGTGCTCCTGCGGCAAGTCCTTCTCCTGACGCCTGAACGGATGCGGAGCCCACCCATGTTCGAAGCTGCGCCGAGCGACCTGCCTTCCTTCGACGACCAGCCTCCGCGCCCCGAGCGCGTGCGCCTGATCGACATGCAGCGCCGTCCGTCCGTGGCGAGGGCGCCGCAGCCGGCCGGTCCGGCCTGCGCTCCGCGGCCGGCGCGCAACCTCGACAGGCCGGAGCATCTCGCCGCGATCGAGGCCGCCCTCGCCGAGCTCCGCCCGCGCCTTCAGGCCGACGGCGGCGATTGCTGCCTCGTCGGCGTCGAGGGGGACGTGGTGCGCATCCGGATGAGCGGCGCCTGCTCCGGCTGCCAGCTCGCCTCGATGACCGTGCTCGGCGTGCGCATGAAGCTGATCGAGAAGCTCGGTTTCCCGGTCAAGGTGGTTCCCGTCTGAAGGGCGAGGCAATGCGGGCCGTCTACCTGGACAACAACGCGACGACCCGTCCCGATCCCGACGTCGTCGCGGCGATGCTGCCCTATCTCGTCGAGCATTTCGGCAACCCGTCCTCGGCGCACGCCTTCGGCGCGGCGAGTCGTCAAGGCATGAAGACCGCGCGCGAGCGCGTCGCCGCCCTCGTCGGCGCCCGTTTCGCCGACGAGATCCTGTTCACCTCCGGCGGAACGGAAAGCGACAACGCAGCGATCCGCGCCGGCCTCGCCGCGAAGCCCGACCGGAACGAGATCGTCGTTTCGGCTGTCGAGCATCCCGCGATCCTGGCGCTGGTCGGGCGGCTCGAGGCGGAAGGACGGATCCGGGTCCGTCGCATCCCCGTCCTGCCCTGCGGCTGCCTCGACCGCGAGCTTTATCGCGCCGCGCTCTCGCCGCGCGTCGCGATCGTCTCGATCATGTGGGCGAACAACGAGACCGGCGTCGTTCATCCGGTCGAGGCGCTCGCCGAGGAGGCGAAGGCGGTCGGCGCGATCTTTCACACCGACGCGGTGCAGGCCGCGGGCCGCGAGCCGATCGACGTCGACCGAAGCGCGATCGACCTCCTGTCTCTGTCCTCGCACAAGCTCCACGGCCCGAAGGGCGCGGGCGCGCTCTACGTGCGCCGCGGCTTCCGGTTCACAGCCCTGATCTCCGGCGGAAAGCAGGAGCGCGCGCGCCGCGGCGGCACCGAGAACGTCCCGGCCATCGTCGGCTTCGGCAAGGCTGCGGAGATCGCGGCGCCTCGACTGCGCGGCGACGCCGCGCGCATGCGGGCGCTGCGCGATCGTCTCGAGGGCGGTCTCATCGGACGCATCCGCGACGCCCTCGCGCTCGGCGCGCGCGCAGCGCGCCTGCCCAACACCAGCGCGATCGCCTTCGCCGATGTCGAGGCCGAGGCGGTCGCGACCATGCTCGCCCGCGAAGGGATCGCGGTCTCGACCGGCTCCGCATGCTCGGCCGGCTCGAACGCGCCCTCGCACGTGCTGAAGGCGATGGCCGGGCCGATGGCGGAATTCGGCGCCGTTCGCTTCTCGCTGTCGCGCGACAGCGACGACGACGACATCGACCGGGCGCTGTCGGTCGCGCCCGAGATCGTCGCCCGGCTTCGCCGCGGCGCGCCGCGCGCCGCCGTCGCCAGGACGCCGGACCAACCCGAGGTCGCCCATGTTTGAAGCGCGCGCGTCGTCGCCGAAACGAGACGTCTGGATCAACGACACCACGCTGCGCGACGGCGAGCAGACGCCGGGCGTCGCCTTCACGCTGGCGGAAAAGGTCGCGATCGCCGAGGCGCTGGCCGAAGCCGGCGCGCCGGAACTGGAAGCGGGAACGCCGGCGATGGGCGACGAGGAGATCGAGACGCTGCGCGTCCTCGCCTCGCGCGGTCTCGGGCTTCGCGTGCTCGCCTGGTGCCGCATGGGCAAGGCCGACATCGACGCCGCGCGCCGCGCCGGCGTCGACGCGGTGAACCTGTCGATCCCGGCGTCCGACCGTCTGCTCAGCGTCAAGCTCGGGCTCGACCGGGCCGAGGCGCTGGAACGGGTGCGCCGCTACGTGCCGATGGCGCTCGACGCCGGCTTCGAGGTGGCGGTCGGCGCCGAGGACGCGTCGCGCGCCGACCCGGACCATCTGCTGCGGCTCGCCGAGACCGTGGCCGAAGCGGGCGCGTTCCGGTTGCGGCTGGCGGACACCGTCGGCGCCCTCGATCCGTTCCGGGCGCACGACCTGGTCGCGCCGATCGCCCGCGCGTCCGATCTCGCCATCGAGTTTCACGGCCACGACGACTACGGACTCGCGACCGCCAACACGCTGGCCGCGGTGCGCGCCGGCGCGACCCACGTGTCCGTGACGGTCGGAGGGATCGGCGAGCGCGCCGGCAACGCCTGCCTCGCCGAGGTCGCGGCGGCGCTCGAAGGCCTGCACGGCCTGAAGACCGGCCTCGACCTCGCGCGGCTTCCAGCGCTCGCCGAGCGCGTCGCGCGCGCCTCCGGCCGCCCGGTCCCCGACGGCAAGGCGATCGTCGGGCGCGACGTGTTCGCGCACGAATCCGGCATTCACGTCGCCGGACTGCTGGTCGACCCCGAAACCTATCGCGGCGCCGATCCGAAATTGTTCGGCCGGCGCCACCGCATCGTCATCGGCAAGCATTCCGGGGCCAAGGCGCTCGCCCATGCGCTCGGCGAGCACGGCGTCGAGCTCCCCCCGCTGGTGGCGGCCCGACTGATTCCGCTGGTGCGGAGCCTGGCGACACGCAGGAAGCGCGCGCTGTCGATCGACGAGGTCCTTCGCCTGCACGAGCAAGCCTGCGCCGCGACAGCGGCCCAGGACCACCCCCGCCGGTTCTGACCGTCACAAGGAGATCGACATGTCCTGTTCGCTCGACGACAAACCCATCGACCCGACCGATATCGCCAAACGCCTGAAGGGCCTGTCCTCGGCCGAGGACTTCTTCGCCACCCTCGGCGTGACCTACGACGAAGCGGTGCTGCGGGTCGCCAGGCTGCACATCCTCAAGCGGATGGGCGAATATCTGGCCGGCGACGACCTCGAGGGGTTGCCGGACCTGGTCGCGGCCGCCCGCGCCAAGGCGGTGCTGGCGCGCGCCTACGCCGATTTCGAATCGTCCTCGCCGCTGGCGCAGCGGGTGTTCAAGGTGCTCAAGGAGCACGATCCGGAGCGGCCGGTTCCGCCCAAGACCGCGTTCGTGGCGCTCGACGAGATCGCGCCGCTTCCGTCGCGCTGACAGCCGCCTTTCGCGCGATCCTCGACCCGTCAGCGCGCGGCGAGGCGCACATCGCCTCGCCTGCGGGGCTTCGGGCGACGCGCGGCGTCCGGGCTGGCGGTCGCCGGCCCGGGGCAGACGTCCAATTCCGAGTTGCGCCGGGGCGATGGTATAGCGCGACGCCCGAGCGACGCCCGGCGCTCAATTGTTCTTCGCGCCTTCGAAAATCCAGGACCAGATATTCTGGCGAAGGCAGTTGGGCAGCGGCCTGTGCTGGAACGGCATCTGGATCTTGGCGTCGCCGTTGACCAGCCTGAAGAGGTTGCTGACATCGGGCTTGCCCGCGATCACCATGGGCCCGTACTTGGTCCCTTTCATCATTCCTTCATAGGTTGTGAGATCCAAGCCGCTGGCGTTGTAACCTTCGCCTCCGGGCTGGTGGCATGACACGCACCAGCCCCTCAGGATGGGAGCGATGTCCTCTGAATAGCTCAACTGCGGTTGCGCGGCGCAGGCGTGCCGGATCGGCGCCAGACTGGCGGCGCCGGCTATGACGAACCCGCCCGCAACCATGCCGGCGAGCGTGATGCTCAGGCGCTTCATGTTACTCTCCCTGAAACTGCGGTTGCATCGCCCGTCCACTCGCCGCGCAATTTGCCTTGTCTTTGTAGACATGCGGCGCTCGAAAGGACGGGCACGGAGAGAACTCCGGCCCCAGCCGTCAGAGAGTGCGCGGCCGGCCCCGGGGGATGCCCATTTGAGCAGAAGGCGCGATCCTTCGTTATACGTATTAACCCTCATGGCGGCGATGAACGCCCCGCCCTGAGCGCCCCTTCGCGGTCTGCAGCCCTCCCCATCCCGCCGCTCGGCGCCGGTCCGGCGCGCCGCTGCCGACCAGTTCGCCGGGGAACGCTCGGACCCGGAGCGCTCCACACGCCAGGGCGACCCGTGAACCAAAGCGTGTCGCGTTCCCGACAGCGCCGCGTCGCGAAGGGCGGCAAACGATCGGGCCGACGCCGACACGACCGATGAATCGAATAGGAATCAAAGGCCTGATCGGTTGGCACAACCTGTGCATCCGAGGTTCCGAACCGTCGTCGCGGAGGCGCGCATGCATTTCGTAGTCTGCATCAAACAGGTTCCGGACTCGGCCCAGATCCGGGTGCATCCGGTCACCAACACGATCATGCGCCAGGGCGTGCCGACGATCATCAACCCGTATGATCTGTTCTCGCTCGAGACCGCGTTGCGTCTGCGCGACGAGATGGGCGGCGAGGTGACGGTGCTGACGATGGGGCCGCCCTCCGCCGAAGACGCGCTGCGCAAGGCGTTGACCTACGGCGCCGACCGGGCGGTGCTGCTGACCGACCGCTTCTTCGCCGGGTCGGACACGCTCGCGACCAGCTATGCGCTCGCCCAGGCGATCCGAAAGATCGGCGACGCCTGGGGCGCCCCCGACATCGTGTTCGCCGGCAAGCAGACCATCGACGGCGACACCGCGCAGGTCGGCCCGGGAATCGCCCGCCGTCTGGAGCTCAACCAGCTCACCTACATCTCACGGGTGACGAAGGTCGACGCCGAGGCGCGCACGGTGGAACTCGAACGCCGCGCCGAGGGCGGGACGCAGGTTCTGTCCTCCTCGCTCCCCTGCCTCGTCACCATGCTCGAGGGCTCGGCCGAAATCCGGCGCGGCTCCATGGCGGGCGCCTTGCGCGCGGCGCGCGCCGAGATCACGACCTGGAGCGCCGCCGACGCCGGCATCACCGATCTCTTGAAGTGCGGCCTGCGCGGCTCGCCGACGGTCGTCAAACGCGTGTTCGCCCCCGCGCCGCGCGCCGAGAAGGCGAAGCAGATCGAGGTGAAGGCCAAGTCGCGCGAGACCGCCGACGACCTGATCGAAGCCCTGTTCGAGGCGAAGCCCGCGATGCAGGCCGATCTCGAACAGCTCGCCGCCGGTTTGTGAGGAGAAACACGATGTCCGACGCGCCCAAGACCGCCGCAGCGCCCAGCCGGGCGGCGATGAAGAAAGAGCTGCCGGAACATTTCAAGGCCTACAAGCACGTGTGGGTGATGGTCGAACTCGAGCGCGGCCACGTCCACCCGGTGTCGTGGGAGCTGATGGGCGAAGCGCGCAAGCTCGCCGACAAGCTCGGCGTCGACGTCGGCGCCGTCGTGATCGGCGCGCCGGACGCGGGAGCGCGCGAGGCGGCGGCCGAGAGCTTCGCCTATGGCGCCGACGTCGTCTACCTGGTCGAGAATCCGATCCTCGCCGAGTACCGCAACGAGTCCTACACCCGGACGCTGACCGAGCTGGTCAATACCTACAAGCCGGAGATCCTGCTGCTCGGCGCGACCAATCTCGGACGCGATCTGGCGGGCTCCGTCGCCACCACCCTGCTGACCGGGCTGACCGCCGACTGCACCGAACTCGCCGTCGACGCCGACAAGTCGCTCGCGGCGACGCGGCCCACCTTCGGCGGCTCGCTGCTGTGCACCATCTACACCCTCAATTTCCGCCCGCAGATGGCGACGGTGCGCCCGCGCGTGATGCGGATGCCCGAGCGTCACGAGGGCCGTATCGGTCGGGTGGTCGAGCACGCCGTCGCCCTCGAGGAAGAGAGCATCGTCACCAAGGTGCTCAAGTTCCTCCCCGACCGCTCGTCGCAGACGTCGAATCTCGCCTATGCGGACGTCGTCGTCGCGGGCGGGCTCGGCCTGCAAAACGGCGAGAACCTGCAGCTCGTGCGGGCGCTGGCCAACGTGCTCGGCGGCGAATGGGGCTGCTCGCGCCCCTGCGTGCAAAAAGGCTGGGCGCCGGCCGAAAGGCAGATCGGCCAGACCGGCAAGACGATCCGGCCGAAGCTCTACATCGCCGCCGGCATCTCGGGCGCGATCCAGCACCGCGTCGGCGTCGAGGGCGCGGACCTGATCGTCGCGATCAACACCGACCGCAACGCGCCGATCCTCGATATCGCCCACTTCGCGGTCGCGACCGACGCCATCCGTTTCCTGCCCGCGCTGACCGAGGCGTTCCGCGCGCGCATTTCTCCGCACGCCAATGACCGGCTCGCCGGCTGAAGGAGACGAGGTCCATGGTCGAGAAGTTCGATTGCATCGTCGTCGGCGCCGGCATGTCCGGCAACGCGGCGGCCTACACCCTGGCGAAGAAGGGCCTTTCGGTCCTTCAGCTCGAGCGCGGCGAATATTCCGGCTCGAAGAACGTCCAGGGCGCGATCATGTACGCCGACATGCTGGAGACGATCATCCCCGACTTCCGCGAGGACGCTCCGCTCGAGCGGCATCTGATCGAGCAGCGCTTCTGGATGATGAGCGAGAACGCGCACACCGGCGTCCACTATCGCTCCGACTCCTTCAATGAGGAACGGCCGAACCGCTACACGATCATCCGTTCGCAGTTCGACAAATGGTTCTCACGCAAGGTGAAGGAAGCCGGCGCCATCGTGCTGACCGAGACGACCGCGCTCGAACTGATCTTCGACGCCTACGGCGCCTGCGTCGGGGTGCGCACCGACCGCGAAGGCGGGCTCGTGCATGCCGACGTGGTCGTGCTCGCCGAAGGCGTCAACGGCCTGCTCGGCAGCCGCGCCGGCCTGCGCGAGCCGCCGAAGCCGGAAACGGTGGCGCTCGCGGTCAAGGAGATGCACTTCCTGCCGCAGGAGACGATCGAGGCCCGCTTCAACGTCAAGGGCGACGAGGGCGTGGTGATCGAGGCCGCCGGCGCGGTGTCGGCGGGCATGACCGGCATGGGCTTCGTCTACACCAACAAGGAATGCCTGTCGGTCGGCATGGGCTGCCTCGTCTCCGACTACGCCCGGTCGGGCGAGACGCCCTATGGCCTGTTGGAGAAATTCAAGGCGCATCCGTCGATCAAGCCCTTGCTCGAAGGGTCCGAGGTCAAGGAATATTCCGCCCATCTGATCCCGGAGGGCGGCTACAAGGCGGTCCCGCAGCTATGCGGCGACGGCTGGGTGGTCGTGGGCGACGCGGCCCAGCTCAACAACGCCGTGCACCGCGAAGGCTCGAACCTGGCCATGACCTCCGGCCGCATCGCCGCCGAGGCGATCTTCCAGGTCAGGAGCCGCAAGGAGAAGATGACCAAGGCCAATCTCAAGCGCTACCCGGACGCGCTCGAGGCCTCGTTCGTGATGAAGGACCTGCGCAAGCACAAGGACATGCCGGCGCTCCTGCACACCAACTCGCGCAATTTCTTCCTCACCTATCCGGAGCTCGTCGCCAAGGCGATGGAGAACTTCGTGCGCGTCGACGGCACGCCGAAGAAGGAGAAGGAATCGGCGACTTTCGCGGCGTTCCGCAAGACCCGAGGTCTGGGCGGCCTCGTCAACGACGCGTTCAAGCTGGCGCGCGCCTGGCGCTGACACTCTGTTTCGGGAAGGAGTCTCCCCCATGACCATGACTGTTCGGGTCGAAGAGAAGCTGTATCAGAACCGCTACGTCGTCGACGCCGGGCGCGGCCACATCAAAGTCGCCGCGCACGACAAGCCCTCCGCCAACCTGCTCGCCATGATCAACCTCTGCCCGGCGGGATGCTACGCCCTGAACGAGAACGGCAAGGTGGAGGTGGCGACCGACGGCTGCTTCGAATGCGGCACCTGCCGGGTGCTGTGCGAACCGTCCGGCGATCTCGAGTGGAACTATCCGCGCGGCGGCTACGGCGTGCTGTTCAAGTTCGGCTGACGGGCTGGCTCCGGGCGACGGGCCGAGTCCGCCGCGCGGGCCCGGCCATCGTCGCCCCGAGTCCGACGCGACCGTTGGTCAGCGAGAAAGGGGCAGCGCCCTCGATGGACGCTGCCCCTCCTCTCGATCGCGCCGCCCCGACCTTCCCTCTTCGCCGGGCGTGCGGCGCCCTCGCCCGAGTCGTCGCCGTCAGAGCGCGATCGCGACGCTGCCGCGGCTCTTGCGGCCGCGATAGCCGGCGAAGCCGAGGCCGGCGAAGCCGAGGCCCAACATCGCCCAGGTCGAGGGTTCCGGGACCGCCTCGACCGCGAGGATCGCCGAGTTCGACCCGAGCAGCGGGTAGGCGCCGTTCTCCGAACTCTGCGTGGCGACCCAGTAGTTGGCGCCGTCGCCGACCACCTGGCTGATCAGCCCGTTGACGTCTTGGCCGGTCTGGTTGTCGCCATAGAAGTACTCGAACGACGCGGACCCGCCAGCGGCGATCGTGCCCACGGAGACCTTGATGCCGGCGCCGACGTCCCCGGTCTGGTTGCACCCGGCCGCGCAGGAATCCGAGTAGGCGATCTGCGGATTGGGGTTCTCGAAGCCGTTGTAGCTCGAATCGACGACGTCAGTGGGCCCCGTGATGGAATTTGCGAACGTGTTCTCGTTGAACGCGGTCGGCGCGACGTCGAAGTCCACGTTGCGCTGGAACTGGACGTCGGTCAACGCGGCGCCCGAATTGTTGAGCAGCGTCACATAGTCGACAAGAACGTTCGACTGCAGGAAGGTGAAGGTCTGGGTGATGAACAGGCCGGCGATCGTCGAGCTCGAGATCGTAACGGCAGCCGATCCAGCGTAGACCGACTGAACGCTGGTCGTGTTTTTCAATCCGTAGTAGGATGCGTCCGCGTAGGCGTAGCCCAAATTCGTCGAAACGCCCCACGAGTCGCGACCAATGCCCGCCGCGATCGGGTCGAACCCGTCGGAGTTGCGGCTCAGCCCGACGCCGGAATTGTACACTTCCCCCTGGTTGCTGATGCCGGCGGTATACTTGCCGTCAGTGCTGGTGATGGTCTGCGCCTGAGCGGACGCGGCCGTCAGAGCGAGGCCGGCGGCGCCGGCGAGAGCGAGAATCGCAGTCTTGCTGGTCATTGGAATCCCCTGAAGAATGTCAACTGCTTTTGTTCGGCGGAGGGTAGCGCCTCGCGGCGATGCTCCCTCCGACGATTCGGGCACAACGTCTGGTTGCGCCCCATTTCAACCGCAAGTTGTGGAGCGAGTCAATGACAGCAACTTCAGGTAGTGAACAATTCCAATTCCGTTCCGACGCCCAAACGTGCATGAATGAGACAGAGACGAGAATTTCCTTGTCCCGCTAAGCAATTGCCGAGACCGGAATTCCCTTCCTCGCGGCGACGTTTCGACCCTGCCGCTGATTGCGCGGTTGTGGCGCGGCTCGACGCCCACAACCGCGGCGTGTTCCGCCTCCCCCGTGGAGTCCCCGGACAAGCCCGCCGACGTCGAACGGCGCGGCCTTCTCCATCCCCGGGTCCGCGGCGGCGGGCGCTGTTTCCCGGCCGCTTCCGGGCGCGCGCCGTCCCGACGTCCAGCGCCGTGCGCCCTGCCCGCGAAAACCGCGCGGCTACGCTTCGGCCGTCGACGCCCCCAGCCCCCTGACCAGCGCCAGCCCTTCGCGGACTGCGGCGAGGTTGAGGTCGGCGTATTTCGCCGGCGTCTCCAGCCGCACCGCCTGCTCCAGGGCGTCGTCGCCGACCAGGCGTCCAAGATGCGCGAGGGCGCCGAGCGCCACGACGTTGGCGATGCGGGGACTGCCGGTCTCGACGGCCCGGCCCAGGATCGGCAGCACGTGCAGGTCGAAGCCTTCGCGCGGCGGATCGGGCGTGAGCCGCTCGTCGACGATCACCAGCGCGCCCGGCCTGAGCAGCGGCAGCGAGCGGTCGAGACCCACCTGCGACAGCGCAGCGACCATGTCGAGCCGGGTCGCGAGCGGATAATCCCCCAACTCGTCCGACACCACGAGGTCAGAGTAGCAGAAGCCCCCGCGCGAGGTCGGCTCGTAGCTCTGCGACTGCGCCGCCCGTTTGCCCTCGAGGGCGAGCGCGCGAAACAGGATGTGCATCCCGGTGATGAGCCCCTGCCCGCCGCTGCCGGCAAGGCGGATTTCCGCGCGATGCGGATGGGGGACGTGGACGTTCATGGGAGACTCTTTCCGTATCCGCGCGGACCAGCCAATCGCGCCCCCTCTCCCCGCCTGGCGGGGTGAGGGGCGTCGGGGATTGGCCGCGGCGGCTCATCCCCAGCGCCCCTCATCCTGACCTTCTCCCCGCAAGCGGGGAGAAGGGACCTTGGCGCCGGTCTCATCCCTTGGCCTTCGCTTTCGCCCGCTCGGCCGCGGCGCGTTCGCGATAGACCCGGCCGTATTCCGGGCGATCGCGCTGCACGAGAACGCCGGCGCGCAGGCGATTGGGCCGGAACGGCTCGTCGGCGGCGTTGCCGAACGCCTCCGGGCGCATGTCGCTCTTCTGCGCCAGGATCATCTCGGGCGACTCGCCGAGGTCGTTCTTGCGCCCGTAGATCTCGGTGCAATCCGACAGGACCTCGATGAACGCAAAGCCCTCGTGCGCGAGGCCCGCCTTGATCACCGACTTCAGCGCCGGCGCCTGGCGCGTCACCTCGCGGCCGACGAAGCTCGCGCCGGCGGCGTCGGCGAGGCGGCAGGCGTCGAAGGTCGGCTCGGCGTTGCCGTGCGGCGTGGTGGTGGTGAGGCGATCGATGGCGGTCGTCGGCGACACCTGGCCGCCGGTCATGCCGTAGACCTCGTTGTTGAGCATCAGACAGGTGATGTCGAGGTTGCGCCGGCAGGCGTGGATCAGGTGGTTGCCGCCGATCGCCAGGCAGTCGCCGTCGCCGGTGATGACCACCACCGTGAGATCGGGGCGGGCGAGCTTGAGGCCGGTGGCGAAGGCGAGCGGCCGCCCGTGCGTCGTATGGAAGGTGTTGGCGTCGATATAGGCGCCGACGCGGCCCGAGCAGCCGATGCCCGACACCACCGCGAGCCGGTTCTTGTCGACGCCGAGCTCGTGCACGGCCCACAGGAGACAGCGCAGTGCGATGCCGTGGCCGCAGCCGGGGCACATGAAATGCGGCATCATCTCGAGCCGCAAATAGTCCTTGATGTCGAAATTCGTACGCACAGCCTCGTTCATGCGGCGATCTCCCGGATGCTTCGGGCGATGTCGGCGGGCGGGATCGGCTCGCCGTCGATCCGGTTCAGGCGCGCCACCCTGCCGCGGCCGAGAATCCGTTCGACTTCGAGCGCGAGCTGGCCGGCGTTCATTTCGGCCACGAGCACATGGCGGGCCTTGGCAGCGGCCTCGATCAGCGCCTGTTCCGGGAAGGGCCACAGCGTGACCGGCCGGAACAGGCCCGCCCGGGCGCCGGCCGAGCGCAGGTCCTGCGCGGCGCGCCGCGCAGCCCTGGCGACGATGCCGACCGCGACGATCAAAACCTCGGCGTCCTCGACCTCGAATGTCTCGGTCCGCTCGATGCGGTCGCGGTTCTGTTCGATCTTGTCGAGAAGCCGCCGCGTCGCCCGCGCGGCGAGGTCGGGCTTCTGGGTCGGGAAGCCGTCGGCCATATGGGTGAGGCCGGTCACGTGGACGCGATGACCGTCGCCCGGGCGCGCCATCGGCGGCACGAGGTCCTCGGTCTCGGCGTAGGGCTGGAAGCCTTGCTCGTCGCCGCGCGCAAACTTGCGCGTGACCGTCGCCACCGTGCGGCGCTGCGGGATGACGACCGACTCGAGCAGATGCGCGATCGTCTCGTCGTAGGCGACGATCACGGGGGTGCGGAATTCCTCCGCCAGGTTGAAGGCGCGGATCGTCTCGTCGTAGATCTCCTGCACCGAGGCGGGGGCCAAAACGACGATCGGATGGTCGCCGTGCGTTCCCCAACGCGCCTGCATGATGTCGCCCTGCGAGGGCCGTGTCGGCATCCCGGTCGAGGGGCCGCCGCGCATCACGTTGACGATCACGCAGGGCGTCTCGGTCATCGCGGCGTAGCCGAGATTTTCCTGCATCAGCGAGAAGCCCGGCCCGCTCGTCGCCGTCATCACCTTCACGCCGCCGAGGGACGCGCCGATCACCGCGGCGAGCGAGCCGATCTCGTCCTCCATCTGGATGAACACGCCGTCGACGCGGGGCAGTTCGCGCGACAATTGCTCGGCGATCTCGGAGGAGGGCGTGATCGGGTAGCCGGCGAAGAAGCGGCAGCCGGCGGCGATTGCCGCGAGCGCGCAGGCGCGGTTGCCGTGCAGGGCGGCGAGCGAGGGAGTCATCGTTGTCCCGATGAAGTCGGAGGTCCGCGCCTCCCTTCTCCCCTTGCGGGAGAAGGTGGCCGCGAAGCGGCCGGATGAGGGGTCGGCGCCGGAAGGCGCGCGGTCGTACGGCGCTGCCGCGCCCGACCCCTCACCCCCGGCCCCTCTCCCGCAAGGGGAGAGGGGAGACGACGGCGGTCCGCCAAAACTCCCAAGAGCGTTCTCATTTCGTGCCTAAGCCCCCGCCGCTTCGCGCACCGCCGTGCGGACCTCGATCGCGAAGTCCGGGCAGAGCCACTCGCACACCCGGCAGCCGGTGCAGGCGTGCGGCGCCTTCAGAAAGGCTACCTGCTCGGCGTCGAGCACGAGGCAGCGCTCGGGGCAGAGTTTGACGCAGATGTCGCAGCCCTTGCACCACGCGGCGTTGATGACGAGCGCGACCGACATGTCGGGGGCGTCGGCGGGCCTCGCCCGCGGGACGAATCCGGCGTCGAAGCGCAGCGTCGGGTCGTCGCGCGCCGCTTCCGCCCAGGCGCGGCCGGCCCGGAAGGCCTCGAGGTTGATCGCGCGCGACTTTGGCGGCGTCAGCGCGTCGAGCACCGCGAGCCAGTCGGCTGCGGGCATGTCGAGCGAGGTCGACAGCACGCCGAGCAGCACGGTGTTGGCGGCGCGGGGTTCGCCGAGCGTCGTCGCGATCGCGGTCGCGTCGAGGGCGAACCCCTCGCCCACCTTCTCCAGCGCTTCCGCCGGCGTTTCCCGCGCGTAGGCCATCGGCGCGCCGTGGCGGCGCGACCGGCAGGCGAACGGCGGCACGATGCGCCGGGTGTCGGCGATGAAGACGCCGGTCTCCGGCCGAAGGTAGTCGATCCAGCGCAGGCCCTCGGCCCATTCGAGCGCGATCAGCGCGTCGGCCTCGCCGCGCGCGATGGTCGGCGACCACACCTCGACGCCGAAGCGGATGTGGCTGAACACCGCGCCGCCGCGCTTGGCCATGCCGTGGACTTCGCTCTGCTTGACCTGAAGGCCCTGCTTCTGGCCGATCAGCGCCAGCGCCTTCGAGATCATCAGCACGCCCTGGCCGCCGACGCCGACGATCATCACGTTCAGCGCGCGCGTCGCGGCCGCCGCCTGCTCCCCCTTCGGCTCGGCCCTCATGCCAGGGCCATCGGCTGGATGCAGTCGGTCGGGCAGACCTGGGCGCACAGCGTGCAGCCGATACAGGCGGCGGCGTCGATCGCGACCCTGTGGCGGCCCTCGTAGAGCGCGTCCGACCAGATCAGCGCCGGGCAGCCGAGGTTCATGCACGACTGGCAGGCGACGCAGCGCTCCTCGGCCACCGCGAGCGGAGCGCCCTTGATCTTGACCGGATCGAGCACGCAGGGGCGCTCGGAGATCACCACCGAGACCCCCTTGTGCACGATCGCCTCGCGCAAAGTCTGGTACATGTGACCGATGTCGTAAGGGTCGACCCGGCGGATCCAGGTCACGCCGACGGCGCGGCAGATCGATTCGTAGTCGACCTTCGGCGCCGATTCGCCGCGCAGGGTGCGTCCGGTGCCCGGATGGTCCTGCCCGCCGGTCATCGCGGTGATCGCGTTGTCGAGGATGACGACGGTGACGTTGGCCTTGTTGTAGACGGCGTCGATCAGCGGCGGGATGCCGGAATGGAGGAAGGTCGAGTCGCCGATGGTGGCGACGATCGGCTTCTTCTCGCCGGCCGCCGCCATGCCGACGGCGTTGCCGATGCTCGCGCCCATGCAGACGGTGGTGTCGATCGAGCGCAGCGGCTCGACGGCGGCCAGCGTATAACAACCGATGTCGCCCGCGACCCGCGCGTCGATCCCGCGCAGCGCGAGGTAGGCGCCCGTGTGCGGGCAGCCGGCGCACAGCACCGGGGGCCGCGCCATCGGCTCGATGCCGAGCGATCTCGGCGCCGGCGCGGCTTCGGCGAGACCCGCCGCGGCGAGGCCGGCGCGCACCAGTTCCGGCGACAGTTCGCCTGCGCGGGGGAAGAACGCCTTGCCCTCGGCGGCAAGGCCCATGGCGCGGATGGCCGTCTCCAACGCCGGCTCCAGCTCCTCGACGACCAGCAGCCGGTCGACCGAGGCGGCGAAGGCGCGCAACGCTTCTTCCGGCAGCGGCCAGGCGGCGCCGAGCTTGAGAATCGAGGCGCGCGGAACGACCTCCTTCACATAGAGGTAGGCGGTCGAACCGGTGACGATGCCGAAGGTCCGGTCGCCCGTCTCCAGCCGCGTCAGCGGCGAGGTCTCGAGCCAGGCGGCGAGCTTCGCCTCGCGTTCGATCACCCTGGGGTGAAGCCTGCGCGCATTGGCGGGAATGGTGACGGTCTTGCCGGGGGCGTCGACGAAGCCCTTCGAGGGCCGCTCCGCGCGCGCGCCGACGCGCACGACCGAGCGGGTGTGCGACAGGCGCGTGGTCGAGCGCACGATCACCGGCGTGTCGAAGTCTTCCGAGATCTGGAAGGCGAGGCGGGTGAAGTCGCAGGCCTCCTGCGCGTCCGAAGGTTCGAGCACCGGCACGCCGGCGAAGCGGGCGAACAGGCGCGTGTCCTGCTCGTTCTGCGACGAGTGGATGCCGGGATCGTCGCAGACGACGAGCACGAGTCCGCCATGCGCGCCGATATAGGACTGCGACATCAGCGAGTCGGCGGCGACGTTGAGGCCGACGTGCTTCATGCAGGCGATCGCCCGGACGCCCGAGAGCGCGGCCCCGATGGCGACGTCGAGCGCGACCTTCTCGTTGGTCGACCACTCGGCATAGAGGTCGGCGGCCGGATAGCGGCCGAGCGATTCCAGGATCTCGGTCGAGGGCGTGCCGGGATAGGCGGCGGCGACCCGGACGCCCGCCTCCCAGGCGCCCCGCGCGATCGCCTCGTTGCCCATCAGCGGCAGGACGTCGGCGGACGGCTGCGGCCTGACCTGTCGGTTCATCGCATCTCCCCCCGAAAGCGGGAATTTTCCGTTTGCGCCGATTTCAGCGCCGCGCGCAACCGGGGCGGCGGCCGCGGGGGCGCGACAAATCGCAGCGGGGCGTCTGGGACTCCGCCGTTGCTGGACGATGTGATCTCGCGGTTCGCCGGCGCTTGATCGGAACGAGGCGATCGCGTCGAGACGGGAACGGCGAGCCGCAAGACCCGCTCGTCAGCGATCGTCGATCAGGACGACGCCGAGCGCGGCCAGGGAGGGCACGAGGCCGGCCAACCGAACAAGGTCGATGGCTCGAGTGGCCTTCAGCTTGGCCACGACGGCCCGGTCGTAAACCGCAATGCATTCGGCGGCGGTCAGGCGCGAAACATACAAGATCCCGTCCACGGCGAAGCGATCATGGATTTCCTGACTCATACGGTTTCCGCGTGATTGACTCGATGGTTGGGGATTCCTGAAGCGGAAACAGCGTGATAGATAGAAGGGCCATGATTCGCGGGAGGCGGGCAT
>NZ_QNRK01000045.1 GCF_003315135.1 Roseiarcus fermentans
AGCCGAGCTCGTCGACGATCAGGAGCTTGGGTTTGGCGAAGAAGCCGAGCCGCTCGTCGAGTCGACCCTCCGCATGGGCCTTGGCGAGACCCGCGGCCCGCGCGTATGCGGGGATATCGGACATGGGCGTTCTCCATGGGCGTTCTCGATGTCGCAGGATTGGAACAAACATAGAACATATTCGGCAGGCGGGCAAGGAATTCCCGAGCGGTGCGGGCCGCCGGGCGTTGATCGCGAGGCCGATGCCCCGCGCCCGCCTCGCCCTGAAGCCCGAGTCTTCCTTGTCCGGCGGCGGCTTCGGCGCGTTGCCGCTCGCCGTCCGCAGCCTTAGGGTCGCGCCTCCGCCCGGCGCCGACGCCGGCCGACGAGGAGACGCCCCATGCCCACCAACCTTCAGATCCTCCTGGACCATCGCCCCACCGACAAGGTCTCCCCCGCCAATTTCCGCTTCGTCGAGACGCCCGTCCCCGCGCCCGGACCCGGCCAGGTTCTGGTGCGGCAGACCTTTGTGTCGCTCGATCCCTACATGCGCGGACGGCTCAGCGACGCCAAATCCTACGCCAGGCCGCAGGAGGTCGGCGCGGTGATGCAAGGCGGGGCGGTCGGAGTGGTCGAGGCCTCGAACAACCCGCGCTTCCAGCCGGGCGAGGCGGTGGTCGGCATGGGCGGCTGGCAGCGCTACTGGCTCAGCGACGGCGGCGACCTCAGGGTCGTGGACGCGCGCGCGATCCCGATCCAGGCCTATCTCGGCCCGGTCGGCATGCCGGGCGTCACCGCCTGGTACGGCCTGAACACAATCATCGCGCCGAAGGCGGGCGAGACGGTGCTGGTCTCGGCCGCGACCGGCGCGGTCGGCTCGGTCGTCGGCCAGCTCGCCCGGGCGGGCGGCGCACGGGCGGTCGGAATCGCCGGCGGCGCCGAGAAATGCGCCTTCGCCGTCGACGAACTCGGCTACGATGCCTGCGTCGATCACAAGTCGCCGACCTTCGCCGCGGATCTGAAGGCCGCAGTTCCCGATGGCGTCGACGGCGTGTTCGAGAACGTGGGCGGCGAGCCGTTCCAGCAGGCGCTTCGACGGCTGAACGATTTCGCCCGGCTCGCGATCTGCGGCCTGATCGCTTCTTATGAGGGGGCGCCGACCGCGCTGCCCGACATGCGCGTCTTCCTCGTCCGGCGCATCAAGATCGAGGGCTTCATCGTGTCGGACCACATGTCGCTGTGGCCGCAGGCGCTGACCGAGCTCGCCGGCCACGCCGCCGCCGGGCGGCTGAAGTGGCGCGAGACCATTCGCGAGGGTCTCGAGGCGGCCCCGCAGGCGCTGGTCGACCTGCTGCATGGCGAGAATTTCGGCAAGATGCTGGTCCGCGTCGATTGAGCAAAACTCAATTCGTCCACGCGATTTGAGCGCTATTGAAATTCCGATCGACCGCGGCTAGGTGTCCGCCGCGGACGCGGGGCGCCGGACATGCAGTCCGGCGCCCTCGCGCCCCGTGTCGGAGGTCATCCCTGGCCGCAAGGTCGCCCGCATGAAACTCGCCGACTGGCTCCGCCAGAACGCCGTCACCCGCGTGGAATTCGCCCGGCGCATCGGGGTGTCCCCGGGCGCGGTGACGCTGATCTGCCGCGACGACGGCGCCTGGCTTTCGCGCGAGACCGCCGAGCGTATCGTCGCCGAGACCCGGGGCGCGGTGACCCCCAACGATTTTCTTCTCCATCCGCCGACAGGGCGAAAGGGACACGACATGAACCACCCCGTTACGAAAGCGATCGAAGCGTTCGCGCGCGGAGCGATCGTGGTCGTCACGGACGACGACGACCGCGAGAACGAGGGCGACATGATCGTCGCCGCTTCGCTCTGCACCACCGAGGCGATGGCGTTCATCATCCGCAACGGCTGCGGCATCGTGTGCGCGCCGCTGACGGCGGACAATGCCCGCAGGTTGAACCTTCCTCCGATGGTGGCCGCCAACGATGCGCCGCTCGGCACCGCCTTCACCGTCTCGGTCGATGTGAAGCACGGCATGACCACCGGCATTTCGGCCGAGCAGCGCTGCAATACGGTTCGCGCGCTCGCCAACGGCAACATGGGGGCGAGCGACTTCGTCCGACCCGGCCACGTGTTTCCGCTGATCGCGAAAGAGGGCGGCGTGCTCATGCGCTCCGGCCACACCGAGGCCGCCATCGACCTGTGCAGGCTCGCCAAACTCCCCATGGTCGCGGTCATCTGCGAGCTCGCCAACGACGACGGCACCGTCATGGTCGGGCCGCAGATCGCGGCGTTCGCCGAAAAGCACGGCCTCGAGCGCATCTCGGTCGCCGACCTCATCGCCTACCGCGAGGGCCGTGAGAAACTGGTCGAGCGCTTCGCGACCTTTCCGGTCGAGACGCCGTTCGGCGAGCTCAAGGGCTACGCCTATCGGACGCCCTTCGACACCGTCACGCATTTCGCCTTCGTGCACGGATCGATCGGCGACGGCCGCGACATGCCGGCCCGGCTCCATCGCTGCGACATCATCAACGACGTGTTCGGCGGCGGCTCGATCCCCAAGGTTCTGCAGCAGTTCAAGGACGAAGGCCGGGGGGTCCTCGTCTACCTGCGCGACGGCTCGGCGGGCGTGCCGGCGAATTTCGGCGCGGAGGCGGCCGGATCCGATGGCGCGCGCGCCCAGCAGTGGCGCGAGGTCGGCCTCGGCGCCCAGATCCTGCGCGATCTCGGCGTCTCTTCGATCCGGCTGCGGACGAACCATCCGCGCACCTATGTCGGCCTCTCCGGTTTCGGCATCGAGATTGCGGCGGTCGAACCGATCGAAGGGTGAGCCACGCCGCCCGCAAGGCCGCGCTTTATGCCTTGCGCCGGCGGGACGCTTGGACTATATCGCGCTCCAACAACATCTCATAACCTTTCATCGACCGGATGGAAGGAACGGTTGAGAGTGGGCCCCGTCCGGGACCCGCTCTTTTTTATTTCCGCGAGGGTCATGGCCGAGGAACCACTCCAAACCGTCGACGCCGAAGCGCTCGACGAGCCGCGTCTGATCGAGGACGCGGGCGCGGCCCAGCGCATCGGCCGGATCGCCGCGCCGGCGCTGCGCGATCTCGGCCTCAGACTGGTGCGGGTGAAGATCTCGGCAGCCAGCGGCGCGACCGTGCAGGTGATGGCGGAACGCTCCGACGGCACGATGACGATCGACGACTGCGAACGCGCGAGCGAAGCCCTTTCGCCGGTTTTCGACGCCGAGGACATCATGACGCAGGCGTATCGGCTTGAACTTTCGTCCCCCGGCATCGACCGGCCGCTCGTGCGCCGCTCGGATTTCGAGCGCGCCGTCGGCCACGAGGCGAAGATCGAGATGGCGACGCCGGTCGATGGCCGCAAGCGCTTCCGCGGCCGCATCGAGGCGGTCGCTCCCGATTCCGCCGGCGCGACGGTCCGGCTCGTCGTCGTGGCCGACGACAAGAGCGAGACCGCCTTCGATCTTCCGGTCGCGGCGATGGGCGACGCCCGGCTCGTCCTCACCGACGATCTGATCCGCGCCGCGCTCCGGCGCGAGAAGGCCGCGCTGAAGGAGGCGAAGCGCCGACCGGGCGCGGCGCCTCCGGCGAAGGCCAAGGCCGACCCGAAACGAAAAGCCGCGGCCCGCGGCGCGGCGAAGCCGCACGGGCCTGACGAAGGAGACACTCATGGCCGTTAGCGCCAACCGACTCGAACTCCTGCAGATCGTCGACGCCGTCGCGCGCGAGAAATCGATCGACCGTTCGATCGTGCTCGCCTCGATGGAGGACGCGATGCAGAAGGCCGCGCGTTCGCGCTACGGCCAGGAGACCGAGGTGCGCGCGGAGATCAACCCGAAGACCGGCGAGATCCGCTTCTCGCGATTGTTGCTGGTGGTCGACGAGGTCGAGAACGACGCGACCCAGATGACGCTCGCCGACGCCCAGAAGAAGAATCCGTCGGCGCAGATCGGCGACTGGATCTCCGAATCGCTGCCGCCGTTCGACTACGGCCGCATTCCCGCGCAGGCCTCGAAACAGGTGCTGGTGCAGAAGATCCGCGAGGCCGAGCGCGACAAGCAGTACGAGGTGTTCAAGGACCGGATCGGCGAAATCATCAACGGCGCGGTCAAGCGGGTCGAATACGGCAACGTCGTCGTCGACCTCGGCGGCGCGGGCGGCGAAGCGGTGGTGCGGCGCGACGAGCTCGTTCCGCGCGAGATGTTCCGCCCCGGCGACCGCATCCGCGCCTATGTCTACGACGTGCGTCGCGAGGCGCGCGGACCGCAGATCTTCCTCAGCCGCACCCATCCGCAGTTCACCGCGAAACTGTTCGCCCAGGAGGTGCCGGAGATTTACGACGGCATCGTCGAGGTGAGGGCGGTGGCGCGCGATCCGGGCTCGCGCGCCAAGATCGCCGTGACGTCGAACGATTCCTCCATCGACCCCGTCGGGGCCTGCGTCGGCATGCGCGGCTCGCGCGTGCAGGCGGTGGTCAACGAGCTGCAGGGCGAAAAGATCGACATCATCCCCTGGTCGCCGGACGCAGCGACCTTCATCGTCAACGCGCTCCAGCCGGCCGAGGTGATGAAGGTCGTGCTCGACGAGGACTCGACCCGGATCGAGGTCGTCGTGCCCGACGATCAGCTGTCGCTGGCGATCGGCCGGCGCGGCCAGAACGTCCGTCTCGCTTCGCAGCTCACCGGCTGGGACATCGACATTCTGACCGAGGCCGAGGAATCGGAGCGTCGCCAGAAGGAATTCGCCGAGCGCACCGCCCAGTTCATGGCCGCGCTCGACGTCGACGAGACGGTCGCCCAGCTGCTCGCCTCCGAGGGCTTCCGCACAGTCGAGGAAATCGCCTACGTCGAGCTGCACGAACTGGCGACGATCGAAGGCTTCGACGAGGAGACGGCGGGAGAAATTCAAATGCGCGCACAGAACCACCTGGCCGCGATCGAGGCTGCGCTGGACGAGAAGCGGGTGGCGCTGGGCGTCGCCGACGAGCTGAAGGAGATCGACGGCCTGACCACCGCGATGCTGGTCAGGCTCGGCGAGAGCGGCGTCAGGACGCTCGAGGATCTGGCCGATTGCGCGAGCGACGATCTCGTCGGCTGGTCCGAGGGCGACCAGGCGAAGTCCGGCCATCTGGCCGGCTTCGACGTCACCCGGGCGCAGGCCGACGCCATGATCCTGGACGCGCGCGTCCGCGCCGGCTGGATCGAGGCGCCGGCGCCGGAGAGCGAGGGCGGCGAGGAAGGGGAGGCGGCCTGACGGGCCCATGAGCGACGGATTGCGGACCAGCGCGCGCGACGAAGAGGGCGGGTCGGAGCGGACCTGCATCGTAACGGGGGCGAAGGGGCCTCCGGAGGCGATGCTGCGCTTCGCCCTCGCCCCGGACGGCTCGGTCGTGCCCGACATTCGCCGCAAGCTCCCGGGCCGCGGCGTCTGGACGAGCCTCAGCGCCGAAGCGGTCCGGCGCGCCGCCGCCAAGGGCGCGTTCGCGCGCGGCTTCCGCGCGCCGGCGGCGGCGCCGCCCGATCTCGCCGACGCCGTGGACGGCCTGCTCGAACGCGACGCGTTGCAGTCGCTGTCGATGGCGGTGAAGGCCGGGCTCGTCGTCTCGGGCGCTTTCAAAGTCGACGCGGCGATCGCGGCGGGAGGCCTGGCGGCCCTGATCCAGGCGGCGGACGCGGCGGCCGACGGCGCAGCGAAGCGGGAACAGGCGCTCAGGAGCAGACTCGGCGAGGCCGCGGCGGCGGTCGCGCGAATCAAACTTTTCTCTTCCCGTCAATTGGATTTGGCATTGGGGAAGGCAAATGTGGTACATGCTGCGCTCAAATCCGGCGCGGCGGCATCGGCCTTTCTGGCGAGGGCTGAGCGGCTGCGCCGTTTTCGCGCGGGCGCTGCGGAACAGGATCCGAACGAGGGCGGCGGCGACGCGCTGGCCGCAAGTCCGGCGGCCAGCGGCCGATCGGACGAATTGGCTGAAAAGCCAACGAATTAGGAATGGGCATGAGCGAAACCAGCAATAGCGACAAGCCGACCGGCGCCGCGCCGCCGAAAGCGACCCTGCACCTGAAGCGTCCGGTCGAACAGGGCACCGTGCGCCAGAGCTTTTCGCATGGGCGCAGCAAGGCTGTCGTGGTCGAGAAGGTCAAGCGTCGGGTCGCCGGCCCGGGCGAGGTCCTGCCCCCGGCCGCCCCGAGCGCGCCGCCGCCGCCCAAGCCCGCAGCGACGGTCGCGCCGACGAAGGGCGCGCCGTCGCGGCCCAACGCTCCTCCGCCGCCCAAGACCGGAGTCGTCCTGCCGACGCTGAGCGCCGAGCAACGGGAAGCGCGCGCCCGGGCGCTGCTCGAGGCCCGCGCCCGGGAAGAGGAAGATCGCCGCCGTCAGGAGGCCGACGCAGAGGCGCGCCGCGAACGCGAGGCGCGCGAGCGCGCCGAACGCGAAGCGGCCGAAGCGCGCAAGCGCGAGGAAGAAACCCGCCGCACCCAGGAGGCCGCGTTCAAGCGCCAGGCCGAGGAAGAGGCGCGTCGCCGCCTCGCGGGCGGCGAACCCGCTCCCGCGCCGACCGCGGCTCAGCCCCGGCCCGCCACGGTCAGGCCGCCGGCGCAGGCCGAGGCGAGGCCTGCGGCGCCCGCGCCCCGCCCCCCCGCCGCCCCTGTCCCCGCCGCGGCCAAGCCCGCTCCCGCCGCCGCCAGGCCCGCGGGCGAGGAGACCCGTCCGGTCAAGCGCCCGACCCTCACCCCGATCCTGCCGCAGAAGGTCGCCGTGCCGACGCCGCGTCCGACGCGCGGCGGCGCGGAGCGAAACCGCGGCCGTCTGACGGTCGCGACCGCCACCTCGGCCGAGGAGGAGCGCACCCGTTCGGTCGCCTCCTTCCGCCGCCGCACCCAGCGCCTCAAGGGCGGCGGGATGCAGGACCACAAGGAGAAGATCGCGCGCGAGATCGTGCTTCCCGAAGCGATCACCATTCAGGAGCTCGCCGCCCGCATGTCGGAGCGGGCGGTCGACGTGATCAAGCTTCTCATGCGCCAGGGGCGCATGGTCACGCTCACCGACGTGCTCGACGCCGACACGGCCGAGCTGATCGCCGAGGAGATGGGACACACGGTCAAGCGCGTCGCCGATTCCGACGTCGAGGAAGGCCTGTTCGACAGTCCCGACGAGGAGGGCGCTTCGGTTCCGCGGCCGCCGATCGTGACCATCATGGGCCACGTCGACCACGGCAAGACCTCGCTGCTCGACGCCATCCGCCACGCCAACGTGGTGTCGGGCGAGGCCGGCGGCATCACCCAGCACATCGGCGCCTATCAGGTGATCGCGCCCGGCGGCGAGGCGATCACCTTCATCGACACGCCCGGCCACGCCGCCTTCACCGCCATGCGCGCCCGCGGCGCCAAGGTGACCGACATCGTCGTGCTGGTGGTGGCGGCCGACGACGGCGTGATGCCGCAGACGATCGAGGCGATCCGCCACGCCAAGGCGGCGGGGGCGCCGATCATCGTCGCCATCAACAAGATCGACAAGCCGGAAGCCGACCCCCAGCGCGTGACGCAGGAACTCCTCCAGCACGACGTGCAGGTCGAGGCGTTCGGCGGCGACACCCTGGCGGTCGAGGTTTCGGCGAAGAACCATACCAATCTCGACAAGCTGCTCGAGGCGATCGCCCTGCAAGCCGAACTTCTCGACCTGGTCGCCGATCCGGCGCGCAGCGCCGAGGGGACGGTGATCGAGGCCCGCCTCGATCGCGGCCGCGGGCCGGTCGCGACCGTGCTGGTTCAGCGCGGCACGCTCAGCGTCGGCGACCTCGTGGTCGCGGGCTCGAACTGGGGTCGCGTTCGCGCGCTCATCACCGACAAGGGGCAAGCCATCGACGAGGCTCCGCCGGCCATGCCGGTCGAGGTGCTCGGCTTCGACGGCGCGCCCGAGGCGGGCGATCGCGTGGCCGTGGTCGAATCGGAGGCCCGCGCGCGGGAGATCACCGAATATCGCGAGCGCATGAAGCGCGAAAAGGCGGTGGCGCGCGGCCCGGCGGTGCGCACCTCGCTCTCCGACATGATGAGCAACCTCAAGGCGGCAGGCCACAAGGAGCTCCCCATCGTCGTCAAGGGCGACGTGCAGGGCTCGGTCGAGGCGATCACCGCCGCGCTCGAGAAGCTCGGCAACGACGAGGTCGTGGCGCGCGTCATCCACGGCGCGGTCGGCGGCGTCACCGAATCCGACGTCACGCTCGCCACCGCCTCCAAGGCCGTCATCCTCGGCTTCAACGTGCGCGCCCACAAGGAGGCGCGCGAGCTCGCCGAGCAGTCGGGAATCGAGATCCGTTACTACAACATCATCTACAACCTGGTGGATGACGTGAAGGCGGCCCTCTCCGGCATGCTGGCGCCGACGATGCGCGAGACCATGCTCGGCAACGCCCAGATCCTCGAGATCTTCCACATCTCGAAGGTCGGCAACGTCGCGGGCTGCCGGGTCCTCGACGGCGTCGTCCAGCGCGGCGCCCATGTGCGGCTGATCCGCGACAACGTCGTCGTGCACGAGGGCAAGCTGTCGACGCTCAAGCGCTTCAAGGACGAAGTCGGCCAGGTGCAGGCCGGTCAGGAATGCGGCATGGCGTTCGAAAACTACCAGGACATGCGCGCCGGCGACATCATCGAGTGCTACAACGTCGAGGAAATCCGGCGCACGCTGTGAGGCGCGCGACGGACGGAGGCCATCGCTCATGAGAGGCCAGGTGACGCGCGCCGCCGAGGGTTTCGACCGCCGGGCTTTCACGGTGGCCGAGATCCTGCGCATGCAGGACGCCGGGATCATCGCGGAAGACGAAAACTTCGAGCTGATCGAAGGCGAGATCGTGCCGATGCAAGCGAAATCCCACGCTCACGAACTGATCAAGGTCGCGCTGAACATTGCGATCGTCCGCGCGCTGCCCGACCATCTGTGGATGGGGATCGAATCGACGCTGTACCTCGGCCCGAACACGTTCGTCGAACCCGACCTCACCGTCTATCCGAAAGGGCCGAAGCTCGAGGAGGTGAAGGGCCGGGACATCCTGCTCGCGATCGAGGTCGCCGCGACCAGCCTCGCCTACGACCGCGGCCTCAAGGCGCGGCTCTACGCCCGCTACGGCGTGAACGAGTTGTGGGTGATCGACGCCGCGCGCCGGACCACCTTGGTCTATCGGGGACCGGACGGAAGCGGATGGCGCGACATCGTCGAGCGCGCGCCCGAGGAGCCGCTCGCCTTCGCAGCCCTGCCCGGGTTTTCCATCCGGCTCGCGACCGTCTAGCCGGCCCGGCCCGCACCCGCATCTTTCCAGTTCTGTCGCGCCCAAGCGCGCGAGGCGAAATCAATGTCCAGACCCTCCCCGAAATCGAATACGCCCAGCCATCGCCTCGAACGGGTGGCCGAGCTGATCCGCCACGCGCTCGCCGAGATTCTCGCTCGCGGCGACATCCTCGACGACGCGCTCGGGCGCCATCCGGTGACGGTTCCGGTCGTGCGCATGTCGCCGGACCTCAAGCACGCGGCCGTCTCGGTGATGCCGCTCGGCGGGGTGGACGCGGCCGCCACCATCGACGCGCTGAACCGTCACAAGAAGGAGATCCGGACGCTGGTCGCGCACAGGATCAATCTCAAATTCGCGCCCGATCTGCGCTTTGCGCTCGATTCGAGCTTCGAGGATCAGGCGCGCATCGACGCGCTCCTGAAGTCGCCCGAGGTCGCGCGCGACCTCGGCCCGCGCGACGAAGCGGAAGGGGACGAACCGTGACCGACGACGCGATCGACGACCGGCGACCCGCCCCCGAGCGGCCGGCCAGGCGCGCAAGGCCTGCGCAGAAGCGCTCGACCCGGATCGAGGTCAACGGCTGGATCAACCTCGACAAGCCGGTCGGCGTCACCTCGACTCAGGCCGTGGGCCGGCTGAAGTTTCTGTTCAACGCCCGGAAAGCCGGGCACGCCGGCACGCTCGACCCGCTCGCCTCCGGCGTCCTGCCGGTGGCCTTCGGCGAGGCGACGAAAACCGTGCCGATCGTCCAGGACGGCGCCAAGGCCTACCGGTTCCGGGTGCGCTGGGGCGAGGAGAGCGCGACCGACGACGCCGAGGGCGCGATCGTGGCCCGCTCCGACCGTCGCCCGTCCCCGGCCGAGATCGAGGCGGCGCTGCCGCGTTTCGTCGGCCTGATCGAGCAGACGCCGCCGACGTTTTCCGCCATCAAGATCGACGGCGCGCGCGCCTACGACCTCGCCCGCGAAGGCGAGACGTTCGAAATCGCCGCCCGCCCGATTCACGTCTACCGGCTTGCGCTCGTCGAGGCCGGCGACGACACGGCGGTGCTCGAGGCGGAATGCGGCAAGGGGGCCTATGTGCGCGCGATCGCGCGCGATCTCGGCCGCGCGCTCGGCTGTTACGGCCACGTGATCGAGCTCAGGCGCACGCGGGTCGGGCCATTCTCAGCCGACACGGGAATCCCGCTCGACCGCCTGCCCGACGATACCGACCTGATGGCGCGCGCCATGCTGCCGCTCCAGGCCGGCCTCTCCGAACTCGCGGCGCTCCCGGTCGACCGTAACGGCGCGGCGACGCTGCGGCGCGGGCAGGCTCTGCTGGTGCGCGGCGCGACGGCGCCCGAAGGCCCCGCCTGGGCCTCCTGCTTCGGCGCGCCGATCGCGTTCGGCGCGATCGAGGGCGGCTATTTCGTGTCGACGCGGGTGTTCAATGTGAAGGGGTAGCCCGCACAAGGCGCCGTTCTCGCCGAAAGGGTCGTGTGAGCGACCAGGCGCAAAGTTGCCCTTTTCAACGCCCCGGACGGAGGCGAGCGCCGCTCGCCGATCTAGGGCGCGAGGCGGGCCTTGAGTCGCGGGGTGAACCAATTCAGAAATGCGCGGAGCTTGATCGGCATGGGCTTCCGCTCCGCGTAGACGAAGTGGACAGGCAGGGGCTCTTTCTCGAAGGCGTCCAGGATGATGACGAGGCGTCCCGAACGCCTTGCGGCCTCCATCTTGTACGACATGACGCGAGCGATCCCGGCGCCTGCCACCGCCGCCTCGACCGCGGCTTCCGACGTGTTCACGGTCAATCGCGTGCGAATGGGCGCAGCCATTTCGCTGTCGTCCTCTGCAAAACGCCAGACGCGGGGAACGCCCGACTCATCGACCGTAATGCAGTCGTGGTGTCTTAGGTCGTTCGGCGTCTCCGGACGCCCTCGGGCGGCGAGATAGTCGGGGCTGGCGCAGGCCACGACGCGAACCGACCCGAGCCGCGTCGCGATCATGCTGCTGTCGGGCAACGGCCCGATCCGAATGGCGAGATCGATTTTGTTCTCGACCGGACTCAAGACGCGATCGCTCAGCAACAGGCGCAAGGCGATCTCTGGGTAGGCGTTCTGGAA
Organism: Roseiarcus fermentans; assembly: GCF_003315135.1. Taxonomy (GTDB): domain Bacteria; phylum Pseudomonadota; class Alphaproteobacteria; order Rhizobiales; family Beijerinckiaceae; genus Roseiarcus; species Roseiarcus fermentans. The sequence continues at coordinate 11,394 of NZ_QNRK01000045.1, forward strand.
CTCGCAGGACAGCGGCAGCAGGTGGAGATGGCCGAGCCCCCACGGGGCGGTCACGGTGAGATCGCCCGTCGGAGCGCGATACTCGCCCGAGGCCTCTCGCTCGGCGTCGTCGACCTGCTCGAGAATGCGTTTGCAGGCCTCGATATAACCCCGCCCGGCGTCGGTGAGCGACAAGTGTCGGGACGATCTCTGAAACAATTGCGCCTTCAGGCGGGATTCGAGTTCCGAGAGCTTGCGACTGACCGTCGCGACCGGCATGCCGAGCTGCCGCGAAGCCGCGGACAGACTGCCGGCCTCCGCGATCGTGACGATCACGCTCATCGACTCGATCCGGTCCATGAGGACGGCTTTCCGAATTCTGAAAAGCTCTTTCCCAAATATACCGGCTACACGGGCGCATGGCAATCGCCTACCCTGTTGCTGCGCTCCGGTGGATCGAGTGTGTGAAACATTAAATACAATTGTGTTTTCACAACTTGCGCCTTCGTCGATCAAGTAGCGGTCAGGAAATCCGAGTTTCGATCCAATCGCTTATTCCAAGGAATGCCTAAATGCCTTCCCGCGAGACCGAAACACGGCAAGACTTCGTCCTTGTGGGCGCCGCGGCGACAGTTTCGCTCGCCGGTCGGCCGTCTCCCTCGGCCGCGGCGCAGGCGGTGACCGTCGGCGGCGTAGGGGCCGGCTCCATCGAAGGAAATCGCAAGACCAGCACGATCGCGACCCGGGGTCCGTGGTTGGCGATCGTCCTCACTGTGCAGCCAGAGCGGCGCCACATCAAGGAGTTCTCGCCATGAGCACGATCGAGACGAAGGACGGCGTGGAAATCTTCTACAAGGATTGGGGCGCGGGTCAGCCCATTGTCTTCAGTCACGGCTGGCCGCTTTCGGCCGACGACTGGGACGCGCAGCTGCTGTTCTTCCTCAATCACGGCTATCGGGTCATCGCACATGACCGCCGAGGCCACGGACGCTCGACGCAGACTGACCGCGGCCACGACATGGACCACTACGCCGACGACCTCGCGGCGGTGATCGAGCATCTCGATCTCGACAACGTGATCCACGTTGGCCATTCCACCGGCGGTGGCGAGGTGGTGCGCTACCTGGCGCGGCACGGCGAGAGCCGGGTGGCGAAGGCGGCGATCATCAGCGCGGTTCCGCCGCTGATGGTCAAGACAGCGTCCAATCCGAACGGGACGCCCAAGGAAGTGTTCGACGGGTTCCAGGCGGCGCTCGCGGCCAACCGCTCGCAGTTCTACCTCGAGGTCGCCGCGGGTCCGTTTTACGGCTTCAACCGTCCGGGCGTGAAACCGCTGGAATCCGCGGTCCGGAATTGGTGGCGCCAGGGCATGATGGGCGGGGCGAAGGCCCACTACGACGGCATCGTCGCCTTTTCGCAGACCGACTTCACCGAGGACCTCCAGAAGATCACTGCGCCTGTGCTGGTGATGCACAGCGAGGACGATCAGATCGTGCCTTACGTCGCCGCCGGGCCCCTGTCGGCGAAACTGTTGAAGAACGGAACTCTGAAAACCTACAAGGATTTTCCCCACGGGATGCCGACGACGCAGGCCGAGACGATCAACGCGGACCTGCTGGCGTTCTTCAAGGCCTGAACGGCCGCGGCTCTATCCACCGTCATCCGTGAGACGCCGGCGCGGTCGTGGTCCAGGAGGACCATCCCGCCCGGCTCGATCGCAGCCCCCGGAGACAGACATGCCGACCTGTTCCCTCCGCCCGACCGTCCTGGCGCTCGTGGCAGCGCTGCTATCCTCCGCGGCGCCCGTTCATGCGGTCGCCGAAGGCGCGCGGGTCTGCGCCGGGAATCCAGCGTCGATACCGGTCGTTCACTACCGCACCGTGAAGATCGACGGCGTCGATGTCTTCTATCGCGAAGCCGGTCCCGCCGATGCGCCGATCGTCCTGCTGCTGCACGGATTCCCGACGTCGTCGCACATGTTCCGCAACCTGATCCCGGCGCTCGCCGATCGCTACCGTGTGATCGCGCCGGACTATCCGGGTTTCGGAGAGAGCGGCGCGCCCGATCACAAGGCGTTCGCCTATACGTTCAGCCATTACGCCGACATCGTCGACAGCCTCGTCACCCAACTCGGCGCCAGGAGCTACGCGATCTACCTCATGGACTATGGCGCGCCGGTCGGCTACCGGCTCGCGCTCAAGCATCCCGAGCGTGTGAGCGCCCTCATCGTTCAGAACGGCAACGCTTACGAGGAAGGCCTCAAGGCGTTCTGGGATCCGATCAAGGCCTATTGGGCCGACGGATCGGCGGCGAATCGCGCGGCGATCGGCGTCCTCGTCGCGCCGGAGACCACCAAATTCCAGTACACCGACGGGGTCGCCGACGTTTCCAGGATCGACCCGGACAATTGGGGTCACGACCAGCCGCTGCTCGATCGTCCGGGAAACAAGGACATCCAGCTCGATCTCTTCCTCGATTATGGGACCAACGTTCCGCTCTATCCGAAATTTCAGGCCTTTTTCCGCGAGCGCAGGCCGCCCACGCTGATCGTATGGGGCAAGAACGACAAGATCTTTCCCGCCGCCGGGGCAACGCCCTATCTCCGCGATCTGCCCGACGCCGAACTGAATCTAATCGACACGGGCCACTTCGCGCTCGAAGACAAGGCGGATGTGATGATCCCCCTGATCCGCGATTTCCTTTGCCGCAAGCTCGCGTCCGGTTGACGCCGGACAGCCGGGCCGCCCCGCGCCCATTTCCTTCGCATCGTGCCGGTCTTCGGACCGGGCGCGCTCGACGTGTCGCCGCGCATCGGACACATCCACGTCACGGTCGACGACGCGCCCTGGCGCTGGGCCGACGCCAGCGGCGAGCCGCTGATCATTCAGAGCCTGCCGCCCGGATCGCACAAGGTGCTGATCCAGCTCGCCGACCCGACGCATCGGGCGATCGATCAGGGGGTCGTCGAGCTGGTGATCGCGGAAAAGTAGGTGTTCGAGCCCGTCTCGAGAAGGGAGAGCGCAATGACGACGGCGCATGTTTCCGCACTATCCCGTCGAGGCTTCTGCCTCTGCTGCCTCGGGTCGGCGGGCTTCGCGGCGAGCCGGGGCTGGCTCTCGCCGCGCCAGGCGTTCGCGGAGGCGCGCGGAATCGTGAGCCTCATCAAGGACAGCGCCGCAGCGTCGCCGATCGTCACGCACAGGTTGCGCAACAACATCAGCGTGCTCGAAGGGTCCGGCGGCAACGTCGCGGTGCTCACCGGCGCGGACGGCAAGCTGTTGATCGACGCCGGCATCGGCGTGTCGCGGCGGCAGATGACCGATGCGCTCGCCCGCCTCGGCCCCGACCCGATCACGCATCTGGTCAATACCCATTGGCACTTCGACCATACCGACGGAAACGTCTGGCTGAATGCCATGGGCGCGAAGATCATCGCGCAGGAGAAGACCGCGAAATATCTCTCGCAGGTCCAGCGGGTCGAGGAATGGGACTATAACTTCCTGGCCTTGCCGCCCAACGGGATTCCGACCGAAGTGTTCGCCAGCGAGCGCGCGCTGAAGCTCAACGGCGCCTCGATCGCCTTGAAAGCTTACGGCCCCGCTCATACCGACAGCGACATCTCCGTCACCTTCGGCGAAGCCGATGTGGTGCACGTCGCGGATACGTTCTGGAACGGAATCTATCCGTTCATCGACTATTCGACGGGCGGCAGCATCGACGGCATGATCGCGGCCTGCGACGCGAACCTCGCCGCGACGACCGACAAGACCATCATCATCCCAGGACACGGCAAGCCGGTCAGCAACAGGGCGGAGCTCGCGGAATTCCGCGATATGCTCGCAACGGTCCGCGAGAATGTCGCGACGCTCAAGAAGAAAGGCATGACGCGGGACGAGGCGGTCGCGGCCGGGCCGACCGCCGCCTTCGACGCCAGGTTCGGCAATTTCGTCATCGATCCCGGATTTTTCACGAGGCTGGTCTACGAAGGCGTTTGACGGCTTCGGAGGCCCGGGCCGATTGCGGCGGCCCGGATCGCCCGGTCCTTTGCAGGCCCTCGGGATTCAGGCGGCGAGGCCCGCCTCCGCGCGCGTCACTTCATAGACCACGCTCCAGTCTTTCTCGCCGAGCCCCATCTCCAGAGCGCGGGCAAGCTTTCGTTGCGTCGTTTCGACGAAGTCCCAGCGGACATGCGCCGCCTGCGCCGCCTCGAGAATCAGCGTGGCGTCCTTGAGGCCGCCGCGAACGTCGAAGCCCAGGTCTTCGAAGTCGCGACGCCAGATGCGCGTTGCGTAGCCCTGCATGCCGGGTTGGGCCCACAGCATCCGGAACATCGTGTGCAGCGCGGCCAACGGAATCCCGGTCTTCTCGCCGAAGGCGTAGACCTGACCCATCAGGTCGATCAGGGTCGCCGCCGTGTAGTTGATGGCGAGCTTGGCGGCGAGCGCCGTTGCGGGATCCTCGCCGAGGTATTGGGTCTGTCGCGTGTAGGCGGAGATCACGTCGCGGCTGGCGTCGAAGACGGATCGATCGCCGCTGACGAGCCCCATGAGGTCTCCGGCCGCCGCGGCGTCGGGTCTTCCGACGACGGGGGCCGCGAGGTAGGCGCAGCCGCGTTCGGCATGCAGGGCGACCAGGCGCCGCGTGGCGCCCGCCGAGATTGTCGAAGCCCCGATATGAACGCTGCTGCGTCCGAGGCCGGCGAGAAGCCCCTGCGGTCCTTCGACGACGGCCAGGACCGACGCATCGCCCATCAACGAGGTGATCACGAACTTGGCCGAAGCCGCCGCCGCGGCCGGGGTTTCCGCGGCTTTCGCCCCGGCCGCCACGAGCGGACGCGTCTTCTCGGCCGTTCGATTGTAGACCGTCAGCGGAAAGCCGGCCCTGAGAAGGCTCAGGGCGATGCCGGAACCCATGCGTCCGAGGCCGATGACCGCGACGGCGGGCTTCGCCGCGGACAAGTCCTTCGCGCCTTTCGCCCCGCGTCGCGCGATGCGCGCCAGATCGCCGAACCATCCGGCGACATCGCCGTCGCCGACGATCGTGAGCGACTGGTCGGCGAGCGCGTTCGCAACGGCCTCTGGGTCGGCGCTGCGGAGCCTCCGGACCGCCGTCTCGGCGTCCCGCCAGACGAAGGAGACCTCGGCGGTCGGGAGCGCGCCCCGTCGAGAGAAGACAGCCCCTCCGGCGAACACGAAGCTCCTGGCGACCTTGTCGTCCCGGGTCTTGATCTGGACGACCCGCCTGCGGTCGCGCAGCATGGCCGCGACATCGGGCCGCTTGGCTTCGCGGCGCAGGATGGCGGCCAGCCCGAACAGCATCAATTCGAGGGTGAGTTTCATGATGGTTGCTCCTGAACAAGTCGGCGCCGCCCGCCAATCGACAGAGCGGCGCATTCCCGCAGTCGGCGACCGGGCGTTCGAGTACGCCCGCCGATCGCGATGTCGTTCATTTACGTGTATTATGCACGCATATTGGCAGGTCCACGCCCGGATGTAAAGGTGTAAAATGCACGCAACATCGCGCCTGATGTCGCGGCCGCCGGGGTCCGGCGCGCGCCTCCGATACGGCGAACCGATCCGGGCGCCTCGGCCCAAGGATCCGCGGCGACCGTGACGTTCGGGTTGGCTCTCGCGTCGAACCTCGGATATACGTGCGTCTTACACAGATGATGAGGAGACCGATGTCGTCGAGGAAGCCATCCGGCACAGCGCTTTTGCAGGGTCAGCTCCGGCGGCTGCACGGCGCGATGGTCGACATCGTCGGACTCATGAACCGGCCGCAGCTCGATGGCGCGCTGATCGAGGAAGCGGCCATTCCGCTCGACCGGGCGCTGTTTCCGCTCCTCGTGGGAATCGAGCGGTTCGGACCGATCGGGATCGTCGATCTGGCCGACCGGGTGGGGCGCGATCACACCACCGTCAGCCGGCAGGTCGCCAAGCTCGAAAGTCTCGGTCTGGCGGCGCGGCAAAACAGCGCGGCGGACCGACGCGTGCGTCAGGCCGTCATGACCGAGAAGGGCAAGGCGATGACCGATCGCGTCGACGCAGCGCGCGACCGGATCGGCCAGGCGCTGTTCGAAGGCTGGGACGAGCGCGACATCCATGAACTGGTGCGGCTCATGCTGAAATTCGCCGACACGCTGAAATCGGGAACGAACCCTCTGGTCGAGAGCGAAAACGACCAGGGCAAGAGAACGCGGCGAGCGCCGGGGCGGCGCCCGCGCCGACCGTCAGTCGAGGCCGTGTGACAAAGCAGCGAAGCCGTTATTGTCCCTCCGCCACGTAAGGCGGTCTGGTCTGGCGAAACGCGCGTGTCGCCGCGACCGCCTGCCCGGCCGCCGGGCGCGCGACTTGCCCGCCCCGCTACTTCCAGGCGTCGAACGCCTTCTGCAGCATCGCCTGGCCGTCGGCCGACTTCTGGAACACCAGCTTGGCGATACGGTTGTCGTTCAAGAGCAGCGGGAAATCGAACCAGGCCCGGCTCTGCATCAGGTCGAGGTTGCGGGCGGAGTCCTGATCGCCCTTGGCCAGCGCGAACAGGAAGTAGTCGTCGCCGATCTTGACCTTGACGCTGTTGAGCGCTTCGGAGGCGGTCGAATCGAGCTTGCGCATCTGCGGCAGACCGACGTCTTTGAAGCCGGTGAACGGCGCCCCGTCCTGGAAGGTGAACTTGAGGTCGATGGTGTGGGTCGCCTGCAGCGTCGGGTCGGTGTTCTTCCGCAAGATCATCGAGGCGTGCATCTTGAGGTCGGGGATGTCGGCGTCGGCCTCGACCGCCCCGCCGCCCGGCTGGCCCTGCGGCGCCGGAATCGCCGACCACACGGTCGATCCCAGATTGACCACCGGCTTCTGCGGGTTGTCGGGGGACGCGACCAGCATCGCCGCGCGCCCTGCGCTCGGCAACTGGCCTTCGGCCTGAGGCGGCTGCTGCGGGCTGGCCGGCGCGGCCCCCGCTGCGGCGCCCTGCGCCGCTTCCTGGCCGGCGTTCGCGCCCGAGCCGGCGCCGTCGGGCGAGGCTTGCGCGCGCTGGGCGATCTTCGACGGCGTCTGGACGGCTTCCGGCGCCGGCGCCGGGGGGGCGATCGCGAGGTCCTGAGGCTTCTGCCGCATCAGGATCGCGACCACGGCGACCGAGAGCACGATTCCGAGCACCACGGCGAGCGCCGCCCACGGCCAGGTTCGCCGCCGCTCCTCCGGGACGGACGGCGCAACCGGCCGCAACGCTTCCGCTTCCGGACGGCCCGCGAGGGTCCGTTCGCCGTCGAGCGGCGCGAGCGCCGGCGCCGCGGCGCCGGCGTCGTCGTCCCCCCGGCTCGCGACGACCGGCGGCGCGTCGGACGCCTCGACCGCGCGCTCCTGATCGCTCGGCACGACGGCGGCGAGATTGTCGGGCGCGGCCTCGGACGCGCCTGACGGCGCCGCGACCACCGGCGGCGCGGCGCCGCCGCCCTCGGCGGTCGGCGGCTGGACGCGGATCGGCGGAGGCTTCGGCGCGGCGGCGCCGGGAGCGGGGGAAGGCCGCGCCGTCACCGCCGGCGCCGGGGGGCGCGGCGCGGCGGGCGGGGCGGCCGGCCTGAGGGGCGGCGGCGTCTGGGGCGGACGGGGTCCGGGAGCGGCGGGACGCTCCGGCGCGGCGGGCCGGGGGGGAGGGGCGACGGCCCCGGACGCCGCAGCGGGCCGGGGAAGCGGGGCGGCGGCGGGGGCCTGCGGCGCCGCAGCGGTCGGGGCCGGCTTCGCGGCGGCCGGCGGCGGCTCTGGGCTGTGCGGCGTCGGCGTCGGCGTCGGGGCCTCGGTCGGCGGCGACGCCGCCTTCTGCGCTTCGGCCTTCTCGACCGCTTCCGCCTCGACCGCCGCGATCGCCCTGTCGAGCGCGGTCTCCTCGCGCGCGATGTCGCTTTCCGGCAGGGGCGGACGCAGCGACCTCAGCTGTGTCACCAGGGCCTTGCGCGCGCGCTCGTAGATCGCCTGGCGGGCCGCGGCGGTGCTGGACGCCGGCAGATTGGCGACGGCGCGGGTGAGCAGCGATTGATAGTCAGCCATACGGTATTCGCTCGATCGGCCCCCGCGGGGTCAATCCTGGAAGGGGTCGTGAACGAGAATCGTATCGTCCCGCTCGGGACTTGTAGACAGGAGCGCGACGGGAACGCCAACCAATTCTTCGATCCGCCGGACGTATTTTATCGCCTGCGCCGGCAGCTCCGCCCACGAGCGCGCCTTGCCGGTCACGCCCTTCCACCCTTGGATCGTCTCGTAGATCGGCTCGATCCGCGCCTGCGCCGACTGCGAGGCGGGGAGGTAGTCGATCTCCTTGCCGTCCAGCCGGTAGCCGGTCGCCACCTTGATCTCCTCGAAACCGTCCAGAATATCGAGTTTGGTCAGTGCGATCCCGTTGATCCCGCAGATCCGCGCCGCCTGCCGGGCGAGGACGGCGTCGAACCAGCCGCAACGCCGCGGGCGCCCGGTGTTGGTGCCGAATTCATTGCCGCGCTGGCCGATCAGCCGGCCGATGTCGTTGTCCTGCTCGGTCGGGAATGGACCCGCGCCGACGCGGGTGACGTAGGCTTTGGCGATGCCGAGCACGTAGCCGATGGCGCTCGGCCCCATGCCCGAGCCGGTCGCCGCGTTCGCGGCCACTGTGTTGGAAGACGTCACGAACGGATAGGTTCCGTGGTCGACATCGAGCAGCGCCCCCTGGGCGCCCTCGAACAGGATCCGCTTGCCGGCGCGCCGCTCGCGGTCGAGCAGATCGAAGGTCGGCGCCATGAAAGGCAGGATTTTCGGCGCGATCGTCAAAAGTTCGGCGCGGATCGCGCTCGCGCTCGGGGCCGGCAGGCCGAGGCCGCGGCAGAGCGGATCGTGGTGGGCGAGCAGGCGCTCGATCTTGTCGTCGAGCGTGTCCGGCTCGGCCAGGTCCATCAGGCGGATCGCCCGCCGGGCGACCTTGTCCTCGTAGGCCGGACCGATGCCGCGCTTGGTCGTGCCGATCTTCGTTCCGCGCGCCGACGCCGATTCGCGGTGCGCGTCGAGCTCGCGGTGAAGCGACAGGATCAGCGGGACGTTCTCGGCGATCTTGAGCGTGTCGGGCTCGACTGCGACGCCCTGGCCGCGGATCTTTTCGATCTCGTCGACGAGATGATACGGGTCGAGCACGACGCCGTTGCCGATGATCGACAGCTTGCCCGGACGGACGATGCCGGACGGCAGCAGCGCCAGCTTGAACACCTTGCCGTCGATCACCAGGGTATGGCCGGCGTTGTGGCCGCCCTGGAAGCGGACGACGACATCGGCGCCGAGCGACAGCCAGTCGACGATCTTGCCTTTTCCCTCGTCGCCCCACTGGGCGCCGACCACAACCACATTGGCCACTGGCGCTCGCCCTCCAGGCTGCTGGTCGAACACGTGAAACCCCGGCGCCAGACAATAAGCTGCTGGGGCCGGGGCCTATTGCAGACTTGGCGTAGACGATCGGGTGAGCCGAGTAAAGGCGCCCGCGCGCCGCAGGCGCATCGGGCAAGGGCTTGCGAAAATCGGCGCGTCCGTCTTGGATTGGCGGCGGGCAATGTCCATATGCCCGCCGCGGGCGGCTCGAAGCCCGCAATCGGAGACGATGATGACCCCCGAAGAACGTCAGATGCTCGCCGGTCTGTTCGACCGCGTCAACGCGGTCGGCGCGACCTCGCGCGATCCGCAGGCCGAGGCCTTCATCAACGACGCGATTCGCGCGGCGCCGTTCGCGCCCTACGTGCTGGCCCAGACCGTGCTCGTCCAGCAGCACGCGATCGAGGCGGCCTCGCAGCGCATCGCGGAGCTCGAGGCGGCCGCGGCTCACGCCGCGCAGGCTCCCGAGCAGGGCGGGTTCCTCTGCAATCTCAGCCGCTCGATCTTCGGCGGTCCGCCGCCGGCGGCCCAGCCGCCGCGCGCCGAACAGGGCTATCCGCAGCCGGGCTATGCGCAGCAGCCCCCGCAAGGCTACCCGCAGCAGCAGCCTCCGCAGGGCTACGCCCCGCCGCCGGCCTCCGGCTACGCGCCGCAGCGGCCCGGCCCGTGGGGCGCCCCCCAGGGCGGCGCGCCGCAGACCGGCGGAGGCGGCGGCTTCCTGCAGAACGCCGCCTCGACGGCGGCGGGCGTCGCCGGCGGCGTCGTTCTCGGCAACATGCTCGGCGGTCTGTTCGGCGGCCATGCGGGCGGCGGCGGCCTGTTCGGCGGCGGCGCGCAGCCGGCCGCCGGCGCCGAGACGGTCAACATCTTCGAACAGACGCCCGGCAAGGACGATCAGGGCCAGTTCGACCCCAGCATGCCCGACGACGCCGGCTTCATCGACGATTCCTCGTTCGACGACGGCTCGGGCGGCGGCGGCGGCTTCGACGACGTGTGAGCGCGACCGCCGCGGCCCCGACCCGGCCGCGCCGGATGATGGGACTGGCGAAGCGCCGGGCGCCGGTTGCGCCGCGGGCGCTTCGCCTCCCCCGGCGGCGGCGGGTCGCCGCGATATTTCGCCCCGCGGGCGAAGTCGCGCAGGCCTCGACCGGCTCGAAGGCGCGCGAGGCTCGCCCGCTCAGCGCACGACCAGACCGCCGTCCACGGAAACGGCCTGACCGGTGACGTAGCTGGCGGCGGCGCTGCACAGCCAGAGGACCACGTTCGCGACCTCCTCGGGGCGGCCGACCCTCTCCATCGGGATGCTTTTTTCCATCGCCTCGAGCGCCTCGCCCTGCCCCGCCGCGACCATCCGGTCGACCATCGGCGTCCAGATCAGCCCCGGGCAGACGGCGTTGATGCGAACGCCGCGGGCCGCATATTCGAGCGCCGCGCTCTTGGTGAACCCGAGCACGCCGTGCTTCGTGGCCTGATAGGTCCCGCGGCCCGGCGCCCCCTTGAGGCCCCCGATCGAGGAGCAGTTGACGATGGCGCCGCTGGCTTGCCTGCGCATCTGGCGCAGCTCGAACCTCATTGAACTCCACACGCCGCGGAGATTGACGGCGACCACCCGGTCGAAATCGTCCGGCGTGGCGTCGGCGGTCTCGGCGACCACGTTCTGGACGCCGGCGTTGTTGTAGGCGACGTCCAGTCTGCCGAAGGTCGCGACCGTCCGCTCGACCATGGCCTCGACCTGATCGTCGTCCGTCACGTCGCAGCCGATCGCGAGCGCCTTCAGACCCAGCGCGGTCAGGGCGTCCGCTTCAGACCGCGCGCCGCTCTCGTTGGAGTCGGCCAGCGCGACGGACGCTCCCGACTCCGCAAAGGCTTTCGCCGTCGCGAGGCCCAATCCCGACGCCGCGCCCGTCACGAGCGCGACCTTGCCTTCGAAAGAAATGTTCATGGCGATGTGTCCTTTCGCTTGCCGAAGCGCGCGCTCCCTTTGAACGCGGTCGTCGACGGCGCCGTCCGCAATCAGCGGACTTGCGCGATCCGCCTTATCGTCGCGCCAGCCGTTCCACCTCCGGAGGGTAGCGGTCGCCTTGCACGGCAATTTTTGACGCGGCTTCCTCGATGCGCTCGAGGTCGTCGGGCGTCAGCGCGAGGGAGGCGGCGGCGATGTTCTCTTCGAAATGGTCAAGCCGGGTGGCGCCGGGGATCGGGACGATCCACGGCTTCTTCGCCAGGAGCCACCCGAGCGCGACCTGCGCGGCGGTGGCGCCCTTCAGGGCGCCCATCGCCGCGAGCAGGTCGACCATGGGGCGGTTCGCCTTGCGCGCTTCGGGCGTGAAGCGCGGCAGGTCGACGCGATTGTCGTTGCCGCCGAAGGTCGTCGTCTCGTCGATCGCGCCGGTGAGGTAGCCCCGGCCCAGCGGGCTGAAGGGGACGAAGCCGATCCCGAGGGACTCGCAGGCCGGCAACACGTCCGCCTCGGGCGCGCGCCACCAGAGCGAGTACTCGCTCTGGACGGCCGCGACCGGCTGAACGCGATGCGCGCGGCGGATGGTCTCGGCGCTGGGCTCCGACAGGCCGAAATGCTTGACCTTGCCGGCGGCGATCAGCTCCCCGACCGCCCCCGCGACGTCCTCGATCGGCACGTTCGGGTCAACCCGATGCTGGTAGTAGAGATCGACAGCCTCGACCCGAAGCCGCTTCAGCGAGCCTTCGACCGACCGCCGGATGTGTTCGGGGCGGCTGTCGAGGCCGCCGGTGGCGAGGTCGTGGCCGAACTTGGTGGCGATGACGACGTCCTTTCGGAACGGCGCCAGCGCCTCGCCGACCAACTCCTCGTTGGTGAAGGGCCCATAGACCTCGGCGGTGTCGAAGAAGGTGACGCCGCGCGCCACCGCCGCGCCGATCAGGGCGACCATCGCGCTGCGGTCCGGCGCCGGGCCGCGGTGATAACTCATGCCCATGCAGCCGAGGCCGATGGCCGAAACTTTCAGGCCGCTTTTTCCAAGCTCGCGGGTCTGCATTGAGGCGCTCCTTGCTGGCGGCGGCGCAGAAGTCAGGCGCCGGCCTCTTCGAAGACCTTGCGGGCGATCTGAAGCGCGGTCATCGCGGGCGGCCGGCCGGCGTAGAAGGCCAGATGGGTGATCGCGGCGACGATCTCCTCGCGGGTGACGCCGTTTTCGAGCGCCCATGAGCTTCCTGTCCCACCGCTAGTGCAGGATGAATTGAGGTCCATCATTGCGAGCGAAGCGAAGCAATCCAAGCCGGGGACGCGGCAACGCCATGGATTGCGTCGCTTCGCTCGCAATGACGGCGGTGTTTCCACTTGATTTCACCATGCTCTAAAATGGGCCCGCTGTTCGAACACGCCCTTGGCGATCGGCAGCGCGGTGAACACGTTCGGTCACCCGGCATAGAAGGCGAGCTGGGTCAGGACCTCGGCGGCCTCGGCCTGGGTCAGGCCGTTGTTCATCGCGCGATTGAGGTGCGAGGCGAGCTCGATCGGCCCGAAGCCGTTTGACGATCACGTGGGGCATGGACGCCTCAGGCCGCGTATTGTTCGTCGGAGACTTTTTCCAACCAGTCGACGGCTTTGCCGTCGAGCCTTTCCTGGATGGCGATGTGGGTCATGGCGGTGGTGGGGGACGCGCCGTGCCAGTGCTTCTCGCCGGGCGGAAACCAGATGACGTCGCCCGGCCGGATCTCCTCGATCGGGCCGCCCTCCCGCTGGACCCGGCCGCACCCCGATGTGACGATCAGGATCTGCCCGAGGGGATGGGTGTGCCACGCGGTGCGCGCGCCAGGCTCGAAGGTGACGTGCGCGCCGGTTGCGCGCGCGGGGTCGGGCGGACTGAACAGCGGGTCGACCCGCACCGTCCCGGTGAACCAGTCGGCTGGACCCTTGCCGGACGGTTGTGAGCCGCTTCGCTTGATCTCCATCGCCTTGCTCCTTCCTTCCGCAAAGATAGCGCGCAGTCGGGCAAGCGATTAGACGGGATTATCCGCATGTGCTTATAAGTGAGGCTTATGAATGCCGGCCGAGGACCTCAACGATCTCGCCGCTTTCCTCGCGGTGGCGCGCGAATGCAGCTTCACCCGCGCGGCCGCGAAGCTCGGCGTGTCGCAGTCGGCGCTGAGCCAGACCGTCCGGGCTCTCGAGGCCCGCTTCGGCGTGCGCCTCCTGACGCGCACCACGCGCAGCGTCGCGCCGACCGAGGCGGGCGAACGTCTCCTCAGAACTGTCGGGCCGCGCATCGAGGAAATCCAGGCCGAGATCGAGTCTCTGAGCGAGCTCCGCGAAAAACCCGCCGGGACCATCCGGATCACCGCCGGAGACCACGCCGTCCACTCGGTTCTCTGGCCGAAGCTGGCGAAGTTCCTGCCCAATTATCCGGACATCAAGGTCGAGCTCTTCATCGACAACGGCCTGACCGACATCGTGGCGGGGCGCTACGACGCCGGGGTCCGCTTTGGCGAACAGGTCGCAAGAGACATGATCGCGGTTCGGATCGGCCCGGACGTTCGCTTCGCCGTGGTCGGCGCGAAATCCTATTTCGCCCGGCGGCCGCCGCCCCTGACGCCGCACGACCTCGTCGGTCACAATTGCGTCGGCCTGCGTCTGCCGACGTCCGGCGGTCTCTATGCCTGGGAGTTCGAGAAGGACGGCCGCGAAGTGAGGGTGCGCGTCGAAGGTCAGCTCGTCTTCAACGGGGTCCTTCCGATCGTCGAGGCGGCGCGCGCCGGTCTCGGGCTCGCCCATGTGCCGGAGGATCTCGCCGAGCCCTATCTCGCCGGCGGAGATCTCGTTCGCGTGCTCGAGGACTGGTGCGCGCCCTGGTCCGGCTACCGGCTCTACTACCCGAGCCGGCGGCAATCCTCGCCGGCCTTCGCTTTGCTGGTCGATGCGCTGCGCCACCGGGGCGCCGCAAATTGAGCCGAACCCGGTGATTGGGCGCGCCGGAGATTAACCGACCGGCAGCCGCGACTCGCGCGCTCCCGTCCCGGTGAGCGGGTTCGTCTCGTCCCAGCGGTAGCGCACCGTCTCGAAGCGCATCCCCTTGAGGTCGAGCATCAGCAGTTTTCCGACGAGGCCCTCGTCGCCGTCGCCGAAGCCGCCGACGAGGACGCGGATCGCTTCGAGCGCCATCAGCGACCCCAGAACTCCGCCGATCGCGCCGAGCACCCCGGCCTCGGCGCAGGTCGGGATCGTTCCGGGCTCGGGCGGATCGGGAAACAGGCAGCGGTAGGTTGGGTTCGGTCCGCCGTCCGGCCCGGTCTCGTAGGGCTTGAGCACCGTCAGCGAGCCGTCGAACTCGCCGAGCGCCGCGGCCACCAGCGGCTTTCGCTCGAGGTAGCAGGCGTCTGACAAGGCGTAGCGGGTGGCGAAATTGTCCGAGCCGTCGAGCACGACGTCATACGGCCGGACCAGCGCGCGGGCGTTGGCCGCGTCCAGGCGCACGCCGATCGGCTCGACCGTCACGTGCGGGTTGAGCCGGCGGATGGCGTCGGTCGCGCTCGCGACCTTCGGCCGGCCGACGTCGTCCGTCCCGTGCAGGATCTGGCGGTGCAGGTTCGACAGCGCCACGACGTCGTCGTCGACGATCCCGAGCGCGCCGACCCCGGCGCCGGCCAGATATTGCAGCGCCGGCGAGCCGAGGCCGCCGGCGCCCACGACGAGCGCGCGCGCCCCCTTCAGCCGGTTCTGCCCCGGCCCGCCGACGCCGCGCAGCACGATCTGGCGCGCGTAGCGCTCGACTTCTCCGCTCGAAAGGCTCATCGCGCGCCCCTCGGCAGCGCGCCTATTCCCACCGGTTCGGCCCCGTCTGCTTCATCGTGATCACGTCGATGCGGCCCTTGTTCTGCGGCCCGCCGACCCAGCCGGACATCACCCAGCTCGTCAGCCCGACCACGATGGCGGCGAAGAAGGCCGGCCAGAAGCCGGTCACGACAAAGGCATTCCCGAGGAACCAGGACACCAGCTCGATCATCAGGCCGTTGATGACCAGCAGGAACAGACCCAGCGTCAGGAGCGTGATCGGGAGGGTGAGGATGATCAGGATCGGCCGCACGACGGCGTTGACGATCCCGAGCAGCAGCGCCGCGGCGATCAGCGCGCCGGTCGACCGGAACTCGACGCCGGGCACGATCATCGAGGCGAGCCACAGCCCGATCCCGACGACGACGGCGCGAATGAGAAAACTTTCCATGACGGAACCTCGACTTTCGCGGGGAATGTAGGACCTTGCACGGCGTCGCGCCAGATCCGCCGTTCGCGGCGACCGCGGCTCACAGGCAGGCCAGGGCGCCGGAATTGCGCGCCGCCCGCGCCAGCACCTCGGCCGCGCGTCGGCGCTGGAGCGGCTTCGGACGGGCAGGGTCGCGCTCGCGCGGATTGGGCAGCGCGGTCGCGAGCAGCGCGCCCTCGCGGGCGTCGAGGTCCGCAGCGCTCTTGTGGAAGGCGCGCCGCGCCGCAGCCTCGATCCCGAACACGCCGTCGCCCCATTCGGCGATGTTGAGGTAGACCTCGATCACCCGCCGTTTCGGCCAGAGTTTTCCGATCACGAGCGCCATCGGGATCTCGACGCCCTTGCGGACGACCGATCGGCCGGGCCAGAGGAACAGGTTCTTCACCGTCTGCATGGTCAGCGTCGAAGCGCCGCGGGCTGGTCCGCGTTCGCCGGCGGCCGCGAGCACGCCGCGCAGCGCGCCCCAGTCGACGCCGTCGTTCGAACAGAAGGTCGCATCCTCGGAGGCGACCACGGCCGCGATCGCGGCGGGCGAGACGTCGGCGAGCCGCACGGCGGTCCGTTCGTACGGCTTTCCCTGGAGCAAGCGGGCGACCATCAGCGTCGAAACCGGATCGACGAAGGCATAGAGCGCGATCAACGCGAAGAAGGCGGCCGCGAGCGCGGCCACGCCCCAGAGCGCGCCGCGCGCGACGGCGCGAAACGAGGGAAACGGGCGCGCCATGGCGGAAACCCTGGCCGAATCCGGGGCGCCCGGCAAGGCCTTCGGCCCCGCCGGGACCTCGGGCCCCGTCACTCCGTCGGCAGCTTGTAACCCTTGAAGCTCTCGCGCAGCTTCAGCTTGTTGATCTTGCCGGTCGCGGTGTGCGGGATCTCGCGCACGACCTGCATGTCGTCCGGCATCCACCACTTGGCGATCTTGGGCTTGAGGAACGCCAGCACCTCTTCGGTCTTGGGTTCGCAGCCCTCCTTCGGCACGATGACGAGCAGGGGCCGCTCGTCCCACTTGGCGTGGTGAACGCCGATGACGGCGGCCTCCGCCACGTCCGGGTGGCCGACGGCGAGGTTCTCGATGTCGATCGTCGAGATCCACTCGCCGCCCGACTTGATGACGTCCTTGGCCCGGTCGGTGATCTGCATGAAGCCGTTCGGGTCGATGGTGGCGACGTCGCCGGTGTCGAAGAAGCCGTTGTCGTCGAGGATCTTGCCGCCCTCGTCGCGGAAATAGGTCTCGACCACCGCGAAGCCTCGCACCTTCAGCCGGCCGAACCGCTTGCCGTCCCAGGGCAGCGCGTTGTCCTCGTCGTCGACGATCTTCATCTCGACGCCGAACGGCGCCCAACCCTGCTTGGCCTGGATGGCGAGCTTCTCCTGATGCGACAGCCCCATCTGGCTCGGTTTGAGCGCGCCGGCCGAACCGATCGGGCTCATCTCGGTCATGCCCCAGGCGTGCCGAACCTCGATCCCATAGTCCTCCTCGAAGGCGCGGATCATCTCGGGCGGGCAGGCCGACCCGCCGATGCCGACGAACTTGAGCGTCGTCAGCCGCTTGTTTTCCTTGCGCAGGTAGTGCAGCAGGCCCAGCCACACCGTCGGCACGGCCGCGGTCATCGTGACCTTTTCGGTCTCGAGAATGTCGTAGACGGAGGCGCCGTCGAGCTTGGCGCCCGGCATCACCATGCGGCAGCCGCGCATCAGGCAGGAGAGCGCCAGCCCCCAGGAATTGGCGTGGAACATCGGCACGACCGGCAGGACCGAGTCGTAGGCGTTCACCGTCAGAACTTCCGGCCCGACCGCCATCATCGAATGGAGGATGTTCGAGCGGTGCGAATAGAGCACCCCCTTGGGGTTTCCGGTCGTGCCCGACGTGTAGCAGAGGCCGGCCGCGGTGCGCTCGTCGAACTCGGCCCAGCGGAAGTCGCTGTCGGCCTCGGCGAGCCAGTCCTCGTAGGCGACGGCGTTCTTGAGCTTGGTCGCGGGCATGTGCGCGGCGTCGGTGAGCACGATGTAGCGTTCGACGCTCGGCAGATGGCCGGCGAGCGCCTCGAGCAGCGGCACGAAGGTCAGATCGGTCATGACGATCCGATCCTCGGCGTGGTTGATGATCCACGCGATCTGTTCAGGGAAAAGACGCGGATTGACGGTATGATAGACGGCGCCGACGCCGGTGATGCCGTACCATGCCTCCAGATGGCGGAAGCCGTTCCAAGCGAGCGTCGCCACGCGGTCGCCGAGCTTGATTCCGTCGCGCTCGAGCCGCTTGGCGACCTTGAGCGAGCGCTCGCGGATCTCGCCGTAATTCGTCCGGTGCATCGGCCCCTCGACCATCCGCGAGGCCACTTCCTGCTGCGGAAACTGGATCCCCGCGAAGTCGATGATCTTGTGCATCAGCAGGGGCCAGTCCTGCATCCGTCCCAACATCTCTTCATCCTCCCGATATCGCGCGGGCGCCGGCTTGATCGTGGCGCGCAGATTGTTCATGTCTATACCGTGACGCGCCGGAATCGCCAGAACAATCGTTGATCGTTGGAGCGCGCCCGATCCCGCGGGCCGCCGGCCTGGAAAGAGAACCCCGATGCAGAACCGCACGAACCCAGAGCGCGCGATGCGGGTCTGGCTGCGTCTCATTCGCCTCGAGGCGCGCATGCAGTCGGCCGTCGGCGACCGGCTGCGGATGATCGGCGTCTCGATTCCGCAGTGCGACGTCCTGACCACGCTGAGCGAGCAGGAAGGGGTCAATCAGCAGGAGCTCGCCAAGCGTCTCTACGTGACCAAGGGCAACATCTCCGGGCTTCTCGACCGGCTCGAGGCGGCCGGATTCGTGGAGCGCCGATCGCTCGCCTCGGACCGGCGCCAATATTCGATCCACCTCACCGAGAGCGGCCGGGCGATGGCGGACAAGGCGATCGCGGTGCAGCAGCGGTGGCTGGCCTCGACGCTCGGCCGTCTCGACGACGCCGAACTCGACGCGCTCGAGGCGCACCTGCTTCGGCTGCGCGACATCATGCGCGAGCAGGAGACGCCGCGGACCGCGCGCGCCGCAGGCGCGCCGTAGGCGCCGCCGCCGACCAGATCACCGACGGCGCGGCCGCGCGCCGCGACGGCTCCGCGGCGTCCGCCGCCCCGGGCGCGCCGGCGGAATCGGCGACCTCCCCTCATCGACCCCCGGCGTCCTCCCGGCAGGTCGCCAACCCTACGAGGCCATTGTCATGTCAGGTTTTTCCCGACAGCGAGCAGGCGTTTTCCCGACGAGGAACACGTGTGACCCCGACCTGCGTTCGCTCAGATTTACGCTATATTATTCATGTAAACAAGGCGGGCCGGACGACGCAGACGAAGGGTTCGGGAGCACGAATTAAGAGGGTCTTCATGAGCGAGCTTGGCGCGAGATCGGAAAGCCGGAAGAGCGGATCGAACGGCAGTGACGCGCCCCTCGTCATCCGCCAGTCCGCCGAACCGTCGCCGCGGCGCGCGCCGCGATCGATCCCGAACGCGCCCTGGCGCGGCCATGCGTGCCCAACGACCATCGGCCTGTGCGCGCGCCAGGTCGTCGCGTCGCTCAAGGAGAAGCGGATCGACCCTGCCCCCCTGCTGGCGCGCGCCGGACTAGAAAGCATGGCTCTCGACAGCCGCGGCGCGCGCGTTTCCGCAGCCGCCGAAGCGAATTTGATCGAGTTCGCCGCCGAAGCCGCCGCCGATCCGACATTCGGTCTCAACCTCGGCGCCTCGGAAAGCTCCGATCAGGCCGGGCTGGTTTCCCTCGTCCTCTCCACCACCTCGTGCGTGAGGGAAACCATCCGGCTGCTGCCGCGATACGGCCGGATCGTCGACGAAAGCGCTCGCTTTTCCGTCGCCTTTCCGTCCTCGCAAAACGCAGTCATCGAGCTTCGCTATTCCGGACAGCTCCGGCGCAACCTGAAGCATGCGGCCGAGTATCAGGTCGCGGCGTTCGTCCGCGCCCTGCGCGACTTCACCGGCCACGACTTCAGTCCGGTCCGGGTGTCGTTCGCGCACATGAGGCGGGACGACGCCCGGGCGTTCGAGCGGTTCTTCCGATGCCCGGTGGAGTTCGGCTGTGAAGTGGATCAGCTGGTCCTCTCGAAGGACACCCTCGACCTGCCCAACCGTCGCGCAGACCGCTATCTCTTGCAGACTCTCCAGCCGTTTGCCGACGAGGAGACGGCGGCGCGAGAGCTTCCATCGCAGTCCTTCTGCGAGGCGGTGGACAACCAGGTGTTCCGGACGCTGGCGCGCGGCGAACCGACCGTCGAGATTGTGTCGCAGGCGCTCGCCGTTTCGCCGAGGACGCTGTCGCGCCGGCTGGCGGAGGAGGGAACGACGTTTCCCGAACTGCTGACCAATCTCAGGCGCAGCCTCGCCCTCCAGTACATCCAGGAACCCGGCCTGAGCATCGACCAGATCGCCCTGTTGCTCGGATACAGCGAAGTGGCTTCGTTCAGCCACGCCTTCCGACGGTGGTTCGGCCACTCGCCGTCCGCCGCCCGGCGCGCGCCAGCGCCCGTGCGCGTCGAACAGGATCGCCCGAGCCGAGTGATTTTGCTGAACTGAAGCGGGCCGAGACGCTGGGGACCGCGCGCGCCGTCCCGGTCAGGGAGGCGCGCTGCGGATCACGGCGCGCCGAGCCAGCGCCGGACACGCCGGGCCACAGCCGTCCCGGCGGCGCATCGAGCATCCCCGCCATCGCCGCGTTGGACGTGCGCAGCCTCGCGTCCGGGCCGAAGACGGCGATGCCCTCGCCGATATTTTCTAGAATCGTTTCGATGAAATGGTCGTCTCCGCCTGCTTTGCTTCGGACGCGGCCCGCTCGGTGACGTCGCGAAAGGCCACCCGGCCTCCGCCGCCCGGTATGGATCTGAAACGGCTTTCGATCGTCGCGCCGTTCGACGCGCGTCGCGTCATCGACCCGGACTGTCCGTCACCGAGCCGCGCGATCCGGGAGGCGACGAAGGGCTCGCGACCTAAATTAGGCTCGCGGCCCCCCGACGATGGCGGCCCGCGAGCAATCGTTGCGGGGCGGCCTCTCACCGCTCGCGCAGCGCGCGCGAGGCGACCTCGACGACCGGGGAGAACAGGTAGTCGAGCAGTCGGCGCGAACCGGTCTTGATCTCCGCGGTCGCCGCCATGCCGGAGGTCAACGGCCGGTCGATGCCGTCGACGAGGATCGTCGAGGCCTCCGGCGCGAGTTCGACCGCGAACACGAGGTTCTGCGTGCGCTCGCCGCCGGCGAAGCCGGATGCGTTCGAGGCGCGGCTGGGGTCGCCCTCGATGGCGCTCGCGTCGGGCGACGGGATCGCGTCCTTGGCGATGCGGGTCACGTGGGCCTTGACCGAGCCGTAGCGCGTGAACGGGAACGATTCGACCTTGACCACCGCCTCCTGGCCGATGCGGACGAAGCCGATGTCGCGGTTGAGAACATAGGCCTCGATCTCCACCCGCGAGTCCTGCGGGACCACGCGCATGATCTCCTGCCCGCTGGTGACGACCTGGCCGATGTTGGTGATGATCGACGACTGGACGCGGCCGTCGAGCGGCGCGCGGAGCGTCAGATGGTCGACCATGGCCTCGGCCTTGGCGACCTTCTGGCGGTCCTCCTCGACCTTTCGCTCGGCGTCGTCGAGCTTCCCGGCCTGGTCGGAGACGAACGACTGAACCGCCTTCTCCGAATCGCGGGCGATGACGTCGAGCCCGGTCGTGGCCGAAGCGAGCTGACCTTCCTGCATGGCGAGCTGGGTCTGCTGGTACTGGAGGCTCTCGGTCGCGTCGATGACGGCCGACTTGGCGCCGGACTGCATGTCGACCAGCTTGGTGCGCATGTCGACGCGCTGCTGAAGCGTCGCGACCAGGTTGCGTTGCGTCGCGATGGTCTGCTTGAGCGTGTCGCGCTCGGCCGCCTTCTGCGTCTTCTGGGCCTCGAACGAGGCGATGGTCGCGGCGAGCTGCCCGAGGTCGGCCGCCAGCACCCGTTCTTCTCGCGCCCGCAGCGCCGGGCTGACGCCCTCCGG
This sequence comes from Roseiarcus fermentans, assembly GCF_003315135.1. Taxonomy (GTDB): domain Bacteria; phylum Pseudomonadota; class Alphaproteobacteria; order Rhizobiales; family Beijerinckiaceae; genus Roseiarcus; species Roseiarcus fermentans. The sequence continues at coordinate 33,009 of NZ_QNRK01000045.1, forward strand.
CCAGGCGATGGCCGGCGCCGGCGCGAGCGTCGCCCCACGCGCGGCCGTCAGCGCCGCATGGCGGCGCAGGATCTCGGCCTCGGCCGAGGCGAGGTCGGCCCGCGCCGACCGCGCGTCGGCGTCCGCGGCGGAAGGGTCGAGCTCGACCAGAACGTCGCCCGCCTTCACCGCGCTGTCGTTGCCGACGCGGATGGCGACGACGCGGCCGGTCTCCACGGACTCGATCACCTTGACGCGGCCGGTCGGCTGGAACTTGCCCTGGGCGGACGCAATGATGTCGATGCGGCCAAACCAGGAGAGGCCGAGGCCGACGACGACCAGCAGGCAGATGATCCACAGGAACGCCACCTGCACGGGCGAGGCGGGCGTCTCAAGGATTTCCAGCACCGGCGCGAGAAACTCGCGGTCGGACGCGGCGTTGCGCCAGACGACGTCGCGCGGCGCAATCGCGCGTCCGGTCGGAGGCCGGGGCGCCGGAACGGCGGGAGCGATGGTTCGGACGACGTCATTCATGCTGCGACCTCGACAGGGCTGCTCTGGAGACCCCAGAGGTAGGCGTAGAGGCCCCCCGGCCGGCGGATCAGCTCCTCGTGGGGACCCACTTCGACGATGCGTCCGTCCGCCATGCCGACGATGCGGTCGCAGCTGCGCACCGCGTTGAGCCGGTGGGCGACGATGATCACGGTCCGATCCTTGACGATGCGGCGCATGTTGCGCTGGATGATGCGCTCGCTTTCGTAGTCGAGCGCCGACGTCGCCTCGTCGAGGATGAGAATGCGCGGGTTGGTGGCGAGCGCGCGGGCGATGGCGAGGCGCTGGCGCTGGCCGCCGGACAGGTTGGCCCCGCGCTCCTCGATCATCGTGTCATAGCCCTCCGAGAGCTTGTCGATGAACTCGTCGGCGCCGGCCAGGCGGGCGATCTCGATCACCCGCGCCCTCGGCATGGCCGGATCGGCGAAGGCGATGTTCTCGTGGATCGTGCGGTTGAACAGCAGGTTTTCCTGCAGCACCACGCCGATGTGGCTGCGCAGCCACGCCGGATCGACCTGGCTCAGGTCCGCGCCGTCGAGGAACACCTGTCCCTCGCTCGGCATGTAGAGCCGCTGGACGAGTTTCGTCAGCGTCGACTTGCCGGATCCGGACGGGCCGACGACGCCGATCGTCTCGCCGGGCGCGATCTTCAGCGAGACCTGCTTGAGAATGTCCTGCGTCCCCGGGCGGTAGTGGAAGCTGACGTTGCGGAACTCGATCGCCCCGCGCGGCGTCGGCGGCGCGAGCCGCATCATCGGGGCCGGCTCCGGCGCCGCGTTGAGAATGTCGCCCAGCCGGTCGATCGAGATCTGGACCTGCTGGAAGTCCTGCCAGATCTGCGACAGCCGCAGGATCGGCTGCACCGCCTGCGAGGCGATCATGTTGAAGGCGACGAGCGCGCCGACGCTGAGCTCGCCGTCGATCACCGCCTTCGCCCCGAACAGCAGGATCGCTGCGGTCGTCAGCTTGCTGACGTACTGGATGCCGAGCTGGCCGCCGGTCCCGAGCATCGTCGCCGAGAAGCTGGTCTTCACATAGGCGGCGAGCTTTTCCTCCCACTGGGCGCGCATGATCGGCTCGACCGCCGCAGACTTGATCGTGCCGACCCCGACCACGGTCTCGACCAGGAACTGCTGGCTCGCCGCGCCGCGGTTGAATTTCTCGTTGATCAGGTCGCGCAGCGCCGGCCGCACCGCGAAGCCGATCAGAATGTAGACCGGCAGGCCGATCAACACGATCAGGGTCAGCGAAACGGAATAGGCGAACATCACCGCGATGAAGACGAAGGTGAAGACGAAATCGATCGCCGAGAACAGCCCCTGCCCGGTGAGGAACGACCGAATGGTCTCGAGTTCGCGCACCCGGGCGACGGTCTGTCCCGCCGAGCGCGTCTCGAAGTAGCTCATCGGCAGGCGCAACAGATGGGCGAACAGGCGCTGCCCGAGCTCGACGTCGATTCTGTTGGTGGTGTGCGACAGGGCGTAGGTGCGCAGATATTGCAGCGCCGTGTCGAACAGGCCGACGATGACGAGGCCGGCGATCATCACGAACAGCGTCTCGTAGCCGCGGTGGGTCAGGACCTTGTCGACGATGACCTGGAAGATCAGCGGCGTGGTCAGCGCGAACACCTGCACGAACAGGGACGCGGCGAGGACGTGCCCGAGCGGCTTGCGATAGCGCCACAGCGTCGGCAGGAACCAGCGCAACCCGAACATCTTCGGGCTGACCCCGGCGCCGCCGACCCGGCGCGCGACCAGCAGGGCGCGGCCTTCCGTCTCGGTCGTCAACTCCCCGAGGGTGACGTCGGTCGCCGCGTGGCTGATCGGGTCGACCAGGCGGCACAAGCCTGAGGGACCCCGTCCGCCGTAGACGTATAGCGCGCCGTTGCGCAGGCGAACGATCGCGGGGGTCGGAAGCTTGGCCATCCGCCGCTCGTCGGCCCCGGTGACCAGGCGCGCCTTCAGTCCGATGATCTGGGCGGCGCGGACGAGATCGAATTCGTCCGCCGAGCGGTCCCCGAGCGCGAGTTCGCGGCGAAGCTGGGTCGGATCGGCGCCGATTCGATAATAGGCGGCGATCCCGCTCAGGGCGCGCAAGCCGGGGTCGAGCGGCTTGGCGTCGCCGGAGGGGGGGGCTGATTGTTGCATAAGCGGGACTCTCTCGCGACGTTGGGGGGGCGCTTCGACAGCGCCCGCGGCAGGACGTTCGGGGACTTGCACGATCAGCCCCCCAATCGCGCAAGCAAAACCAATATGCGGAGACCGATGAGGAAATCAACTGCGACAAGTTAACGCAATGACGTAGATATTACTTTGCAAAAGACTTTGACTACGACGATATCGCGGCTAACATTGTGATGTGCGCATGGAATCACATCATTGAAACTCACTTCGACTTGAAAGAATTATGATCGGGAATTTACGTCGCAATCAAAGAGCGAGAACACTGTTACCCTCGACCGTCGCGTCGCCGACTTTCGACCCATCCGGCGCGCGGGCGGACTTCGCCCGGCGCGCGGCGTCGGCGGTCCGGGGCCCCGCGACGGCGACAGCGGTCGCCTCGCGCGGCGTGTCGAAGGGCAGGAATGCGACAGGATGTCGCGCCGGGCGGACACATTCGCCCCGACGGCCTTTGCGCCTTACCCGAAGGCGGACGGCGGTTTTCTTGCACGGGCGGACGCCGTATGACCCTGCGAAACGCCTCGTCGCGCGGTCAGCGCCCCGTCTCCCGCACGATCGCCGCCATGGCGCGCGCCTCCTCGTCGCCGAGCGCCTCGAGGCCCGCGACCACGCCCGCCCGATCGGCGGCGCTGCGGTTCTGGCTGGTCTTCCACTTGCCGCGGATGTCGGCGATCTCGATCTCGATCCCGACGATCGCCTTGCGCTGCAGCGCGATGAAATCCGCCGGCGCGTCCTCGACCGCCCACGGCGTTTCGCGCGCCGCTTCCCGGCTGGCCGTCATCGCCGCGATCTGACGGCCGAGCCACGCGTCGTCCTCGATCACCCTCGCCGTTCCGCGCGCCTGCACCATGACGTAGTTCCACGTCGGCACGACCTTGTGGGTCTCCTGCTTGGTCGCGTACCAGGACGGCGAGACGTAATGGTCCGCGCCCTGGAACACGACGAGCGCTTCGCCGCCTGCGGCGAGATCGCGCCATTGCGGGTTGGCGCGCGCCAGGTGCGTCTGCAGCGTCCCCAGTTTCGACGCGGCCGCGTCGAGCAGGAACGGCGCGGCGTTCGCCGCGAGCCCCTGCGGCCCGTGACTGATCAGGAGCCCGAGCGGGCGCGCCCGGATCAGGGCGTGCTGCCTTTCGAGATCGTCCTCGCGGTGAAGCGGGGGCTCGTACATGCGCGCTGTTCCCCGGACGCTATTCCGCAGCGCGGCCGACGCCGCCGAACCGACCGACGATATAGGCCTCGACCATCGCCTTGAACTCCTCGGCGATGTGCGGGCCCCTCAGCGTCGCCGTCTTCGCGCCGTCGACGAATACCGGGGCCGCCGGGGTCTCGCCCGTGCCGGGCAGGGAAATGCCGATGTCGGCGTGCTTGCTCTCGCCGGGCCCGTTGACGATGCAGCCCATCACCGCGACGTTGAGCCGCTCGACGCCCGGATAGCGCGCCCGCCACTCGGGCATGGAGGCCGCGAGATGCGCCTGGATGTCGCGCGCCAACTCCTGGAACACCACCGAGGTCGTCCGCCCGCAGCCGGGACAGGCCGCCACCTGCGGGGCGAAGATCCGGAACCCCATCGTCTGCAAGAGTTCCTGCGCCACCCGCACCTCCTGCGAGCGGTCGCCGCCCGGCTCGGGGGTGAGCGAACAGCGGATCGTGTCGCCGATCCCCTCCTGCAGCAACACGCCGAGGGCCGCCGACGACGCCACGACGCCCTTCGAGCCCATGCCGGCCTCGGTCAGGCCGAGGTGCAGCGCGTGGTCCGATCGCGCGGCCAGCATGCGATAGACCGTGATCAGGTCCTGCACCGCGGAAACCTTGGCCGACAGCACGATGCGCGAGCGCGGCAGCCCGAGGTCCTCGGCGCGCCGGGCCGACAGCAGCGCGGACTGAACCAGCGCCTCGCGCGTCACCGCCCGCGTGTCGAGCGGAACGGCGGCGGCCGCGTTCTCGTCCATCAGATGCGTCAGCAGCTCCTGGTCGAGCGAGCCCCAGTTGGCGCCGATCCGCACCGCCTTGCCGTTGCGGATGGCGATCTCGACGATCTGGCTGAACTGCAGATCGCGCTTGTTGCGGAAGCCGACGTTGCCCGGATTGATGCGGTACTTGTCCAGCGCCTCGGCGCAGGCCGGATGCTCGGCGAGCAGCTTGTGGCCGATGTAGTGGAAGTCGCCGATCAGCGGGACCGAGACGCCCATCGCCGCGAGCCGGTCGCGAATCCGCGGCACCGCCGCCGCCGCTTCCTCGCGATCGACGGTCAGGCGCACGAGTTCCGAGCCCGCCCGGGCGAGCGCCGCGATCTGGCGCGCCGTCGCCTCGACGTCCGCGGTGTCGGTATTGGTCATCGACTGGACGACGACCGGCGCGCCGCCGCCGACGGTGACGGCTGCGGCCCCCTCGCCGATCGTGACCGCGACGGTGGCGTGGCGGCCCATCGGCCCGAACGCCTGTTCAGCGGGTAAACCGTTCATCGAATCTGTCCCTTGCAAGCGGCGCGCTCGAGGGCGCCGTCGCCCGTCCCGGAATTTTAGGCCGCCTCGGCGTCCTTGTCATCCGCGACGCTTCGCCCTCTCGCAAGCTTCATCGCAATGCCATATGAGCTACGTACGCAAAACCGCATCCGCCATGCGTCGTCGCGCGGCGGGAATCTGGGAGAACCGCCTCATGTCGCTCGCCAATCATCACGCCGTCGTCACCGGCTCGACCAGCGGCATCGGCCTCGCCATCGCACGCGCGTTCGCCAGGGAGGGCGCGGACGTGATGATCAACGGCTTCGGCGACCCGAAGGCGATCGAGGAGGAGCGCTCCAGGATCGAGAGCGAGTTCAAGGTCAGGTGCGTCTACAACGGCGCCGACATGTCCAAGGGCGACGAAGTCGAAGCGATGATCAGGGACGCGGCCGAGAAACTCGGAACCGTCGACATCCTGGTCAACAACGCCGGCATCCAGTTCGTCTCGCCGATCGAGGATTTTCCCGGCGAGAAATGGAACGCCATCATCGCCATCAACCTCACCTCGGCCTTCCATTCCATCAAGGCGGCCGTTCCGGGGATGAAGGCGCAGAAATGGGGCCGGATCATCAACACGGCCTCCGCCCACTCGCTGACCGCCTCGCCCTTCAAGGCGGCCTATGTCTCGGCCAAGCACGGGATCGCCGGCCTCACCAAGACGGTCGCGCTCGAACTCGCGACCTTCGGGGTCACCTGCAACTGCATCTCCCCCGGCTATGTCTGGACGCCGCTGGTCGCCAACCAGATCCCCGACACGATGAAGGCGCGCAACATGTCGCGCGAGCAGGTGATCAACGAGGTCATGCTGGAGAGGCAGCCGACCAAGCAGTTCGTCACCGTCGAGCAGATCGCCGACACGGCCGTGTTCCTCTGCTCCGACGCCGCGACCCAGATCACCGGAACGAACATCTCGGTCGACGGCGGCTGGACGGCGCAGTGAACGATTCCCGGAGGCGGGACGAGGACGAGGGCAAGGCGGTCAACGTCGCCCTGCAGGGCGGCGGATCGCACGGGGCCTACGCCTGGGGCGTGCTCGACGCGCTGCTCGACGACGAAAGGATCGAGATCGGCGCGATCAGCGGCGCGAGCGCGGGCGCCTTCAACGCCGTGGTCTACGCCGCGGGCCTCGCCGAGGGGGGGCGCACGGGCGCGCGGGAGAAGCTGGAGCGGTTCTGGCGCTCGGTTTCGACGGAGGGGTCGCTGTGGCCGGCCCAGCGCCTGCTCGTCGACGCCTGGCTCGGACCGTGGGGCGCGGTCTGGCCGGGGACCGGCTTCGTCGCCGCCTGGGCGGAGGCGCTGACCCAGTTCATCAGCCCCTATGCGTTCAACCCGTTCAACATCAATCCGCTTTGCGACCATCTGATCGCCGAGGTCGACTTCGACCGGCTGCGCGCCTACGTCACGCCAAAACTGTTCATCGCCGCAACCAACGTGAAGACCGGTCGCGGCGAGGTCTTTCGCCGCGACGTCCTGACCGCCGACCACGTCATGGCGTCTGGCTGCCTGCCGCAACTCTTCCAGGCGGTGCGGATCGGCGAGGATTATTTCTGGGACGGCGGCTACGCCGGCAATCCTCCGCTGTGGCCGCTGTTCTACGAGACTGCGTGCCGGGACGTGATCATCGTCCAGATCAATCCGATCGAGCGCGCCGCGGTGCCCAGGACGCCGGAAGAGATCATGAACCGGCTGAACGAGATCACCTTCAACGCGCCCCTGCTCGGCGAATTGCGCGCCGCCGACTTCGTCGCCCGGTTGATCCGCTCGGGCGTGCTGACGAGCGAGAGCTACCGGCTCGAGCGGCTGCACCGCATCGGCGGCGCCGGCAAGCTCGAGCGCTTCCCCGCCTCAACCAAGTTCGACGTGTCGTGGCCCTTTCTCCTGCGCCTGCGCGACTTCGGCCGGGCGGACGCCGCGGCCTGGCTCGCGAGCCACTACGATTCGATCGGCGTCGAGGGCACGCTCGATATCGACGAGACGCTGAAGCGCGCGCCGGCGCGGCCGCCGGTCGAGCCCGCGGCGGAGACCGGCGCGGCGCCGTCCCGCTGAAGGCTCGCGCGGCGACCCGAGTTCGCGGATCGCCGGTGGAAGCCGCCAGGCTCAGAGCGGGATGGCGGCCGGCGAAGCGTCCTGCTCCACGGCCGCAGCGCCCCTCAGGACGGTCGAGGACAGGTTCGAACGCGGTCCGTGCAGGAACAGCGCCGCCGGCGGCGCGAGGTCGGCGAGCCGGCGAGCGTCGCGCTCGGGAACTCGCCACGGCGCGAGCGCGACCGCGGCGCGGCTCGACGTCGCGCGCAGCGTCGATCCCGGCCGGTCCACGATCGCGATCGGGACCAGGTCGGCGATCTGTCGCCAGTGCCGCCAGAGGTGGAACTGGCGCAGATTGTCCGCGCCCATCAGCCATACGAAGCGCGCCCCCGGCGCGCGGCGGACGAGCCAGGCGAGCGTGTCGTAGGTGTAGCGCGCGCCGATTTGCGCCTCGATGTCGGTGATCGCCACCCGCGGGCCAGCGACCAGCCGGCGCGCCGCCTCGACGCGGTCGTTCAGCGCAGCGAGTTCGGCGACCGATTTCAGCGGGTTGCCGGGCGTCACCAGCCACCAGACGCGGTCGAGGCCGAGCCGCGTCAGCGCCAGTTGCGTCACCAGCGCGTGCCCCTCGTGCGGCGGGTTGAACGAGCCGCCGAGCAGGCCGATCCGCATGCCCGGCTGGTATGGCGGCAGGCGCGGAACGGCCCTCACGCCGCCCCCTGCTGCGCCAGGCGCTCGGCCTGACGCTCCTCCGTCAGCCGGTCGACGATGTCGTCGAGCCCCTCGCCCTCCATGATCCGGTCGAGCGAATAGAGGGTCAGGTTGACCCGGTGGTCGGTCACCCGCCCCTGCGGGAAATTGTAGGTGCGGATGCGCTGCGACCGGTCGCCGGAGCCGACCTGCGAGCGGCGCTCCTCGGCCCGCTCGGCGTCGAGCTTCTGGTTGCGGGCGTCGAGGATGCGCGAGCGCAGGAGCGCCATCGCCTTGGCGCGGTTGCGATGCTGCGAGCGCTCCTCCTGCATCGCGACCACCACCCCCGAGGGGAGATGGGTGATGCGGATCGCCGATTCCGTCTTGTTGACGTGCTGGCCGCCAGCGCCGCTCGAGCGCATGGTGTCGATCTTGAGGTCGCCCTCGTTGATGACGAGGTCGGCCTCCTGGGCGAGCGGCAGGACCGCGACGGTCGCGGCGGAGGTGTGGATGCGACCCTGAGTCTCGGTGGCGGGCACCCGCTGCACGCGATGGACGCCGCTCTCGAACTTGAGCCGCGCGAACACGCCGCGCCCGGAGATCTGGGCCACGATTTCCTTGTACCCCCCGGCGGTTCCTTCGCTCATCGACAGCGTCTCGACAGTCCACCGCTTCGCTTCGGCGTATTTGACGTACATGCGGAACAGGTCGCCGGCGAACAGCGCGGCCTCGTCGCCCCCCGTCCCCGCCCGCACTTCGAGGATCGCGTCGCCGTCGTCGGCGGCGTCCCTGGGCAGGAGCGCGATCCGGATCGCCTGCGCCATCTCGGCCGCCGCCGCCTCCGCCGCCGCCAGCTCCTCGGCGGCGAACGCGCGCATCTCGGCGTCGAGGTTCGGGTCGGCGAGGAGGGCTGCGAGGTCCGCCCGCTCCCTCTCCTTGTCGCGGAACGCCTGGATCGCCGCGACCACCGGCTCGAGATCGCTGAGTTCGCGCGACAGCGCCGAATACTCGGCGCCGGCGACCCCCTCGGTCAGCCGGGCGCCGATTTCCCGATGGCGTCTCAGGATGAGATCGAAATTGTCGTTGGCGGCCATGTTGCAAAAACCAGCTGTCGGGAGCGGGGCGCCTGGGCGCTAGAGACGGATGGCGAGGCGGCCGGCGAGCGCCTCGAGCGGCTCGCGCAGCGAGGCGTCGTCCCGACCTTCCGCCAGCATCGATTCGACCGCGCGCGTCGCCTCCGCGACGTTCATGGTCAGGATCATCGCCTTGACCGGGCCGATCGCCGTCGCCGACATGGAAAGCTGGCGATAGCCGATCGCCAAGAGCGCCATCGCCTCGAGCGGCCGCCCGCCGATCTCGCCGCACAGGGTGAGCGGCGTTCCGGAGCGAACGGAGGCCGCCGCGATCGAGCGCAGGGCGCGCAGGAAGCCGACGCTCAGCGGATCGAACCGGTTGGCGACGCGCCGATTGTCGCGGTCGACGGCATACAGGTACTGCATCAGGTCGTTCGAGCCGACCGAAAGAAAATCGGCCGCGGCTGTGATCTCTTCGAGTTGAAACAACAGCGACGGCACCTCGACCATGACCCCGAGCTTGGCCGAAAGCGGGGGAGCGTAGCCGTGGCTGGCGCACCAGGCGACCTCGCGGTCGAACAGGGCCCGGGTGCGCTTGTACTCGTCCACGGTCGAGACCATGGGAACCATGATCCTCAGCTCCCGTCCGCCGCCGGCGCGAATGAAGGCGCGCAGCTGCATCCGCAGCAGCGCCGGCCGGTCGAGGCCGATGCGCAGCGCGCGCCACCCCAGCGCGGGGTTTTCTTCCTCGAAGCCCTTCATGTAGGGCAGCAGCTTGTCGCCGCCGATGTCCAGGGTGCGGAAGGTCACCGGACGGTCGCCGGCGGCCTCGAGGATCGCGCGGTAGAGTTGCTCCTGCACCCCCGGCCGGGGAAACCGCGGCGCCAGCATGAATTGCAGCTCGGTTCGGAACAGGCCGATCGACTCCGCGCCCGTCTCGGCCAGATGCGGCATGTCGACCAGGAGGCCGGCGTTCATGTGCAGCCCGATCGGCACGCCGTCGAGGCTGACGGTCGGCACGTCGCGCAGCGCGCGGTACTGCGCCTGCTTGCGCGCCCGCATCCGCGCCCGTTCGGCGTAGGCCGCCTCCACGTCGGGCGGCGGACGCAGGTAGACTTCGCCGGAATCGCCGTCGACGATGATCGCGTCGCCATGCTCGACGATCTCGGTGACGTTGGTGACGTCGCTCACCGCCGGTATGGCGAGCGCCCGGGCGACGATCGCGACGTGGCTGGAGGCGCCCGCCTCCTCGAGCACCAGGCCGCGCAGACGCGACCGGTCGTAGTCGAGCAGCGCCGCCGGGCTCATCGAGCGCGCGACCAGGATCGCGTTCTCCGGCAGTTCCTCGGGCAGCAGCACCAGGCTCTGGCCGGCGAGCTGATGCAGAAGGCGATTGGCGATGTCGGTCAGGTCATGAAGCCGATCGCGCAGATAGGGATCGGTCTGGCGCTGCAGCTTGGCGCGGGCGTCGTTCTGCACCCGCTCGACCGCGGCTTCGGCCGTCAGGCCCGAACTGACCGCCTCGCGCAGGCGGCGCAGCCAGCCGCGGTCGTGCGCGATCATCCGGAACGCTTCCAGGACGTCGCGGTGCTCGCCCGACTGGCCGTCGTCGGTGCGGTCGATCAGCTCGTCGACCGAGGCGCGCATGGCGCTGATCGCCGTCTCGAGCCGAAGCAGCTCCGAATCGACGTCGTCGGCGACGATCTTCGACACCGCCACGCGCGGCTGGTGCATCACGACGTGGCCGAGCCCGAGCCCGTCGGCGATGCCGAGCCCGCGCATCGCCAGGGGATTGCGGACGGCGATCTGGCCGCCCTTGGCGACAATCGCCTGCAGTTCGCCCGAGGCGATCATCTCGGCGAGCAGCATCGCGGTGGTCTGGAGGGCCTCGACCTCTTCTTCCGAATAGGTGCGGCGCGCCCGGTTCTGGACCACCAGGACGCCGATCGTGGCGCCGCCGCGAAGCACGGGCACGCCGAGGAACGACTGATAGATTTCCTCGCCCGTCTCCGGCTTGTACGAGAACGCCGGGTGGTGCTGCGCGTCGGAAAGCGCCAGCGGCTCCGCGCTCGAGGCGATCAGCCCGACCAGGCCCTCGCCGGGCTCCATGGTGGTCAGGTGGACGGCCTCGCGGTTGAGGCCCTCGGTCGCAAACAGCTCCATGACGCCGTCCGAGCGGACCACGTACAAGGAGCAGACTTCCGCCACCATGTTCGAGGCGATGAGAACGACGATCCGGTCGAGGCGCGCCTGCGCCGTGACGGGCTCCGCCATGACCTCGCGAAGCCGCCGCAGCAACAGACGGGGTCCGCCCGGCGCGCGCATTCAGGATCGTCCTCTTCTTTCGCCCGACGAAAGCTCGTCAGCGGCCATGCAATGAACAGGCCGGACGCGAGCCCTCAGCCCGTCCGCGCGCACGAGCCTATTCATCGCCCGGCGTCGCGGCCGTATAGAAACGATTTGCCGGCCCGGCAAGGCGCCCATTCCTTCTCACGCGGTCGTGATGGCGGCGCGGCGGGCGAGCACCCCGTCGAGCCAGTCGGGGCGCATTTCCGGGACCGAGGACAAGAGCAGCTCGGTGTAGGGATGGTAGGGGGGCGCGAACACCGACGCGGTGTCGCCGCTCGCGACCGTCCGGCCGCGCAGCATCACCACCACCTTGTTGGCGATCCGCTTCACGGTGCCGAGATCATGGGTGATGAAGAGGTAGGCGACGCCCAGCTCGTCTTGCAGGCGTTTGAGAAGACGCAAGATTTCCTCGCCGACCAGTTGGTCCAGCGCCGAGGTGACCTCGTCGCAGATGATCAGGTCCGGTTCGGCCGCGAGCGCCCGCGCAATCGACACGCGCTGCTTCTGGCCGCCGGACAGCTCGGAGGTCTTCCGGTCGACGAAATGCTCCGGCAGATCCATTTGCCTCAGGAGCTCCTGAACCCGGGCGCGAACCTCAGCCCGGCTGCGCCTGAAATAAAAGGACACCGGTCGGCCGATGACGTCGAGCAGCGTCTGCTGCGGGTTGAGCGCCACGTCGGGCATCTGGTAGATCATCTGGATGCGGCGAAGCTGGTCGCGCGAGCGGTCCTTCAGTCGGGGCGGCAGACTGGCGCCGTGGAACCGCACGTCGCCGGCGGCGCGCGGCAAAAGGCCGGTCACGACCCGCGCCAGGGTCGACTTCCCCGAGCCCGATTCTCCGACCACCGCCACGGTGTCGCCCCGGAAGACCTCGAGGCTGACGTCGTCGATGACGTTCGGCCTGCCCGTATAATGAGCGGTGACGCGCTCCACCGCGAGCAGCGGCGCCGCGCCCTCGGGCCGCGCGACGAACGTGCTTCCGGCGATCCTTTCCCGGACCAGGCGGCGGGTATACTCCTCCTGCGGATCCTGGAGAATCTGGCGAGCGTCTCCGACCTCCACCGTTTTTCCGCGCCTTAGCACCATGATGCGATCGGCGATCTGCGCCACGACGGCGAGATCGTGGGTTATGTAGAGGGCGGCCGCGCGGTGCACCCGCACCAGACGCCGGAACGCCGCCAGGCACTCGACCTGGGTCGTCACGTCGAGCGCCGTCGTCGGCTCGTCGAAGACGATGATTTCGGGCCGTCCGATCATCGCCATGGCGGCCATGACCCGCTGCAACTGGCCGCCGGACACCTGATGCGGATAGCGCAGGCCGATCGTTTCCGGGTTCGGCAGATCGAGCTCGCGGAAGAGCTGGACCGCCGCCGCCTTCGCTTCCGCCCGCCCCATCACGCCATGGCGGACCGGCGCCTCGCAGACCTGATCCATCAGCGTCATCGCCGGATTGAAGGACGCGGCGGCGCTCTGGGCGATATAGGCGAGCTTCAGCCCGCGCAGCGCGCGCCGCTGGTCGGCCGTCATGACGCGCAGATCGGCGCCGGCGAACAGGATCTGACCGCCGACGATGAAGCAGTTGCGCCGGGTGTAGCCCATCGAGGCGAGACCGATCGTCGATTTGCCGGCGCCGGATTCGCCGATCAGGCCGATCACTTCGCCGCGCCGCAACGCGAGCGAGACGTCGTCGACGAGCACGGGACCGTCGCCGTGGTCGGTGCGCACCGCGACCCGCATGGCGCGGACGTCGAGCACGATCGGGTTGTCGGGGGCGGCGGTCACGCCCCTTCCCCCTGCCCGCGCGAATGGATCGACAACATCCAGTCGACGACGAAATTGACGCCGATCGTCAGGATCGCGATCGCCGCGGCCGGGTAGATCGGCGCGGCGGAGCCGAAGTTGATCATGTCGCGATAGTCCTTGACCATGCTCCCCCAGTCGGCGGCCGGCGGCTGAACGCCGAGGCCGAGGAAGCTCAGCGCGGCGATGAACAGAAAGGTGAAGCAGAACCTCAGGCCGAACTCCGCGGTCAGCGGCGGAATGGCGTTGGGCAGGATCTCGCGGGTGATGATCCACCACCAGCCTTCGCCGCGCAAGCGCGCCGCCTCGACGAATTCCAGGCTGACGAGCCCGACCGCGACCGAGCGGGCGAGCCGAAACACTTTCGTCGAATCGAGCACGGCGATGGTGACGATGAGCACCGGCAGCCCCGACCCCAGGACCGACAGAATGACGAAGGCGAAGATCAGGGTCGGCATCGACAGCAGGAGATCGACGAACCGCGACAGGGCCTGGTCGACCCAGCCGCCGGCGACCGCCGCGGCGAATCCGGTGACGATGCCGATGAAGAACGACAGGGCCGTGATCACCAGCGACAGGCCGATCGACATGCGCGCGCCGAAGATCAGCCGGCTGAGGAGATCGCGGCCGAGGTTGTCGAGGCCGAGCCAGTGCTGCCAGTCCGCGTCGGCCCACGCGTCGCCGAGCACCGCCGTCTGGTCGTAGGGCGCGACCAGGGGCGCGAAAATCGCCAGAAACAGATTGAGGGCGACGATCGCCAGTCCGATCTGGGCGAGGAGACTGAGCTTGTGTCCGAAAAGCCGCATTGGCCGCCCTACCGCAGTCGCCGCAGGCGCGGGTTGGAGAGGATCGACAGAATGTCCGCGACCATGTTGAGCACGATGAAGGTCGCAGCGAAGATCAAGCCGCAAGCCTGGACCACCGGAACGTCATGCTTGGAGACCTCGTCGACCATCAACTGCCCGAGGCCGGGATAGACGAACACCGTCTCGACCACGACCACGCCGACGATCAGGTAGGCGAGGTTCAGCGCCACCACCGAGATGATCGGCGCCAGCGCGTTCGGCAGGGCGTGGCGCAGCACGATGCGGGTCTTGGTCAGCCCTTTCAGGATCGCCATCTCGATGTACGGGCTCGCCATCACGGCGAGCACCGAAGCGCGCGTCATGCGCATCATGTGCGCGACGATCACCAGCACCAGCGTCACCATGGGCAGGAACGCATAGTACAGGCGATCGAAGAACGGCGTGTCGGACGACACGTTGGCCAGCGACGGAAACCAGCCGAGCTCGACCGCGACGTATTTGATCAGGAGATAAGCGAGAAAGTACTCCGGCACCGAAATGGTCATCAGGGTGAGGATGTTGACCGTCCGGTCGAAGGCGCCGCCCTGGCGAATCGCGGCGGCGAGCCCGAGCCCGACGGCGAGCGGCACCGCGACGACGGCGGCGTAGGCGGCCAGGAACATCGTGTTGGCGAAGCGGGGGACGATCTCCTCGAGGACGTCGCGACCGTTGGCGAGCGAGTGACCGAAGTCGCCGCGCAAGGCGCCGAACAGCCATTCGACGTAGCGCAAGATCGCGGGCTTATCGAGGCCGAGGTCCAGCCGGAGCTTGGCCAGATTCTCCGGCGTCGCCTGGTTCTGCAGGATGGCCGAGGCGAGATCGCCCGGGAGGACCTCGGTGCCGATGAAGATCAGCGCGGACGCGGCCAACAGCGTCAGAAGCCCGAGAATCGATCGCTGAAGAATCAGCTTTCCCAATCTGAACCCGCCTCCCTCGCCCGCGGCGAAAGTCGCGCCGGACCGTCTTCGTCCGGCGCGCCGCCTGATCAGCCGGAAACGGCCGTCACGACTTCAGCCAAGCCTTATCGAGAATCATGCCGTTGTCCATGTCGAACCCGCCGTGGGGCGTGTGGCCGCCGACTTTGTCGTTGTGGGCGTCGAGCCAGTCGCGGAACGCCGGGATGAGCGCGCCGCCGTCGTTGCTGAGCATCGCCTGCATCTCCCAGATGTAGGCCTTCCGCTTGGGCTCGTCGGTCTCCGCGCGCGCGTCGGCGAGCAGCTTCTCGAAGGTCCCGTTGTTCCAGTGCGACTCGTTCCACGGGGCGTTCGCCGCGAAGGCGACCCCGAGCATCTGCGTCGCCGCCGCGCGACCGCCCCAGTAGCTTTCAACGAAGGGGCCCTTGAGCCAGACGTTGTCCCAGAAGCCGTCCGCCGGCTCCTTCTTCACGTCCATCTTGATCCCGGCCTTGGCCGCGTCGGCCTGAAGCAGGGTCGCCATGTCGACCGCGCCGTTGAACGCGGCGTCGGACGCCTGCAGGACGATCTTGGGATCGGACAGGCCGGCTTTCTTGAAGTGGTAGGCGGCCTTTTCCGGATCGTGCTTGCGCTGCGGCAGTTCGCTGTTGAAGTACGGATCGGTGCGCGGGATCGGATGGTCGTTGCCGAGGGTTCCGTAGCCGCTGAACAGCGCCTTCAGGATCTGCTCGCGGTCCGCCGCGTACTTGAGCGCGAGGCGGATGTCCGGGTTGGTGTACGGATCCTTGTCGACCTCCATCGCCAGCACCGTGTGCCAGCCGCCCGGCGCGCGCACGACCTGGATCTTCGGCGACTTGGAGAGCAGCCCGACCGCCCTGTGGTCGACCCGGTTGATGGCGTCGACCTGGCCCGAGATCAGCGCATTCAGGCGCGCCGAACTGTCGTTGATGACGGTGACGTCGGCGCCGTCGAGCCAGCCGCGGCCCTCTTTCCAGTAGTCGGGGCGCTTCTTCAGGACGATGCGGACGCCGGGGTCGAACTTCTCCAGCGCGAAGGCGCCGGTTCCGACCGGCTTCGCCCAGTCCTTGAATCCCTCCGGCACCATCAGGAGATGATAGTCGGTGAGCGAATAGGGCAGGTCGGCGTCGGGGGCGGCGAGCGACAGCTGGATCTGGTACTTGTCGAGCTTCTTGACGTCGGTCACCGGCTTCATCGACGCGGCGCCGCCGGACTTGGTGTCGCCACGGTGGAGATTGAGCGAGTAGACGGCGTCGTCGGCGGTGAATTCCTGGCCGTTCGAGAACTTGACGCCCTTGCGCAGGGTGAAGACCCAGTCCTGGGCC
This sequence comes from Roseiarcus fermentans, assembly GCF_003315135.1. Classification (GTDB taxonomy): domain Bacteria; phylum Pseudomonadota; class Alphaproteobacteria; order Rhizobiales; family Beijerinckiaceae; genus Roseiarcus; species Roseiarcus fermentans. The sequence goes on from NZ_QNRK01000045.1 coordinate 49,260, forward strand.
CCTTTCTTCGGCTCGAAACTCTCGGCCAGTTCCGGGACGGGCTTGCCGTCCTGCGCCCACTCGACGAGGCCGTTGAACAGGCCGTGCGAGACGTCGATCATGACCGAATCGTTATAGGAGGTGATGTCGGCGCTGTCGGTCGTGCTGCCGCCGGCGAGGCCGAGCCGCAGGACGCCGCCCTTCTTCGGGGTCTCGGCGGCCTGCGCCGTCCCCAGCATGGTCGAGATCGCGAGGCTCGACGCGCCGAGCGCGGACGCGCGCGCCATGAATTCGCGGCGCGAGACCGCGCCCTTGATGAGACGCGCGCTCAAGTCATCCAATTCGCTCATTTGCGTTTCTCCCGTGAACGATCCAGCGTCGATCCACGTCGCGGGCGCGGCCGTAGCGGCGACCCTGATCGCCCTTCCGAGTCATTGTTCTGTCTGCGATTGAGCTCTGTCAATCGAGATCGACGGCGACAGGCCGGCGGCGCTCGGGTCGGGCGACGTGCGCCGTCCGGCCCGCGTTGACTCGCAAAGCCGCCAAGATTAGGGCTTTCGGCCGCAAATTGCCGAGCGAAGCGCTCGAGCTTTCAGGGATGGCCCCGCTCATGAAAATTCTCGTGCCCGTGAAACGGGTGGTGGATTACAACATCAAGATCCGGATCAAGTCGGACGGGTCGGGCGTCGAGCTCGCCAACGTCAAGATGTCGATGAACCCGTTCGACGAGATCGCCGTCGAGGAAGCGCTGCGTCAGAAGGAGGCCGGCAAGGCCACCGAGGTGGTGGTGGTGTCGATCGGGCCGCAGCAGGCGACCGAGACGCTACGCACCGCGCTGGCCATGGGCGCCGACCGCGGCATTCTGGTCAAGACGGACGGGCCGGTCGAACCGCTCGCGGTGGCGAAGATCCTCAAGGGCGTCGTCGCCGAGGAGGGCCCCGGCCTGGTGATCCTCGGCAAGCAGGCGATCGACGACGATTCGAACCAGACCGGCCAGATGCTGGCGGCGCTGACCGGCGCCGGGCAGGGGACGTTCGCCTCCAAGGTCGTCGTCGGCGACGGCTCGGTCGAGGTCACCCGCGAGGTCGACGGCGGCCTGCAGACGGTCAGGCTGAAGCTTCCGGCGATCGTCACCGCCGATCTGCGCCTGAACGAGCCGCGCTACGCCTCGCTTCCCAACATCATGAAGGCCAAGAAGAAGCCGATCGCCGAGAAGACCCCGGCCGACTACGGCGTCGATGTCGCGCCGCGCCTCAAGGTTCTCAAGACGACAGAGCCCGGCGGCCGCAAGGCGGGGGTGAAGGTGAAGTCGGTTTCGGAGCTCGTCCAGAAGCTCCATGACGAAGCGGGAGTGATCTGACCATGGCGACCCTTCTACTCGCCGAAGTCGCAGGCGGCGTTCTCAGCGACATGACCGCCCGCGCGCTGACCGCGGCGCTCGAGATCGGGCAGCCGGTCGACGTGCTCGTCGCCGGACAGGGCGTCGCCGCCGCGGCGTCGGCTGCGGCCCAGCTTTCGGGCGTCGGCAAGGTGCTGGTCGCGGACGACGCGGCCTACGCCCATGGCCTCGCCGAGCCGCTCGCGGCGCTGATCGTCGCGCTCAGCCCCGCCTACGACGCCGTGGTCGGACCCTCCACCGCCGCCGCCAAGAACGTGCTGCCGCGCGCGGCCGCCCTGCTCGACGTGATGCAGGTTTCCGACATCACCAAAGTCCTCGGGCCCAAGACCTTCGAGCGGCCGATCTACGCCGGCAACGCGATCCAGACCGTCGAATCGAGCGACCCGAAAATCGTCGCGACCGTCCGGACGGCGTCGTTCGGCGCGACCGCAACCGGCGGCGCGGCGCCGATCGAGGCGATCGCCGCCGCGGCCGATCCCGCCGTGTCGTCGTTCGTCGGCGACGCCCTCGCCAAGTCTGACCGTCCCGAACTCACCTCCGCCAAGATCATCATCTCGGGCGGCCGGGCGATGCAGAAGGCGGAGAACTTCAAGACCTACATCGAGCCGGTGGCCGACAAGCTCGGGGCCGCGATGGGCGCCTCGCGCGCCGCGGTCGACGCCGGCTATGCGCCCAACGACTGGCAGGTCGGCCAGACCGGCAAGGTGGTCGCCCCGGACCTGTACATCGCCGTCGGCATCTCGGGGGCGATCCAGCACCTCGCCGGCATGAAGGACTCGAAGGTCATCGTCGCGATCAACAAGGACGAGGAAGCCCCGATCTTTCAGGTGGCCGACTACGGCCTCGTCGCCGACCTCTACCAGGCCCTGCCGGAACTGAACGACGAACTCGCCAAGCTCGCGCGCTAGAGATTGCCGCCGAGGTCGGCTAAAAAGCCCGGGCGCCCAGACTGGACGCCCGGCCTTTCTCGTCTATGATCCCGGCCCGAACTGGGGCGGCTCGACAGGTCACTTGAACATGGCTCTGAACATCGAAACGGTCGGCGTCATCGGCGCGGGGCAGATGGGCGCGGGCATCGCCCAGGTGGCGGCCCAGGCCGGAATTCCGGTGTACCTGAACGACGTGACGGAGGACCGGGTCAACGCGGCCTTGGCGACGATCAACGGCCTCTTGTCGCGCCGGGTGGCGCGCGGCGAGATCGACGAGGACGGGCGCAAGGCCATCCTCGCCCGCATCCACTACACCCCGACCGTCGACAAGCTCGGCGACTGCGACCTCGTGGTGGAGGCCGCCTCCGAGAACGAGGACGTCAAGCGCAAGATCTTCACCTCGCTCCGCCCGTTCATGAAGGCGGACGCGATTCTCGCCTCGAACACCTCGTCGATCTCGATCACGCGCCTCGCCTCGGTGACGGTCAATCCCGAGCGCTTCATCGGCATGCACTTCATGAACCCGGTGCCGCGCATGCAACTGGTGGAGATCATCCGCGGCATCGCCACCAAGGACGACACCTACGAGGCGGCGCGGGCGTTCGTCGCGCGCCTCGGCAAGACCTCGACGATGTCGGAGGATTTTCCGGCCTTCATCGTCAACCGCATCCTGCTGCCGATGATCAACGAGGCGGTCTACACGCTGTACGAGGGCGTCGGCTCGGTCGAATCGATCGACACCGCCATGCGGCTCGGCGCCAACCATCCGATGGGGCCGCTGCAACTCGCCGACTTCATCGGCCTCGACACGTGCCTGGCGATCATGCAGGTCCTGCACGACGGCCTCGCGGATTCGAAATACCGCCCGTGCCCGCTTTTGGTGAAATACGTCGAGGCCGGCTGGCTCGGGCGCAAGACCCAGCGCGGTTTCTACGACTATCGCGGCGAGAATCCGGTCCCGACCCGCTGAGGATGTCCCCCAGCCCGGGACCCGTGACGGGTCTTGGCGCCGCGCGGCTCGAAGCCTTGGCCGGCGGATTTCCAATCGCGGTAACCTCCAGGGCGGCGGGCGGCAGCGCTCTTGCGTCGTAACTCCCAACCCCGTCATTGCGAGGAGCAAAGCGACGAAGCAATCCATGCCGCCGCTTGCTTCCTGCGGAAGAAATTGCTCGCAAGGAAGGGCGGCGGGACGACCAGAGGGCGCGACAGCGGCCCAGCGGCCCTGGATCGCTTCGCTTCGCTCGCGATGACGGCGCTATTCGCTGCCGGCTTGGGAGTTACCTTGCGTCGTCATCGCGAGGAGCCCGGAGGGCGACGCGGCGATCCAGGGGCCGTCTGGACGAGTGGTGAAGAGCGCCGCCGCCCCGCATTCGGCAGACATTGGCCCTGCCCCTGGATCGCCGCGCCCCCCCGGATCCAAGTCCCAGGGGCGCTCCTCGCGATGATGGGGTGGATGGCCCCCTCGCGGCATTTGTGTGCCAAAGTTGGGTTGTCGAAACCAACTGCAGCGGAGCCATCCATGAGAG
>NZ_QNRK01000046.1 GCF_003315135.1 Roseiarcus fermentans
GGGCGACCTCTCTGAATAGGGTCAAGTCGTTCTCGCAAAACAACTTTTGCCTGATTCGGACGCCCGATGCACCCATCCTGTGTGAGAAATCCGGGTTAGCGCCGTACTCCAATATGCTACCGCATATACAACCTGCGGCGCAAGCCGATCCGCGGCCAGACGTCGCCGGCGGCGGCTTCCCGCGTCGGAAACGGCGCAGTTCGGGCGTCCGGGCGGCGACGCCTCCCGCCCGTTCCGCGAAGTCCGGTGAGGTCAGCTCAATCCGCTCAGCGCACCGGCCCGCCGAATCCGCCGGGACCGAACCCGCCGCCGCCGAACCCGCCCGGCCCGAACCCGCCGGGACCGCCGGGACCGCCGAACCCGCCCGGCGCGCTCAAACCGCCTGGCGCGCCAATGCCGCCGACGCCCCCGCCCAAGCCCGGAACGGGGCCGCTTCCCGGGGCGAACGGCCGGGCGGCGCCCGGCGCCATGGACCCGGCGGGACTCATCGGACCGGCGCGGCCCAACGGGCCTCCGCCGCCGATGGCGCCCTGCCTTGGAGCGCCTCCCGATCCGCCCGGATGGACGCCGCCGCCGGGCCCCTGCCCGCCGCCCGGGCCGCCGCCGCCCCCTCCCCGCCAGCCGCCGGACGGCCGGAAGCCGCCGCGGCCGTCGGGAACGCTGACCCCGCGCGCGACCAGCGCGCCGTTCGCCGCGAGTTCGCCGCGAATCACCACCGGATGATTGGCGGGGCGGAGGCCGGCCGCGTCCTCGACCGGCACGCCGCCGGCGGTGACCAGGGTCCCGTCGCGCTCCGCGACGAAGGTCTCGACCGACACGGCCGTCACGGGCCCGAGCGCGCCGACCGCGTCGAGGGTCATCGTGCGGACGGCGAACACGCCGTTCTCGATCGCGCCGCGCGCCAGGACGCGCTTGCCCACCGCGCCGGGATCGGCGCCGATCAGCGTCGCGTCGCCGATCCGGAACGCGCCCGAGGCGTCGCGGCCGAGCAGGCCGGCGATCTGGTCGGGCCCGGACGCGCGCTTCTCCACCCAGCTCGCGACGATGGTCTGGTCCGGCCGTCGCAGGCCGCTGACGGCCACCCGGTCGCCGACCGCCAGCCCGCGCCCCATCTTCGCATCGGCGAGGTCGACGCTCTGGCCGAGAATTGTGAGGCGCCGCCCGTCGATCCGGGCGATGGTCCCGACGACCTCGCTGGTGATGACGATCGCGTTGGTCGTCCAGTGTCCGTCCTTCGGCTCGGCGACGCAGCGCGCCACCTCGCCGATCCGCATCCGGCTCGCAGGCGCGGCCTCGCCGTCGATCCGGATCAGCACGCCGGACGGGTAAGCGATCCGCTCGCCGTTGACCCAGACGCTGCCGAACTTGCGGATCGTGCCGATGAAGCCGGTGCCGCCGATGCCGTTGTCGCCGGGCTTGAACCCCGTGCCGCCGATGCCATTGTCGCCCAGGGTCTTCGGCTTCTCGCCGGCGAGCGCCGGCCCGGCCGCGAGCAGGGCGACGAGGCGCAGGACCTGACGGCGGCTGAAAAGGCTGTTGGCGCTCACGCGGCCGCCCCCCCATTCGGGTCCGGGGGCGGCGGATCTTGTCCAGCGTCGGGCGGCCGGCTCGACCCCTCCTCCTCCTCCCGATAGAGGTACAGACCAAAGTTCCAGCGCCACGTCCCGCCCGGGTCGCGGGCGTAGGCCGCCTGCGCCTCGCGATTGACGGTCTGGAGCGCCTCCCGGGCGACGCGGCGCGACAGCGCCAGCATCGCCTCCGCCATCTCGCGCGAGACGCCCTCGTAATGCACGGCGCGCTCGAAGAACGGCGGCTCGGCGGCGAGGATGTTCGCAACCGCGGCCGCGACATGGTCGTGCAGGTTGCGGCCGAAATAATAGAGCTGGCGGTCGTCGCCGGAGCGCGGGGCGAAGGCCGCCTCCTCGAGGCGAATGCGCCCGTCGCCGTCGACGGCGACCATGCCGCGATCGAGCCATTCGTCCAGCACGGCGCGTGGGCGCACGTCGCGCGTCACCGATTCGACCAGGTCCTCGTAGGTCGGGCCGTCGCCGGGATCGCCGGCGCGCCTGAGCGCGCGCGGCGCGCCGGCGGCGTCGGTGAATTCGGGCGCCGCGATCCAGCGCGCGAGGATCATGCTGGAGCGCGACACGCTGGCCGGCGCGAGCCGCACCGGCGCCCCCGCCCCGCGCAGCCGGCGAACCTCCTTGCGGTGAATGCCGGTCAGAAGGCTGACCCGGCTGTCCGTCTGCTCCTTGGCGGCGAGGGCGAAGTCGTACTCGGCCACGTTGACATAGAGCTCGCGCAACAGGTCGCACAGCGCCGGAAACGTCAGGCCGCTGCGAATGAACAGCCGCACCAGCGGCCTCAGCAGACGCGCGATCGGCGACTGAAGGCGCGCGGCGTCGGGCGGAGAAGCGGCGTCGGTCATCGCCCGTCCTATAGCGCGGTTCGTCGTGGGATTAAATCCCACACTTTGCGCCGAACCGTTGACGTGGGAAATTTTCCCACGTAATAGGGAAACACGCAACGCTCCTGGAGTCGCGCCATGCCCCTGATCGCCGTACTCGCCTCGACGTCCCCGTTCTCCGCCCGCGCCCACCTTCAGGCGCTCGGCCGCTCCGCCGCGGTAGCGGTCGTGGGCGTGTCCGTGTGGATCGCCCTGGTCTGCTCGGCGTCGTCTCACGCCGGCGCCGACGGGAGGGATCCAGTCAATGCGCCCGCCTGGACTCTCGGCGCGTCGACCAGCTTCGACGCGGGGCCCGCCTTCCGCTCGGGCGCGATGTCGTCTTGCGCCGCGACTTACGAATAGGCCCGCGAATGCTCAGGACATTCAGTCCGGACAGCGCGGCCTTCAGGCTGGCGCTGGCGGCGTCGCTGTTTCTCATCCTCGTGGGAACGCGCGCCGCGCTGATCGGCTTCGCCGGCGGCGCTACCCCCTATATGGACGAATGGGACGGAGACTGGGGCGGCCTGATCAAGCCCTGGCTCGACGGGCGCCTGACGGTCGACGCGCTCGTCGCGCCGTTCAACGAGCATCGCATCCTGTTCACGAGGCTGCTGGTCCTCGCCCTCTTCAATCTGTCGGGCGCCTGGGACGTCGTGCTGCAAATGATCGTCAACGCGATCGTGGGCTCGGCCGTCGTCGTCGTCGTCGCCCTCGCGCTCGCGCGCGTGCTCGATGGCGCGTGGGCGGCGTCGGCGATCGTCGCGATCGCGCTCGTCAACGTCGTCCCGATGGCGTTCGACAACATCCTGCTCGGCTTCAACAGCCATTTCTATCTGCTTCCTCTCCTGTCGCTGTTCGGCCTCCGGCTCGCCGTCTCCGCCCCGGCCTGGTCGGGACGATGGGCGGCCGGCGCGCTGATCGGCGCGGCCTCGTACTTCTGCATGGCGTCGGGGGCGCTGACGCTCGCCGCGCTCGCGGCGACGCACGCGATCCAAATGGCGTGCGGACGACGCCGGGGAGCGGCCGAAGCGCTCGGAATCGTCGCGCTCGGCGGCGCGACCCTCGTCATGATCGCCTTCGTGCCGCACGTTCCGGAGTCCGACGCGTTCCGCGCCCGGTCGCCGGGCGAATTCCTGTCGGCGGCCCTCGCGCTCGTGGAATGGCCGGGCGGCTGGGTCTTCGGCTTGCTCCTGCCGCTGCCCTCGCTGCTGTTCTGCCTTCGCGTCTCGGCTGATCGGCCCGACCGCCGCGATCCGCGCTGGTTCAACGTCGCCGCGCTCGCGTGGGTAGCCGGACAGATCACGGCGATCGCCGTCGGGCGCGCGCAGGGGGTCTTGATGAGCCGCTACTTCGACACGCTCGCGCTGGGGCTCGCAATCCACTTCGTGTCGGCGTTGTGGCTCCTGCAGACGCAAGCCGACGGGCAAAGGCGGCGAAAGGCGGCGCGCCTCGCGTTCGCCGCATGGGTCGCGGTCTTCGGCGTCGGCCTCATCCACGCCGAGCGGCATCTGCCGCGCAAGATCGAGGCGTGGCGGGAGGACGTCGAGACGGGGGGTGAAAACATCCGCTTCTATCTCGCCACCGGCGACGCGTCCTTCATCTCCGGACGCCCTGGGTCGTCGATCCCCTTTCCGTCGCCGGATCGCTTGCGCGCCTATCTCGATGCCCCCGAGGCGCGCGTCGGCCTGCCGCCTGAACTCCTGTCGAGGCAGCCGCATCCGACCCGCGTCGGAGCGATCAAGCGGGACTTCGTGCGCTTCGCCCCGGCCTCGGTCGGACTCGGCGCCGTCGCGCTCGTCGCGCTCCTCTGGCGATGGTCCAGCGGTTCGCGCGCCCGTGCGGGCGCCAACGGCGCGATCGACCGGGCGTTCCGGGAGGCGTCCGCCTGACCAACTACGCCGTGGCCTTTTTCCGGATCGGCGGCGCGCGCCGGATTCCGCCGAGGCGCGAGAGCGGGATCAGGGGGCGCGGACACCCTTTGCGCCGACGACGCCGCGTCGGCTCAGGCTTCTGCGATCGCATCTGGCCGGGCGACGGCTCGGCAGCCGTCTCCCTTCCGGCCGGCGCCGCCGGCCTTCCCTTAGCGCCCGAGCATCAGCATCAGATTCTGCACCGCCGCGCCCGACGCGCCCTTGCCGAGGTTGTCGAACTTCGCGACCACGACCGCGTGCCGGCGGCTTTCGTTGGCGAACACGTGGATCTCGATATCGTTGGTGCCGTTGAGCGATTCCGGCTCTATCCGGGCGTTCCCCGCGTCAGCGAACGCCTTGAAATGCGCCTGCCCGCGGTAGTGGCCGTCGTACGCCGCCTTGATGTCGGCGAGGGTGGGCTTGCCCGGCAGCGCCTCGAGATGCAACGGAATGCTGACCAGCATCCCCTGGCGGAAATTGCCGACCGAGGGGACGAAGATCGGCCGCTCGCTCAGGCCCGAATAGAGCTCGATTTCGGGCAGATGCTTGTGTTCGAGGCCGAGGGCGTAGAGCTCGAACGCCGGCGCCTTGCCGCTCTCATAGGCCTCGATCATCGACTTGCCGCCGCCGGAATAGCCGCTGACCGAGCCGATCGACACCCGCGCGTTCGCCGGCAGCAGGCCCGCTTGCGTGAGCGGCCGCAGGAGCGCGATCGCGCCGGTGGCGTGGCAGCCCGGATTGGTGACCTTGCGCGCCTTCGCGACGGCCTCGCCCTGCCCGGCTGCGAGCTCGGGGAAGCCGTAAGTCCAGCCCGGGGCGACCCGGTGGGCGGAGGAGGCGTCGATGACGCGCGGGGCGCGGTCGCCGAGCGCATCGACCAGTTTCGCCGCCTCCTTGGCCGCTTCGTCCGGCAGGCAGAGAATGACGACGTCCACGTCCTCGTAGACCTTGCGCTTGGCGGCGGGGTCCTTTCGCGCTTCGGCCGAGATGCTGACGAGTTCGATCCCGCTTCTTCCCTCGAGCTTCTCGCGGATCTGCAGGCCCGTGGTGCCGGCCTCGCCGTCGATGAAGATGGTCGCCGCCATTGCCGCCGCTCCACGAAAATCCTGCGCGCGGTGTTTGGTGCAAACCCCCGTCATGGTCAAGGCGGCGCGTTTCGCCTCGTGGCGTTCGCGCTCGCGCGGCGGTTACGGCCGCGCCCCGCGCAACTCGGCGAGCAGCCGCTCGACCGTCGCGAGGCGAAGCTGCAACTCGGCGTTCTCCGCCTGAACCGTGTTGACGTCGGCGTGCAGCGCCTCGATCTCGCCGGCCGTGACGTTGGCGCCGGCGAAGTCGTTGAAGGCGGCGCGCAGCGCCCGGGTTTCCTGATGCAGCACGGTCAGCGAGCGGCAGATCAGCGGCAGACCGTCGAGTTGGGCGCGCATCGGCGCCAGCTTGGCGTCCAGACCCGAGATCTGACCCTCCAGCCCGGCTGCCCTCGCGTCCAGACCGGAGACCGCGGCGTCGAGGCCGAAGACCTTGGCGTCCAGCCCGGCTGCCCGCGTGTCCAGGCCGGAGACCTTGGCGTCCAGAAGGGCGATTTTGGCGTCCAGGTTCGCGAGCTGGACGCCGAGCGGCGCCAGTTCAGAACGCAGGGCTTCGAGCGTGAGATCGGTCATCGGCTCGACTTGTATCACATTGTTGGCATGACAACGCCAGACGATCGTCATTCTAGCCTAGCTGGTCTGGACATATTGCCATATCCCTCCCATTGTCTTCCGAATGAAGACGACGCTCAATATCGACGACACCGTCATGGCCGAACTCAAGCGAGAGGCTGCGCGTCAGGGACGCACGATGTCCGAATTGGTGGAGACCGCCCTGCGCAACCTGCTTCGGTCTCAGAAGGCGCCGGCGCGGCTCGAGCCGCTTCCGACCTTCAAAGGCGGAGGCTGTCTTGTCGACGTCGCGGACCGGGACGCCTTGTATCAGGCGTTGGAAGGGCGCTAGCGGACGCTCGTCGTCGACACGAACATTCTCGTCTACGCGGCGGACGAGGAGTCTCCTTGGCACGGCGAGTCGTCCCAGTGGCTCGAGCGGCGGCGCGGACAACCTGACGCCTGGTACGTGACGTGGTCCATTCTGTACGAATTCATGCGCGTGACGACGCATCCTCGCGTCATGCGCAAGCCCTGGACAGCGCCGCAGGCGATGGCGTTCGTCTCGGCGCTCCTCCAGTCCCCGGGCCTGGGCGTTCTTGTCGCGACGGATCGCCACGTCCGCGTCGCGGCGCAAGTCGTTTCCGAGCTTCCCTGGATCAGCGGAAATCGCGTTCACGACGCGCATACCGCCATCCTCATGCGCGAGCACGGAGTCCGCCGGATCTGCACGCGGGATAGCGATTTCCGCCGCTTTCCGTTCGTCGAGGTCGTGGACCCGCTCTGACCGGCGTCCGACTTCATGCGACAGGGGGGCCGGCAGAACCCGGAAGACGAGGCGCATGTGGGGGCGCCCGCGCTTCCCGCCGCGGCGTCCATCGGCTAACCGGACCCCATGACCGCGCAAAGCCTGATTCTTCTGGCGCTGAAGGCCAGCATCGTCCTCGCCGTGTTCGCCATCGGCCTCGCCTCCCGGGTCGACGACACGCTGTTCCTGCTGCGCCGGCCGGGGCTGCTGCTGCGCTCGATCCTGGCGATCAACGTCGTCATGCCGCTGGTCGCGGCGGCGATGGCGTGGGTGTTCGATCTGCCCGAGGCGGTCGAGGTGGCGCTGGTGGCGCTGGCGGTGTCGCCGGTCCCGCCGCTGCTGCCGAAGAAGCAGGTCAAGGCGCGCGGCCAGCCGTCCTATGCGATCGGGCTTCTGGTCGCGGCCGCGCTGGTGGCGATCGTGTTCGTTCCGCTCGCGGTCGAACTGCTCGGCGTCGTGTTCCAACTACCGATCCACATGAATCCGTGGCCGATCGCGACGCTGGTGTTCGCGACCGTGCTCGCCCCGCTGCTCGCCGGCGTCGCCGTCCGGCGGCTCGCGCCGGATCTGGCGGCGGGACTGTCGCGGCCGATCGGCCTCGTCGCGACCGTCGTGCTGACGCTCGCCTTCCTCGCCGTCCTCGTCACCGCATGGGCCTCGATCGCCGCCCTGTTCGGAACGGGCGCCTTCTGGGCGGTCGCCGCCTTCGTCGGCGTCGGCCTCGCGGTCGGACACGGCCTCGGCGGCCCCGACCCGCACGACCGCACGGTGCTGGCGCTCGCCGCAGCGACCCGGCATCCCGGCGTCGCCATGGCGATCGTGTCGGCCAATTTTCCCGCCGACAGGCAGGTCCTGCCGGCCTTCCTGCTCTACATCGCGTTCGGGGCCGTGCTGGCGATCCCCTACGTGATGTGGCGCAAGCGCGTGACGTGAGGGCCGCCGCGGCCCAAAACAAAAGGGCGGCCGAAACCGCCCTTTCGGATGCGCAGTCGGAAACCGCTCAGCGCTTCGAGACCTGGAAGGTGCGGCGGGCCTTGGCGTGGCCGTACTTCTTGCGCCGTCGATGAAGATGATCGCCGCGACGAGCCCCGCTCAGTCGTCACCAGGCGCCCGTTCCGCGCCCGTCCTTCGGGCCTGTCACGGTCCAGCCGGCCGGGTCTCCCGCCCCGTCCCGGGGCGCAACGCTATGCCGGCAGAAGCGGACGCCGACGACGCACGACGGTCAGGAGATCTTGAATTCGGCGGTAAAGCGCCTTCCTCCGATCTGCCCTTCGCCGAAGCCGCGCTGACCCGAGGCGCGCCAGACGAAGATGCCGGTTTGTCCGTTCGCGCAGCTGACGGCGCCGGTTCCGGTCCCCGCGCTCGTGAAGGTCACGGGCCCCGAGCACGAAAGGCCCTTGCCGACGAAGGTGATCGTACCGTCGACGAACGTCCCGGCCAGTTTCGACCCGTCCTCCATCTGACCCTCGACATGAAGAGCCGGAGCAGCGCAGCCGGCGAGAGCCGCAACCAAGCCAAACAGGCAGACGACGCGGGTTTCTTCGCCCCTCGCGCGACACGCGAAGACAGCTCCAAAACAGAAAGGGCGGCCGAAGCCGCCCTTTCGCAATGCGCAGGATAGGGAAAACGCTCAGCGCTTCGAGAACTGGAAGCTGCGACGGGCCTTGGCGTGGCCGTACTTCTTGCGCTCGACCACGCGCGAGTCGCGGGTCAGGAAGCCTTCCTTCTTGAGCGCCGGGCGGAGGTCGGGCTCGTAATAGGTCAGCGCCTTGGCGATGCCGTGGCGCACCGCGCCGGCCTGACCGGAGAGGCCGCCGCCGGTGACGGTGACGGTGAGATCGTAGGACGTGGCGCGGTCGGCGACCACCAGCGGCTGGCGCAGGATCATGCGCAGCACCGGCCGGGCGAAATAGACGTCGAGCGCCTTGCCGTTGATCGTCGCCACGCCCTTGCCGGGCTTGATCCAGACGCGGGCGACGGCGTTCTTGCGCTTGCCGGTGGCGTAGGCGCGGCCGAGCTTGTCGATCTTCTGGACGTGGATCGGGCCCTCGACGGACGGCGGGGCGAGGGTCGAGGTCTGCAGTTCGGCCAGGGAGGAGAGTGTTTCAGCCATGGATCAAGCCGCCCGGTGGGTGTTCTTGGGATTCATCGACGCGACGTCGAGCACGACCGGCTGCTGGGCCGCGTGCGGATGCTCGGGGCCCTTGTAGACGCGCAGATTGCCGAGTTGCTTGCGCCCCAAGGGTCCGCGCGGGAGCATGCGCTCGACCGCCTTCTCGACGATCCGCTCCGGGTGCTTGCCCTCGAGGATCGAGCGGGCGGAGCGCTCCTTGATGCCGCCGATATAGCCCGTGTAGTGGTAGTAATTCTTGTCCTCGCGCTTCTTGCCGGTGAGGACGATCTTTTCCGCATTGATGACGATCACGTTGTCGCCGTCGTCGATATGGGGCGTGAAACTGGGCTTGTGCTTGCCGCGCAGGCGCATCGCGATGATGGTCGCGAGCCGCCCGACGATCAGGCCCTTGGCGTCGATGAGAAGCCACTTCTTCTCGACGTCGGCCGTCTTGGTCGAATGGGTCTTGCCGAACATGGGGTTTCCGTGAGGTTTCAAGTCGCGTGCTTTTGCCGGGACCAGCGGGGATTGTCAACACGCAGGCGCCGCGAAAGGCCAGAAAAACCGGCGGTTTCGAGCGTGCGGTATTATGATACCATATAGCGTGGCGGGCCTCTGCGGCGTTCGGCGGCCCTTGGCGCCGGCGCCGCGGGCCGGCTGGACGATGCGACGAGACCGAAGGGCGACGGGACGATCCAGAAGCCACCCGTGCGAACGGCCGAACCGCGGCGCCGCCGACCCAGCCCCACCGATCGGCCCCGCCCGCTGGATCGCCGCGTCGCCTTCGGCTCCTCGCGATGACGAAAAAGGGCCCTTCGGCAGCCGGCGTCAGCCCTCGGCGTCCCCCTTCGCCGGAATCGAATAGGTGCCGGTCGCGTGCGCCACCATCTCGTCCGAGCCTTCGGAGGTGAGCGCCACCTCCCCGACCGCGAGGCGCTTGCCGAGCTTCATCAGCCGCACCCTGGCGATCAGATCCCTCGGCTCGGGCTTGCGCAGGAAGTTGATGGTCAGGCTGGTGGTCACCGCGAGCTTGACCCGGCCGATCTCGTGCAAGATCGCGACATAGAGCGCGAGGTCGCTGAGCGTGAACATCGCCGGCCCCGAGATCGTCCCGCCGGGCCTCAGGTGGTCGGGATGGTAGACCAGCCGCACGGTGGCGCTCATCGGCCCCACCGCCTCGATCGCATAGTCGCCGCGCGCCCAGACCTGGGGAAAGACCTCCGCCAGATAGGCGCGCAGTTCGTCGAGGGTGAAGGGGCGGGCTTTGGCGTGGTGCGGCATCGGCGTCTCGCTGTTTCGGCTGAGTTCGTAACCGCCGGGGCGGCGGGGCGGCAAGGCTTTCCGCCGTCATCGCGACGAGCCCGAGGCGACGCGGCCATCAAGGGTCGCCCGGGAAAACGGTGAAGAGCGGCGCCGCCCGCATTCGGCGGACATCGGCCCGCCCCCTGGATCGCCGCGTTGCGTCGCTCGTTGCGATGACGGCGGAATCGCGCCGCCCTCGGGAGAAACAAAGTTCCATCCCCGACCGCGCCAGGCTTGAACAGCTCCCGCGCGGCCGGGGCGGAAGCATGCGCAAACGGGCCCAGCCCCCACCCGGGATCGCTGATCCGGCGCTGTAGCCGAAATGTCATGAAAACTCGCGAAAGATGCGCCGGGGTTCGGCGTCTCAGGCCCTGAGAGCTTGCGGGCCAGTTCGGGAGAGTTCATGTCCACGCCACTGCGTCTCGCGATCGCCGGCCTTCTGGCCCTGGCGGCCGCCACCCCGGCCTCGCCCGAATCCCTGTCCGAGCGCCGCGCCGCCAAGGACAAGACGGAGACCGTCGAGGTCGAGGTCGCCTGCGGCAAGCTCGACAAGGAGAACTGCGCGGTCGTCATACCCGAGATCAACGCCAAGACCGTCGCCCAGAATGTCCGGCTGAAGCCGCTCGCCTCGAAGGGCAGCGTCGAGTCGGTGGACGGGCTGTGCGACGGCGACGTGCAGGTGGCGGTGGTTCAGGCCGACGTGCTCGCGGCGCGCTCGGCGCGGCCCGATTGCGCCGGCAAGGTCGTCGCCCTCGGCCGCCCGCTCTATCCGTACGAAGGCTTCATGGTGGTGCGCGCCGATCAGCGGGAGAGCAAATTCGGCGACATGGTGGCCGGGCTCGCGTCGGGAACCGTGCTCCGGGTCGCGGCCGGCGGGTCGGGCTCCGGCGGCGATCTCACCCTGCGCAACATCCTCGCCAGCGCGCCGGACTGGAAACAGCTCGTCGACATTTCGCCCGACGGATCGGAGACGGCGCTCAACAAGCTGCGCGACCGCCAGCTCGACGCGTTCTTCGTCATGGACGGGCCGCAGTCGCCGCTGCTTCAGGACGTCCGCGACACGGTCGACCCCAAGACCAAGCAGCGTGTGTTCAAGTTCGTCGACCTGCGTCCGGGCGACAAGCTGCTCGCCATCCCCTTCAACGGTCGCAGCCTTTATGCGACGGTGACGCTCGAATCGGGCTGGTTCAGCGCGATCAAGTCGATCTCGACGCCGGCGGTGATTGCGGTGCGCGACGACTTCTACCAAAAGTATCCCGATGTCACGGCCAAGATCCGGCAGGGCGGCGAGGACGCCTTGCCCGCGATCGCCGCCAAGGCCGGCGCGAGGCCCGACTGGGCGAAGGATTTCGAGCGACGATGACGGCAGGCCTGTTTCCGCAAGCCTATGCGGCGCGCGCCGCGGCGCTGCTCGACCGCTGCGGCCGCGCGGGCCTCAGGGTCGCGACCGCGGAATCCTGCACCGGCGGCCTGATCGCGGGCCTGCTGACCGAGATCCCCGGCTCGTCGGCGGTGGTCGAGCGCGGCTTCGTCGTCTATTCCAACGACGCCAAGGTCGACCTGCTCGGCGTGTCTCCCGCCACGCTCGCCGCCCACGGCGCGGTGAGCGAGGCGACCGCCCGGGCGATGGCAGAAGGGGCGCTCGCGGCCTCGCGCGCCGACATCGCCGTCAGCGTCACCGGCGTGGCCGGACCGGACGGCGGCTCGGCCGAGAAGCCGGTCGGGCTGGTCTGGTTCGGATGCGCGCGACGCGGCGCGCCGACGGTCACGCGGGAACAGCGCTTCGGCGACATCGGCCGCGGCGCGGTGCGGCTCGCATCGGTCGCGACGGCGCTCGCGCTTCTGGAAGCGGCCCTTTGAGCGGAGCGCCGCGTCAGGTCCGGTAGAGTTCATCCGCGCGCTGCTCGAACGCGTCGGCGAACTTGCGAAAGGCGGCGTCGAACATCGTGCCCATCAACGCCCCGAGCGTCCGGCTGCGGAACTCGTAATCGATGAAGAAGGTGACCAGCGACCGCTCCGGCGCCGGCTCGTCGCGAAAGGTCCAGATGTTTTCCAGATGGCTGAACGGCCCGTCGATATATTCGACCAGCACCCGGCGCCGGGGCTTGTCGAGCACGACCCGGCTCGTGAACTTCTCGCGGATCATCTTGTAGCCGACCGACATGTCGGCGATCAGCGTCTCGCGCCCCTGCGCGTCCGGCCGCCGGCTGCGCACGCGCAGGCCGGTGCACAGCGGAACGAATTCCGGGTAGCGCTCCACGTCGGCGACCAGATCGAACATCTGGTCGGAGCGATGGCGGACGCGGCGCTCGTTGCGGAAGGACGGCACGCCTCAGGCCTCCGACGCGCCGCGAGGCGACGGCTAGGGCTTCTGGCCGGGCGCGGGCGCGGCCGGGGCGGCCGGGGCGTTCGACTGGCCCTGCAGCTGCTTCAACTGGTCGAGAATGTTGGCCGGGACGACCGGCTGGGGCGCCTGCTGGCTCGCCGGCGCGACCGGGCCGCGCATCAGGATCGAATGCGGCGTCTTGCTCCAGCCGGCGATGATCGACATCAGGATCGAGGTGACGAAGAACAGCGTGCCGAGGATGGCGGTCGCCCGCGACAGCGCGTTGGCCTGACCGCGCCCGGTCATGAAACTGCTCGAGCCGCCGCCCGCCCCCAGGACGCCGCCCTCGGAGCGCTGGAGCAGCACGACCGCGATCAGCGCGACCACGATCAGAATGTGAATGACGATCAGGACCGATTGCATGTGCGGGAGCTTCTCAACGACGAAAGCGCCGGCCGCGAAGGCCGGCGCATGAAATTTGGCGCGCTCGTATCACGGAGCAAGGGGCGCGTCCATCGCGCCGCGTCGAAACCGGTCGTCAGCGATAGGCGGCGGCGATGGCGAGAAAATCGCTGGCCTTGAGGCTCGCGCCGCCGACGAGGGCGCCGTCGACATTGTCGATGCCGAGCAGCTCCTTGGCGTTGGCCGGCTTCACCGAGCCGCCGTAGAGAATACGCACCGTCGCCCCGCCCGCGCCGTAGATTTCGCCGAGCAGCGCCCGGATCGCCTTGTGCACCTCGGCGACGTCGGCCGCGGTGGGGGTCAGGCCGGTGCCGATCGCCCACACCGGTTCGTACGCGACGACGACGGTGTCGGGCGCGCCGTCGGGAGGGGTCGAGCCGCGCACCTGGCGCGACACGATGGCGATCGCCTCGCCCGCCTCGCGCTCGGCGCGGGTCTCGCCGACGCAGACGATCGCGACGAGCCCGGCCTTCAGCGCCGCTTCCGCCTTGGCGCGGACGTCGGCGTCGGTCTCGCGGTGATAGGTGCGGCGCTCGGAATGGCCGACGATGGCGTAGGTCGCGCCGAGGTCCTTGAGCATGACGGCCGAGGTGTCGCCGGTATAGGCGCCGCTGGCGTGGGGGCTGCAATCCTGTCCGCCGAAGGTGACCGGTCCGCCCTCGAGTCTGGCGGCGGCCGCGGCGATCAGCGTGAACGGCGGGCAGACCGCGAGTTCGGCGGCGCCGGCCTCGCCGGCCTCGACCGCCTTGCGCATCGCCTCGATCTCGGCGAGCGACGCCTTGAGTCCGTTCATTTTCCAGTTGCCTGCGACGAGCGGGCGCACTCCGGGGGTCATGGGCGTCGTCTCCTGGGGGTGGTTCGGACGGTAGTTATCATCGGCCTGAACCCTATGCAAAGCGGCCCGCTGCGGCTAATAGGCGCGGTTTGAGGCGGGGACCGAACGAGGCGAAGCGACGAATGCTCGAATCCATGCGCAACGCGGCCCAGGGCGTGGTCGGCAAGGCGATCATGACCGTCGTCATGGGGCTCATCATCGTGAGCTTCGTCATCTGGGGCGTCGGCGACATGCTGCGCGGCTTCTCCGCCTCCAACGTCGCGTCCGTCGGGCCCGCCAGGATCTCGGCGCAGGATTACCGCTACGAGTACCAGCGCACCCTGCAGCAGTACCAGCGCCGCCTCAGGCAGCCCTTCACCAACGAGCAGGCGCGCGCGATCGGGCTCGACCGCCAGGTCCTGCAGCGCATGATCAGCGAGGCGGCGATCGACGCGGAGACGAGCAAGCTCGGCCTCGACGTCTCCGACGACGCGCTGCGCGCCATGATTGTCGGGAACCCGGATTTCCAGGACAAGTCCGG
The DNA here is from genome assembly GCF_003315135.1 of Roseiarcus fermentans. Classification (GTDB taxonomy): domain Bacteria; phylum Pseudomonadota; class Alphaproteobacteria; order Rhizobiales; family Beijerinckiaceae; genus Roseiarcus; species Roseiarcus fermentans. Next base: position 14,360 of record NZ_QNRK01000046.1, read on the forward strand.
CGCGTTCGACCCGCAGAAGTTCGCCGGGCTGTTGCGCGACAACGACCTGAACGAGCGCTTCTACGTCGCCGAGATGAAGAAGAACGCGCTGCGCCAGTTCATCCTCGCGGCGCTCGCCAGCGGACTGACGGCGCCGAAGGCGATGGCCAGCGCCGAGGCGGCCTACGACGGCCAGACCCGGTCCGCCGACACCTTCGTGCTGCCCGCCTCCGCGGCGGGCGACATTCCTGCCCCGTCCGACGACACGCTCAAGGCTTATTACAACGACCGCAAGTCGAGCTACCGCGCGCCCGAATACCGCTCCTTCGACGCCGTGGCGCTCGAGCCGGAAACGCTCGCCGACGCCGGCGAGGTCAGCGACGCGGACGCGAAGGCGGCCTACGCCAGGGTGGCCGGCAAGGACCCCAAATACGGCGCGCCGGAAAAGCGCGACCTCGATCAGATCCTGTTCCCGAGCCAGGCCGAGGCCGCCGAAGCGGACGCGAAGATCAAGGCCGGCGCGAGCTTCGACGACATCGTCAAGGCGCGCAACCTCAAGCCCGACGACATCGCGCTCGGCCCGACCGCGCGGGACGCGATCATCGACCCGGCCGAAGCCGAGGCGGTGTTCGCCTTGCCCGCGGGCGGCGTCAGCGGCGTGCTGTCGAGCCAGTTCGGACCGGTCATCGTACGGGTGAAAAGCATAACGCCCTCGACCGTCAAGCCGTTCGCCGAGGTCGCCGACGACGTCAAGCGCCAGATCTCGGCGGGCCGCGCCGGCGACAAGATCCAGGCGCTGCACGACAAAATCGAGGACCTCAGGGTGTCGGGCAAGCCGCTCGCCGAGGCGGCCCGGGACGAGGGGCTGAAGACGATCTCGGTCGCGGCCGTCGACGCCTCCGGCAAGGATCCGAGCGGCGCCGAAGTCGCCCTGCCCGCCCGCGCGGAGCTTCTGAAAGCCGTGTTCGCCTCCGACGTCGGGCTCGACGAGGCGCCGCTCCCGACCCGGGACCGCGGCTTCGTCTGGTTCGCCGTGTCCAAGGTCGAGCCCTCGCACGAGCGCTCCTTCGCCGAGGCGAAGCCGCAGGTCGAGGCGCAATGGCGGGCGGAGCAGGTCGACAAGGCGCTGGCCAGCAAGGCCGACGACCTGGTCAAGGACCTGCGGTCGGGCGCGAGCGTCGCCGACGTCGCCAAGAGCGTCGGCGCCCCCGTCAGGAGCGTGACCGACATCCGCCGCGGCGACAAGGCGAGCCTGCCCGAATCGGTGGTCGCGGCGATTTTCCGCGAGCCGGCCGACGGCGTCGGCTCGGCCGCGGTCCCGGGCGGGCGCGCCGTGTTCAAGATCACCGCGGACAAGACGCCGCCGGTCGCCGCGATCGATCCGGCGGTGAAGGCGACCGCCCAGCAGCTCGACGAGGCGGTGCGGGAGAGCGTGATCGATCAGTACATCGCCTCGCTCCGCCGCTCGCTCGGCGTGACCGTCAACCAGACCGTGCTGCAATCCGCCGAGGGGGGCTGACGCATGACCATGATCCCCGATTACGACGCCCTCGAGCGCGCCTATCGGACCGGCGCCGCGACCGTCGCGGTGACCACGCTCGTCGCCGACCTCGAGACGCCGGTTTCGGCCTACCTCAAGCTCGCGCGCGGTCGCGCCGGCAACATGTTCCTGCTCGAATCGGTCGAGGGCGGCGCGCAGCGCGGGCGCTATTCGATGATCGGCCTCGATCCCGACCTCGTTTTCCGGGCGACCGGCGAGCGGGCCGAGATCAACCGCCAGGCGCTGCGCGACCCCGAGGCGTTCGTCCCCGCGACCGGCGATCCGCTGGCGGCGCTGCGGGCGCTGCTGCGCGAATCGCGCATCGACCTGCCGCAGGGCCTGCCGCCGATGTCGGCCGGCGTGTTCGGCTATCTCGGCTACGACATGGTGCGGCGGATGGAGCGGCTGGCGCCGGCCAAGCCCGACCCGATCGGCGTCCCGGAGATGCTGCTGATCCGCCCGACCGTGATGGTGGTGTTCGACGCGGCGCGTGACGAGATGGCGATCGTGACGCCGATCCGCCCGGCCGAGGGCGTCTCGGCCCGGGCCGCGCACGAGGCGGCGCAGGCGCGGCTCGACGCGGTGGTCGCCGCGCTCGAGGCGCCGCTCGACCATGCGCCGGGCGAGCCGGCCGACCCGCTGGTCACCGCGGGCGAGCCGGTCTCCAACACCACCGCGGCGGAATACGAGGCGATGGTCGGCGGCGCGAAGGACTACATCGCCGCCGGCGACGCCTTCCAGATCGTGCTGTCGCAACGCTTCGAGAGCCGGTTCGATCTGCCGGCCTTCTCGCTCTACCGAGCGCTGCGACGGGTGAACCCGTCGCCCTACCTGTGCTTTCTCGACTTCGGCGGCTTCCAGATCGTGGTGTCGAGCCCGGAGATCCTGGTGCGGGTGCGCGACGGCAAGGTCGTCATCCGGCCGATCGCCGGCACAAGGCCGCGGGGCAAGAGCCCGGGCGAGGACGCCGCGCTCGAAGCCGAGCTCATCGCCGACCCGAAGGAGCGCGCCGAACATCTGATGCTGCTCGACCTCGGCCGCAACGACGTCGGCCGGGTCGCGGCCATCGGCTCGGTTCGGGTCACCGACAGCTTCTTCATCGAGCGCTACAGCCACGTCATGCACATCGTCTCGAACGTCGAAGGCGCGCTGAGGGGCGACGTCGACGTTGTCGACGCTCTCGCCGCGGGCTTCCCCGCCGGCACCGTGTCGGGCGCGCCAAAAGTGCGGGCGATGGAGATCATCGACGAACTCGAGAAGGACAAGCGCGGCATCTACGCCGGCTGCATCGGCTATTTCGGCGCCGGCGGCGAGATGGACACCTGCATCGTGCTGCGCGCCTCGGTGGTGAAGGACGGCAAAATGCACGTGCAGGCGGGCGCCGGCATCGTCTACGATTCCTCCCCCGCCGCCGAGCAGCAGGAATGCGTCAACAAGGCGAGCGCGCTGTTCCGCGCGGCCGAGGAGGCGGTGCGGTTCGCGGCGCGCGGCAAGCGCGGGCAGTAGCGGCGGCGGTCGGGCGCGGGGCCGCGCCCGCTTGATGCGCGGCCCCGAGACAGGCGGCCGGCGCCGCGGGAGCGCGGGCTCGTTCAGGGTCAGGCCCCGGGGGCGAGCGAAAAGCCGCGCTGTCGTGAAATCGTCGTATAAGGCGAGGGTCCGCCGCCCACGGGATTCGCAAGAATGACAATGCCCTCTCTTCAGACAGTCCCGGAGTCGGAAGCCGAAGACGACCGGCGCTCGGCGCTGGCGATCGACATGGACGCGTTCATTCCGGCCGCGCTGACCAATCTGGCGCAAAAGATCACGGCGACGGCGTCGGCGACCTACCGGCCGCGCTTCGGCGTCGGCATCACCGACTGGCGGGTCATCGCGCTCCTCGCAGCCGAACCCTGGATCGCGCCGGTGCAGATCTGCGAATCGACCGGCCTCGACAAGGCCGCGGTCAGCCGGGCGCTGCGCGATCTCCTGGCGGAGGGATTGATCGAGGCGCGCGCCGGAGACAGCAACCGGCGGCGCGTGCCGGTGGCGCTGACGGCGAAGGGCCTCGCCGTTCACGACCGGATCGTCGGCCTCGCGCTCGAGCGGCAGGAACGCCTGCTCGAGGGGTTTTCGGCGGAGGAGCGCGCCCAGTTGAGGGATTTCATCGTCCGCATGCGGCGGCGGGTGGAAACCATCAAGGCGTCGGACTGAAGCCCCGGCGCCCGACTGTCCCCGCGCGCGGCGCTGGGGTATGATCGTCCCCGAAAGCGAGCGAACATGACGTCGCAGACAACGCTGATCTGGGCGGGAGCGACCGGCGCCGCGGTTGCGGCCGTGGCGGCGGCGGCGATCGTCCTGACCCATTCCTTCGCGCCGAACCCGGCGCCGGCGTTCGTCGCGGCGCCGGCGGCGAACGGGCCGGCCCGCTCCGCTCCGGAGGCGACAATCGCCGCGGCGCCGCCCGAGGCCGCCGCCGCGGCTGCGACCAAGCCCGCCTTCGACGTCGTCAGCGTCGAGCCGGGCGGCGAGACCGTGGTCGCCGGACGCGCCGCGCCCAACGTCCGGGTCGCGCTGCTCGACGGCGCCCGGACGCTCGGCGAGGCGACGGCCGACGCGCGCGGGCAGTTCGTCATCATTCCCGATCCGCTGGCCCCCGGCGATCACAGCCTCGTGCTCGCGACCGGCTCGGCGCCGGCGGAGCGCTCGAACCCGGCGCCGGTGTCGGTCGCGGCCCCCCCGCCTCCGGCGGCCGCCGGCCCGGCGCCGCGGTCCCCGCCGCCGGCGCCCCCGGCGGGTTCGCCCGCCCTCGCGATCCGATCGGTCGAAGCCGACGCGCAGGGGCGGCTGGCGGCGATCGGCGCCGCCGCGCCGAACGCCACCGTCCGGCTCTACGTCAGCGGCGGTTTCGTCGGCGACGCGAAGGCCGCCGGGGACGGGCATTGGTCGCTGACGATCGAGCGCGGCATGCTTCCGGGCCCCTACGTCATCCGCGCCGACCAGATCGGCTCGGCGGATGCGAAAGTGGTCGCGCGCGCGGAAGCGCCGTTCAGCGTCCCGGCGCTGGCGCCGACGCAGACGCCGCCCGCCGCCCCGGCGCCCGCGTCCCGCTCGCCCGCCGACGTCGTGGTCGATTCGGTGCAGACCCATCACGTCGAGCGCGGCCACACGCTCTGGGGAATCAGCCAGAAGTTCTACGGCGACGGCTCGCGCTACGCCGTCATCTTCTCGGCCAATGCGGGCCAGATCCGCGACCCCAACCTGATCTATCCCGGCCAGACCTTTCTCGTGCCCTCGCGCGCGCCGGCGCCGTGACCGGCCGGGCGGCGCCGGCCCGCCTCCGCCCGTCCGCGCCCACCGGCTGGCCGTTGGCGCGGCGCGCGCCCCTCCGATACTGTTGCGCCGCCTGTTCCGCGCCTGAGCCGGCGCCCCCTCGCCTCCTTGGCGCCGAACGCCGCGATCGCGTACACTGCCGCGCGGGGGCTCGCGAACGACGCGGATCTCAGCGGGAGCGGAATCTTGGCGATGAGCCTTCCGGCGGGCGAGGCGACCTTCGCCATCGCCGACCTCGACAGCACGCTCGCCCAGAGAATCGTCGACGTCCATATCTGGGCGGTGAAGGCGGGGCTTCGCGGCGCCGACGCGCCCGAATTGTTCGACGGCTACTGCCAGCGCCTGGTGATCAACGGAACGCCGCTGTGGCGGGCGCATTCGGCGATGGAGACGCTTCATCCGCAGTGGCGGGGCTACGGCGTCACCTGGCGGCGCGACCTCAACGCCATCGCGCCGGAGAGCTATCCGCATGGCGACGACGACGATCCGGGGTGGGTCCGGAGCCCGTTCAACGCCCTGATCGAACGGGCGCGCGCGGGCGAAGCCAACCCGACCATGCGCCGCCGTCTTGCCGCCGGCCCCGCCGAACGGGATTTCCCGGCGCTCGAGGAGTTCTTCGCCGCCGGCGCCGCCGATTACGCCGCCTATCTGTTCGTGTACGGCGATCCCGCCGCCATGGGCGCGGCGCAGGCCGACCGCTCGCACGGCGGGGGCGTCGTCTATTCCTTCGCCACCGACCGCAAATCGGGCTTTGCCGACGACGATCTTGCGCTGGTGGAGGCGACCCTGCCCGCGCTGGCGCTGGCGATGAAGGCGCACGCCGGGCACGCGATCGCCTCGGGGCTCCTGCGCGCCTATCTCGGCTGGGACGCCGGCGGGCGGGTTCACGCCGGCGCGGTGACGCGCGGGTCGATGGAGCGGCTGACCGCGGCGATCCTGTTCGCCGACATCCGCGGCTTCACCCCCTTGAGCGATTCGGCCCCGGGACCGGCGGTCATCGACCTCTTGAACGACGCGTTCGAGGCGATGGCGGCGCCGTTGCGCGAGCGCGGCGGACAGGTTCTCAAGTTCATCGGCGACGCCATGCTCGCGACCTTTTCGTTCGACGAGGAGGGCCGCGCCGCGACCTGCGCCCGGGCGCTCGACGCCGCGGTCGAGGCGCGCGGCAATCTCGAGGCCATGAACCGCGTCCGCGCCGAGGCCGGCGCGCCGGTGGCCGAGGTCGATTTCGCGCTGCACGCAGGCGAAGTGCTCTACGGCAATGTCGGGGCGGCCGACCGGCTCGACTTCACCGCCATCGGGCCGGCGATCAACGAGGCGGTGCGGATCGAGGCGCTGTGCCAGCCGCTCGGGCGGGCGATCCTCGTCTCGGCCGAGTTCGCCGCGATCCTGCGCGACGCCGGCCGGCCTCTCCCCTCGCTCGGGCTGCACGCGCTGCGCGGGGTCAGGGCGCCGAAAGAGCTGTTCGCGCTCGACGACGACGGGGCGGCGACGGCGCCCGGATCGGCGTAGCGGGAGCGCCGACGATCTGGACTCGATCGGCGGCGGCGGCTCGGGCATCATGGCGAGACCGACGGCGGCGCCGCACCGCTCCCGCCTCGGCCAGAAGCCCGAAAGCCCGTGGAGCCTCGCTTGGACGCCGCTTATGTCGAAACCGCCGAGGGCGTCTTTCTCGCCAGCCCCTTGACCCGAGGCCCGTGGCATCCGGACCACCAGCACGCCGGGCCGCCGTCGGCGCTGATCTGCCGCGCCGTCGAGCGCGCCGCCGCGGCGGACGGCTTCGGCCATCTCGGGCGCCTCACCGTCAATCTGCTGCGCCCGGCGCCGATCGGCGCATGCCGCGTCGAGGCGGCGCACGACTACGTCGGCCGCACCGCCGGCCATTATTCCGGACGATTGATCGCGCAGGGCAAGGAGATCGCCCGCTTCACCGCGCTGGCGCAGCGCGAGGAGGCCGTGCCGATCCCCGAGGGCACGCCCGGCCACCCGCCGCCGCAGGCGCCGAAACCGTGGCGGCAGAGCCCGGCCGCCACGATGGCGGTGATCAGCACGCATGCTTTCGGCTACGCCGAGCTGGTCGAGAACCGCGTCGCCGAAGGGACGATGTTCAGGGGCCCGTCGGCGGTCTGGTTCCGCATGGCCCATCCGCTGGTCGCGGGCGAAACGCCGAGCCCCTACCAGCGGGTCGCGGTCGCAGCCGATTCCGGCAACGGAATCAGCGCCTCGCTCGGCTTCGACCGCTTCATGTTCGTCAACTGCGACCTGACGATCAACCTCTTCCGCCGCCCCGTGGGAGAATGGATCTGCCTCGAGGCGCGCAGTCTGTTCGGCGGCAACGGCTGCGGGCTGGCCGAATCGGCGCTCTTCGACGAGGAAGGCGTGATCGGCCAGGCGACGCAGTCGCTGGCGGTGCGGGCGCGGTAGCGGCGGGGCTCACAGGGCGACAAGGCCGAGATGGGTCTCCATCGGCGCGAAATCACGGTCGTCGTGCAGCAGGGCGCACCTCACGAGCGGGACGCCCTCGCGCATCGCGAGCGCCAGATAGACGCAATCATAGAGCGGGTGGTCGAGTTCGGCGGCGAGCCGCGCGGCGGTCATGAGCAGGTCGGCAACGGAGGTGAGCGCGATCGGCGCCGCTTGCAGCGCGGCGATCGCATCGAGGTCATCCGCGCTGGTGAGCACGCCCCTGCGCTGATGCTTCCACAACGCGTTGCCGACCTCGACGAGAATGAGATCGGGCGCGGTCAAGGCTTCGCTGCGAAGCGCCGCCGCGCAGTCGGCGCCGGGTTCGTCGATGAACCATTTCACCACGACGCTGGCGTCGATGACCAGCTTCAACGGTCCCTGTCCTCGCGGATCAGATCGGCGCTGGTCCCGTCCCAGCGCGTTCGGCTACGGATGGCGTCGGCGCGGCTCCAAAAGTCCTTGCGCCCGGGCGTCAGCGCCTCCCGCAGCGCCTCGCGATGCTCCGCCTCCATCGAGCGGCCATGCTCAGCGGCGCGACGCTTGAGCGCGGCGACCAGCGCAGGATCGAGCCCACGCACCGTCAACTGCAGCGGCATCGACGCCTCCATTGCCTGCTTTTCAGGGCGCAGGCAATGTAGGCGGCCGATCGGCGGGCTTCAAGCTGGCGGCGCTTTCGCGTCTTTGAAGACGAAAAAAGGCGGCCGCTTCTCGCGGCCGCCTCGAAAGTCCCGTTACTCTGCGCCGCGACCTTCGCGGGCCGCGCAGAGGCTCACGCGAACTTCGGATCGAGCTCGCCGCTGGCGTAGCGCTTGGCCATCTCGCTGAGCGGATAGACCTTCTTGATCTTCGGCGCCTGCCCGGCGGTGTTGAACTCCTCGAAGCGCAGCTTGCAGATCTTGATCATCGCGTCCTGCGCCGGCTTCAGATACTTGCGCGGGTCGAACTCCTCCGGGTGCTCCTGGAACACCTTTCGGATCTGGCCGGTGATCGCCATGCGGTTGTCGGTGTCGATGTTGATCTTGCGCACGCCGTTCTTGATGCCCTTCTGGATCTCCTCGATCGGCACGCCGTAGGTCTGCGGCATCTTGCCGCCGAACTTGTTGATGATGTCCTGCAGGTCCTGCGGCACCGAGGACGAGCCGTGCATCACGAGGTGAGTGTTGGGCAGTTTCTTGTGGATCTCCTCGATCACGCTCATGGCGAGGATGTCGCCGGTGGGCTTGCGCGAGAACTTGTAGGCGCCGTGCGAGGTGCCCATGGCGATGGCGAGCGCGTCGACCTTGGTCTCGCGCACGAACTTGACCGCCTCGTCCGGATTGGTCAGCAACTGGTCGTGGCTGAGCTTGCCCTCGGCGCCGTGGCCGTCTTCCTTGTCGCCGGTTCCCGTCTCGAGCGAGCCGAGCACGCCGAGTTCGCCCTCGACCGAGACGCCGCCGAGATGGGCCATGTCGGCCACCTGCTTGGTGACGCCGACGTTGTAGGTCCAGTCGGCCGGGGTCTTGCCGTCCGACTTCAGCGAGCCGTCCATCATCACCGAGGTGAAGCCGGCCTGCATCGCGGTGACGCAGGTCGCCGGGCCGTTGCCGTGGTCGAGATGCACGCAGATCGGAATCTGCGGGTACATTTCCGTCAGCGCCGCCATCATGTGGTTGAGCATGATGTCGTTGGCGTAGGAGCGCGCGCCGCGCGAAGCCTGGATGATCACCGGGGCTTCGAGTTCGGCCGCCGCCGCGCCGATCGCCAGCGCCTGCTCCATGTTGTTGATGTTGAACGCCGGGACGCCGTAGTCGTTCTCGGCGGCGTGATCCAGAAGTTGTCGCAACGTTACGCGGGACATGTGTGCTCCCTTGCCCTTTGATGGCTGAAAACGATGACCTGTTACTTCGCCCGGAGCGCCTCGACGCCCGGAAGCGCCTTGCCTTCCATCCATTCGAGGAAGGCGCCGCCGGCGGCGGACACGTAGGTGAACTGCCCGGCGACGCCGGCGTCGTTCAGCGCCGCGACCGTGTCGCCGCCGCCCGCGATCGCCTTGAGCTTGCCGTCGCGGGTCAGGAACCCGACGGTCCTGGCGATGGCGAAGGTCGCCGCCTCGAACGGCGGCGTCTCGAAGGCGCCGAACGGACCGTTCCACACCAGCGTCTTGATGCCGCCGAGCAGGCCCTCGATCTCGACCACCGACTTCGGCCCGATGTCGAGGATCATCTCGTCCTCGGCGACATGGTCAACGTCGACCACCCGCGAGGGCGCGTGCGCCTTGAACTCCTTGGCGACCACCGCGTCGATCGGCAGCACGATGCGGCACTTGGCCGCCCCGGCGTCCGCCATGATCTTGCGCGCGGTGTCGGCCATCTCCTTCTCGGCGAGCGACTTGCCGATGGCCTTGCCCTGCGCGAACAGGAAGGTGTTGGCCATGCCGCCGCCGATGATCAGCACGTCGACCTTGTTGATCAGGTTGCCGAGCAGCTCGAGCTTGGTCGAGACTTTCGCGCCGCCGACGATCGCGGCGACCGGGCGCTCGGGATTGCCGAGCGCGATGGTCAGCGCCTCGAGCTCGGCCTGCATGGCGCGGCCGGCGAAGGCCGGCAGCTTGTGGGCGACGCCCTCGGTCGAGGCGTGCGCGCGGTGGGCGGCGGAAAAGGCGTCGTTGACGTAGAGGTCGCCGAGCTTGGCCAGCCCCGCGACGATCTCCGGGTCGTTCTTTTCCTCGCCCTTGTAGAAGCGGGTGTTCTCGAGCAGCAGGATGTCGCCGTTCTTCATGGCGGCGATCGCCGCCTCGGCGACCGCGCCGATGCAGTCGGCGCCGAAGCCGACCGGGCGGCCGATCACCTCGGCGACGGCGTCGGCGACCGGCCGCAGCGAGTTCTTCTCGTCCGGGCCGCCCTTGGGACGGCCGAAGTGGGCGAGCAGAATCACCTTGCCGCCCTTGTCGGCGATCTCGGCGATCGTCGACTTGACGCGTTCGATGCGCGTCGTGTCGGTGACTTTTCCGTTCTCGGTGGGAACGTTCAGATCGACGCGAAGAAGCACGCGCTTGCCGGCGACGTCGGCGTCGTCGAGCGTGCGGAATGGTTTGCTCATGTTCGTTCCCCTTCGAATGGAAATCGTTGGGATCAGTTTGGCCTTCAGCGTCCGCCGGAGCCAGGAGCTCCGGCGGCGCGACGTTTCACACCTGCGGCTTTGCCGTCAGATCGTCTTGGCGAGCGCGATGGCGGTGTCGGCCATGCGGTTCGAGAAGCCCCACTCGTTGTCGTACCAGCTCAGGATGCGCACGAAGGTGCCGTCGATGACCTTGGTCTGGTCCATGTGGAAGATCGACGACCGGGCGTCATGGTTGAAGTCGATCGAGACGTTGGGCTTGTCGGTGTAGCCGAGGATGCCCTTGAGCGGGCCGGCTTCCGCAGCCTTCTTGATCGCCTCGTTGATCTCTTCCTTGGTGGTGGCGCGCTTGGCGACGAACTTGAGGTCGACCACCGAGACGTTCGGGGTGGTGACGCGGATCGCCGAGCCGTCGAGCTTGCCCTTGAGTTCCGGCAGGACGAGGCCGACCGCCTTGGCCGCGCCGGTCGTGGTCGGGATCATCGACAGCGCCGCGGCGCGGGCCCGGTACAGGTCCTTGTGCAGCGTGTCGAGGGTCGGCTGGTCGCCGGTGTAGGAATGGATGGTGGTCATGAAGCCGTGCTCGATGCCGATGGCGTCGTTGAGCACCTTGGCCACCGGGGCGAGGCAGTTCGTCGTGCACGAGGCGTTCGAGAGCACGAGGTGCTCCTTGGCGATCTTGTCGTGGTTCACGCCGTAGACCACGGTGAGATCGGCGCCGTCCGACGGGGCCGAGACGAGCACGCGCTTGGCGCCGGCCGCGAGGTGGATGGCGGCCTTGTCGCGCGCGGTGAAGATGCCGGTGCACTCGAACGCGATGTCGACGCCGAGCTCCTTGTGCGGCAGTTCGGCCGGGTTCTTGATCGCAGTGCACTTGATCTTGTGCCCGCCGACGTGGATCACGTCGCCCTCGACCACCACCTCGTGCGGGAACCGCCCGTGCACGCTGTCGAAACGCAGAAGATGCGCGTTGGTCTCCACCGGACCGAGGTCGTTGATCGAGACGACCTCGATGTCCTTGCGGCCTGATTCAACCAACGCGCGCAGCACGAGGCGCCCGATGCGTCCAAAGCCGTTGATCGCTACCTTCGTGACCATCGATGTTTCTCCTGGGGTCCCGCCCGTTGTTCGCGGCCCACGGCGGCCCCGCTGATTGATACGACCGCTTGATTTAGAGCGCCGGTTCCATGCGCTCCGCTTGATCTAAAGTCTACAGCCTCGCCCCCGTATGCGACAATTCGCCTTAAGGATCGCGTCCCCGAACGCGAGGCTGCGGCTCACGCCCCGAGCCTCGCCTCGGCGGCCTCGGCCACGGCCTCCGGCGTGATGCCGAAAAATTCGTAGACGGCCTTGTAGGGCCCGCTTTCGCCGAACCCGCTCATGCCCACGAACGGGCCGTCGCCGATGATCGCGTCCCAGCCGAAGCGCACCGCGGCCTCGACCCCGACCTTCACGCGCGCGCCGCCGATCACCGACCGGCGGTAGTCCTCGGGCTGGTCGAAGAAGGCGTCCATGCAGGGCACCGACACCACGCGCGCCGCGACGCCCTTGCCTTTCAGAATCTGCTGCGCGGCGATCGCGAGCGAGACTTCGGAGCCGGAGGCGAAGATCGACACCGCGGCCTCCCCTTCCGCCGGGGCGATCTCGTAGGCGCCGCGCGCGCACAGATTCTCGGCGACGTGAGTCTTGCGCAAGGCCGGCAGGTTCTGCCGCGTCAACGCCAGGATCGACGGCGAATGGGCGCGTTCCAGCGCCGCCTGCCAGCACTCGACCGTCTCGACGCTGTCGGCGGGCCGCCACAGGTACATGTTCGGCATGGCGCGCAGCGACGCGATCTGCTCCACCGGCTGGTGCGTCGGGCCGTCCTCGCCCAGACCGATCGAGTCGTGGGTGAAGACGTGCACGACCCGGATCTTCATCAGCGCGGCGAGGCGGAGCGCCGGACGGGCGTAGTCGGTGAAGCAGAGGAACGACGCCCCCGACGGGATGAAGCCGCCATGCACGGCCATGCCGTTGCAGGCCGCGGCCATGCCGTGCTCGCGGATGCCCCAATGGATGTAGCGGCCAGAGAAGTCGTCGGGCGTGATCTCCTTGGTGGCCGCGACCTTGGTGTTGTTGGAGGGGGTGAGGTCGGCCGAGCCGGTCACCAGTTCCGGCACGGCGGGCGCGATCACGGCGAGCGCCGCCTCGCCCGCCTTGCGGGTGGCGATGGTCGGCGCCTTGTCCGCCAGCTCGCGCTTGTAGGCGTCGATGACGCCGTCGAGCCCCGCGGGCAGTTCGCCGCCCACCCGGCGCTCGAATTCCGCGCGCCGCGCCGGATCGAGCTCGGCGAGCCGCTTTCGCCAGGCCTCGTGGTCCGGGGCGCCGCGCGCGCCCACCTCCCGCCAGGCGGACAGAACGTCGGCCGGGATCTCGAACGGCGGGTACGGCCAGTTCAGGTTCTTGCGCGCGCCCTCGATCTCGGCCGCGCCGGCCGCCTCGCCGTGCGCCTTGCTCGTTCCCTCCCTGGTCGGGAGGCCGAAGCCGATCGTCGTCCGGCAGGCGATCAGGGTCGGCCGGTCCGAGGCCTGCGCGGCGCGCACCGCGCTCAAGATCGCCGCGGCGTCGCGCCCGTCGACGTGGCTCGCGTTCCACCCGGCGGCCTGGAAGCGCGCCACCTGATCGACGTTGTCGTTGAGGACGGAGACCTTGCCGTCGATCGAAACGTCGTTGTTGTCCCAGAACACGATCAGCCGGGACAGCCGGTAATGGCCGGCGATGGCGATCGCCTCGTGGCTGAGGCCTTCCATCAGGTCGCCGTCGGAAGCGAGCACGTAGGTGCGGTGGTCGACGACGCTCGGGAAATGGGCGGCCAGCATGCGCTCGGCGAGCGCCATGCCGACGGCGGTCGCGATCCCCTGCCCGAGCGGCCCGGTGGTCGTCTCGACGCCGGGCGTATGGCCGTATTCGGGATGCCCGGGCGTCCTCGAGCCGACCTGGCGGAAGGCTTTCAGATCGTCCAGCGTCAGGCCGTCGGCGCCGCCGGTCCCGGTTAGGTACAGGAGCGCATAGAGCAACATCGAACCGTGACCGGCCGAGAGCACGAAGCGGTCGCGGTCCGGCCAGTGCGGGTCGGCGGCGTCGAACTTCAGGACGTCGCGGAACAGGACCGTCGCGAGGTCGGCTGCGCCCATCGGCAGGCCGGGATGGCCGCTGTTGGCTTTTTCCACAGCGTCGACGGCGAGGAATCGTATCGCATTGGCCAGGGAATCATGGGTTGGGCTCGTCGCCATCGGGGCTCTCCTCAGTCCTTGGTCGTTCGGGAATTGCCTTGATCGCTCGCGGGATTCACGCCTTCGCGCGCGGGGCGGTCCGTCTCAGGATCACTAGCCCGTCAACGCGACGATCGCAATTCGGTTCGCGTTGCGACTCGTTCGAGCATCGCGTAAGCCAAGCGTCGCAATGGATGGAAGCAAAACCTCCCCGGATGGTCTCGATCGCTCGCTGAGCCGGCTCGCCGCGGCGGTGGGTCTCCTGGAGCGGGCCGCCGAGCGGCGGATGCGCCACGACGAGGCGCGCGCCAACGCCGAGGAGGAGTTCGCGCTGATGCAGGACGATCGCTCGCGCCTCGCCGTCGAGCTCGACGCCGCGCTCGACCGCGCCCGCGCGCTCGAGGCCGCCAACGCCGAAGCCGAGGACCGGCTCGCGCGCGCCGCCGAGACGATCGCGCTGGTCATCGAACGCATGGAGCCGCCCGCGGACTAGACCCGCGAGCCGGCGGCAGGGAAGGTTTTCGCCATGGCGCAGGTTTCCGTGACCATCGACGGGAAGAAGTATCGTCTCGCCTGCAACGAGGGCGAGGAGGCGCGCCTCGAACATCTGGCCGGCATGGTCGACGACAAGATCGGCGAATTGCGCCGCGCTTTCGGCGAGATCGGCGATCAACGGCTGGTGGTGATGGCGGCGCTCACCTTCGCCGACGAACTCGCCGAGGCGCGGGACGTCGCAGAGGCCGGCCGCGAGCGCGCCGAAGCCGAAGCCGCCCGGTCGGGGTCGCTGGCCGCCGCCCTCGACGGGCTCGGGGCGCGGATCGAGGCGCTCGCCGCCCGCCTCGGCGGCGGCGCGGAAAGCTGACCGGGGTCCGGGCGCTAGCTGCGCGGCTGTCCGTAGACGACGCCGCGATCGATGATCTCGGCTGCGATCTCGAGCAGGGCGTCGGCGCTGTCCGGCTTGACGAACACAGCGTCGGCGCCGGCCGCGAGCGCCTCGTCGTGCACCGGCTTCGCCGTCGACGTGGTCAGGACGACGACCGGCAGACTCTTGACCTGGAACGTTTGGCGCAGCGCGTGCAGGAACTTCACGCCGTCGAGCCGCGGCATGTTGAGATCGAGCACCACGATGTCCGGCAGCCGGCTCATCAGATCCTCGACGGAAATCTGGTAGCTCGCGTCGAGGCCGTCGCCCGCCACTTCGAGAACGACTTCGCGCCCGATTCCCGCCTTCACCCGGTCCAAAGCGCGCTGGAAAAGATAGACGTCGTCAGGATCGTCCTCGATCAGCATGATCCGGCACGGCTTCAAGGCGGGCGTGGCTTTCGGCATGAGGAACCGGACACCTTTCTTCGAGACTGTGGGCAGGGCGCCGGCCCGCCGCTTACGGCGGCGGCCCTGAGCGACCGGGGGCGACGATGACGCGCGGCTCCGACAAGCGCTTCCGGCTCGCGGTCGAGGCGTCGCCCGCATCCATGATCATGGTCGACGCCGACGGGACGATCGCGTTCGCCAACGCCGAAACCGGCCGCATGTTCGGATATCCGGTCGACGATCTCGTCGGGCGTTCGATCGACATCCTGGTTCCCCGCCGGGCGCGCGCGGGGCACGCCGGTTTGCGCCAGGGCTTCTTCGCCGCGCCCAGCAAGCGGCCGATGGGCGCCGGCCGCGATCTGTACGGAACGCGACAGGACGGCACCGAGTTCCCGGTCGAGATCGGCCTCACGCCGATCGACGCCGCGGACGGCGCCATCGTGCTCGCGACGATTGTCGACATTACGGCGCGGCGGAAGGCGGACCTCGACCTCGCGCAACGCGCGAGCGATCTCGAACTCGCCAACGCGCGGCTGACCCAGTTCGCTTACGTCGCCTCGCACGATCTGCAGGAGCCGTTGCGCAAGATCGCGGTCTACGCGGGGCTGCTCGACGAGGCCATCAAGGCGGGGGACGCCGCCGCCGCCGCGCGCGCGACCGCCATCATCTCGGGCTCCGCCCAGCGCGCCCGCCGGATGGTCGACAATCTGCTCGCCTTCTCGCGCGTCGGCGGCGCGGAAACCCAGACCCGGCCGCTCGACCTGCGCGCCGCGATCGAACTGGCGCTGACCGACCTCTCGGCGTCGATCGAGGAGACCGGCGCCGCCATCCGCCTCGAGGTCGAGCCGGTCGTTGCGCCGGCCGACCCCGCCCAGCTCGGCCGGCTGATCCAGAACATCGTCTCGAACGCAATCAAGTACCGCAAGCCCGGCGCCGCGCCGTCGATCACGATCCGGACGGAGCGCATCGGCGAGACGAGGGTGCGGCTCTCGATCGCCGATGACGGCGTCGGCTTCGATCAGAAGTTCGCGACCGAGATCTTCCTGCCGTTCAAGCGCCTTCATGCGCTCGCGGACTATCCCGGCTCGGGCATCGGGCTGGCGATCTGCAAGGCGATCGCCGACCGCTACGGCTGGGCGCTGGCCGCGCGCTCGCGTCCGGGCCAGGGCTCGACGTTCGAAGTGATTCTGCCGGTCGAGGGCCGGCCCGATCCGTGAAGCGGGCGGCGGCGCTCGTTTGAGCGCGGAACGCGGACGACGGCCGGGTCTACGGGGCGCGGCCGGCCAGAGGGATCCGGATCGTCAGCGTCGTGCCCCCGCCCGGCCGGGACTCGATGTCCAGACTGCCGTGACTCACCGCCAGTCGTTCCCGCATGCCGCGCAGTCCCAGGCGCGGCGAGGCGCGGCTCACTTCGTCGACGTCGAATCCGACCCCGTCGTCCTCGACGGTCATCACCACGTCGTTCGGCGACGTCGTCAGCGTGACGCCGACGGCGCTGGCCGCGGCGTGCTTGACGACGTTGGTGACGCTCTCCTGCAACACCCGGTAGAGGGTGGTCTCGACCTCGGGCGGCAGTCTGCGACCCTTCAGCGCCAGATGAAGGTCGAAGCGCAGCCCGGAGCGCTGAACCCATTCCTCGATGAAATGCCGGACCGCCGACTCGAGACCGATGTCGTCGAGCGCGACCGGCCGCAGCTCCCATGCGATGCGGCCGACCTCGCTTCCCACCGCCCCCGTCAGATCTTTCAGGTCCGAGAGCCCGGACTTCAGCAAGGCGACGTCGGGCCCGCACCGCTCCAGCGCCCCAAGCTTGAGGTTCATCGCCGCAAGGTATTGCCCGAGCCTGTCGTGCAATTCGCGGGCGATCCGGCGGCGGTCCGATTCCTGGCGAGTCACGACGCTGTCCAGCACCGCCGACAGCTCCTGCGCGCTGTCCTCGAGTTCCCGGGTCCGGTCGGCGATGCGCTGCTTGAGAAGGCTCCTCTCCCGGCGGAGGGTCACGGCCGACGCGTGCAGCCGACGCGCGCTCCAGAGCCCCGCGAGGGTCACGCCGAGGCAGAGCAATCCGAGTTCGGACGCGAGCCTCCGCCAGGACCGGTCGACGCTCGCCGTCGACTGCCCGACCAGGAGATAGAAGGGCGCATGGCTCAGCTTCTGATAGGCCAGCAACCGGTCGATGTGGTCGAGCGGGGAAGCGGCCTGGTAGAGGGTCTGACCCTCGCGCCCTTGGAACAGCGCCGGCGACGCCGGCGCGGCCATCATCGCCACTTCCGACACGCCGACCCCGCCGGGATCGGCCGGATCGGCGGGATCGGCGGAGTGAACGGCGATGCGGGCGCCGTTCGTGGTCCGGAAGACGATGTCGCCGTGGGGATCGAGTTCGTCGCGCGCGATTCGCGTCTGAAAGTACGCCACCGGGATGCTGCCCGCGACGACGCCGAGGAAACCTCCCTTGCCGTCCTCGAGGCGTCGCGCCAGCACGATCACCTGCTCGTCGCCGAACTTGGCCCTGTGGGGACCCTCGAACATCAATCCCTGCTCTCCGGCCTTCGAGCGGGCAAAGTAGTCGCGGTCCGCGACGCTGACGCCGGTCGTCGCATATTGGACAGCGGCGCCGCCGCCCAGCACCAACCGACCGTAGGAATCGGCGATGAACACCCGCGACGAAAAGGGAATATTCGCGAGCTCTTCTTGCAGACGCTGGATCAGCCGTGGTTTTTCTTCCGATCCGCTCTCGACGCCGTCGACGTATTGCCGGGCGATCGACTTCAGCAGCGCGTCGAACTGCTCGAACGTGTTGTCGAAATCGCCGGCGACGCCCTTGGCCGTGGTGAGCACGGACCTGCCGGCGGAGGCGTAGTCGGCCGACCGGACCTGCCAGACGAGCAGCGCCGCCAGCAGCGCAGGCAGCAGCGCGGCCGACAGCGCCGCTGCATAGTACCTCCAGGCCAGAGGCTCGTCATTCATCGCTTCGCCCGCCCCGGACGAAATCGTCCGGTCTGTCATCGGGAACGGGATTTTTGCGCGGCGCCGCCGAGTCCCGCACGTTGGCGCCGTCCCCTCATCGGGCGCGGCGGCGCCGCGCCGTTTCGCGAGCCGGCGTCTAGCCCTTCGCGAACGCCGCGAACGCGGCCTGGTAGTCCGGATGCCAGCGCGACAGCGGCGGCCGGTTCTCGACGATGTCCATCGCCGCCCACAGGATGCGTTTGGCGTCGATCTCATGCGTCACGTCGTTGTCCGGGCACAGGACATAGAAGTCGCCAGCGGACATGCGCTCGATCAGGAACGCGACCACCTGATCGGGCGTCCACGCCCCCGCCGGCTTCTCCCCGCCGCCGCCCGGCCGGGTCATGGCGGTGAAGGTGAAGCCGGGGATCAGCAGATGGGCGCTGACCCGACAGCCCGCGATGGCGCGCAGGTCGTGGGCCAGCGCCTCGGTCACGACCTTCACGCCGGCCTTCGACACGTTGTAGGCGGTGTCGCCCGGCGGACAGGTGATCCCCTGCTTGGACCCGGTGTTGATGATCGCCGCGGGCCCGCCCTGCGCGATCATCGCCGGCGCGAACGTGTTGACGCCGTGGATGACGCCCCACAAATTCACGTCGATGACCCGGCGCCAGGCGTCGAGGTCGCCCAGGACGCCGCCCCCGCCGCCGACGCCGGCGTTGTTCATCAGGATCGCGACCTCGCCGAAGGCCTCGTAGGCCACGTCCTTCAGGCGCACGAGGTCGCGCGGATCGCCGACGTCGACGACGCACAGGCGCACGTCGTTGCGATCGGCGACGATCCCGGCGAGACGCGCGTCGGCGGCCGCGAGCGCCGCGGCGTCGCGGTCGGCCAGGACGACCTTCATCCCCAGACGGGCGAACGCCGTCGCCGCGGCGAGCCCGATGCCGCTGGCGGCGCCGGTGACGACCGCGGCGCGGCCGGACTGAAGTGCGGGATGCAGCGACATGACCAATCCTCTTTGCGGTTCCCCGCCGAGGCTGGGTGGCCGCGGCCATGGCGATCAAACGACGGTCGGGCCGCCGCACGCAAGCCCGGACTTGTCAAATCGCCGTCGTCGTTATCAAGTTCATTCGATCGACGGCATCGAGTGGAAGTTCACGTCATGGGTCCAGTGCGCGCGTTTTTTGTCGGCTCTCTCGCCGCGTGTGTCGCCGTTGCGCACGGAGGGGGCGCGCTCGCCCAGAACTTCTGGCCGTTCGGGCAACCGCCAGCGCCGGCGACGCCGCAGTCCGGCGTCCCCGGCCCCGCGGGCCTTCTGCCGCCCGACGCCGATCCGGCCTATTCAACCCCGGTCGACCTCGACGTCAAGGTCGACCGGGCGCGCCCGACGCGACGCGAAATCGCCGACCCGACCGGAGAGCCGGCGGGAACGGTCACCATCAACACCAAGCTGCGCAAGCTCTATCTGTCGCTCGGCGACGGCCGCGCCGTCGAATACGGCATCGGCGTCGGCCGCCAGGGTTTCGCCTGGAAGGGCGAGGCCGAGATCGGGCGCAAGGCCTACTGGCCGGGCTGGACGCCGCCGCCCGAGATGCTGGCGCGCAGTCCGGAACTGCCGGCCCATCTCGACGGCAGCCTGAGCAACCCGCTCGGCGCGCGCGCCCTCTACCTGTTCCAGGACAAGAAGGACACGCTGTTCCGCATCCACGGCACCAACGATCCGGCCTCGATCGGCCACGCCGTCTCGTCGGGCTGCATCCGCATGCTCAACGTCGACGTGATCGACCTTTACGGACGCGTGGCGAAGGGCACGAAGGTGGTGGTGCTGTAAGGGCGGAAGGCGACGGGTCAGCCGCAGCGTCGCCGACCAGCCGCCCGCCCGCCCTGTCGCCGCTATTCGGACAGTTCCTCGATCCGGCAATGGATCGGCTCGTCGAACGGATCGATCTCGTGCTGCCGCACGAGCTGCATGAGTTTGCTGCGCGCGTCCGCTCCGCCGTCGCCATGGAGGATGTCGCGCGCGAGTTCCTGTCCGTTTCGCTCAATGATCACGGCAAAGGTCTTTCTCGAACTTGTCGTCATTGACGGCTCCTGTTTTTGCTCTCGTCCGGGAAACAGACTGAAAATTCTGACAGTTGCTTGACTATTCGCCACTCTCCATTCGCAGGGGGCCGCAATGGGCGCTTGCGCCGACGCCTCTTGTGCGCTGCAACATAGACATTCCCGTGACGCGCGGAGGGGCCGGCGACGCTTTGCCGGGACCTGTTGCACGACAGCAACAATCGGCTGTGGATCTCTTGCCGAGCGCGGGTTGAAGGAGGCGGCCTTTTCAGGGGCGGCCGAAGCGCCTCGACGAGGTCAGTCGGAGCGCGCCCGTCTCGGGCGCCCAACGCCTGTCGAAAGGCGGCCGTCCTTCCGGACGGGCCCGCGGGGGCTGCGAGAGACGGCCGTCCTTGCGGACGGCCGGTGGGGGGCGGCGAGACGCCGCCCCCCCACCATGCTCGGCTAGATCTTCCCTTCGCGGCGCATCAGCCGGAGCACGGCGCCGAGCGTCGCCTTGAGCGAGGCCATGACGATGTTCGGGTCGATGCCGACGCCGTGCAGCGGCCGGTCGTCGCCGTCGTGGATCTCGACGTAGCTCGCGGCGGTGGCGTTGGCGCCGCGACCGACCGCGTGTTCGGAATAGTCGATGAACGAGAACTCGACCCCGAACGCCTTCTTCAGCGCGTCGACGAAGGCGTCGATCGGGCCGTTGCCCTCGCCCTCGATGGCGAAGGTCGTCCCGTCGGCCCGGCGCAGCGTCGCGACCAGCTCGCGGCTGTCCGGGCTCGTCGGCGCCGTCTGCTGCTTGACCAGCGTCAGCGGCGCGTCGTCGAGCAGGAACGAGCGGCGGAACAGCGCCCACAGCTCCGGCGAGGTCAATTCCTTGCCCTCGGAATCCATCAGCTCCTGGGCGATCTTCGAGAACTCGACCTGCAGCGTGCGCGGCAGGTCGAGCCCGTAGTCGGCCTTGATGATGTAGGCCATGCCGCCCTTGCCCGACTGGCTGTTGATGCGGATGACCGCCTCGTAGTCGCGGCCGACGTCCTTCGGGTCGATCGGCAGGTAGGGCACGAGGAACAGCGGGTCGTTGCGGGTCGCCTGCGCCTCGAAACCCTTCTTGATCGCGTCCTGATGCGAGCCCGAAAAGGCGGTGTAGACGAGGTCGCCCACGTAGGGGTGGCGCTGGTGGACCGGCAGCTGGTTGCAGTACTCGACGATCTCCTTGATCCGGTTGACGTCGCGCAGGTCGAGCTTCGGGTCGACCCCCTGGGTGAACAGGTTCAGCGCCATGGTGACGATGTCGACGTTGCCGGTGCGCTCGCCGTTGCCGAACAGGGTCCCTTCGACCCGGTCGGCCCCGGCCATCAGCGCCAGTTCGGCGGCGGCGACCGCGGTGCCGCGGTCGTTGTGCGGGTGGACGGA
Organism: Roseiarcus fermentans; assembly: GCF_003315135.1. Lineage (GTDB taxonomy): Bacteria > Pseudomonadota > Alphaproteobacteria > Rhizobiales > Beijerinckiaceae > Roseiarcus > Roseiarcus fermentans. Next base: position 35,726 of record NZ_QNRK01000046.1, read on the forward strand.
GAGCAGCACGCTGTCGCGGTCGGAAATGTGGCGGCCGAACCACTCGAACTGGTCGGCGTAGGTGTTCGGGGTCGCCATCTCGACGGTCGCCGGCAGGTTGAGAATGAGCTTGTTGGCGGGCGTCGGGCGGATCACGTCCTTGACCGCCTCGCAGATTTCCAGCGCGAATTCGAGCTCGGTGCCGGTGAAGCTCTCGGGCGAGTATTCGAACTGGAACGCGGTCTCGGGATTGGCGGCGGCCAGCTCCCGGACCTGCCGGGCGGCCGCGACCGCGATGTCGGTCACGCCCTTGCGGTCGGTGCGGAACACCACCTCGCGCTGCAGCGTCGAGGTCGAGTTGTAGAAGTGCAGGATGACCTTCTTCGCCCCCTTCACCGCTTCGAACGTGCGCGCGATCAGCTCCGGCCGGCACTGGGTCAGCACCTGGATCGCGACGCCGTCGGGAATGGCGCCGCTGTCGATGATCGAGCGGACGAAATCGAAATCGGTCTGCGAGGCGGAGGGAAAGGCGACCTCGATCTCCTGGAAGCCCATGTCGGCGAGCAGCCGGAACATGCGGTTTTTGCGCTCGACGCCCATCGGCTCGATCAGCGCCTGGTTGCCGTCGCGCAGATCGACCGAGCACCAGATCGGCGCCGCATTGACGACGCGCGAGGGCCATTGCCGGTCGGGCAGGACGATCGGCTGGTAGGAGCGGTATTTGGAAATGTTCATCACGGTCATGACGACCCCTGAGGACTTTGCGGCGGCCCGGCGAAAACCGCCGGCCGCCTCGACCCGTTGAAGGAGATGTTTTGAAGCGAAGGAGCGCGTCCCGGCGCTGTCAGAGCGCCGGGCGAGTAAGTCGCAGGGTCGTCGGCTGCGTTCGCATGAGCCGCTATCAATCAGAGACGGGCGCAAAAATCAACCGGCTCGGCGCCGAAACGGCGCGGCCTCGGGTCACACCACGCCCCGGACGACCGGCCTGCCCTCCCGCCACGCCCGCAGGGCGTCCCGGAGATACTCCAACCGTCCGCGACCGCCTCCAGGATTGCGATCGCCCTCTCCGTGTCGAGCGCGAGACGGGCGGTTGCCGCTCGCGCCGCACGACCGGGTTCGGCTCGTCGAGCAGCGGAAGCAGGCGACCGAGCCGGCCGCCGCCTTCGCTCTTCTTTTCGCCTCGTCGCGGAGCCCGTCGGCCCGGCCGCGCCGCCGCGAACCCGCCGGCGATGTTCACACCGATATGTTCACACTTGACACGGTCGCGAAGACCGAGCAGATTGCCCGCTTTAATACGGTCAGGAATTGCAATTATGAGGATTTTCATCACGACTCTTGCGGCAGGGGCGGCTCTGCTGGGGGCGGCGGCGGCGTCGGCGACAACCTACGACGTATCCTTCACGTCGAAGCAAGCTGCCGGACCCTACGGGGATCACGGCAAGATCACGGGAACGATGGTGGTGAACAGCGCCGGGGTCGTGACCGCCTTCACCGGCACGGCCAGCGACTTTCTCGACGGCTGGCCGGGCGGTTCGGTCTGGGACGGGCCGGTGACCCTGGGTCAGGGATCCAAGAGTCCCATCTTCACGCCGCTCGACGACACGTTCTCGACCACGTCTCCCTATTTCACGGGGGAAGGGATCGGGCTGGTGGGGACCGGAACCCGGAACGCCGGTTACAATTACCGGCTCTACAACGACTATGGCCCACAGATGACCTGGTTCGGCGACAGCGGCCTCAATGCGATCGCTGTCCAATACACGGTCGAAGCGACGGCCGTTCCCGAGGCGTCGACCTGGGCGATGATGGCGATCGGCTTCGCCGTCTTCGGAGTGGCGGCGGTCGGCGCTCGTCGCCGGTCGGCCGCGCTCGCCTGAGACTGATCGCTCGGGCGCCGCCGCCGAAGACGTTTCGCCGCTTCCGGCCAGCAGCGCCGCGAGGGACGGGCCGGGCGCCGAATCGAAAACCCGAAGCCTCCCGATCAGGCGGCGATCCGTAGCGGAAGCCGCGAAACGCCGTCGAGTTTCCGTAACGCGCCTCGCGATTTCATGCGCCTCCGGCGCGATGCGCGCGTCGAGGCGGGCCGCGCGGGCATGGTCGCGCTCATGCGCGATCGGCTTCGCCTCGGGTCACACCACGCCCCAGATCACCGTCTGCCCTGCGCGCCACCTTTCCAAGGCGCGGGTCGCAGCCCACGCTTCCGGGGGAGCGCGAAACCTCTCCGGGCCCTCCGCCGTGGCCTCGAGAATTGCGATCGCCTTCTCGGTGTCGAGCGCGAGGCAGGCCGTCGCGGAAAATTCCGGCAGCGATTTCTTTCACATTGATCTTCATCGGATTTCCCATTTGCCGGGCGTCGGCTTTGAAGCGCTCGATGAGTTGCGCGTTGGTCGAAGCCTGGATTTCCCCGGCATGCGCGCTCATTTCCGGACTCCGGCGTCTCGCAAGGCTTGCAGACCGAACGCCCGCCGGGATTCGCTCGCGCGCACTCCCCTCTGCGATCGACAGCAGCATTAGAACATAACAAGAACATACAATCAAGCCCCGCGTCCCCTTTCTGGCGCCCGAGCGTTGCGCGAGGCGATCGCGCGTCGACAGCCGCCGGCGCGCGCCGGGCGCTGCGAGCGTTCGCCCCGCGGGACCGAGCGCCGCGCCGACGCGTTTGCAGCAATCGCACCACGCGCCCCGGATGACCGGCCCGCCCGCCGGCCACGCCCGCAAGGCGTCCAGGGACCCACGCAAGGGCCGCCGCGTCCGGCAGGATTTGCGCCGCGTCAATTCCCGGCGGCGGCGACGCGCTAAGGCTGTCGGCGAAATGAGGCGCGCCTCGCCGCCGGGTGGTGCAATCCGGAACACTGACATGCTAGTCTCCCCGAGGGGACGAAGCGGCCCCCCGGGTGAAGACCGCGACAAGGCGTCCGCCCGGGACTGTAGCGACTGAGGAGGGTTTTCCATGGCTCCGCGCAAAGTGCTGATGGCGGCGAGCGGCGATCTGCGCCAGAGCGCCAACGAGACCTGTTGGCCGGCGCAGGCGGCGATGGAAGCCCAGGTGACGGAAGCGCTGGCGGCGTTCGGCGTCGAAGTCGAGCGCGCCCACCCCTACGACCCCGCCCGCCGGCACGGCTTCATCGCCAGCCAGAAGGAAGGCCTCGAGATTTTTTCGCGGATCGATTCCGCAACGCCGATCATCGTCGCCGAGGCGGTGTGGCAATACTCCAACCACGTCCTGCCCGGCCTGATCGGCCATCGCGCGCCGATCCTCACCGTCGCCAACTGGTCCGGTCAGTGGCCCGGCCTCGTCGGCATGCTGAACCTGAACGGCTCGCTGACCAAGGCCGGCGTCCCCTACTCCACCCTGTGGAGCGAAACCTTTTCGGACGACGCCTTCAAGACCCGACTGCACGAATGGCTGGAGACCGGCCGCGTCACCCACGACCTCTCGCATGTCCATCCCTTCGATCCCGCCGCGGCGCCGGCAAAGGCCCGCGCGGCGGCGAGCGAGGTGGCGCAGGATCTCCGCCGACGCAAGGCGATCATGGGCGTCTTCGACGAGGGCTGCATGGGGATGTACAACGCCATCATCCCGGACGAGCTCCTGTTCCCCCTCGGCGTGTTCAAGGAGCGGCTGTCGCAGTCCGCCCTCTACGCCGCCGCGCGCGAGGTGTCCGACCGCGAGGCGCACGGGGTGTACGACTGGCTCGTGGCCAGGGGTATGACCTTCCACTTCGGCAATGACCCGGAGACGGATCTCACCCTCGACCAGGTGCTCGACCAGTGCCGCATGTACATCGCCGCCGCCCGGATGGCGGAGACGTTTGGCTGCGACATGATCGGCATCCAGTACCAGCAGGGCCTGAAGGACCTGACGCCGGCCTCCGACCTCGCCGAGGGGATGCTCAACAACGACGACCGCCCGCCGGTCGCGACCGCCGACGGCCGCGTCATTCGCGACGGCCGGGCGATTGTCCACTTCAACGAGGTCGACGAATGCGCCGGCCTCGACGCCCTGTTCACCAACCGCATCCACCGCGCGCTCGGCCAGCCGGTCGAGACGACGCTGCACGACATCCGCTGGGGCGACGCCGACCGCAGCGGCTCGACCGACGACTACGTCTGGGTGTTCGAGATTTCCGGCGCCGCGCCCCCCGCCCACCACATCGGTGGATGGGCGGGCACCGACAGCCTGCGCCAGCCGCCGATGTATTTTCGGCTCGGCGGCGGCACCGTGCGCGGGATCGCCAAGCCCGGCCCGATCGTCTGGTCGCGCGTCTATGTCGAGGACGGCCGGCTGAAAATGGACCTCGGCCGCGCCCATGTCGCCGAACTGCCCCGGGCGGAGACGGAGCGGCGCTGGACCAGCACCACGCCGCAATGGCCGATCATGCACGCGGTGCTGCACGGCGTGTCGCGCGACCAGCTGATGGCGCGCCACAAGGCCAACCACGTCCAGGTCGCCTACGCCAATTCGGACGCCGAGGCCGACCTGGCCATGGCGGCGAAGGCCTCGCTCGCCGCCGAACTCGGCCTCGAGGTGGCGCTGTGCGGCGCGAAGCCGGACGGGACGCCGCTGTTGCACTGACGGCCGGGGCGACGCACAGAACCGATCGCGTGTTGGAGCCGCGGTCGATGACCGCGGTCCCCGCTCAACCAGCGCGTGTACGCCCCCGTATTGCTGACGGCCACGATGACCGACCGCGACGCCGCCCTCCCCCTCTTGCGGCACGCTGGCGGGTGAAACTCCGACGTTCCTGCGCCGACGACCGGAATCGACGGAAGGTCGCCATGGCAAGATCGCCGCCGCCAACGGCGCAAGTCCGCAGGTAAGCAGGCATTGGCTCCAGGGGCGGTCTCCCCTTTGTGATCCAGATAACAGCGTTACGAACCGGGGCCCGTATAAACCGCCTCTCATGAGTTGGACGGCTGTCCTTATTCGCTCCTGCAAACGCAATACGATAATTTTACAAACCACGATCTAACACCGGATACCAAATCATGTTGGATGGCGCCGCGGCGACTGCGCATGAATGTCTACGATTATCGCGGCTTATGGACTTATCGGTGCTGCCCATCGGCTGGTCGGCATCTTTCGATAGTCGGATTATGCTTCAGGACGCCTCAGTAAATATACGTAATAGTACGTATATACCGGACAAAACATACCGAGCACTGTGCTCATCAAGCACGGAAGTATTCGCTTGTTATGATCGCTTGGCAATTACCAATCGCGATCATTTGCAACGGCGGCCGCTATTTGGTTCGAGCGACAGAAAGAGAGGTCGTTCATGAATGTGAAACATACATACGAAGGGGAATCGGGCAACGAGAGCTTACAAGAGGCTATTGAGGCGGCCCTCCGGATGCTCGCAGCAGACCTTAACCAAGGCGGCGTCAGGGATGCTTCTGCGTCCTGGGCCATCAGCGAGATATCCGGCACGCATGGCGGATTGGCAGGTTCCCGCAGCATCAAGGTGACGATCGCTTCAGAACGCACCCCGCCCTGGGGCGCCTAGCTGAAGCGGCTTGCACCGCTCCCTCGCTCTTCCGAAACACGGGATTGAAACGGAGCCATGGTCGAGCCGCTAAGGCGGCGCCAGACGAAAGGGGCGACCGATCGATAGGCTTGGCTTAACGCGCCACTGCTGCTCGTCAACAGGCCAATGTCACGATGGATTTCGCAGCCGACACCAACAATTGCTTTACGCTTCTCTGCCACACGCCCCATCAGGCTGATCCGATATTACGGCGGCAGGCATTGCGACTTATCACATTATATCTGGTCGATCGCATCCCTGCAATACGCAATCCGCCTCGGGGGCGGGCACGACACATTGTAAGGAGTCTTCCTTATGGGCGATTTTTCGCATTCGTGCCAACATCCTCAATACGATCCTCAATCCACTGAACTTCACGCTGAGTGCCGAACCTATGGCTTCTTTGGAACGTATCAGCCAACAACACTCCTTCTAGATCAGTATATCGGTAATATAAATGGACGTCTGATGTTCGTTTCTTATCGTTTCTCTGCAACCTGCAAAAATTGTCGCCTTGGTGGCGAAGGTAACATATTACAATGTTATTGCGAGACAGAAAATGGTGATTGGATTTCAACAGAACTAGCCTTAGACGAGAGGATCGAGAACAATGACGGACACCTCAAATTTAAGTAGACGCGCCGAGCCACGGAGCGCGTCGGCCCCGATATCAGCTGCAACCGCCTCGCCGCCGATCCAGGCGCGAGATGTTCTCGCCAGTTTAACACGCTTGCAATCTGGACTTGTAATGAGCGTTATTGTAACGTCTGCCTTTATTTTTGTTCCTCCTCCCGCTAAAGCGACAACGGCAATTAGCGGATGTGACAACCAATCGCTTGCAACTGTATTGGTCGTTAATAGAGAACACACTGCCGACAGCGCGTACGTATCACCACGAACGTATGCCAAAAATTGTTATATGTGGATATCGCAGCATAAAGACAAGCCTGTGAGCGTGCAGACCGGGCGAGGAAACTGCATCATTTGGGACAGTAACTATAAACTCATGGGCCAGTGGGACGATGGTTCAGCGGAGTTCAAAATTAACGACGCGAGCGATGGCAAAGATTATAGACTAATCATAGAGAGTACTGGAAACATTCGTTTTGAACAATGCAAGGGGACTGGGCAGGGAAAATGTGACGAGTGATTGCGCCGTGGCAGACGTTGATATCGGGAGGAAATCCTCATGCCTCATTCATCGACACCAAAATATTGGCTTTTGCTAAGTATTTTTGTAATTTTAGGTTCAAATCTTATTGTTCATTCCGCAAAAGCGCAGCAGGATGGTGATTGCTCTATGCATGCAATTGGTTATCTTGTTGGGATACCGCCAGAAGAAGTTGCTGCTAGAACTGGATATATGCAAGGACCCTCCCATAATGAGAGTGATATAACCGATATGATGGCGCGGCTCAATATCGGCAACGGGATGCATCCTCATTTCACTTCACGGCAAGCCGCCTACGACTACATGAATGCTCGTAACGATGGTCGTGACACATACTATATCATTGCTTATATTCCTCCCGGAGAAGGGGTCGGTCATGTCATTGATGCAAGATCAAGTGTTGCGGGGTCAAGTCGCCGCCTGACTTTTATTGATTGTCAGCAACTGAACAATAACGAACCCCCTGATAACTGTCCTCTTTATATCGTCTGGTTCGGGCGGTTCCTTCCCTGAGGGTTTTCAGACAACGGCCCTTTGAGGCAGTGAACTGTTCGGCATTTCGGAGCGACTCCTCCGGCTCGATACGGCGAGTCGCAGCGGCGGCCTCGCTGCGCCGAGGCCCCTCGGGAAAGCGAATCGCCAACCCCCTCACCCGCGCTATTTGGCGCCCATACCGCCACGGGCGCCCGAGGTCGCCGACCTCCTCGACGATCCCGCCTGCGACCGTTGAAAACGTCGCCCGAGCCGCGCTCGGCAACCGCCGCTACAGCGCCCGCGCGACCTCGTAGGCGTCCCAGATCGCGTACATGATGTTCTGCACCCGGCGGGCGTCGCCGAACACGTAGACCTCGGGCGCGGCGTTGCGCACCTTGTCGTAAAGGCGCCGCTCCGGCTCGTAGCCGATCGCCAGAATGGCCGAATCCGCCGCGACGAAGGTCTCCGTGTCGCCGGTCCTGACCAGGAATCCGCCCTCGGTCCAATGCTCGACCGTGCTCGACGTCATCAGCCCGACCTTGCGGAACCGCAGCAGCTCCTTCAGCATCTCGGCGTTGGCGTGGCAGAGCGGCCCGGCGCGGGCGAGGATCTTCGGCTCGACCTCGACCAGCGTGGTCGCCTTGCCCTTTTCGCTCAGCCACAGCGCCAGTTCGCAGCCGACCAGCCCCGCCCCGACGATGACGGTGGCGTCGTCGGCGGGCTTGTCGCCGTTCAGCACCTCCTCCGCGGTATAGACGTGCGGCTCGTTGGCGAGCGGAAGCAGCTTCGGCTTCGCCCCCGTCGCCACGATCAGCACGTCCGGCGCCGCGCGCGCCACCAGGTCCTCGGTCACCTCGGTGTTGAAGGTCATGGGAATCTTCAGCGCGCGCAGCTCTCGCTCGTACCAGCGAATGAGCGCGTGATCGTCGGCCTTGAAGTCGGGAACTCCGCCGGGAATCACCACCCCGCCGAGGCGGTCCGACTTCTCGTAGAGCGCGACCACGTGGCCGCGCAGCGCCGCCACCCGCGCCGCTTCGAGGCCGGCGACGCCGCCGCCGACCACCATGACGTGCTTGCGCTCGAGCGCCGGCGTCAAGCCGTACTCGGCCTCCCGCCCGCAGGCGGGGTTGACCGCGCACGACACCTGGCCGAAGGCGGCGAGGCGGCCCATGCAACCTTCCTGGCAGGAGAGGCACGGCCGGATGCGGTCGGTCTTGCCGGCCCGGACCTTCTGCGGCAGGTAGGGATCGGCGAGCAGCGGCCGGGCGAGGCCGACGAGGTCGGTCTTCCCCGACCGGATCGCCTCGGCCGCGAGGTCCGGATCGTCCATGCGCCCGGCGGTGATGACGGGGACGCTCACCGCCTGCTTCAGGATCGCATTGTACGGCAGGTAGAGGCCCTTGGCCTGGTACATCGGCGGATGGCTCCAGTACCAGCTGTCATAGGAACCGACGTCGCCGTTGAACGCGTCGTAGCCGGCCTGTTCCAGAATCTTCGCCGCCTCGATCCCTTCCGGGATGTCGCGCCCCTTTTCCTCGAACGCTTCGCCCGGCAGGCCGCCCTTCAGCCAGTCCTTGATGAAGCTCTTGAGCGAATAGCGAAGCGAGACCGGGTAGTCCGCGCCGCAACGCGCCTTGATCGCCTGCACGATCTCGGTCGCGAAGCGAAGCCGGTTCTCCAGATTGCCGCCGTATTCGTCCCGGCGCTGGTTGAACATGGCGATGGCGAACTGGTCGAGCAGATAGCCCTCGTGGACGGCGTGGATCTCGACGCCGTCGAAGCCCGCCGTGCGCGCGATCTCGGCCGAATCCGCGAACTTGCGGACCAGGGTCTTGATCTCGACGTGGGTCAGTTCGCGGCACACCACGCCCGGAAGCCAGCGGTGCGGGATCGGCGACGGGCCGACCGCCGTCGAGCCGACCACCGAGGGGACGCTGACCCGGCCGAAGCCGGCGGAAAGCTGCAGGAACATGCGCGTGTCATAGGCGTGCACGCGCTCGGTCAGCACCTTTCCGGTCTTGACGAAATTGAGCGGGTTGAGGGTCGGGCACGGCATCGACGGCAGCGCGCACCGTTCGATTTCGTTCTCGACCATCGTGACGCCGGTGATGATCAGGCCTGCCCCGCCCCGCGCCCGCTCGACGTAATAATTGACGCCGCGCGCGTTGAAGGTCCCGTCGGCGTCGCACAGCCCCCCGGGGCCGATCGGCTCCATCACGTAGCGGTTCTTGATCCCGAGTCTGCCGATCCGGGTCGGAGAAAACAGGATGTCGTGCGAGTTTTTCATGGCGGAGGTCCACGCCCGCGAGCCTCGGCTCGGGATTCGGCGGCGCCGCGGCGCGGTCGACGAGGGCCGTCGCGCCCCGCCGCTCCGGCCGGCCCGCGAAGCGAGACGCCGTCGCCGTGGGTCCCGCTAACATGCCGGCGCGGCGGCGGCGATGCGGCATAACGTCCGCAGACGCCGGCTCGAACGGCCGGTTCGCTCACGCCTCGAGGCGTTGCAGCAGCTTCACCGCCGTGCGCCAGTTGCGCAGGGTCGAGACGGCGGCGAACGCCCTGTCGAGGCGCGCGTTGGTGAGCCTGGCCCCCGACACGCCGTTGGGCAGGCGGAGATAGACGTCGGCCCCGGCGACGACGAAGGCGTCCGGCGCGAACGCGTCCGGCGCAAGCGCCGCCGAGCGTTCGGGCCCGGGCGCCGCAGCGAGGCTCGCGACGTGCAGGACGTCGACGGCCTGTCCGTCGACGAGGAACGGGTTCGCCTCGACCATCCGCCGCCATGCCGTGGCGGACCGCAGGATCATCGCCGGGCGGAAGCCGACCTCCGATTCGATCGCCCCGGCGGCCGCGATCGCCGCCGCTTCGGGATCGTCGGCCTCGAAGACGACGTTGCCGCTCTGGATCACCGTCTCGACGGCGTGCGCGCCCAAGGTCCGGAAAGCGCGTTCCAGCGCCGCCATCGGCAGCTTGCGCGCGCCGCCGACGTTGACGCCCCGGAGAAGCGCCAGGGTTCGCATGGGGTCAGCGACGGCCCGGTTCGAGGCCCTTCGCCTCCCGCCAGAGCGCTTCCATCTCGTCGAGATGGGCGGCTTCGGGGCTGCGGCCTGTTTCGGCCAGACGGCGCTCGATATGGGCGAAGCGCCGCTCGAACTTGGCGTTGGCGGCGCGCAGCGCGGCCTCCGGATCGACGTCGACGAAGCGCGCGACATTGACCGCGGCGAACAGCAGGTCGCCGACCTCGGCCGCGATGGTTTCGCGGGACTCCGCGGCGATCTCGGCTTCCGTCTCGGCGATCTCCTCCCTGAGCTTGGCCAGCACGCCGCGCACGTCCTCCCAGTCGAATCCGACTCTGGCCGCCTTCTCCTGCAATTTCAGGGCGCGGGTCAGCGCCGGCATGGACGAGGGAACGCCGGCGAGCGCGCCGTGCTGCGCCGTCTCGGGGCTCAGGCCGGCGCGCTGGCGCGCCTCGGCCCGCTCGCGCTTCTCCTTCGCCTTGATCAGGGCCCACAGCGCCTTGACCGCGTCGGGGTCCAGGTCGCGGGCGTCGCCGAAAACGTGCGGGTGCCGGCGGATGAGCTTGGTCGTGATCGACTCGACCACGCCGCCGAAGTCGAACAGGCCCGCCTCCTCCGCCATCCTGGCGTGGAACACCACCTGCAGCAGGAGGTCGCCGAGCTCGTCGCGCAGATCCCCGGTTTCGCCGCGTTCGATCGCGTCCGCGACCTCGTAGGCTTCCTCGATGGTGAAGGGGGCGATCGAGGCGAAGGTCTGCTCGAGGTCCCACGGACAGCCGCCTTGCGGGTCGCGCAGCGCGGCCATGATCTCGATCAGGCGGTGGATGTCGCGGGACGGCTGCATGGCCCTCTCGTGCGTCACAAACAAAAAGAGCGCGGCGTCGGCCGCGCTCATAAGGTCCCGGAGGTCCGGTTCCTGTCAGAGCGACAGGGAAATCGCCTCGCGTCCCTTGGGCGTGTCGACGACGCGCATGTTGACCTGCTGGCCCTCGGCGAGGGTCGAGAGGCCCGCCGGGCCGAGCACGGAGATGTGGACGAACACGTCCTTGCCGCCGTCCTGGCTGGCGACGAAGCCGAAGCCCTTGGTCTCGTCGAACCACTTGACCTTGCCGGTGACGCTGACCGCCGTCGACGGGTCGGGGGCGACGCGACGCGGACGCGGACTGTCTCCGAATCCGCCGCCGGCGGGACGCGCCGGCCGCTCGACCGCGGTCGAGGTGTCGACCTCCATCACGCGCGTGACCTGGGCGCCCTTCGCGCCCGCGCCGACCTGGACGCGCAGCTTCGCGCCGGCCGGAACCGATTCGTGCCCCGCGTTGCGGAGCGCGTTGGCGTGCAGGAAGGCGTCGCCCTGGCCGTCGGCCAGTTCGACGAAGCCGTAGCCCTTGTCCGCCTTGAACCACTTGACCGTGGCGTCGACCGCCGGGGCGCTCGACGGCGCCCCGCCGCTCGGGGACATGCCCGCCGGCGGGCCGCCAAACCCAGCATCCGGCCCGCCGAAGACGCCCCGCGCCTGGCGGGGCTTCTGGTCATAGGACATCGGACCATCATCGTCGAACCCGCGCTTGCGAGGCCGAAAATCCTTACCCTTGCTCATGTTCGTCTAAAGTCTCCAACCAAACCCTGTTCCCGAGAGACGCAACGAACGTCCCTCCCCGATCGCCGTTTCAGCCGGCAAACCCATGCGTAAGAGCCGATATCCGCCGCTTCCGGCAGATAACGGGCAATAAGTTGATCGAAGTCTTCAAGAGCAAGGCCTTTCGGCGGCGGCGGACGAACGAACCCGTGCATCTCCGCCATGGGCGCACGCCGGCATCGCGTATCCTGCCGCCCGCGCCAATTCGAAATCAACCACCTGAATCATCGACAGCTCGCCCTCTCGTTCGCGACGCGCGAACGGAGCCCGCTCATTGTGTTCTACTGCATTTCCCGCCGCAATTCCAGACCATTTTTTGCGCGCTCACGCGGGATTGACGACGTAGGCTTTCCGGAGATCTCCGCACGGCTCACACGTCGAGGAGATCGGCCGCCTTCGGCGCGCGCTCCTGGATGAAGGCGAACCGCGCCTCCGGCTTCGATCCCATCAGGCGCTCCACGGCCTCGGCGGTGGCGACCCTGTCGTCGGCCACCACCGCCACCCGCAGGAGCGTGCGCCGCGCGGGGTCCATCGTGGTGTCCCGAAGGTCGCGCATCGGCATTTCGCCGAGGCCCTTGAACCGACTGACCTCGATCGCCCCCTTGCCGGGGAAACCCGACGTCATCAGCCGCTCCTTGTCGGCGTCGTCGCGCGCGTAGATCGACTTCGCCCCCTGGGTGAGCCGATAGAGCGGCGGAACGGCGAGATAGAGGTGGCCCTCGTCGATCAGCTTCGGCGTCTGGCGATAGAAGAAGGTGATCAGCAGCGAGGCGATATGCGCGCCGTCGACGTCGGCGTCGGTCATGATGATGATCTTGTCGTAGCGCAGGTCCTCGGACCGGTAATGCGTTCCCGATCCGGCGCCGAGCGCCTGCAGAAGGTCGCCGAGCTGCTGGTTCTGGGCGAGCTTGTCCCGCGTCGCCGAGGCGACGTTGAGGATCTTGCCGCGCAGCGGCAGCACGGCCTGGGTCGCCCGGTCGCGCGCCTGCTTGGCCGAGCCGCCGGCCGAATCGCCTTCGACGATAAACAGTTCGGAGCCTTGCGCGGAGGAATTGGAGCAGTCCGCGAGCTTGCCGGGCAGGCGCAGCTTGCGCACCGCGGTCTTGCGGGCGACGTCCTTTTCCATCCGCCGCCGCAGGCGCTCGTCGGCGCGCTCGATTCCCCAGTCGAGCAGCCGCGCGGCCTGGCTCGGCGCGGCGGCGAGCCAGTGGTCGAAAGCGTCCCGGACCGCGCCGTCGACGATCCGCGCCGCCTCGACGGTTTGCAGCCGGCCCTTGTTCTGGCCCTGGAATTCCGGCTCGCGGATGAACACCGAAATCAGCGCCGCGCAGCCCGCCATCACGTCGTCGGCAGTGAGCGCGCTCGCGCGCTTCGCCTGGCCGATGCGTTCGGCGTGATCCTTGAGCCCCCTGAGGATCGCGGTGCGCAGGCCCGCCTCGTGCGTGCCCCCGTCGGGCGTCGGAATGGTGTTGCAATAGGAGTGGACGAAGCCGTCGGCCCCGGCGAGCCAGGCGATCGCCCATTCGACCGTGCCGTGCTTGCCGTCCTTTTCGATCCGCCCGGTGAAGACCTGATCGGCGACCAGCGGCTCGCCCTCGATGTCGGCGGCGAGATAATCCTTGAGGCCGCCGGGAAAGTGGAACACGGCCTCGGCCGGAACCTTGCCCGAGTCGGCGATCAGCGAGGGCGCGCACCGCCAGCGAATCTCGACCCCGCCGAAGAGATAGGCCTTGGCGCGCGCCATCTTGAACACGCGCGCCGGATCGAAGCGGGCCGCCTCGCCGAAAATGATCGGGTCGGGCAGGAAGCGGACTTTTGTCCCGCGGCGGTTCGGCGCCTTGCCGACCACGGTCAGCCCGCAGGTCGGCGCGCCGCGTTCGAACGTCTGGCGGTAGAGCGTCTGGCCGCGCGCCACCTCGACCTCGAGCTTTTCCGACAGCGCGTTGACGACGGAGACGCCGACGCCGTGCAGGCCGCCCGAGGTCTCGTAGGCGCCGCTGTCGAACTTGCCGCCGGCGTGCAGCATGGTCATGATCACTTCGAGCGCCGACTTCTGCGGGAACTTCGGGTGCGGATCGACCGGCATGCCGCGGCCGTTGTCGGTGACGGCGAGCCAGCCGCCGTCTTCCAGCGACACCTCGATGAAGGTCGCGTGTCCGGCGACCGCCTCGTCCATGGCGTTGTCGATCACTTCGGCGAACAGGTGGTGGAGCGCGTTGGCGTCGGTGCCGCCGATATACATGCCGGGGCGCCGCCGGACCGGCTCGAGGCCTTCCAGCACCTCGATCGAGGACGCGTTGTAGTCGGCCTCGCCCGGCGTCCCGCGCGTCGGGGCGGGCCGGGCCTTGGGGGGAACGGGCTTGCCGCGCGGCGGCGGCTGGGCGCCGAAAAGGTCGTTCATGGGAGCGTCAATGGCTCAGCGAATCGGTGTCTGGCAAGCTAACACGCGCGGATGCCGAACCAAACGGGAACGGACGTGTCGGGAACGTGTCGGGTCGCTACTCCAGCCAATTCTCGACTTGAAGGCCGCTGACTCGACGGAAGGCGGAATCGGCGGTCACGAGCGGCATCCGCAGCGCAAGGGCGTGGGCGGCAATCAGGAGATCGTTCGCGCTGATTGGCGTACCGGCGTTCTCGAGCTGCGTGCGGATCGCGGCGTAGTCTGCGTCCGCGGGCATGTCGAGCGGCAGCACCGGGAGGCGCGCGAGGAGACCTTCAACCAGATCGCCTATACGGAATGATTTTCCCTTTGCCGCGCCATAACGCAACTCCGCAGCGACGATGATGCTTACGCACACCGTATCCGCGCCCGCCCTCTCAGTCCGCTGAGCCGCCTTGCCGAGCGGATTTCGGATGAGGTCCGAGACAATGTTGGTGTCCAACATGTAGAGAAGCCGAGACATTCTATTTTCGATCGTCTATAACGGAACCACAAGGCAATAAAAGTCGTGGTTGACGTCCCACGCGATGTCATCGTTCGCAAGTTTTTCCCCGAATCTCTTGCGGTATTCACCGACAGTCTTGTCGGCGCCGCTCAAAATAAATTCAATCCGTGCTCTCGATTTGGAACCTTGCTGTTTTCGACTATCTTTTTTACGCACGTGGAACAGCGTGCTGTCCGGCACGTCTATGTCATCTCCGAACAAGGTCGGCCTTCCATCCTTGACTGTGCCCGCTTCCCAACGGGCTATGACGGACGGACCGTGCGCCACGCGGCCTTTTGCGGCGATCTGCAAGACCCTAACGCCTCCGTTGGGCTGCAACTGAATATCATGCACCTCCTGACCGATATCGGGCTCATCGAGCGGAAGTAGACCGGCGTCCACGTCGGGAAATTCCTCGTCCAAAGGCTCAATCGATTTCAGCCATTCGATAAGGCCCGTCACCGCAGGCTTTTCCACAACCAGCCGGTCGCCCTCGCGGCGGATCACCGCTCCCGGCGCCCGCGAGCGCACGAGGCGCTCGACCTCGTCGAGGCTGAAAGTCCGGGTCGGACGCTGGGCCGCTTCGAGTTCGTCGATCTTTTCGACAATCGCTTCGCGCGCATAGGAGCTCATCGAGCGGCCGGTGCGCCGCGCGAGCTCGTCCAGCCGGCTTTCGATGTCTTCGGGCAATCGCAGGGCCAACATGGCTTCCTCCACATGGACTGCTATACATGTATAGCACCCTCGGCCGTCGCGCAAGAGCGTGAGCGGTCTGGGAACAAGACGGCCCAAGAGCCTGATATCACTGATGACTGGCTCGGGATCAGCAAATCCTCGTCACGGCCAACCGCGTCATTGCGAGGAGCAAAGCGACGAAGACTGTATGTCCTTGCGGAGGCGGGGCGGCCCGTCCTCGATGCGCCTTGCGAGGGTTGCTCGGATAGGCCGGGTAGAGCCTCACGCGAG
>NZ_QNRK01000047.1 GCF_003315135.1 Roseiarcus fermentans
ACGTGTCGTACATCGCCATCGCCTGGCCATTGCCGTTGACCTGGCCGTTCTCGCCCCACATCGCGTCCGGCAGACCCGAGTACCACACCGCGTTCCGGGTGTAGGAGCCGGTCAGCAGGAAGGTGTCGCCCGGGCCGAACGACGGCAGGTTGAACTTCACGCCCGCGTCGATGCCCCAGCCGACCTTGTTCTGCGAGGAATTACAGTTCACGATGAGCGCGCCCACGCCGCAACCGGCGACGCCATTCGTGCCGTAGAGCGAGTTGTACGAGACGTTGACGTTATGGAGCACGCCGGACAGCTGGGCTTCGCCCCAGCCCTGGGTCACGTGCAACTGGCCGACGATGTCGGGCCAGCGCGTACCGCCGAAGGTGCCGCCGGGAGGCGCGAAGTTGGTGCCGCCGCCCGTCCCGCTGGCGTTCTGGCTTTCCAGCGACAGCGTCGCCGAGAAACCGCCGCCGAACGAGGCGGTGTAGGCGAGCAGGTTCGGTTCGTTGGAGCCCTTGCGGTCCGGGGAGAACATGTTCGCCCAGTTGTCGCCGCCGCCGACGAACGAGTAGAACGAGGACGCGACGCCCGCCGTGATGCCGGCCCAGGTGACGTAGGCGTTGTTGACCAGCACCGAGCTGCCGGTGTTGTCGAAACCGCTGCCCATGTTGGCGTTGAGGTCGACGTGACCGATCAACGGGCCATAGGCGGTGTTGGAGGCCATGTCGAAGCCGATGTTGGCGCGGGTCGTCCAGCCGATCGCGTTCCGACTCCAGGTATCGTTGCCTTGGCTGCGGCTGCCGGCGATCAGCACGCGCTGGCTCGAAGCGCCGCCCGAGGCCGTGCCGCCGGTGATCGTGCCGCCGGTGGAGACCACGCCCGTGGCGAGCCGAGCGAGAGTGGTCGGATCCGAGCCGCCGCCGCCGACGTAAGCGTTGTAGACGCTGGAGTAGCCGCCCTGGTTGTACTGGGTCGACAGGTTGCCGCCCTCGATCTGGGCGGTGATGTAACCCGAGAACTTCACGCAGGTGTCGGAGCCCGGCAGGGTCCAGCCGGTGATGCCGCCGACGTTGCAGATCTTGACGTATTGTTCGACCGGGGCGGCCTTCCTGGTGGGAAGATCGGCGGCTTGCGCCCCGGCGACTGCGACGATCGCCGCCGCCGAGCCCAAAAGAATGCTCTTCATGAGCGTCATGTGTGATCTCCAGTTAACGTTATGTATTTCGGTCTCGTGAAAACTCTGGCGCTCCGGTCCGTGCCTCGGGCCGGCGAAGCCGACGGGGTGCCCCCGGTTGGCGGCCTGCGCAAGCAAAGAAACGCCCATGACTTGCCTGGATCGGGAATTGCCCTGTTCACGCAACCGACCATACGCTGATCGAATCCGTCCTCAACTCCTATTCGACGACGAATCGCCGCTCGACGGCCATTATTCGGATCGTGTTGCAAAATCGACACGTATTCATCCTGTATCGATTTCATAATTTTGAAAAATATTTCATAATTGAAGATTCATTATTATGAGTTTTATCAGAGCTTGTTGTGTTACCTCCGTTCACAGCAAATAAATTGAATTTTATATTCGTAAACAAGGGCGCGGCCGTTGGACTCGCGCCTCCCTGCCGGGCAGCGGCCTCTTCGGATTCGAAATCGGAGTTCCCGCGCCGGGCGGCGGCCGATCAAGCGTCAGAGCCGGAGCAAGCGGAGCGGGAGAGGCTCGACGGCCGGCGCGAGATTGCGAAGGGCCCTCTGGGTCGCAGGGGCGCCGCGCCCCGAGCGCCGTCGTCGAGGCGGCGTTGCGCGCGGGCCGGCTGGCCGACCCGGACTTACGCGGCCGGGCGAGCCTCGATGATCACGAAGGCCTGGGCGAGCGGCGGCTCATCGGTGATGGTCAGGTGGATGAAGGCTTCCGTTCCCGGCGGCAGGATCGCCTTCAGGCGCAGGGCCGCCCCGCCGGTGAGTTTCATCGTCGGCTGGCCGGTGGGCAGGTTGACGACCCCCATGTCGCGCCAGAACACGCCGTTCCGCAGGCCCGTCCCGAGCGCCTTGGCGCAGGCCTCCTTGGCCGCGAACCGCTTGGCGTAGGAGGCCGCGCGCGCCGCGCGGGCGTCCGACCGGCGGCGCTCGAGGTCGGTGAAGCAGCGCCGGACGAATCGGTCGCCGTGGCGCGCGAGCGTCTGCTCGATGCGCCGGATGTCGCACAGGTCGCTGCCGACGCCGACGATCACCGCGCCGCCCCTGCGCCGGCGCGCCCCTCGTCCATCGCCGCGCGCATGCGCCGGATGGTGTCGGCGAGGCCGACGAAGATCGCCTCGCCGACCAGGAAGTGGCCGATGTTCAGTTCGACGATCTGCGGCAGGCTGGCGATGACGCGGGCCGAATCGTAATCGAGCCCGTGGCCGGCGTGGCATTCGAGCCCGAGGCCGGCCGACTGCGCCGCGGCGACCCGCAGCCGACCGAATTCGTAGTCGGCGCGCGCGGCGTCGCCGTGGGCGAGGGCGTCGCACCAGGCCCCGGTGTGCAGTTCGACCACCGGCGCGCCGAGGTCGGCGCTCGCCTTCAGGGCCTCGCTCGACGGCTCGATGAACATCGACACCCGGACGCCGGCCTTGCCCAGTTCGGCCACGTAGGGCTTCAGCGCCTTGAAGCCGCCGATCACGTCGAGACCGCCCTCGGTGGTGCGCTCGGTGCGCTTCTCGGGCACGAGGCAGCAGGCGTGCGGGTGCACGCGCAGCGCGATGTCGAGCATCGCCTCGGTCGCCGCCATCTCGAAATTGAGCGGCTTCCTGATCGCGGCCTTGAGCCGGCGCATGTCGTCGTCGTGGATGTGGCGGCGGTCCTCGCGCAGATGCGCGGTGATGCCGTCGGCGCCGGCCTCGATGGCGACCAGCGCCGCGCGGACCGGATCGGGCGCAGCCCCCCCGCGGGCGTTGCGGATGGTCGCCACATGGTCGACGTTGACGCCCAGGCGAAGCGCGGTCATCGGAAGTCTCCCTCGGGTTGGCCTAGCCGGCGAGCGACCGGCTGCCCGGCTTCGTCGCCGGAAGGGCGGCGAGGTCGGGCGGCAGCGCGTCGGCGGGATAGGCCGGAATGTCGAGCGTCGCCAGGGCGACGCGGGGCACGCCGATGTCGGCCTTGCCGCCGGACCGGTCGATCAGGCAGGCCGCGCCGACGATCCGGCCCGGATGCCGGGCGAGCGCCTCGAGGCACTCGCGCGACGACAGGCCGGTGGTGATGATGTCCTCGACCATCAGCACGCGCGCCCCGGCGGGAATCGTGAAGCCCCGCCTGAGCGCGAACGCGCCGTTCTCGCGCTCGACGAAGATCGCCTTGGCGCCGAGCCAGCGCGCCGTCTCGTAGCCCGGCACGATGCCGCCGACGGCGGGCGAGGCGACGACGTCGATCGGCCCGAATTGTTCCCGCGCCTTTTCGGCCAGCGCCCGGCACAGCCGTTCGGTGCGGGCCGGGTCCTGGAACACGAACATCTTCTGCAGGAACACCGGCGAATGCAGTCCCGACGACAGGATGAAGTGCCCTTCCAGGAGCGCGCCCGCGGCGCGGAACTCGTCAAGCGCCTCGTCGGCTGTTAAGGTCGTGCTCATGGCTCCTCTTAGCAGGCCCGCGCGCGCCGCGCCAAGCCGGAGCGCCGCCGCACCGAAGTTCCTCCATGCCGACGCCGCCGCCCTTTGCGACCAAAATCCTCGCAGCCGACCCCGACGCGACGGCGCCGCGGTGCGGCTTCTGCTCGCGCTCGCGGGCGGAAGCCTCGCGCATTTCGAGCTTCCCGCCGGGGCGGTGTCCCACGCCGTGACGCATCGCACGGTGGAGGAGCTCTGGTACGTCGTGGCCGGCGCCGCCCGGCTGTGGCGCAGGGCCGGGTCGGAGGAGCGGATCGAGCCGCTCGCGCCCGGGACGGCGGTGACGATCCCGCTCGGGACGGCGTTCCAGTTCCGCGCCGAGGGCGACGAGCCGTTCGCCTTCGTCGCCGTCACCATGCCGCCGTGGCCCGGCGCGGACGAGGCGGTCGCGGTCGAGGGGCCCTGGACGGCTACGGTCTCCGCCGGCCGGTAGCCGGCCGCCAGAGCGCCCTTGCGCCGGCCCGGGCCCGCTGCTAGCCAAGACGCCGCGAAAAAGGGGCCGGATTAGCACAGCGGTAGTGCAGCGGTTTTGTAAACCGAAGGTCGGGGGTTCGATCCCCTCATCCGGCACCATCTTTCCTTCCGCCGATCGCCAGTGTCCGAAAAAGGCGCTTTGGATTCGCGTCCCGAGCGTTCGCCCGGCTACGACCGTCGCCGCCGGTCCCCGCGCCGGGCGAGGAGTCAGAACTTGCTGTAGCCGCCGTCGATCACGAGGCAATCGCCGGTGTGGTAGGACGACAGCGCGCTCATCAGGTAGACCGCGATCCCGCCGAAATCGGCGGGCTGGCCGAAGCGGCGCATGGGAATGCGCGGCATTGCGGCGGCGACGAATTTTTCGTTGGCGGTGAGCGCGGCCGTCATGTCGGTCTCGATCCAGCCCGGCAGAATCGCGTTGGCGGTGACGCCGTAGCGGGCGTGCTCGACCGCGAGCGTGCGGACCAGTTCGTTGAGCGCCGCCTTGGTCGCGGCGTAGTGCTCGCCGCGCGGCATGCCGAACAACGAGGCGAGGCTCGACGTCGCCACGATTCGGCCGAACCGGTCGCCGCCCTCGGCGCGCCGGATCATGTGGCGCAGCGCCGTCTGGAAAACATGGAAGACGCCGTCGAGGTTGGTCGCGAACATCGCCCGCCATTCCGCCTCGGTTCGGTCGACGAAGGCGCGCTGGCCGAACGACCCCACGCCCGCGTTGGCGAAGCAGCCGTCGACCCGGCCGAAAGCCTCGAGCGTTCCGGCGAACGCGTCCTCGATCGCCGCGCGATCGGTCACGTCGCAGGTCCGCGCCTCGACCTGCGCGCCGCATTCGCGCAGGTCCGCGAGGGCGGCGCGGTTCTTGTCTTCGTTGCGGCCCCAGATCGACACCGCGCAGCCGGCGCGCGCGAGCGCCTTCGCCATGCCGAGGCCGATCCCGCCGTTGCCTCCCGTCACGATCGCAACCCGCCCGCCGAGATCGAAATCATTGGCCATCGAACAATCCTCCCCGCGGTCGCGCTTTCCGAGCGACGCCGGCCGCGAGCGGCATCTGAACCGACCGCGGCCGTCTCGGCAAGGCGAAGGGGCGGCGGGCCCGCTCGCGGAGTTCGTCACCCGCCGTCAGCCGAGCGTGACCGCGGCCAGTTCCGAATGAGCGGGCCTCGGACGGCTGGGAGCGAAGACTTGCCCCGCCAAACCGAACCTGCCGCCTTCGCCTTGACGTCGGTCAAGACTCCTCAGCCGACGGCGAACGCGGCGAGTCTCGCGACATCGGCGATGCTGACGCTCTCTCGCTCGACTGCGACGCCGAGGCCGGCGAGCTTTCCGAGCGCCCGGGAGAAGCTCTCCGGCTTCATGCCGAGGCGGCTCGCGATCAGGGCCTTCTCGTAGGGCAGCGCAATCCGGGCCGGGCCGCTCGTCGCCGCCGCCTGCCGGACGAAGAAGTCGGCGATGCGCTGCGGCGCCGAGCGGGCCTTCAGGTGTTCGATCTCGTCGACGAGCTGCCGCAGACGCATCGAGGCCGCGGCGAGCATGTCGAACGCCAGTTGCGGCTGGTCCATCACGGCGCGGCGCAGCTTGGCCGCGTCGATCTTGAGGATGCGCGCCGGCGAGACCGCTTCGCAGCCCGCCGGGAACCGCCCGCCGAGGAACATCGCGACCTCGGCGAAGGTCTCGCCGGCGGAAAAGATCGCGACCACCACCTCCTCGCCGTCCTCGCGCAGGCGGTAGAGCTTGGCCCAGCCCTCGATGAGGCAGAAGAACCCGTCCGCCGGATCGCCCTCGTCGAAGACGCGCTCGCCGCGGCCGTAGGTCTTCGGGCCGCGATCGCCGATCATGGCGCGCGTGATCGTGGCGCCCATCGCCTTGAACAGCGGCGCGCGCATGACGATGTCCCAGTCCGGATCGGAAAGTCCCACGGCGTTCCCTCGCTCCCGCGGTCTCTAGCAAACCCGCGCCGCCCATGCACGAGGAGCCGGGAGCGGGGCTCGCTTGACCTTGGTCAAGGACGGCGCCCGACAGATCGCTAGGACTGGGCGGCCCGCGGGCGGAAAGGCGAACCGATGCCGATGTCGAGCGCCTACGCTCCCTCGGGTGGAGACCGCATCCAATGACCGCCGTGCAGCACGCGCCTGTTCCTCGCTCCGCCGCCGCCGCCCGCGCCTGGCGGGGTTCGGCTCTGCTCAGCCGCGGCTTCCGGCCGTTCTTCCTCGGCGCCGGCGTATGGGCGCTGGTCGGCATGGCGCTGTGGCCGGCGGTCTTCTCCGGCGCGGTCGCGATCCCGACCGCCTTCTCGCCGGTCGACTGGCACGCCCACGAGATGATCTTCGGCTACGGCGCGGCGGTGATCGCCGGCTTCCTCCTGACCGCGATCCCCAACTGGACCGGACGCCTGCCGGTCGCCGGCGCTCCGCTCGCGGCGCTCGCTGCGCTGTGGATCGCCGGACGCGCCGCCGTGTTCGCCTCGTCCGCGATTCCGCGCCCGGCCGCCGCGATCGTCGACGCCGGCTTCCTCGTCGTCTTCGCCGCCCTCGTCGCGCGCGAGGTCGTCGCCGGCGGCAACTGGCGCAACCTCAAGGTTGCGGCGCTGGCGCTGGCGCTCGGCCTCGCCAACGTCGCCTTCCACGTCGAGGACGCGCGCGCGGGCTTCGCGGACCATTCGATCCGCGCCGCGCTCGGCCTCGTCGTCATGTTGATCTTGCTGATCGGCGGGCGGGTGACGCCGAACTTCACCGGCAACTGGATCGCCCGCAACGCCGCCGGCCCCCGCCCGGCGCCGGCCGGCCGGGCCGACGCGATCGTCCTCGCGCTGTCGGGTTTCGCGCTCGTCGCCTGGGCGGCTGCGCCCGAGGGCGTAGCCGCCGGCGTCCTCGCGCTCGCGGCCGGCGCCGGCAATCTCTGGCGCCTGTCGCGCTGGCGCGGGTTCGCGGCCCGGCGCGACCCGCTGGTCGTGGCGCTGCACGCGGGCTACCTGCTCGCCGCGCTCGGCTTCGTCGCGGCGGGGGCGAGCGCCCTTTGGCCCGCCCGGATTCCGTATGCGGTCGGCGTGCATGTCTGGGCGGTCGGCGCGGTCGGGATGATGACGCTGGCGATGATGACCCGGGCGACGCTCGGCCACACCGGACACGCGCTCGTCGCCTCGAGGACGACCGTCTTCGCCTATCTCTGCATCGCCGTGGCGCTCGCCGCCCGCATCGTCATGGCGATGGCGCCCGACGCCGCTCTGCTGCTGATGCATGTCGCCGCCTGCGCCTGGGCCTTCGGCTTCGCCGCCTTCCTGTTCGCCTACGCGCCCATGCTGATCCGCAGGAGCGGTCCGGGCTGAGGTCTTGCGCGGGAGGCGCGCTGTTCGTCGTCGCGAGGAACGCCGCCGGGACTCTTGATCCGGGGGACGCGGCGATCCGTCGCCACCGGCCGGACCCTCAGGCGAGCAGGGCCTGGCGCAGCTCGCGCTTGAGGACCTTGCCGTTGGCGTTGCGCGGCAGCGTGCCGGCGACGCGGTGGAACGCCTCCGGCGCCTTGTAGTCCGAGAGCAGCTCGGCGCAGTGGCGCTGCAGTTCGGAATCCTCGACCGCCTCGCGCAGCACCACGAAGGCGTGCACACGCTCGCCCAGCACCGGGCAGGGTTTCGCCACCACCGCGACTTCGACGATCTCGGGGCGGCCCAGCAGCACGTTCTCCACCTCGGAGGCGAACACCTTGTAGCCGCCGCGGTTGATCACGTCCTTGATGCGGTCGACGACCCGCAGGTAGCCGTCCGCGTCCCTGATCCCGAGATCGCCCGATTTCCAGTATCCGCCGACGAACTCGCGCGCCGTGGCCTCGGGATTGTTGAAGTAGCCGGGGACGACCATGGCGCCGCCGATCCAGATCTCGCCGGGCTCGCCCGCCCTCGCCTCGACGCCGTCGGGGTCCATCACCACGATGCGGCCGCAGGGGACGGCGAGCCCGACCGAATCCTTTCGCGCCGCCGTCTCGTCCGGCGGCATGATCGTGGCGGGCGAGGTGGTTTCGGTCGCGCCGTAGCAGTTGAGCAGCTTCAGAGTCGGCAGCCTGGCCGCGATCCGCTCGAGCGTCGCCTCGGGCATGATCGCGCCGCCGAAGCCGGACACCCGCCAGGCCGACAGGTCGGCGGCCGCGAAGTTCGGCGCCATGAGGCAGAGGGCGAACATCGCCGGCACGAGCAGCGAATAGGTCACGCGCCGCCGCGCCGCGAGGTCGATGAACTCGCTCGCCTTGAAGGACGGCATGACGACCAGCGTCCCGGCGCAGTGGATCATCGCGTCGACGAGCGCGATCAGGCCGGTCACGTGGCTCATCGGCACGGCGATGAGCGCACGGTCCTCCTCGGTCAGTTCCATCGCGATGCGATAATGGATGACGGAATGGGCGATGCTGAAATGGGTCAGCATCGCGCCTTTCGGACGCCCGGTCGTGCCGGAGGTGTAGAGGATGGTCGCCGCGTCGTCCTCCCCGACCGGCTCGGCCCGGCTCACGGCAAGCGCGCCCGAGAGCGCTTCCAGCGGCGGGCCGCCGTCGCGCCGCACCGCGACCGTATGCGCGAGGCTCGGCGGTTCGCCGGGCCGGGGCGTGCGGTCGGCGAGATCGGGCTCATGCACGACGACCCGGGCCGCGCAGTCTTCGATGATCTCCCGGTTCTCGGCGAGCTGATGACGGATGTTGAGCGGAACCGACACCGCGCCGAGCCGCGCGACCGCGAACAGCACGACGACGAATTCGACGCTGTTGCCGAGCAGCATCGCGACGCGGTCGCCCTTGCCGACGCCGAGCGCGCGCAGGCCCCCCGCGACCCGGCCGACCGCCTCGTCGAGCGCGCGATAGGTGAGCTCGAGGTCGCCGCAGACGAGCGCGACCCCGTCCGGACGGCGCGCGACGGCGCTTTCCAGCATCGCATGCACGCTCTCCGGCCGCTCGACGAAGGCGCGCACCACTCTTGCGCCGTAGTGCAGCTCGTCACGGGTCGCGGGCGCGCGGCCCCGGTCGAACCAACTGTCCATGGCGCTCCTCCTTCCGCTCCTGAACCAGCGACTTCGCGATCGCCGCCCTCTGCTGCTCGCCTCCCGAAAGCGCCACCGCTTTCGCCTCGTCGCCGATCTCGAAGAACCCCTCGGCCTTGCGGGCGCCGACCGCCTCGTCGGTGACGACCTCCCCGGCGTCGCTCGGCGAGCGCCAGCGTCTCCTCGAGCGCATGCGCGTCAAGCTCCCCTACCCCTTCGAGCCTTGCGAGACCACCCCGAATGGATCCGGCGCCGAAGGCTGCTCGAGCGTTGCTGCGAAAAGCGCCCCGGGGCGACCCGGAGGGAGGCAAAACGCGCCTTTGCGCGAACGACGGTCGCCCTCGGCCGCGCCGTCCGGTCCGCCCCCCTCATCTCCCGGCCTCGTTCGGCGGGTCGCCCGCGCCCGCGCCGTCGCCGCGGGTCTCGGGCATGAACAGGGCGAAGATCGCGAAGGCGACCGCGGCGGCGGCGGCGAGCGCGAGGAAGGCGGTCGAATAGCCGAAGCGGTCGACGACCTCGCCGACGGCGAGGCCGCTGATCGCGGCGCCGACCCCCTGGGTCGTGGCCACCGCGCCCTGCGCGAGGGCGTAGCGGCCGGTCCCGCGCATGATGTCGGCGATCACGAGCGGGGTCAGCGCCTGATAGATCCCGGCCCCCACGCCGTCGAGCAGTTGCACGCCGAGCAGCCAGACCGCGTTGTCGGAGACGAGATAGAGCGCCGCGCGGACCGGCAGGACGAAAAAGGCGACGAGGAAGATCGGGCGGCGGCCCCAGCGGTCGGCGCGCCAGCCGACGACCAGCGCGATCGGAACCATGACAGCCTGCGCGGCGACCATGCAGAACGACAGCATCGCGGTCGCCTCCTTGGGGAACTGCAGCGCGAGCTTCTGCCCGACCAGCGGCAGGAGCGGCGCGTTGGCGAAATGGAAGACGAAGGCGCAGGCGGCGAAGACGACGAGCGGGCGGCTTCGCAGCAGCGCCGAGGCCCTCTCCGCGCCGTCGCCGTCGCCGCCCAGGTCGCGCGCGCGGTCGTGGTCGATCGCTTTCGCCGGAATGGCGAGGACTGCCGCCGACGTCAGGGCCGCATAGACAGGCACCAGCAGGAACACCGCCCGTTGCGAAAAGGCGTAGCCGACGAGGCCTGCGACAAGCGCGGTGGCGATGTTGCCGCCATGGTCGAAGGCCGAGTTGCGCCCGAGCCTCCGGGCGAACGCGTCCTTCGGGACGAGGCCCAGGGTCAGCGCCGCGACCGCGGGCACGAACGCGTCTCCGGCGAGGGCGAGGATCGTGGTGGCGAACGCCATCGGCCAGAAGGTCGGGCGCAGGACGATGATCGCGGCCGCCGCCGACATCGCCGCCATCGTCGCCACGATCACTTCGCGCTTCGCCCGGGTGACGTCGATGGCGGCGCCGATCGGCGTCTGGAGCGCGATCCCGACGAGCGCGCTGGCGGTCGTGACGAATCCGACTTCGGTCTGCGTCCAGCGCCGGCTGGTGACGAGAAACACGTTGATGAACGGCCCGAACAGGTTGCGGACGTCGGCGGACAGGAAATTGACGGCGTCGAGGGCGAGCGGAACGGTCAATGGCCTGCCCCTGAACAGCAACGACGTCGACGTCCGGCCGAACGCGCGCCAGGGCGGCATGGTTCCGCTGCGCACCGAGTCGATCCGACGCGCCGTTCCCGGCCCGCGATTCCCATCGCGCGGATCATGCGCTGCGCGCCTGCGCCGCGGCAGCAGAGGACGGTGCCGCAGGGAAGCATAAGCGTGACGCAGATGGCTACAAAAGCGATTTAACCTACCTAATCTAGTTTACATTGGAAACAATTATTATAATTTCTAATACGGTGGCAACATTTTACTGTTCTTTTTACTGGATACGATATTGCAGGAGCGCAATACTCATGGTATTTGTTGAGGTGTCTTGTGGCCTGACTGCCTATTTCGTATGCGGGAATGCAAGATATTATGTCCAATCTGATCAAGGGGGTTCGTTGATGACATGGAAAACTTTGGCCGTTGCGGCCGCGCTACTCGGCGCCACGGCGCTCTCGGCTCACGCCGCCGTGGTTGGAACGCAGGCTTTCGCCGATCTCGGCTCGCCGACCGCCGACGGCAGCACGGGCGGCGATCTCAACACCGCGACCCAGTTCACGCTCGGCGACCTGGTGACCACGACCTCGCAGACCGGCGTTTTCAGCGGCCTGTCGACCATCATTGGGCCGGTCGCGTTCAACACGTCGGTCGCCGACAGCCTGAGCTTCACCAACCCGGAGTTCGGCTCGTTCACGAGCTCGAAATTTACCGAAACCATCAACGTGCCCGGCGCGATCGCCATTTTCGTGTTGGGCGAGTGGACCCCCGGCAGCTTCGGCGGGGTCACCGGCGGCCCCTACGCTTCGGGCTTCACCATCACCCTGAACCAAAATCCGGCGCACACCGGCGCGATCTCCGACTCGGCGACCTTCTCGGTGCCGCCGTCCGGAGTCATTCCGGAACTCTCCACCTGGGCGATGATGGGCCTCGGCTTCGCTGGCCTCGGCCTTGCCGGTTACGGCACCTCGCGCCGCACCGCGAGGTTCGCCGCGTAACCAAAGCCGGCCCGCCTTGCGACCGCCAGGGCCGCCCTCCGGGCGGCCCTGCTATCCCTCGCGAGGCTCGCGCCGGCGCTACCCAGACACCGCCAGATGGCCGTGGAATCGCTGGCGAAGCGCGGTCTTCAGGAGCTTGCCGGTGGCGGTGTGGGGCAGGCTTTCGACGAACACGACGTCGTCCGGCAATTGCCATTTGGGCAGCCTTTCCGAGAGAAAGGCGAGAATCGCCTCCGCGGTCGGCGCTCCGCCCGGGCGCGGGTGGACGATCAGGAGCGGACGCTCCTGCCACACGGGGTGCGCGACCGCGATCACCGCCGCCTCGAACACGTCCGGATGCGACATCGCCAGGTTCTCGATCTCGATCGACGAGATCCACTCGCCGCCCGACTTGATGACGTCCTTGAGCCGGTCGGTCAGCTGGACGTAGCCGTCCGCGTCGATGGTCGCGACGTCGCCGGTGCCGAACCAGCCGTCGCCGTCGAGGATCGCGCCGCCCTCGCCCTTGAAGTAGCCCGACACGATCCAGTTCCCGCGCACCTTGAGCTCGCCGACCGAGACGCCGTCGTGCGGCAGCGCCTGTCCGCCGCGGCCCGAGAGCTTCAGCTCGACGCCGAACACCTGCCGCCCCTGCTTGACCTGCATGTCGATCCGCGCGTCACGGCCGAGGGCGTCGTGCTTGTGGAGCGGCGCGCCCGTCGTCACGATCGGGCTCGTCTCCGTCATGCCCCAGGCGTGCAGGAGATAGACGCCGAGCAGATCGTGGAACTTCTCGATGATCGCCCGCGGCGGCGCCGAGCCGCCGCACAGAACCGTCTTCAACGCCAGCTGCGACAGGTCGAGCCGGTCGCGGTTCGCCTCGACCCAGCTCAGGACGTTGAGCCACACCGTCGGCACGCCGCCGGACTTGGTGCAGCCCTCCTGGACCATCAGCGAGAACAGGCTCTCGGGATCGAGCCTCGGCCCGGGCAGGACGAGCTTCATGCCGCACATCGCCCCGGAGAACGGCACGCTCCAGGCGTTGGCGTGGAACAGCGGCACCACGACCAGGAACGAATCGCGGCCAGACAGCCCGAGGCCGTCGACGGCGCAGGCGGCGAAGGCGTGCAGCACGGTCGAGCGATGGGTATAGAGCACGCCCTTCGGATTGCCGGTCGTGCCCGAGGTGTAGCAGAGCGTCGAGGCGGCGTTCTCGTCGAGGAGCGGCCATTCGTAGTCGGCGGTCTGGCCGGCGAGCAACTCCTCGTAGATCAGGAGCTCGCCGCCGCCGCCGAGCGCCGGCGCGCCCGCCCTGTCGCTCAGGGACACCCAGCGCACATGCGGCAGGCGCGGCGCGAGTTCGGCGACGAGCGGGCCGAACCCGGGATCGAAGAACACATAGCCGTCCTCGGCGTGGCGGATGATGTAGTCGAGCTGTTCGGGAAACAGGCGCGGGTTCACCGTGTGCAGCACGCGCCCCGACGACGTGACCCCGTAGTAGAGTTCGAGATGGCGATGGGTGTTCCACGCCAGGGTGGCGACCCGGTCGCCCTCACGCAGGCCGAGCGCGTCGAGCGCGCGCGCGAGCTTCTTCGCCCGCAGCGCCACCTCGGCGTAGGTCGAGCGATGGATCGCGCCCTCCGGATCGCGCGACACGATCTCGCGGTCCCCGTGCCATTTCGCGGCGTAGTCGACCAGCGTCGAAATCAGAAGCGGACGCTGTTGCATCAGTCCGAGCATGTTCCCTCCCCGCAGGCCGTTTCGGCCGGTCGCCCGAGCCTTGGGCCGGACGGCTGGCGCCGCAGGGCGCCTGCGCTCAGATTATCCAAACGGATGAGGTTGGCAAACGCAGACGACCCTTCGGGGACGGCGCCGGTCTCGGTCTCCGGCAGCGGGATCCGATCCCCGCGCTGATCGCTCGTCGCCCGACTGCGCCCTCGCCGGGCGCGCCGATCGCAGCCGCGCGATCGACATCCGCCTTGACTTGCGCGCCCGCCCGACTATGGTGCGCGCCAATCGCCCGCGAGACTATGCGGGCGTTTCCCGTTTCCGGCGCGGCCCCGCGCCCGTGTTCAAGGATTCAAGGACGACATGGCCAAGGCCGCATCGCTGAAGATCAAGCTGCTGTCGACCGCCGACACCGGCTATTTCTACGTCACCCAGAAGAACGCGCGCACCAAGACCGAGAAGCTGACCTTCAAGAAGTACGATCCGGTCGCGCGCAAGCACGTCGAGTTCAAGGAAACCAAGATCAAGTAAGCCCCGCCTCCAGCGGAGGTCGGCTTTTCGGGCGCCCACGGGCGCCCTTTTTGTTGCGTCCCTCCCGCCCGTCAGGCCGTGCGCCAACTCGGCCTTGTGGCGCGCGAGCGGCTTCGACGACCGTGGTCATGGGCGCCCCGGGCTCGATGTGACGCGGACCTCGACCGAGAGGCTCTCCAGCGCGTCGCTGCTTCCGGAATAGGAGCCCAGGACCGGCGCCGCCTGCCGGAGGTCGCGCGCCACGGCGACGGGAATCAGATTGGCGCCGCCGACGCTGCGGTTGGTCGGGTCGAAGCTGATCCACCCGGCGCCCGGGACGAAGACTTCGCCCCAGGCGTGCGTCGATCCGGCGTCGCTCGATCCCCGAAGCATCTGATCGGGATTGAACAGGTAGCCGGAGACCAGCCTCGCGCCGAAGCCCAGATGACGCGCCGCCTCGACGAACAGGACCGCGTAATCGCGGCACGAGCCCCAGCCGCGATCGAGCGTTTCAATCGGCGACTGGACGCCCTCGTCCTCGCGGCTCTGATAGCCGATCGCAACCGAAACGCCGGCGGCGAGGTCTTTGAGCAGCGCCAGCGTATCGGTCTGACGGCCGCGCACGAACCCGCGCGCCCAGGTCGCCAGGCGTCCGGCCGGATCCGGATACTGCTGTCGCGTCAGCGCCCCGAGGTCGGTCCATTCGTCGTCCGAGTAGCGGAACGGATAGACGATCGCCGAAGCTGCGATGGTGAAGATCGGCCACGCCGTCGCCTCGAGGCGAAGCTCCACCACGCTGTCGATCACGAGATCCCGGCTCGCGCCGTGAAACGCCGCCGTGGCGACGGCGTTGCCGAAGACGTCGTGCGCCCATGTCACCTGCGCGGTCGGCGACACCGTCACAACGCAGGAGATCACCTGCAGGTCGCGACTCTCGCGCGGGGAGAGCATCAGCCGGTGCGGCCACAGTTCGACCGGTCGCCGATACCGATAAACGGTGCGATGATGGACCGTGAGGGGAATCATCGGCCTGTCCTCTCGCGCGTCCCGTTCCGTGTCGGCGACCGGCGCGCGTCCGGCCACCGATTGTCGCTCAACCCATTCGAATGCGAAGGCGGTGGACCGCGCCGTCGTCGACAAGCGGCGCCTGCACCGGTCGCGCCGAGATTTCCGTCCCGTCCAGTTCGGCGAAGCAGACGCCGCGGCCGACCCCGGACGGATTGTCGACCGTAATGACGTATTGCGCCGAGCCCCGCCGAACCGTCATCTCGAATTGCCGCCAGGTCTTCGGAATGCAGGGGTCGAGATGCAGGGCGGCGCCGCGGATCCTGAGCCCGAGAATGCTTTCCACCCCGGCGCGCTGCATCCAGCCGGCCGAGCCGGTGTACCATGTCCAGCCGCCGCGCCCGACATGCGGGGCGCTCGCGTAGACGTCGGCGGCGACGACATAGGGCTCGACCTTGTAGCGATGCACGTCGGCGCGGGTTCGCGCATGATTGATGGGATTGAGCATCGAAAACAGCGCGACCGCCTCGTCGCCCTGGCCGAGCGCGGCGAAGGCCATCACCGACCACAGCGCCGCGTGCGTGTATTGCCCGCCGTTCTCCCGGATGCCCGGCGGATAGCCCTTGATATAGCCGGGGTCCAGCGCGGTCCTGTCGAAGGGCGGCGCGAACAGCACCGCGAGGCCGTCGGCGCTCCGGATCAGCTCCCGCTCGAGCGCGCTCATCGCCTTCGTCGCCCGCTCGGGCGCGGCGACGCCGGAGAGAACGGCCCAGGACTGGGCGATCGAATCGATGCGGCACTCGTCGTTGGCCGCCGCGCCGAGCGGCTCGCCGTCGTCGAAGAAGGCGCGCAGATACCAGTCTCCGTCCCAGGCCTCCCGTTCCAGCGAGGCGGCGAGGGCGGCGGCGTGAGCGCGCCAGGCCGCCGCTCTCGCGGTATCCCCGCGCGCCTCGGCGATCGGAAGGAAGGCCGTCAGGGCGGCATACAGGAACCAGCCGAGCCAGACGCTTTCGCCCGTCCCCTTTTCGCCGACGCGGTTCATCCCGTCGTTCCAGTCGCCTGTCCCGATCAGCGGGAGGCCGTGGACGCCGAGCGCCAGCGAGGCGTCGAGCGCCAGCGCGCAATGCTCGAACACGGTCGCGGTCTCGTTCGAGACGGTCGGCGTGAAGAAGCTGTCGTGATCGGCGGGCGCGATCGCCGGCCCTTCGAGGAACGGAACGCGCTCGTCGAGGACCGCGAGGTCGCCGGTCGCCTCGACGTAATGGGCGACGGCATAGGCGAGCCACGGACGGTCGTCCGAGATGCGGGTCCGCACGCCCTGGCCGGAATGCGGCAGCCACCAATGCTGGACGTCGCCCTCGACGAACTGGCGGCCGGCCGCCCGCAACAGATGCTCGCGGGTCAACTCCGGCCGCGCCGCCGTGACCGCCATTCCGTCCTGCAACTGGTCGCGAAAGCCATAGGCGCCGCTGGCCTGATAAAAGCCGGAGCGCGCCCAGAGGCGGCTGCTCACCGTCTGGTACAGGAGCCAGCCGTTGAGCATGACGTCCATCGACCGGTCCGGAGTCTTGACGACGACGGAGCCGAGGATGGCGTCCCATTGGCGCTTGACCTCCGCCTCGACCGTGTCGAGATCGGCGGCGCGATAGCGGCCGATGAGGTCCCGCGCCGCGGCTTCGTCCGGGGCCTCGCCCAGAAGGAAGACGACTTCCACTGTCTGGCCGGGCGCCAGATCGACCGTTGTGGCCAAGGCCGCGCACGGATCGAGGCCCGCCCCGACGCTCCCGGAGAGCGCCGCGGCGCCCACGAGCGCGGCGGGTTCCGCGAGCGTGCCGTTTCGACCGATGAACTCGCGCCGATCGCCGGTCCAGCCGGTCTGAATCCCGCGCAGATCGGCGAAGGCGACGCGTGAGGCGAAGCCGGCGCTCCACGCGTTGCGGGCGAACATCGCCCCGGTGGCGGCGTCGATCC
Source organism: Roseiarcus fermentans (assembly GCF_003315135.1). Taxonomy (GTDB): domain Bacteria; phylum Pseudomonadota; class Alphaproteobacteria; order Rhizobiales; family Beijerinckiaceae; genus Roseiarcus; species Roseiarcus fermentans. The sequence goes on from NZ_QNRK01000047.1 coordinate 16,896, forward strand.
CGGTCGAAACGAACGGCAGGGTCGCCGACCGCGCCGCGCCGAGAACCCATTCGACGTAGGCGGTCACGCTGACCCGGCGAGCCCGGCCCGAGCGATTGGTCAGCGCGAGGCGGGAAATCTTGATCGGATCGTCGACCGGCACATACTGGAGCAGGTCGGACGCGATCTCGTGCGCGACATGTTCGAAGCGGCTGTAGCCGCGGCCGTGGCGGGCGATATAGGTCGCGGCGAGGTCACGGATCGGCAGCGCCGTCGGCGTCCACAGGTCGCCCGTCTCGGCGTCGCGCAGATAGAAGGCCTGGCCCGGACGATCGTCGACCGGGTCGTTCGACCACGGCGTGATCTGATTCTCCCGGCTGTTCCCCGACCAGGTGTAGCCTCCGCCCTCCGCGCCGGCGTGGAAGCCGAACGAAGGATTGGCGATCACGTTGATCCAGGGCGCCGGCGTCGACTGGCCCGGCCCGAGCACGGTCGCATATTCTTGTCCGTCCCGGGCGAAGCCGCCGAGTCCGTTGAAGAATTCGAGGTCGGCTGGGCGCGCGCGCTGCTGCGGCGCCCGCGAACGGGGAACGATCTGCCTCGGCGCGGCCCTGGCGGGCGACGCGGCCTCCCCGACGCGATCGAGCTGTTCGGACAGACGGCCGCGCTGCGCGGCGAGAACGACCCGCGCCACGGACGCGAGAAGGTTCTTCGTCTCGGCGGCGATCAGGTCGGCGCGCAACAGGAAGACGCGACCCGGACCGCGCTCCGTCCCCGGCAACGGCGACGAGCGGCTCGCCCGGAGCAAGGTCTCGATCGCGATCTGCAGTTCCTGGACATAGGACGATTGGCGGTCGTTCAGGATCACCAGATCGACGGCGAGCTGTTTCATCCGCCAATATTCGTGCGCCTGCAGCAGCTCGCGCACGATTTCGAGGTCGTCGATATCGGCGATGTGCAGCAGGACGATCGGCAGATCTCCGGAAATCCCCTGTCCCCACAGGCCCGATTGCGGGCCGGAGCCTCGCTGGATCGTGTCCGAGGAGGGGCGCAGCGCCGACGATGCATAGATCACGTGCCCGGCCAGCCGCTGAAACAGGCTCGCTTCGCCGGCGCTGACGCCGAGATGGTGCAACTGCACCTGGCCCTGCGTCCAGGCCAGGGTCGAGGCGCGCGTGAACGCGGTGGCGTCGCGATGCTTGTCGACGCCATCGAGCAGCGCCTCGCGACTGGCCGCAGCGATCGTCCAATAGGCGACGCGGACCGTCGCCCCCGGCGCGACGCGAATGCGTCGGCGGATGGAGACGATGGGATCGAGGACCGCGCCGATCGAATTCGAGAGCGGCCGGCTGTCCATGATCGCGATCGGCGTGCGCACAGTGTGGCTGCGACCGAGGAACCGCGCCCGGTCCGTCTCGAACTCCGGCGCGCCGACCGCGTCGCCTTCGACGACCGTCAGATGCGCCGCCCAGACTTCCGGATCGCCGGAAGCGCGCCTTCGCCGCGTGGCCAGGATCGCCCCGACGTCGGGGAGAAATTCCGTCTCGACGAACAGCTTCGAGAAGGCGGGATGCGCGATATCGGCGCTCTGGGGCGCGAGCACGAGTTCGGCGTAGGACGTGATCTCGATGTCGCGCGACCGGATTCCGGAATTCGTGATCGAAACCCGACGGACTTCGGCGTCGGCCTCGCCCGAGACGATGACGTCCAGAGTCGTCGTCAGCGCGCCGTCCCTTCGGGTGATTTCCGCGCGATCCTCCTCGAAGGCGACGGCGTAGCTGTCCGGCTCGACGCCGGACGGCTGGAATCCTGCCGACCAGGCGACGCCGGTGCGCAAGTCCTTGACGTAGATATAGAAGCCCGAGTCGTCACAGGTCGCGTCTTCGCGCCAGCGGGTCAGCGCCAGATCGCCCCAGCGACTGTATCCGGAGCCGGCGGCGGTGAGCATCGTGGCGTAGCGCCCGTTCGACAGCAGGTGCGCCGCCGGCGTCGCCTGCTGCGCCGAGGCGAACCGCCGGCCGCCCGAGGGTTCGACATTGCGCGCGCCGGCGGCCGACTTGACATCGGCGGCCCAGGGGCGGGTCGCCGCGACCTCGCGCGGCATGCGCTCCTGCAGAAGCAGTTCGGTCGCCTTGATGATCGGCTCCGCGTGGAACCAGCCGCGCAACACGCCCTCCAGCACGGCGTCGGCGATGGCGGTGATCGTCATGCCCTGATGATGAGCCATGAAGGCGCGCACGATCGCGACGCTCTGGCCCTCCGGAACACGCGCGCGGGTATAGTCCAGGGCCTCGTAGAATCCGTAGCGCCCCTGCGCTCCGATCCCGGCCAGCCGCGCGAAGTTCTTGACCGCCGCCCGCGGGTCGACCATCGCCGCCAGCGCCGTCGCATAGGGCGCGATGACGCGCTCTTCGCCGAGACCGCGTTTCAGTCCGAGGCCCGGGACGCCGAAGTTGGAATATTGATAGGTCAGCTCCAGGTCGCGGGCGTTGTAGGCGGATTCGGATATCCCCCACGGAAGCCCGAGTTTCCCGGCGTAGGCGATCTGCCGCCCGACGATCAGCCGGCTGGTGTTCTCGAGCAGGCTTCCCGCCGGCGCCCGCATCACCAGCGAGGGCATCAAGTACTCGAACATGGACCCCGACCAGGAGATCAGCGCGGCGCCGTGCGCGACCGGCGTGGCGGAGCGGCCGAGGCGGAACCAATGCTTCGCGGCGACGTCGCCCTTGGCGATCGCGAACAGGCTGGCGAGCCGCGCCTCGGAAGCCAGCAGATCGTAGCAGTTCTGGTCGAGGGCGCCTTCGCCGACGAGATATCCGATCGACAGCAATTGCCGGTCGGGATCGAGCAGGAAGCCGAACTCCATCGCCAGCGCCAGCGATCGCGCCGTGCTCTCGAGGACGGCCAGCCGGTCGCGACGGGCCTCCGCCGCGTCTTCGGCCTGAGCCAAATCGTCCAGGTGGGATTCGATCGCACTCGGGACGGCGCGCGCCCAGAGCAGCATGTCGGCGCCCGGACCGTCGCCCCGTTCGACCGCGAGCGCGCCGGCGACGTCGACCATGATGTCGACATTGGCGCGAAGTCCGGCGAGTTGCGCCCGACCATCGCCTTGCGCAAGCGACGCCTGACGAAGGTCCGATGCGACCACCGCGAGCGCTTCGTCGAGCTGATGCAGGGTCACGGTCTGGGTCTGCCGGCCGTCGCGCAGGCGCGCGCATTCGGCGCGGGTCATGTCGAGCGCGTCGGCGACGCCGCCGAGGCGCCGCGCGGCGGTCAGCGGCTGCCTGATCCAGTCGTTGCACGCATTGGCCAGCGCAATCAGGTGCCCGGCGAGATTGCCGCTGTCGACGGTCGATATGTACCTCGGCTCCAGCGGGCGAAGGTCTCGCGTGTCGTACCAGTTGAACAGGTGGCCGCGGACGCGTTGCATGCGGCCGACCGTGGCGAGCGTCGCCTCCAGGCGATCGATCGCCTGACCGGTTCCGATCCAGCCGAACTCACGCGCGCAGGCGACCGAGAGCAGGTAGAGCCCGATGTTGGTCGGCGAGGTCCGATGCGCGATCGCGGGCGCCGGATCGTCCTGGAAATTGTCGGGCGGCAGGGCGTTGTCGGCTGAGGTGACGAACGTCTCGAAGAACCGCCAGGTGCGGCGCGCCGTCCGTCTCAGCGCCTGCGCGTCGGCGTCGGTCATCGGCGGCCGCGAGGCGGCGGCGGGCGGCAGGCTGACGAGACGCGCCACCGCGGGCGAAGCGAGCCACAGCGCGGCGAAGGGAAGCGCGACAGGCCAGGTTCCGTGCCGGGAGGCGAGCGCGACCAGCAGCGCGACCGCGCCCATGGCCATCGCGCCGAGCATCCGACGCGCGTAACCCGTCAGGTCGAGGCGGCGGCCGATCGCCGCCTGCGCGGCCGGAGTCCATTCGAGCAGATGACGGCGGCTGACGCCGAGGCGCCAGAGCGTGCGGCCGATCGCGTCGACCATGAGCGCGGCCTGATCGGCCAGGAAGGTGACGGTGAGCCCCGAAAGCGCCAGGGCCAGGCCCGCGTCGTTGGCCAGCGCGCGCAGATGGCTCGACAGGGTCACGCCCGGGCTGCGCGGCGGAATGGCCGACAGGACCGGAACCAGCGTCGGCAGGGCGATCGTCAGCACGACGAACAGCGTCCAGATCAGCGCCGGATGAAACGGCAGGGTCCAGCCGACCAGCAACGCCAGCACCGCGGCGGGCGCCGAGAGCGTGCGGCGCAGATTGTCCAGCATTTTCCAGCGGCCGATCGCCGGCAGGACGCTGGACGACGCCGCCGTTCGCGACCGCGACGGCCCGCGCCCGAAGATCCAGGGCAGCAATTGCCAGTCGCCCCGCGCCCACCGGTGATGGCGAACCGCGCCGACGTCGTAGCGGGACGGGAATTCCTCGACGACCTCCACGTCGGAGGCCAGTCCGGCGCGCGCGAACACGCCTTCGAACAGATCGTGACTGAGCAGGGTCGAGTCGGGCGCGCGGTCGGCGAGCGCGGCCTCGAACGCGTCGACGTCGTAGATGCCCTTTCCGGCGTAGGATCCTTCCCCGAACAGATCCTGATAGACGTCGGACACGGCCGAGGCGTAGGGGTCGATTCCGCTCACGCTCGAGAAGATCCGCTGGAACAGCGAGCCCTCGCCCCCGGTCGGCAGCGACGGGGTGACCCGGGGCTGCAGGACGGCGTAGCCCTCGACGACCCGGCGCCCGTCGGCGTCGAGGCGCGGCCGGTTCAGCGGATGCGCCATCTTGCCGATCAGGCGACGCACCGCGTCGCGCGGCAGGCGCGTGTCCGAATCGAGCGTCACGACATAGCGGACGCCGGACGGGACGGTCGGCGTCCCCAGCCCGACGTCGATGAACGTCGTGTCGGTCGCGCCGCGCAGCAGCCGATTGAGTTCGTGCAGCTTGCCGCGCTTGCGCTCCCACCCGAGCCACTTCGATTCGCCCTCGTTCCACACGCGGCGCCGGTGCAGGAGCAGGAAGCGCGGTCCGCCGGGCGCGGGGCCGTAGCGCAGATTGAGTCGCGCGATCCCTTCCGCCGCGACCGCGACGAGGGCGGCGTCGCCGTCGGCGTGTTCGTCGGCGGCGTCGGTCCAATCGGTCACGAGCGCGAAATGCACATCGCCTTCCGGGCTCGCGAGGTGGTGAATCTCGAGGCGCTCGACCAGGTCTTCGATGCTGTCCGGGCTCGTCAGCAGGGTCGGAACGGCGACCAGCGTGCGCAAGTCGGCGGGCACGCCGTCGAGCAGTTCGAGCGCCGGCAGAAGCGTCGCGGCGAAGCCGGCGTTGACCCCGCGATTGACGAACGCCACGGCGGCGTCGACGGCCGGAATGGCGCCGAGCGCGCCGAGCAGGCCGAGAACCGGGAGGCCGACGCCGGCGGCGAAGAGCGCGACGAGCGGCGCGGCGAGAAGGACCGCGGCGACGATGCAGATGGCGGTCACATAGCCGCTGACGCCGGCCGACCGGTTGACGCGCGTCGCCCAGTTTCGCATCGACGGGCGATAGTGGATCGCCCGCTCGAACGCGCGCCGTCCGCCTGCGAGCAGGACGTATCCGGCGTCCCCGCGTCGCTCCCGCTCCGTCGGCGGGGCGTCGGCGGCCGCCTGCCTCGCGGCAAGCGCCGCCGCGCTCGCGATATCGAGCTCCTCGCGGTCCGTGCCCCGGGAAAGCTCCTCGATGGCGCTGCGGTAGAGCGTGCGCGTCGGAAAATCCATGCTCTCGAAGCCGCTGTCGGCCGCGAGCACTTCGTCGACGAGGCTCAGCCGTTCGAACAGCTGCTGCCAGTCCGCGTCGGAAATCCGGCGCAGGCTGGTGATGACGTTGCGAACGGAGACGTTCGCGGCGCCCTGCTGGCGATGAACGTCGCGCACGGCCGAGTCGGCCGTCGCATCCTGAGCCGCGAGTCGCTCGTCGAGCCATGTCACCGCCGGCGTGATCGTCGGATCCTGGTCGCGCAGGCGATGGACGAGCTGGACCGCGAAGGCTTGTGACAGCGGCCGGCGCTCGTGGGCGGCGAGAACGACGGCGGCGGCTTCGGCCGGTTTCCCGCCGGCTCCGAGCAGACGGTCGGCAAGGCCGTCCGCGATCTGTCGTTCCGAGCGACCTTTGGTGATCTGCTGCGCCAGGCGTGCGAGATTCTCGATCAGAACGATCCGGAGGGTGATCGACACCGCCCAGAGCTCGCCGATGGTCAGCGGCTGCACCTCCTGATAGGCGCTCACGAAGCGAACCAGCGTTTCGGAATCGAACCGGCTGTCGGAATGGGCGACGAAGGCCCAGGCGATGCCGAAGACCCGGGGATAGCCGGCGAACGGCCCGACGGCGAGCTTGGGAAGCTGGCGGTAGTATCCCGGCGTCAGGTCCGACTGAATCGTGTGGATCTGCTTTTCGACGAGATGATAATTGTCGACGAGCCATTCCGCCGCGGGGGTGATCGGGCGTCCCTCGTTGATCGCCTTGACCGCCGACCGGTAGCCGTCGAGCAGCGCGGCGCGATTGTCGAGGAGACGCGTGGCCAGCAGTCGCCCCTTCGTGCTTCGGGACGAAACGATCTGCGCAACGGCGAGCGAGCGGGCGTGGTCCTCGAGGCGCTCGACGCCGAACAGTTCTTCGCGAACGGGTTCTCGGTTATCCCAGGGCGAGGGCGGACTCAGGCCTTCGAAGGCGCTCCGCAGGAAGACTTTCAATTTGACCTTTCTGCCGCGGAATGCCGCGGAGGATCGCCGAGCGGAGTCTGCTCCTGCGTCGGCTGTCCCCGGCTCCGGGAACCGGAAGGCGCCGAAGGGGCGGACAGCGCCGTCCCTTCGGAAAGTGTGATGCGTCCGACCTGTCGGCGGCCGCTCGGGACCGACGATCAGTAGTCCATGCCGCCCATGCCGCCCATGCCGCCGCCCGGCATCGCCGGCGCGTCGGCCTTCGGCCGCTCGGCGACCATCGCCTCGGTGGTGATCATGAGGCCGGCGACCGACGCCGCGTCCTGAAGCGCGACCCGCACCACCTTGGCCGGATCGACGATGCCCGCCGCGAGCATGTCGACATACTGCTCCGTCTGCGCATCGTAGCCGAAGGTCTGGGACTTGTTCTCGAGGATCTTGCTGACGACGACAGACCCCTCGACGCCGGCGTTCTCGACGATCTGACGGGCCGGGGCCTCGAGCGCCTTGAGCACGATGCTGATGCCGGCCTGGACGTCGGCGTTGTCGCCCTCGAGCTTGCCGATGGCGGCCTTGGCGCGCAGAAGCGCGACCCCGCCGCCGGGAACGATGCCTTCCTCGACCGCCGCCCTGGTCGCGTTCATCGCGTCGTCGACCCGATCCTTCTTCTCCTTGACCTCGACCTCGGTCGAGCCGCCGACGCGGATCACCGCGACGCCGCCTGCGAGCTTGGCCAGACGCTCCTGGAGCTTCTCCTTATCGTAGTCCGAGGTGGTGTCCTCGACCTGCGTCTTGATCTGCCCGATGCGCGCCTCGATCTCCGCCTTCTTGCCGGCGCCGTCGATGATCGTGGTCGTGTCCTTCTCGATGCGCACCCGCTTGGCGCGGCCGAGCATGTCGAGCGTGACGTTCTCGAGCTTGATCCCGAGGTCCTCGGCGACCAGGGTTCCGCCGCTCAGCACGCCGATGTCCTCGAGCATCGCCTTGCGGCGATCGCCGAAGCCGGGCGCCTTGACCGCCGCCACCTTGAGGCCGCCGCGCAGCTTGTTGACCACCAGCGTCGCCAGCGCCTCGCCGTCGATGTCCTCGGCGACGATCAGCAGCGGCTTGCCCGTCTGGACGACCGCCTCGAGGATCGGCAACATCGCCTGCAGCGACGACAGCTTCTTCTCGTGCAGGAGGATGTAGGGCTCCTCCAGCTCGGCGACCATCTTCTCGGCGTTGGTGATGAAATAGGGCGAGAGATAGCCGCGGTCGAACTGCATGCCCTCGACCACGTCGAGCTCGGTCTCGAGGCTCTTGGCCTCCTCGACCGTAATGACGCCCTCGTTGCCGACCTTCTTCATCGCCTTGGCGATCATAGCGCCGATCGACTTGTCGCCATTGGAGGCAATCGTGCCGATCTGGGCGATCTCCTCGGACGAGGCCACCTTCTTGGCGCGCTTTTCAATGTCCTTGACGACCGCCGTCACCGCGATATCGATGCCGCGCTTGAGGTCCATCGGGTTCATGCCGGCGGCGACCAGCTTCAGGCCTTCCTTCATGATCGCGGCGGCGAGCACGGTCGCGGTCGTGGTGCCGTCGCCGGCGAGGTCGTTGGTCTTCGAGGCGACGTCGCGCACCAGCTGCGCGCCCATGTTCTCGAACTTGTCGGAAAGCTCGATCTCCTTGGCGACGGTGACGCCGTCCTTGGTGATGCGCGGCGCGCCATAGGACTTGTCGAGGATGACGTTGCGGCCCTTGGGGCCGAGCGTCACCTTGACGGCGTTGGCGAGGATATCGACGCCGCGCAGCATGCGGTCGCGGGCGTCGGAGGAAAAGCGTACGTCTTTGGCGGACATGGAATGGGTTTCCCTGGATTGCTGGTTCTGGAATGAGGCGAATGGCGAAGGGCGAGTGGCGAGTGGAACGAGGAGCGGCGATGCGGCGAAACCACTCGCTATGCGCTACTCGCCATTCGCCAAGGCCTCACGCGACCACGCCCATGACGTCGGATTCCTTCATGATCAGGAGCTCCTGACCGTCGATCTTGACTTCCGAGCCCGACCACTTGCCGAACAGGACCCGGTCGCCGGCTTTCAGTTCGAGCGGCTGAAGCTTGCCGCTCTCGTCGCGGGCGCCGGGCCCGACTGCGAGCACCTCGCCCTCCTGGGGCTTCTCCTTGACGGTATCGGGAATGATGATGCCGCCCTTCGTCTTGTCCTCGCCTTCGATGCGACGGATCACGACCCGGTCGTGCAATGGGCGAAATTTCATGGCGATTGCTTTCCCGTCGACTGCATGACCGGCACGCTAGCAAAGGCTCCGGCTCTCGGCGGCAGTCCGACAATCCCCATATGGCCGCTCTTGGCACTCATTACAAGAGAGTGCTAACGGCGTTCCGCTGCAACTGCCGCCACACCTCGCCCACATCGCACGCCTGGAAATTCGGGGCGAACACGCGCCGGATCTTTCCGCGCAAGAGCCGGCGTCGCGGCCCGGCTCGACCCGTTGCGCTCGCGGTGATCGTCGATGAAGACGATCAGGGCTTGAACCGACGGTCGAGCTCCGCACGGGCGAAATGCGCCAACGCCTCGCGAAGACCGGCTTGCCGATGCTCCCGGTTCTCGCGCTCCAGCGCCTTCAGCCGCCGCGATCGGCGCGCTTCATCCAAAGTCGCAACGTCTTGGCCGTGCAGCCGATCGTCGTCGAAATCGACGACAGCGCCGCCCAGCGCGAGGCGCGCTCGGCCTCGCGCTCGAGCGCCATCCGCACCGCCGCCCGCTCTCGAACTGCCGGGGAAACCTTGTTCGTCGTCCCTCATGGCTCGGTCCTCTCGAGAGGGGAGCCTGCGGCGAACCCGGCGCGGTTCGTGCGTAGTTTCCGAGCCTGTCTGCGCGGCGTCCAAGCGCCTATCATTTACCGCGGCGGGCCATGACTTGCGGTGAAGCAAAGTCCGTGTGGCGAGCCTGCGTCAGCCACGCCATCGCTGCGCGCGAACGCCCAGCAACGAGAACGCGCGCGTCGCCCGGCATGCTCGCACGACAATGGCGGAAGGACCTTCGACCATGGAATCTCACGCGGATCAGCCTCCCAGGTCCGACCCGGGATCGAAGCCTGTTGCTGAAGACAATCTACAAACCCTCCCCCTGGCGGAGGTCGAGAAAAAACTGGGCTCGTCGCCAGACGGCCTGACCGAGGCCGAGGCGCAGAAACGGCTCGCACAATATGGGCCGAACGAGATCGCCGAGAAGAAGACCAACGAGATCCTGAAATTCCTCTCCTACTTCTGGGGTCCGATCCCCTGGATGATCGAAGCGGCGGTGATCCTGTCGGCGGCGGCCCGGCATTGGCCCGACTTTGCCATCATCCTCGTTCTGCTTCTCGCCAACGCCGTGGTCGGCTTCTGGGAGGAACATGAGGCGGGCAACGCCATCGCCGCCCTGAAGGCGACGCTCGCGATCAAAGCCAGGGTGAAACGCGATGGGAAGTGGGTTGACCCGGCGGCGCGTGAGCTCGTGCCGGGCGACACCATACGCCTGCGCCTCGGCGACATCGTGCCGGCCGACGCGCGCCTGATGGACGGCGACGAGATCTCCCTCGACCAGTCGGCGCTGACCGGCGAATCCTTGCCCGCCACGCGTAAATCGGGCGACGCCGTCTTCTCCGGCTCGATCGTTCGTCGCGGCGAAATCGACGCGCTGGTCTACGCGACCGGCGGCAAGACCTACTTCGGCAAGACGGCGGAACTGGTGGAGACGGCGGTCACCGTCAGCCATTTCCAGAAGGCCGTGCTGAAGATCGGCAACTATCTGATCATCCTCGCGCTGATCCTCGTCGCCGTCATCATCGGGCTTGGCGTCTACCGCGGCGAGCCGATTCTGACCCTGTTGCAGTTCGCCCTCGTCCTGACGGTCGCGGCGATCCCGGTGGCCATGCCGACGGTTCTCTCGGTGACCATGGCGGTCGGCGCGCGCCTGCTCGCCAAGAAACAGGCGATCGTGAGCAAGCTGGTCGCGATCGAGGAGCTGGCCGGCGTCGATGTCCTGTGCGCCGACAAGACCGGGACCCTGACCCAGAACAAGCTGACGCTCGGCGAGCCATTCTGCCTGGATGCGACCACCGCCGACGAGCTCGTCCTCTCCGGGGCGTTGGCTTCGCAAGCGGCGAACAACGACACGATCGATCTCGCCGTCCTCGGCGGCCTGAACGACAAACAGGCGCTGAAGCCCTATCAGATCACGCATTTCACGCCATTCGATCCGGTGCACAAGCGGACCGAGGCCACGGTCAAGGGCGCGGACGGAAAGACCTTCAAGGTGACCAAGGGCGCGCCGCAGGTCATCCTGGCGCTGGCGGCGAACGCGGCCGCGGTGAAGTCCGCCGTCGACAAGGCGGTCGACGATTTCGCCGCGCGCGGCTTTCGCGCGCTCGGCGTGGCGCGGGCGGATGGCGACGGCGAATGGCGGCTTCTCGGCGTCCTGCCGCTGTTCGATCCGCCTCGCGTCGACGCCAAATCCACCATCGCGACCGCGGCCGAGATGGGCGTGAAGATCAAGATGGTGACCGGCGACGCCCTGGCGATCGCACGCGAGATGGCCAAAATACTCGGCATGGGCGCCAACATCCTCGACGCGAACACCCTGGGCGACTCCAAGACCGAGGAAAGCGCGGCGACAGCCAAGTCCATCGAAGACGCCGACGGCTTCGCGCAGGTGTTCCCCGAACACAAGTTCCATATCGTCGACGTGCTGCAGAAGCACGGCCACATCGTCGGCATGACCGGCGACGGCGTGAACGACGCACCGGCGCTGAAGAAGGCCGACTGCGGCTTTGCAGTTTCCGGCGCCACGGATGCGGCGCGCGCGGCGGCGTCAATCGTCCTGGTGGCGCCCGGATTGTCGGTGATCATCGATGCAATCAAGGAGAGTCGCAAGATCTTTCAGCGGATGAACAGCTATGCGATCTACCGCATCGCCGAGACGCTGCGCGTCCTTCTGTTCATGACGCTGGCGATCGTCATCTTCAACTTCTATCCGCTGACCGCGATTATGATCGTCATTCTGGCATTGCTCAACGATGGCGCGATCCTGTCGATCGCCTATGACAATGTCAGCTACAGAAACCAGCCCGAAACTTGGGACATGCGCCTGGTTCTTGGGATCGCCACCGTGCTGGGTCTCGTCGGCCCGATCGCCTCGTTCGGGCTCTTTTACCTCGGCGACCGCATTTTCCATCTTGGACATCCGCAACTGCAAACGATGATGTACCTCATGCTCTCCGTTGCTGGGCATTTGACGATCTTCCAAACCCGCACGCGCGGTCCGTGGTGGTCCACACGCCCGGCGTGGATCCTGTTGGCGGCGGTCTTCGGCACTCAGGCCGTCGCGACGCTCATTTCCGTTTATGGCGCCTGGCTCGTGACGCCGCTCGGCTGGAAGTATACCGGGATCGTTTGGGTTTACGCCTTCGCTTGGTTCCTCGTGACGGACCCGGTGAAGCTGCTTGCCTACCGCATCCTTGCGCCTTCGAAGGTCGCATCCGCGCCCAACGATCGCCCGGCGCCGCCATTGGGAATTGCCGCCTCCGAGCCCGCATGATCAGATCTCGCTGCACGCTGGCCGGGAGGCTATCCAATCTCGGCAGTCGATGGCGGCGCTTCTGGCCGCAGAGCGACTGGCGATGAGGGAAGCCGTCATCGCTTGCAACGCGGGCGCGCCGGATCCCTCTTCCCCATCGCCGCCAGCGCCTGCTCGCAGGGGCGCAGAGCGGCGAGAAACATGCCTGGGCAATCAACGGGACTGCGCTGGCCCGCATACAATATATGAGACCCTGGGTCGGCCGGATCCCCTATCCGTCGCCCGACCGCGCGGCGCGAGGCGAAATGCCCCGCCGACACGCATGTCGAGAGGCTCGCCGGCGGCGCGGCGCGCTGGTCACTTTGTGCGAGGAGCCGTTCGGCCGAGACGGACGCCAACGATATGGTCAGCCTGTACGCTCCCGACGCCGCTGCGTCCGATCCAGAGCTCAGCCTTGCAGACAAGAGACGCTCACGCGACGCCAACGAGGCGGCCGACGACAGAGTTCAGAGTCGGTAAGTCGGCGTTGGCGCTCCCAAGGGGACTCGAACCCCTGTTTTCGCCGTGAGAGGGCGACGTCCTGGACCGCTAGACGATGGGAGCGGCGGCGCTTCTGCGCAGGGCCGTGTCTATATCGGCGGCGGGACGCGATGGCAAGGCGCGCGCGCGCAAAAAAAGCGCAGCGGCCGACGCCGCGTCGGTTCACCCGCATTTTGCGGCCGGCGGCGCTTCCGGCGCGAGAGTTGCATGGCTATAGTCCGACCGGCGGGGCGCGCGCCGCGGCGGGACTGCAACATTCTCGAGGGGGAACCATGGCGGGCATGGCTCGTCGGCCAATCGTCTTGATCGTTCTGCACCAGGAGCATTCCACTCCGGGGCGGGTGGGGCTCGCGCTCAAGGCCATGGGCGCGCGCCTCGACATTCGCCGGCCGTGCCTCGGCGACCCCCTGCCGGCGACGCTCGCCGACCACGACGGCGTCGTCGTGTTCGGCGGTCCGATGGGCGCCAACGACAACGCCGAGTGGATCCGGCGGGAGATCGACTGGTTCGCCGTGCCGCTCGCCGAAAAGAAGCCGCTGCTCGGCGTCTGCCTCGGCGCCCAGATGCTCGCCCGCCAGCTCGGGGCGCGCGTGTTCAGCTACGAGGACCGGCGCAGCGAGATCGGCTACGTCCCGATCCAGCCGAACGCGTCGGGCGACGCGCTGTGCGCCGAGCCGTTTCCGCGCTCCGTCTATCAGTGGCATTCGGACGGGTTCGACCTGCCGGCGGGCGCCGAATTGCTCGCCACCGGCGGCGAGGATTTCCCCAATCAGGCCTACCGTTACGGCGCCTGCGCGGTCGCGTTGCAGTTCCACCCGGAGGTCACCTACCACATGATGTGCAAATGGACGCTGCGCGGCGCCGAGCGCCTGACGCGTCCGGGCGCCCAGCAGCGTCCCAGCCATCTGGGCGGGTGGTTCCAGCACGACGGCCGGGTCGCGGCCTGGCTTCAGGCGTTCCTGCCCGTCTGGCTGAACGGCGCCCTCGGCGAAAAGGCCGGGCCGATCGAACCCTTGCGCGCGTCGGCGCCGCCGAGGCCGCTGGCCTCCGCCCGCGACAAGGGGCCCGCGGCGGTCCACCCGTTCGGCGCGCACGACCGTCACGAAGCTGCCGCCGCCCCGCGCCGCGCCGAGACCAGACCCGCAGCGGCCGGGCGCCTTTAGGACGACCGATTCCCCGCGCTTCGACGAGCGCGGCTACGAGGGCGAGCCTCCGTACTGGCGGCGAAAGTCCGACTTCTCCAGAAGCCACGAGACCGCGACGCCCGCGATCAGCCCCCAGAACGCGGCGCCGATGTTGAGAAGGCCGATGTCGGCGACGGTGACCAGGAAGGCGACGAGGCCGCCGAGCGAATAGCGGTCCCTGAACGTCGCGACGAAGGCGCCCTGCAGCACCCGCAGCATCGCCAGCCCCGCCAGCGTCATGATGAAGGCCTTCGGCGCTTGCAGCATCACCCGGGTGAACGCCGGGGCGGCGAGGCCGAAACCGATCGACAGCGCCCCGGTGACGAGGCCGGCGACATATTGCTTCTCCCGCGCCCCCGACGAGGTCAGGATCGCGTTGGTCGGCCCGGCGAGGCAGGTGCAGACGGCGCCGACCGCGGCGCTGGCGATCGCCCCGACGCCGCAGGCGAGCGTCACCGCGTCGACCGGCGGCGCGTGGCCGGCTGCGCGCAGCACCGCGAGACCCTGGCCGTTCTGGACGACCAGGACAGTGATCGCGAGCGGGATCACCAGTTCGATCATCGCAGACCACGACCATTGCGGCGCCTGGACGATCGGCCTCGCCAGTTCGAGCGCGCCGACCGCGGCGAAGTCGAAACGCCCGAGCGCGATCGTCGCGACGCCGCCGACGACGAGGGCGCCGATGATCGGCGGGACGATGCGGCCCGAGCGCGGCGACGCGCTCAAGCCCAGCCAGGCGATCGCCATCGGCGCGGCGATCAGCGCGTCGTCGTGCAGCGCGCGCACGAGATCGAGCCCGAAGCGCAGAAAGACGCCGGCCACCATGCCCATGACGATCGGCATCGGGAAGGCGTTCATCACCCGCTTGACCCAGCCGGTGACGCCGAGCGCGATCATCAGGGCCCCGGTCGCGTAATACGCGCCGACGACTTCGGCGAAGCTCAGGTGCGCGAGCGCCGGCCCGACCAGCACCGCGCCCGGAATGGTCCAGAAGAAGGCGAGCGGCTTGCGGTAGAGATACGAGAACAGCAGCGTGACGAGGCCGTTGACGAAGAACGCGCCGAACACCCACGAGGCGAGCTGCGCTTCGCTCAGACCGCCGCGCGCGCCGACCGCGAGGATGATCGCCACCGGCGCGGTGGCCGCGAACAGCCAGCCGATGAAGCCGTGCGCGACCGCGTCGGCGGTGAGGTCGTTGCAGAGCGCGCGCAATCCGGGCGGCGGACGCTCGGGCCGCTCGATCAGGGCCAGCATGCTCGTTCGAACTCCTGCGATCGGCGCGGGGACGCGGGCGGCGGAGCGGTCGCCCCGCCGCCCTGTCGGCGGCTTCAGGTCACGACGGACAGGAAGGCGTCGTTGAGCACCCGCTCGTAGTAGAAGATACCCTTGCCGATCTGGGTCTCGTCCCAGCTGCGGGTCGGATTGTCGGGATAGTAGGTGTAGCCGCCGGCGAACACTTCGCAGCGGTTGCCCGACGGATCGAAGAAATAGATCGTCTGGCCGCGGGTGATGCCGTGCCGGGTCGGCCCGATGTCGACCGAGATGTCGAAGCGAGTGATGACGTCGGCCGCGTGCCCGACCGCCTGCCAGTTCTCGAGTTCGAACGAGAGGTGATGCAGCTTGCCCGGTTCGGGATGTTTCACGAAGGCGATGTCGTGCGCCTTCATGCCGCACGAGAGCCAGACGGCGAGCAGCCCGTCGGGCATGTCGACGCGCTCGGCGCATTCGAAATCGAGAACCTTGACGAAGAAGTCGAGCGTCTTCTCGATCTCCGGCCCGTAGACCAGCGCGTGGTCGAAGCGCCGCGCCGCCATGCCGTGCGGCTCGACCTCCCAGACGTCGGGGTTGTGAACCCGCGGCCGAGGATCGGACGCATCCGAATGGGCGAACAGCTCGATCCGGTGGCCGGAGGGAATGGTGAAGCCGATGCGTCGGCCGACGCCCGGCTGCTCTCCCGCCGGAACCGCGTCGACCGCGATCCCGTATTCCTCCACCCGGCGCGCGAAGGCGTCGAGATCGGCGTCCTCGCGCACCTTGAACGCCATCAGGTCGAGGCCCGCCCGGTCGGCGCGGCGCAGCACGATCGAGTGATGATCGAACTCGTCGGCCGCCTTGAGATAGGCGCGGCCGTCGGCGCCCTCGCTCACCTGATGGAGGCCGATGCGTTTGGTGTAGTGCTCGATCGCGGCGGGCATGTCGAGCACCCGGATCTGAATGAATCCGGGCCTCAGCACTCCTGTCATGGCCATGTCGTTCCTCCCTGTTTGCGGTCGTTCGCGGACTTCGCCGCGCCGCCGCCTCTCCAACGCCCCCGCGCCTTGCTGCGAGACTTTCGTCCCGCTCATCCCAGATCGCCTCCGCCGACCGGCAGGACGGAGCCGGTCACGTAGGACGCCTCGTCCGAGGCCAAAAACAAGATCGGCGCGACCTGCTCCGCGATCGTTCCGTAGCGATGCATCAGGCTCGACGCCTCCGTCTGCTCGACGATGGCGCGATACCAGGCCTTTTCTTCTTCGGTCTCGCCGCCGGGATGGCGCGCGACCTTGCGCGGCGGCGCCTCGGTGCCCCCCGGCGCAGTCGCGACGACCCGGATTCCGGCGCCCGCATGCTCCATCGCCAGCGACGCGGTCAGCGCGTTCACGCCGCCCTTCGCCGCCGCATAGGGCGCGCGATGGATGCTGCGCGTGGCGATCGAGGACACGTTGACGATGACGCCCGCCTTGCGTTCGACCATGTGCGGCAGCGCGGCCCGGCAGCACCACAGCGTCGTGAACAGCGAGCGGCGGATCTCCCGCTCGATCTCCTCCGGCGCATAGCGGTGGTAAGGCTTGGTCCAGATCGTTCCGCCAACGTTGTTGACCAGGATATCGATCCGGCCCCAGCGCCGCAATGCCGCCTCGACCATCGCCTCGGCGCCGGCGAAGGTTTCGAGATCCGCCTCGAGGCCGCTCGCCGTCCCGCCGGCGGCCGCGATCGCCGCCACCGTTTCCCCGATGTGCTTCGAGCGGTCGACGCACAGCGCCGCCCCACCCTCGGCGGCGACGCCCTCGGCGACGCCGCGGCCGATGCCCTGCGCGGCGCCGGTGACCACGACCACCTTGTCGACGAAGCGCGGCGGCCGGCCGGCCGGCGCACGCGGGCTTCCGCTCGCCGGCGTCACCGCGCGCCCGTTTCGTGAACGGCGGCGAATTTCTCGACGTAGAAGTGTTTCGGCGCGACGCCCGTCCGCTCCATCCAGCGGCGCACGCCCTCGACCATCGGCGGCGGTCCGCAGACATAGACGTCGGCGTCGCCGCCGTTCAGGTCGTCGGCGGTCAGGTGGTCGGTGACATAGCCGGCGCGCTCGCGGCCCGAAGCCCCGTCGACCACGACGGTGAAGAAACTGAAGCCCGGCAGGCTGCGGCGAAACGCGTCGAGCGCCGGCAGTTCGACCAGGTCGTCGGCCGTGTTGACGCCGTAGCCGAGGCGGATCGGCTGGTCGGTCGGATGCGACCCGAGCCACGACAACATCGACAGGAACGGCGCGAGCCCGGTGCCGCCGGCGAGCATCAGGATCGGCCGCGCCGGCGGCCGCAGATAGAAGCTGCCGTAAGGGCCGACGAAGGTCATCGGGTCGCCGATCGCCGCCCGCTCCCGCATGTACCCGCTCATCAGGCCGCCGGGCACGTCCCGGATCAGAAAGGCGAGCTCGGTCGCGCCGGGGGGCGAGCTGAAGGAATAGGCTCGCTGCGCGTCGGCGCCGGGAACCCGGAGATTGACGTATTGGCCGGGCAGGAAGGCGAGCGGCTTGTCGAGGGTCAGGCCGAAGGTGACGGTGGTCGGCGAACCACGGTCGATGCGCGACAGCCGGCCCTGGTACGCCGTCGCCTCGACCTTGCATGCGGCGGAGGTGGTCGGCACCTTGAGGACGCAGTCGGAGGTCGGCCGCATCTGGCAGGCGAGCACGAAGCCCTGCGCCGCCTCCTCCGCGGTCATCGCGTCCTCGACGTAGTCGCCCAATTCATATGCGCCGCTCTCGCAATGGCACTTGCACGTGCCGCAGGCGCCGTCGCGGCAATCGAGCGGAATGTTGATCTTGGCGCGGTAGGCGGCGTCCGAGACCGGCTCGCCGGGATTGCAGGGGACGATGCGCGTGACGCCGTCCTCGAACTGCAGAGCGATGGTGTAGCCCATGGGGTTTCCTGTGGTCCTCGAGGGTTCGCGGCCCGGATTGGGTGTGGGAAGGGCGCGCCGGGCGCTTGTCCCGGCGCGCGGGCGGTCAGATGTAATAGACGTCGAGGACGTGATGAACGTAGTCGTTCTTCAGAACGACGTACTTCTTCTTGATCTTCGGCTTCGGGCCGCTGACGTCGATGGTATAGGTCGCCGTGCCGAAATAGACGTCGACGGCGGAATAGCGAAAGGCGTGGGTGGTCCAGAAGAAGCACACCTCCACCGCGCGCTCCGATCGCGACAGCACCTCGATGTTGGTGATGGCGCGGTTGAAGCGGGTGTCCGGGATGGTCGCCGACGAACGCTCCGTCTCGATGCGGAAGACGCGATCTTCCAGCCCGTTGCGGTTCGGATAGTACATCAGCGAGACTTCGGTCTTCGGATCGGTGGTCAGCCGGTCGTCGTCGTCCCACGACGGCATGTGGAAGACCGCATCCTCGGCGTAGAAGTCGAGCCAGTCGGCCCATCGCTTCTCGGACTGGGCGCGCGCCTCGGCGTAGAGAAACGCGGCGATCGCTTCGATGCTCAGGCTCATTGCTTCCCCCCGTCGGCTTCGGCGCGCACCGCCTTCTCCATCGCCTCGAGCCAGTACTTGTGCTGCATCACGTACAGGCCCTCGTCCTCCGCCTTCACCCCGGACAGTTCGGGGGCGAGGCCGATGGCGTCGGCGTTGGCGTCGGGCCCCTCGATCCAGTGGGTGGCGCCGCGGGTCATGTCGTTCCAGCGCACGGCGCGGGCGTTGAAGCCGGTCTGGCAGGCCCGGAACTCCTCGAGATCGTCGGGCGTCGCCATGCCGGTGGCGTTGAAGAAGTCCTCGTACTGGCGCAGGCGGCGTTCGCGCGCTTCCGGCGCCTCGCCCTTGGGCGCGATGCAGTAGATGGTGGTCTCGCTCTTATCGACCGCGATCGGACGGATGACGCGGATCTGCGAGGAGAACTGATCCATCAGATAGACGTTGGGATAGAGGCAGAGGTTGCGCGACTTGCGCAGCATCCAGTCCGCCCGCGCTTCCCCGTAGGTCTCGATCCATTCGTCGCGCTTGGCCCACAGCGGGCGGTTCTCGGGGTTGGCCCAGTTGGTCCACAAGAGCATGTGGCCGTTCTTGAACGAGTAGAAGCCGCCGCCGTCGCGCGCCCAGCCGCCGGCGCTCATGGCGCGGATGCCGTCCGCCCCGGCCGTGCGACGACCCTGCGTCGCCGCATAGTTCCAGTGAGTGGCGGTGACGTGATAGCCGTCGGCGCCGTTTTCCGCCTGCAGCTTCCAGTTGCCGTCGAAAGTGTAGACTCCCACCCCGCGCAGGACCTCGATCCCCTCCGGGGCCTGGTCGACGATCATGTCGATGATCTTGGCCGCTTCGCCCAGATGGTCCGCGAGCGAGCCGACGTCGGCCGAGAGCGAGCCGAACAGAAAGCCGCGATAGGTTTCGAACTTCGCGACGCGGACGAGGCCGCGCTTGCCGTCCGCATTGTGGTCGGGGGGATAGCCGGCGTCCTTCGTCTGGTCCTTCACCTTGAGCAGCTTGCCGCCGTTGGAGAAGGTCCAGCCGTGGAACGGGCAGGTGAAGCTCGACTTGTTGCCCTTCTTGTGCCGGCAGAGCGTGGCCCCGCGATGGGTGCAGGTGTTGAGGAAGGCGTGCAACTGCCCCGCCTTGTCGCGGGTGATCATCACCGGCTGGCGGCCGATGTAGGTCGAGAAGTAATCGTTGGGGTTGGGGATCTGGCTCTCGTGCGCCAGATAGATCCAGTTGCCCTCGAACAGGTGCTTCATCTCGAGTTCGAACAGGTCCTTGTCCGTGAACACCGAGCGGTCGACCCGGTAGTCGAAGGACGCCGGATCGTCCTTGAGCAGCCCGCGAAGGCGTTCGGGCAGCGGGGCGTGAGCATTCATTCCGTTTCCTCCTTGCGCAATTCGGCGCCGCGAGAGCGGCCCGGCGTCGGTTGGAGAGGCCGGTTCGTCCGGCGCTCTCGGCTCCTGCGATCATTTGAGCGATCGGGCAGCGTCGCCACGGGAGGGCGCAAGCGCCGTGCCGCGGGCGCGACGAGGCCGCCGGCGGCAACGCCCGGCCGGCTGTCGGCTCCGTTCCAAACCACTGACAATGCAAAGAGAAATGTTTCTGTCACCGACGCCGGCGGCGCCTCCGTCGCCCGCGACCGCGGCGCGCGAGGTGCTGAAAGCAGCGATCCTGCGCCATGGCGCTCGCTGAAATGAGCGATTGCCGGCGCGGACACGTCGCCTTAACACGCGTGCGACAGCGTGATACCAACGCCGAAGCGCGGGCTTCGATGCGGACGACGAGCGTCGCCGACGACGCGGGGCCAAGGGAGGCGAATGAGCAAGGCGTCGAGACTCGACGGCCCGAGGGGCGCCGATGCGCCGCCATCGTCACCGACGCAGGGCGCGGCGGGCGGCTTTTTCGATCTCGTCGGGCGGCTGCATTTCTCGACCGCCGACGGCCGGATCTGGCTCGACGATCAGCGGATGCTGCTGCTCAACGCCAGGTCGCTCGGGCGCCTGCGGCGCGACATGATCGATACGGTCGGCTTCGAAACGGCGCGCGGCCTGATGACGCGCATGGGCTATTTCGCCGGGGTCACCGACGCCCGGATGGCGCGCAAGGTGCGCGCCAACCTGTCGATGCGCGACATGTTCCTGGTCGGCCCGAACATGCATTGCCTCGAGGGCGTCGGGATGACCGAGCCGGTGAAACTGGAGGTGGACGTCGAGCGCGGCGTTCACCACGGCGAGTTCATCTGGACCAACCCGGTCGAGGACGAAGAGCACCTGCGCTTCTTCCCGATCGGCCCAGAGCCGGCGTGCTGGATGCAGATCGGCTACGCCTCTGGCTTCTCGACCGAATTCATGGGCCGTCCGGTGCTCTATCGCGAGGTCGAATGCCAGTCGATGGGCCATGCGGCCTGCCGGATCGTCGGCAAGGTGGTGGACGACTGGGGGCCGGAGGCGGCGGAAGAGCTGCGGCTAATGATGCCGGAATCGGCGCTGGAGCATTCGACCGACCGCAAGCCGCCGGCGCTCGCCGTCCTGCCGGGCGGCGCGGAGGGGACGCAGGACGGGCCGGTCGGCGTGTCGCCGGGATTCAACGCGACGGCGCAGATGGTGCGGCGGGTCGCGCCGACCCGGGCGACCGTGCTGTTCCTCGGCGAAAGCGGCGTCGGCAAGGAGGTGTTCGCGCGCCTGCTGCATCGGCAGAGCGGGCGCGGAGAGCGCCCGTTCGTCGCGGTCAACTGCGCCACCCTGCCCGACCAGCTGGTCGAAGCTGAGCTGTTCGGGGTCGAGAAGGGGGCCTACACCGGCGCCGTCGCCAGCCGGGCGGGCCGTTTCGAACGCGCCGACGGCGGGACGCTGTTTCTCGACGAGATCGGCACGCTGAACGCCGCCGCCCAGGCGAAGCTCTTGCGCGCGTTGCAGGAGGGCGAGGTGGAGCGGGTCGGCGGCGCGGCCACCCTCCGCGTCGACGTCCGCGTGGTGGCCGCGACCAACGTCGACCTGCGCCAGGCGGTGCGAGCGGGGCAGTTCCGCGAGGACCTGTTCTTCCGCCTCAACGTGTTTCCGGTCGCGATTCCGCCGCTGCGTCAGCGGCACGAGGACATTCCCGCCCTCGTCGCCCATTTCCTCGCCAAGTTCAACGCGCGCCACGGCCGGCGCATGGAGGGATTCACCCAGCGCGCGATCGACGCGCTCCTGTCCTACCCGTGGCCCGGCAACGTGCGCGAGCTCGAGAACGTGATCGAGCGCGGCGTGGTCCTCGCGCCGGAAGGCGCGCCGATCGACACGCCCCACCTCTTCACCAGCGGCGAACTCGTCGACGACCGGCGCCTGTCGCTCAACCGCGACGGCCGGATCGCGCCTGCGGGCGCGCCCGCTTCTCATCCGCGCGACGCGGGCGCGGACGAAGCCGCCAGACTCGCCTCCAGCGTGAAGACGCTGCTGGAGGCCGAGGAGGGCAGCGTCGAGCCGTTCTCGCTCGAGCATTTCGAGACGCTTCTCCTGCGTCGCGCCGTGGACCGCGCCGAGGGCAACCTCGCCGCGGCGGCGCGCCTGCTCGGCATTACCCGGGCGCAACTCGTCTACCGCCTGAAGTCGCGCGATCTCGGCCAGGCGGCCGCGGTCGGGACCTGACGGACCCTAGTCCACGTCGTCGACGACGACCGTGCGGCCCGACAGGCGCTGGGCGAGCGAGGCCTCCATGAACGGATCGAGGTCGCCGTCGAGCACCTCCGCGGGCGTGCCCGAGACGTGGCCGGTGCGCAGGTCCTTCACCATCTGGTAGGGCTGCAACACGTAGGAGCGGATCTGGTGGCCCCAGCCGATGTCGGTCTTGGAGGCCGAATCGGCGTTGACCTTGGCCTCGCGCGCCTCGAGCTCGCGCTCGTACAGCCGGGCGCGAAGCATGTTCCACGCCGTCGCCCGGTTCTTGTGCTGCGAACGCTCGGACTGGCAGGCCACGACGATTCCGGACGGGATGTGGGTGATGCGCACCGCCGATTCGGTCTTGTTGACGTGCTGGCCGCCGGCGCCCGACGCCCGGTACGTGTCGATGCGGCAATCGCCTTCGTTGATGTCGATCTGGATGCGGTCGTCGACCACCGGATAGACCCAGACGGAGGCGAAGCTGGTGTGCCGGCGGGCGTTCGAGTCGTAGGGCGAAATGCGCACCAGGCGGTGCACGCCCGACTCGGTCTTGAGCCAGCCGTGGGCGTTCAGACCCTTGACGACGATGGTTGCCGACTTGATGCCGGCCTCGTCGCCGGCCGTCTCCTCGACCACTTCCACGTCGAACTTGCGCCGTTCCGCCCAGCGCACGTACATGCGCAGGAGCATGCGCGCCCAGTCGGCGCTTTCCGTGCCGCCGGCGCCGGAATGGACCTCGACATAGGAATCGTTGCCGTCCGCCTCGCCCGACAGCAGCGCCTCGAGCTGGCGGCGCTCGCCGTCGGCCTTGAGCGCCTTCAGCGCCGCCACGCCCTCGGCCTCGGTCGCCTGGTCGCCCTCGGCCTCGCCGAGTTCGACCAGCGTCGTCGCATCGTCGAGGTCGCGCTCGATCTTGGCGAGCGAGCCCAGCCGGTCCTCGAGCATCGTGCGCTCGCGCATCAGCTTCTGCGCGGCGTCGGCGTCGTTCCAGAGGCCGGGGTCTTCCGACTTCGCGTTGAGTTCGGCTAGCCGCCGTGTGGCCGTTTCGACGTCAAAGATGCCTCCTCAGCAGTCCGACGGACTGCTTGATGTCTTCGACCAACTGTTCCGCTTCCGCGCGCATCGCTTAGAAACCCGTCGATGAGGGAAAGATTGCCCGCGCAGCGAATCGCGCGAGGGACCCGTCGTCTAGCCGCTGCCGCGGCGGGAGGCAAATCCTCAGTAGAGGCCGCCCGTCCCGGACCCGACGGATTGATCGCCGCCGCCGTCGACCGCGGCCTGGGCGCCGCCGCCCCCGCCGCCGCCCGAGGCGTAGCTGTCCGGCGGCCCGGTGCCCGGCTTGAAGGCCTCGAGGATCGTGCCCGGCCCCGAGCCGCGCAGGCCGGAATGGACGTCGACCGAAATCAGCTTGATCCCGGGCGGGACGCGGAACGGCGTGTCGGGCGTGTCCTTCAGCGCCATCTTCATGAAGTCGCGGAACACCGGCGCGGTGTAGAGCGCGGCCTGGGCGCTGTCGCCGAGCGAGCGCGGCTTGTCGTAGCCCATGAACACGCCGAAGGTGAGGTTGGGCGAATAGCCGACGAACCACAGGTCCTTGGCGTCGTTGGTGGTTCCGGTCTTGCCGGCCAGCGTCTTGCCGACCTCCTTGATCGCGATGCCGGTGCCGCGCTGGATCACGCCTTCCATGATCGAGGTGATCTGATAGGCGCTCAAGGGATCGATCACCTGCTCGCGCTTGTCGATCAGCGTCGGCTCGGGCTGGTTGTCCCACTTGGCCGCGTCGCAGCCTTCGCACAGGCGCTCGTCGTGCTTGTAGATGGTGTTGCCCCAGCGGTCCTGGATGCGGTCGATCAGGGTCGCCTTGATCCGCTTGCCGCCGTTGTCGAACATCGAATACGCGGTGGTCATGCGCAGGACCGTGGTCTCGCCGGCGCCGATCGACATCGACAGGAACGGCGGCAAATTGTCGTAGATGCCGAAGCGCTTGGCGTATTCGACGACGAGCGGCATGCCGAGGTCGCGCGCGAGGCGCACGGTCATCAGGTTGATCGAGTGCTCGATGCCGAACCGCAGGGTGTGGGTGCCGCCGGAGGTGCCTTCGAAGTTCGCCGGCTCCCACAGCTCGCCGCTGCCGTCGTCGATCTGCACCGGCGCGTCGAGTATCTGCGACGAGGGCGTGTACCCCTTGTCGAGCGCCGCCGCGTAGACGAGCGGCTTGAACGACGAGCCCGGCTGCCGCTGCGCCTGGGTGGCGCGGTTGAACTCGGATTCGTCGAACGAGAAGCCGCCGACCATCGCCAGCACCCGGCCGGTGTAGGGATCCATCGCCACGCAGGCGCCGCTGACCTCGGGGATCTGCCGCAGACGGTACTCGCCCGCGCGCCCGGCGACCGGTTCGACGTAGAAGACGTCGCCGGGCTTGACCAGCGACTTCGGCGCCCGGCCGGTCCAGCGGTAGCCGTCGGGCGGCACCGATCCGGTCTGGCGGTCCTGCACCACCGCGCCGGCCTTGTCGTGCTCGGGCTGCAGGCCGATGCGGATCGACGGGCCGCTGACGTCGAGGGCGACCGCGAGCTGCCACGGCTTGATGTCGCCGTAGGCCGGAATATCGGCCAGCGGCACGCCCCAGTCCTGGCCGAGGTCGATCGACTTCAGCGCGCCGTGCCAGCCGTGCGCCTCGTCGTAGCGAACCAGGCCGTCGACCAGCGCCTTGCGCGCCATCAGCTGAATCTTGGGGTCGAGGGTGGTGCGCACCGACAGGCCGCCCTCGTAGAGCTTCTGCTCGCCGTAGCGCTCGCTCAGTTCCCGGCGAACCTCCTCGGCGAAGAAGCCGGCGGCGATGGTGTTGGGCGTCAGCACCCGCGGATTGACGACCAGCGGCTCGGAGCGCGCGTGGCGGGCCTGCTCCTGGGTGATGTAGCCGTCCTCGGCCATGCGCCCGATCACGTAGTTGCGGCGCTCGACCGCGCGATCGTGGTTGCGGAACGGGTTGAGCGCGCTCGGCTCCTTCGGCAACGCCGCGAGATAGGCGACCTCGGCGATCGACAGCTCGTGCACCGACTTGTTGAAGTAGTTGAGCGCCGCCGCCGCCACGCCGTAGTTCGACAGGCCGAGATAGATCTCGTTCAGGTAGAGCTCGAGGATCTTCTCCTTCGAATAGGCCGACTCGATGCGGACGCTGAGCAGGATCTCGCGGATCTTGCGGTCGAAGGTGCGGTCGGCGTTGAGGAGAAAGTTCTTCGCCACCTGCTGGGTGATGGTCGAGGCGCCCTGGACGTGGCGCGAGCCCTGCAGGAACACGAGCCCGGCGCGGGCGATGCCCTCGGGATCGAACCCGCCGTGCGAATAGAAATTCTTGTCCTCGGCCGAGATGAAGGCCTGCTTGACGAGGTCGGGAATCGCCGTCGACGGAAGATAGAGGCGGCGCTCGCGCGAATACTCGGCGAGCAGGCTGCCGTCGGCGGCGTGCACGCGCGTCATCACCGGCGGTTCGTAATTCTTGAGCTGGGAATAATCCGGAAGGTCCTGCTCATACTTCCAGACGACCGCCGCGAGCACGGCGGACGCGACGACGAAGACGATCGCCCCGGTCGCGAAAATGAAGCCGATCAGGCGAGTCAGGCCGCGCATCGTCCAACAACACCTTTCCTGACGTACGCCCGCGCGCAGGCGCTGGACGTACGCAAACCTTTGCAAGCCCTGGGCGCTTCGGCGACGCCGGCGCAAGCGCCGACCCGGCCGCGACGGCGCCCCCCGCCTCGCCCGAATGCGAACGGGCCCCCAAATCCTTCGCGAGTGCGGCGAATCTATGATGACGGCCCCGGGCCGGGGGGCCGCCGGGCCCGCTAATGGCCCGGCGGGGCGGGCTGCTCGACCCGGTAAGCCACGCCCCGGTCCTCGGATACGCCCTCGACCCCGCCCCCGGGGGCGGCGAGAAACGCGTCGATCGCCTTGACCATGGCCGCGGCGGTCCTGGCGCGCCAGTCCGCGGATGTGAGCGCCGCGACGTCCTGGACGTTGGACAGATAGCCGAGCTCCACCAGCACCGACGGGAATTCCGGCGCCTTGAGCACGACGAATCCGGCCGAGCGCTCCGGGTTGTGATTGAGCCGGGTCGCGCCCTTCAGGCCGTCGACCAGGCGGCGCGAGAACAGGTGGGAATAGGCGCGGGTCTCCCGCCGCTTCAGATCGAAAAGGATGTCGGCGACCGCGGGATCGGCGCCGGTCGCCTTCGGTTTGCCCGGGTCGCGGTCGGCCGCGTTCTCGCGCGCGGCGATCCGCGCCGCCTCGGCGTCGGACGCCCGGTCGGCGACGGTGTAGACGGTCGATCCGCTCACGTCGCCGGCCTCGTTGAGGGTGTCGGCGTGGATCGAGACGAACAGCGCGGCGTTGGCGTCGCGGGCGAAGGCGACACGGCTGTCGAGATCGACATACGTGTCGCCCTCGCGGGTCATCAGCACGGTATAGAGTCCGCCCGCCTGAAGCTGGCGCTTCAGCTCGACGCAAAAGTCGAGGACCAGCGTCTTTTCCACCGATCCGTTGACGCCGCGCGCCCCGCCGTCGATCCCGCCGTGCCCGGGGTCGAGCACGACCACGGGACGGCCCGAGTCGGGCGCTTCGCCGGACGGCGGGGCGGCGGCCTCCCGCGGCATCGCCGCCGCTGCGAAGGCGGCGTCGTCGCAGGCCCGGATTTCGATCGTCAGACGCGAGGGCGAAA
Organism: Roseiarcus fermentans; assembly: GCF_003315135.1. Taxonomy (GTDB): domain Bacteria; phylum Pseudomonadota; class Alphaproteobacteria; order Rhizobiales; family Beijerinckiaceae; genus Roseiarcus; species Roseiarcus fermentans. Next base: position 43,908 of record NZ_QNRK01000047.1, read on the forward strand.
GGCCGGCGGCGATCGGCTTCGATCCGACGCCGACCGGACAGGCCCGGCTCGCGAGATCCAGGATGAGGCGCGACTTGCCCGGCGCCAGTTGTCCGAACCGGAAGGCCTTGACGAGCCCCGCCCCCTCGGCCGCGGTGTCGCGCCCGGCGTCCGGGGGGATCTGGAACACGATGTCGGGAAGATCGACCACGATCCGGTCGGGCGACGCCAGGGTGAAGGCGTGCGCCTCGACGGCGCGGGACAGGTCGAAGACGAGCGCGGCGCCGGGCCCGTCCGGCGCCAGCCTGACGGCGACCGCGACCGGTTTGATCGGGCCGTCCGCGGCCGCCTCCGCCGTCATCCCCGCGGTGGCCAGGACCACGGCGACGGCGAAGGCGAAGGGTGTTTGCGGCCTCATGACGTCTCCTGCCCCGCGCCCCTCCCGTCCTTAGCGCCGCCTCCCGCCGGGAGGCAATCCGCCCCGTCGTCGCCGCAAGGCCGGTCGCAAGGGCGCCGCCCGGGCGCCGCCCATTGAGGAGGAGGAAGGTTTCCGATTTCTAAACCACGAAAAGGCGCAATACGATCGTGATTAATTCGTCGGCGCCAAACCGTCGTCGAGACCTTGAAAGAACTTGCCAAGCCAAATGGCGGCGCCTATTTAAGACGAGTTACGAATCCGGACCGAGTCCGCGAGGCCGCCCCGCCCGAGGGTGACGTGGGCGTATGCAGGACTGTCGTATGACGGCTTGCAGTCCTCGCGCAGACAACGACGTGGCAATTGGTTTGGCGCTCCAGGGAGAGGCTTTCACCTCCCTTACGGGTTTGCCGGAGGAAACCAAGCAGCCGGACGTTTGCCGGCGGATCGGCCAGTTTCGTGACGGCGGCGCCCGAAATGCGCCGCTCGATGGGCGAAGAGCCGGATTAGGCCTTGGTTTACCTTTGACGATGCTCCGACAGCTGGTCCACGACGACCTTTCGACGACGGCGGCGGGCTGCGGATTCGTCATACCTTTGCGACACCATTGCGCGGCGATCGCCGCGTCGGCTCCGCGAGCCCGAACATCCCCCATCCCAACCACCAACGCTGCGCCCCGCGGCGCGAGGCGGACGCGCTCCCCAGCGGTCGCCCGCGCCATGCGCAAGAGAGCATTCCATGGCAAACAAGATGATCATCGACGCCTCCCACCCGGAAGAGACCCGGGTGGTGGTCCTGAGAGGTAACCGGGTCGAGGAATTCGACTTCGAGTCCGCGAGCAAGCGGCCGCTGCGCGGAAACATCTATCTCGCCAAAGTGACGCGCGTGGAGCCTTCGCTCCAGGCCGCCTTCGTCGATTACGGCGGCAACCGTCACGGCTTTCTCGCCTTTTCCGAAATCCATCCGGATTACTACCAGATCCCGGTCGCCGACCGTCAGGCGCTGCTCGACGAGGAGGCGCAGACGCATCACGACGAGGACGAGGAGCCCCGGGGCGAACGGCGAAGCCGGCGTCACCGCCGGTCGCGCGACAACGAAGCCGAAGCGCGCGTTCGCGCCGGCGACGAAGAGGCCGTGTCCGAAGCCGCTCCGGTCGCGGACGAGCCGGGCGTCGAGCGCGACGACGAGGATTTGCCAGCGGTCCCCGGCGACGCGCCCGAATTCGAGGTCGCGGACGAGGCGGGCCCGGACGCGATCGCGGAACCGTTCGCCGACTCGCAGCGCGAGGACCTCGCGCCGCAAGCCTTAACGGCGTCCGAACCCGAGGACGCGCAGTCGGCGCCGCACGCCGCCGCGCCCGAGGACACGCCTGCCGACGAGCGCGACGACGCCGAGGCGGAAGCCGTTTCGGCGGAGCCTTTGGAGGCCGGGCCGACCGCCTCGCAGGAGTCCGTGCAGGCGGTCGACGTCTGGGAGGAGCGCGCCGAGCCGGTCGACGTCGACGACAAGGGCCGTGACGACGACCACGAGGTGACGACGCTCGAAGCCGGGTCGGAGGAGCGGGTCCGGACCAGTCGCAAGGACCGGTCCGAGGACGAGGGCGAGCCGGTCGAGCACATCGGCGGCGACGCCTGGGAAGAGGTGCCGCGCCGGCCGCAGCGGCTGCGCCGCCAGTACAAGATCCAGGAAGTCATCAAGCGCCGCCAGGTGATGCTGGTCCAGGTCGTCAAGGAAGAGCGCGGCAACAAGGGCGCGGCCCTGACCAGCTACCTGTCGCTCGCCGGCCGCTATTGCGTGCTGATGCCCAACACCGCCCGCGGCGGCGGCATTTCCCGCAAGATCACCAACGCCCAGGACCGCAGCCGCCTGAAGGGCATCGCCGAGGAACTCGACGTGCCGGACGGCATGGGGGTCATCCTGCGCACCGCCGGCGCCTCGCGCACCAAGGCCGAGGTCAAGCGCGATTTCGAATATCTGCTCAGGATGTGGGAGACCGTGCGCGAGACGACGCTGGCCTCGAGCGCGCCGACCCTCGTCTACGAGGAGGGCTCGCTGATCAAGCGCGCCATCCGCGACCTCTACAGCAAGGAGGTCGACGAGATCGTGGTGGCGGGCGAATCCGGTTACCGCGAGGCGCGGCAGTTCATGCGTCTGCTCATGCCCACCCACGTCAACTCGGTCCAGCTCTATCGCGACACCCAGCCGGTGTTCGCGCGGGCCGGCGTCGAGCAGCAGCTCGACGCGATGTTCTCCAATCAGGTGACGCTGAAGTCGGGCGGCTACATCGTCATCAACCAGACCGAGGCGCTGGTCGCGATCGACGTCAACTCCGGCCGCTCGACGCGCGAGCACAACATCGAGGATACCGCGCTCCGGACCAATCTCGAGGCGGCCGACGAAATCGCCCGCCAGCTGAGACTGCGCGACCTCGCGGGCCTGATCGTGGTCGACTTCATCGACATGGAGGAGTCGCGCAACAACCGCGCGGTCGAGCGCCGCATCAAGGATGCGCTGAAGAACGACCGCGCCCGCATCCAGGTCGGCCGCATCTCCCACTTCGGGCTGCTCGAGATGTCGCGGCAGCGCATTCGCACCGGCGTGCTGGAAGGCTCGACGGTGGTGTGCGCGCATTGTCAGGGCGCCGGCGTCGTCCGTTCGACCTCCTCGATCGCGCTGCACGTGCTGCGCATTCTGGAAGACGCGCTGATCAAGAGCGCCACCCACGACATCGTCGTGCGCACCCGCACCGCGGTCGCGCTCTACATCCTCAATCAGAAGCGCGCCAACCTGCGCGACCTCGAGCGCCGCTTCGGCGTCGCGGTCTCGGTCGAAGCCGACGACACCCTGACCGGGGCGACCTACCACGCCATCGACCGCGGCGAACTCGCGGTCGGCCCGCGGCGCGACCTGGAGCCCGCGCCGCTGGCGCAGGACGAGTTCGCCGCCGTCGTCGACGAGCCGGCGCCGATCGAGGAGGCGGTCGAAGAGGAATTCGAGACGCTCGTCGAGGAAGAGGGCGGCGACGAGCCGGAGGACCGCGCGTCGGCGCGCGACGGCGGGACCGCGGACGACAGCGAAGGCGGCCGCCGGCGCAGGCGGCGAAGGCGGCGGCGCAGCGGCGACCGCGGCTTCGGCGAAAGCATCGCGGCCGACGCGCCGCAGCCGGCGGACGACGGACTGGCGGCGATGGCGGAGATCGGCGGCGATCTCGCGGCGCCCGCGGCGGAGCAGGACGCGGTCGAAGGCCGAGGTCCCGCGCCGGAAGGCGAACGGATGGGGCGGCGGTCCCGGCGGTCGCGCGGCGGACGCAACCGCTTTCCGCCGACCGTCAACGGCCTCGCCTTCGACGACGCCGGATCGGAACCCGTGCGGTTCGATCCGCCCGAGCTTGAGCACGAGCGCGAGCCCGAGCACGCCGACTTCGAGCCCGCCGCGTTCGCCGCCGGGGACAGCGCCCTGGACAGCGACGCCCCCGCCGCCCCGCCGACGCAGCCGAGCGGCGAGGAGACGGAAATGACCGCTCCGGACCGCGCCGGCGACGGCGAAGCGCCGGCGGCGGACGAACCCGGCGCCGAGCCGCTTCCGACCTTCGCCTCCGAAGAGCCCGCGGCCCCCGCCGCCGAGCGCGCGGAGGAAGTCCGGGCCGCCGAACCCGATCGGAGCGAGCCGGTGGACGAAACCCCCCGGCCGCGCCGGACCGGATGGTGGCAGCGCGCCCGCGCCAGCATCGTGGGCGACTGACGACGCCCGAGGCCGGGTCGTCCCGGCCTCGCCCCCGACGAGGACAGATCGGACGACGTTGCGATGGCCGCCCCGGAGACCACCGCGAGCAACGCGCCCGAGATCAGCGTCAGCGAACTGTCGAACTCGATCAAGCGGGCGATCGAGGATCGTTTCGGCTACGTCCGGGTGCGCGGCGAGATTTCCGGCTATCGCGGGCCGCACTCGTCCGGCCACGCCTATTTCTCCCTGAAGGACGCCGGCGCCCGGCTCGACGCCGTCGTCTGGCGCACCGCCTTCGTGCGCATGAAGGTCAAGCCCGAGGAGGGCCTCGAGGTCGTCGCGGTCGGGCGCCTCACCACCTTTCCCGGCAAGTCGAGCTACCAGATCGTGGTCGAGCAGCTCGAGCCCGCCGGCGTCGGCGCGCTGATGGCGCTGCTCGAGGCGCGCCGCAAGAAGCTCGCCGACGAGGGGCTGTTCGACGCCGCCCGAAAGCGCAAGGTTCCGTTCCTGCCGCGCGTGGTCGGCGTGGTCACCTCGCCCACCGGCGCGGTCATCCGCGACATTCTGCACCGGCTCGCCGACCGTTTTCCGGTCCGGGTGGTGGTGTGGCCGGTGCGGGTCCAGGGCGACACCTCGGCTGCCGAGGTCGCGGCCGCGATCGACGGCTTCAACGCGCTCGGACCGAACGGGCCGGCGCCGCGGCCCGACGTGCTGATCGTGGCGCGCGGCGGCGGCTCGCTCGAGGACCTGATGGGCTTCAACGAGGAGGCCGCGGTGCGGGCGGTCGCGCGCAGCGCCATTCCGGTGATCGCCGCCGTCGGCCACGAGACCGACTGGACGCTGATCGACCACGCCGCCGACCTGCGCGCCCCCACCCCGACCGCCGCCGCCGAATTCGCCGTGCCGGTCCGCAGCGACCTCCTCGCCTCAGTCGCCGAGCTCGACGCGCGGCGGCGCGGCGCGGCGCGGCGCCTCGGCGAGCGCAGGCGCGCGGATCTGCGCGCGCTGTCCCGTGCGCTGCCGGGCGGCGAGGCGCTGGTGGCGGGCCCGCGCCAGCGGCTCGACCGCGCCGGCGCGGCGCTCGCGGCGCGCCTGCGCGGCGCGGTCGATGCGCGCGCGCTCAAGCTCGCGGGGCTGGCGCGGGGGCTCGCCCGCCACTCGCCGCGCGCTCACCTCGCAGGGCTGACGGAGCGCGTACGCGGCGTCGCCGGACGGCTGCGGCGGCTCGGGCCGGCCCTGATCGAGCGTCCAAGGCGCGAGGCGGAGGCCGCCGCGCGCGGGCTCGTGCGCGAGCGGTCGCATCTCGCGCGCCGGCGCGCGGAGCGGGCGGGCGACCTGCAAAACCTCGGGGCGCGGCTCGGGCGCGCGTTCGCCGACGCCCTCGCGGCGCGCCGCGCGCGCGTCGCGGCTTCCTGGCAGCTCGCCGGCGCGGTCAGCTACCGCGCCGTGCTCGCCCGCGGCTTCGCCCTCGTCCGCGACGAGGCCGGCGAGGCGTTGCGCAGCGCCGCGGAAACGCGCGAGGGGCAAAGGCTCAGGATCGAATTCGCCGACGGCTCGATTCCCGCGATCGCCGGGGCCGGGAGCGGCGACGCCGCCAGCCGCCCCGTCCTCGCCGCGCCGCCCCGGCCGAAGCGGGCGCGCGGCGGCGCGGGCGAAGGGCAAGGGTCGCTGTTCTGAGAGGCGCGCGCGTCCGCGCCGGCGTTCCGGCCGACTTCGAGCGCGCGCGACCGGCGCCCATTGGCCGGGAAAGCGTCAGGGGGGAACGTCCCGGCGCCGCGCGGGTTGATGCGGACACGGATGGAGAGCAGACATGGCGGAGACACCGGACCCCGACGCGAAACCCGATCCGTCCACGCCCGGGGAGGGCCCCGATCCGTCCCCGTCCGTCTCGGACCTGAAGGCGATCGCGAACCGGCTCAGGGAAAGGATCGAGGAGGAGAAGCGGCGCCACGACCTGCCGCTCGACTCCACCCTCGGCAATCCCGACTGGGACGAACGCGCCAAGGACGGCCATCTCGACCGCCCGGACGACGACGACGAGGATTGAGCGTTGCGTCCCGCCCGGAGCGCCGCGGTGTCCGCTCCGGGCGCGCGCGGCGTCCGCCGCTGGGCGCGCTGATGGGAGCCGTGGCTTGGCCGACGGCGCTGCGGCGCCGGGGCCAAGTCGACCCGGGGAGCCGCGGCCTCCCCGCGATCGACATTCTCTTGCCGGCCTCGCCAAATCGTTCTATCTTTGTTCCTTCGAGACGACATCGAGGCCCCCCGTGTCCGACTCCCGCCGACATCCCACGCGCCCTTCCCGGAGCCTGACGATCCTGAACGGCGCCAGCGGAAGGAACTTCCAAGCCTTGGCGCACCGTGGGAATGAAGGGCGGTCGTCGACGCCGAGGCGGCGGCGATGACGCTGCCCGCCGTCCTCGCGAGGAGCCCGAAGGGCGACGCGGCGATCCAGGGGCCGCCTGCGCCGACGTTGCAGCGCGGCGACGCCCGGCATACGAACGGCGGCTTGGGTGTCACCGGCGGAGCAACCCCCAACCCCGTCATTGCGAGGAGCAACCCCCGGGTCGAAGAGCCCGGGGGGACGAAGACTGTATGTCCTTGCGGAGGCGGGGCGGCCCGTCCTCGATGCGCCTTGCGAGGGTTGCTCGGATAGGCCGGGTAGAGCCTCACGCGAG
>NZ_QNRK01000048.1 GCF_003315135.1 Roseiarcus fermentans
ATAGGCGACCCAGGCGGGCGACCACTTGCCGGCGATCTCGGCGCCGCCGGAATGGTAGTTCGGATGGATCAGAACGATCCTCATGACCAGACCTCCAGTCGCGATTCCCGCACATGGTCTCGAGCGCAAATTGCTCGCGCGCATGTGTCAAGCCGGCTTGACACGCACCTGAACGGATCGCTCGCGGGCTGTCAACAGGGCGTCCATGTTTCCAGCCGGGGCGCCGCAAAATGCCTCAGTCCGGCCGGCGGAATCCAGGCCGGACATGGCGATTCCCACGGCCGCCGGTCAGGCGGGATGCATCCGGCGGCGCGATCGTCTATGACGGGGGCGCTCGATCGGCGATTGCGGCGCGACCGATCGGCCACGCGATTCATCCATCTTGGGAGGCCTTGTGCCGGCGACGGCGGACCCTTGGGACGTCCTGGTGATCGGCGGCGGATTGGCCGGCCTTTGCGCGGCGATCTCGGCGCGCAAGCTCGGAGCTTCGGTGCGCCTGATCGAAAGCGCGCCGTCCGAGTCGCGCGGCGGCAACGCGCGTCACGCGCGCAATTTTCGCGCCGCCCACGGGGCGCCGGCCTGGCATTCGCCGGGCGTCTATACCGCGGACGAATTCCTGTCCGAGCTCCGGAAGGCGTCGGCGCCGCAATTCGACGAAGGCCTCGCGCAAGAACTGATCGCGGACACGACGGGGCTCGCGTCGTGGCTCATGGACTGCGGCGTGCGACTGCAGGACCCGCGGGTCGGGGTCGTTCCCTTTTCCCGTCGCACCGCCTTTCTGCTCGGCGGGGGCAAGGCGATGCTGAACGCGCTCTACCAGACCGCCGCCGGCATCGGCGTCGTCGTCGGCTACGGCGCCGAGGCCGTGGGTCTGGCCGACCGGCCGGATGGCGGGTGGAGCGTGGAGGTCGCCGGCGCCGAGCGACAGCGGATCGCGGCGCGCTGTGTGGTGGTCGCGGCCGGCGGGCCGGGCGCCGATCCGGAATGGCTGCGCGCGCATTTCGGCCCGGCGGCGGACGGCTACAGCATTCGAGGCTGCGCGTATTCGAACGGCCACGCCATGCAGATGCTGATCGAGGCCGGCGCTCGAACCGTGGGCGACCCGACGACCTGCCACATAGTGGCGGTCGACGCCCGCGGACCCCGGTTCGACGGCGGGATCGTCACGCGCATCACCGCCATTCCCTACGGGCTCGTGGTCGACCGCGACGCAGCGCGCGTCGACATCGAGAGCCACGACGTCGGCCGCACGCACTACGCCCGGTGGGGGCCGAGGATCGCCCGTTGTCCCGGCGGCGTCGCGTTCCTGATTCTGGACGCAGGCGCGCTCGAGCGCGCCGCCCCGACCGCGCTGCCGGCGATCAGCGCCGACACGATCGCCGCCCTGGCCGGGACCCTCGGCCTCGACGCCGACGCGCTCGCTCGCGCGCTCGAGGCGTTCAACGCAGAGCGCTCCGGTCGCCGCCATCCGCTCTCCGGTCCGCCGTTTTTCGCGTTCCCGATGCGGCCGGGCCTGACCTTCGTTCATTACGGCGTCGCGGTCGACGAGCGGATGCGCGTCCGGAGGCGCGACGGAGGGACCGTCGCGACGCTGTTCGCGGCCGGCATGATCATGGCCGCCAACATCCTTCGGTCCGGCTATCTCGCCGGTCTCGGGCTCGCCCTTGCGGCGGTTTCGGGAAGACGCGCCGGGGAGGCCGCCGCGCGCCATGCCGCCGGATAGCGCCGCGAGCGAGGCCGAGCGGGTCCTCAGAATCTGTAGCGCCTGCATGTACTGCGACGGGCTCTGCCCGGTGTTTCCGGCGCTCGCGGGTCGACATGCCTATCCGGCGAACGACCTGAACTATCTCGCCAATCTCTGCCACAACTGTCGCGGCTGCTGGTACGCCTGCCAATACGCCCCGCCGCACCCGTTCGCGGTCAATCTGCCAACCGCCCTCGCCGCCCTCCGCCGGGAGTCGTATGCGGAAACCGTTTGGCCGAGGCTGCTCGGCCGGGCTTTTCGGCGGCCGGCCCTGGGCGCGGTCCTCATAGTCGCGGCCGCCCTCGCGGCGATGATCGCAATCGTCGCCGCGTCGGGTTCGCCGGCGGCGCTTTGGAGGGTCCGCGCCGGTCCGGGATCGTTCTATGCCGCCGTCCCGTGGAGCGTGATGGCCGGGCTGGCGGGGGTGTCGATCGCCTGGGCGATCGTCAGCATGGCCGCCTCGACCTGGCGCTTCTGGCGGGCGATCGCCCCCAAAGTTCCCGGTCGCGCCTTGTGGCTCGCCGCTGGACCGGCGCTGCGCGACATCGTCACCTTGCGACACCTCGGCGGCGGCGGACCGGGCTGCAACGACGAAGACATCCGCTTCTCGAAGCGCCGCCGGCTCTTCCACCACCTCATGGCCGGCGGGGTGGCGCTGGATGTCGCCGCGACGCTCGCGGCCGCGGCCTGCCAGGACGTCTTCTCGTGGCCGCCGCCCTATCCGCTCGCGAGCCTGCCCGTCGGCCTCGGCGCGGTCGGCGGCGTCGGCGTCGTCGTCGGGGCGGCCGGGCTTCTCGCGCTCGAGGCCCGCGCCGACCGGGCGCCGTCCGAACGCGGCGAGTCGGTGCTCAACGTCGCCTTCCTCGTCGCCCTCGAAGTCGTGGCGTTGAGCGGGTTCGCGCTTTTCGCCTTGCGCGACACCGCCGTCATGGGGCCGCTGCTCGTTGTCCACATCGGGACCGTGGTCGGTCTTTTCGTGGGTCTGCCGGCCATGAAGAGCCTGCACGCGCCGTTCCGGGCCGCAGCGCTCCTGCGCGCGGCCGCAGAGCAAAAAGCCTCGGAGGGCAAGGAGGGCGCGCGCGCCGCCCGGGTCCTGTCCGAGTGACCGAGCCCGCCGCCGCGCCCCGTGACGGGCCTGCGCATCCGCGCTAAGGGCGGCGTCGAGCGAGGCAATCACAGGAAAACCCGATGGCGACGGAAGGCGAAGATCCCCCGCGCGAAGCGCTGATGGCGCGCCTGTTCCGGCACGGCGGCGACCTCAGATCGGCCGCGGCGCTCTTTCCCGATGCGCCGGGGCCGTGGATCGATCTCTCGACCGGAATCAATCCGGTCGCCTATCCCGCCGACGTGAGCCCCCGGGCCTGGGAGCGGCTGCCCGAGCCCGGGCTCGTCGAGGCGCTTCTCTCGGCGGCGGCGAGCCGCTACGGCGCGGGGGCGGATTGCGTCGCCGCAGGCCCCGGGACGCAGGCGCTGATCCAGTGGCTGCCGCGGCTCTTCCCCGCCCGCCGGGTCGCGGTCGTCGGTTCGACCTACGCCGAGCACGAGCGCAGCTGGCTCGCCGGCGGCGCGGTCGTCGACGTCGTCCCGGACATTTCCGACGTCGGCGACCGCGAAGTCGTCGTCGTCGTCAACCCGAACAACCCCGACGGCCGGCTTTATCGGCGCGCGGCGCTGCAAGACCTCGCCGACCGCCTCGACCGCCGCGACGGGCTCCTGATCGTGGACGAGGCCTTCATGGACTTCGAGGACGAGTCGCTGGCTCCCGACCTGCGCCGATCGATCGTCGTGCTCAGGTCGTTCGGCAAGGCCTATGGACTGGCCGGCCTCCGGCTGGGCTTCGCGCTCGCGCCCCCGGATCGGGCGCTCCTCATGCGCCGGGCGCTCGGCCCCTGGGCGGTGTCCGGGCCGGCGATCGAGATCGGACGCCGCGCCCTCCTCGATCGGCAATGGTTGGAGGCCACGCGCCGGCGCCTTCGCGACGACGGCGCGTGGTTCGACGGCGCGCTCGCGCGCGCAGGCTTCCAGGCGATCGGCGGCAATGCGCTGTTCCGGCTGGTCCGCCATCCGCGGGCCCGCGAGCGATTTTCCCGGCTGTGCGAAGGCGGCGTCCTGACGCGGCCGTTCGCCGGGCATCCCGAATGGCTCCGCTTCGGCGTCCCGCCGCCATCCTTACGCGCCCGGCTGTCCGAAACGCTGTCGCAATGCGCCCTCGACAAGAGCTGACGCTGTCGAAGCGGATTGATTCCGCGCGCTGGTCTTCGCCGACCGCCTTCGTGGATGGCGGGAGCCGCGAGGCTCCGGCCATCCGGCGGCGCCGATTCAGAAGCCGACGCGGTCGCCGCCCTTGAGCTGAAGAATCGCCCTCGCCTCGTCCGGGGTCGCGGCCTCGTGGCCGAGTTCCTCCACCAGCCGCCGCGCCTTGGCGACCTGCTCGGCGTTGGTGCGGGCGAGTTGACCCGGTCCGAGCCAGAGCGAGTCCTCGAGCCCGACGCGCACGTTGCCGCCGAGCGCGATCGCTTGCGCTGCGATCGTCATCTGGTTGCGTCCGGCGCCCAGGACCGACCAGCGATAGTCCTTGCCGAACAGGCGGTCGGCGGTTCGGCGCATGTGCATCACGTCCTCGGGATGGCCGCCGATCCCGCCGAGGATGCCGAACACGCTCTGTACGAAGAACGGCGCTTTCACCAGGCCCCGGTCGACGAAATGGGCGAGGGTGTAGAGATGGCCGATGTCGTAGCACTCGATCTCGAAGCGGGTGCCGTTGTCGGCGCAGGTGGTCAAAATCTTCTCGATGTCGGCGAAGGTGTTCTTGAAGATGCGGTCGCGCGAGCCTTCGAGATAGGGCCGCTCCCAGTCGTGCTTGAAGTCCTTGAAGCGCTGCAACATGGGAAAGAGGGCGAAGTTCATCGAGCCCATGTTGAGCGAGGCGACTTCGGGCTTGAACTTCGCCACGGGCAGCAGCCGCTCGTCGATCGTCATGGTCGAGGCGCCGCCGGTGGTGATGTTCACCACGCAGTTCGAGCGCTGCTTGATGATGTCGAGGAACGGCTTGAACCGCTCGGCCGACTGGTCCGGCCTGCCGTCGGCGGGATCGCGGGCGTGCAGATGGACGATGGCGGCGCCGGCTTCCGCCGCGCCGATCGCCGCCTCCGCGATCTCCTCGGCGGTGATCGGCAGATGCGGCGACATCGAGGGGGTGTGAATTGAACCGGTGACGGCGCAGGTGATGATGACCTTGGGCTTGCTCATGAAATCGGTATCCTTCCCTCGTTCAGGCTTCGGCGGCGCCGGCCAATTCCGCAGGCGCGCGGGACTCCCCGAGCCCCTCGACGCGCCTGCGCCAGTCGCCGATCAGGCGCTCGAGTTCGTTCCCGTCGCGGGCGCCCCCCTGGAGATAGAAGTCCGGCCGCACGAACGCCGCGACGCAGCCTAACCGATCGAGCCATGCGCGATAGGCCCCCGTGACGTCGATCCCCAAGGAGAGGTCGACCACGGCCACGTTCCAGCGCGCGAGGGCATCGCGGCTGGCCGCGCTCAAGGACGCCAGCGTTTCGCAGTCGCGGGCGAACAGGGCGAACCGCACGCCGAAAACGTCGTCGAACAGGCCGCTTCGTCCATCGACTTCCACCCGCGCCTGAACGCCGAGCAGGCCCGCCCCCGGCGCGCCCTCGCTCCATAGTCCCGGACCGAGGCGCGGTTGCGGCGGCGGCGGGGGCTGGTAGCCGGGCGCCGTCCGGGCGGCGATCATCTCGGCGTCGCGGGCGCGCGCCAGGTCGAGATCGGTGACGCAGATCACCTTGCCCAGTTCGATCGAGAAGCCGATCATGGCCTGCACATGGCCGCTGCGCTCGGGCCCGTAGCTGTCGAGCAGCCAATCGCCGGCGAGGCCGCGCAAGATGGCGTCGAGCCGCCAGGCGAGCGCCAGACTGTCCCGGACGCCGCTGCACAGGCCCTGGCCCGCGAACGGCGGCATCAGATGGGCGGCGTCGCCGGCGAGCAGCGCGCGGCCCATCCGCCACGTCTCGGCCCACTGGCCCCGGAACGTGTAGACCGCGTGGCGCTCCAGTTCCGCCGTCCCGGGCGTCATGCCCCAGGGTTCGAGCAGGCGCCAGGCGACCTCGCGCCGGTTCATGTCGGCCGCCGTCTCGCCCGGCAGCAGCATGAACTCCCAGCGCCGGCGCCCCGGTCCCCCCGGCACGATCGTGGTCGGCCGGCGCGGATCGCAGAGCTGCCACGTCTTCGGCGTCCATTCGCGCCGCTCGCGCGGCTTGACGTCGACCACCAGCCAGTCGAACGCAAAGCCGAGATCGTGCGTTTCGACGCCGATGGCGCGGCGCACGAACGAATTGGCGCCGTCGCAGCCGATCACGTAGCGAGCCTGGAGACGGCCCGTCTCGCCGGTCGCGACCCATTGCCCGTCGCGCATCTCGCCGCGCTCGACCTCGACGCGGACGCCGTCGGCGTCCTGGGCAAGCCGCTTCGCGCTCCAGCCCTGGCGGACGTCGACGCTCGGCGTCGCCTTGACGCGCGCGTCGAGCGCCGCTTCCAGCTCCGGCTGCGAGAAGATGTTGGAGACCGGCCAGCCGCTCGGCCCGAGGCCGCGCCAGTCGAGCTCCAGCAGCATCTCGTGATCGGCGTTGCGCCACTGGTAGGTGTCGATCTCGTCCAGGACCGGGAGCACATCGTCGATCGCGCCGGCGGCCTGCAGGATCCTTGCGATTTCGTGATCGAAATGAACCGCGCGCGGCAGCGGATAGAGATCGGGCCAGCGGTCGATGGCGACGACACGATGGCCCATCCCGCCCAGCAACAGCGCCAGCGTCTGCCCGGTCGGGCCGTAGCCGACGATCGCGACGTCCGCGGTCACTTGCATATCCTCTTCCCTCTCCCGCCGGCGACGACGCCGGCGCTCGCTGTTCCGGGCCGGTCTTCAGGCCTCGTAGTTGTGGACGAAATCCGCCGGCGGGTTCGGTCCCCAAACGTAGAAGGAGTCTTCCGGCGGGTGGTCGGCTGCGGGCCAGTCGGCGTCGTGAGGCACGAAATCGATGTCGGCGGAATATTCCGCGAACGAGCCCCACGGGTCCCCGACGTAATGGAAGAAGTTGGAGCCGAGCACGTGGCGCCCCAGCCCCCAGCCCTTGGCGTAGCCCTTGCCGAGCATGTGCGTCGCGCCGATGCCGATCTCGTCAACGCTGCCGACGTCCCAGCTCAGGTGATGGAAGCCGGGGGCGCTCGATCTCGCGAGCGCGATCATGTGGTGGTCGCTGCCGTGGATGCCGTGCAGGAACGCGATGCCGTCGCCGGAGCGATCGGAAAGCCTGAGCCCGAGCACGCGCGAATAGAAGTCGATCCCCCGAGCTACGTCGGTGGTGAACAGGAGGACATGGGCGAGCCGGCGCGGATGGGTCCGCGCGACGGCGCCGCGATTGGGAGCGCCGCGCGTCAGCGGGCCGGCCGAGAACTGCACGAACGCGCTCTTCTCGCTGGGCGAGGTCTTCGGCGCGGCGGCGATCTCGACCAGGTTGCCGTCGTGGTCGTGGAACCACAGGCCGTTCGAATCGACGCCGGCGGGCGGATCGACGCGCTTGACGCCCTGCGCCTGAAGGCGCTCGGCGAAGCGGTCGAGATCGTCCTCGAAGGCCCCGAACGTCATCGACCGGTGCTTCTTGCGCGGACCCTCGCCGATAGTTCCCCAGACGTGGGGACTGCCCCTGGTCGCGAGCGAAAGGGCCCCGCCGCGCTCGCCGACGTCGAGTCCGAACGCGTCGTAGAAGGTTCTGGCGACGGCGAGGTCCGGGACGACGAAATGAAAATGGTCGAGCGAATGCACCCCGAGCGCGCCCGGCCTGCGGGTCGGCTTCACGTATCCCTGAATGGCGGTCATGCGTCTCCTCCTGCGTCTTCCGCTTCGTCCTTTTCGCCGCGCTTCGAGCGCGCGAGCCGCTCGCCGCGCCGAACGCGCTGTCGCCGACTATAGGGCCGCGCGGATCTCGATCGAAACCGCGCCGGGCCCTTCGCGAGCGCGATCGCCTCGGCGACGGCCGCCGGGGCGTCGGTTCGCGCGCGTCCGTTGCGGCGCCGTCAGGCCGCCGTCTCCTCGGTGAACTGCATCATCTCCGCCGGCGCGTCCGGACCCCAGAGGTAGAAGGCGTCCTCGTCGGCGAAATTGGCGACCTCCCAGGGGGCGTCCTTCTCGATGTAGTCGATGTGGCAGCTGTTCTCCCACAGCTGGCCCCATGTGTCGGCGGTATAATTGAAATAGTTGGAGCCGAGCACGTGCCGGCCGGGGCCCCAGTGTATGGCGTAGCCGGCCGCGCGCAATTGCGTGTTGGCGAGGCCGAGGCATTCGACGCTCGGCATGTCCCAGGACGTGTGGTGCAGGCCGGGGGCGGGGCCGGCGGCGAAGGCCAGCATGTGATGATCGGAGCCGTGGCGGCCGTAGGTGAAGGCGATGATGTCGCCCGAGCGGTCGGCGAGCCGCAACCCGAGCGCCTGGGTGTAAAACGCGAGGGCGCGGTCGAGGTCCGGCGTGAACAGCGCCACATGCGACAGCCGCGTCGCCCCGACCTTGCGCGCCGCCGAGCGCGCCGGCGCGCCGCGCACGTTGGCGCCGACGTTGAGATCGTCCATGCGCGCCTTCGCGTCCGGCATCGTCTTCGCCGCGACCAGCACCTGAACCAGCAGGCCGAACGGGTCGCGGAACCAGAACCCGCCGGTCGGACCGGCCGGATGGCCGTTGGAAAAGACGCCGCCGGCCGCCTCGACCTGATCGCGGATCCGCCCGTAATCCTGCTCGTAGCAGCCGAGCGACAGATATTGCAGCTTCTTGCGCGCGGTCTCCGACTTCAGAATCGTCGCCCAGACGTGATCGCCGCCGCCGGCGCGGATCTCGATGCGGTCGCCGGCGCGAGTCGGCTCGACGCCGAACGCTGCGAGAAAGCGCTGCGCCTCGTCGAGGTCGGGCTCCGCGAGCCCGAACTGGAAGATGGAATGGACGCCGGCCTCGGCGTCGTGAAAATCGATCTTCGGCATGCTCATGTCCTCCCGACTTCTGTCTTTCCAGCCAATTCGAGCGTCCGCGCGCCGCGCTGCGGCTGCCGCGCCGACAGGATGAGGCGGCGTTGCAGCGGCAGGAGCTGCAGGTCCCAGCGCGCCCGCACGTATCCCCAGAGGCCGGCGGGGGCGAAGACGACCACGCCGACCGCGACCGCCCCCATGACCAGCCAGTACCAGGTCCCGTAGTCGGCCAAGAGCCAGCGCAGGCCGAAGAAGATCGCCGTGCCGAGCACCGGCCCCTCGAGCGTGCCGATCCCGCCGATGACGACGATGAACACGGCCGCGACGACCCAGTTCGGATCGAAGGCGGCGTTGGGCGAGATTCTGAGGATGCTGGTGAAATAGACTGCGCCGACCAGGCCCGCGCCGAACGAAGCCAGCGTGTAGACCTGAAGCTTCAGCGCCTTGACGTCGACGCCCTGACTTTCGGCCGCGTCCTCGCTGTCGCGGATCGCCGTCAGGCCGAGCCCGAAGCGCGAGCGCAGGAGCAGGTTGATCGCGACCGACGCAGCGATCAGGACCGTCGCGGCGATCAGATAGACGCCGATCTCGCGCGTCGTGCGGTCGATATGCGCCATCACGGTCAGGCTCTGCCCGGAGCCGCCGCCCAGGAGCGACACGTTGGAGAAGGCGATGCGGAACACTTCCGCCAGAACCCAGGTGCCGATGGCGAAATAGCCGCCGCGCATGCGGAAGACGAGAACCGAGGTCAGGAGCGCGGCCAGCGCCGCCATGACGCCGCCGAGCGGAATGGCGAGGAACGGATGGACGCCGAGGTGCTGGGCGAAGATGAAGAGGGAATAGGCCCCGACGCCGACGAAGGCCTGCATGCCGACCGACATCAGGCCGCCGTAGCCCGCCATCAGGTTCCACATCTGGGCGAGCACGAGGTAGCACATCACCTCGACCCCCCAGCGCATCAGCGCCGGACTTCCCCAGAGCGGCACGGACAGCACCGCCAGCGCCGAGGCGACGCCGAGCCAGACCGCCGCGACGCTGGTCCGGGTGTTGCGCGAGACCGTGTAGGAAACGCCGCGTTCGGTCATAGCGTCCTCGCAAACAGGCCGGTCGGCTTGAAGAACAGCACCGCGAGGAAGACGAGATGGCCCGCGAGGATGCCGATGCCGATCGCGATCTTGGCCCCGAGCGTCTGGGCGACGCCGAGGATGACGGCGCCGGCGAAGGTGCCCCAGAGCGACCCCATGCCGCCGATCACCACCGCCTCGAAGGCGTAAAGCAAGGCGGCCGGCCCGGACTCGGGGGTGAAGGTGGTGCGGATGCCGGCGAACACCCCGCCGACCGCGATCAGGGCGAAGGAGATCGCGAGCGCGATCCCGTAGGTGTGGCGGGCGCGGATGCCCATCAGCCCCGCGGTCTCGGCGTCGTCCGACGTCGCCCGGAGCGCGATGCCGATGCGGGTGTGGGTGAAGAGCAGCGACACCAGCACGGTCAGCGCGATCGCGGTCGCGAACACGATCAGCGGGAACAGCCCGATGGCGATCCCGCCGCCCACCGCGATGCTGTCGGTTCCCAGGGCGCCGATCTGGAACGAGCGCGAATCCGAGTGGAACACCTGCTGCAGCCCGTTGCGCAGGATGATCGACAGGCCGAACGTCGCCAGCAGCGGCGCCAGCGGGTTGGGTCCGATCGTGCGGTTGAGCAGAATGCGCTGCAGCGAGTAGCCGAGGCAGAACATCAGCGCCGCCACCGGCAGGATGGCCAGGAACGGATTGAGCTGCATCTGCATCACTGGCCACAGCGCCAGATAGGCGGCGAGCACCAGGAAGTCGCCGTGGCCGATGTTGACCACGCGCATCACGCCATAGGTGATCGAGAGCCCGATCGCGAACAGCGCGTAGAGGCCGCCGAGCAGGACCCCCTGAATGATCGTGTCGAGCCATTCGATCATGTCAGCGGTCCTCGAGTCCGAAATAGGCGGCGGAGATCGCCTCGCGACCGAGGTCGCGCGGCGCGCCGCGCAGCGTCACCCGCCCGTGCATGAAGCAATAGATTTCGTCGGCGGCCTTGAGCGCCATGTCGATGTCCTGCTCGACCACGACGATCGACACGCCCTCGTCGCGGATCTTCGGCAGGACGGCGTAGATGTCCTTGACCACCGCCGGCGAGAGCCCGAGCGACAGTTCGTCGCACAGCAAGAGATCGGGGTTCGACATCAGCGCCCGGCCGATCGCGACCATCTGCTGCTGGCCGCCCGACAGCGCGGTCGCGGGATTGGCGCGCCGCTCCCTCAGGACCGGGAAGAGAGCAAAGACCGTCTCGAGGCGCCATCGCCCGGCGCGGCCCGCGAACGCCCCGGCGCGAAGGTTTTCTTCGACCGTCAGGCTGCGAAACAGGCGCCGCCCCTCGGGAACCATCGAGACGCCGCGGCGGACGACCTCGTCGGCGGCGAGCGCCCCGATGTCCTCGTTCTGAAAGCGGATCTCGCCGCCCTTCGACGGCATCAGCCCTGCGATCGAACGCAGGAACGTCGACTTTCCGGCGCCGTTGGCGCCGATCAGGGCCACGATCTGGCCCTTGGCCGCGTCGAAGTCGACGCCGAAGAGGGCCTGGAAGTCGCCGTAGCGGGCGACGAGATTTCTGACGCGCAGCATTGTCGCCTCTAGACCTCGATACCCATGTAGACGCGTTTCACATCGGAGCTCGCCATCACCGCGCGGGGATCGCCCTCGGCGAGCTTGGCGCCGAAGTTGATGACGAGGAGGCGCGAGGCGACCGCGAGCAGCGCGTGCACGACATGCTCGATCCAGACGATGGTCACGCCGCGCGCGCGGATATCGTTGATCAGGGCGATCAGGTCGTGCGCCTCGTGCTCGGTGAGGCCGCCGGCGATTTCGTCGAGCAGCAGGAGCGCGGGGTCGGTGGCGAGCGCGCGCGCCAGCTCGAGCCGCTTGCGGTCGAGCAGGGTCAGCGTTCCGGCGAGGCGGTTGGCCTTGCCGATCAGTCCGGTCCGGTCGAGGAGATCGACGCAGCGGTCGTTCGCCTCGGCCGCCGACCGCTGGCCGGCGCCGAACATGGCGCCGACCAGCAGGTTCTCGAACACGGTCATGCCCTCGAACGGCAGCGCGACCTGATAGGAACGGCCGATCCCCGCCCGGCAGCGACGGTGGGGCGAGAGCCGGGCCATGTCCTGGCCGTTGAAGCGGATCGCGCCGGAGTCGGGCGCGAGGCCGCCGCTGATCAGGTTGAACACCGTCGTCTTGCCCGCGCCGTTCGGCCCGAGGACGCCGAGCGCCTCGCCCCTGGCGACTTCGAACGAAAGGTCGTCGGTCACCTTGAGCGCGCCGAAACTCTTGGAGACGCGCTCGAAGGAGAGAAGGGCGGTCATCGCTGCGCGTCCCCGCGGGTCCGGACTTCAGTACGGGATCGCGATCGGCTTGGCGGCGACCGGGATCTCGGGCGCTTCGGTGTTCGCCACGACGATCAGGTCGTGCGGCCACTTGTCGCCCTTCACCCACTGGCCGGCGACCAGCGGCGTCTTGCACACGTTCTTCATCGGTCCCTTGCTCCAGTCGACGCGGCCGACGATGGTGGCGAGGTTGGTGGCGACGATCGCGTCGCGCAGCGAGGCCTTGTCGCTCGGGTCCTTGGCGCGCTTGATGACGTCGGCGGCGACCTCGAACATCGAGTGGACGAAGCCGATCGCGCCGTTCCACTGCCGTCCGGTGGCGGCCTCGTAGCCGTCGGCGAGCTGCGGCGAGGTGATGCCGGTCAGCGACGACTTGAACGGATTGGCGGGCGTCCACCACAGTTCCTGCGACAGGCCGTTGGCGAGGTCGCCCATCGAATCGACGACGGAGGGGAAGGAATAGGCCTTGCCCATGGTCACGACCTTCGGGCGGAAGCCCTGCTGGCGCGCCTGCTTCCAGAAGTTGATGAAGTCCGGCGGGATCGGCACGCCGCACAGGATCTCGACGCCGGCCTTCTTGTAGGCGGCGATCTGGGCGCTGAAATCCTGGCTCAGCGGCTGGAAGCGGCCCGGATCGAAGACGGTGAAGCCCATCTTGGTCAGCAGCGGCGGAAGGCCGAGCTTCGGATCGCCCCAGGCGTTGCCGTCGCCGTCGTTGGCGAGGAACAGGCCGACCTTCTTGTTGGTGTCGACCTGCTTCCAGATGCTGGTGAAGACCTCGAGGATGTCCTCGATGCCCCAGAAGTAGTGGTAGGTCCACTGGAAGCCCTTGGCCGGGTCGCCGCCGCGGCCGAAGAACCAGGGCTGCCACGGCGTCGTGGTCGAGATGCAGGGCACGCCGTTGAGCTCGCACTGGTCGCAGACGGGATTGGAGTTTTCCGGCGTCGCGCCGACCACCATCAGGTCGATCCCGTCCTGCAGGATCAGTTCGCCGGCGACCTCGGCCGCGCGGTTCGGGTTCGACTGGCTGTCCTTGACCAGGATCTCGATCGGGAAGGTCCCGGCCGGATTGGCGAGGCCGTTCTTGAACGCGGCGCGGACGCCCTGGAGGATGAACTCGTCCGCCTCGGCCAGCGGCGCGAGCGGGCCCGTCGTCGGCGTGACCAGGCCGATCTTGATCGGCCGCGGCGCGGCGCGCGCGACGCCGAACGGCGCGACCGAGGCGAGCGCCGAGGCGCCGGCCAGTTGCAGCGCCCGCCGCCGGTCGAGCCTCGGGCCGCCGCGCATGAATTCGATGTCCGCCATATCGTCCTCCCTGATGATTTTGTTTGCTTGTTCCGGCCGCGGGCTCAGCCGCCGAGCGAAAGTTCTCCCAGATAGGTCGGGACGCCGGCCTTGGCCTTGGCCGTCGCCGGCGGGAACCCTTCACGGGTGATCCGGACCGTGTAGTCGCCGGTCGTTCGGGTCAGCCCGTCGAACTTGAAGTCGCCGAAGGCGTCGGTGCGCGCCGTTGCAAGCGTCTGTCCGTCGGCGATCAGCGCCACCTCGGCGCCCTCGATGCATTCGGTGACGCCCTGCACCTTGCCGATCACGGCGCCGCCGACGAAGTGGCTCTTCGCCCGGCCGAGGTTCTTGTACCAGACGCGCGGCCGGGTCTTCAGCTCGGGGCGGATCGTCTCGAGCCTCTCCGCGTCGACCCGCCGCGTCATCTCGGCGTCGTCCGCCTTGACGGAGGTGAACACGCCGGTCGGGCACGAGTGGGCGCAGCGCGGCTCGGTCCAGCCCTGGTCGAGGAGGTGGGCGTCGAAGGTCCAGTTCTGCGGCAGCTGCGCCTCCTCGTTCCAGACGATCGCGCCGTACGGGCAGGCGCCGACCAGGTCCTTCCTGCCCTTCGCGGCGACCGGATCGATGACGACGATTCCGTCGTCGCGCTTCCGCACCGCGTCCGGCGCGGCCTTGATGCAGGGCGCGTCGTCGCAATGATTGCAGAGCCTGGGCACGTAGGTCACGTCGACCATGTGGCCGGAGCCGCGCATGTGACGGGTGATCTCGATCACGCTTCTGCCGTGGCGCGCGTGTCCGGCGCTGTAGCCGGGGAAATCGGCGCCGACGTACTCGTCCTTGGTGGCGAGGATGCAATTGTTGCAGTTTTCGCAGAGCGCGACGTCGACGATGAGGTTCCATCGCGCCGTCGGCCGGGGTGTCGACTGGGTCATCGGTCGGGCTCCGTTCAGGCGCGCAAAAGCGCATGTTCCGGCGGCGTCCAGGTCTCGAACTGGACGAGGCAGGCGTTGGAGCCCATGCCGTCGGTATTGCGGGTTTGCGGGCGGTCGGGGGTCAGGATGTTGACGCAACCGCCGAAGTCGACCAGCCCGTAGCGCGGGTCGTGCTGGAAGTCGGACTCGGCGCTCGACTCGTAGGTCTTGCAGACGCCGCGCATGGTGAGCGGGCTGACGTCGGCCGCGCACACGACCGAGCCGCGGTCGTTGAAGACGCGGATCAGGTCGTTGTGGGCGATCCCGCGCGCCTTCGCGTCCTCGTCGTTGATCCGCATCACCCAGTAGAGGCGGCCGCCGACGTTCACCCGGTGGTCCTTGATGTCGTTGATCGTGGAGTCCTTGCCGTCGCCGTAGGTGTGGAAGCTGTAGCGCGAGTGGGTCGAGATCATCTGGACGGGGAACTTCTTGACCAGAGCTTCGGTGCGCGGCCCCTCCCAGGAGGGCACGTAGCGGTTGAGCGGATTGCGTTCCGGATCGACCGCGTCGAAGCGCTTGAGCGAATTCGGGATGAACTCGATCTTGCCCGACTGGGTCGACAGCCCCTTGAGGAAGTCGCCGGACCATTGCGAGGGCATCGGGATCGGCTCGGGCGCGTCCTTGGGACGCCCTTCGGCGAACCAGCCGTAGTTGCGCGGCGTCCGGATCGCCTCGGGCTCCGGCGGCACGACGTAATAGCCCTTCTTGACGAAATCGGCCCACTTCACCCGCTTCGAGGCGTCCGAGGCCATGAACAGGCGCCGCGCCCAGTCGAGATCCGAGCACCCTTCGGTGAACATCGCCCCCGTTCCCATGCGGTTGAGAATGCCGGTGAAGATGTCGTAGTCCGATTTCGATTCGCCTAGCGGCTCGATGCATTTGTGTTGCATCATCACCATGCGGTGATTGAGGCCGTGGGTGTTGTGGTGGATGTAGCCGCCCGAATTGGCCACTTCCGAGATGTCCCAGCGCTCGAACGAGGTGCAGGCGGGCAGGATCACGTCGGCGAAATGCGCGTCGCCCTCCATCCAGATCGCCTGGTTGACGACCATGTCGATCGACTCGTGCCGGAACATGTCGATGTAGCGGCCCGACTTGGCGATCGTGCCGAAGGTCGAGGTTCCGTAGCGGTAGAGCATGTGGATCTTCGAATAGCCGGGCTTGGGATATTCGTAGGCCTGGAACTGCGCTTCGTTCGAGAAGCCGTCCCACGGATAGCCCCTTGCGTAGCCGTCGATGATTGCCTCGGGCAGACGCTGGCGCGGCACCATCTGCTGGACGGGGTTCATGCTGAGGATGTGCGGCATGCGGCAGTAGGTGTGCGGCGCGGCCGCGGTCCACTGGAGTTCGCCCGAAATGCCGCCCTCCGCGTAGCCCGGGAACCAGAAGTACGGGTCGAGCGGCGTGCCGTACTGCAGGTTGCCGAAATTGACCCCCGGCTTGCCGAGGCCCTGCATCGCCATCATCATCACCAGATTGCGGGCGAACTGCGTGCCGGTGGCGTTGCGGCACGCGCCGCCGAAGCCGATGCCCGGTCCGCCGGCGCCGAGATAGACCTTGCGATTGCCCCACTTGCGCGCCAGCGCGCGCACCACGTGGGCGGGGATTCCGGTCTCGTCCGCCTGCCATTCCGGCGTCTTGGGCACGCCGTCCTCGACCCCGAGCACGTAGTCGCGCCATTCCTCGAAGCCGGTCGTGCGGTTGGCGACGTAGTCCTTGTCGTACAGCCCCTCGTTGATCCAGACGTTCATGATCGCGAGCGAGAGCGCCGGATCGGTCCCGGGCCGGATCGGAATCCAGCGGCCGCCGAAGAGTTGCGCCGTCGGGTTGAAGTTCGGATCGATGTGGACCATCTCGATGCCGAGGTCCTTGGCCCACAGGCGCCGTTTGGTGCCCTCGTAGCCGGCGGCGTAGCCGTTGGTCGATTCCGGGTCGCTCGACCAGAAGACGATCATCTCGGCTTCCTTCAGGCAGTCCTCGACCAGGCCGTACATGCCCGAGACGCCGACGCGCATCGAATTGCCGTAGTGATGGGTCGCGCCCCAGTACCAGCCTTCCCAGGAATCCGGGTTGTGATGGACGCGGGTGAAGCCGAGGAGATTGCCGAAGCGCAGCAGCGCCGACAGATAGTAGCCGACGTTGCCCCACTGGTGATGCGAGCCGTGCCAGATCGCCAGCGCGCCGGGCCCGTAGACCTGGCGCTGGCGCTTGATCTCGTTTCCGACCATGTCGAACGCCTCGTCCCAGCTGATGCGGACGTAGCCCGACTTGCCCCGGTTCTGCGGATTGCGCGCGCCGTTCGGATCGAAGTCGACGCGCTTCATCGGATAGAGGATGCGCTTGTCGGAATAGACCATCGACTTGAGGGTCTGCGCGTGCGGATTGATGCTGACGCGCCGATCGGGCGAGAACGTCTTGCCGCGGGCGCGGATGACGAAGCTCGGGGCGTCGCTCGGGTCGAGGTCGATCGGCGTAATGCGCAGGATCTTGCCGTCCTTCACATAGACGAAGGTCGGCCCGCCGTTGCCGTTCTGCGTGTAACGGGTCGATCCGTCCGGCATCTTCGCGCCGTACTCGAGCTTGGCGCTCGCGGTCAGGTTCATCAGTTGTGCGAACCAGACCGCGAGATGGTCCGGACCGATCAGCAGCACGCGAAAATTCTTCATCGCGTGAATGATCTCGGCCTGGTCGGCGTTCGGGTTGAGGAAGGCGAGCGCGGTGTCGACGTCGAGGATGTC
This sequence comes from Roseiarcus fermentans, assembly GCF_003315135.1. Lineage (GTDB taxonomy): Bacteria > Pseudomonadota > Alphaproteobacteria > Rhizobiales > Beijerinckiaceae > Roseiarcus > Roseiarcus fermentans. The sequence goes on from NZ_QNRK01000048.1 coordinate 17,161, forward strand.
GACGATCACGTCCGGCTTCGCGTGCAGCCCGGCCTTGCTCTTTACGCCATCGATCGAGATGTCGTACCAGCGGCCGAGCGAACCGTCGCGCAGCTTCACCTGCACCACGGCGCGCGTCTTGCCGATATGCTTTCGTACCGCGCCATACTTCTTGATGGAGCTACGCAGGACCTGCGAGACCATGAAGAGAATGAACTTGAGCTTGAGCAGGTCCATCCGTTTCGCTCCCCGCGATTGTTATCGTCTTCGAAGGTCTTTGCCTTGTCGCTTAGACGACGGTCTGCCGTTGCGAGCCGAGGATCCCGCCGTCGAGTTCGATCACGTCGCCGCGCTTCAGGAACTGCGGCGGCTTCATGCCGGCCCCCACGCCCTCCGGCGTCCCGGTGACGACCACGTCGCCCGGCAACAGCGTCATGAACTGGCTGAGGTGCGACAGGATCTCGGCCACGGTGAAGATCATGTCGTTCGTACCGCTCTTCTGCCGCACGGCGCCGTTGACCGAGAGGGTCAGCGGGATCGCCTGCGGATCGGGGATCTCGTCCGCAGTCACCAGCCAGGGACCGAGCGGCCCGAACGTGTCGAAGCTCTTGCCCTTGACCCACTGGCCGCTGCGATTGGCCTGCCACTCGCGCTCGGAGACGTCGTTGGCGAGGCAATAGCCGGCGATGTGCCCGAGGGCGGCCTCGCGGCCGACACTCTGCGCCTTGGTCCCGACGACGAAGGCGAGTTCGACCTCCCAATCCATCTTCTCGGATCCCTGCGGCCAGCGAAGGTCGTCATTGGGGCCGTGAATGCAGGTGATCGCCTTGTTGAAAACGACCGGGTCGTTGGGGATCTGCATGCCGGCTTCGGCGGCGTGCTTGCGATAGTTCAGGCCGATGGCGATGAACTGACGAATTCCAGCGACGGGCGCGCCGAGCCGCGCGCCGTCGGACACGACGGGCAGTTTCTCGAGGTCGATCGCCGCGAGCGCGCCGAGCTTGTCGGGGGACAGCCATTCGGGCGTGATGTCGGGGACGAGGAGCGACAGGTCGCGCCTGACGCCGTTTCTGTCGAGCGCTCCGGCCCGCTCCGAGCCAACCGCGCCGTGTCGGAAAAGCCGCATCGTTTCCTCCCCTTCGTCATGGCCGCAGCCGATGTCGGACTTGAATGTATTTCCTCGATAGCACGAGATTTGGCGATTGAAAATATATTTTTTTCCACATAAGATATTTTGTGAGACGCCGCGGGCGGATTGAACGCTTGCGCCAGCTCGCGTCGCCGTCATATCCGACGGCAGCGATCGGCCGGGGAGCGGCTCGAGCGGGCGGGCGGGACGCCTCCGCCCCAGGCGCGGGCGGGACCTGTCCGCGCGCCGCGACGCGAACGGGGCCGGAGGGCGGAGGGCATGAGCAGCAAGACCCAATCGGACCGCATGTTCGATGCGCTTCGCGCCGACATTCTGGCCTGCCGCATTCTTCCCGGCAGCAAGCTCAGGATCAACGACATCGCCGCGACGTCGGAGGTGAGTCTCGGCGCCGTGCGCGAGGCGCTGTCGAGGCTCGGCGCGGAGGATCTCGTGATCGCCGAGTCGCAGAAGGGCTATCGTGTCGCCCCCCTGTCGGTCGAGGATCTGCAGGACCTCACCGAGGCGCGCGTGGAGATCGAGGGCGCCGCCCTGGCGCGGTCGATCGCGCGCGGCGATCTCGACTGGGAAACCAATCTCGTCGCCGCATGGCATCGGCTCTCGAGAATTTCGGAGCGCGAGGAGGACGACCGCGGCCTGCCGACGGATCAATGGGCGCTCGCGCACGGGGCGTTCCACGAGGCGCTGGTCAAGGCTTGCGGCTCGGCGAAGCTCCTGCAGATCCGCTCGCAGCTCTATCAGCAGACCGAGCGCTATCGCCGGTATTCCGGCGTGGTCGACCGCGACCGCGACGTGGCCGGCGAGCACAGGCGGATCTTCGACGCGGCCATCGCGCGCGACGGCGCCGAGGCGGCGAAGGCGATCAGCGAGCACCTGCGCGCCACCGCCGCAATCATCACCGGTTCGTTCGGACGCCCGGACGCCGCGGACGATGACAAGCGGCGCAGGGCCGTTTGAGGGGTGCGACTCCGCTCCCCCGGGCCCTCCCGGTCGCGAGGGCGCCCGTGCGCATGATCGGATTCGTCGGGCGCAGCGGGTGATCGCCGAAGGCTGTGGTCCGCACGGGACCTGACGCCCCGCGGACGGGGCCGGACGCGCCCGGCCGGCTCTAGCCCGATCGGCGCAGCGAAAACGTGTAGACGTCGCCGTCCCGCGACTGGCCCTCGAGCACGTCGCCGCGGGTGGCGACGAGGTGCGGGATGTCGATCACCGAGAGCGGGTCGGTGCAGCGGACGCGAAGCCGCGCGCCCGGGGCCATGCGCGACAGCGCCTTGCGCGTCCTCAGGGCCGGCAGCGGGCAATTGAGGCCGCGAAGATCGAGCACGACGACTCCGTCGTCGGTCGCGGTCGAGTCGGCCATGACGGTCTCAGCCTCGCTCCTGAAGGATCGCCGGGCGCCGGCGATTGCCAGCCGCGTCGACTGGAGGAGAGAGCGAGCCGTGTCAATCGGCCGGCCGAGGGGGCTGGGACGGCGGCGCTTTCCGACGTCATCGCGAGGAGCGAAGCGACGTGGCGATCCAGGGGGACCGGGCCGATGACAGGGCCTGCCGCCAGCGCCGCGCTTCGACATCCGCCCGGGCGGCGCCTGGATCGCCGCGTCGCCCTTCGGGCGCCTCGCGCGGATGGCGAAGGGCCCGGCCCGGTTGCGGGGCGCGCTCGTCGAGCGCGCCGGCGGGGTCTCCGACCAGGTCAGCGACCCCGCCCTACACCGGCGCCCGCAAATCCGCTCCGGTCACCCGAACCTCGCGGCGCCCCGTTTGACTTCCCGCCGGTTCTCGTGGTCTGTTACCGATCATATGTGAACGATCCCGGGCAGCAGCGGGACGGGAGGGAGCGGCGGCATGCCGGCGATCGCGTCGAACGTCATCGTCGAGAGCGAAGCGTTTCGCGCCAATCGCATCGCCCATCTCGAACTGATCGCAGGGTTTCGCGACCTCGAGCGCAAGGTCCGCGCCGCATCCGGCCGCGCCGACGAAAAGTTCCGCTCCCGCGGGCAATTGCCGCCCCGGGAACGACTGAACTGGCTTCTCGATCGCGAGTCCGCCTTTCTCGAATTGTCGACCCTGTGCGGCCTCGGCATGCACGAGGACGACGGCCGGGAGAATGTCTACGGCGGCGGCCTGATCGCCGGGATCGGCTTCGTCTCGGGCGTGCGCTGCCTCGTCGCCGCCAACGATTCCGGCATCAAGGGCGGCGCCGCCCACCCGATGGGGGTGGAGAAGGCGATCCGGGCGCAGGAGATCGCGCTCCGGGAAAAGCTGCCCTACGTGCAACTGGTCGAGAGCGCCGGCGCCAATCTGCTGCTCCAGGCGGAGATGTTCGTGCGCGGCGGCGCGACCTTCGCCAACATGGCGCGGATGTCGGCGGCGGGAATCCCGGTGATCTCGATCGTCCACGGCTCCTCGACCGCGGGCGGCGCCTATCAGACCGGGCTCGCCGATTATGTCGTCATGGTGCGCGGCCGCTCGAAGGTTTTCCTCGCCGGCCCGCCGCTGCTCAAGGCCGCGACCGGCGAGATCGCCGCGGACGAGGCGCTCGGCGGCGCGGAGCTGCACAGCGTCACGACGGGCCTCGCCGAATATCTCGCCGAGGACGACGCCGACGCCCTGCGGATCGGCCGGGAGATCCTCGCCCGCGTCGTCTGGAGCGCGCCGCCGCCCCGCCCGCGCAGCTCCCCGCCGCTCTACGACCCGGAGGAACTGCTCGGTGTCGTGCCGGTCGACTACCGCAAGCCCTACGACGTGCGCGAGGTGATCGCCCGGGTCGTCGACGGCTCGGAGTTTCTCGACTTCAAGCCCGGCCATGGCCCGGCGACCGTTTGCGGCCATGCCGCGATCGAGGGCCGCGGAATCGGCCTCGTCGGCAACAACGGCCCGATCGATTCGGCCGGGGCCGGCAAGGCGGCGCAGTTCATCCAGCTCTGCTGCCAGGCCGGCCTGCCGATCGTCTTCCTGCAGAACACCACCGGCTATCTCGTCGGCGTGGAAGCCGAAAGCTCGGGCATCGTCAAGCACGGCTCGAAGATGATCCAGGCCGTCACCAACGCCAGCGTGCCCAAGCTCACGCTTCAGATCGGCGGTTCGTTCGGCGCCGGCCACTACGGAATGTGCGGCCGCAGTTTCGGGCCGCGCTTCGTGTTCTCGTGGCCGAACGCGCGCGTGGCGGTGATGGGCGGGGAACAGGCTGCGCGGGTCATGGCGATCGTGGCCGAGGACTCGGCGAACGCGCGCGGGCAGCCGTTCGACGAGGCGAAGACCAAAGCGATGGGGGCGATGATCGTCGCCGGATACGACAAGCAGTCGACCGCGCTGTTCGCCACCGCCCGCCTCTGGGACGACGGCTTGATCGACCCGCGCGACAGCCGTTCGGTGCTCTCTTTCTGCCTCGACACCTGCGCGGAGAGCGACGCCCGCGCCTTGCGGCCGAACGCGTTCGGCGTGGCGAGGTTCTGACCATGACGCTCGTCCGCACACGGGCCGTCGGCCGAAGCCTGGTTCTGACCCTCGCCGACCCGCGCCGCCAGAACGCGCTGTCGGCCGAGATGGTCGCCGCGATCGAGCGCGCCCTCGACGCCGCGCCGAAGGATCTGGCGGCCCTGGCGGTCGAGGGCGAAGGCGGCGCCTTCAGCGCCGGCGCCGACCTGAAGGCGCTGTCGGCGGCGCTGACGACGCCTGCCGTCGCCGGAGAGGCCGATCCGCTGCAGGCGCTGAACGCCGCCGGTGGGCGCTTCTTCGCCCGCTTCGCGAGCCTGCCCTTCGTCACCATCGCGGTCGTCGACGGCGCGGCGGTCGGCGGCGGCATGGGCCTCGCCGCCGCCGCCGACATCGTGATCGTGACGCCGAGGGCCCGCTTTGCGTTGACCGAGACCAGCCTCGGCATCCCCCCGGCGCAGATCGCGCCCTACCTGGTCGCCCGCCTCGGCCAACAGGTCGCCCGGCGCCTCGCGCTCACCGGCGCGCGGCTCGACGGTCGCGAGGCCGCCGCCGTCGGCCTCGCTGATCTTTATTGCGACAGCGAGGCGGAGCGCGACGCGGCGCTCGGCGGCCTGCTCGCTTCCATCGCCCGCTGCGCCCCCGGCGCCAACGCCGAGACGAAGCGGCTTTTTCGCGCCTGCGCCGTGGAGCCGCGGGAAACCTATGTCGAGACGGCGGCGCTGAGTTTCGCGGCGGCGCTGCGTGGCGCGGAGGGGCGCGAGGGGCTCGCGGCCTTCGCCCAGAAACGCCCCCCCGCCTGGGCGAAGGGGTCGGCATGAGCGCACGCTTTTCCTCGGTGCTGATCGCCAACCGCGGCGAGATCGCCTGCCGGATCATGCGCGCCGCGCGCGCCGAGGGGCTTCGGGTCATCGCCGTCCACAGCGACGCCGATCGGGACGCGCCCCATGTCCGGCTCGCCGACTCGAGCGTCCGCATCGGCCCGTCGCCGCCGGCCGGCTCCTATCTCGCGATCGGCGCGCTGCTCGACGCGGCCAGGGCGACCGGCGCCGGAGCGCTCCATCCCGGTTACGGCTTCCTCGCCGAGAACGCCGACCTCGCCGAGGCCTGCGCCGCGGCCGGCCTCGTCTTCGTCGGTCCGCCGCCGGAGGCGATCCGCGCCATGGGCGACAAGAGCGCGGCCAAGGCGAAGATGGAGGCGGCCGGCGTCGCCTGTGCGCCCGGCTATCACGGGGCCGACCAGTCGCCCGCGCGGTTCGCCGCCGAGGCGCGGCGGATCGGCTATCCGGTCATGGTGAAAGCGGCCGCCGGCGGCGGCGGCCGAGGCATGCGCATCGTGCGCGAGCCCGAGGCCCTTGCGGCGGCGATCGCCGCCGCCGGGGTCGAGGCGGAGGCCGCTTTCGGCGACGGTCGCCTGCTCGTCGAACGCGCGCTCCTCAACGCCAGGCACGTCGAGGTGCAGGTTTTCGGCGACGAGGCCGGACACATCGTCCATCTCGGCGAGCGCGACTGCTCGATCCAGCGCCGCCATCAGAAGGTGATCGAGGAGGCGCCCTCGCCCGCGGTGTCGCCCGAGCTGCGCGCGGCGATGGGCGAGGCCGCCGTCCGGGCGGCCGCGGCGGTCGGCTATGTCGGGGCGGGCACGGTCGAGTTTCTGCTCGATTCCGACGGCCGCTTCTGGTTCCTCGAGATGAACACCCGCATCCAGGTCGAGCACCCGGTGACGGAATGCGTGACCGGAATCGACCTCGTGCGCCTCCAGTTCCGGGTCGCGCAGGGCGGGCGGCTGCCGTTCTCGCAACCCGACGTGACCCTTCGCGGCCACGCGATCGAGGCGCGGCTCTACGCCGAGGATTCGGCCGCCGACTTCCTGCCCTCGATCGGGACGATCACGGCGTGGCGGCCGCCGACGGCCGAGGGCGTGCGGGTCGACGCCGGCGTCGAGGCCGGATCGGCGGTGACGCCGTATTACGATTCGATGCTCGCCAAGGTCGTCGCCTGCGGTGCGACCCGCGAGGAGGCGCGCCGCAGGCTCGTGCGTGCGCTCGAGGCGACTTTCGTCGCGGGCGTCGTCACCAACCGCGATTTCCTGCTTCATGCGCTCGGCCGGCCCGAATTCGTCGACGGGCGCGCCACCACCGCCTTCGTCGGCGACGCGCCGTTCAAGCGGCGGGAGGCGAGCCGCACGGCGCTCGCGCTGGCCGCGGCGCTCCTGGTCGAGCGCGGACGTCCGCCGCAGCCGACCGCCGGATGGCGCGCGGCGCCGTTGAAGATCGACGTCGACGGAGGCGAGCGCCGCGTCTCGGTCAGGCGGCAGGGCGCGGAGACGGTCGTCGCCATCGACGGCGAGGAGGTCGCGCTTCGCCTGATCGACGCCGACGGCGGCGTGGCGCGCTACGCCATCGACGGCGTCGCTGTCCGCGCGGCCTATGCCCGCGACGGCGAGGCGCTGTGGCTCGACGTCGAGGGCGCCTGCCGGCGCTTCGCCGACCGAAGCTATGCGCCGCCGGCGGCGCGGGACGCGGACGAAGGCGGCGGCGCGGTGCGCGCGCCGGTCAGCGGAATCGTCGTCGCGGTCGAGGCGAAAGCCGGCGATGTCGTGAAGCGGGGCCAGATCCTCGCCACCGTCGAGGCGATGAAGATGCACTACGCCATCCTGGCCCCGATCGACGGGGCGGTCGCGGAGGCGCACGCCGTCGCGGGCCGTCAGACCCGCGCGCAGGCCGTTCTTTTCACGCTCGCGCCGCAGGAGAACTGACCATGGACAAGGCCGTCGTCACCTGCGCGCTGACCGGCGTCCTGACCGACCCGGCGGTCTATCCCGCTCCCGTCACGCCGGAGGCGATGGCGCGCGAGGCGAGGCGCGCGACCGACGAGGGCGCGAGCGTCGTCCACGTGCATTTCCGCCGGCTCGAGCCCGGGAAGGGCCACCTGCCTTCCTGGGCTCCCGAGGTCGCGACCGCCGTCGTCGCCGCCATCCGCGACGCCTGCCCGGGCGTGATCGTCAACCAGACCACCGGGATCGTCGGCCCCGACCTGTCCGGCCCGCTCGCCTGCCTGCGCGCGGTCAGGCCGGAGATCGCGGCGCTCAACGCCGGCTCGCTCAACTACTTGAAGACCCGCGGCGACGGGACGTGGGCGTGGCCGCCGATGCTGTTCGACAATTCCGTCGACAAGGTCGCGGCCTTTCTCGCCGTCATGCGTGAATGCGGGATCGAGCCGGAGTTCGAATGTTTCGACACCGGCATCGTCCGCACGGCGGCGGCGATCGCGCGCTTGAACGGCTTTCCCCGGCCGCCCAAATACAATTTCGTGATGGGCGTCGAGTCCGGCATGCCGGCCGACCCGGACCTGCTGCCGATCCTGCTTCGCCATACGACGCCCGGCGCGCGCTGGAGCGTGACCGCGATCGGGCGGGCAGAGATCTGGCCGCTGCACCGCCGCGCCGCCGAGCTCGGCGGCGACCTGCGCACCGGCCTCGAAGACACGATCTACCTGCCGGACGGTTCGCGCGCCGCCTCCAACGGCGATCTGATTGCGGCGCTTGTGTTCGCCGCGCGCGGCGCGGGCCGGGACATCGCGTCGCCGGAGGAGGCGCGCGCGGCGCTCGGACTTGCACGGTAGCCGCGCTCGTTGAGCGCGGACGCGGTCAGCGACCGCGTCTACAGGCCAGAGAAGGAGCCGAAAAGATGACTGCCCATGTGTTCGACGTCGTGCGCAAGAGCCCGTTCTACAGCGCCGAGCACGAGGCTTTTCGCGACACCCTGCGCCGGTTCGTCGCCCGCGAGATCGAGCCCTATTGCAACGCGTGGGACGAGGCCGGCGCGTTTCCGCGCGAGCTGTATCGGAAGGCCGCGGCGGTCGGCTACATGGGCCTCGGCTTCCCGGAGGCTTACGGCGGCACGGAAGGCGACCGCTTCATGCGCATCATCGCCATGCAGGAGATCGCCCGGGCGGGCTGCGGCGGCGTTGGCGCGGGCCTGTTTTCCCACACCATCGGCGCGCCGCCGATCCTGCACCGCGGCGCGGAGTCCATGAAGGCGCGGGTGCTGCCGCAGATCCTGTCGGGCGAAAAAATCTCGGCCCTCGCCATCACCGAGCCGTCCGGCGGCTCCGACGTCGCGAACCTGCGCACGACGGCGAGGCGCGACGGCGATCACTATGTGATCAACGGCTCGAAGACCTTCATCACCTCGGGGATGCGCGCCGATTTCATCACGCTCGCGGCGCGCACCGGCGGCCCCGGCGCGTCGGGCGTGAGCCTGATCCTGATCGAGGGCGAGCCCGAAGGCCTGCAGCGCACCCCGCTTCAGAAGATGGGCTGGTGGTGCTCCGACACCGCGACCCTCTATTTCGACAACGTGCGGGTTCCGGCGGAGAACCTGATCGGCGCGGAGGGCGAGGGGTTCCGCGCCATCATGCTCAACTTCAACGACGAGCGCCTGCACGGCGCGGCGGGCGCGATTTCGGCCGCCCGGGTCTGCCTCGAGGAGGCGATCGCCTACGCCAAGCAGCGCGTGGCCTTCGGCAAGCCGATCGTGCAGCATCAGGTGATCCGCCACAAGCTCGTCGACATGGCGATGAAGATCGAGGCGTCGCAGGCGATGCTGGAACTGCTGACCTGGCGGCTGGAGCAGGGCGAAAACCCGGTCGCGGAAATCTGCATGCTGAAGAACCAGGCGACCACGACCCTCGCCTTCTGCGCCTCGGAAGGCGTGCAGATCTTCGGCGGCGCAGGGTACCTGCGCGGCGTCAAGGTCGAGCGGATCTATCGCGAGGTGAAGGTCAACGCCATCGGGGCGGGAACGGAAGAGATCATGAAGGACCTCGCCAGCCGGCAGATGGGGCTTTAGACCCGCCACTTCATCCGTCATGGCGAGCGAAGCGAAGCCATCCACGCCACCCGCCGCGCCCTGCGGCAGGATTGCTTCGCTTCGCTCGCAATGACGATCGGGAAAGGTTGCCATGATCACGCTCTACCACTGCGTCGACGCCCGCTCGTTCCGCGCCCTCTGGGCGCTGGAAGAGGTCGGGGTCGCCTACGAACTGCGGATGCTGCCGTTCCCGCCGCGCCGTCTCGCGCGCGAATATCTGGAGGTGAACCCGCTCGGCACCATCCCGTTCCTGATCGACGGCGAGACGCGGATGACGGAATCGGCGGCGATCTGCCAGTATCTCGCCGAGCGCTACGCCGGCCCGCCGCTGGCCGTCAGGCCAGACGAGCCCGGTTACGGCGCCTATCTCAACGCGCTTCATTGCGGCGAGGCGACGCTGACCTTCCCGCAGACGCTGGTGCTGCGCTACTCCACCCTCGAGCCGCCGGAACGTCGCCTGCCGCAGGCGGTCGCCGACTACGCCCGCTGGACGCTCGGCCGACTGGCTGCATTCGAGACCCTGATGGATGGGGCGGACTATGTCGCCGCCGGCCGCTTCACCGTCGCCGATATTTCGGTCGCCTACGCCCTGATGCTGCTCAAGGTGGTCGGCCTGTTCGATCAGGCGCCGGAGTCGATGAAGGCCTATTACCGCCGCCTTCGCGAGCGCCCCGGCTTCCATCGCGCCAAGGACGCGCAGACGACCGCCGCCGCCGAGCAACTCCACGCGCCGCAGAAGCAGAACGCGCCCCCTTCGTGACTCTTCGTGTCCTTCGTGGTGAACTCCCCCAACAAAGAGACAAGCGACGGGGAGGAAAGATGACGCCGGACATCGGGCTCGCCAACTGGTTTCGCGAGCGCAGCGTTCGCACGCCTGAACGCCGGGCGCTGCATTTCGAGGGCCGCGACTGGAGCTACGGCGCCATGCAGCGGGCGATCGAAGACTGCGCCGGCCGTCTCGCCGCGATCGGGATCGGGAAGGGCGACCGCGTCGCCTTCCTCGGCGCCAATCAGCCGATGTTCCTGTTCGCCATGTTCGCGTCGGCGCGTCTCGGGGCGATCTTCGTCCCGCTCAATTTCCGCCTCACCGGACCCGAACTCGCTTTCATGATCGACGACTGCGCGGCGAGCGCGCTGATCGTCGACGCGGCGCATCGTCCGGTGATCGAGCCCCAGCTGGCGCGGCTGGCCTCGCTCGAGGCGACGCTCGCCGCCGAGGACGAGGCGGGCTGGATCGAGGGGCCGCCGCCGGTCCCTTCCCAGATCCGGGCGCTCGAGGACGACGTCGCGCTGATCATGTACACGTCCGGGACCACCGGCCGGCCCAAGGGGGCGATGCTGACGCACGGCAATCTCTGGTGGAACAACGCGAGCGCCATGCATGCGATGGACGTGCTGGCGAACGACGTCACGCTCGTGCACGCGCCGATCTTCCACATCGGCGGCCTGAACGTGACGATGCTGGCCGCCTTGCAGAAGGGCGCGCTCGTCGTCCTCAGCCGGGCGTTCGATCCCGGCCGGGCGCTGGCCGACATTGCGGCGCACAAGGTCACGACCATGTTCGGCGTGCCGGCGATGTTCCTGTTCATGGCTCAGGCCCCGGGCTTCGCCGAAGCCGACCTGTCGTCGCTGCGCCTGCTCGTCGTCGGCGGCGCGCCCTGTCCGGTTCCGGTCCTCAACGTCTGGCTCGCGCGCGGCGTGATGATGCAGCAGGGTTACGGCCTGACCGAGACCTCGCCGATGGTCAGCATACTCAGCCCGGAATACGCGCTGGCCAAGATCGGCTCCTCGGGCCGGACGCCGATGTTCGTCGAGGTCCGAATCGTCGATTCCGTCGGCCGGGAGCTGACCGCGCCGGGTGAGCAGGGCGAGATTCTGGTGCGCGGGCCCAACGTGACCAAGGGCTACTGGGGCCTCCCCGACGCCACCGCCATGGCGATCGACGGGGACGGCTGGTTCCGCACCGGCGACGCCGGCTTCTTCGACGCGGATGGGTTCCTCACCATCAGCGACCGCATCAAGGATATGATCATCACCGGCGGCGAGAACGTCTATCCGGCCGAGATCGAGAGCCAGCTCATGCGTCATCCGGCGATCGCCGAGGTCGGGGTGATCGGCGAGCCGGATCCGCAATGGGGAGAAAAGGTCGTGGCCGTGGTCGCGCTGAAGCCCGGCGAGACGCTGACGCTCGAGGCGCTGCGCGCCTTCGCCGAACAAAGCCTCGCCCACTACAAGCTGCCCAAGCGGCTCGAACTGGTGACCGCGCTGCCGCGCAACGCGACCGGGAAAATCCTGAAACGCCAGCTGCGCCAGACGTTTGGGCAAGCGGGCAGGGCGGCGGCGCAGCAGTGAGGCCGCGGCCGGGTCCGGCGCGGCGTCATCGCGACGAGGCCCGCACTTCGCTAACCCGCAGACGCGTACCGGGGCGAAAGTCGGGCCGTCGTTGCAGACGCGGCCGCTGGCCGTGTCCCGCGCTCGCCGAGCCCGGACTACCAGAGCGCCGGCGCCCGATATTCGCCCGGCTACGCCTGCGCCGGTTCCATGCCGAACCGGCGCTTGGTTTCGGCGGCCTCGGGCCCGTTGAGGAAGGCGATCAGCGCCCGCGCCTCCTCGACCCGCGTCGAGCCGGCGCCGACGCCGATCGAGAAGGTGGTGACTGACTGGACCGGCGGCGGCGCGAGGCCGACGATGGCGATGCCCGCTTCGCCGAGAAATTCGCTGAGCTGCTGGACCCCGATCTCGGCGTCGCCGCCCGCGACGAGGGCCGCGACCGGGACGCCGGGCCTGGCCTGGACGAGGCGTGGGGCGTCGCCGGCGGGATCGAGACCCCAGGTCTTCAGAATCTCGACGAGGTGGGTTCCGCTCGGCCCGGTCGAATAGCCGATCGAGCGCGCCGTCATGAGCGCGGCCTTGACCGCCTCGCCGTCGCCGATGTCGGGCCGACGCGCGCCGGCCTTGACCGCGAGCGCCATCGCCGAACGGACGAACCCGACGGCGGTTCCGGCGAGGACATGCCCCTCGGCCTCGAGTTTCGCGATCACGTCGTCGGCGAGGACGACGAGGTCGAACGGCTCGCCTGCCCGGACGCGTCTGGCCGCGTCGACGCCGCCGATCGCCTCGATTGAAACCGGCTTGCCCGTCGACGCCGCGTAGCGTTCCGTCAGCTCGCCGAGCGCGCGCCGGGTCGCCATGGAGGAAATGCCGGTGATCGGGTGCGCCATGACGTCCTCCGGGGAAAGGCGGGTCTCGCAGGCCGGTATAGCGCGGCGCGCCCGGCGGCCCAAGCCGCCTCGCCTGAGCCGCCGTGACCATCCGCCGCGTCCGCGCCGATTGTCGAAAGCCGGCGGCGGTCTTAAGAAATGCGCTTGAGGGAAGCCGCTCGGACACGGACGGCGGCGGAGACAAGACATGGCCTATCGGATCGTCGCCGATCTCTGCACGAGCTGCGGCGCCTGTGAGCTGGACTGCCCGAACGAAGCGATCAGCATGGACCGCTTCACCTATGTGATCGATCCGGCGAAGTGCACCGAGTGCAAGGGGTTTTTCGACACTTCGCACTGCGCCTCGGTCTGCCCGGTGGAGGGCTGCTGCGTGCCGGACGAAGCCGCTTCCGCCGCCGAAGGCTGAGGCCGGCGGGCGCGCTCGTCCGGCGCTCGCGCCACCTTCCCCGCGGGAGGAATGGGACACGGCTTCCGAACGACGGCTTCGAGCCGCAGGGGCTCGGATGCGGTCGCCGAGGGGTTGGGGAAGCAGAGCGCTCGGCAGACAATTTGTTGCGAAAAAGAGAAATATGGACTACGGTGCTTTCGATTGGCGCGCGTCGCTGCCGACGAAAGCGTCCGGCTGTCTGACATCCAGAAGCAGAACCTGCGCGGACTCGCCCCTCGTCGGGCGCCCGCCTGAAGACGCGGTCGCCGGCCGCGCATCGCGGCCCAACGAGCGAGCCGGCCGTTCGCGATGAGCCGGACGCGTCGCCCTGGAGGGGGCGGCCCCGGAAGCCCGGGACAGGCGCCCTCCCGTTGGGCGGCGCGACCGCCGCTGTTACAGCCGGCTCGGGAGTTGCGCCCGCCCGTAACACCCAAGCCTTGGCGCAGCTTGGGAATGACCGGCGGTCGTCGACCCCGAGGCGGGGGCGATGACGCTTCGCGCCGTCCTCGCGAGGAGCCCGAAGGGCGACGCGGCGATCCAGGGGCCGCCTGCGCCGACGTTGAAGCGCGGCGACGCCCGGCATACTTGGCCACGCCCCCCTGGATCGCCACTTCCCCCCGGATCCAAGTCAGGATCCAAGTCCGGGGGTCGCTCCTCGCGAGCACGGCGGCTCGGGTGTTGCAGCCGCCCGTAACCGCCAACCCCGTCATTGCGAGGAGCGAAGCGACGAAGCAACCCATGCCGCCGCTTGCCTCCTGCGGAAAAAATCGCTCCGTCTTCTGCTCGCAACGAAGGGCGGCGGGACGATCAGAGGGCGCAACAGCAGCTCAGCGGCCCTGGATCGCTTCGCTTCGCTCGCGATGACGGCGCTGTTCGCTGCCGGCTCGGGAGTTGCAGCCGCCCGGAAAATCCCGCACAAACTGCTGAAAACGCTCAAAACCGGCCGACGTCGGGGCCTGTCTCCGCTCTCGGCGCGGCGACAAGAGCGCGGCGCCGGAAGAGGGGGCGCGCCGTCGAGCGCCCGGTTCCCTCGGAAGGGTCAAAGCTCCGAACGCGTTGCAGCGCGTCACAATGGGCGCGGAGACGGCAAGGCCGACCGGTCATCGCCCGCGACACCCGGCGTTCGCGCCGGCGATCGCAGACAGCGGAGACGGTTCCGGATCCGCCGCTGTGATGGAAACCATAGGAGGCCCTCGGACGGCGCGCAGCGCCAGGGTGGGCGGCCTCGGACGCAAGCCCTAATGGAGCTCCGCCATTCGCGCCCACAGGCCCGCCGCCTGCTCGCGCGCCAGCGCAAAAATTCGTTCGGCATCGCCGGTGACGAGCCTGCCGCCCTCGACGACCACGCGGCCGTCGACCACGACGTGAACGACCGCGTCGTCGCGCCGGACGACACAGTCGCCGAGCGATCCCGGCGCGAGCGGCTCGGCCGCGGCGTCGAAGCGCTCCGCCACGAGGCCGTGCCCGGCCGCGAGGCGACCGTCGATCCGGGTGTCGCCGTTTTCGGCGGCGAGCCGGCGCAGGGCCGCCTCTTCCGCGCCCATGTCCGGGTCGAAGCCGTCGGTTCCGAGCGCCACGCGGCCTGTCGCGGACAAGGTTGCGGCGTAGCCGACGCGATTGCTTTCGTTGGAGCGCGGGTTGTGGACGAACCACGCGCCCGCGTCGCCCGCCCGCCGCACCGCCTCGGCGGAGCAATGGACGCCGTGCGCCAGGATCGAGCCCCGAGGCAGCGCGTCGAGCGCCGTCAGTCGTTCGAGCGGCCCGGCCCAGCCGCGGCGGCGGGCGTCGTCGACGTCGGCCCGATCCTCGGCGACGTGGACGTGCACGACCGTGCCGAGTTCCCGCGCCAGCGCGCCGGCGTCGCGGATCGTCTCGTCGGACACCGTGAAGCTCGCGTGCAGGCCGACGAGACCGCGGACCAGCGGGGAGGGCGCGACGCGCCGGCAAGCTTCGAGTCCGCGCCGCGCCTCGTTGCGGCCGAAATTGCGCTCGGTCGCGCCGTATGCGACCAGCGCCCGGACGCCGAGGCCGGCGCAGGCCTCGACGACAAGGGGAAGCGAATCCTCGATCAGGTTCGGCGATTCGTGATGGTCGACCAGCGTCGTCACGCCGGCGAGCAGCGCCCGGGCGGCATGATCGCGCGCGGCGGCGGCGAGGCTCGCTTCATCGAGGGCGCGGTCGAGGCGCCACCACACGCTTTGCAGGATTTCCGGAAAACTCCGCGGCGGTGGGTCGGGCGGCGGCAAGCCGTAGCGGACGAGGCCGCTGTAAAGGTGGGTGTGGGCGCAGACGGCGCCGGGGACGATCTCGCCGTCGCCGCAGGCGAGCCGCGCCGCGCCCTTCGGCGCCTCCGCGACCACGCGCCCGCCGTCGATCGCCACGCTCCGTCCGTTGCGGTCGGGGCCGACGACGAGGGCGGCGGTCACCGCCACCGGTCGCGCTCGCGGTCGGGGATGCGGCCGACGTTGATCGCGCGCGCAGCCGGCGAGTCCTTCATCGGCAAGCGGGTCCGGCGCACGCCGTCGAAGGCTGCGAGCGCGCCGGCGACCGCCCCCGCCGTCGGCACGAGGCCGATCTCGCCCACGCCCTTGGCGCCGAACGGCCCCTCGGGCTCGTGCTCCTCGACCAGAATCACCTCGACCTCGGGCATGTGCTGCGCGCGCAGGACGCCGAGCTCGCGCAACTTGAAGGTCACGGGCCAGCCGTCCTTGCAGGGAAGTTCTTCCGTGAGGGCGTAGCCGAGCCCCATGTGCACGGCGCCCTCGATCTGGGCCTCGCATTGCTGCGGGTTGAGGGCCCGGCCGACGTCGTGGGCGGCGATCACCTTTTCCAGCGCGCCCTTCTCGTTCAGCACGACCACCTGGGTCGCGAAGCCGTAGGTGGTGTGGGTCTTGACCCTGCCGCCCTTCGGCTGGCCTCCCGTCGTGTCGTCGATCCGCACTTCGCCGGCGTAGACGGTTCCGACGAGGTCGGCCAGCGTTCGCCCGGCGTCGAGGTCGGCCTTCAGCTTTTGCGCCGCGTCGATCGTGGCGCGCCCGGCGAGCAGGCTGCCGCGCGATCCGGTGGTCTCGCCGCAGCCGAGTTCGAAGCGGCTGTCGACCCGCGGCCGGAAGACGGCGGCCGGCAGGCCGGTGACCTCGACCGCGCACTGGGTGAGGATGGTGAGCAGCCCCTGTCCCATCTCGGTGAAGCCGGTGTAGAGGCCGACGATCCCGCCCGACTCGACGGTCAGGCGCGCCCGGCCGTATTCGATCGCGCCGTTGCCGAGCCCGGAGTTCTTGACGCCACAGGCGATGCCGACCGCCCGGCCCGCTTTGCGCGCGGCGTCCCAGGCGGGTTTCACCGCGAGCAGCGTCCGCTCGGCGCCGACCGACTTCTCCAGCGTCTGGCCGGTCGTCGTCATGTCGCCAACCTGCACGATGTTGCGAAACCGCATCTCCCAGCCGTCGAGGCCGGCCTTGGCGGCGAGCAGATCGATGGCGCCTTCGATGGCGAAGCTCGTCTGGTTGACGCCGAAGCCGCGCATCGCGCCGCACGGCGGGTTGTTGGTGTAGGCGGCGATCGCCTCGACGTCGAGCGCCGGCATGCGGTAGGGGCCGCAGGCGTGGCCGGCGGCGCGTTCGAGCACCTTGCCGCCGACGGAGGCGTAGGCGCCCGAATCGCCGAGGATGCGGATCTTCGCAGCCGTCAGCCGGCCGTCGGCGTCGCATCCGACCGTGTAGGTCATGGTCAGCGGATGGCGCTTCGGGTGCATCCGGATCGACTCTTCCCGCGTGAGTTCGATCCGCACCGGGCGGCCGGTCAGGCGGGCGAGAAGCGCCGTCTGCGCCTGGATCGTCATGTCCTCCTTGCCCCCGAAGGCGCCGCCGTTCGGGACCAGTTCGACGAACACCTGCGCCTCCGGCTCGCCGAGAACCGCGGCGATCTGGCGGCGGTCCTCGAAGATGCCCTGGCTCTGGGTGAGCACGTGCAGGCGGCCGTCGGGCAAGGGCCTGGCGAGGCACGCCTCCGGTTCGAGGAACAGGTGCTCGATGCGCTGCGTCCGCCATTCGCCGCTGACGACATGGGCGGAAGCAGCGAGCGCCGCCTCGACGTCGCCGCGCGCGTAAGCCGTGGTCGAGAGCACGTTGGCGTGCCTCGGGTTGATTTGCGGCGCGCCCATGGCAATCGACTCGGCCGGGTCGAGCACCGGGGGGAGCGGCTCGTATTCGACCTCGACGAGCGCGGCCGCCTCGCGGGCGAGGCGCGGCGTCTCGGCGGCGACTGCCGCGAGCACGTCGCCGACAGTGCGGGCCTCTTCGCCTTCCGCAACGAGCACCGGCCAGTCGGCGTAAATCTGCCCGACCCAGCGGTCGCCGGGCACGTCGGCGGCGGTCGCGACGCCCGCGATCCCCGGCAGCGCCAGCGCCTTCGACACATCGACGCGCACGATGCGCGCGCGGGCGTGGCGCGACAGGACGACCGCCCCATAGAGGAGGCCTGGGGCGTCGATGTCGGCGACGAAGGGCCGGATTCCGAGCGCGAGTTCGGCGCCCTGGTAGCGCCGGAGCCGCTTGCCGACCCCGCCGTCCTCGACGACCGGCGACGGCGCCGCCCCGCCGAGCTTGGCGTCCTGGATCATCTCGACCGCATCGAGGATCTTTGCGTAGCCGGTGCAGCGGCAAAGGTGCCCGTCGATGAGCTTCGCCAACTCGGCGCGTCCGAGGCGCTCGCCCTGGTCGGTGATCCACTTGATCCGCAGCACCAGCCCGGGGGTGCAGAATCCGCATTGCAGGCCGGCGGCCGCCTGGAAGGCGTCGGCGTACAGGCGCCGCTCATTGTCGGAGACGCCCTCGAGGGTGGTGATCGACCGGCCCTCGACCTGCTCGGAGCGGACGGCGCAGGCGAGCTTCGGCTGGCCGTCGAACAGCATCAGGCAACTGCCGCATTCCCGTTGCGGCGAGCAGCCCGCCTTCACCGACTTGATCCCGAAGGTTTCGCGCAGGGCTTCGAGGAACAGCTGGTCCGCCGGGGCTTCGAACTGCCGGGCTTCGCCGTTGAGCTTGAACTGAATCGTCTTCATGCGGTCCGCCCGATCGTCGTCGCGGCGTCCCCGTCTCTTGCCGCATCCGGGACGCGCGCGCCGCATGTCAGTTATGCCCGGACCCGGGGGCGCGGCAGGTGTTTCTTTGTCGCAGCCGTCCCGGGGCCCGTCACCGTCGTGGCGGACGGCGCGGGGTTCGAAGGCCGGTCGGCCCGGTCGGCAGGAGTCGAGAGGCCCGCACCGCGGCGCGCCGCCGCCGAAGGCCGTCGATGCGCCTGTCTTGCCGCGGCCGATTCGATGCGGCGCGTGTCGCATCGCCGATCTCCTCGGCACGGCGCGCGGGCGAAGCGCCCGCGCCCGAAATTCGGGCGCTCAGCGCTCGATCACGACCGCCTGGTAGAGGCCGGCGAACACCGACTCGCGGCGGAGGCTTCGGACCGTCGCGGCCGGGTGCAGGAATGTTTGAATCTCGTCGCGCCAGATGTCGAGCGCGAACGGCTCGAGCAGCGCGAGCGCGGGCGGCATGATGTAGCGGAAGGGACTCCACCACTTCGGGCGCGCGTAGTCGACGATGACGATGCGCCCGCCGGGGCGCACCACACGCCACGCCTCGGCGAGCGTCTTGCGCCGCCAGTCGTCCGGTTGCTCGTGCAGGAGCAGAAACAGCACCGCCCGATCGTAGCGGCCGTCGGGCAGGTCGAGGTCGGCGGAGTCCATAACCAGTCCCCGGACGGGCGCGCCGGGCGGAAGCTTCCCGTGCATATTCTCGATCTGGGCGGGAACGACGTCGATGACGTCGAGGTGGCCCTCGCCCTCCTGCACCCGCGCTGCGAGGCGGTTGGTCAGGTCGCCATAGGCGCAGGCGATCTGCAGCGTTCGCCCGGACAGCCGCGCCGGGCCGAGCAGGTCGAGCGCCTTGTCGCGCAGGCGCGCATAGTTGCCGAACACGATCGCGTTGATCAGCCATTGGCGCTCGAACAGTCGGATCGCCCAGGGCCGAACGTAGGTCCACCAGTAGACCTTCTCGAGGTAGGCAGGGACCTCGGCCACAGCGCCGCGGGACACCGCGGCGCCCGATGCGGCGTCTGCGGTCGTCGTGACCCTGATATTCATTCCACCCTCCGGTTCGGTCGCTCGCCGATTCCGCCTGGGCGGAAGAACGATACGCATGAAGGAATCGCGGCTGCATATAGACTTGCGCAAAGAAAAAGGTCGATGCGAATTATCGTCGCATCGACCCTTTTGCGTTACGAGCGGTTTACTTCGCCGCCGTTCCACCCAACGCAGGCCAGTCCTTCGCCAGGCTCACGCCGAGAAGCGGCTTGTTCGCCCCCTGATGGCAAGTCATGCAGTTAGCCTTCGGAGCGTCCCCGAGTTTCCCGAGCCGTTCCGCAGGAAGCAGGTCCTTGAGCGGATCGAGGTAGGAAACGTTGAGGTCCCGGGCCATCTGCATGCCGTGCCACGCGGTCACGCGCTGCGGCAGGCTCTCCTCCCAGCTCCAGAACGCGCGGCTGTTGTGGCAGAAGGTGCAGTTGACCCCCAGACCCTTCGACATCGCGATCATCAGCGAGTAGGTGTTTTCGGCGTCCTGATACGAGGGGCCGTTGCTGTTGAGCGGCAGCGCGCGGGTCGGCTGGACGCGAACGTTCACGACCGAAGCCTGGCTGTCCAGAGGCCCGTACGGGTCCTGCAGCAGCGCGGTCGACCCGTTGGCCCAGCTGGGATGACCCATGCCGCGGTTGGTCGTGGCGAAGCCTCCGGTCGCCTGCGGATAGCCCTCTCCATTGGTCCAAGTGTACTTCGGAATCGGGTTGCCGCGGTGGCAGGTCCAGCAGACGACGCCGGTGTTGGCGACGTGCGCCTTGTAGTCGGTGTTGACGTGCTGGACCATCTGGATCATCCGGCGGGCGACCTTTTTCGTGTACTTGCCGTCGTCAGCCAGGTTGTCCGGGTTGTGGCAGTAGTTGCAGCCCTGATCGGGGGCGACCCAGGTCGTGATCGCCGCCATCAAGGTGTTGAACTGGACCGCCGAGAGGTCCTTCAGAACCTGGACGTTCTGGTAGACCTCGGAGGCCTTCGGCCCATCGGGCGGGCCCTCCTCGATCGCCGCCGGCAGGGCGTTGGCCAGTTCGAGTTTGGCCTTGGCTGCAGGCGTGGTGAGCTGGTTCAGGGCCAGGCCGCGGAACCCGGCCTGGGTGCTGAGGATCGGCGGATGCACCCACCCTGCGGTGAACAGCATCGCGACCGTCAGGAGCGTCGCTATGACGACGCCGAAAAGTGCGGCGACGATCTTCATTGCCCGGCTCCCGTCACTAGTGGGTCAACGACCGGCGGAACCGCGTGCGGATACGTCGGCACCAGACCGTGCTGAATTCCCCAGATATACCAGTTGTCGACGACCGTGCCGGACAGCAGGATGCCGATGGCGCCGGTGAAGGTGACGAGGACGGCGAACCACCAGCCCCAGCGATGGATCGATTCCATCGTGGCGTTGAAGCCCATCGTCCAGCGCCAGAACAGCTGCGCGCGTTCCGCCGCCGTGCCGCGGTCGATCATTTGCTCGACTTCGCGCTCGCCGCCGTAGCGGCCGACTGCCAGGATGGTCGCGCCGTGCATCGCGAACAGCACCGCCGAGCCATACAGGAACGCGATCGAGAGCATGTGGAACGGGTTGTAGTAGAGGTTGCCGTACCGGATCGAAAACGCCGCGGTCCAGTCGAGGTGCGGGAAGATGCCGAACGGCACCGACTCGCTGAAGTGCCCCATCAGCAGCGGCTGGATGAAGCCGATCGACAGGAACAGGAAGATCGCAGAGGCGAAGGCCCAGGCGACATGGGTTCCGAGCCCCAGCGCCCTGGCGCGGCGATAGATGCGCGCCCACCACGTCAGGACCGACAGGGTGAGGAACAGGCCCGCCAGTTGCCACCAGCCGCCCTCCGCCAGGGGAGCGATGCCGATGCCGTATTCCGGCTTCGGCGGCTCGAGCGCCAGCCAGGGCAGCTGGCGCACGAACTGGATCGGGTTCCAGTGGACCGAGGCCAGCATGTTCAGGCCGATGATCTCGAAGGCCATGAAGCCGAAGACGAGCGACACGACGCCGAGCGTTCCGAGATAGATCGGACCGATCTGGGCGTTGCCGATCAGGCCGAGCAGGTAAACGAAGATCGTTCCCTTTTCCCGTTCCACGATGTCGCCGAGGACGCCTTCCTCGGGCTTTTCCGGCCAGACTTCGACCGGGCTAAAGATGTTCTCATAGGCGGACATTGGTCAGCTCCTCTGTCCTAGCGCCAAATCGGAAGGTTGAGCCACCAGTTCCACCACTCGGGCCAGCCCTGGGTCCAGAACGGGCCGCTCAGGATGATGCACATGGCGCTCCAGAACGCCGCCGAGACCGCGAGGAACATGCCCAGCCGATGGATGCCGAGCGTGCCGATGGAGTAGCCGATCGCGTCGCGGAAGAACGTGTCCTCATACTCGGTCTCCCGCACCGGCTTGCCCTTGGGCGGGTTCGCCGCGGAGAGGATCAACCCGCCGTGCATCGCGAGCGCGAGCGCGTTCGTGAAGAAGAACGAGATCGCGATCATGTGCGCGGGGTTGTAGTGGAAGTGCAGGTACTGGTAGCCGGTGTTCGACACCCAGTCGAGATGGCTCATGATGCCGTAAGGGAAGCCATATCCCCACGCGCCCAGGAGCAAGGGGCGGAAAAGAACCAGCGTCAGATAGGCGAAAATCGCGAAGCCGAAGGCAATGGGCACGTGATAGCCCATTCCGAGCTTGCGCGCGATCTCGGCCTGGCGCAACGCCCAGGAAATGAAGGCCCCGGAGGCGCAGATCGTGATGATCTGCCACAGCCCGCCCTGCTTGAGCGGGGCGAATCCGAGCCCGTATTTCAGGTCCGGGGGCGCGATGTTGATCGCCCAGGGGTCCCAGGTCGGTCCAATCGCCGCCCCGTAAACGATCATCGCCACCCCCACGGCGGTGAATATGAAGGTCGTCACACCGAAGAAGCCGACGTAGAAAGGTCCGACCCAGAAGTCGAACAGGTCGCCGCCGACCAACGTGCCTCCACGCACGCGATATCTTCGTTCAAAGTTGAGCATCGCCACGGTCGGTTCTCCGCGTTCGAACGCCGGCCGTCGACCGTCCAGCCGAGCCGGTCGAGGCCAATTCGCCACCCGTCACGCCTGCGCGCAGCGTGACCTGTCGGCGGGCGCAGGAGCGCGCCCGCCCACGATATGTTCGTCTCAGCCGATGTCCGTCACGGTCATGCTGAACGGCGCCGACTCGATCATGCCGGTCTTCGCCGGGTTGCCTTCCAGCCAGTTGAAGCGGGCCGTGCTCAGGCAGATGAAGTGAATGATGAGCGCGAGCACGAAAAGGAACGCGAACAGCCCGACCAGCGCACGGCGGGGATCGAAAAGCAGCCAAATCCGATACATGAGCAGGCCTCCTTAGCTGATGAGCGAGACGACGCTGTGCGCCGCGTTGGTGACGCCGTCGAGCATCGCCCAGCCCTTGGGTCCGGGAATCCAGGGGCGCCACGCCCACACGAGAATGTGAGCGAGCACACAGACGCAGATGAAGGCGATGAAGCTCGAAACGAACAGCGAGTGGAACTCCTGCGCTTCCGCTTCCGTCAGTCCGGATAATGTGGATCTATCGTCGCTGGGCATCTACTGACCTCCAACTTTACTGCCGTGCACGCCCTTCACGGCGAGATTGTCGAGACCTCCGTCACGACAGGCGTACCGGGCGACTTCCGTCGCTCGGATCAGTGCAGGAGCGATCGCGCCATGAGCACGTAGGACGTCGCGATCGACGCCTGCGTCTTGGCTTCCGTCAGCCAATCGCGCTGACCAGTCGCAGCGCCACTGCGCCTCAGCCCGGTCATCACGCGATGCGTTCCTTCTGCGATCGCGAACAGCGGCACGAGCGCGCACCACAGCAGACGTCCGTCCGCGGGATGGTGGAGCCCGGCCTGATCGGCATGGATCGGTTTGTGCATCCTTCCTCTCCTCAGCCCTGTCGCCGTTCCTCGCCGGCCGCCCGCGTCGGTCATGCGCGCCCCTCAGCCAGTTGAGCGCGCGCCCGTTCGAAGCGCGCGAGACTCACGCGATCTTCTCCCGCCTGCCGCGCCTCGCGCTCGGCGGCGTCCCTGAGCCGCTTGGCGGCGGAAATGCGCACGAGCACCGGACTCGACTCGACGAGCTCGTCGAGACGCGTCCGGGCCGCTTCGTCCCAGCGAAGCTCGCGATGGATGCGCGACGGGGTCGCCTCGATCCGGTCGAGGTCCGCCCCGAGCGGGAGAATGGCGAATAGCGCGTCGAACAGTGCGTTGCACACTTCCTGCACGAGGTAGGTCGCGCCCGCGTAGCCCATGAAGGGCGTGCCGGTGTGCCGGCGCACGATCGCGCCGGGGAAGGAAGCGGGGATGTACATTGCCCGCGCGCCCGCTTCCGCCAGATAGAGGCGCTCGTTGTAGCTGCCGAACAGGACCAGCGGAGTCCTCGCGCGGATCGCCTCTCGCACCGCGGCGTTGTCGGTCTTTTCTCCCGGTCGCCTGGGGATGGCGAACTGGCAGGGGAGGCCCAGTTCGTCCTCGAGAAAATGCCGGACGCCGCGAGCGTAGGTTTCGGAGGCGACGATCGCGAAGGTCGCGGTGCCGAAGAAGTCCTGCGTCACCGAGCGCCACAGGTCCCACACCGGCTTGATCGTGGTGTGCTTCTCGCGCTCTATGAACGGCTCGGGGTCGAGGCCCAGAAGCTCGCCCAGCGCGCCCAGAAACCGGGTGGTCGTGTGCAAGCCGATCGGCGCCATCAGGTAGGGCCGGTCGAGCGCCTCGCACAAAGCCTGGCCGAACTCGCGGTACAGGCAGACGTTGACCTCGGCCTCGGCGAGGCGCGGCACGTCCTCGATATGGCTCCCGAGCGG
Organism: Roseiarcus fermentans; assembly: GCF_003315135.1. Taxonomy (GTDB): domain Bacteria; phylum Pseudomonadota; class Alphaproteobacteria; order Rhizobiales; family Beijerinckiaceae; genus Roseiarcus; species Roseiarcus fermentans. Next base: position 41,194 of record NZ_QNRK01000048.1, read on the forward strand.
AAACACCATGCCGACCTCGGCCCCGATCCCCTCGATCAGTCGCCGGACTTCGGCGACATCGGAGGGCATGTTGAACACGCCGTAGGCCGGGCCGATGATGTTGACCTTGGGCTTCGCGCCCGCGGCGCGCGCCTTTGGCGTGCCGGCGCGGCCCTTCTTCGGGCCGAACTCGCTCCACAGCCACGCCATCGCGCGGTTGGCGCACTGCCATTGATCCTCGTCGATGGTGCGCGGCAGGAAGCGCTGCAGCCCGGTTCCCTCGGGCGTCACCCCGCCGCCGATCATCTCGGCGATTGATCCGGTGACGACGACGCTCGGCAGGTCGGGGTCGAGGGTCGCGTGGGCGCGCTTCATCGCGCCTTCCGTCCCGTGCCGGCCGAGCTCCTCCTCGGAAATCCCGGTGACGACGATCGGCAGTTCGTGCGGGGGCAGGGCGTCGGTGTAATGCAGCACCGCCGTCACCGGCAGGTTCTCGCAGCCCACCGGTCCGTCGATGACGACCTGCAGGCCCTTGATCGCGGCGAAGACGTAGACCGCGCCCCAGTAGCCGCCGGCCCTGTCGTGATCGAGGACTAGCATGCGCCCGGCTCCTCGGCCTTGGCCCTGGCGGCTTGCGCCCGACGGCGCTTCGCCTTGAACTCCGGCCGGTCGCGCGGAACGGCGTTCCAGTGGCCCGCGGCGTAGCCAGCGCCGACGCCGGCGAAGAATTCGCACATCTCGTCGAACCGGCTCTTGCCGGCGATCGCGGTGTTGACGACCTTGGCGAGAGAGCTTGCGCCGGCTACGCCCATGAGCGGGCGCGCGGAGATCAGATTGGTGAAGTAGAGCGCGGGGATGGAGCGCTCCTTCGCCTTCTGAACGACCGGCGTCGTGCCGATGGCGAGGTCGGGCTCGTACTCGGCGAGCGCGGCGCAATCGTCTTCCAGCGAGGCGCGGAACCTGACCTGCACGCCCCTGGCTTCGAGCCAGTCGCGGTCGTCGAGCGAGAAGCGCGTCTTGGGACACGCCGTGCCGACGTAGCGGACGTCGGCGCCGCTTTCGACCATGAGTCGTGCGACGATCAGTTCCGATCCCTCGTAGCCGGAGAGGGTGACACGGCCGGCGATCGGGGTCGCCGCAAGAGCGCCCTTGATCGCCGGAAGAAGCTTCGCCTTGGCCGCATCGATCCGGTCGGCGGCGACCCCGCAAGCCTTGCCGATCGCCTCGAGCCAGGCCGCCGTCCCGTCGACGCCGACGGGCGCGGAGCCGACCACCGGGCGCCCGGCGAGTTCGAACTCGCGCACCGACGCCGTGTAGTGGGGATGGATCGCGGCGACGGCCGCGCAGTCGAGCGCGCCGTAGAGCTCGCGCCATTCGCGGGTCGGGACGACCGGACCCGCGGCCAGTCCCAGAAGGTCGAGCATGCCGCCGATCTGGACGGGGTCAGCCGGGAACATCTCGCCCAGCAGCGTCACCGAAGGCTTTTCCGATCGCGGCGCGCGCGGCGCCTGAACCGGCCCCTGTTCCGCCTCGCGGCGGGCGAAATTCAGCATCGCGCCGGCGAGGACGTCCTTGGCTTCGGCATGGGTCGGCACGCCGAAGCCCGGGACGTCGATGCCGATCACGCGCACGCCGTCGATCTCCCTCGGCAGCAGCCGCAGCGGCACGCCCGAGGCCGACGGCACGCAGAGATTGATCACGACGATCGCATCGTAGCGGTCGGGGTCGGCGAGCGAGACGACGGCCTCGCGGATGTCCTCGAACAGCTTGCCGGTGACCAGCGTCTCGGAACTGAACGGGACGTAACCGACGGTCCGCTTCGCGCCGTAGAAATGCGAGGTGAAGGTGAGGCCGTAGACGCAGCACGCCGAGCCGCACAGCACGCTCGCGGTGCGCCGCATGCGCAGCCCGACGCGCAGCGCGCCGAACGCGGGGCACATGGACTGCGGCTGGTCGTGCGGCCCTGCCGGATAATCGCGGGCGTAGCGTTCGAGCGTCTCGCCCGATCCGGCCTGGCGCGCCGCCTCGCGGACGGCCGCCTTGTCGGAATGGCAGGACGCGGTTTCGGGCGCGGGCGCGCCGACTTCTGCGGGGGCGGCGCCGTTCGCGGGGCGGATATCGAGACAGTCGGTCATGACTTTCCGGGCGCCCTCAGACTGCTGGGTCGTAGACGACTTCGAGGGACGGCCTGGGCTTCAGCGCCCCGCCGCACATGTCCGCCATCGTCGCGGGCTCGAGCGTCACGTGCCGTCCGACCGCGTCGCCGGCGAAGAGGCCGAGGAGACCGTCCTGCGAGAGCGGCTTGGGGCGGTTCGGCAGCGCCGCGGCGACATTGGTGGCGAGATCCTCGAACAGCCCCGCCCAGCGTCCGCCGGGTTTGCCGACGATTTCGTAGTTCGCGCTCTTCCTGCGGATATCGTCGTCGGCCGGGATCGAGGCGAGCACCGGAACGCCCGCGGCCGCGGCGAACGCGCGCGCCTCGCCGGTTCCGTCGTCCTTGTTGATCACGAGGCCGCCGATGCCGACGTTGCCGCCGAGCCTGCGGAAATACTCGACCGCCGAGCAGACGTTGTTGGCGACGTAGAGCGACTGAAGGTCGTTCGAGCCGACGATGATGACCTTCTGGCACATGTCGCGCGCGATCGGCAGGCCGAACCCGCCGCACACCACGTCGCCGAGAAAGTCGAGCAGGACGAAGTCGAACCCCCACTCGTGGAAGCCGAGCTTCTCCAGCAGCTCGAAGCCGTGGATGATGCCGCGCCCGCCGCAACCGCGCCCGACTTCCGGCCCGCCGAGCTCCATGGCGAAGACGCCGTCGCGCTTGAAGCAGACGTCGCCGATCGAAACCTGCTCGCCCGCGAGCTTCTTTCGGGTCGAGGTCTCGATGATCGTCGGGGTGGCGCGACCGCCGAACAGCAGGGAGGTCGTGTCGCTCTTCGGGTCGCAGCCGATCAGCAGGACCTTCTTGCCCTGCTGCGCCATCATGTAGGACAGGTTGGCGAGGGTGAAGCTCTTGCCGATTCCGCCCTTGCCGTAGATCGCGATGATCTGCGTCGTCTTGGCGGCGGGCGCGGGTTCGGCCGCGGCGGCCTCGAGATGCGCCGGTGGGTTCGCCACTTCTTCGGCGGTGAGAAAGCCCTCGCCGAGACTCATGCCAACGTCCTCCAGTCGAGCACCATTTTCAGACATGCGGGATCGCCGAAGGCGACCGGATAGGCTTCCGGGGCCGAGCTCGCCGGAGCGCGATGGGTGATCAGCCCGTCCAGCGAAAGCAGACCCGACTCGACCAGGCGCGCCGCCTCGGCGAGGTCGCCCTCGCGCCACTGCGCGGTGACCCGGAAGCGGGCCTCGCGCATGAACGCGGGTGGAAAGGCGAAGCTCACCCGGTCGTAGAAGCCGGCGAGCACGATCTCGCCGCCGGGCGCCAGACGCTGAACGAGCAAATCAAGCGCGCTTGCATCGCCGCTGACGTCGATGACCACCGGGTAGGATTTGCGCGAATCGTCCTCGGGCGTGGTGACGGCGTAGCCGGTCCCGCCGTCGCGCCGGTTCGCGTTGGTCTCCCACACCACCGGCGGTTCGCCGCCCCGCAGCGTTGCGAGCCGCGCCATCAGCCGGCCGAGAACGCCGTGTCCGACGATCAGCGCCCCCGCCTCGAGCGTCGACCCAGAGAGGGCGTGCAGCGCGGTGGCGGCGAGCGCGAGCAACACCGCTTTTTCTCCAAGCGACTCGGACACCGGGACCACGCGGTCGCCCCGCGTCACGAGCCTCGAGGCCGCGCCGCCGTGCAGTCCGCGGACCGGACCAAAGCAACGCGCGCCCGGCACGAACACCCGGGCGCCGACAGGAATCCGGGAGTCCGGGCCGGCGTCGACTACACGTCCGACGGTCTCGTAGCCGGGGACGAGCGGATAGCCCATGCCGGGAAAGTGCGGCATTTGGCCGGTGTAGAGCAGCCGCTCGGTTCCGGCGCTCACGCCGGTCCACAGCGTCTCCACGACGACATCACCCGCGGCCGGGGAGTCGACCGGGAGCGTCGTCAACGACAGGCGCTCCGGCTGCTCCAAAACCACGGCCAGGGACTTCAACATGCCCGGCGGCTCCCGCACTCAGACTCTCTGGTGTAAGTCTAACTTGTCACCTCAAAGCGTCAAGTCGAATTTACACTCGGGAGGCCTTCACGATGCTGAGAACGAACGGATTCGGGGTCCTCAGACGGAGGGGGCGGGCGAATCCCGCATCCTTCAGGAGAGCGCCGATCTCGTCGGGCGTGCGCGGCCGACCGCGCCCCATCGCCAGCAAATAAAGGCCGAAATAGGCGTCCCCCATGGGTTCGGCGCCCCGAATCCCCGACATCGGTTCGGCGATGAGGATGTCGCCGTCGTGCGGCAATGCGCCGCGCACCGCCGCCAGGATCGCGCCCGCCTCCGCGTCGTTGTGGTCGTGCAGGACTCGCACCAGAGTCGCGACATCGGCGCCCTCGGGCAGGGGATCGCGCAGCATGTCGCCGCCGGCGACCGCGACGCGCTTCTGAAGCCCGAGTTCCGTCAACCGCGCCCGCGCCCGCTCCGCGACCCGCGGCAGGTCGAACAGCGTGACCGCGAGACGGGGATGCCGCTGCGCCGCCGCGACGGCGAAGGCGCCCTCGCCGCCCCCGACATCGAGGAGACGGCGCCGGCTCACGAACGGATAGGCGGCGAGGACCGCGTCCGCCACCTGCGCGTGGGTCCGGGACATGAGCGCGCTGTAGGCGGCGGCGGCGCCGTCGCCGTCATCGGGCCTGGTCGGGTCCGACGCATAGCTCCAGAACCGGGACAGCCGCGTCTCGACGTGGCCGCGCAGCAGCGCCGCCGGATCGGCGAGGTCGGCGTAGAAGAGGTCGTGATGCGCGACGAATTCGGCGACCGCGGCGTTGCCGAGGGTCGCGGCGCCGAGGTCGTCGAGCGCGAACCGGCCGTCGGGCAGCGCCCGGACGAGCCGGAGCGCGGCGGCGGCCTTGAGCAGGCGCAGCGCGGCCGGCGGCTCGAGGCCCGTTTCGGCCGCGGTCGTCGCGACGTCGACGGCCCCCGCGCGCAGGATCTCGAAGACGCGCAGTTTGACGCAGGCGCTCAGGATCTGGGAATAGACGAAGCCCGCGCACAGATCGAACAGCGCCCGGGCGTCCCGCCGCACGAGCCCGCGGGTGAGCGGCGACTGCGCCGCCCAGCGCTGGAAGGCGGGATCGGCGGTGCGCCGGATGCGCCAATCCTTGATGCGCCGCGCGAGTGCGGAGAACAGCGGCGGCAGGCCCGGGGACGCCATCGCGCCCGAGGGGTCAGGCGGCGACCTGGGTCAGTTGCCTCGGGAACAGCGCCCGCGTCTGCAGCTCGATCGCCTTGCACAGCGCCGCGCGTCCCGGGCAGTCGGGGATCGACGCCGAGGCCGCTGCGACCAGCGTCTCGAGCCTCGACTTGGCGCCGGCGATTCCGAGCTGGGCCGCGGCGTTCGGACGGGTTCGCGCCGCGTCCTGGCCGATCGGCTTGCCGAGTTCTTCCGCGGTGCAGAGCACGTCGCGCAGATCGTCGGCGACCTGATAGGCCTCGCCGATCTTGTCGCCGAGCATCCGCCACGGCTCCGGGTCGACTCCCGCCGACGCCGCTCCGGACATGGTCGCGCCGACGAACAGCGCGCCGGTCTTGGCCCGCTGATAGTCGGCCAGCGGGACGGCGGCCTCGCATTCCCAGGCCTGGCCCGCTACGATCCCGCCCGGCGCGCCGACGGCCCCGGCGACGATCGCAATCGCGGGCGCGAGCCGGCTCGGCGCCACCTCGCGCGCCAAGGTCTCGAACGCGAGCACGATCAGCGCGTCGCCGGTGAGGACGGCGATCGGTTCGCCGAACTGCGCGTGAACCGAGGGCTTTCCGCGTCGCGTGTCGGCGTTGTCGAACGAGGGCAGGTCGTCGTGAACCAGAGACGCGCAATGCAGCAGCTCGACCGCGGCCGCCGCGGCGTAGGTCTCGCGCGGAAACGGCGCGCCGCAGGCGGCGGCGACGGCGATGCACAGGTTCGGCCGGATCCGGTGCCCGCCCGGGAACACCGCGTAATGCAGGGCCGAGGCGAGCAGCGGCGGCGACCCAGCGTCTCCGGCGCGATGGACGGCGCTTTCCAGCGCCAGCTCGATGCGGTCCGAAGTCAGCACACGCGCCTCCAGTGTCGTAAAGACGGCTTGTCTCTCTCTCGTGTCATGAGAACTTGACACATTCGCACGTGTCCCGCAAGGAGAGCCGTCATGGCGGATCGTCGCATCGTCATCGTCGGAGCGGGCATGGGCGGGCTCGCCGCCGCCGTCCTCCTGTCTTCCGCCGGCTTTCGCACGACCGTGATCGAGGCGACCGACCGGGCGGGCGGGAAAATGCGCCCGGCTCCGCTCGCCGGACGCCCGATCGACGCCGGACCGACCGTGCTGACGATGCGCTGGGTGTTCGATCGGCTGTTCGACGAGGCCGGCTCCTCGCTGTCGCAATGGGCGACGCTCGTCCGGGCCGAGCGGCTCGCCCGACACGCCTGGGCCGACGGCTCCCGCCTCGACCTCTATTCCGACATCGACCGCAGCGCCGACGCGATTCTGGCGTTCGCGGGCGCGCGCGAGGCCCGCGGCTATCGGGCCTTCTGCAAGCGCGCGCAGGCGATCTACGAGACGCTGCGCCCGGGCTTCATCGACGCGCCGCGCGTCGCCGGCCCGCTCGATCTGTCGGCGCGCGTCGGCCTCTCGCACGTCGGGGACCTCGTCCGCATCGCGCCGTTCGCAACGATGTGGAAGGCGCTCGGCGAACATTTCGCCGATCCGCGGCTGCGCCAGCTGTTCGGGCGCTACGCCACCTATTGCGGCTCGTCGCCGTTCCTCGCGCCCGCGACGCTGATGCTCGTCGCCCATGTCGAGCGGGAGGGCGTGTGGCTCGTCGAGGGGGGCATGGCGCGGCTGGCCGAGGCGCTTCGCGGCCTCGCCGAAGCGCGCGGCGCGCAGTTCCGGTTCGGGACCGCGGTGGCGCGCATCCTGACGGCGGGCGGCCGGGTGGCGGGCGTCGCGACCGGCGCGGGCGAGCCGATCGCCGCGGACGCCGTCATCTGGAACGGCGACGTCGCCGCGCTCGCGGACGGCGCGGCCGGCCCCGAGGCCAGGCGCGCGGTCGCCGCCCACACGCCCGAGCGGTCGCTGTCGGCGGTGACCTGGGCGATGTCGGCGCGGGTGCGCGGGTTCCCGCTCGTCCGCCACACCGTGTTCTTCTCGCGCGACAGCCGCGCCGAATTCGACGATCTGTTCGCCCGCGGCCGCCTGCCCGCCGCCCCGACCGTGTATCTTTGCGCCCAGGATCGCGGTGATTCCGACGCGGGCGCGCCCTCGGGGCCCGAGCGCGTCTTCGGCCTCGTCAACGCGCCGGCGCGGCCGGCCAACCGTCCCCTGACCGCAGCGGAGATCGAGACATGCGAGAGCGCGGCCTTCAGCCTCCTGGGACGGTGCGGATTGACGATCGAGCGGGACCGCGAATCGATCGTCCGGACGATTCCGGAGGATTTCGCCAAGGTCTACCCCTCGACCCGGGGGGCGCTCTACGGCCCGGCGACGCACGGCTGGAAGGCGACCTTCGCCCGGGAAGGGGCGAAGACCCGGCTGCCGGGACTCTATCTCGCGGGGGGCAGCGTTCATCCGGGGCCGGGGGCGCCGATGGCGGCGCTGTCGGGCCGGCAGGCGGCGCTGAGCGTGATCAGGGACCTTTCTTCGACCGGCCGGTCGCGCCCGGCGGCTACGCCTGGTGGTACGTCGACGCGCTGAGCGCCGACCGCACCTTCGGGCTGACGGTGATCGTTTTCGTCGGCAGCGTGTTCTCGCCCTATTACGCCTGGGCCGGACGGCGCGACCCGCTCGACCATTGCGCCTTCAACGTCGCGCTCTACGGGCCGCGGGGCGCGATCTGGACGATGACCGAGCGCCGCCGCCGCGCGGTGCGGCCGGGCCGCGACACGCTCGAGATCGGCCGCTCGCGAGCGGAATGGACCGGCGCCGGGCTCGCGCTCGTGATCGACGAGCGCGCCGCGCCCTTCCCGCGCCGGGTGCGCGGGCGGATCGAGGTCCGGGCGGCGGCGCTCAACGCCAACGCCTTCACCCTCGACGCCGAGGGCGGCCACTGGTGGCGCCCGATCATGCCGACCGCCGATGTCGAGGTCGCCATGGACGCGCCGGCCCTCCGCTGGCGCGGGACCGGCTATTTCGACCAGAACGCCGGCGCCGAGCCGCTCGAACGCGGCTTTTCCCGCTGGACCTGGTCGCGCGCCGCGACCGCGAGCGGCGCGAGCGTGCTCTACGACGCGGCGCCGCGCCGCGGCCCGCCGCTGTCGCTGGCGTTGCGTTTCGACGCCCGCGGCGGCTGCGAGACCCTGGCCGCGCCCCCGCCGGTCCCGCTGCCGCGGACGAAATGGCGGCTCGAGCGCGCCACCCGCTCCGACGACGGCCGCGCCGAGGCGGTGCGCTCGTTCGAGGATTCGCCGTTCTACGCCCGCAGCCTCGTCGCCCACCGGCTCCACGGCGAAACGGTGGAATCGGTGCACGAGAGCCTGTCGCTCGACCGCTTCGCCAGCCCGGCGGTGCGCCTGATGCTGCCGTTCCGCATGCCGCGGTGGTAGCGGCGGCCACCCCGTCGGGTCGGGACGCGCCGGCCGGGCGGGGGCCTGCCGACCCCGCGAAAGGTCGGGCGCGGAATCAATCTTCTCAGAGCGTTGCGACCAGATTCCCGGGCGACCGTAACTCCCAAGCCGGGGTGGGTCCGAATTGTCACAGGTTGGGTGCGCTCGTCGGGTGGCGGCGGATTTTGCGAGACGCGGCGGGGCGAAACGTGAGTCAAGGTGGGGATGGTTGT
>NZ_QNRK01000049.1 GCF_003315135.1 Roseiarcus fermentans
GCCGTTTTGCGGGTTGCGCGCGAGCATGGTAACCGGAGCAGAGCGCCGGGCGTTGTCGTCGAGGCGGTCGTCGACCGCGTCGGTCGCGGTCGCTGGCCGACGCGCGGGGCGCGCGAGGTCGATCGATCCGCGGGAAGGGCTTCTCCGTGCATCCCCGCATTCTGATGGTGATTCTGGAAAATAGCAATATAAATCTCGAATAATCTGTTTTTCGGATTACGAGCCCGTGCCGGTCGCCGGTCCGGCCCGCGCGTCTCCGCTTGCAAGCCAGTTTTTACCTGAAGTATTCTGTATGATTGGCTGCTCGCCAAAAGCTGGAGCTCCGCCGCGCGCTCGCCCGGGAGCTGGACACGCCAGAGGCGCGGGCGACGCCCCCGGGGCGCGGGCGCGCTGCTGGAGGAGGCGGGCGGCGCCGCGGAGGCGTTCAGCCGTCGGCAGCCGGTTTCCGACGCGGCAGACATCATCGGGGCGATCGACGCGATGTCGACCCGCCTTCAACGGTCGTAGCCTTGCGCGTCGCCCCGGCTGTCGCCCAAGGGGCGCGGCGGGGAAGGGCCGCCCGCAACGGCCTTCCCCGGGCGCCTGTTCCCTTTCCGCGCGAAAGTCCCTAAGCCGGCGGCGTGACGCCTTCGCCGCCCGGACCGACTCCTTGCGCTTCCTCCCCATCCTCCTCGCCGTCGCAGCGCTCGCCCTGCTCGCCGCGCCCTGCCGAGCGTCGCCCGACCGGATTGTGTCGTTCGAGAGCGCCGCAGGCGAGGCGATCCGCGGCGCTCTCTCGATGCCCTCCGGCGCCGGGCCGTTTCCGGCGGTCGTGCTGCTGCATTCGTGCCTCGGCCTGCCGTCCAACCGGCGCGCGATCGAAACCGCGCTCGCCGACGCCGGTTACGCGGCGCTGTTCGTCGACGAGTTTTCCACCCGCGGCCTGAAGGAGACCTGTGCGGTCGACTTCCCGCAGCTCGTTGCCGACGCGTTCGGGGCGCTCGCCTTTCTCGCCGGGCGGCCGGACGTCGATTCGGCGCGCATTGCGGTCGTGGGTTTCTCGCAGGGCGGCGACGGGGCGCTCGCGGCCGCGGCGTCGCCAGCGGGCGCGAACGGGCTCGCCTTCCAGGCGGCGGCGGCCTTCTACCCCCCTTGCGCCAACGAAGCGGGGAAAAGGCTCGCGATTCCGACCCTGATCGTGGTCGGGTCCGCCGACACGGTGACGCCGGCGGCAGACTGCCGGCGGCTCGCGCAGGGGCAAGACAACGTCCGGCTCTCCGTCCTCCCCGCCGCGGGCCATTGCTTCGACGATCCGGCCTTCGCGGGAGGAAAAAGCGTGATGGGGATGATGCTACGCTACGACGCCGCGGCGGCGCGGCGGGGCATGGCGGGGCTGATCGCCTTCCTGCACGACAGCCTCGGGCGCTGAATACGGGTAACCCAAGCTGTAAGGGGGGTCGCGGCGCTCAACGGAGGGGGCCGCGTCCCCGGGCGGCGGGACGCCGCCCCTCCCGGGGCGCGCCCCTCGGCTCCTCACAAACACCCCCCTCTGCAGTTACGAAAAAGGGCTTTCGCCGCGCCTTTCACGTTCGCGCCACAAACTTGGCCGATTGCGGGGCCTTCAGAGACACGAAGGGGTGAGCCGAGGGGATGATTCGAAGACGCGATTTCCTGATCCGCGCGGGCGCGGCTGCGCTCGCTTCGCCATTCGCCGCCGCGACCGCGTTCGCCCGCGACCTCGCGCCGCCGCTCGCCGACAAGGCCGCCTTCGTCGCCTGGGGCAAGGCGAACACCCGCGAGGACCCGGTCTATCTCGAGCGCCGCTTCGACCGCTACAAGGAGGTCCTGTCGTTCAACGACCTCTATACGGCGGCCGAGAAGCGCGCCTTCCTGCTCACCCCGCGCCAGGAATTCACCCGGCCCGAGGACAAGGACCAGGCCTACGTCGCCCACTACATCGACATCGGCTTCGGCGTCACCATCACCCCGCCCGGCACGATGGGGCGGATGACCAGCGCGCTCCAGATCCGCAACGGCGAGAAGGTGCTCGAGATCGGCACCGGCTCCGGCTACCAGTCGGCGCTGCTGACCTACCTCACCCCGCGGGTCTATTCGATCGAGATCATTCCCGAGCTCGCGGCGCGCACGCGCGGCGTCTACGACCGGCTGATCGCCTCGGGCTACAGCGAATATTCCAACATCGCCACCCGCAGCGCCGACGGCTATTTCGGCTGGGCCGAGGCCGCGCCGTTCGACAAGATCATCGTCACCTGCGGCATCGACCACATCCCGCCGCCGCTGCTGCAGCAGCTCAAGCCCGACGGAATCATGGTCATTCCCGTCGGCCCGCCCGGCGCGCAGCACATCTTGAAGGTGGTCAAGAAGGCGGGCGCGGACGGGCCGTCGGTCGCGCGGTCCGACATTTTCGGCGGCAAGGTCATTCCGTTCGTGCCGCTGACCGGCGGCCATCAGACCAACGACGGCGCGGGCTAGCGCCGGATGAATTGAGGTCCGTCAATGCGAGTGACCCCCGGGCTCTTCGACCCGGGGGTCGCTCGCAATGACGGCGGTGTTTCCACCTGATTTCATCATGTTCCAACGATGCATTCGGGCTTCAGGGAGAAGCGCATGAGTCTCGTTCTCGTCACCGGCGGATCCGGCTTCATCGGCGGCCACTGCGCCTTGCAGGCCCTGGCCGCGGGCCATTCGGTCCGCGCCACCCTGCGCAATCCCGCTCGCGGCGAGGCGGTGCGCGGTCAGCTGGCGCGGGCCGGCGCGCAGGGGCTCGACCGCCTCTCCTTCGCCGCCGCCGACCTCGAGCGCGACGCGGGCTGGCCGGAGGCGGTCGCCGGCTGCGACTTCGTCCTGCACGTCGCCTCGCCGTTTCCGTTCTCCGTGCCGAAGCACGAGGACGACCTGATCCGGCCGGCCCGCGACGGGGCGTTGAGGGTCCTTTCGGCCGCGCGCGCCGCCGGGGTCAAGCGGGTCGTGCTGACCTCGTCGTTCGCCGCGGTCGGCTACGGCCATCCCGAGCAGGCCGCCCCGTTCGATGAGACGAGCTGGACGAACCTCAAGGGGGAGGGCCTGACCGCCTACGTCAAGTCGAAGACGATCGCCGAGCGCGCCGCCTGGGACTTCGTCGCCAGGGAAGGCGGGCCGGAGCTCGCCGTGGTCAATCCGGTCGGGGTGTTCGGGCCGGCGCTCGGGCCGGACACGTCGACCTCGATCATGATCGTCCAGCGCATGCTGAACGGCGCGATGCCGGGCCTGCCGCACCTGCGCTTCGGGGTGGTCGACGTGCGCGACGTCGCCGACCTGCACCTCAGCGCCATGACCGATGCGCGCGCCAAGGGCGAACGCTTCCTCGCGGTCGCCGGCGACTTCCTGACCCTCGCCGACATGGCGCGCATTCTGAAGACGCGTCTCGGCGACAAGGCGAAGCGCGCGACGACGCGCGAGCTGCCCGACTGGCTGGTGCGGCTGGTCTCGCTCGCCGACTCCTCCGTCCAGCAGATCGTTCCGGAACTCGGCAAGGTGAAGAACGCCACCGCCGACAAGGCGAAGCGGCTGCTCGGCTGGTCGCCGCGCTCGCGCGAGGACGCCCTCGTCGCCACCGCCGAAAGCCTGATCAAGCTCGGCCTCGTCAAGAGCTGACGGCGACCTGCGCCTGCCGTAAGGACGGAATGCGGCGGGCGCGCCGGGAGTGCGGGGGGAAATCATGACAGCGGGCCGCGTCGTTTCGGCGATCCTGATGCTTCTCCTGGCGCTCCTGATCGTCGCGCCGATCGGACTGTGGAGCGCGTTGGCGCTGTGGTTCCGCTGTCCCGGGCCGGATGCGGTCCGGGCGGTCGCGGCGGGGTTCGCCGCGGTCGCCGCAATCGCCGCGATCGTCGCGCTGTTCACCCGCCTGCGCTGGCGCGCGCTCGGCGCCTTCGCGCTCGCCTTCGCCGGGATTCTCGTCTGGTGGAGCACGATCACGCCGCCGCAGGGCGGAAACTGGACCGCCGACGTCGCCCGGCAGACGACCGGGACGATCGACGGCGATATTTTGACGCTCACCGACGTGCGCGACTTCGACTGGCGCTCCGACGACGACTTCACGGAAGCCTGGGAGACGCGCCGCTACGACCTGTCGAAGCTGAAGGCGCTCGACCTCATCCTGTCCTACTGGGCCGGGCCGCAGATGGCCCATCTGATCATGAGCTTCGAATTCGACGACGGGCAGGTGCTGGCCTGGTCGCTCGAGGTCCGGCGCGAGAAGGGCAGCGTCTATTCGCCGGTCGCCGACGCTTTTCGCTCGCACACGCTGGTGTCGATCGCGGCGACCGAGCGCGACGTGGTGCGGCTGCGCTCGAACGTGCGCGGCGAGGACGTCCAGCTCTACCGGCTGCGCGCCTCGCCCGCGGCGATCCGCACCCTGCTGGTCGGCTATGTCGACGAAGCCGACGCGCTCGCCCGCGAACCGCGCTGGTACAATTCACTCACCACCAATTGCACCACCGCCGTCACCCGGCTCATTCGCAGCCTCGGCGGCGTGCTGCCGTTCGACTGGCGGCTGATCGTCAACGGCTACCTGCCGAGCTACCTCTACGACCACGGCGCGGTGACCAACGCCATTCCGCTCGCCGAGCTGATCGAGCGGGCGCGGATCGACGCGCGCGCGAAGGCGGCCGACGGGTCGCCCGACTTCTCGCGGCTGATCCGGGTCGGCGTCCCGGCGCCGGACGGCAAGCCGTTGATGTAAGAGGGCGTCGCCTGTTACGGCAGGCGACGCCGGCGTGCGTGGCGGCGGCTGGCGGAGCATGAAAGGACGTAACGCGCAATTTGCGCTCGTTGCCGGAAGACTTGGCGAACGTGTTCCCGCTCGCTCCGGCACGGCAGGGGGCGCCGCTTCTGCGCGTCGGCCCGCCCGCGAGGGACGGCGGGACTGCGCAAATTGCGGACGTTGGCGGAGGACTTGGCGGACGGGTCAAGGCCTCCCCCTTGCTGCCCTTCCCGGTTGGTCACCCGACGCGACGAGAGCGCCAGTGCGTACGTCCTGATGTCGATCGTCTTCTCCGGATGAGCCAAAATGCTGGTTGGCTCGACGACGAAAATTCGGCTAATAAAGATTTTGGGGGAAGACCGCACTGATGATGACGAAGAGTGGCGACATAGAAATTCGCTCCGCGCTGCACATGAAGTACCTGCGTCGCGTACGAGCCAATCCTCAAACCATTGTGATTGACGAGTTGGGGCTTGCTCATGCGAAAAGTCGTATCGACGTGGCCGTGATAAACGGGTCCATCCACGGCTACGAAATCAAGAGCGCCAAGGATACGTTGGACCGTCTGGCGGCACAAATCGACATCTATCGGCAAACGCTTGAGAAGCTCACTTTCGTTGCTGCGTCAAAGCATGTTTCAGCCGTCGTTGAACATTCGCCTCAGTGGTGCGGCGTGATGGCTGCTGAGTACGGGCCAAGGGGGAGCATGAGCTTTCAGGTCGTGCGCAATGCGGCAGTCAATCCCGATGTCGATCCGGTGATGGTGGCGCACCTTCTTTGGCGCGATGAGGTAATCGATCTTCTAAGTAGTATCGGCTATCCGGCCAAGGACTTGAGACGACCGAGAAAGCAACTTTACAATATCCTCTGCGAAGTTATGACTTTGCGTCAAATCACCGTGTCGATACGATGTTTTATGTTGCGGCGTAAAACTTGGCGAGATCATCAAGAACGTGCGTGATGTGGTGGTTAATTGTAACGAACTTCCAGAATGGCTGATTGCTAGGCCCTTTAGTGTGAGCAGCACATTTGGCGATGTAATCATCGCCGCTTGAAAAGTGGTCCCCCTTGAACTTGCCCGACGCCACGATGGATGCACAGTGATCGTGCATCTGGCTAGGATTGTCTCGGAAAGACCCGCCTTTTCTTACCTCCCATTCCGCAATTGTGGTGTAAACAAGCTTCCCGGCCGACTTGATCTTGCGCATGTCCAACGGCGCGAAGTCCGGATGCACAATCGTGTAATCGCCGAAATTCGGCCGCCGCATGCCGGCCGGAAGCTTATCGATCAGCGTCTGGTAAAAGAGCCAGTCGTGCCGCGGCAACTGGTTAGCCCCCTTAGCCACGTCCTTGAAGGTCTGCGGGATGGCCGTGCCGATGACCACGAAATTTCGAAATACACTAAGATCGCCAAGGCGGCGCATCGCGGCGACCAGCGCGCCCGCAAAGACGTTGTACGGCTCGAAATTGGGCGCGCCTAGGTCGATAATCAGATCAACCTCGCCAAGCGGCACGCCAAGCAATTTAGCTAAAGCCTCTACGCGACTGCGGGCGTCCGCCTTCATCATGTCTTCCAACCGGATGGCGATCGCGACTCCAAGTCCATCCGTCGCGAGAACCGCCCGTACGGACTTGACAAGGGGGCCTGAGAAATCAAGCAGAACCGCAGGAATTGCGCGTGCTTTAAATACCCGCAGAGCTTCAAAGACATATGCGAAAATATCACGGCCGTCTCCCATTGGCTTGCCTAAAATACTCGGATGCACTCCGACCCACGCAGCGCGCTTCCCCCACTTCGCGTTGAAGCGGGCTGCAAACGGATGGACATGCTCCTGAACGGTTTTTTTTGGCTGCCACAATTCAAAATCGAATTCGACCTCAGGAATGCTAATGTAAGGCACTAGGCGGTCCCTGACCGTTGCCGGTAGGCGCGCTAGCGCCTGATATTCGCCCTGACGCCAACGCAGTGCCGGAACATACATCCCACTAGTCAAGATCATCGCCCGCCTCCTCAAGCTGGGAACGCACCTGACCTTGGCCAACCAATTTGTTCAGGATGGTGTAATTCCCGCGCTCCTTACGGATGCGACCCGCAATGATACTTGGATCAATTCCGATCGTCTCCGCATCGATCCTAACCGCCTCTTCAGAAAGCCCGAAGCGCGATAGGCACTGGTCCCACAAGCCTTGGGGTATCAACCGATCAAGGGCGAAGTTGTCAGCCTCTACCTCGATCTTATCGGTATCGCTCGCACTTTCTTCGTCGAAGAAGTCGAAGCGATGCCCGTCGAATAGATGCAGAAAAATGTGCCCCAGTTCGTGCATCAGTACGAACCAAAAATTGTCCAACCGGTCGTGCCGCAGCGTGAGTCCGACAACGGGAGCTTCTCCATCAGCCAGCATGGCCGCGCCGTCGAGGTAGGTCCCTGGCAGATGCCGCTCAGCAACCAGCACGATGCCTCGATCGGCGAGAAGATCGCGGGCGCGCGCCGGCCCGTCACTGAGTTGAGTCATCTGCACCAAACCCGGCAGCCACCGGTCATCCAACTCGAAGGTGCCGACTCCTCCAGCATCGATCTTTGCTCGCGCGCGCTCTAGTACGCGTGCCTGCCATGCGAGCAACGCGTATTCGTTTGGCACATTGCCACTCCGCATCTTTTTGCGGTGAAGCGCTGTCGCGAACTGAGGCCCGGCCGAGCGCAGGAAATACTCCTTCACCTTCTCGATCGGGTTCGAATTGCGTGGCAAATCGAACCACTTGCGTTTTATCATTTCCCTATAGGGAAATTGGCCCCAAGCGATGTCGTCGGAATCGCCCCAAACGAAGACCGATCCGTCACCCTGCCTTGGCCCCTCGAAACTTCCTGCCGCCTTGACACCAACGGCTCGCGCCACCTCAACAAGCCGCGCCAAGCTCGCGCCCATGTAATCTGTCGCCTCGTAACGCTGCACTTGTTGTGGCTTCATAGAGAGCTTCTCGGCAAGGTCGGTCTGGCTCATTCCTGATGAGATCCGCGCCTGCACGAGCACGCGCGGCAACTCTTCGAGAGAAGAAGTTTTCGAGAAGGAACTTTGACCAGATTTAAGCAGATCGTACTCCGCAACTTCAGCCTCGATGTCCGCGATTTGACTTTTCAGCGCGTCGATCTCCGCTTGCCTGAGCCAAAGCTGATCTGCGGCGTGATCCTCTGCGGATGCAAGCGCATTCCGCAACTTTGAGAGTTGTGCACTCGCTACGCTGCGCTGCTTGTCGCTATAGATCATGGCTGCACCTTCCTCGAAAGAAACGGATCGGCCGGAAGCTGAATAGAGAGAATTCCTTTTTGTTTGCCTGTGAAACGATCGATTTGAAAAAAATCAACAAATGCCTGTCCGACATCCGTACACATCATTGACGAAGGGAAGAACTCGCCTTTGAACCTCCGCTTCTGAGCCTCGCGGCCATTCTGGAATTGCAAGAAAACCGCATCGAGTAACGCCCGGTTCACGCCGCTAGGGTCCCAGCATGCATCAAAATCGCCTGGTTTCGGTTTCCCTGACACGTAACTGCCGTCGAGATAGACCGTCCGGCATCCTGCTCGCAGCAGACTCCCGCACGCATCAACCAAACCATCAAACAACTCGCGTCTCCAGGCGTCGGTGGCGAAGGCCACCCCCACTTCGTTGAGGCTCGCCGGGTGTATCCCGGCGGGCAGTACAGGCCACGGCGAACCGGGAAGAGGGGCGAGGACAGGAATCATCTCTTACAACAATAATGTTGTATCATCTAAAACGCAAGTCCTCTAAAAACGCGTGAAGCGCGACTATCTCCTGCCACCGCAACCGGAGTAGGCGATCGGCGGTTCCAAGGCCGGCATTCCCGACAGATGATTGTGACGCAGCGGGCGACGTCGCGCCCGCAGGCAGCGCGCGCTTTCTGACCCACTTTCGCCGTTCGCACTCCGCGATCCGCAACGTCTGCGTCGATTCCCCGACATTCCATTGCGAACGCGGAACAACCCTCGTGTCGAAGGGAGCCGGCCGGCCGGCCCGGCCCCCTCACCCCTTCCGGCTCGCCGTCAGATGCGCGTCGAGCGCGGCCGGGTCGGCGAGCAGGTCGGCGCTCGGGGCTTCGTGGGCGATCGCGCCGCGGTCGAGCACGATGGCGTGGTCGGTGAACGGCAGGATCTTCTTCGGCTTCTGCTCGACGATGATCATCGACAGGCCCGCCTTCGCGAGCTCCCGCAGCGCCGCCAGCAGCTCGTCGACGATGATCGGCGCGAGGCCCTCGGTCGGCTCGTCGAGCAGCAGCAGGCGCGGATTCAGCATCAGGGCGCGGCCGATCGCCAGCATCTGCTGCTCGCCGCCCGACAATTGCCGGCCGCCGTTGGTGCGCCGCTCCTCGAGCCGCGGAAACAGGTCGTACACGCGCCGGACCGTCCAGGGTCCGGGGACGGCGACCGCGGTCAGGTTCTCTTCCACCGTCAGCGACCGAAAAATGTTGCGCTCCTGCGGCGTCCAGCCGATTCCTGCGTGAGCGCGAGCGTGCGGCGTGAGCGTCGTGATGTCCCGGCCGCCCAGGGACATGCGGCCGGAGAAGCGCGTCGTCACCCCGACCAGCGTGTCGATCAGCGTGGTCTTGCCGACGCCGTTGCGGCCGAGCAGCGCGAGAGACCGGCCATCCTCGAGCGCGAAGTCGAGCCCCTGGATGACGCGGGCCTCGCCGTAGCCGGCGGAGAGGTTTTCCACCCGGAGCAGCTCAGCCATGACGACGTCCCGGCGCGGCGCGTTCCGCCCGCGCCCATAGGCGCCCAACATCCCCGCGCTCGCGAGCGCCCTGGGGCGGCGAGACGCCGTCCCTGCCGTTTCGCGCCTCGTCCGCGGGCCGGACCGGGGACATTTGCTCAGCCATGACCGTCCTCGCCGAGATAGACGGCGCGCACCCGCTCGTCCTTCGCGATCGTCTCCGGATCGCCCTCGGTCAGCAGCCGTCCCGCGACCAGCACCGAAATGCGCGTCGCGAAGGTGAAGACGAGGTCCATGTCGTGCTCGATCAAGAGGATCGCGACCTCGGCGGGGAGGGCGGCGAGGGCTGCGAGAATGTCCTGCCGCTCTTCCTCCGGGACGCCCGCGGCCGGCTCGTCGAGCAGCAGCACGCGCGGCCGGGTCGCGAGCGCCAGGGCGATCTCGAGCAGCCGCTGCTTGCCGTAGGCGAGCCTGTGGGTCGGGACGTCCATGTCGGCTTCGAGCCCGAAGCGGGTGATCAGATCCTCGATCTCGGCGACGATCGCGGCCCTGGTTCCCGCCACCCGCCAGAAATCGGCGCCGGAGCGGTTGCGCTCGGAGATCGCGAGGCCGAGCGACTCGATCGGCGTCAGATGGGGAAAGAGCTGGTTGATCTGGAAGGTGCGCGACAGGCCGAGCCGGACGCGCTCGCTCGCCGACACGGCGGTGACGTCCTGGCCGTTCAGGACGACATGGCCCTCGGTCGGCTTGATCACGCCGGTCAGAAGGTTGATCAGCGTCGTCTTGCCGGCGCCGTTGGGGCCGATCAAGGCCTGCCGCGCCCCGGGCTGAAGCGCGAAGGACACGCTGTCGGTGGCGAGCAGCGCGCCGAACTGCTTCATCAATCCGCGCGCTTCGAGGGCCGGCCTGCTCATGCCGCGCCCCGTCCTGCGGCCTTCGGCCACACGAGGGCGGCGCGGCTGAGCACGATGTCGCGCAGGCGCTCGCGGCCGACCAGCACCAGCGCCACCAGCAGGAGCCCGATCCAGAACTCCCAATATTCCGGGGTCGCGGCCGAGATGACGTCGCGCAGCACGATGAACATCGCCGCGCCGATGATCCCGCCGTACAGGTAGCCCGCGCCGCCGATGATCAGCATCAGCAGTCCGTCGGCCGAGCGGTGGAAGTCGAACAGATCGAGCGACACGATCTGCGTGGTCTGGGCGAGCAGCGCTCCGGCCGCGCCGGCATAGGCCGCTGATACGGTGTAGATCGCGACGATGCGCCAGCCGGTGGCGATGCCGAGCGCGCCGGCCCGAAGCCGGTTCTCGCGGATCGCCGCGAGCGCCAGCCCGAACGGCGACTGGCGCAGCCGGCGCGCGAGCGCGAACAGGACGAAGAGGACAACGAAGCTGTAGAGCGCCGCGTTGCGCTGGCCGGTGAAGCCGATCGGGAACAGGCCGAGCACCGGGCTCATGGAAAAGTTCAGGCCGTCGGCGCCGCCGGTGAGCCAGGCGCTGCGGTTGGCGAGTTCGCCGAGCATCAGCGACACGCCGAGCGTCACCATGAGCCGGGCGAGGTCGGCGCCGCGCAGCAGCAGCGGCGCGGTGACGAAGCCGAGCGCGCCGGCGGCGAGCGCGCCGACGGCGAGCCCGAGCGTCGGATCGCCGAGATCCTTGCTGGCGAGGATGGCGGCGGCATAGGCGCCGACGCCGAGGAAGGCCGCCTGCCCGAGCGACACGATGCCGGCGAGGCCGAGAATGAGGTCGAGCGACAGGGCGAACAGCCCGGCGATAACGATCTCGTTGATCAGCGCCGCCCGAGACGGAAAGGCGAGAATCGTTCCCAGCGCCGCGAGCCAGAAGACGATCTCGATCGCCCGCCAGCGGCGGCGCCGGGCGAGATGCGCCTCGATCCGGCGGGCGACCGCCGAGGATGCGCCGCTCATCGGCCGTCCCCGCGGGAGAACAGGCCCTGCGGCCGGACGATCAGGGTCGCGACCATGACGCCGTAAATGATGAACGCGCCGATCGACGGGATGTAGTACTTGCCGGCGACGTCGAGGACGCCGAGCAAGAGCGCGCCGAACAGCGCGCCGAGAATGCCGTTCGAGCCGCCGATGGTGACGACGATCAGCATCGCCACCAGGAACTTGAGCGGGAAGGACGGATCGACGCCGCCGACGACATCGGCCGCCAGCGCGCCGCCGAGGCCCGCCAGGCCCGAGCCGACCGCGAACGTGATGGCGAAGATGCGGTCGACGTCGATGCCGAGCCCGTTGGCCACGCGGGCGTCGTCGACCGCCGCCCGGAGCTGCGCCCCGAAACGGGTCCTGACCAGGAAGATCTGGAGCGCCGCCGCGATCGCCCCGCAGACGCCGACGATGAACAGCCGGTAGCGGCTGATCCCGACCCCATACAGGCTGAGGCTGCCGGAGAGCCAGTCCGGCAGGTGGACCTGCCGCGCCTCGGCGCCGAGCCAATAATCGGCGATCGGCATCGCCATCAGCACGAGGCCGATGGTGAACAGCACCTGGTCGAGCGGGCTCGCGCCATAGAGGCGGCGGTACAGCGTGCGCTCGAGGACGATTCCGAGGATCGCTGGGACAAGGAACGCCGCCGGCAGCGTGACGAGGAACGGCGCGCCGAGGCGCTCCATCAGCAGCGCCGTGACGTAGCCGCCGACCATGGCGAAGGCGCCGTGGGCGAGGTTGATGAAGTTCATCAGCCCCAGCGTCACCGAGAGCCCGCTCGCCAGCACGAACAGCAGCATGCCGTAGGCGACGCCGTCGAACAGGATCGTCAGCATCGGCGGCTGTCCATGTCATGCCCGCGTATGCCGGCCTCCGGAGCCGCGCGGCCGCCGCTTTGGAAGCGGCGGTCCGCGCAACCGGACTCGACTTCACGCGGCGAGTCTGGATCCCCGCTTTCGCAGGGGCGACAGAAGCCGAGACTGGGGCGACGCTTCTCCACGGCCGGGGCCGACGCCGCTAATGCTTGCCCGCCTTGTAGGGGTCCTTCACGTCGGGAATGGTCGCGAACTCGACGTTGTAGAGCGCCCCGTCGGTCTTCTCGACCTTGCGGACGTAGATGTTCTGCACGATGTCGCGGGTTTCGGGGTCGATCGAGACCGGGCCGCGCGGGCTCGTCCAGCTCATGCCCTTCATCGCCGCGAGCAGCGCCGGGCCGCTCGCGTCGCCCTTGGTCTTTTCGAGCGCCCGGTAGACGAGATCCATGCCGTCATAGGCCGCGACCGCCATGAAGTTGGGGCGCATGCCGGCGTTGGCCTTCTCGAAGGCGGCGACGAACGCCTTGTTCTCGGGCGAATCGTGGGCGGCGGAATAGTGGTGCGCGGTCACGGCGCCGAGCGCCGCGTCGCCGATGTCGGCGAGCTGGTCGTCGTCGGTGACGTCGCCGGTTCCGATCAGCTTGACGCCCGCCTTGTCGAGCCCGCGCTCGACGAACTGCTTCATGAACACCGAGCCGAAGCCCGACGGCACGAACACGAACACCGCGTCCGGCTTGTCATCGGCGACGCGCTGCAGGAACGGGGCGAAGTCCGGGTTCTTCAGCGGCGCCCGGATTCTCTCCACAATCGTCCCGCCGCCCTTTTCGAACGTCTCCCCGAACCATTTCTCGGCGTCGACGCCCGGGCCGTAGTCGGTGACGATGGTGACGACCTTCTTGACGCCGTTGTTCAAGGCCCATTGCGCCATCGGCGCCGAGGCCTGCGGCAGCGTGAACGAGGTGCGCACGATGAAGGGCGATTTTTCGGTGATGCTCGCGGTCGCGGCGGCGGTGACGATCTCCGGGACTTTCGCTTCCGTCGCGATCGGCGCGGCGGCGAGCGCCAGCGGCGTCAGCCCGAAGCCCATCAGCGCCGCGGCGTGATCGTTGGCGACCAGGTCCTGCGCGAGGCGCTTGGTGACGTCGGCGGCGCCGGTGTCGTCCTTGACCGCGAGCACGATTGTCTTGCCGGCGACCGTGTCGCCGTGCTGCTGGAGGTAGAGCTCCGCGCCGGCCTTCTCCTGCTTGCCGGTCGAAGCCGAAGGGCCCGTCATCGGAAGGATCATGCCGATCGTCACGCTGTTGTCGTCGGCGAGCGCGGGGCTTGCCGCGAGCAGCGCCGCGAGCGCGACGCAGAGCGTGCTGGTCCTGGCGGTCATCTTCGTTCCTCCCTCAAAGCCGAGCATGGTTTGGACGGTTCTTGTGCGCGACGTTAGCGGCCCGCGACCGCGAGCGAAAGACGGTCACGGCTGCCGCGGCGGCAGGCGGGCGAGAATCTTGTCGGCAAGGATGCGATAGTCCGCCGCCTCCTCGGGCGTGGCGGCGAGGCGGAGCTCGCCGATCGCCTGCTGCCATCCGACCGAGGCGGCGGACATGGCGGGATCGAGGCCGAGCAGCTCGACGGTCAGCGCCGCCTCGCGCATCTCGGCCGCGCGCCGGACGCCGTGGGTCATCACGCGTTCGAGCATGTAGGCCGAGCGGGCCTTCCAGTCGAAGCCCGGATAGGTGTCGTCGAGCGAGTCGAGCACCGTGTCGATGACCCCCGCCTTCGTCCCGGCGAGCACGCATTCGGCGACCAGCGCCTCGAGCCCCTTCATCATGATCGAGCGGATCATCTTGATCGCCGAGGCCGAGCCGACCGGCCCGTCGTGGATCGCCGCCGCCATGCCGAGCCCGGCGAGCACGGGGAGCGCGGCTTCGGCGTGCGGCCCGCTGATCAGCAGCGGGGTGCGGTGGAGGCGCGGGTGGACCGGGGCCATGACCGCCACGTCGACGTAGCGGCCGCCCGCCGCGTCGACCGCTTTCGCGCTGCGCGCCTTGGTCTGCGGGGCGCAGGAATCGCAGTCGAAGAAAAAGGCGCCGGGCGCGAGCCCCGGCAGAGCGGCGATCGCGGCCTCGTGCGCAGAATCCGCCGTCACGACGGAGAAGACCGAGGTCGCGCCGGCGACCGCCGCGGGCGCTGTCGAGGCGCCGATCACGTTCGCCCTGACGTAGTCCGCGCGCTTGCCCTCGCGCACGGCGGCGTCGGGCGAATCGGTCTTGATGTCGTAGGCGGCGAGCGTGGCGACGAAGCCGGGCTCCGTGCGCCAGCCGGCGAGGAACGCCTGCGCAGCCTCGCCGAATCCGATGAACGCGATCGCCCTCGCGCTGTCCGCCGTCATGCTCGCGTCACCCATCGTGTTCCCGGAAGGCGGACGGCCAACCCGTCGAGGCGGCGCACGCCGCTCGACCGCGAGCGGGAGAGGTCGCCGCCGCCTCGAGCCGCCAAGGCTCTAGTGGACCGCAAGCTCCAGCGCCAGAGGGCTGCGGAAGGTCGAGGACGGCATCCAGGCGAGCTGATCGGCGACGCGGGCGTAACGGGGCACGACCTTGTGGAACTCCTCGAAGGCGATTTTGGTGGCGAGCCGCGCGATCGACGTGCCGAGGCAGGCGTGCACGCCGCCGCCGAAGCCGAGATGCCCGCGCGGCTTGCGCGCGATGTCGTAGCGGTCGGGATCGGGAAACTGGCGCTCGTCGCGGTTGCCCGAGCCGTAGGCGAGGCAAACGAAGTCGCCTTCCCGCATCGTCTGGCCGTGCAGTTCGACGTCGCGCATCAGGCGGCGCTTGAAGCGCTGGGCGGAGGTGTTGAAGCGCAGGCTCTCCTCGATCGCGTCCGCGAGCAGGGCGGGGTCGGCCACCACCGCCTCGCGCGCTTCGGCGAAGGTCGCGAGATTATAGGCGAACATCATCATGAAGCCGCCGAGCGATTCGACGCCCGCCATGATCAGGGTCGTGGTGGTGAGCAGCACCTCGCGCTCGTCGAGCTTGTCGCCGTCGATCTCGGCGGAGGCGAAGTTCGAGATCAGGTCGTTGCGCGGCTCGGCGCGGCGCATCGCGATCACCCTGGCGGCGTAGTCGCGCATCCATTCGAAGGCGGCCAGGTGCTCGGGCCCCTTGGCGCGGGTGCGCGGGTCGCTCTGCACCATGATGACCGCCTTCTCGCGCACCGTCTCCTCGTCGACGATCGCCTCGTCGCCCATCGGCAGGCCGAGCGCGGCGGCGAGGACGCGGACGGTGAATTTGGCGGAATAGTCCTTGAAGTCGAACGTCGTCTCGCCGCGCAACTCCTCGGCCGCGCCGCGGGCGATGTCGCGGATCGGGTCGGCGAGGCCGTCGAGGTTGCGCTTCATGAAGGCGTAATTGACGAGCGCGCGCAGGCGGTCGTGGCGCGGCGGGTCGGTGGTGCCCAGCGTCGCGCCGGCGCGGTTCGGCAGCTCGGTCATCATGTTGCCGCTGGCCGACGAAAAGGTCTTCCAGTCCTGCCCGGCCCCGACGATGTCGGCGAACCGCGTCAGAATCCACATCTGCGCTTCCTCCGAGAAGAAGCACGGCGCGGCGGCGCGCAGGCGCTTGTAATAAGGGAACGGATCGGCGTCGACGGACGGCGAATAGGGATCGAAACGCAGCATGGGCTCCCCCCGGTTATTCTTTGGCGGCAGGATAGCGCCGGGGGCGGCGCGGCGCCCGGTCGAAACCATGTGCAAAAGTTGCACTTTTCGATCAAACTTTGCGTCTGAGGCGCGCCTGGCCCCGCAAGGCCCGCCGCCGAAGGCGTTCAGGACCGTCGATCGATGACCGCCCCCTCCGCGAGCCGCCCCGCGGCTCGCCGCCGCCCCGCCGCGATCCCGAGCTTCTCGCTCTACGGCGAGGACCCGGAGCCGGGGCGCGAGCGTCTCCACATCGAGGACATCCCGTCGCGCAGCCGGCTGTACGATTGGGAGATCCGGCCGCACGTCCACCACGGGCTCTACCAGACGGTGTGGCTGGCGCGCGGCGGGGCCGCCGTCGCGCTCGACGAATGGCGGGGCGAGGTGGCGGCGCCGGCGGCGGTGATCGCGCCGCCGGGCGTGGTGCACGGCTTCCGCTTCGCGCCGGACGCCGACGGGCATGTGCTGACCTTGAGCGCGCGGTTCCTGGTCGAGGGCGAGGCGGAGGCCTCCGCCGCCTTCCGCGCCCTGTTCCTCGCCCCGGGCGTGGTGACGCTTCCCCGCGACGATCCCGCGGTCGGGCGGATCGACGGGCTCGTGCGCCAGCTCGCAGCCGAATTCGCCTCGCCCGGCGCGGCGGCGTCGCCGGCGCCCGCCTGGCTCGCCCGCGCCGTGGTGTGGCGCCTCGCCGAGGCGCGCGACCGGATCGGACGGGCCAGCGAGCGGGGCCATCGCCACCAGGCGCTGTTCTCGCGCTTCCTGCTGCTGGTCGAAGCCCACCTGCTCGAGCGCTGGCCGCTCGAACGCTACGCCGTCGCCCTCGGGCTCTCGACGCAGCGGCTGAACCGGCTCGCGCGCGCCGAAAGCGGGCGGTCGGCGCTCGAGATCGTGCACGAGCGGCTGACGCGCGAGGCGTGCCGGAAGCTCACCTGGATCGCGGCGCCGGCGGAGACGCTGGCGGCCGAGCTCGGCTTCGACGACCCGGCCTATTTCAACCGCTTCTTCAAGCGCCGGACCGGGCTGACGCCGCGGGCGTGGCGGGAGCGGCAGCGGGCCGCGCCGTGAGGGCCTTCCGTCCGGGGGGCGCGGCGCAGGCAAAGCGGCGTCAGCGCCGACACGGCGCTGCGCCTGGCCAAGGCGCTGGGGACGACGGCGGAACTCTGGCTCAATCTGCAAGCCGACTATGATCTTCAGGTCGCGGGACGCGGCCTCGGCAAAATCCTCGACGGCATCGAGCCGGTGAACAAGCCCGAGGCGGCCTGACCGGAGCTTGTTCACGCGCCCGCCGGGCAAATGGCCCGCCCGAAACGCCAGCCGCGGCTTCTACCGCCCCGCGGCCGCGAATCCAGCCTGCAGTTCGTCCGGCGTCATGCACGGCGTCAGATGCACTTCGCAGCCCAGGTCGAACAAGGGCTCGCCGATCTCCACCTGCTGGTTCGCGCTCGTCATGTCGAAGACGATGTAGCCCGCCCGCATGCCGTCCTCGGTGGAGAAATAGACCGCCTCCGGCTTCAGCTTTTCGACGAGGGCGCCGATCGCCCTCTGCATCGCGCCGGACTGGATCGCATCGCTTCCGTCGGTGGCGTCGATCACCATCCGCAGCATCATCCTCATGGCCGCCTCCCTGGTTGTGGGTCGCGACATTTCGTCGCGCCTAATCAACCTCCTCCCCGCGGCGTTCCGTGTCAACGGCGCGCGCGCTCGCCGCGCTTCCCCGCGCCCGCGCCCCGACCGGCTTCGCCGCCGCCTCCACCTGCGCCCGCATCCAGCGGTGGGCCGGGTCGTCGTGATCCCGCCGGCTCCAGATCAGGAACATCGGCAAGGGCGGGCAGGCGACCGGCGGCGGGGCGCTGGCCAGACCCTGAAACGGGCCGAACCGCAACAGGCTCGGCGCGGTCGCGACGAGGTCGCCGCCGCGCAGGAAGGCGGGCACGCCGGCGAAGCTCGGAACCGTCACGACGAAGCGCCGCTGGACGCCGCTCGTCGCCAGATGGGCGTCGAGATCGAGCGCCCGCCGCGGCTCGTAGACCACGGTGACGTGGTCGGCCGCGAGGTAATCGTCGCGCGTGCTCGGGGCCGCACGCCGCTCCGGATCGTAAAACACCCGGTAACGGTCCTGAAACAGGCGCTTCTGCATGATGTCGGCCCCCTGGGGCGGCCGCGGGCTGATGATCAGATGGCAGCGCTCGTCGCGCAGCATCTCGGCCGTCGGCACGTCGGACGGGACGATGCGCAGCGCCACGCCCGGCGCGCGCTGGCGCAAGGCCGCGACCAGCCCCGGCAGCAGCGCGTCGCGCTGCAGGTCGTTGGCGGCGATGACGAAGGTCGTCCGCCAACGCGCCGGGTCGAAGGTCTCGCAATGGGCGAAGCGTTCGAGATCGCGCAGGAGATCGCGCGCCCGCACCGCCAGCGCCTCCGCCCGCGCCGTCGCGACGATGCCGCGGCCGGACTTCACGAACAGCGGGTCGCCGACGATTTGCCTGAGCTTGCCGGCGAGGTGGCTGACCGCCGACTGCGTGACGCCGAGCTTTTGCGCGGCGCCGGTGACGGAGCCGGTTTCGGCGATCGCCACGAGGAGGCGAAGCAGCCGGGCGTCGAGATCCGACCAATCGAAATCGCTCATGCGATTCATGATTACGCATGCATTGTTGTTTGGCAATGGAACCGATATTCGGTTTGGAAATCGTTATTCTCGGGAGGGTCCCATGGCAGGGTCGCAGGCAATCTTCGGCACGACGCCGTTCGACGGAACGGTCGCGATGCGCGGCTACGCGCTGAACAGAATGTGCTTTTCCTTCAACAGCGCCGAGAACCGGGAGACGTTTCGCGCCGACGAGGAAGCCTACATGCGCGCCTACGGCCTCGACGAAGCCCAGGCCGAGGCGATCCGCAAGCGCGACGTGCTCGGCCTGCTCGCCGCGGGCGGCAACGTCTACTACCTCGCGAAATTCGCCGGCATCCTCGGCCTCGACGTGCAGGACCTTGGCGCGGCCCAGACCGGCCTGACCAAGGAGGCGTTCAAGGCGCGCCTCGTCGCCCAGAACGACCAGCCCGAAACGCTCTGAGAGGGAGGACACCATGGCAAGGATCGTCGGCGCGCTCGCAACCTCGCACATTCCCGCCATCGGCGGCGCCATCGCCCGGGGCCTGCAAAAGGAACCCTACTGGAAGCGATTCTTCGACGGCTTCGATCGGCCGCGCGAATGGCTCGCCAGGGAGAAGCCGGACGTCGTGGCGGTGTTCTACAACGACCACGGCCTCAACTTCTTCCTCGACAAGATGCCGACCTTCGCGGTCGGCGCGGCGGCGCAATACCGCAACGACGACGAGGGCTGGGGCATCCCGACCCTGCCGCCGTTCAAGGGCGTCCCGGAGCTCTCCTGGGCGATCATCGATCACCTGATCGCAAACGACTTCGACATCGTCACCTGCCAGGAGATGCTGGTCGACCACGCCTTCACGGTGCCGCTGAAACTGTTCTGGCCGGACGGCGACGCGCCGGCCGCCGTGCCGATCTGCATCAACACCGTGCAGTTCCCGCTGCCGAGCGCCAAACGCTGCTGGGCCATGGGTCGCGCGGTCGGCGAGGCGATCGCGGGCTGGGACAGGGATCTGAAGGTCGTCACCATCGGCTCGGGCGGCCTCAGCCACCAGCTCGAGGGCCAGCGCGCCGGCTTCATCAACAAGCCGTTCGACCTGAAATTCCTCGACACGATGGCCGACGACCCGGAATGGGCGACCCAGTTCAGCGTTCTGGAGCTGGTCGAGAAGACCGGCACGCAGGGCGTGGAGCTGATCAACTGGCTCGCCGCCCGGGCGGCGGCCTCGCCCGGCCCGATGCGCAAGGTCACCCAGACCTACCACATCCCGATCAGCAACACCGCGGCCGCCACGCTGGTGCTCGAGCCGGCGTGAACCGGGCGGGGAGGAGCGCCGCGACCCTCCGCCGGGCGCGGGGAACAATCGATCGGGACGGCTCGTTGTGACCTGGTCGGGCGCCGGAGGCGCTCGTTTGTCCTTGCCGCGAGCCAGACCATGGGGAGATCCCGGACTGTCTTCATCACGGGCGCGACCGCCGGCGTCGGCCGCGCCGTCGCCCGCCGGTTCGCCGGCGCGGGCGACCGCGTCGGCATTCTGGCGCGCGATCCCGAGGCGCTGGAGGAGGTCAGACGGGAACTCGCGGTCCTCGGGGCGGAGGCCGCCTGCGAATCGGTCGACGTCGCCGACGCGGACGCGGTGTTCGCGGCCGCGGCGCGACTCGAGGACACGCTCGGGCCGGTCGACGTCTGGATCAACGACGCGATGGAGACGGTGTTCTCGCGCGTCGCCGACATCAGCCCGGCCGAGTTCCAGCGGGTCACCGACGTCACCTATCTGGGCTTCGTCCACGGGACGATGGCGGCGCTGAAATCGATGCGGCCGCGAGGCCAGGGCCGCATCGTGCAGATGGGCTCCGCGCTGGCCTACCGCGGCATTCCGCTTCAGGCCGCCTATTGCGGCGCCAAGCACGCCATCCGCGGCTTCACCGACAGCCTGCGCGCCGAGTTGCTCGCCGAGGGCTCCCAAATCACAGTGACGATTGTCGAACTGCCGGCGGTCAACACGCCGCAGTTCGACTGGGCGCGGGCGCATCTCGGCAGGACCCCGCGGCCGATGGGGCGGCCGGTCGAGCCGGAAGCGGTGGCCGACGCGGTCTATCGCGCCACGGCCGGGCGCTGGCGGGAATACTGGCTGGGCTGGCCGACCATTCTGCTCATCCTCGGCGACTTCGTCCTGCCCGGCGCGCTCGACCGCTATCTGGCCGGCGCCGCGATCGAGGGGCAGCAGACCAAAACGCCGATTGCGCACGACCGTCCGGACAATCTCGACCATCCGGTGACGTCGCTTCACCGGGTGCGCGGATCGTTCGGCCGTGAGGCGGAAACCCATGCGCCGCTGGTCGTGGGCGAACTGGCCCGCCTCGGCGCGGTGGCCGCAGGCGCGCTGGTCTTCTTTGCCGCCGGCGCCCTGGTCATGGCGCGCCGCGGCGCGCGCCGCCGGCTGCAGGCGGCGGACTGATGCCCTGCCGGATCGAGGACTACGCCATCGTCGGCAATTGCGAGACCGTGGCGCTCGTCGGGCGCGACGGCTCGATCGACTGGCTGGGGCTGCCGCGCTTCGACAGCCCGGCCTGTTTCGCGGCGCTGCTCGGCGAGCCGAAGCACGGCCGGTGGCTGATCGCGCCGGCCGACGGGTCGGCGACGGCGACGCGCAGCTACCGCGGCGACACGCTGATTCTCGAGACGGTGTTCCGCACCGGCCGGGGCGCCGTCCGCGTCACCGACTTCATGGTCCGGCGCGACGGCGCAGCCGACCTCATGCGGATCGTGACCGGCCTCGAAGGCGAGGTCGCGATGCGCATGGAACTCGTCGTGCGCTTCGACTACGGCTCGATCGTCCCATGGGTTTCGCGGCAGGAGGACGGGCGGCTGCAATTCACGGCCGGACCGGACCGGCTCGTGCTCGACGCCGCGATCGCGACCCGCGGCGAGGATCGCCGGACGGTCGCCGACTTCTCGATCCGCTCCGGGCAGGAAACGAGCTTCAGCCTGACCTGGGCGCCGTCCTGGCGGCCCCCGCCGCAGGCGGCTGCGCCGCCGCCCGAGGCCCTGCGCGGCGTCGAGGCCGAGTGGACAGGCTGGGCGGGGACGTTCAGCGGGCGCTTCGCCGGGCGCGACGCCGTCCTGCGCTCGCTGCTGACCCTCAAATCGCTCGCGCACTGGGAGACGGGCGGGATCGTGGCGGCCGCCACGACCTCGCTGCCGGAACGGATCGGCGGCGAGCGCAACTGGGACTATCGCTTCTGCTGGCTGCGCGACGCGACGTTCACCCTGCTGGCGCTGATCGGCGCCGGATACCTCGATGAAGCCAAGGCCTGGCACGAATGGCTGTTGCGCGCGGTGGCGGGGTCGCCCGACGACGTCCAGACCATGTACGGCGTGGCGGGAGAGCGGCGGCTCGACGAATACGTGGTTCCGTGGCTGCCGGGCTACAGCGGCTCGGGCCCGGTCCGCATCGGCAACGCCGCCGTCGGGCAGCTCCAGCTCGACGTGTACGGCGAGGTGCTCGACACCTTCTATGTCGCCCGGCGCGCCGGGCTCGCGACCTCGCAATCCACCTGGGACCTCGAGTGCGCGCTCCTCGCCCATCTCGAAGCGATCTGGCGCGAACCCGACGAAGGCATCTGGGAGGTGCGGGGCGAGCGGCGGCACTTCACCCATTCGAAGGTGATGGCGTGGGTCGCCTTCGACCGCGCGGTGCGCTCGGTCGAGGCGTTCGGGCTGCAGGGTCCGGTCGAGCGCTGGCGGGAGGCGCGCGACGCCATCCACGCCAGCGTCTGCGAGCACGGCTTCGACAGCGCGCAGAACGCTTTCGTCCAGTCCTACGGCGCGAGCGCGCTCGACGCGAGCTGTCTCCTGATCCCGCTGGTCGGCTTCCTGCCGCCGGACGACCCGCGCGTCCGCGGCACCATCGCCGCCATCGAGCGCCAGCTGATGCGCGAGGGCCTGGTGCTGCGCTACGACACCGGCAGCGGCGCGGACGGTCTGCCGGCGGGCGAGGGCGCCTTCCTCGCCTGCAGCTTCTGGCTCGCCGACACCTACGCGCTCGCCGGGCGGCTCGACGACGCGCACGCCCTGTTCGACCGGCTGCTGGCGCTGCGCAACGACGTCGGCCTCCTGGCGGAAGAGTACGATCCGCACGAAAAACGCCAGCTCGGCAATTTTCCGCAGGCCTTTTCCCATCTCGCTTTGATCAACACCGCCCACAACCTCGCCAACGCCGATGGCCCGGCAAAGACCCGCGCCGACCGCTCGGCGACGGCCGGGTGAAGGAGCCGCATCGAACGGAGCGCCGAGCGATCGTGCCGGGACAGCCTGCCCATCTCAGCCCCGCGACCGCAGGGGTTCGGGCACGCCACAGCCGTGATAATCAATCGTGAACCGCTGGATCGGCTCGAGCTTCCCGGTCCCGCCGGCCCCGGTCGTCCCACGCCCTTGCCTCGTCGTCGCTTTCCCTTCCGCTGAATGCGCGGTCGAAGATCATCAGCGGCTCGCCGTCAGGAGGCGGGGGCGGCGCGGCTCCGGACCCCGCCTTCGCGACGGTGACAACTGCCCCCGCCCTCACAGCTCCCCCCGCCGCGTACCGGATGGTCGATATTTTCCGGGCGCCCCGGCGGGATCGGCGTCTTGACGGCGCTCCATCGCGTGCGCGGCTCGTTCAGCGCGGAGGCCGCAAACGAGGCGCCGCTGGTGATCGGCGCGGCTCGCGGCGGGCGCGCTGGCGTTCTTCGCCGCCGGCGCCGTCTATGCCCCGCCGACGCGGGAATTGACGTCCCCCCGGACTGGAGACCCGGCGACGTTCCGGCCCGATCCTCACATCAAGGATAGTCAGGCAGGACGATCCGGTCAGCGACGTCACGGGCGATAACCAGACGGGAAAGACCCGGGATCGCAGTCGCCCGGACAACCGCGTTGCGAAACAGGATTCCGAAGCGCGTTCGCGGCGCAAAGGCGCGGGCGAAGCCTCTCGCCGAGCGCTGCTTGCGATCGACGAACGAGTGCAACCTCATTTGGTAGGCTCGGAAGCTCTCGGTATGATCCCCGCCTTGTCGGGCAAGCTCGCCCGCAAGGACGTAGGACGCCGTCATGGCGAGCGCCGCGCCCTGGCCCGCGAGAAGCGATGGGCAGAAGGCCGCATCGCCGACCAATGCAATCCGACCCTTCGACCAGCGGTTCATCCGAATCTGGCTCACGCGATCGAAATAGACGCTTTCGGCCGATTCGAGCGCGGCCCGAACATGAGCGGCTTCCCGCCATCGCATCGCCGAGAGGCGGGTCGCGAGCAGCGACTTCTGCTCTTCCGCCTCCTGCCCGTCACCGATCTCTCCGGGCTCGGGCGCGGCCACGAACAGGAAGAGGGTCGTGTCGTCCTTCTGCGCGAAGCGAGCGAGCATGAGGCCCGGCTCGTTGTGAATGACATAGACGTCTTCGTCGCGCGGGCGATACCCCCTGGCCTCGAACGCGGCGACTACATACCCGAGGAAGCCCTCGAAATTCTTCTCGGCGCCGAAGGCGAGGGCCCTGACTCTCGAGTGAAGACCATCGGCGCCGACAACGATGTCGAAACGCCGTGTTTTTCCATGGCGAAAGCGCACCTCGACGCCCCCGGAATTCTCGTTGAGTTCGACAACCTCTTCTCCGAAGACGACCTCGCACCGGTCGGCGACCTTGGCGAGAAGCAAGGCGGCGAGGTCGCTCCGCTTCACAGTCACATAGCGACCCCCGGTCAACTCGCTGAAAACCGCCGCGCCGAAGCCGGCTTTCCGCTCGCCGCTGTCGCCCACAATCCGCAGCTCCTCCGCGTGGTAGCCGGCCCTCTGGATCTCCTCCGCGAGCCCCATGCGCTCCGCAATGTCGTAGCCGAGTCCCCAGAAGTCGATGACGTAGCCGCCGCCCCGCGGCTTTGGCGCGCGCTCGATCAGCGTCGGCGTCCATCCAACGCGAAGCAGCCAATAGGCAAGCGTCGGACCCGCGATGCCGGCTCCTGATATCAGCGCGGCGCCGGCCATTCCGCGAGGCCCCTCACAACTCGCCGCGACGCGCCAGCGTCTTGATCCGGTCGGCGGTGCGGCAGGCGATCGCCTGAATCGTCAGCGACGGGTTGACGCCGCCGACCGTCGGAAACACCGAGCCGTCGCACACCCACAGATTGCGCATGTCCCACGCCCGGCAGTCGGCGTCGACCACGCTCGTCCTCGGATCGTCGCCCATGCGCGCGGTGCCGTTGAGATGGCAGGTGTCGTCGGTCTCGTCCCAGATGTCGCGCGCGCCCGCCGCTTCCAGCGCGACGCGCATGAAGGCCAGCGAATGGGCGATCAGCCGCCGGTCGTTGTCGCAGTAGGAATAGGTGACGCGCGGGATCTTCAGGCCGTACCGGTCGGTCTCGTCGGCGAGCGTGACGCGGTTCCGCTCTTGCGCCATGCATTCGCCGACGATCTTGAGGCCGACCTGGTGGTTATAGTCCTGCATGGCGTCGAGCAGCCCCTGCCCCCACAGGCCGCGCTGTCCCGCCAGCACGCTCGACCACGCCACCGGCAGCGGACCCTGGCTCATGTAGGCGTAGCCGCCGAAAAAATCCTTGCCGTCGTCCTTGTAGTTCCAGTGCTCGGTCAGCGCGAGCGACGGCGGCCCCTTGTAGGCGCGGATCTCCCGCTCCATCAGCCCCCAGACCGCCTGGTTCGCCTGCACCATCAGATTCTTGCCGACGAGCCCGGAGGAATTGGCGAGGCCGTCGGGAAATTTCGCGCTGGCCGAGTTGAGCAGAAGACGCGGCGTCTCGATGGCGTAGCCGGCGACGACGACGTTCCTGGCCCGCTGGAAGCGCCAGCGGCCCTCGCGATGGTAGCGCACGCCCGTCGCCAGGCCGCGCCCGTCGTGCTCGATCCGTCCGACCATGGCGAGGTCGCGGATCTCGGCCCCCGCTTTCAGCGCCCGCGGCAGCCAGGTCAGGAGCACGCTCTGCTTGGCGTTGGTCGAGCAGCCGATCACGCACATGCCGCGATAGACGCACGGCGGCGAGAGGCCGCGCGGCGCCGAGAGCGTCGCGAGCGGCGTCGCCGACCACGGGATGCCGAGCGCCTCGGCGCCTTCGGCGAGGACGAGGGCCGCGGCGTTGAGTTCGTGCGGGCGATAAGGATAGCGCGGCCGCTTCGGCCCCCACGGGTACGTCACCGGGCCGGAGATGGTCAGCGTCTCCTCGACCTCGCGGTAGTAGGTCCACATCTCGCGCCAGTCGAGCGGCCAGTCGGCCCCGTAGCCGAGAGTTGTGCGCGCCTTGAACCACTCCGGGCGGAAGCGCAGCGACACCATGGCGAAATGCACGGTCGAGCCGCCGACCGACTTGCCGCAATTGTTGGAGCCGGGCCTGAGCGGATTGTCGCCGTCGACGATCCGCTCGTCCGTCCAGTAGAGTTTCGACTGTTCGCGCTCGTCGGACACGAAGTCCTCGAGCGGCCGCCAGTACGGGCCGGCGTCGAAAGCGACCACCGAGAAGCCGTATTCGGCGAGCTTGCAGGCCAGCGCGCCCCCGCCCGCGCCCGTGCCGACGATGGCGAAGTCGACCTCGTCGTCGTCCGACCAGCAGCGCATCGGCGTCCACGCGCCGGGCCGGAAGACGTCGGGCGCGCGTCCGTTGGTCGCGCGCGGCGTCGTGAGGGGATTATCGGACGGAAGCATTGTCACGCCGGGCGTCGGCTTCACGGCCGGGAAGCGCTTCCGCCGCCTCCCATGGGTCGCGGCGGTCGAAATTCATGCGCACGTAGCCGCGCGGGCTGGCCGGGCCGCCGAAGCCGATCTCGCTCCAGGCCGACGGGTGGGCGTAGTAGGCGCCGAGGACGTCGTGCAGCAGGCGCGCGCGGAAGAATTCCGCAGGCGGCATGTCGCCCCAGGCGTCGCTGCGCGCCTCTCCCCGCTGCGCCGCCTTCAGGACCTCGTCCTGGGCGTCGGGCGCGAGCGCGTGGAAGCGGGCCCCGAGGCGGGCCTGCGCCTCCGCGTCGATCGCCCGCACCCCGCGCCGCCACGCCTCGCGCTGAGGCGGCATGCTGGCGTGGCGGTAGCCGTCGCGATCGTCGGCCGCGAGCTTGGCGTCGATCATCGCGGCGACCGGCGCGGGACGGGCGCGGTCCCGAGGTTGCGGGACGATCCGGCCGCAGATCGCCTGCACGGTCGGCCATTCGTCGTCGGAAAAGAAGCGGCGGGCGGCGAGCGGGATCGCCATCCGGGCGTCGATCGCCCGCCTCGTCTGGTCGTTCCAGGACGGCGTGTCGCGCTTGGCGAGCACGTCATAGCCGGGATAGCGCTCACGCATCGTTCGCCTCCATGAGCGAAAGCGCCGCCAGCCCGATCAGCGCCAGGCCGAGGAAGCTCGGCGGCGCCGGCACGGGCGGGCCGTTCAACAGGTTCTGGCTCAGGTTGCGGAAGCCGCCCATGTTGCGGGAGACGCCGAACAGGTGAAACCCGACCCCGGCGACGCCGACGGCGGCGGTCGCGACGAGACCGACGCGCGCCGCTCTCCTCAGCGCCGGCGCTGGCTTCAGCGCCGCGGCCGCGAGGAGCCCGGCGGCGACCGGCGGGATCGTCACCGGCAGGGCCATCGCGGGATTGTGATAGGCGCCGCGGAAGTGCAGCAGCCCCGCTTCGGCGGCCGTGCCGATCAGCCCGCCGGCCGCGGTCGCGGCGAGCAGGCGGCCGGCCGGCCAGCCGAACAACGTGCGCGAATCGCCCGCGAGCCGCACCGCGCAGCGGCCGAAGAACCCCGACAGCGCCAGCGCGAAGGGCGCGCCGACCGGGGCGGCGTAGAACAGGTTGAGCCACGACAGGCCGCCCGGCCGCTTGCCGATGTTGAAGGCGTGGAAGCCGAGGCCGGCGACCCCGGTCGCGGCGGCAGCCGCCTGCACCGCGTCGAGCAACGGCAGCGGCGCCCGCGCGCCGAACGTCGCCGGCGCGTTGGTCGCGAGCGACAGCGTCGCGCTGACCAGCGGCGCGACCATCGCCTTGTTGTGGAACGAGCCGCGATAATGTTCGAGCGCGCTGTCGGCCAGCACGGAGAGCGCCAGAACGCCGGCGCCGAGGTGGACCGTCCGCCCGGCGCGCTCCTCGGCGGCGTCGCGGACGGTTTCTTCCGCGACCCGGCGCTCCCGCAGCCCCGGTCGATGACCGCCGTCGCCTCCGGCGACTGCAGGCCATTCGCCGAACGTCGAAACCCCGACGGCTTCCGGCGTCCGCGGTCGCACGAGCGTCGTCATGGCCGTCCTCCGATGCGGAAACGTTCGGCGTCCGCCGCCTTGAATTCGAGCCCATGGCCGGGGCGTGAAAGGTCCGGCGCGATGGCGCCGCCGCAGGGCCTCGGCGCCCCGTCGAACAGCATCTGTTCGATCCGCACGTGGTCGTGGAACCATTCGAGGCGCCTCAGGCGCGGCGCCGCGCAGGCGACGTGGCGGTGGAGCGAGGGGGCGCAATGGCCGGAGAGGTCGGTGTGGTGCGCCTCGGCCAGCGCGCCGACCTCCAGAAAGGCCGAGACGCCGCCGCAGCGGGTGACGTCGGCCTGCAGGACGTCGACGGCGTGCGCCTCGAGCAGGATGCGGGCGTCGTCGAGGTCGTAGACGTATTCGCCCGCCGCCACCTCCATGCCGGGGGGCGTGCGTTGGCGCACGAGCCTCAGTCCCGGCGGGTCGTCCGAGGTCACCGGCTCCTCGAACCAGCGGATGTCGGCCTCGGCGCTGGCGGCGGCGAAGCGCAAGGCCTGCTTGGCCGAAAAGGCGCCGTTGGCGTCGACGAACAGCTGCCGGTCGCCGATCGCGCGCCTGGCCGCCAGCGCCCGCGCCGGGTCCCGCTCGGGATCGCTGCCGATCTTCATCTTGACGAAGCGGCAGCCGTCGCGCTCGACCCAGCCCGACAGCTGGTCGGCGAGCCTCGCGTCGGAATAGCTGGTGAAGCCGCCGCTGCCGTAGATCGGAACGGCGTTGCGGCAGCGGCCGAGCAGGGTCGCGAGCGCGACCCCGAACCGGCGCGCCTTGAGGTCCCAGAGCGCGCAGTCGAGCGCCGAGACGGCGCAGGCGGCGAGTCCCGAGCGGCCGAGGTTCCTCACCGCGCGCAGGAGCGCGAGCCGGCGGGCGGGAATGTCGAACGCGTCCTGCCCGTCGAGGACTTTCGCCGCCAGCGTCGCGATCAGCGGCGCGACGCTCGCGCCGGCGTAGGTGTAGCCGAGGCCGGTGTCGCCGCCGGCCGCGACGTGGACGACGACCAGCGTCGTCGCGTCCCACGCGAACGTGCCGTCGGCCTCCGGCGCGTCGGTCGGGATGCGGTAGGCCGCCGGCCTGACCTCGGAGATGGGCGCTTCGCCGGATCGGGGCATCGTCGCGGGTCCGCTATTGCGTCCCCGGGAGCACCTTGCTCAGCAATTGCCGCGCGGCGCCCCGGACCAGGCCGACCTCGTCCGGGTCGCCCTTCAGGAGCGTCGAGGTGAGCTTCCTGGCTTCCTCGAGGGTGATGTGCGGCGGCAGCGGCGGCACCTCGGGATCGGTCTTGACCTCGAGCACCACCGGGCGGTCCGCCGCCAGCGCCTGGTCCCAGGCCGGGCCCATGGCGTCGGGATTGTCGACGTAGATCCCCTCGAGGCCGATCAGCTCGGCGAAGCGATGATAGGGCACGTTCGGGATGCGCTGCGAGGCCTCGAATTTCGGGTCGCCCTCCATCACCCGCTGCTCCCAGGTCACCTGGTTCAGGTCCTCGTTGTTGAAGACGCAGACGATCCAGCGCTTGTCGGTCCAGCTGCGCCAGTATTTGGCGACGGTGATCAGCTCGGCCATGTTGTTCATCTGCATGGCGCCGTCGCCGACCAGCGCGATCACCGGCCGGTCGGGATGGGCGTATTTGGCGGCGATCGCATAGGGCACCGCCGCGCCCATCGAGGCGAGCCCGCCCGACAGCGACGCCATCATGCCGGGGCGCATCTTCAGATCGCGCGCGTACCAGTTGGCGCACGAGCCCGAGTCGCTGGTGACGATCGCGCCGTCCGGCAGGCGGGGCGACAGCTCCCAGGTCACCCGCTGCGGGTTGACCGGGTTGGCCGGCTGCATGGCGCGCGCCTCCAGCGTCTTCCACCAGTCCCCGACCTCGGCCTCGATCGCCTCGCGCCACGCGCCGTTGGTCTTGCGGTTCAGCAGCGGCAGCAGCGCCCTCAGCGTCTCCCTGGCGTCGCCGACCAGGTTGACCTCCATCGGATAGCGCAGCGACAGCATCTCGGGGGCGATGTCGATCTGCACCCCGCGCGCCTGTCCCTCCTCCGGCAGGAACTCGGAATAGGGGAAGCCCGAGCCGACCATCAGCAGCGTGTCGCATTCGGTCATCAGGCGATAGCTGGGCTTGGTGCCGAGCATGCCGATCGACCCGGTGACGTAAGGTAAATCGTCGGGCAGCGCCGCCTTGCCGAGCAGCGCCTTGGCGACGCCGGCGCGCAGCGTCTCCGCCACCGCGATCACTTCGTCGCCCGCGCCGAGCGCGCCGGCCCCGACCAGGATCGCGACCTTCTCGCCGGCGTTGAGGACGTCGGCGGCGCGACGCAGGTCGGCTTCGTAAGGCACGGTGCGGGGAGGCGCGTAGCCGACCCCGGAATGCACCGTGCCGTGCTTGCGCGGAGGGTCTTCGTAGGGCGCGTCCTGGAGGTCGTTAGGCAGCACCAGCGCCGTCACGCGGCGCTCGCCGAGCGCGATGCGCACCGCCCGGTCGACCAGATGCCGGACCTGCGCCGCCTCGGACGCCTGCTGCACGAAGGCGCCCGCGACGTCCTTGTAGAGGCTGACGAGATCGACTTCCTGCTGGTAGTGGCCGCCGAGCGCGTTGCGCGCCTGCTGGCCCGCGATCGCCAGCACCGGCATGTGGTCGAGCCGGGCGTCGTACATCCCGGTGACCAGATGCGACGCGCCGGGGCCCGAGGTCGCGAGGCAGACGCCGAGACGGCCCGAGAATTTGGCGTAGGCGCTGGCCATGAAGGCGGCCATCTCCTCATGGCGCGCCTGGATGAATTCGATTTTGCCGTCGGCGCGGTTGAGCGCCTCGATCACGCCGTTGATGCCGTCGCCGGGATAGCCGAAAATGGTGCGCACGCCCCAGGCGTGCAGGCGCTCGACGATGAAATCTCCGACGGTCAGGCTCATGGCGGCCTCCCCAAATGACGGGCTCGCCGCTCCTCGCGGCTCGCCGGGTCAATGGCGCTCCGCGACGGTTTGTTCCGCCTCGAACGGCCGGCGCCCGCCTCGTCGCGCCGCGTTTGCCAGCGCAGGGACGAGTCGGGCAGGATCGAACGCCGCGCCGCCTTCCGCCGAGAATTCGCGCCATGACTGACAGAAACCCCAGGGTCGACGCCTTCCTCGCCGCGCCCGGCGCGTGGCGCGCGGAATTCGCGGCGCTGCGGACAATCGCCCTCGACTCCGGGCTGACCGAGGACCTCAAGTGGGGCTGGCCCTGCTACACGCTGGACAAGCGCAACGTCGTCCTCATGCACGGGTTCAAGGACTATTGCGCGCTTCTGTTTCCCAAGGGCGCCCTGCTCGCCGACCCCGACCATGTCCTCATCCAGCAGACGGCGAACGTGCAGGCGGCGCGCCAGATCCGCTTCACCGGCGTCGACGAGATCGTCGCCATGGAAGCGGTCTTGCAAGCCTGTATTCGCGAAGCGATCGCGCTGGAGACGTCGGGCGCGAAGGTCGTGCTCAAGACGGCGGAAGCGTTTACCGTTGCTGACGAGTTCAAGATGGCGCTCGAAGCGAGTGATGAACTGAGAAAGGCGTTCGACACGCTCACTCCCGGGCGAAGACGGGCCTACCTGCTCCGTTTTTCGTCCGCCAAACAATCGAAAACGCGCTCGGCGCGGGTCGAAAGCGCCATCCCCCGGATTCTCGCCGGCAAGGGTCTGGACGATTGAAGCGCTCGGGGTCGGGCGTCCTTCGCGGCCAGCGGCGGCCCCTGTAGGGCGCGCTCGCCGAGCGCGCCGGCCGGGTCAGCGACCCGGCCCTACAGAGCCCGGCGGCCTGTGCTCGCTGAGCGCGCCGGCCGGGTCAGCGACCCGGCCCTGCAACCGCGGCGCGCTGCTCACAGCCCCTCGTCCCGACGCCAGTCCTTGAGCAACGCTCGCCGGGACTTCGGCGGGCGGGCGGGCAGGACCGCCACCCCGGCCATTCGGTCGAGGCGGAAGTGCCGGAAGGCCTCGCGCGTCTCGCACCAGGCGGCGAGCATCATCACGGATTCGAAGAAACCGACGGCGACCGGCCAGACGACCCGGTCGGTCGCCCGCCCCGCCTTGTCGGCGTAGCCGAAGCCGAGCTTGCGCTCCGTCGTCAGCGCCTGGCGCACCAGCGGCAGCGCGGCGCGCTCCGCGTCGCCCGCTCGGGTCGCGCCGGCGAGCAGGGTCGGCCAGTCGAGCGCGTCCGCCCGGTCGGGCGGCAGGACGGCGGCGATCTTCGCCAGCGCGTCCTGCGCCGCCCGTGCAAGGGCCTCGTCGCCGCGCCCCTCGACCCAGCGCGCGCCGAGCGCCAGCGCCTCGATCTCCGCCAGCGTGACCATCAGCGGCGGCAATTCGAAGCCGGCTCTCAGCACGTAACCGAGGCCCGCCTCGCCCTCGATCGCCGCTCCCTGCGCCTGCAGCGTGGCGATGTCGCGATAGAGGGTCCGGAGCGATACGCCGAGTTCGTCGGCGAGCGCCGCGCCCGGCGTCGGCGCCCGGCGCCGGCGCAGCGCCTGCATGAGGTCGAGCAGCCGGCCGGCGCGCGCCATCGGCGCCCTATCGCAGGGCGCCGGCGGCCGCGCAGGTCCAGACCGGGAAGGAGCACTGCCGCCCGGACGGCAGGGCGCGGCCGTCGGGCAGGCGATAGGCCACCTGGCTGACGCGGCCGTTGGTCATCACCAGCCGCACCTCACAGGGCGCGTCGCGCGCGATGAGGGAAAAATTGGTCCCAACGCTCCAGGGCGGGCTGTCGGTCGTGGTCACGCCGAGCGGCCAGCTCCAGATCTCGGTCCCCTCCGCCGGCCGCGTCACTTGCGAAGGCCGGCCCCCCATGCAGGCGAGAACCTCCCGCCCCGACAGGCCGATCATGGACTGCTGGGCGGTCGGGTCGGTCTGCGGCGCCTCCGTGCAGGCCGGAAGCGCCAGCGCCGCCAGCAGGGCCGCGGTCACGCGCGTTGAGGTCACGCTTCGCCCCCCGATTCTTCCCGCCGCAGAATGACGATCCGCGTGTCGCCATAAACCCGTTCGTCGATCGGCGCGAGCCCCGGCGGCGCGATGATCTCCGCCTTCGCCGCTTCCTCGACCACGCACAGCGCGTCCGCTTCGAGCCAGCCGCCGGCCACGAGGGCGGCGAGCGCCGGGCCCGCGAGGCCCTGCCCGTAGGGCGGGTCGAGGAAGGCGAGCGCGAACGGCCCGCCGGCCGGCGCGTCGCCGAGTTTCGTCGCGTCCGCCCGCCAGATCCGGGTGACGCCGCCGAGCCCCATCGCCTCGACGTTGGCGCGCAGCAGCGCGCGCGCTTCCGCCTCCTTGTCGACCATGAGCGCGAATTTGGCGCCCCGCGACAGCGCCTCGATCGCCAGCGCCCCCGATCCCGAAAACAGGTCGACCACCCGGCGCCCCTCGATCCGCCCGGGGTAGCGGTGCTCGAGAATGTCGAACATCGACTCGCGCAGGCGGTCGGAGGTGGGGCGTATGGCGCGCGAACCGGGCGCGGCGAGCGCGCGGCCCCCGAGGCGCCCGCCGACGACGCGCATCGGTCAGCGCTTGCCCGGCGGCCGGCCGGGCCCGGCGCCCGGCCCGCTGCGGCCTCCCGGCGCGCCCCGCGGCTTGTCGCCCTCGGGCCGGCCGCGCGGGGCGTCGCTGCGGAACGATCGCGCCGGTTTGCCCGTCCCGCCCTCGCCGCGCGGCGGGCGCTCGCGCGACCCCTCCGGACGAAACGATCGCGCCGGCTTCCCCGCTTCGCCCTCGCCGCGCGGCGGGCGGGCGCGCTCGCCCTCGAACTTGCCGCCGCGCGCCGCCGGCGGGCGCTCGCGCGGCCCCTCCCGGAACGATCGCGCGGGTTTGCCCGCCTCGCCTTCGCCGCGCGGCGGGCGGCCGCGGCCCTCGCCCTCGAACTTTCCGCCGCGGGGGGGCGACCGCTCGCCGTCTTTCCACGGGCGGCGCGCCGCGCCGGGGGCCGAAGCGCCGCCCTCGGGCCTGCCGCCGGACCCGGCCGGCCGGCCGCGCGGGGCGTCGGGGCGGAACGATCGTGCGGGTCTGCCCGCCTCGCCTGCATCGCGCGGCGGGCGGGCGCGCCCCTCGCCGCGGGCAGGAGGCGACCGCTCGCCGTCCGGTCCGGCGCGACGCGGCCGCGCCGCGCCCGGGGCGGCGGCCTCGCGCCGCCCGTCGCGCGGCCGCCGCTCACCGTCGCTCGCGCCGCGCTCGCGGCGCGGGCCGGCCTTGCGGGCGCGGGTTTCGGAGGCCGGCGCTTCGACGTCGGCGCCAGCCTTCGAGATCCGCTCGACGGCGACGGTGCGGCCCTTGCGGTCCTGGGTGGCGCTGCGCGCGATGCGCTTGCGCGGGGCGGCCTCGTCCGTGGCGTCGCGCGCGATTTCGGCGCGCAGGGCCGAGACGTGCTTGCGCTTGCGTTCGGGCGTCGAGGGCGCTGGCGGCGCGCGGCGCGGCGGCGCCTCCTCGCGCTCGCGGTCGCGGGCGAACGCCGGCTTGCGGCTGCGGCCCGCGTCGTCCGGCCGCTTGCGCCGTTCCTCGCGCGGCGATTCAGGCGCGGGCGCGGGCGCCGGCGCGTGGTCGGCCACCGGCGCGTCGAAATCGACGCCGGCCTCGCGGGCGAGCTTGGCGCCGAGCTGATCGCGCAAGACGCGGGTGCGCACCTCGGCCACCTCGCCCTCGGCCAGGTCGCCGAGCTCGAACGGCCCGAACGACACCCGGATCAGCCGGTTCACCGACAGCCCGAGGTGTTCGAGCACGCGCTTGATCTCGCGGTTCTTGCCCTCGCGCAGACCCATGGTGATCCAGGCGTTGGAGCCCTGCTCGCGGTCGAGCTTCGCCTCGATCCCGGCGTAGTCGATCCCGTCGACGGTGACGCCGTCGCGCAACGCGTCGAGCTGCGCCTGGTCGACGGCGCCGTGGGCGCGCACGCGGTAGCGGCGCAGCCAGCCGGTCGCGGGCAGCTCCAGCACCCGGGCGAGGCCGCCGTCGTTGGTGAGCAGCAGCAGGCCCTCGGTGTTGATGTCGAGGCGGCCGATCGCGACCACGCGCGGCAGGTCGGGCGGCAGAGCGTCGAAGATCGTCCGCCGCCCCTCCGGGTCGCGCGAGGTGGTGACGAGGCCGCGCGGCTTGTGGAACAGGAACAGCCGGGTGCGCTCGGCCGCGCCGAGCCGCTCGCCGTCGACCCGCACCTCGTCCTGGTCGCTGACGTTGTAGGCCGGGCTGTCGAGGACCTTGCCGTTGACGCTGACCCGCCCTTCGGCGATCCACGTTTCCGCCTCGCGGCGCGAGCACAGGCCCGCCCGCGCCATCACCTTGGCGATGCGGCTGCCCTCGCGAACCTCGGATTTGTCCTCGTCGCTCATTCCCGTGTCATTTCTGTCCGCGACGCTCCTCGGATTGCCCGGAGCGAGCGCCTGTCCTAAGCCGGAAAGCGCGCGGCCGCCAAACGAAAATGCGGGCGCGAGCGGCCGGGAACGATGACAGCGAGCCCCGACACCAACGATCCGATGAGTGTCGCCTTCGCCGAGGCGCGCGCGGCGGCGGCGCGCGGGGAGGCGCCGATCGGGGCGGCGGTCGTACGCGATGGCGCCGTCATCGCCCGGGCGGGAAACCGCGCCCGCGAGCGCGCCGACCCGACCGCGCATGCGGAAATCGTCGCGATCCGCGAGGCCGCGGCCCGGCTCCAGTCCGAGCGCCTGGTCGGCTGCGACCTCTATGTGACGCTGGAGCCCTGTGCGATGTGCGCCGGCGCGATCGCCCACGCCCGCATCCGCCGGCTCTATTACGCCGCCCCCGACGCCAAGGGCGGCGCCGTCGACCACGGGCCGCGCCTGTTCGGCCAGCCGACCTGCCATCACGCGCCCGAAGTCTACGGCGGCATCCGGGAAAGCGAGGCGGCGGCGATTCTGCGGGCGTTTTTCGCGGCGAAGC
The DNA here is from genome assembly GCF_003315135.1 of Roseiarcus fermentans. Taxonomy (GTDB): domain Bacteria; phylum Pseudomonadota; class Alphaproteobacteria; order Rhizobiales; family Beijerinckiaceae; genus Roseiarcus; species Roseiarcus fermentans. Next base: position 35,658 of record NZ_QNRK01000049.1, read on the forward strand.
GGTAGCCTCGGGCGCCGGGTTGTCAAAGGCCCGCCCGGCGTGACAAGATGACCTGTCATCAAAAGCCTGGGAGGAAAGCCATGCCCCGTCCGCCGTTCCGCGCCGACCACGTCGGCAGCTTCCTGCGCCCCGAGCGCCTGCGCCATGCCCGCGAGACCTTCGCCGCGGGCGAACTCCCCGCCGAGGACCTTCACGCGGTCGAGAACGAATGCATCCGCGAGGTCGCCCGCGCTCAGGAGAACGTCGGCCTGAAAGGGATCACCGACGGCGAGTTCCGCCGCACCTATTTTCACGTCGATTTCCTCGAACGGCTCGAGGGCGTCGAGACGCGCTACGGCGAATATGTCGCGAGCTTCCGCAAGGACGACGGGGCGCAGGTCGGGTTCAAGCCGCCGACCATGCATGTCGGCAGCCCGGTCAAATGGGTCGCGCCGATCCAGGGCGCGGACTTCGATTTTCTGAAGTCGGCCGTGACCCGCACTCCGAAAGTCTGCATCCCGGCGCCGTCGATGCTGCATTTCCGCGGCGGGCGGGAGGCGATCAGCGAGACCGTCTACCCCAACCTCGAGCAATTCTACGAGGACCTGACCGCCGCCTACCGCGCCGAAATCGCCGATCTCGCCAGGCGGGGCTTACGCTACCTGCAGTTCGACGACACCAACCTCGCCTATCTCTGCGATCCGGAGATCCGCGCCCGCACCAAGGCGCGCGGCGACGATCCCGACGCGCTGACCCGCCTCTACTGCCGCCTGATCAACGATTCCATCCGCGACCGGCCGGCCGACATGACGGTCTGCGTCCACCTGTGCCGCGGCAACTTCAAGAGCGCCTGGGTGGCGCAGGGCGGCTACGAGCCGGTGGCGGACATCCTCCTGAACGAGATGAAGATCGACGGCTTCTTCCTCGAATACGACGACGAGCGCTCGGGCGACTTCGCCCCCCTCCGCTTCGCGCCCAAGAGCGCCACCATCGTGCTCGGCCTCATGAGCTCGAAGAAGGCCGCGGCCGAGCCGAAGGACGAGGTCAAGCGGCGGATCGAGGAGGCGACGAAATACGTGGCCCTCGACCAGTGCGCGCTCTCGCATCAGTGCGGCTTCTCCTCGACCGCGCACGGCAACGACCTGTCCGAGGCGGACCAGTGGATCAAGCTCGCGCGGCTGGTGGAGATCGCCGAGGAGGTCTGGGGGGAGGTGTGACGGGGCGCCGTCCGGGCAGACGGGTCCGGAGAGCCCGTCCGGCCGTCGCGTGCCTGCTCCCGGCAGGGCCGCCATTGCATGCGTGCGTCGCGGCTCCGGCCCGCCGGGAGTGACGCCGCCCTCCGCGTTGGGGATTGCGCCGGCAAGGAGATGGGGACATGCGTAAGGCGGCGCCCGCGCCGGCCTGAGCCGCGGGCGTTTCCCCGTCGGCGGAAAGCCGGCGAGATCGCGCCGTTCCGTCGGCCGGGTCGGGAACAACGGATCGCCGCTCCTCTCGACGCCGGCGCCCGCGGCGCAGGGATCGCCGCGCGGACGCGGTTCAGCGAGAAGCCGATGCGCCCTGCCCCGGATTCCACGCCGACCCCTGTATGGCGGACGCGCCGTCGCCCGGCCGGAAATGGAGTTGCCGGCCATTCCGGGGCGACGAAATCGAGCCTGCCTGAGCCTGCGAAGGTCAGAGTTCCTTCGGATAAGCCCCGCGAGCCGCCAAGCCGTCCAAAATGACCTCCAGCAGCAAGTCCGCGCGCTGGGGTTCAGCGGAATTGGAGCTGCCCGCCAGTCCATTGATGAGTTGCGTCAGCGCCTCCGCGTCGATGTCCGATCGCACGGCGCCGGCTTCTTGCGCCCTGACCAGAACCGTCGCCAGCGCCGACGCCGCCTTGGTTCGAGCGCTCGCGAGCAACTTTGGATCAGACTCGAACAGCGGGGCGAGGTCGCCAAGCATGGATCGCTTCGCGTGAAGTCCGTCGATATATGTCTGCAACCAAATTCGCAGAGCCGAACACGGGTCGCGGTCCAGACCCAGCCGATTGGCCATCTCCACCAATTCATCCAGAATATCGCGGAAGATCGCTTCGGCCAGTCCCGCGCGATTGCCGAAAGAGCGATAGAGCGACCCAACGCCAACCCCGGCGAGCCGGGCGATATCTTCCATTCGGGTCGAACCGCTCTGCTCGGAAAAAAGCTTCTTTGCTGCGGTGAAAATGCGCGCCCGGTTTCGGCGCGCGTCGATGCGGCGGATCTTCGACCAGTTATCGGTGGCGGGCTCGGCCGGGTTCGTCTTCTCAGGTAGGCGCATCGACCATACGCGAATCAAATCCACTGTCTCGGTTGACGGTCCGCCCATAAGCCCACCAATTCTCGCGAGCGGTCTCAACGATGTTCATCATCACATCTTGTATTCGGATGCCGACCGCTTCGACCACGTTCTTCGCGACGGCTTCGAACAATTGCGCTTTCAGCTCCGCTGAGCGGTGATTGAACGACATCGAAATCAAGATCATCTTTTCGCTGCGCGCTTCGCCAAAGAAATTGGGATCGTAAATCATATTCTCCGGATCGAGCTCGAACGTGACCTGATTGTAGTCGTCATCAGGCAGTTTGAGGACTCCGATGAACGCCGTCTTGATGGCGCCGGCGAGCGAGCGGCGGAATTCCGGGCTGGCGCCCTTTCTGAGATAGACGCTGATCAAGGGCATGGGAGGTCTCCTAACCGGAAGATGGTTCCGCTTAATACGGAACGGAATTCCGGTTGTCAATTCGGGCAGCCCGAGGCCACCTCGGCCACACAGTCGGCCAGAGCGCCGCCGAACGGCTCGGGACCGCCTTCCCGACCTTCCGAATCCCTGCGGAATCGGAGCGCTTCCTGCGACGGCCCCACGATTCTGAAGAGCTCGAATCCCGGCCCGGGACGACCTCGGTCCAAGGGGCGATGGACTCCGTTGACACCGTCCGCCGCGGCGGCCGCGCCCCGCGGCGACAGTCTTGCTGCGCCCCGCGCCCGGCCAGAGGATGCGCAGCGCAGGGACAGCGACGCTGACGGCTCGGAGCGCCGGGCCGCGCTGGTCGACGGCCCGGATGCTCCGTCGCAAGATCCTGCAAATGTTCGACGGGACGGCGGTCTGCTGAGGGGCGAGCAACCGGGCGCGGCGATTTCGCCGGGTGCGGAAAATCGCCCTTCGAGCCGCGCGGACTGGTCAGTCCAGGTGAAACATCTCCACCAGCGGCGCCGTCCTGGGGCTGCCGTCGGCGTTGGCCGCCATCAGGTCCTGCATGTGCGCCCACCAGCGCCGCATCACCGGATCGAGCGGCAAGTCGTCCATGCCGTGGCGGTCGGGGCGCTCGAGGTAGGCGAACAGCGTGTTCGTCTCGGGGTCGAGAAAGATCGAGTAGTTGGAGACGCCCTTCTCGGCGAGCAGGGTCTTCAGCTCCGGCCAGATCGCGTCGTGACGGCGGCGGTATTCGTGCGCCGCGCCGGGGTCGAGAAACATCTTGAAGGCGTAGCGCTGCATGGCGGGCTCCCGAAGCCTTTGGGGCGGTCTCGCCTCCCCTTCTCCGCCAAGCGGGGAAGGTGTCGCCGAAGGCGACGGATGGGGTGTGGAGAGCGGCGCGCCGACGCGGCAAGTTCGCGAGAACGTTCGTGCGAGTCTTGCAGCGTCTCTGTAGCGGCGCACACCCCATCCGGCGCTTCGCGCTGCCTTCCCCAGCAAGCTGGGGAAGGGAGCCCGAGCGCGCGATCAGAAGTCGAACTTGTCGATGTTCGCCTTGTCGAAGATGTAAGGCGCCCCGAGCAAAATCTCGCTGCCGTTGATGACGTTGAGCTTGCCGAGCTTGCCGGCGTCGACCGAGGTGTCGCCGGGCTTCAGCTTGCCGTCGACCGCGGCGCGCATGACGTAGGTCGCGGCGTAGCCGAGGTCGATCGGGTTCCACAGCACCACCGACTTGACGCAGTCGGAGTGGACGTAGGGCTTCATGGCGTTGGGCGTGGCGAGGCCGACGACCGCGACCTTGCCGCACTGGCCGGCCTTGGTGACCGCTTCGGCGGAGGCGGGCGTCGCGACCGAGGTCATGCCGAAGATGCCCTTGAGCTTGTCGCCGTGCTTGTTGATCAGGGTCGTGGCCTGGTTGAACGACAGGTTGTTGTCCTCCTGCGCCTCGACCGTCTCGAGCCAATTGAGCTTGGGATGGCACTTGGCGGCGTAGGCCTGCATCTCGGCGATCCAGCGCGCCTGGTTCGGCGTGGTGAAGGTCGAGGTGACGATGGCGAACGACCCGTCCTCGCCGGTCTCCTTGGCCATGGCGTCGACCATCGACTTGGCGATGCCGTTGAACGGCGACTGGTTGACGAACCATTCGCGCGCGTCGGGCGTGGAGTTGGCGTCGTAGCCGACGACGTGGATGCCCTTCGACAGCGCCTTCTTCAAGACCGGCGCGATCGCGACCGGATCGTTGGCGGCGAACAGGATGCCGTCGACGCCGCTGGTGATGTAATTGTCGATGAACTTGATCTGCTCGTCGATCTTGGCTTCCGTCGGCCCGTCGGTCTTCGCCTTGACGTTGCCGATGTCCTTGGCGGCGTCCTGGATGCCCTTCGCGGTGGCGTTGAAGTAGCCGATGCCGATCAGCTTGGGCACGTCGACGACCACGATCTCCTTGCCCGCCTTGTCGGCGGCGTTGGTCGGCTGTCCGCCGTCGTATTTCATCGGCGCGGCCGGCGCGGCCGGGCCCATTCCGCATTCGAGCGGGCTGGTCGCGAGGTCGTCGCCGCCGTCCCATTTTCCGGCGGCGTTCGCTGCGGTGGCGAGGCCCGCGAGCGCCAGGGCCGCAGCCGCAGCGGTCGTGAGATATCGTGCTTTCATATCGTTGTTTCCTTCCCTGCTTCAGCCGCAAGACTGCGGCTAACCTCTCGATTTTCGCCTCATTCCCTCCGGCGCTGGAGCGAGCTCGCGATCAGCGTCGACATGATCAGCGCCACGCCGATGACGACGATGGTCGCGTCGCCCTTGACCCCGGTCAGGGCGAGCCCGTTCTTCAGCAGCTGGATCATCACCAGGCCGATCACCGTGCCCCAGATCGTGCCGGCGCCGCCGAAGATGCTGGTCCCGCCGAGCACCACCGCGGCGATCACGTCGAGCTCGTAGCCCATCCCCATGTCCATGCGGGTGGTCGTCACCCGCGAGACCAGAACCACGGCGGCGAGGCCCGAGGCGAGGCCGGAGAGCGTGTAGATCACGACCTTGGTGCGGTCGACGTCGAGCGCGGAAAAGCGCGCGGCCGTCTCGTTCGAGCCGATGGCGTAGAGCGTGCGGCCGAACGTCGTCCGGTCGAGCGCGACGCCGGCGATCACGATCAGGACGACGAGCAGGAGGAGTTGCGTCGGCACGCCGAGCCATTCGCCCTGACCGAGGCCGTAGAACCACTCCGGATAGCCGCGCACGGAGCGGGCCTGGCTCACGCCTTCGGCCAGTCCGCGATAGAGCGCCAGCGTCGCGATGGTCATGATCAGCGGCGGCACCTTGACCCGGGTGATGACGAAGCCGTTGACGAAGCCGGCGAGTCCGCCGACCGCGAGCGCGAAGGCGATCGCGAGCGGCAGGGGAAAGCCGAAGGTCTTCCAGGAGTAGCCGAGCATGACCGCGCTCAGGCCGACGATCGCGCCGACCGACAGGTCGATGCCGCCGGTGATGATGACGAAGGTCATCGGCAGGGCGATCAGGCCGATCTCGGTCATCAGCCGGCCCTGGTTCAGCAGGTTGTCGACGGTGAGAAAGCGGTTGTTGAACGCGCCGAGGCCCGCCAGCGCCGCCACGAGGATGATCGCGAGCAGCGTTTCATGGCGCGCGAGCCACTTCGGAACCCTGCGGCCGGGGCTCGCCGCGAAGACGCTCATATCCGCCGCCCCCGCGAAGCGCGGCGCCGGCGCCGGACGATGTCGGCGATGACGGTGGCGAGGATCAGGCCGCCGCGCAGCGAGTCCGTCCAGTAGGGCGAGATGTTGACGAAGACGAGGGCGCTGGTGATCTCGGCGATGAGGATGGCCGCGAGCGTCGCGCCCACGACGGTGCCGACGCCGCCGAGAATGCTGACGCCGCCGACGACGGCGGCGGTGATGACGGTGAGCTCCAGACCGGGCGGAGTGGTCGATTGGATGACGCGAAGCTGGGTGGCGTAGACCAGCGTGGCGATGCCGGCGAAGAAGCCGTGCAGCGCGAACACCATAACGACGGTGCGCTGCGGATTGACGCCGCACAGGCGCGCCGCCTCGGCATTGCCGCCGGTCGCGTAGATCGCGCGCCCGCTCGCCGAATAGCGCATCCAGAGCGCCGCGAGCGCGGTCGCGACGACCATGATCGCCACCGGCATCGGCACGCCGAGGAGGTTGAGGTCGGCGAGATGGAAGCCCTGCGGCAGGTCGGTGATCCATTTGCCGCCGGTGACGCTGATCAGGCCCCCTTTCAGGATCGACATCATGCCGAGCGTGACGACGATCGCCGGGATCCGGAGATAGGCGACCACCGCCCCCTGCGCCGCCATCACCAGGACGCCGAGGACGACCGGCACGATCCAGGCGACGAGGGTCGGCGCGCCGGCGACCGCGAGCGACCCGCTGACGGTCGCGAGCACGCCGATCAGCGCGCCCACGGAAATGTCGATGTTGCCCGAGATGATCACCATCGACATGCCGATCGCGGCGATCGCGATATAGGCGTTGCCGAGCAGGATGTCGGCGAGGTTGCGATAGGCGAGGAAGCGCGGGTTGACGAAGCCGACCGCGATCGCGAGCCCGATCACGGCGAGCGCGAGCAGCGCCTCCTGCGAGGCGAAACGCCTGAAGATCCCGGCGCGGGGCAAGGCGAGGCGCGGGACCGGGATGGCGCTCACGCCGCGCGCTCCATCGGGTCGTCTCCTCCCATCATGGCGGCGCCGACGGCTTGCGAGGTCGCGTGCGCGCGATCGAACTCGGCGACCAGTCGGCCCTCGCGCATCACCAGCACCCGGTCGCTCATGCCGAGCACCTCGGGCAACTCGCTCGAGATCATCAGGATGGCGACGCCCTCGCCGGCGAGCTCGCACATCAGGCGATGGATCTCGGCCTTGGCGCCGACGTCGATGCCCCGCGTCGGCTCGTCGAGAATGAGGAGCTTGGGATTGTTGGCGAGCCACTTGCCGAGCACGATCTTCTGCTGGTTGCCGCCGCTGAGACGGCCGGCGAGCTCGTCGACCGAGCTGGTCTTGACGCCGAAACGCAGCACGCCCGCTTCCGCCATCCGCCGCTCGGCCGCCCGGTCGATGAACCCGAGGCGCGACAGGCCGCCGAGCGCGGCGAGCGAGAAATTGTGCAGCACACTCATCGCCCTGACGAGCCCCTGGGCGCCGCGATCCTCGGGCACGTAGGCGATCCCGCCGGCGCGGGCGCGCTCGGGGGAATCGATCCGGACGGCCTGGCCGTCGAGCCGGATCTCGCCGCGCTCGGCCGGGGTGATCCCGAACAGGACCTGCGCCAGCTCGCTGCGGCCGGAGCCGACGAGCCCGGCGAGCCCGACGATCTCGCCCGCCCGCACCTCGAGGCTCACGTCCCGCGTGGTCGGATTGCGGACGAGCCCCCGCGCCTGAAGGACCGGCGCGCCGATCGGCGCGGCGATCTTGGGAAACAGGTTGTCGATGCGGCGCCCGACCATCATCTGGACCAGCTCCGCGGCGTTGGTGTCCGCCATGTCGCGCGCCCCGACCCAGGCGCCGTCGCGCAGCACGGTGACGCGATCGGCGATCTGGAACAGTTCGTCGAGCCGGTGACTGATGTAGACGATGCCCACGCCGCGTTCTTTCAGCCGACGCACGATGGCGAACAGCCGCGTCACGTCCGCTTCCGTCAGCGCCGCGGTCGGCTCGTCCATGATCAGGATGCGCGCGTCGTGCGACAGCGCGCGCAGGATTTCCACCCGCTGGCGGTGGCCGACCGACAGGCTGCCAACGACCTGGTCGGCGGCGAGGTCGTCGATGTCGAGCGAGGCGAGCAGCGCTTCGGCCTTGGCGGTCATCGCGCGCCAGTCGATCCGTCCGCCCGACGCGCGCGGGGCATGGCCGAGAAAAATGTTCTCGGCGACGGTGAGCTCGGGAAAGAGCAGGAGTTCCTGATAGATCGTGGCGACGCCGGCGCGCCTGGCGTCCTCCGGCGCAGCGAAGCGCATGGCGCGCCCGTCGATCAGGATTTCGCCGGCGTCGGGCTGATAGACGCCGGAGACGATCTTGATCAGCGTCGACTTGCCGGCGCCGTTCTCGCCGAGCAGGGCGTGGACTTCGCCCGGCCGGACGTCGAACGAGACTCCGCTGAGCGCCCGGACGCCGGGAAAGCTCTTCTCGAGGCCCTTGACCTCGAGAAGGGGGACGGTCGCCGCCGCGCTCATGCCGCCTCCGTCGAGTGGGCTTCGGCCTCGACCACGATCGTGGCGACGCCCGCGGCCTCGAGCATGGCGAGCGCCTCGGGCGGCGCGTCCGAGTCGGTGATCAACATGTGGATGCGCGCCAGCGGGCAGACGACGAGGCTGCCGCGCGGGCCGAATTTCGAGGCGTCCGCGAGCACGATCAGCCGGTCGGCGCGCCTGAGTAGCTTGGTCTCGGCGCGCGCGATCAGCGGATCGCCCTCGATCACGCCGAGCGGCCCGATCGCCATCGCGCTCATGAACATGAGCCGCGCCGAATAATGCTGGATGGCGTCGTCGTCGAACGGCGCCACGATCAGCTTCTGGTCGCGATAGACCTCCCCGCCCGGCAGCGCCACGCGGTTCTGCGTCTCGTGGATCAGGAACTCGGCCAGCGGATAGGAGTTGGTCAGGATCTTCAGCCGCGTGTCGAGCAGGAACTCCGACATCTGGTAGGTCGTGGTGCCGCCGTTGATGATGACGACGTCGCCTTCGACGCACAGTTCGACCGCCTTACGGGCGATGGCCCGCTTGGCCGCGACGTGGATGGTGCGACTGGAATCGAACGAGCGGGTGGCGAGCCGAGAAGCGACCCGGGAGAACGCCCCGTCGATCGCCTGGACGCCGCCGTGCAGCCGCTCGGCGACGCCCGCTTCCGCCAGCCGCGTCGCGTCGCGCCGCGCCGACGCCGCGGACACCCCGGTCGCCGCCATGATGTCGGCGATCGACAGGAACCCGCGCTCGGCGAGAAGAGTGCGGACGATTTCGGCGCGCTGACGCTCGCGCATGGCCCCTTGCCGTTTCCTCGATCATTCCGTGCTTATGCGTTCAGGCTGCCACCGGCTCTGCGCGCTGTCAATCGCGTCTGACCGATATTGCTCATTGCGGCGCGATCTCGGCCGGTCTTGTTGACGGATCGTGATTGTTTGCCTAGGCTTCGGGCAAAATCGCTCGACAATCGCGAGGAACGTCCCATGAGCGGCCCAGCGTCTGGCCTCACCGCGCCCCTGCCCGACTTGTGGGACGACGCGCACGCCGCCCGGCTCGACGAGCCTAGGCTGCTGCTCTACCGGTCGAACCTGCTCGGCTCCGATTTGCGCATCACCAATTTCGGCGGCGGCAACACCTCGGCCAAGATCGACGGCGTCGATCCGCTGACCGGCGAGACGGTGAAGGTGCTGTGGGTCAAGGGCTCGGGCGGCGACATCGGCTCGATGAAGCTCGACGGCTTCTCGACGCTCTATCTCGACAAGCTCTTGTCGTTGAAGAGGGTTTACCGCGGCCTCGCGCACGAGGACGAGATGGTGGCGCTGTTCAATCACTGCACCTTCGATCTCAATCCGCGGGCGACCTCGATCGACACCCCGCTGCACGGTTTCGTGCCGCACGCCCATGTCGACCACGTCCACGCCGACGCGGTGATCGCGATCGCGGCATGCGCCAACGCCGAGGCGCTGACGCGCGAAATCTATGGCGAGGAGATGGGTTTCCTGCCCTGGCTGCGGCCGGGCTTCGACCTCGGTCTGAGACTGGGCGAGCTCGCCGCCGCCAATCCCGGGCTCAAGGGCGCCGTGCTCGGCGGCCACGGCCTGTTCACCTGGGGCCCGACCTCGAAGGCCTGCTACGAGACCACGCTCGCCATGATCAACAAGGCCTCGGCCTGGCTCGCCGCCAACGCCAAGGGGGCCGCTTTCGGCGGCGCGGCGGTCGAGGCCCTGTCGCCCGACGACCGTCGCACGGTGGCGGCCCGGCTGATGCCCGAGATCCGCAAGCGCATCTCGGCCGGCGAGCGCAAGATCGGCCATTTTTCCGACGCGCCGGACATTCTGGAGTTCGTCAATTCGCGCGATCTGAAGCCGCTCGCCGCGCTCGGCACGTCGTGCCCCGACCATTTCCTGCGCACGAAAATCCGGCCGCTGGTGCTGGCTTTCGATCCGGCGGCGAACAATTCCGACGCGGTGGTGGGCTCGCTCGACGAGAGTCTGGACGCCTATCGCAGGGACTACGCCGCCTATTACCAGCGCTGCAGGCGGCCGAACTCGCCGGCGATGCGCGACCCGAACGCGGTGATCTATCTCGTCCCCGGGGTCGGCATGCTGTCGTTCGCCAGGGACAAGGCGACGGCGCGGGTCGCCTCGGAGTTCTACCTCAACGCGATCAACGTCATGCGCGGGGCGTCGAGCGTCAGCCGCTACGTCGGGCTCGACGAACAGGAGGCGTTCGACATCGAGTACTGGCTGCTCGAAGAGGCGAAGCTCCAGCGCATGCCCAAGCCCAAGGCGCTCGCGGGGCGGGTGGCGCTGATCACCGGCGGGGCGGGCGGCATCGGCCGCGCCATCGCCGCGCGGTTGATGGCCGAGGGCGCCTGCGTGGCGCTCGCCGACATCGACCGGGCGAGCCTCGACGAAGCGGTCGGCGGCTTTCGCAAGAGCTTCGGCCGCGACGCCGCGATCGGGCTTCCGATCGACGTGACCGACGAGACCGCGGTCGCGGCCGCGGTGCGCGAAACCGTGCTCGCCTATGGCGGGCTCGACATCCTGGTCGCCAACGCCGGCATCGCCTCCGCCGCGCCGTTCGAAGATACCTCGCTCGAGCTGTGGAACCGCAACTTCGCCATCCTCGCCACCGGCTATTTCCTCGCCGCCCGCGAGGGCTATCGGGTCATGAAGGACCAGGGCCTCGGCGGCAGCATCGTGTTCATCGCCTCGAAGAACGGCATCGCCGCCTCGGCCGGCGCCGCCGCCTATTGCACGGCGAAAGCCGCCGAAGTGCACCTCGCCCGCTGCATCGCCCTCGACGGCGCGCCGTTCGGCATCCGCGCCAACTCGGTCAACCCGGACGCCGTGCTGCGCGGCTCGAAGATCTGGCAAGGCGAGTGGCGCGCCCAGCGCGCGGCCTCCAACAAGGTGTCGGCGGACGACCTCGAAGAGGTCTACCGCCAGCGTTCGCTGCTCAAGCTTTCCGTCTATCCCGAGGACGTCGCCGAGGCGGTCTATTTCTTCGCCTCCGACCTGTCGGCCAAGAGCACCGGCAACTTCATCAACGTCGACGCCGGCAATGCGGTGAGTTTCGCGCGGTGACGTGCGTCGTCGCGAGCGCAGCGCAGCGATCCACGCCACCGCGCCCTGCGGCGTGGGTGGCTTCGCCTGCGGCTGGCAATGACGGCGGGGCCTCGGACGCCCGACGCCCCGGCCCGGCGAACCGGGAAAGGCCCGAGGAAAAACCATGACCTATCGCATCCCCGACTCCCTGATCGCCGAACAGAACGCCGCGGGCGCGGCGGCGCTGGCGGACGATTATTCCGCGCTCGGACGGCAGCTCGAACGCCGGGGCCTCGACATCGAGGCGATCACGACGAAGGTCGTGGACTTCGCCGTGGCTGTGCCGACCTGGGGGGTCGGCACGGGCGGCACGCGCTTCGCCCGCTTCCCCGGCCCCGGCGAACCGCGCGGCGTGTTCGACAAGCTCGAGGATTGCGCGACCATCCATCAGCTGACCCGCGCGACCCCCACCTGCTCGCCGCATTTCCCCTGGGACAAGGTCCGCGATACCGGCGAACTCGCCGAACGCGCAAAAGCGCTCGGGATCGGTTTCGACGCCGTCAACTCCAACACGTTTCAGGACCAGCCGGGACAGCCGCTGTCCTACAAGTTCGGCTCGCTCACCCACGCCTCGAAGGCGGTGCGCGACCAGGCGGTGGCGCACAACATCGAATGCATCGCCATCGGCGAGAAGCTCGGCTCCAAGGCGCTGACCGTCTGGATCGGCGACGGCTCGAATTTCCCCGGCCAGTCGAACCTGAACCGGGTGTTCGACTGGTATATGGAGTCGCTGGCGCAGATCTACGCCAGCCTGCCGCGCGACTGGCGGGTGTTCCTCGAGCACAAGCTCAACGAGCCAGCGTTCTATTCGACCGTGATCGCGGACTGGGGAACGAGCCTCATGGCGGCCGAGGCGCTCGGACCGCAGGCCTTCTGCCTCGTCGACCTCGGCCACCACGCCCCCAACGTCAACATCGAGCAGATCGTGTCGCGCCTGATCCGGGTGGGCAGGCTCGCCGGCTTCCACTTCAATGATTCGAAATACGGCGACGACGATCTCGACGCCGGCTCGATCGACCCGTTCCGCCTGTTCCGGGTGTTCAACGAGCTGGTCGACGCGGCGGAGCGCGGGGCGCCCGGCTTCGACCCGGCGTATATGCTCGACCAGTCCCACAACGTCACCGATCCGATCGAAAGCCTGATGGACTCGGCGATCGAGGTGCAGCGCGCCTATGCGCAGGCGCTCGCCGTCGACCGCGCCGCGCTCGCCGACGCGCAGGAGGCGAGCGACGTCATGCTCGGGCGTCGCCTGCTCAAGGCCGGCTTCGTGACCGACGTCTCGCCGATCCTCGCCGAAGCCCGGCGGCGGGGCGGCGGCGCGATCGATCCGCTCGCGACCTACCGCGCGTCGGGCTACCGGACGCGGAAGGCCGAGGAGCGGCCGGCGGCCGCGGGATCGTCGTCCGGGATCGTCTGACTCCCGGGCCTCCCAATTCCGGGCGCGGATTCCACTTTGTCAAGGGGTTGCGGCCGTTTTTCCGGGCGACTGTAACTGCCAACCCCGTCATTGCGAGGAGCGAAGCGACGAAGCAACCCATGCCGCCGCTTCCCTCCTGCGGAAAAAATCGCTCCGTCTTCTGCTCGCAACGAAGGGCGGCGGGACGATCAGAGGGCGCAACAGCAGCCCAGCGGCCCTGGATCGCTTCGCTTCGCTCGCGATGACGGCGCTGTTCGCTGCCGGCTTGGGAGTTACGGGCGACTGCAACTGCCAGGGTGGCTGTCCGCGAGGAGCCGGACAGGGCGCGCCCTGGATAGGGGTAGGGAAGGCTTTCGCCTCCCCTCCCTCCGAACCGTGCGAGCGGTTCTCCCGCACACGGCTCTCCGGTTGCGGATTTCCTCATCGG
>NZ_QNRK01000050.1 GCF_003315135.1 Roseiarcus fermentans
ATGCCCGCCTCCCGCGAATCATGGCCCTTCTATCTATCACGCTGTTTCCGCTTCAGGAATCCCCAACCATCGAGTCAATCACGCGGAAACCGTATGAGGCGCCAGAAGGCCGGCGAGCGGCGACGACCATGTCGCCGTCCTAGAGCTTGCGAAGCGCCACTTCCTCGATCCGGTGGCTCGCCCCTTTGGTGAGCTGAAGGTCGGCGCGGGGCCGGGTCGGCAGGATGTTCTCGTGCAGGTTGACGAGGTTGATCCGCATCCAGATCGAGCGCGCCGTCGCTTCCGCCTCCTCGTCGTCGAGATCGGCGTATTGGCGAAAGTAGCTGCGCGGGTCGCGGAAAGCCGTGTCGCGCAGCCTCATGAACCGATCGATGTACCATTGCTCGAGAAGCGCGTCGTCGGCATGGAGGAAGATGGAGAAATCGAAGAAGTCGGAAACGAACGGAATTTCCTTGCCGTCGCGCACGAGGCGGTTCGGCGCGAGCACGTTGATGCCCTCGACGACCAGAATGTCGGGCCGGTCGACGAGAATCGTTTCCCCCGGAACGATGTCGTAGGTGAGATGCGAGTAGACCGGCGCGGCGACGTTGTGCTGACCGGCCTTCACCCCGGACAGGAAGCGGATCAGCGCGCTGCCGTCGTAGCTTTCCGGGAAGCCCTTGCGGTCCATGATGCCCTGGCGAATCAACTCGGCGTTCGGCTGGAGGAAGCCGTCGGTGGTGACGAGGTCCACCTTGGGCGTATTCGGCCAGCGGGTCAGCAGCGCCTGCAGGACGCGGGCGGTGGTCGACTTGCCGGCGGCGACCGACCCGGCGATGCCGATGATGTAGGGCACCTTTCCGTCGGTCGCGCCGAGAAACCGCTGCGTCGCCTTGAACAGGCCCTGCGTCGCCGCGACGTAGAGCGCGAGCAGGCGCGAGAGCGGCAGGTAGATGGCCACGACCTCGTCGAGCGAGATCGGATCGTGGGTCGACTGGAGTTTTCGCAGGTCGTCGATGGTGAGGGTCAGCTGGGTGTCGGCGCGCAACTGCGCCCACTCCTCGCGGGTGAAGCGCCGGTAAGGGGATTCGACCTTCGCGCGACTGACGATCTGATCCATGCTTTCCACCCCTTGGTCGGCCTTCCGATTCCGGATCAGGCCTTGCGTGCCGCCTTTTCCTCGTGGCCGCTTTGCCGCGTCCGGCTCTCGAGCTCCCGGACGACGGAATCGAAGGCGACGCCGCGCGAGCGCAGCAGCACCAGGAGATGATAGAGTACGTCGGCCGCCTCCGCGCGGACGGAGTCTTCGCCGCCCGCCGCGCCGGCGATCGTCAATTCGATCGCCTCCTCGCCGAACTTCCGGGCGCAGTGGGTCGGTCCCTTCTCCAAGAGACTTCGCGTGTAGGATTTTTCGGCCGACGCGTCGGCGCGACGGTCGACAATCTCGGCGAGGTCGTCAAGGGTGAACATGACTTCGGCCTACCCCGAATTCGCGGCGGCGGATAGCAGGAACAAAGGAGGGAGGTCAAAACTCGGCACGGAACCGCGTCACTATGACACGCTTCGCCAACGCGGCGACGTCGCCGGATTGAACACGACACGGGGGGCCGGCGGCCAGCGGAGGCGTCCTCGCGTCGTCGACCCGCCCCGTGCGAGGCCTTCCCAGGGCGCGATCGCTGCGTCCTTCGCAACGAGCGGAACCGTCATTCCCCGCTCGCTGCGAAAACCGAGGATCGCCTGGGGCTTCACGCAGACCGCGCCACAGGGAAGGCGCCCGGCCGCGCCGGCGCCGGCGCTCACGAGCGGTAGCCGACGACGGCCTTCAGCTCGAGAAAGTCGTCGATGCCGAACTCGGCGTATTCGCGTCCGTTGCCCGACTGCTTGAAGCCGCCGAAGGGGGCATGGATATCCCAGGCCGGATAGTTGACGTTGACCGTGCCGGCGCGGAGCCGGGACGCGACGGCGCGGGCATGCTCCAGATTGCTCGACGACACATAGGCGGCGAGACCGTAGGGGGTGTCGTTGGCGATGCGAACCGCCTCGTCCTCGTCGCCGTAGCCGAGGATCGACAGCACGGGGCCGAATATCTCCTCGCGCGCGATCGTCATGTCCGGAGTGACGTCGCCGAACACCGTGGGCCTGACGTAGTAGCCGCGATTGAGGCCGGCCGGACGGCCGGGACCGCCGGCCCCGAGACGCGCGCCCTCGCGGACGCCGGCCTCGATCAGCCGCTGGATTTTTTCGAACTGGACCGCGCTCACCACAGGGCCGAGATCGACGTTGGCTCCGCGCGGATCGCCGACCACGAGGCCTTCCGCGACCGCGGCGGCGATTTCGAGCGCCTCGTCGCGCCGTCCGTCGGGCACGAGCATCCGGGTCGGCGCGTCGCAGGACTGGCCGCTGTTGGCGAAGCAGGCCTTCGTTCCCTCGGCGACGGCGGACGCGAAGTCTGCGTCGGGCAGGATGATGTTCGGCGACTTCCCTCCCAGCTCCTGCGCGACCCGCTTGACGGTATCCGCCGCCGCCTTGGCGACGAGGATTCCAGCGCGAGTCGAGCCGGTGAACGAGACCATGTCGACGCCCGGATGGGACGCCATGACCTGACCGACGTCCGGCCCCGTCCCGTTCAGGAGGTTGAAGACCCCGGGCGGCGCGCCGGCCGCCTCGACGATCTCGGCGAAGACGACGCCGCTGATCGGCGCGATCTCGCTCGGCTTGAGAACGACCGCGCAGCCTGCGGCGAGCGCCGGGGCGACCTTGCAGACGATCTGGTTCAAGGGCCAGTTCCACGGCGTGATCAACGCCGCGACCCCGATCGGCTCCTTGACGATCAGGCTCGTTCCCTTGACGCGGCTGAACTCGTAAGCCTCGAGCGCCGCGATGGTTGCCTCGAGATGGACCCGCCCCGCCCACACCTGCGCGTCGCGCGCGAACGACAGGGGCGCTCCCATCTCGCGCGACACCACCTCGGCGAGGTCGTCGGCGCGCCGGTTGTAGGCGTCGAGGATGCGCCGGAGCAGCGTGATCCGCTCCTCCCGAGACGATTTCGAGAAGGTCTCGAAGGCCGCGCGCGCGGCGGCGACCGCGCGGTCGACGTCGGCGGCGGCGCCGATGGCGATGCGGGTGTACGTCTGTTCGGTCGAGGGATCGACGACGTCGAGCGTCGCCGCCCTGACCGGCTCGACCCAATGGCCGCCGATATGGAAATATGCGTGATGGTCCATCGCGTGGGCGTCCTCTCCCGATCGACGATGAAACTCTATCCCCGAAGCCCGGGGGATGCGCAACCGGAGTCGCGGCAATGCGCCGCACCGTTTGCTAGCGAGAGGCTCGCAAACGCGCCCGACTTTTTGATACAAGGCAACGAGAACAAAAGGGTTCCGCATGACCGCAACGACTGACGCTCCGGTCGCCGCCGCTCTCGACGTCGAAAGACTCATCGCCCGCTATGACGGCCGTGTGCCGCGCTACACGAGCTATCCGACGGCGCCCCATTTCACGCCGGCCGTGGGTCCGAGCGTGTACGCGCGCTGGCTCAAGGACTTGCCGGAGGAGACACCGCTCTCGATCTACCTGCACGTGCCGTTCTGCGACCGGCTGTGCCTCTACTGCGGCTGCAACACCTCGGTCGTCCGGCTGGAATCCTCCCACCGGCACTACGCGGACATGCTGCTCAGCGAGATTGACGCGGTCGCGGACCTGATCGGACGGCGGGCCGCGGTCTCGCACGTCCACTGGGGCGGCGGCACGGCCACGTCCCTTCCCGGCGACTGCCTGGTCGCGGTCATGGACCGGCTGAAGCGCCGCTTCGCCTTCCGGGACGACGCGGAGATCGCGATCGAACTCGACCCGACCTCGCTTCCCGACGACCGCCGGGACGCGCTGGGCCCGATGGGGGTGACCCGCATCAGCCTCGGCGTGCAGGATCTCGAACCGGCAGTGCAGCGCGCCATCGGCCGCATGCAGTCCTATGAGGAGACGGAGGCCTGCGCCGAAACCGCACGCTCGCTCGGCGTCGGCTCGCTCAACCTCGATCTCATCTACGGCCTGCCGTTGCAGACCGAGGCGGGGGTCGCGGAGACCGCCCGCCGCGCGCTCGACCTCAAGGCGGACCGCGTCGCCGTGTTCGGCTACGCCCACGTCCCCTGGATGAAGAAGCACCAGGCGCTGATCCCCGACGAGCAATTGCCGGGGCCGGCGGAGCGCTACGCGCAGCTGAACGCGATCCACCGCGTCCTGGTCGAGGAAGGCGGTTATGTGGCGATCGGCCTCGACCATTACGCGCTGCCGAGCGACGAGATGGCGAAATCGGCCGCGGCGCGGCGGCTCAAGCGGTCCTTCCAGGGCTACACCACCGACGCGGCGCCGGCGCTGATCGGCTTCGGCGCGAGCTCCATCGGCTCCTTGCCGCAGGGCTACGTGCAGAACGCGCCGACCGCGGCGGCCTACATCAAGGAGATCGAGGCAGGGCGGCTCGCGACCGTGCGCGGCGTGGCGGTGAACCCGGACGACCGGCTGCGGCGCGACCTGATTGAGCGGGTGATGTGCGATCTGGAAGTCGACGTCGAGGCGGTCGCTGCCGAGCATGGCGCCGATCCGGCGCCCCTGACGCAGGTCGCGGCGGAGGGCCTAGAGAAATTCATCGAGGACGGCCTCGCGTCGTGGGACGGGCGGCGGATCGTGGTCAGCGAGAGTGGGCGCCCGTTCGTGCGCTCAGTCGCGGCCCTGTTCGACGTCTATCTCGCCCAGACGACTGACAAGCCGCGCCACTCGCGAGCGGTGTGACAAGACGACCCCCCGCCCTCCGATTGGCAGGGGCGGGCCTCAATCAATCGTCGGCGTCGGCCTTGGTCGGGCGCGCCACGGCGCGGATGATCGCCCATGGTCCGGCGACTGTGACGGCGAGCCCCACGATCATGACCCATAGCATCCACGGGTTGTCGCCGAAGACCTTCCACAGCACGTCCAAGCCGCCCGCTCCTGCATCCGCTGATCGCCGTGTCTACAACGTCACCTTCGCGCGCGCCGCCAGTTCCCCCACGATGCCCCGGCGAAAAGCCAGCACGCAGGCGACGAACACGACGCCCTGGATCACCGTGACCCACTCGCCGAACTGGGCGAGATAGTTCTGCATCGACACGACAATGACCGCCCCGACCACGGGTCCATAAAATGTGCCCATGCCGCCGACCAGCGTCATCAGCACCACCTCTCCCGACATGGCGAAGGCGACGTCGGTCAGCGAGGCGTTCTGCGCCACGATCGCCTTGGTCGCCCCAGCGAGGCCAGCGAAGGCGGCCGAGAGGGTGAAGGCTGCGAGCTTATAGAGCGTCGCGCGGTAACCGAGCGAGATCACCCGCGGCTCGTTTTCGCGAATGGCTTTCAGTATTTCGCCGAACGGCGAGTTGACGATGCGCTGGATCGCGAGAAAGCCGAACAGGAATACGATCGCCACGAAGACGTAGAGGATCCAGGGGTTCGACAGGCTGAAGAGGCCTAGCGCAAGACCCTGCGGCACCCCCTGGATGCCGTCCTCGCCGTGAGTGAACGGCGCTTCGACGCAGAAGAAATAGACCATCTGCGAGAAGGCCACCGTGATCATCGCGAAATAGATGCCGCTCGAGCGGATCGCGAGCGCGCCGACGATCAGCCCGAGCGCGGCTGAAGCGACCGTGCCGACGAGGATCGCCGACACCGGTTCGAGCCCCCACACCTTTGCGGCGTGGGCGCAGACGTAGCTCGCGAGTCCCAGAAACATCGCGTGGCCGAGCGACAGCAGGTTGACGTAGCCGATCAGGAGGTTGAACGCGCAGGCGAACAGAGCGAAGCACAGGGCCTGCATGACGAAGAACGGATAGGCGACGAACGGCGCGATCGCGACGAGCAGCGCCATGACAGCGAAGGCGATCAGATTCGCCTTGCGGTTGCGCCCGGTCGAGTCTGTGGCGGCGGAAGCGTCGACGGTCGCGGTCACTCACGCCCTCCCGAACAGGCCAGCCGGCCGGACCAGCAGGACGATCGCCATAATGACGAAGACGACGGTGTTCGAAGCCTCCGGATAAAACACTTTCGTCAGGCCCTCGACCACCCCGAGCACGAAGCCGGTGACGATCGAGCCGAGAATCGACCCCATGCCGCCGATCACCACCACGGCGAACACGACGGCGATGATGTCGGCGCCCATGCCCGGGCGGACCTGGGCGATCGGCGCCGCGAGCACGCCGGCGAAGGCCGCCAGCGCCACACCGAAGCCGTAGGTCAGCGTCACCATGCGCGGCACGTTGACGCCGAAGGCGCGCACCATGGTCGGGTTTTCGGTCGCGGCGCGCAGGTAGGCGCCGAGCTTCGTCTTTTCGATCACGAGCCACGTGCCCAAGCAGACCACGACAGAGGCGACGATCACCCAGCCGCGATAGACCGGCAGGAACATGAAGCCGAGATTCCAGGCGCCGGCGAGCTGTTTCGGGATGGAATAGGGCATGCCGGAAGCGCCGAAATAGTTCTGGAACAGGCCCTGGAAGACAAGCGCCAGGCCGAAGGTGAGCAGGAGGCTGTAGAGCGGATCGAAGCCGGCGAGCCGCTTAAGAAACAGCCGCTCGACCACGGCCCCGATCGCGCCGATGATCAGCGGCGACAGGATCAGCGCGAACCAGTAGTCGAGGCCAGTCAGCGTCAGCAGGAAATAGGCGGCGAACGCGCCCATCATGTAGAAGGCGCCGTGGGCGAAATTGACGATCTGCAGCATGCCGAAGATGACGGCAAGGCCCAGGCTGAGCAGCGCATAGAACGAGCCGTTGATCAGCCCGATCAGCAACTGTCCGTAGAGTGCGGGCATACTGATGGCGTGGCCGAAGAGCGTCATGGGCGCGCCCTTCCCCGGCCGCGTTTCACGGCCGGGAGACAGGCTCTTCCCGGCCCGGCCCATCGAAGAGCGGGCGTCTTTCGAAGCCCTTCGCGCGCGCGGGGCGGGACGAGGGCGAGCGGTTCTGCGATCCCGGTCATCACACCCCCAGCGTCTCGTGCAGAAAACCCATGCGTCCTTCGAGTTCGACGCTCGCGAAGGCGTCGACGATCCTGCCGTGCTCCATGACGAAGAAGCGGTCGGCGAGTGTCGAGGCGAAGCGAAAATTCTGCTCGACGAGCAGGATCGTGAAGCCCTCGCGCTTGAGTTCGGCGATCGTGCGGCCAATCTGCTGGATGATGACCGGGGCGAGCCCCTCGGTGGGCTCATCGAGCATCAGGAAGCGCGCGCCGGTGCGCAGGATGCGCGCGATCGCCAGCATCTGCTGCTCGCCGCCGCTGAGCTTGCCGCCGCCGCTCGATAACCGCTCGCGCAGGTTCGGAAACAGCGCGTAGATGCGATCGACGCTCATCGCCCCCGTCTTGGCCACGGCGGGCGGCAGGAAAAGGTTCTCCTTGACGGTGAGGCTCGCGAAAATTGCGCGCTCCTCCGGACAGAGGGCGACGCCGAGGCGGGCGATCCGCTCGATCGGCAGGTTGATGAGCTCGCGGCCGTTGAAGGCGACCGAACCGCTTCGCTTGCCGACGATGCCCATGATCGCCTTGAGCGTCGTCGTCTTGCCGGCGCCGTTGCGCCCGAGAAGCGTCACGACCTCGCCCTCGCGCACATCGAGATCCACGCCATGCAAAATGTGCGATTCGTTGTACCAGGCCTGAAGGCCCCTGATCTCGAGCGCCAGTCTCGCCGCGCCGTCCCCGGAGCGCTGGAGCGCCGCCTCAGCCATGTCCGGCTCCCATGTAAGCTTCCCGCACCGCATGGTTCTCGGACACCGTGCGATAGTCCCCCTCCGCCAGCACCCGACCGCGGGTGAGCACCGTGATCCGGTGCGACAGGTTGGCGACGACCTGGAGATTGTGCTCGACCATCAATATCGTACGGTTCGCCGACACCCGCAGGATCAGCGCGGCGATACGGTCGATGTCCTCGTGCCCCATGCCCGCCATGGGCTCGTCGAGCAGCATCAGCTCCGGTTCAATGGCGAGCGTCGTGGCGATTTCCAGCGCGCGCTTGCGTCCGTAGGAAATCTCGCCGGCCCTGGAATAAGCGAACGAGGTCAGCCCGACGCTGTCGAGCAGTTCGAGCGCACGCCCGTTCAGAGGATCGAGCGCCGTCTTCGACCGCCAGAAGTCGAACGAATCGCCGCGGGATCGCTGCAGCGCGATCCGGACGTTTTCGAGCGCGGTGAGATGGGGAAAGACCGCCGAAATCTGGAAGGAGCGCACGAGCCCGAGGCGGGCGACGTCGGCGGGCCTGAGGCGCGTAATGTCCCGGCCGTTGAACCGGATCGTCCCGGCGGTCGGGGCGATAAATTTTGTCAGCATGTTGAAGCAGGTCGTCTTGCCGGCCCCATTGGGGCCGATCAGAGCGTGGATTGCGCCGCGCTTGACGCGAATCGACACGTCGCTGACGGCCTGGAAATCGCCAAAGCTCTTGGTGAGACCCTCGGTGACGAGAATGTCGTCTTCGCTCATCCCCGTCGGCCGTTCCCGAGCATGCGATTTCCCCCGTCAGGGCCGCAATCAATCCGGTCGGCGGACTGTTGTAAAGCCCCAAGAAGGTACGGGAGCCGGAACTCGGATTCGATGCGGCGCGGCGGCGAAGGGCCGCGTTCGCAACGGGCCGTAACGCGGCTCGGCGGTCCCGAGAGAGCCCCGAAGGGCGAGCCGGCGCTCGAAGATCGACTCAATACTCCCGCACGCGATCCACCACGTTCTGAAGGCCGTCGCCGCGCTCGAACGCCTCGATCTGCCGCACGACGCCAGCCACGATCGCGCCGGGCTCGGAGATCGCGGCGTTGTGCGGGCTCACGTAGACGCAAGGGTGCGACCAGAGCGGCGATAGCGCCGGCAGCGGTTCGCGCTCGAACACATCGAGCGAGGCGCCCCTGAGGACACCTCGGTCGAGCGCCGCGACAATGTCCGCCTCGACCTGCAGCCCGCCCCGCCCGGCGTTGATGAGCACCGGGCCGCCGAGCGGGCCGCCCTGTTTCAGGCGCCTGATGAGCGCAGCGTTCAGCATCCCGCGCGTGGTCGCCGTCAGTGGCAGGAGCGCGACGAGGATATCCGCTTCGGACAGCATTGTCCTCAGTCCCTCCTCGCCATGGAAGGACCTGACGCCATCCAGCAATTTCGGGGTCGTGCTCCAGCCGGAGACGGAGAAGCCGACCGCGCGCAGCTTCTTAGCCGCGTCCGCTCCGAGCACGCCGAGCCCGAGCACGCCGACCTGAACGTCGCTGGCCTTCGGCTGGGTCTCGTCGTCGCTCCACTGCCGCTCGCGCTGCTGGCGCTCGTAGCGGCGCAGCTGGCGCAGATGGATCAGCGCATGCATGACGACCCATTCGCTCATGCGATCGCGAAGCTCGGGGCCGACCACGCGAACGACTGGGACGTCGGGCAGGCCCGGATCGGCGATCAGGTGATCGACGCCCGCGCCGAGCGAGAAGACGACCCGCAGATTCGGCAGCTCTTTCAGCGCGCCGTCAGGATGCCGCCAGGAGAGGACATAGCGGACGACGGACGGATCGAAGGGCTCGCCCAGCAGGGCGACGGCATGGTCGGGCGCCTGATCCGCGAGCCGCGCGCGCCAAGCCCCGGCGTCCATGTCCGGGGCGGCGAAGAGGATCGACATGGGACGCGTTGCAGATGAATGTCCGCCCCTACTTTCCCGCCTTCACCGAGGCGAGCGCCGCGGCGGTTTCCTCGCCCATCTTCTTGCGCAGGCGATTGTCGGAGAAGTCGACGTTCGCGCGGGCGAGGTCGTCCCTGAGCGCAGCGGCGACGTCGTCGTCGCTCTTGCCGATCTGCGCCCCGACGAAGTCTGCGGCGTATTTTTCCGCGGCCTCGCCGGCGAGACCTTTCATGTCGGCGATCCAGAGCGCGAGCGCCTTGTTGCGCCGGGCGATGGCCTTGAAGCGCAAGGTCTCGTCGTTGGCGAACATCTGCTCGAAGGTGTTCTCGCGGTCCTGGAATGCGTCGGACATTTCGATCTCCCTCGCGCGGGACGACCTCCGCCGTCTGCGCCCCTCCGGCCTCGGCCCGGATAGATACGGCTGTTATGACCGTTTCGCGCGGACGGCGCAATCGGCGGGCGACGCTCGGACCACGGCCCCGGCGGCAGGCCGGATCGGTCCCTCGCATGCAGCCGCCCCGGCCGGCCAGGTATGAACGGCGCAAACCGTTTGAGC
This sequence comes from Roseiarcus fermentans, assembly GCF_003315135.1. GTDB lineage: Bacteria > Pseudomonadota > Alphaproteobacteria > Rhizobiales > Beijerinckiaceae > Roseiarcus > Roseiarcus fermentans. The sequence continues at coordinate 10,185 of NZ_QNRK01000050.1, forward strand.
CGCGCCGATTTAGCCGTTAGAAGCGGGCGGCCCGCACCCTTCCGGAGCCCCCATGACCGACGCCCTCAACGCGACGCCCCAGCAGAAGTCCGAGATTCTGATGCAGGCGCTGCCCCATATGCTGCGCTACGACGACGCGATGGTGGTGGTGAAATACGGCGGCCACGCCATGGGCGACGAGGACAAGGCGCGCGACTTCGCCAAGGACATGGTGCTGCTCGAGCAGGCCGGCATCAATCCGGTGGTCGTGCACGGCGGCGGTCCGCAGATCGGCTCGATGCTCAAGAAGCTCGGCATCGAATCCCAGTTTTCCGGCGGCCTCAGGGTGACGGACAAGCCGACCATCGAGATCGTGGAAATGGTGCTGGCGGGCTTGATCAACAAGTCGATCGTCGGCTCCATCAACGCCGAGGGCGGGCGGGCGATCGGCCTGTGCGGCAAGGACGGCAACATGGTGGTCGCGCGCAAGGTGCACCGAGCGCACGTCGCGGGCGAGGACGTCGTGGACCTCGGCTTCGTCGGAGAACCGGACAAGGTCGACATGACCGTGCTCGAGCAGATCCTCGGCCGCGAGCTGATCCCGGTCCTCGCGCCGGTCGCGGCGGGCGCCGACGGCCAGACCTACAACGTCAACGCCGACACCTTCGCCGGCGCCATCGCCGGCGCGCTCGGGGCCAAGCGGCTCCTGTTCCTGACCGACGTCCCGGGCGTGCTCGATAAGAACAAGAACCTGATCAAGGAACTCAAGGTGGACGACATCCGCGGCCTGATCGCCGACGGAACGATCACCGGCGGCATGATCCCGAAGGTCGAGACCTGTATTTACGCGCTCGAGCGCGGGGTTGAGGGCGTCGTCATTCTCGACGGCCAGATTCCGCACGCAGTGCTGATCGAGCTCCTGACCGACCAGGGCTCCGGCACTCTGATCACGCGGTGAAGATGGTCGCGGTGACCGCCGGAAGGTGTGAAATCCCCTCATCCGTCGCCCTCGGCGACACGTTCTCCCGCACGCTGGATAAGGGCGGGCATCCCCTCGCCCGCGAAGCGGGAGTGGGTGTCGGCCAGAGGCCGCCGGGTGACGGGAAGCCGGCGCAATCCGATCTCGTCCGGCTGCGAGGCTGAGCGCATGCGCATCCTCGCCATCGACACTTCGTGCGGGGCGGCATCGGCGGCCATCGTCGACTCCGGCCGCCCCGAGCCGCTCGCCGCCATCACGCGCCCGATGAAGCGCGGTCACGCCGAGGCGCTGGCGCCCATCGTCGCCGAGGCCGCGCTGAGTGTCGAAGGCGGCTTCGAAACCCTCGATCGGATTGCGGTCACGATCGGCCCCGGGTCGTTCACCGGCATCCGGGTCGGTCTCGCGCTCGCCCGGGCGATGGCGCTTGCGCTCGGCGTTCCCACGGTCGGCGTCTCGACGCTGGTGGCGTTCGCAGCGCCGTTGCTCAGCGCGCCGCGGCCGGGGGTCATCGCCGCCGCGATCGACGCGCGACACGGGTCGGTCTACTTCCAGTTGTTCGAGGCGTCAGGCAGGCCGCTCGGGCCGCCGCGTTGCGATTCCCTGCGGGAATGTGTGCGCGGCATCGGGGCGGGCCCGGCGCTGCTGGCCGGCGACGCCGTCAATCTGGTCGCCGCCGAGGCCCACCGCGCCGGCCTGCCGTACGACCTCGCGGCGGGGGGCGACGCGCCGGACATCGTCGGAGTCGCGCGGATCGGCCTCGCCCTCGATCCAGCCCAACATCCGCCGCGCCCACTCTACGTCAAGGCGCCCGACGCGCGCCCCAATCCTGCCGAGCCTATCGCCAGGACGTTCGTCTGATGAGCCGATGATCTTCGGCTTCTGGTGGAGACCGTTCCCGATCTTCGGCTTCTGGTGGGGTCCGTCCCCGCCGGTCATCCGGCGCTTGCGGAGCGACAAGGCCGAGGCCTGCGCGGCGCTGCACGCTGAGGGCTTCGCGCACCCGTGGTCGGAAGAGGAGGTCGCGCGACTGATCGCCGACCCCTCGACGATTTCCATGGCCGCGCTCGACCCGATTTACGGGACCGTTCGAGGCTTCGCCATCGTGCGTCTCGCCGCAGACGAATCCGAAGTCCTGACGATCGCCGTCGCCGCATCCTGGCGTGGGTGGGGAATCGGGCGCGCCATCCTCTCGGACGTCCTGAGGCAGGCCGCGGACGCCGGCGCGCGTGCGATGTTCCTCGAGGTCGCGGAGGATAACGCGGCGGCGCTGACGCTCTACCGTCGTCTCGGTTTCGTACAGGTCGGCGAACGTCCGGGCTACTATCGACGCAAGGACGGTTCGCGGGCGCTCGCGCTCGTCATGCGGAGGGGACTGCCGTGACTGCCGCGCCCGCCAGCTCCGCTTCCGGGCGGGTTGCGGTAACGACCTTTGCACGCCTCGCGGGCCTTGGGCTCGGGCTTGCGGTGTTCGTCGTCGCCCTCGGGCCGCCGCGTCGCCTCGCCCAGCGCCTCGGGTGGCGGCTCGGCGAGCGGACGCCGGTCCTCTTCCAGCGGCTCCTGTGCGCCGGCCTGGGGGTCGCCGTGCGTTCCCACGGCGAAGTCTGCGCCTCGGGCGCCCGGCTGATCGTGGCGAACCACGTCTCCTGGCTCGATATCCCCGTCCTGGGCTCCCTCGCGCCGATGAGCTTTCTCGCCAAGAAAGAGGTCGGCGAACATCCGGTTGGCCGGGAACTCGTCGCCATGCAGGGCGTTGTGTACGTCGACCGCGAGCGGCGCCGCTGCATTCCCGAGGTCAACGCACGGATGGTCGAGACGATGCGCGCAGGCTCGCCCGTGGTCCTGTTCGCGGAGGCGACGACCGGCGACGGCAACCGGCTCCTGCGCTTCCGCTCGTCGCATTTCGAGGCCGTCCGCGCCGCGGCCGCGAGCTCGGGCGGCGCGACGATCCAGCCGGTCTACCTCCACTATTCGCGGCTTGCCGGCCTGCCGCTGCCGAGGTTCTTGCGCGCGCGGGTCGCCTGGTACGGCGACACGACGTTCCTGCCGCATTTCGTCCGCTTCGTCCGCGGCGCGGGAGTGACCTGCGACGTCCATTGGGGCGAGTCGATCCGGGTGACGCCGGACATGGACCGCAAGACCGCGGCGCGGCGGACGGAGGCCGCGGTGCGGCGCCTCGCGAGGGAGGCGCGCGCCGGGCGGGCGTGACCGACGGGGCTCGCGCCCGTCAACGTTCGTCGTTCACACGCCAGCTGAAAAGACGCCGCTCGACGATCAGCAGCACGAGATTCACGGCGTATCCGATCACCCCGATGGTGAGCGCTCCGACGAACATGTCGGAGACCCGGAAGTAGGCTCGCGCGTAATTGATCATGTAGCCGAGTCCGACGTCCGCCGCGATGAATTCTGAGGCGACGATCACGACGAACCCCGCGGAGAGGCCGAGCCGAACGCCGACGAACAGATCCGGAGAGATGGCCGGAAAGACGATCTCCCGGTAGAACCGCCAGCCCTTGATCCCGAGGGTTCTGGCTGCGCGGATCAGCACTACGTCGATGTTGGCCGCGCTCAGCGCCACCGTCGTCATGATGACGTAGAACGCCGCGAACGCGATGAAGATCAGCTTCGACAGTTCGCCGATGCCGAACCAGAGAATGAACATGGGCAGCACCGCGAGCGGCGGGATCGGCCTGATCAGCTCGATCAGCGGCTCGAAGACGACCTCGACGATCCTCGACCGGGCGATGCCGACGCCCAGCACGATCGCGGGAACGAACGCGATCGCCACGCCGAGGAACACGCGCATCATCGAGGCGACGATGTGTTTTTGCAGCGCCCCGGTTGACCAGAGCGCCATCGCCTTCCGCACGATGTCGAGCGGCGACGGGATCAGCAGCGGATTATAGAAGTGCAGCACCGAATTGATCAGGTCGATGGCCTGCCACGCCGCGACAAAGGCGATGAGGGTGAAGGCCTTGTAGACCCTCATGGCGCGAGGATTCTGGAGGCTGAAGTCCAGGACGCGCTGCCGCTCGGGGAACGCGAGGTCCGCGTTAAGTTCGCTCGACACGGCGGATCGCCCTTTCGATGCCGATCAGTTCCTCGGAGGCGCGCTCGCGGGGCCATCGGGTCTCGTTCCTGATGACCGCCTTCAATTCGCCCGGATGCGCCTTGAGCAGGATCACGACGCCCGCGAGATAGGCGGCCTCCTCGACGCTGTGCGTGACGAACATGATCGTCTTGCGCGAGGCGCTCCAGATTTCGACAAGCTGATCCTGCAGGGCCTCGCGCGTATAGGGGTCGAGCGCACCGAAGGGCTCGTCCATCAAGATGATCTCGGGATCGTTGGCGAGGGTTCGCGCGATCGCCGCGCGCTGCTTCATCCCGCCGGAGAGCTCCTTGGGAAGCTTGTCCTTGTGGGCGTACATGCCCGTCGTCACTCCAAGGAAGTGGTCGAACCTGACGTGATCGACCTTTCCGGCGCCCGATTTGGCGCCGAGGACGACGTTCTCCCGCACCGTCAGCCAGGGGAAGAGCGCGTATTCCTGAAAGACCACGCCGCGGTCCCATCCTGGGCCGGTGACGAGGCGCGAGCCCGCCGTGACCGTTCCGGCGCTCGGCCGGATCAGGCCAGCGGCGATGTTGAGGATGGTCGACTTGCCGCAACCCGACGGGCCGAGAAGGCAGACGAACTCCCCTGCGCCGACATCGAAGCTGATGGACTTGAGAACCTGAACGGGCGGCTGGTTCGGTCGGAAGAAGACCATGTCGACCTTGTCGAAGCGAAGCTTTGGCGTCTGTTCCAAGATCGGCTCTGGGTTGGACCCGAGGAGTTTAGCAAGAATTCCGCCGGGCGGCGCGGCCGCCGCCCGGACATGAGGTCGCCCGCCCGCGCGCTCAGAAGCCGTTCGCCGTCACCAGGTTCGGGGCCACCTCCTTGAGCAGGTGGAGATCGTAGACATCGCTCGGGACGTAGACCTTGCTGGTCCAACCGATGTCCGGACGGCCGCCGTAGGCCAGGAGCTTCGTCAGCTTGGCGACGGTCGGACCGTCGACCGCATTGGCGTAGATATTGAACTTGATGATCTTCTCGAGGTCGTCGGCGGGGATGTCGAGCGGACCGGTGAGAATGGCCGCGACCTCCTTGGGCGAATGGCCGTTGATGTAGTCGGTTGCCTTGATCAGCGCGCGCATCACGGCTTTGACGGTTTCGGGGTTCTTCGCCATGAAGGCGCCGTTCACGATCAGGCCGCCGTCCAGATACATGTAGTCGACCGTCTTCTCTTGGCCGTCGATAAAAGACTTGTTCCCGGTGAAGTAAATCCGGCCGCCGGCTTTGACCCCGGCGAGGGCGTAAGGGTTCCAGATCGCCATCGCATCGATGTCGCCGCGCAGCAGCGCCGGGATCTGATCCGGCGGCTGGAGGTTGACGAGCTTGATCTTGGAGCAGTCGACCCCCTTGTCCTCGCACATGCTCGTGATCGCCATGCCGACGCCGGCGCCGGCGGCCATGCCAATCTTCTTGCCTTCGAGATCCTTGGGCGATTTCACGACGGTGTTCGGGCCCAACACGACCATCTGGGCGCCGCCGATGTTGGACAGAGGCATCAGGTAGCGCATGTCGACGCCCTTGTCCCGCAGGACGCCGGCGATATAGGCCGACTCCCCGGTCAGCACGATCTGGCCGCTCGCAGCGAGGCTCGGCGTATCGGTGCCGCTGACGATCCACTTGATTGTGACATCCAGTCCCTCGTCTTTGAAGAAGCCCTTCTCCGAGGCCAAGGCGATCGCCGCCGACTCCTGCGCGTCGCGCACCGCCCAGAAGTCCAGTTTGGTGACCTCGGGAGCGGCTTCGGCGACCGTCGCTGTCGCCACGCCGAGGGGCGGCGCGAGGCTCGCGACGCCGACCACGGCCAGGAGCGCCGCGGCGCCCGCGCGTGTCAGGACCGTTGTGAAGGCCGACTTCAGAACATGTTCCATACCGCTTCCTTTTCCGGTTGATCGCACTCAGGCGGCAAGACGGCGCTCCCGTCTTTGATCCCGGCGCACCTTCGACGAAACGCCGGGCGCGCCCCGGCGCTCGCGCCGACGGCCCTCGCGAGCAGGCGGCGCGCCGCTTCAAAGCTGACGTCTCGTCACGAACCCCGGCAGGATGGATGCGGCGCTCCCCCCGCCACAACGCCAAAGAATCGGCAGGCTCGCGGCGCTGGCGGCGGCGTCCGGGCTTGGATCGCGGATGTCCGGCGCCGCCGTCGCTAATGTCGCATTTATGCCGCGCGAGCGACCGCCCTCGCGACGCACGGTTTTTTTGGCGCAAAACTTGCTGGGTTAATAAGCGTGTCGCGCCTTGAGGGGACTTGCGATGAAGCGCGCCAGGGAAGCGCCGACGCCCTTTGCGGTGAAAGCCTCGCTCGAAAAGTTCGGCGGCGACATCCGCGTCGCGCGGCTGAGGCGGGGGCTGACGGCGGAGCAGATGGCGCAGAGCCTCGGCGTGCATCGCTCCACCTATGGCCGCCTCGAAGCCGGAGACGCGGCGGTGGCGATCGGGCTCTACGCCAACGCGCTGCACGCCCTGGGTCTGGGCGCCCGGCTCGGTGACGTGGCCGATCCGCTGAGCGACGAAGAGGGACGCTTGCTCGACCTGATCCGGCTGCCGAAGCGGGCGCGGCCGCGCCGCGACAGCCCGATCGCCTTCCGCGTCCCGCAGATTGGCGCCCCGCCGCGCCTGGTCGAGCCGGTGCTGCGGATCGGCGTGCTCGGCGCGATGAGCCGAGCGCAGCCGGGCGATGCTGTTTCCCTATTCGTTCACCCGCGCGCTCTACCGGCCGCCGCACGAGAACGCCGTGCTCTGCCAGATCGCCAACTATCAGGCCGCGCCCGTGATCTTTCGGCGCCTGATGGAGAGCGAGGGTGTGGAGACCCTCAGCATCGTCGCGCCGGCGACGCCGGAAGGGCTGCGGCAGCGCGCCGAGATCACCCTGATCGCGCGCAGGTTCGGCTTGCGGATTCTGTCGGACTCGGGCGTCTACCGTCCGGGGGCCGACAACATCGAGGCTTCGCTACGCCCTGCTCTCGCCACGACGCCCGATCTCCTGGCGCTGCCGAACCTAGCCCCGAGCGATTCCATCCGGCTGATCGGGCGCGCGCGAGAGATGGGCTTCCTCGGTCCAATCACCACCGAGGCCGCCCAGGACGCCGAACTCCTGATCAACGCGATTGGGCCCCGGGCCGACGGGCTCGTCATGCTCGGCGGCGCTAGCCCGGTCGGCGCCCGCAACGCGCGGATGCTGGATTTCATGGCGCGCTACGTCCGGCGCGCCGGGCGCTGGAGCGACGAGGCCGGCACCAAGGTCCACACGCTGGAGCTGATCCTGGCGACGCTTCAGATGGCGGGCGCGGCCGCGGTCGGCGACGTCGATCGCTTCAAGGCCGTGATTCCGCATTTCTCGATCGAGAATCCGCTCTCCAACCGTGGCTCGCGGCTCACCTATTGCGGCGCGCGCGATCTGAGGCACAAGAGGCAGATCGGCATTCCACTGGTCGTGAACGCGATCCACCGCGGGCGGCTCGAAAACGTCCTGGAGCAGGAACCCGGGGAGTTCATGCAATAAGGCGTCTGCCGCCTGATCCGCTCCTCCGTCCTCGCGAGGAGCCCAAGGGCGGCGGGGCGACTGAGAAGCCGCCGCCGCAGACCTCGAAGCTGAACGCCGCGGACCCGGCGCTGACTGCCGGAGACCGAACGCCGCGAACGGCCGATTCGGCCGCTCAGTGCTCGCGCGACATGTCGGAGATCATCCGGTCGATCCCCGTCGATAGGCCGATTCGCGGCCGCCACCCGAGTACGGCGCTTGCCGCGGAAATATCCAGCGGGCCGCACAGGACATCGTCGGGGTCGGGTCCGCCCGCCATCTCGATCCGCGCCTCCGGCAGCCGCGCGCAGATGAGCCCGGCCACATCGTCCAGGGGAAAGCGGCGCCCGTCGGAGACATTGAACGCCGACTGCGTCCCTTTCGGCGTCGTCAGCGCCGCGACGATCGCCTCGGCGACGTCCTCGACATGCACGAATTGACGCGGAAATCCAACGCCGTACGGCAGCCGCGTCGGCTGGCGGCGGAGCGCGTCGGCGATCATCGTCCTGATCACGCAGGCGGTCCGGCGGCGGGGACCATAAACCCAGGAGGGGCGCAGAACGACGCTGTCGACCCCGTGGCGCGCGTAGGCCCGTGCGATCAGCTCCGAGCTGATCTTGGAGACGCCGTACGCGTCGGCGGCGGCGAGCGGCGTCCGCTCGTCGACCGGCGCCTCGCCCGTGTCGCCGTAGGCCGCGGCGCTCGAGATGAGGACGATCCGTCGAACCGAGGCGAGCCGCGCCGCCTCGTAGAGGTCGAGCGCGCCGCCGACGTTCGTGGAGAGAACCGCGTGCGGCCTGTCCTTTGCGAGCATGGGACCGGAGATTCCGGCCGCGTGCACAATCGCCTGGATCCGATGCGCCTCGAGATAGGCTTGGAGCGGTTCGATTCCCGCTATGGCGAGCGGGGAGGCGTCGAACTCGGCGTCGGCCGGGCGCTCGCTCAGGATGTCCGTCGGCGCCGCATCGAAGCCGGCCGCGCGCAACGCGAGCACCGTCTGGTGACCGATCAGGCCGTAAGCCCCAGTGACGAGCACACGAACGCCGCTCGGGCGGGAAGCGGCGACGTCGCGGATGGCGTCGGTCATAGGAACACGTCTCCACCGTTGGGCGACAGGGTTTGGCCGACGTAGAAGTCTCCGTCCGACGACGCCAGCAGGACCGCTGTCGGCGCGATGTCCTTCGGGGCGCCGAACCGGCCGATCGGCAGCTCGCCGAGCTTGCGCGCCTTCCAGGCGTCGCTCAGACCCTCGCTGAGCCGGGTCTCGGTCATGCCCGGCGCGATCGCGTTGACGAGCACTCCCTCTGCGGCGAGTTCGGCGGCGAGCGCCCGGGTGAAGCCGATCACGCCTGCCTTGGCCGCGCAGTAGTGCGTGAGGCCCGGGGCGCCTTTGTAGGCGAGCTGGGAGGCGATGTTGACGATCCGGCCCCAGCGCCGCGCCCGCATGCTGGGCGCGGCGAGCTGGGCGAAGTGGAAGAGCGCCCGCAGATTGACGGCGATCATGCGATCGAACGTCGCCAGATCGATCGCCGCGAACGGCCGCTCGCCCCCGATGCCCGCGTTGTTGACCAGGATGTCGATCGGCCCGAGCGCACGTTCGGCCTCGGCCCAGAATCGACCGACGGCGTCGTCGTCCGCCACGTCGCATCGAACCGCGAGCGCCCGGCGGCCGTAATCCCGGACGGCGGCGGCGACCGCCGCCGCGCCTGCCGGGTCGCCGTCGTGGCAGAAGGCGACATCGGCGCCCTCGGCTGCGAAGGCCGTCGCAATCGCCGCGCCGATGCCGCGACTCCCGCCAGTGACGAGCGCCTTCCTGTTCTCGAGCCGTGCCGCCATGGCGACCGTCCACCTCCCTCGTTCAGGGCGAGCATGCGGCTCGAAAGCCTCTCGGCAGTCGAGCAACTCACGGCGACGGCGCCCGGCGCGTTCGCGGTCCGGCAACGCCTCGCCATGCGCTCCGTGGGCCTTGACGGGAAGGACCCCCATCTGACGACGACGTCACGATGGATGCGGGGGACCCCGGCGACAACGTCAAAAAGTAATCACCCCGCCTGCGCCGCGCGACCGCCGTCGCGCGGAGATCGCGGATGTCCGGCGCCGCAGCCGCAAATGTCGCATAAATCCGTCATTACCGATCGACGGCTTTCGCCTCGACCGAGTGGGCGCTGCAAACGCGGGCCGACCCGGTCGAGACCGCGGGCGCACGCCGGCGGAGCGTGCATGTTCCGGCGGCGCCCCGATTCCGCGCGGAGGCCGGCGCCTTACCCTCCCGGCCTATTTTCCCGGCGGCGGAAACAGCCTAGAGTGGGTGTCGGCCCCTGGAGACCCTCATTGTCCGAAACGCCATTGCTCGACGACCCGCGCCCCGCCGCGCAGAGGGCTCGGGCCCCGCGCGCGTTCGTTAAGTCGTTCGGGTGCCAGATGAACGTCTACGACTCGCAGCGCATGGCCGACCTCGCGGCGGTCGAGGGCTATGGAGAGGCGGCGACCGCCGAGGACGCGGACCTGATCGTCCTCAACACCTGTCACATCCGGGAAAGGGCGTCGGAGAAGATCTATTCCGAGCTCGGCAAATTGCGGGAACTCAAGGACAAGCGGGGAAAAGTCGGCCGCCGGACGACGATCGTCGTCGCCGGCTGCGTCGCTCAGGCGGAGGGCGCCGAGATCCTGCGCCGCCAGCCCGCGGTCGACATTGTCGTCGGTCCCCAGAGCTACCATCGCCTCCCGCAGCTGTTGCGCGCGGCGGAGGCGCGAAGCGGCGTCGTCGACACCGATTTTCCCGCCGAGGACAAGTTCGCACATCTGCCGCCGAGCGCCCCGGCAGCTGTCGCCCGGCGCGGCGTCGCCGCGTTCGTGACCGTTCAGGAGGGCTGCGACAAGTTCTGTTCGTTCTGCGTCGTACCCTATACCCGGGGCGCCGAAGCTTCGCGGCCCGTCGAATCGATCGTGGCCGAGATCGGGCGACTGACGAAGGCCGGCGTGCGGGAGGTCGTGCTGATCGGTCAGAACGTCAACGCCTACCATGGGCTGGACGCGGCCGAAGAGCGGGTCGGGCTCGCCGCCCTGATCGCCCGCGCGGCGGCCGTTCCCGGCGTCCGCCGGGTCCGCTATGCGACATCGCACCCCAACGACATGACGGACGACCTGATCGCGGCCCATGCGAGCGTCGAAGCGCTCGCGCCCTATCTCCATCTTCCGGTCCAGTCGGGCTCGGACCGCATTCTCCTGTCGATGAACCGCCGTCACCTGGCGTCCGACTATCTGGCCATCGTCGACCGGGTGCGCCAGGCGCGGCCGGACATCGCGCTCTCGTCGGACTTCATCGTCGGCTATCCGGGCGAAAGCGACGCGGACTTCGCGGCGACGCTCGCGCTTGTCCGCGCTGTCGGCTTCGCCTCCTCGTACGCGTTCAAGTTTTCTGCGCGCCCGGGAACGCCAGCCGCGGAGATGGCGGGACAGGTCGACGACACCGTCAAGGCCGAGCGCCTGGCCGAATTGCAGGCGCTGCTCGAGCACCAGAAGCAGACCTTCAACCGGGCCTGCGTCGGGCGCCGCCTCGAGGTGCTGTTCGAAAAGCCGGGCCGTCACGATGGCCAGGCGATCGGGCGCTCGCCGTACCAGCAGGCCGTGTTCGCGGAGGCCCCGCTTTCGCTAACCGGCGCCGTGGCGCAAGTCGAGATCGTCGACGTCCGCCCCAATTCGCTTCACGGGCGCGTTGTCTCGCCAGCGTCGCAAGAGCAGGATTTGATCTCACGTGCAGGATGATTCGGATCGAGAACACAGGGAGAGCGTCGATTTGAAGCCACAGGATCCGTCGCCGTCGCGCATCGCCGCCGCTCCGCTCACGCCGAATCCGACGCTTCGCGAGTCCAAGCCTGCGGAAATCTCGATCGCCTTTCCCGACAACGCCGCGGCTTTGGTCGTCTTCGGCCACTACGACCAGAACATCGCGCGCATCGAGCGCTCCCTCGGAGTCTCGGCCTACGCCAACGGAAATCAAGTCGTCATCAAGGGGCCGAAGAACGCGAGCGAGCAGGCGCGCCGCGTCCTCGAGATGCTGTACGAGCGTGTCAAGATGGGACAGCCGGCGGACGACGGCGATGTCGACGGCGCGATCGCGGAAAGCGCTTACCAGGGCCTGCTGTTCCCCGGTGACGAAGCCCAGCGTGACGGGTTCGGCGTGGTCAAGACCCGCAAGCGGGGCGTCGTGCGCGCCCGCAATGCGGCGCAGGACCGCTATCTTGCCGCGCTGCGCAAGTTCGAGCTGGTGTTTGCGGAAGGGCCGGCGGGAACCGGCAAGACATGGCTCGCCGTTGGGCACGCGGTGTCGCTGCTCGAGCAGGGCCTCGTTGAACGCCTGGTTCTGTCTCGTCCGGCCGTCGAGGCTGGCGAGCGCCTCGGCTTCCTGCCGGGCGACATGAAGGACAAGGTGGATCCGTATTTGAGGCCCATTTACGACGCCCTTTATGATTTCATGGACGGGCGGATGGTCGAGCGCGGAATCCAGACCGGCATGATCGAGATCGCCCCGCTGGCCTTCATGCGCGGTCGGACGCTGTCGAAGGCGGCGGTGCTGCTCGACGAGGCGCAGAACGCCACGGCGATGCAGATGAAGATGTTCCTGACCCGCCTCGGCGAAGGATCGCGGATGATGGTCAACGGCGATCCGACTCAGACTGACCTCGCGCCCGGACAGAAATCGGGACTGGGTGAGGCGGTCCGGCTGCTTTCCTCCAATCCGCGCATCGGCCATGTCCGATTTGCGCACGCGGACGTCGTCCGGCACGATCTCGTTCGCCAGATCGTCGAAGCTTACGAGCGCGCCGGACACGAAGGGCGAACCCCCGCCGCGACATGAAGCTCAAGCTCGACATCAGCGCGCCCTCGTCCCTGTGGCGCAACCTGCCGCGCGCCCGCGCCATGGCGCGGGAGACGGTCGCGGTCTGCGCGGCGGAGAGCGGGCTCGCGGCGCGAGACGGCGCCGAAGTGAGCCTTCTCCTGGCCGGAGACGCCGAAATCAAAGCGCTGAACGCGCGCTGGCGCGGACAGGACAAGCCGACCAACGTGCTTTCCTTCCCCGCGGCGCCGACAGACCGCCTGTCCGAAAGCCCGTCGCTCGGCGACATCGCGCTGGCCTTCGAGACGCTGGCGCGGGAGGCCGAAGCAGCCGGCGTTCCCCTGCCGGACCACTACCGCCACCTCGTGACGCATGGATTTTTGCATCTGATCGGCTACGATCACGAAACGGACGAAGAGGCCGAGCGCATGGAAGCGCTCGAGACGAGGATATTGGCTCGCCTCGGGGTCGCCGACCCGTACGCGGACGGAGCCGCAACGGAATGAGCGAAACAATCCACGACGAGCAGGGAGAGACGACTTCGCGGTCGTCCTCCTCGCGGGAGCAACATCAGGGGCTGTTCGAACGGCTGAGGGGCCTGTTCGGCCTAGCCCCGGGCTCCGTTCGCGACGACATCGAGGACGCGATCGACGAAAGCGCCGCGGCGGAGTTCACCCCGCAGGAGCGCGCGATCCTGAAGAACGTGCTCGCCCTTCACGACGTCAGGGTGGCGGATGTCATGGTGCCTCGCGCCGACGTGGTGGCGCTTTCGCTGGACACCACGCTCAGGGATGCGCTTAACCTGTTCCGGACCGCGGGCCACTCGCGACTGCCGGTCTACGGGGAAACGCTCGACGATCCGCGCGGGATGATCCACATCCGCGACTTCCTTGTGTTCCTCGCGTCCGATCCGCGCTTCGGACTGGCCGCCGGCGCAGGCTCGGATACGCGGGGGCCGGAAACGGCCGCCGGGCTCGACACGCCCGTGTCGGAAGCTCGCATCGTTCGGCCCGTGCTTTACGCGCCCCCGTCCATGCCGGCGCTCGATCTCCTGCTCCGCATGCAGATGTCGCGGACCCATATGGCGCTCGTGATCGACGAATACGGTGGGACTGACGGTCTCGTCTCGATCGAGGACGTGGTCGAATCCATCGTCGGCGACATCGAGGACGAGCACGATGAAACCGAAACGCCTGTGCACCCGGCGGGCGGCGGAGCGTTCGTCATCGAGGCGCGGGCGCCGCTCGACGAGGTGTCGGAAGCGGTCGGATTCGATTTCGCGTCGCTGGCCGACGCGGAGGAGGTCGACACGATCGGCGGGCTCGTGACGTCATCCGCCGGCCGCGTCCCGATCCGGGGCGAAATTCTCAAAGGGCCGGGGGCCTTCGAGTTCGAGATTCTCGACGCCGACCCGCGTCGGATCAAGCGTCTGAAACTGTGGCCCGTCGCCGCCCGGGCGTCGGTCGCGAGCGCCGACGCCCCGCCTGATCCTTCGCCATAGCCGTCCATGAGCAGCCGAGACAGTGAGAAAGGGCCGAAGGCCAGCGACGCCGAGCGGTCTACGGTGGCGACCCAGGCCGTCAGCGGGGCCACGTCCCGCGGCGGACTCCGGCCGCCCGCTCCGTTTGTCGGCGAGTTTGCCGCGGCCCGAGCGTTCGTGGTCCTCTCGCTTGGGTGGCGAAGACGCGGGATCGCGTTTCTGTCCGGCGCGATCGGCGCATTGGCGCTGCCGCCCTTCGGCCTGATCCTGGCGATGGCCGTCCCGATGACCGTTGCCGTCTGGCTGATCGACGGGTCCCAGGCCGTCGGAATGGGGCGTCTGGCGCGGCTTAAATCGGCGTTCGGCGCGGGCTGGTGGCTCGGTTTCGGCTACTTTCTGCTCGGACTGTGGTGGGTCGGCGCGGCTTGTCTCGTCGACGGGGACCGCTTCCTGTGGGCGCTGCCGCTCGGCGTGCTGGCTCTGCCGGCGGGGCTCGCGTTGTTTCCGGCCCTCGGATTCGTCATCGCTTGCCTGTTGTGGTCGTCCGGACCGCGGCGAGTCTTTGCGCTGGCGTTTGGCCTGGGCGCGAGCGAGTGGGCCAGAGGCCTCTTGTTCACGGGTTTCCCGTGGAACGACATCGGCATGGCGCTCGGCGCCAACCTCATGCTGGCGCAGACCGCGTCGTCGATCGGGTTGCACGGCCTCACCTTTGTCGCGATCGCCCTCTTCGCGACGCCGGCGACGCTCTGGCACCCGGGTCAGGGGCTGTCGCCGAACCCGACCATTGCGGCTCTCCTCGTGCTGACGGCGATGGCCGGGATGGGCTCTCTGCGCCTGTCCGCGCCGTCGAGCGACCCTGTGCCGGGCGTCAGGCTGCGCCTGATCCAGCCGAACATTTCGCAAGGGGCGTCATTCGCGCCGGAAAACAAGGACGCGATCGTCCGCCGATACCTGGAACTGTCAGACCGCGATGGAGGCCTCGACCGGCAAGGCGACCGCTTTACGCATCTCATCTGGCCCGAATCCGCGTTTCCCTTCATCCTGTCGCGCGATCCGCGGGCTTTGGGCGACATCGCCTCGCTGCTCGGCCGCGGCGCTGTCCTGATTACCGGCGCGGCGACGGCGGACATGACGCCGGAGCGAGAGGCGATCTACCACAATTCCATCGAGATGGTGGGTCGCGACGGGCTCTTGCCCGAGCGCTACGACAAGCATCACCTGGTCCCGTTCGGCGAATACCTTCCGTTTCAGTCATTTCTGAAAGCAATCGGGGCGACCCAGTTCGTTCAGGCGCCCGGCGGCTTTGCGGCAGGGGCTGGCCAGCGCGCGCTGGCGGCGCCCGGTCTGCCCCCGGCGACGCCGCTGATCTGCTACGAGGCCATTTTCCCGGTCGAGGTCGGAGACGCAATCTCGGGCGCAAAGCGTGCGGGCTGGCTGTTGAATGTCACGGACGACGCCTGGTTCGGAACGACGCCTGGCCCCTATCAGCACTACGCCCAGGCGCGACTGAGGGCGATCGAACTCGGTCTGCCGCTGGTGCGCGTCGCCAATTCCGGGATATCGGCGGTCGTCGACGGAATGGGGCGCGAGATCGCCGCCGCGCCCCTGGGCGTCGAGACCGTTCTTGACGCTCACCTTCCCGAGGCTTTGGCTCCGACCTGGCAGTCCCGATTCGGCTCCGCGACGGCGGCGACGATCGGCGTGGTCTTCCTGTTTCTCGCCGCCGTTCGATGGAAGCCGTTAGGGTGAACCGCGGATTGTATCCTGGCCGCTTGCGCGCAGGGCGTGCATACGGTAGTTCCCTAACGTAAGATCCACGCCGCCGATTCTGCGGCTGGACGACGACATTAGGGCCGACGTCGTGAAAAGTCCCTTGAACAGCGTCGACGTCTATGTGGGCGCGCGTCTGCGGATGCGTAGGGCCATGCTCAACATGAGCCAGAGCAAGCTCGGTTCCCTGCTCGGTGTGACGTTTCAGCAGGTCCAGAAATACGAGAAGGGCGTCAATCGCATCAGCGCCAGCCGCCTCAAGCAGGCGGCGAGCGTCTTCGATGTCGACGTGGACTGGTTTTACGAAGGCGGCCCCGCCGAGGACGCCGCCAAGGGATTTGCGGAGGGGCCGTCGCGCCTGCTCGACGTGCAATTTCTGTCCACCACCGACGGCCTCAAACTCAACCGCGCGTTCGCGCGGATCCGTGACCCGAAGGTTCGCCGGCGAATCATCGATCTGGTCGAGTCGCTCGCGCCGCCGGATGAGGCCGCTCAGGAGGCCGCCGATTTCGTTCGATAAAAAGAACGTTTCGAGGCAAACTGGCTTGACGTACCGAACAGTCGCTGCCACAAGCTCCGTCGGCTTGACCGTCGGCGCACGTCGATGGCGTTCAACGACGGCTTGAAGGAGATCGTCAATATGGCCCGTCTGAATTACGAGTTCACGAGTGAGTCCGTGTCCGAGGGGCATCCCGACAAGGTGTGCGACCGGATCTCGGACGAGGTCGTGGATCTCTTTTTCCGGGAAGGCGCCAAGGCGGGAATTGATCCCTATCAGATCCGTGTCGCGTGCGAGACCCTCGCGACGACCAACCGCGTCATCATCGCGGGCGAAGTCCGCGGGCCGAAGATCTCGAACGAGCAGATCATCGACACGGCTCGGCAGGCGATCAAGGACATCGGTTACGAGCAGGAGGGCTTCCACTGGCGCGACGCCCAGGTCGAAGTGCTGCTGCACTCGCAGTCCGCGGACATCGCGCAGGGCGTCGACGCGTCCGGCAACAAGGACGAGGGCGCGGGCGACCAGGGCATCATGTTCGGCTATGCCTGCCGCGAGACGCCTGAGCTGATGCCGGCGCCGCTCTACTACGCGCACAAGATTCTCCAGGAGATCTCGCTGGCGCGTCACGCCGGCGTCGAAAAGACGCTGGGCCCGGACGCAAAGAGCCAGGTGACCGTCCGCTACCAGAACGGCAAGCCGGTCGAAGCGACCCAGATTGTCGTTTCTCACCAGCACGTCGTCGAATCGCTGACCTCGGAGGACGTAGCCAGACTCGTGCGCCCCTATGTCGAGGCGGCGCTGCCCAAGGGCTGGATCACCGCGAACACCGTGTGGCACATCAATCCGACCGGCAAGTTCTACATCGGTGGCCCCGACGGCGACTGCGGCCTCACCGGGCGCAAGATCATCGTCGACACCTACGGCGGCGCGGCGCCGCATGGCGGCGGCGCGTTTTCCGGGAAGGATCCGACCAAGGTCGACCGCTCGGCCGCTTACGCCGCGCGCTACCTGGCCAAGAACGTGATCGCCGCCGACCTGGCCGACCGCTGCACCCTGCAACTGTCGTATGCGATCGGCGTGGCGCGGCCGCTGTCGATTTACGCCGACCTCCACGGCACGGGACGGATCGACGAGGGAAAGCTCGAGAAGGCGTTGGCGGAGATCGTCAATCTCAGCCCGCGAGGGATCCGCGAACACCTGAAGCTCAACAAGCCCATCTACGCCCGCACCTCGTCCTACGGCCATTTCGGCCGGGCTCCGGACGAGGACGGCGGCTTCTCGTGGGAGAAGACGGACCTCGTCGACACCCTGCGTCGACTCGCCTGAGGCGGGGACCCGCTCCGACGCATGGCGGCGCGCAGCGAAGACGGCTCCGGCCCGCGACGCCGCCCGCTCTACGGGCGCAGTCGTGGAAAGACCCTGCGTGCGGGTCAAAAGCGGCTCGTCACCGAAATCCTGCCGACACTGCAGATTGAGACGACGGCGCTCTCTGGGGCGCCGCTTTTTGCCGCAGAGCCGCAAGCCTACTGGCTCGAGATCGGTTTCGGCGCCGGCGAGCACCTGATCGAGCAGGCCAAGGCGAACCCAGAAGTCGGCCTGATCGGCTGCGAACCGTTCCTCAACGGGGTCGCCGCGGCGCTCTCGGGCATCGAGCGGGAGGGGTTGACGAACGTCCGGTTGCGTCGGGGAGACGCGCAGGCGCTGGTCGAAGCCGCGCCGGACGCCTTCTTTTCCCGGGTTTTTGTGCTCTACCCCGATCCATGGCCGAAACGGCGGCACAACAAGCGGCGAATCGTCACGGAAGCTATGGTCGCGGCGCTGGCGCGGATCGTCAAACCGGGCGGAGAGGTCCGTTTCGCGACCGATGTCGACGACTATGCCGGTTGGACGCTCCGACGCTTCCTCGCGTCGCCCTGCTTTCGCTGGGCCGCATCGGGCGCGGTCGATTGGCGCACCCCCTACCCGGAATGGCGTTCCACGCGCTATGAAGTCAAAGCTCACAAGGCGGGGCGGGATTCCGTTTACTTCACTTTCGTTCGAATATGAGCGAATCGGCGGACGCGCGATTCTGCGCGGAGGCTGAATCCGCTCGAGACGGCGCGTCGAAGGAATAGCCATGTCGGATAGCGTTGATCGTCGTACGGTTCTCAAGGGCGTCGCCGCGTCCGCGGCGGCGATCGGCCCGATCGCGCAGGCGCTGGGCGCCGAACCGGACGGCCTGCAGTTCGAGGCGCCGGTTCCGTTCTCCTACGATCTCTTCAAGGACCAGGCGCGCGAGCGCGCGCACAAGCCGTATGAACCGCCGCCGCGACCGTCGCCTGAAACCCTCCAGAAGATCAATTACGAGGAGTGGGGGAAGATCAAATATCGCGACGCCTTCGCGTTGTTCGCCAACGGCCCGGGTCCCTTCCCCATCACCTTCTTTCATTTGGGACTGTTCTTCGAGAAGGCGGTCGGCATGCACGTGGTCGAGAACGGCCAGTCGCGCGAGATCATTTATGAGCAGGCCTATTTCGACATGCCCGCCGATTCGCCGGCTCGAGACCTGCCGGCCGGGGCTGGCTTCGCCGGTTTGCGGATTCAGGAGCCGCGCACTGGATCCCTCGACTGGCGTCACAACGACTGGGTCGCCTTCCTCGGCGCCGCCTATTTCCGCTCCATCGGCGAACTGCGCCAGTACGGTCTTTCGGCGCGCGGGGTCGCGCTCGACGTCGCGGTGGCCGACAGGTCCGAGGAGTTCCCTGATTTCACCCAGTTTTACATCGAATCGGCCGCCGCCGAGGACACGCTGACGCTCTACGCCCTGATGGAGGGGCCTTCGATCGTCGGCGCCTACCGCTTCAAAATGACGCGGGGCAAGGGCGTCGTCATGGACATCCAGGCCTCCCTGTTCATCCGGGCGCAATCGTCCCGCTTCGGCATCGCGCCCTGCACCTCGATGTACTGGTACTCCGAGACCAAGAAGGACACCGCGATCGACTGGCGCCCCGAAGTGCACGATTCCGACGGCCTCGAGATGTGGGCCGGCAACGGCGAGCGGCTGTGGCGCGCCCTCAACAACCCGCCACGCATCATGGTGTCCTCTTTCCTCGACGAGAATCCGCGCGGTTTCGGCCTGATGCAGCGCGACCGAGTGTTCGATCACTACGAGGATGGCGTCTACTACGACCGGCGCCCGAGCCTGTGGGTCGAGCCGCTTCCCGGACCGGACGGGCGCGGCTGGGGCAAAGGGTCGATACAGCTGTGCGAAATTCCGACCGACGACGAGATTCACGACAACGTCGTCGCCATGTGGGTGCCGGCCCAGCCGGTTCCGGCGGGAGCGGAACTGCACCTCGCCTACAAGCTCCACTGGCTCGCCGATTCGCCTGTTCCCTCGGGTCTTGGCCGGGTGGCGGCGACCCGGCTCGGGCGCGGCGGCCAGCCGGGCCTGCCACGACCGAAGGGCGTGCGCAAGTTCATGGTCGAATTCCTGGGCGGTCCGCTGGAGACGCTGCCTTATGGCGTCAAGCCGGAATTGGCGGTTTCGGCTTCACGTGGGATATTCGGCCCCTATCAGCTGATCGAGGCGGTGCCGGACGGCGTTCCGGGCCACTGGCGCGCCCAGTTCGATTTGGTCGTCGACGGCGCAGACCCAGTCGAGATGCGCGCCTTCCTCAAGTCGGGGGACAAGCCGCTGACCGAAACCTGGCTTTTCCAGTACCACCCGTTCTAAACGCCTGCCCTCTCTTCTGCGGGAGGCTGCTCAATCGGGCGCGTTGGAATAGGCGAGAAAGCGGATGATCCTCCACCGGCCGTCGGGGCCGCGGCGGAACACGTCGAGGCCGGGCTCCTTCTGCAGCGCCGGCACAGGCCCGCGAGCGACCGTCAACGACCACGCCAGCCGGACGACGGCGAGATCGCCGCTGACCAGGATCTCCCGGATGTCCGGGACATAGCGCAGGGTGCGGGTGCGGTCGGCGAGCGCCGAGGCGATCCCGGCGCAGACGGCGTCGCGGCCGCGCTCCGGCGCGCCGCGCACGGTCGCGACGAGATCGGGGGCGAAGATGTCGCAGGCGGCGGCCGCGTCGTGGGCATTGAACGCGGCGGCCCACGTCTCGAGCCGGGCGGCGATCGCGGCCTTGTCGGCTTCCGGATCGGCGAACGCGAGCATGGGCGCGAGCGTCGCCGCGAACAGGGCGACAAGGGCGTATCGGGCGATCGAGGCGGGACGACGCATGCACTTTCGACCATCGGCGACAGAGACGGGAAGGGGGCGCAAGGCGCGCTTTACGACGATGCGCGCGGCTGGAAAAGCGGGGAGAGCCCTCATTCCCACCGGATTCGCAGTGGGAGGCCACTTCGCGCTTGATCATGTCGCGCGGCGAGGATTGCATGGCGGAGGGTCGAACGATTCGGGGGGCCATCATGGTCGTGGACGAGAAAACTGATTTCCGCGAACTCGCACGGGCCGGCGGCCTCACGCTGAGCTACCGCGCCGGGGACATGATCTTTCGCGAGGGCGACACCGCCACGTGCATGTACGTCGTGCTGAAAGGTTCGGTCGAGATGTCGACGCGCGACAAGGCGCTTGCGATCATCCCCGATGGCAAGCCGTTCGGCATGCTCTCGATCATCGACGGGAGGCCGCGGGCGAACAGCGCGCGGGCGAGAGAGGACTGCGAGCTCGCCCTTCTGGACGAACGCAGGTTTCGCGTCATGGTCGAGGAGAGCCCCGACTTCGTCTGGTACGTGATCAACGAGTTCGCCGCCCGCCTGCGCGCGACCAGCGCGCTCATCTGACATGGGGTTCGCGCGCCGCCGCGTTCGAGGCAGGGGAATGCGCGCCGCTGTCATCGCCGTCGCGCTCGCGACGCGGCCGGCGCCCGCCGCCGACCTGACCGACAACCAGCGGCAGGCGGAGTGCGGCGTCGTTGAGGGAAAGGTCTCCTGTCCCGCGCCCGGGCTCGGCCGGTGTTGGTCGCAAGGCCACGATCCCAACCTCGATCAGTCGCCGGCGAGCCTCGACGTCGGCGACAATCCGGGCTCGCCGGACCACGGACATGCCGAGCGCTGCAGCGGCTACACCGCGCCCGCGCCGCTCGGCGCGTCGCTCGGCGCGGACGCGCTCGCGTCCGGCAAGCCGGCGCTGCCGCCCCTGCCGACCTCCAACCGCGTGGGCCGGCGCCTGATCGAGACGGTGGAGACGACCGACGTCGCGGTCGCTCACGCGAAGGGCGTCCTCATCCGCGCCTACAACCAGAACTGGACCTTCGATGAGGCGAAGCCCGCGGCCAAGACGCGCGAGCCCGATACGGTGACCTGGGTGTTCTGCTCGCGGTCCCACCCGGCGGTGATCGAGCCGATCCGCTCTGGCGATGACGCCGGCAAGTTCACGCTCGCCTTCCTCGCCCCGGAGGCGCAAAGCTTCTACAACCACGCCAACGAGCTCGAGATCGCCGAGTTTTTTCTCGTCTGCCACGGACGAAAGTTCGACGCCCTCTCGGCCGAGGGCCCGGCGTTCGCGAAGGCCGTGGGCTACACCAGCGCGCACGGCGACGCGGAGCGGATCATCGACAAGCCAGAGGACGTTCTCACGTTCGTCTATTAGGCGCGGAAGACGAGGTTCGACAGGGCCGCGGCCGCCGCGTCCCCTTGGACCGGGGATCGCCGGCCATGAAGGGGCGGGCTCCGGGCGCTCGACCTAGCTAGGCGTTTGCGCGTCCTCAACGCGACAGGATCGAACCGCCTTACGCGGCCGTTCCGCCCACCGTTTCCAGCAGTCGCCCGTTGAGTTGCGCCTCGATCACGTCAGCCTTGGCGTCCTCGAATTCGGCGAGCGCGAGATAGTCCTCCGCCCAGGGACCTGTCGCTTCCTCACGAAGCTGAGCGGCGAACTCACGCTTTCGATGAAGTTCAGTCATGAGGAGGCCGACTTTCGCTTCATCGGCGGATGTTGGCTTCGTAAAGATAAACATGCGACACCTGACTTCGAACTTCAGACAAGCGGCAGCAGCCGCCGATTCCCTCCCCGCTCGTTGTCTAGCGTCGCGCCGCCGAACTTTTGTTGACATGGATCAAGCGCGCGTTGGCGCGGGACCGTGGATTCGTCTGTTACGACGCGCTGATCGTGGCTGCGGCGCTGGAAGCCGACTCCGATGCGCTCATGACCCGAGACATGCAGGCGGGCCAAAAATTGGAACATTGACGACCGTCAATCCATTCGCTCCACGTCCTGCGCCATGACACCGAGCGCTTCAACGGACTGGCCCGACCGGAGCTATCCCTCCGCCTCCTCTCGCGCATGCTCGGCGTCGAGCTTCTGCATCGCGTCGTGAGCGGCGCACTTCGACGCCTCCCGGTAAAGCTCCTCGGCTTCGGCGAGCTTGGTCTTGCCGAACAGGAGCACCAGGCCGTTGGCCTCCTCGATGCGGGCGATGGCCGAATCAGGCAGGAGCTTTCGCGCCCGCTCGAAGTGCTTCACGGCCTCGTCCCGGGTCGCGCCGTAGGTCAGGCGGGCGAGCGTGCCGCCGACCTTGTTGACGATCTCCGCGTGATAGGCGCCGAGCGCGATCAGGGCTTCGGCGTGCCGGGGCGCGAGCGCGAGCGCCTTCTCGAGGCTCGCCTTGACCTTGGCGCCGACGCCTTCGGCGAGCGCCTTGACGATCGAAATTTCCTGAGCGTAACGGCCGAGCGCCTGGGCGTGGAAATACCAGGCGTTGGGAAAATCAGGCGCCGCGGCCTGCAGGACCTCGGCGCGCCTGGCCGAGGCGAGGTAGAGGTCGCGCTTCGTCTCGCTCTCGTGCTCGAGATAAGTGGCGTAGATGTTGGCCGCCTTGTTGGCTGCGTTGGCGCCGATCGGCCCGAGCGCCGCGCCCTGCTCGACCGCCGCGCCGAAGTCTCCCCGGTGGTAGGCGCGCCACGCCGATTGCAGCGCCGTGGCGGTCGCCTCGGCGTCGAGGGCGCCCTCGAGGCCCGGGTGGCGCCGGAACGCGTCCTTTACGAAGGCTGCGTCGGGGAACGCCTCGCAGTCGCCCCGGTGCAAGTCTGGCCACGCCGCCTCGAGCGCTGCGCCGTCGTAAGCGTAGCGCGCCGACTCCCACGGGAATTTCTTCCATGCGGCGGTGACCATGGTCGTGCTCCTTCTCGTCGCCGCGCTCCCTACCACGCCGGACGACGGACGTCCCGTGGCGCTTGGGCGGGCGCGGTCCAAATCCTGCGCAGCGTTCGCTCCAGTCGACGGGGACGCCCGTTCTACGCGATGTACCGTTTGGCGAGCTGGTCGAACAGCTCCCGCTCCCGCGGCTCGAGATAGGGGGCCGCGAGCGCGATCACGTGAAAAGCTCCGCGGGCGAACGTGTGGCCGTCCTGGACGGCGCGCGGATCGCGGGCGTTCTCGAACGACATCCAGTAGCTCGCCACCAGAACGATATTCTCGGCCAGGGTCGCGATCTCCGACGGCTCGGCCCGCATCTGCCCGCCTTTCACCAGTCCTCCCAGGATCTGCTGCGCGACCCGGATCTTGTGGGCGAGGATGCGGCGGAACTGCACCTCGATGACGCGATAACGGGCCACGAGGTCGTTGATGTCCCGGTAGATGAAGCGATATTTCCAGATCGCCTCGAACACGAGGTGCAGGAAGAGCCAACAGTCCTCGGCGTTGGGCAGACGGGACTCGGGCGCCGCGAGCGTCGCCTCGATCTCGCGCCGGAACTGGGCAAAGAGATCTTGTACGATCGCCTCCTTGGACCGGTAGTGGTAGTAGAGATTGCCCGGGCTGATGCCCATTTCGATGGCGATCGAGGTCGTGGCGACTGTCGGCTCGCCGAGTTCGTTGAACATCGCGAGCGCCGTCTCGAGGATGCGCTCACGCGTGCGGCGCGGCGGTTTTGGCGGCATCGCGTTTTCCCCCCTTGGATCGTCCGGGTTGATCCCGGGTCAGCGCCTTCTCGAGCGCGTCGAGCGTCGAGTCGAGCGGACGCACGCTATTCCACAGCCGGCGGCCCTTTCCAGCAGGCGGCTCAGGGGGCAATCGGCCGCCGAGCGCTTCGCGGCGCAACGCAATTCCATGACGGGCGAAGACGGGGGCGAGTTCGTCGGCGCGGGCGGCGAGTTCGCTCAGCGTGTGACGACAGGCGTGCTCGGCGAGCCTCTTCCGGTCGGCATAGCTGAAGACGTTGGCGAAGAAGATCACCTCGTCGTCGCGCGCCGGCTCGAACACGACGATGTCGGCGTCGGGAAACTCGGTCTTGTAGCGTTCCATGCCGACCCGCATGCGCGAATAGATCAGCGAGCGGAAGGTCTGCGACAGGACGGCGGCCAGACCCTGCTCTGCCAGCGGCCGCGGTCTTCGGCCGGACCGCGCGGCGAGTTCCGCGTCGAACGGCACGAGTGGATTGATGCAGATCAGGAGCTTCGCGCCCTCCTTCAGGGCGACCGAAGCGTGCAGCGTCTTCTTCAGCGCGCCGTCGACGTAGTCGCGTCCGTCGATGCGGGCGGGCGGGTAGAGCCCGGGCAGCGCGGCGCTCGCTTTGACCGCCTCGGAGATCGGAATGTGGTCGAAACCCGGCGCGCCGAACGGCGTCGCCTTGCCGTTGTCGAGGTCGGTCGCGACGATGAACAGCTTGCGCTCGAGCTTACGGAAGTCGTCAGTCCTGCCCGGCTTGCCGAACAGGCGGGCGAGGTAGGCGGCGATCGCGCCGTTGTCGAACAGCCCGTTCGGCAGCCCTCGAGTGAGGCGCGCGAAGGATTCCACGAAGCCGCGCGCCGGAGCGCCGAGGTAGCCGAGGAAAGCGCCCTGCACGAGTTCGGGAATCATCGACAGCCGGCGCGCAAACTCGCCGAACGCCGGCCGCAGCAGGAGATCCGGCTCGAACGGGTCGTGATGCGACCGGTCGAGAATGAACATGTCGTTCATCTCGGAGGGCGCGATCCCGTTGGCGAGGCCCGCAGCGACGAAGGCGCCGGAACTCACCCCGACATAGAGATCGAGATCGGTCAGCGACAGGCCTTCGAGCGCAGTCTCCAGCGCGTTCAGGGCGCCGATCTCATAGATGCCGCCGAGGGGACCGCCTCCGGCGAGGGCGATCCCCACTTTTCCGTTCATCCGTCGCCCGCGCATGGACCGCTCCCATGAGGCTCGGCGCCCGAGGCGCTGACCCCGCTCGTCAGCCCTTCGAACGTTGCGCGTCTTACTCGGCTTTCGGTCTGTGGGCCCGCGGACGTCCGGGCTCTTCCTCGGCCGACAGCTTCTTGGCGATGTCGGTCAACTCCGCGACCCGTTGCGTGAGTGTGTCGATGTCCTGACGGCTTGGTACGCTGAGGCTGTGCAGAGCCCGCGCCACCCGGTCCTCGAACACCTTCTCGAGCTTGTCCCAAGTTCCGGTCGCCTTCGACCGCATCTCAGCGAGCCGCTCGTCGGCGACGGACTTCGTCTTCTCCTGGATTTTCTCGCCTTCCTGGACCAGGGACTCGAACACCTTCACGCCTTCCTGCTGGGCCATCGAGAACGCGCCGAGCCCGGCGAGCCAGATCTGGTTCGCGGATTCGCGGATTCGCGCCGCCAACTGATTTTCCGTCGACTCTTCGGCGAGTTCCTTGAGTTTCTTTGGCATGACCATCCTCGTTTTGATCTGGGCGGCCAATCCGCCTTTCTGCGCCGATCATATGAGCATAGGATTTTAGAATTCGCCGCCCAAAGTTCTAGGCGGTCCATTCTAGTTTTATCCGCTACAGAATCGGACTGAGGGGAGAGGAAAGGCTCATGAGCGCGTTCATCACCGGCGGAACCGGCTTCATCGGCAAGCGTCTGGTCAGGAAGCTTCTGGAGCGAAGCCACGAAACGATCCACGTGCTCGTCCGCAAGCCGAGCCCGGAGCTGATCGACGGGCTCGTCGCCTTCTGGGGCGACGCGGCGAAGCGGGTCCAGTTCGTGGAGGGCGACATCTCGCGGCCCGATCTGGGCGTGGCCCAAGAGGACGCCAGGAAACTCCGGGGCAGGATCGACCACTTCTTTCATCTCGCCGCCGTCTACGATCTGAAGGCCGAGCCGGCTCAGGTCATCGCGGCCAACGTCGCAGGCGTCGCTAACGCGCTCTCTTTCGCAAAGAGCGTCAAGGCTGGCTGCTTCCACCATGTCAGCTCGATCGCCGCGGCCGGCCTCTACGCCGGCGTGTTCCGCGAGGACATGTTCGAGGAGGCGCGTGGCCTCGACCACCCGTACTATGCGTCGAAGCACAAGGGCGAGGCCCTGGTTCGCAAGGAGACGGAGATCCCCTGGCGGATCTATCGGCCGGGCGCCGTGGTCGGCGACTCCAAGACCGGCGAGATCGACAAGATCGACGGCCCCTACTACTTCTTCAAGCTGATCCAGAAGCTTCGCGACGCGCTGCCGTCCTGGGTTCCGATGGTCGGCCTCGAAGGCGGGCGGATCAACGTCGTGCCGGTCGACTTCGTGGTCGCGGCCATGGATTATCTGGCGCACCTCGACGGACTCGACGGGCGCGCATTCCACCTCACCGACCCGAGCCCGATGCGGGTCGGCGACATGCTGAACACGATTGCGAAGGCCGCGCACGCGCCGGCCTTCACCATGCGGATCAACGCGGGTCTCTTCGGCCTCGCTCCGAAGGCGCTGACGCACGGCCTGATGGGTCTGACCCCGTTCCGCCGTATGCGCAAGCAGCTGATGAAGGAGCTCGGGTTGCCCGACGACATCTTCATGTTCGTCAACTATCCGACCCGTTTCGACTGCCGCGAGACGCAGAAGCTGCTTCAGCCCGCCGGCATCGAAGTTCCCGCTTTTTCGGACTATGCGTGGCGGCTGTGGGACTATTGGGAGCGCCATCTCGATCCGGCGCTGTTCGTCGACCGGTCGCTGCGCGGCGCGGTCGGGGGTAAGCGCGCGCTCGTGACCGGCGGCTCGGCCGGCATCGGTAGGGCCATCGCGCATCGGCTCGCGGAGGCCGGGGCCAAGACGCTGATTGTGGCGCGCGACGTCGAGAAGCTCGAGCTGACGCGCCAGGAGTTCGCGGCTCAGGGACTCGAGGTCCACACCTACAGCGCCGACATTTCCGACCCTGCGCAATGCGCCGCGCTGATCGAGACGATCAGGACGGAGCACGGTGGAATCGACATTCTCATCAACAACGCCGGACGCTCGATTCGCAGGTCGGTCGAGAATTCCTACGACCGCCTGCACGACG
The DNA here is from genome assembly GCF_003315135.1 of Roseiarcus fermentans. Taxonomy (GTDB): domain Bacteria; phylum Pseudomonadota; class Alphaproteobacteria; order Rhizobiales; family Beijerinckiaceae; genus Roseiarcus; species Roseiarcus fermentans. Next base: position 37,541 of record NZ_QNRK01000050.1, read on the forward strand.
TCGAGCGGCTGATCCGGCTGAACTATCTCGCGGCGGTTCAGCTGACGATGGGCTTCCTGCCCGGCATGGCGGAGCGGCGCGCGGGCCATGTCGTCAACATTTCCTCGATCGGCGTGCTGACCACCGCGCCGCGGTTCTCAGCCTATGTCGGCTCGAAGGCGGCGCTCGAGGGCTGGTCGGACTGCGCCGCGAGCGAGTTCCTCGACCGCGGCGTCGCCTTCACCAACGTCAATATGCCGCTGGTGCGAACGGAGATGATCGCGCCGACCAAGCTCTATCAGCACGTCCCGACCCTCGACACAGACGAAGCGGCCGCGCTCGTCGTCGACGCGATCGTCGACCGTCCGGCGAGGGTCGCGACGCGCCTCGGGCTGTTCGGCAAGGCCCTCCACGCCATCGCGCCCAGCATGGGCCGAATCGTTCTCAACACCGCCTTCCGCATGTTCCCCGAAAGCGCCGCGGCGCGCGGCGAGCAGGGCGGCGAGGCCGCCCCGAGCGCCGATCAGATCGCGTTCACGCAACTCTTGAAGGGGCTCCACCTCTGACCCCAGTGAGGACGCAATGGAACGGATTTGGCTGAAGTCCTATCCCGAAGGCGTTCCGGCCGACATCAATCCGACGGCCTACCCGTCGCTCGGGGATTTCTTCGCGGCGAGCGTCGAACGCTTTCGCGACCGGGTCGCCTACGTCAGCCTGAAGCGGACCATGACCTATGGCGAGCTCGACCTCCGGTCGCGCGCCTTCGCGAGCTACCTTCTGGAGGTCGTCGGACTGCCTCGCGGCGCTCGAGTCGCGCTGATGATGCCGAACCTGCTGCAATATCCGGTCGCCTTGTTCGGCGCGCTGCGCGCGGGTTACGTTGTCGTCAACTGCAATCCGCTCTACTCGCCGCGCGAACTGCACCACCAGCTCGCCGATTCCGGCGCGGAAGCGGTCGTGGCGCTCGAGAATTTCGCCCAGACGCTCGAGAAGGCGATCGCTGGAACCTCGGTGCGGGTCGTCGTCGTGACCGGCGTCGGCGACCTCATCGGCGGAGCGCGCGGGTTCCTCGCCAATTTCTTCGTGCGCCGGATCCAGCGCGCGGTGCCGCCGTTCCGTCTGCCCCAGGCGGTGCGATTCAATCGCGCGCTGGCCGAGGGGCGGGCGCGCAAAGCCGAGCTGCCGAGGATCGAACCGACCGACCTCGCGTTCCTGCAGTACACCGGTGGAACGACGGGCGTGCCGAAAGGCGCGATGCTGACCCACCGCAACATGATCGCGAACCTGCAGCAAGTGGCCGCCTGGATTGGGCCGGTGGTGGGCGAGCAGGGCGAAACCTTCGTCACGGCGCTGCCGCTCTATCACGTCTTCGCGCTGACGGTGAACGCCTTCGTGCCCACGATGATCGGCGCGAACAACCTCTTGATCCCCGATCCGCGCGATCTCAAGAGCTTCGTCAAGGCGCTCGGCGATACGCCGTTCACCGTGATCACCGGCGTCAACACGCTGTTCAACGCGCTCCTGCACAATCCCCAGTTCCTGCGCCTCGACTTTTCGCGGCTGCATGTCGCGGTCGGCGGCGGGATGGCGCTGCAGCGGGCCGTGGCCGAGCGCTGGAAGCAGGTGACCGGGAAGCCGCTGATCGAAGGCTACGGCCTGACCGAGACCGCGCCGATCGCCGCAGTCAACCCGCTGACGGTCGAGGACTATTCGGGCGCGATTGGCCTGCCGGCGCCCTCGACCGACATCGCGATCCGGGACACCGAAGGGCGCGACGTTCCCCTCGGCCTGCCGGGCGAACTCTGCATCAAGGGGCCGCAGGTGATGGCCGGCTACTGGATGAGGCCGGACGAGACGGCCAACGTCATGACTGCCGACGGCTTCCTCAAGACGGGCGACATCGCCCGGATGGACGAGCGCGGCTACCTCTACATCGTCGACCGGAAGAAGGACATGATCCTCGTCTCTGGCTTCAACGTCTATCCCAACGAGATCGAAGACGTGGTGATGTCGCATCCCGGGGTGCGCGAGGTCGGCGCGGTCGGCGTGCCGGACGACCGGTCGGGCGAAGCCGTCAAAATCGTGGTCGTGCGCAAGCACGAGGGCGTGACCGACGCGGACATCATCGCCCACTGCCGCCAGCATCTCACCGGCTACAAGACGCCGCGCCACGTCGAATTCCGCGACACGCTGCCGCGGTCGCCGATCGGCAAGATTCTGCGCCGCGAACTCAAGGACCCATCCGAACCGAAGAAACAACGGCAGAAGCAGGCGGCCGACGAGAAGAGCGATTGAGCCGCGCTCACAGCGTCGCTCTCCTGGACGGCGCGCCGGTTGCTGACAGGGACGAGGACAGAAATGGCCAACAGGACATCCGACCCGACCGATCGGCCCGAGGTCGACTATATCGTCGTGGGCGCCGGACCCGCGGGTTGCGCGGTCGCTGCGCGTCTAGCGCAGTTCTCGCCCGACTCGAGCGTGGCCCTGATCGAGGCGGGGCCGGCGAAGGCCTCGCTCCTGTCCGACGTTCCGCTCGGCATCGCGGTGCTGGTGCCGTTCCGATCGGCGCGGAACTACGCCTACGAGACCGTTCCCCAGGCGGCTTTCGGCGGCCGCAAGGGGTTCCAGCCGCGCGGCCGCGGCCTCGGCGGATCGAGCCTGATCAACGCGATGATCTACATGCGCGGCCAGCCGCAGGACTACGAATCGTGGGCTTCGCTCGGCTGCAAGGGATGGAGCTGGAGGGATGTCCTCCCCTACTTCAAGCGCGCCGAGGACAACGCGCGCGGGCCTGACGAATGGCACGGTAGCGGCGGCCCGCTGCATGTCAGCGACCTCGCGCACCGCAATCGGGCGGTCGACGCTTTCGTCGAGGCGGCTGTCCAGGCCGGCTTCCCGCGCAACACCGACTTCAACGGCGCGGTCCAGGAAGGCGTCGGCGCCTATCAGTTGTTCCAGAAGAACGGACGCCGCTTCAACGCCGCGCGCGCCTACCTCGGATCCTCGCCGCCGCCGAACCTCGCCCTCTATACCGAGGCCCAGGCGCGGCGCGTCCTGTTCGCGGACAAGCGGGCGGCCGGCGTGGCGTTCGGGCGCGTCGGCCGGGAGGAGCGGCTCTACGCCCGGCGCGAGGTGATCCTGTCCGCCGGCGCTTTCGGCTCGCCGCAGCTTCTCATGGTGTCGGGCGTCGGCCCGGCCGACGCGCTCAAGCGTTTCGGGATCGAGGTGGTGAACGACGCGCCGGACGTGGGCCAGAACCTTCAGGACCATTGCGACTATTGCGCCAACCTGATCGCCAGCGGGCCCGGCCTGTTCGGCCTGTCGTGGCCGATGCTCACCACCGGTCCCGGCGAGATCGCGAGTTTCCTCCGCCGCGGCAGCGGCCTCCTAACCTCGAACGCGGCGGAGGCGGGCGGCTTCGTCAGAAGCCGCCCGAACATCGACCGGCCCGACCTGCAGCTTCACTTCTGCATCGGCATCGTCGACGATCACAACCGAAAACTCCACTTTGCCACCGGCATGTCGCTGCATGTGTGCGACCTGAGGCCGAAGAGCCGGGGCGCGGTGACGCTCGCGGGGCCCGACGTCGCGACCGCGCCGCTGATCGACCCCAACTACCTCGCCGACCCGGAGGATCTCGAGACGCTGGTGCGCGGCGCGGAGATCGTCCAGACGATTCTCGACAAGCCTCCGTTCGCGCCCTACCGCGGGCGCCACCTGTACGGAACCGGCCGCGACGGCCCGGAGGCGCTGCGCAAGCTGATCCGCGAGCGCGCCGACTCGATCTATCACCCGGTCGGGACATGCCGCATGGGGATCGACGCGCGCGCCGTCGTCGACCCGACGCTGCGGGTGCGCGGGGTCGACGGGCTGAGAGTGGTCGACGCCTCGATCATGCCGCTCCTCGTCAGCGGCAACACCCAGGCGCCCTCGGCGATGATCGGCGAGAAGGCGGCCGACATGATCCTTGGCAGGACGACGGTGTGAAGCCACAGAGAAACGGCGGCCGTGAGCGACCCCTGTCCGCGCGCCTCCTCCAGGGGCCCCGGCGCTGACGAGACATTCTCGGTGGCCCCGGGCGCGGCCGCCTTTGCGTCGTCCTGCCGCGTCAAGAGGCGCATGGCGTCGAGCCGGGCGACACAATGCCGCAGTCTCGCTTGCTTGATGTTTTTGCCCGTCCGGGTCCACCCAGCGTGTGCGCCTGCCTCGCAAGTCCCTCATGCATCTCGGGGGCCGGGGTGGAGGGGTAGTGTTTTGCTGTGAGCGGGGCCGCCCCCTACGAGACCGACTCCCGCGAAGTATTGCGGGAACTGACACATGGCGACTCATTTCGATCCGTTCGCGACGGAAAGCGCGGCGGTCTTGCTTAAAGTTGGCGGGCGCTATTCTGCCGACGAAGTCGATGCCGCGCTGGCGGCCGCGCGCCGGGCGATTCAATGGTGCTGCGAGGAAATCAATGCGGAGCGCGCCGGTCGCACCCTGATCGAAGCGATCGACGCCGCTCGCTCGATCGCGCGCAATAGATCCTGACAGCGAGACCGACGGTTCGGGGAGTCTCGACCGCGCGCTGTCGACTCCGCGGCCGGTGGGCCTCGCCCCGCTGGCGGCGGGGCCTCGCGGTCGAGAGCCTTTGTCTGCCGGTGCAGGCGGACGGCGGTCTCTCCCTTGGCGGCCAACGTCGCGGAGACATCGACTTGCGTGGACATGCTGAGCCTCCGAGTCGCTTCGCATGCCCTCGGACGCCAGACGCGTTCCAGACTGGCCGGCGCGCCGCTTCGTTCAGTACGCGCTCGCCGCGTTGAGCGCCGCCATGTCAGTGGGCGAGAGCGTCAACTCGGCGGCCCGGGCGAGGCTGTCGACCTGCGCGAGCGACGTGGCGCTCGCGATCGGCGCCGTGACCCCGGGCCTGGCCATGACCCAGGCGAGCGCGACCTCGGCAGGCTTGGCCCTATGGCTCGCCGCGACGCTCTCGAGCGCATCGAGGATGCGGAAGCCGCGCGGATTGAGGTAGGCCTTTACACCGCCGCCGCGCGCGCTTTTCGCCAGATCCGCTTCGCTCCGGTACTTGCCGGACAAGAAGCCCTTCGCCAGGCTGAAGTAGGTAATGACGCCGATTTCCTCGCGCCGGCAAAGGTCGGCGAGGCCGTCTTCGAAACCCTTGCGGTCGGCGAGGTTGTACTCCGGCTGCAGGACCTCGTAGCGGACGCCGCCACGCGCCTTGGCCGCCGCGAGCGCCTGCTCGAGCAGCGTCGCGGTCAGGTTGGAGGCGCCGCACCAGCGGATCTTGCCCTTCTCGATCAGGCGCTGGTAGGCGCCGAGCGTGTCGGCGATGGGCGTCGCCATGTCGGGCCAGTGCGACAGGTAGAGGTCGATGACGTCGGTCTGAAGCCGCCCGAGCGACGCTTCGACCGCCTCCTCGATATAGGCGGGCTTGAGCCCTTCCTTGCCCTTGCCCATCGGGGAGCCGACCTTGGTGATGATCGTCACCCGGTTCCGGTTCCCTCGCGCGCGCATCCATTCGCCGATGATCGTCTCCGACTCGCCGCCGCGATTGCCTGGAACCCAGGCCGAATAGACGTCGGCGGTGTCGATCGCGGCCGCGCCGCCGGCGACGAAGCGGTCGAGCACGGCGAAGGACGTCGGCTTGTCGGCCGTCCAGCCGAAAACGTTGCCACCTAGCACGATCGGGGCGACGATGAGGTCGGTTCGGCCGAGGCGACGAGATTGCATCCGGTTGCTTCCTTTTCGACGAGGATAGCCCAAAGCGGGAGGGCGCGGAAAGCGCAACCGCCGATCGCCGCAATTCTTTTGGGACGACTTTGCAAAGATTGAACGCGAAAGGCGGCTGGACGTGGGCGACGACGAGATTCAAAAGACGCGTCGGTGGTTTGCCGAAGAGTTGCGACTCGTCGCCAGGGTGCGCGACGACAGACTCGTTCAGGCGTTCGCAACCGTGCCGCGCGAGCGGTTCGTCGGTCCGCCGCCTTTGCGAATTCTAAGCCCCTGGGACATGAGCGCCTACTGGACGCCGCCCGATTCCGGCCCGGCCGCCGTCTATCACAATGTGCTGATCGCCTATGACGAGACGCGCTGGCTCAACAACGGCCTGCCGAGCCTATGGGCCTTTCTCCTCGACAAGGTCGAAGTCGCCCGCGGCGAGCGCGTCCTCCATCTCGGGACCGGGATGGGATATTACACGGCGATCCTCGCCGAACTGGTCGGATCCGAAGGCGACGTTGTGGCTGTCGAGATCGATGAACTCTTGGCGAAAGCGGCCCACGCCGCGCTCGCGCCTTGGCCTCGGGTGAAAGTGGAGCACGGCGACGGGTCGCGCGGCGCCTACGCGAACTTCGACGTCATCGTCGCGAGCGCCGGGGCGACGCATCCGCTCCCGTCGTGGCTCGACGGCCTGAACCCCGGCGGACGCCTCGTGTTCCCGATGACCTCCGCCGGGCGCGGCGGCGGCATGCTGCTGGCGCGGCGCATCGCGCCGGACCGCTTCGACGCCCGCTTTCTCTGCCCGGCGTCCTTTTACGAATTCTCCGGCGCCCGCGACGCCGGGGTCGGCGACCGGCTCGGGCAGGCGTTCGCCCGCGACCGGGGCGCTGGCGTCCGCTCCATTCGCACCGACGCGCACGCCGAAGACGAGCGCTGCTGGCTCCACGGCCAGGGCTGGTGCTTGTCGGGCTGCGCCAGCGAGGAAACGTAAGGCGCGACGAAACGAGGTCGATCCGGCTTGGCCTCACCCTGCCGCCGCAGTCCGTCGAGATGGGCGCCTCCTGCCGGACGCCTGCAAGGGGGCGTCCCTTTCCGCCTCGGGGAAACCGGGGCGGCCGAGCGCCGTTCTCGCCTTCGCGGCCCCGGCGGCCGAAAAGCCGGGCCCCGGCGACCGTATGCGCGGAAATTTCGACTGTTTCCATTGTGCCTGCGCGAAGGCGGCGGGCGCGCCGATCCTGACCCTCGATCGTCTGCTGCGCGCGACCGACGTCGAATCCCGACCCTGAAAGGGCTCGGGCAGTGCCCCAATCGTGACTGGCATGTCAGGGCTCGCTCGCCTATGTAGCCGGGATGCCCGCCCTCACGACGCATCGCACCCTCGTTCTCGCCGCGGTCATCGCCTCGAATTTCATGATCGCCATCGAGGCGACCATCGTGTCGACGGCGATGCCGCAGATCGCCGCCCAGCTCGGCGGCCTCCCGCTCTACAGCTGGGTGTTCGCCGCCTTCCTGCTGACCCAGACCGCGACCACTGTCGTGTTCGGCAAGCTGAGCGACCTCAAGGGCCGCAAGGTCGTCATGCTGTCGGGGATCGCGATCTTTCTCCTGGGCTCGCTGCTGTGCGGCTTCGCCTGGTCGATGCCGGCGCTGATCGCCTTCCGCCTCGTGCAGGGCGTCGGCGCCGGCGCGGTGCAACCGGTCGCGATGACCATCGTCGGCGATCTCTACTCGGTGCACGAACGCGGCAAGATCCAGGGCTGGCTCGCCAGCGTCTGGGCGCTGTCGGCCGTTCTCGGCCCGCTCGTCGGCTCGCTCATCGTCCAGCGCTGGTCGTGGGCCTGGATCTTCTGGATGAACCTGCCGATCGGCCTCGCCGCCTCGGCCGGCTTCTGGTTCTATCTGCACGAGAACAAGTCCGAGGCGCGCGGGACGATCGACCACCTGAGCGCCGGCGTGTTCACCATCGCCATCGCCGCGGTCATGGCGCTCATGACCGCGTTTTCGAGCGCGGACTGGACCGAGATCGCGATCATCGGCGCGATTGCGGTCGTGGCGGTCGCGGGTTTCATCGTGCAGGAGCGCCGCTCTCCGGAGCCGATGATTTCGCTCGCCCTCTGGGGCCGCCGGCCGATCGCCGCTGTCAACGCGTCTTCGCTCTTCTCCGGCATGGTGATGATCGGCCTGACGACGTTCCTGCCGGTGTTCGTGCAGGGCGTGATGGGTCGTCCGCCGCTGGTGGCGGGCTTCGCCCTGTCGGCGATGGTGCTGGGCTGGCCGATCGGCGCGACGCTGTCGCCGCGGCTGTGGAAGCGGTTCGGCGTGCGCAACGTGCTCAGGGCCGGCGCGGCGCTCGTCCCGATCGGCGCGCTGGTCTTCGTCTTCCTCCGGGCCGACACGCCGCCGGGGGCGGCCGGGATCGGCTCGGCGATCGTCGGCTTGGGCATGGGGCTTTCCAGCAGCGCCTCGATCGTGCTGATCCAGGAGATCGTCGACTGGTCGGAGCGCGGCAGCGTCACCTCCGCTTATCTGTTCGCGCGCACGCTCGGCAGCACCTTTGGCGCGACGGCGTTCGGGGCGGTGCTGAACTTCGGCCTCCTGCACGCCGGACTCGGCGCCGTGACGTCGGACCAGTTGCGCAAGCTGCTCGACGGAGGGGCGGCGGCCAACAGCGTGCTGAAGGCGGCGCTCGACCATTCGCTGCAGGTGACCTTCGTCTCGATGTTCCTCGTCGCGCTCCTTGTCGCGGCGACCGCGGCGCTCGTGCCGAAGGTCAAGTTCGCGGCGCGGCGGGCGCCTGCGGAGTGAGGGCCAGGCCGCACGTCCTCGCCCGTGCTTCCGCCGTCTCATGGCAAGGAAGTGACTCTGGACAATCGTCGGCGGGAGTCCGGCGACGACCTTCAACGCCGCGTTCTCGCCGTCGGGCGCGGCGGTTCCCGAGCCCGCGACGATGACGCTGCTGGCGGCCAGGCTCGGCGGGGCCTTCCTCCGCCGGCGGCGCCGCTGAGTTCGGTCTCACCACCAAGGACCGAAGGACCACGGAGTCTTTGCGTCTCCTTCTGTCTTTTCGTGTAACTCCCAAGGTGGCTGTCCGCGAGGAGCCGGACAGGGCGCGCCCTGGATAGGGGTAGGGAAGGCTTTCGCCTCCCCTCCCTCCGAACCGTGCGAGCGGTTCTCCCGCACACGGCTCTCCGGTTGCGGATTTCCTCATCGG
>NZ_QNRK01000051.1 GCF_003315135.1 Roseiarcus fermentans
CGGGCCACAACGCCGACCTGCTGCAGCTGCGCGCCGCCGACTACGCCTATCTCACCCCCGCCATGACGCAGGCCCAGGACGTCGCCGCGGTGCTCGGGCAGTCGGTCGGGACGGCGAATTCGGTTACTGTCTTCGACAGCGTCGGCGACAGCCTTACGCTTCAGGGCGTCACGGCGGCGACGCTGGCCGCGCAGCCCAACGCCGTCCAGTTCGTGTGACGAAAGGTCGTAGAGCGCGCCGCTGAGACCTGAAACCGGAGGTCTGCTTTCGTCCGCTGGAGCCCGAAACCGGGAGCCGCACTTCGGCGACGAAAGCCGCTTCCGGTCGTCGGTCAGACGTCGTCCGGCGGCTCGCCCCGCTCACGCTCCGATCCGGGTATCACGTAGCCGCCCTTGAGCCATTTGTACAAATCGACGTCGGCGCATCGCCTGGAGCAGAATGGGTCGTAGCGCTCGCTCCTGGGCTTTCCGCAGATCGGACAGACCGGCGCCTTCGCCGGCGGCGGCTTCGCAGCATCGCTGTCGTTCGCGCTCATTCGAGAACAGTCCCGCTCCAGAGCCGGTGCGGATGATACCCCTCGCCGTTGAGCAGCGCAGCGGTCTCCGCGAGCGGCAACCCGACGACGTTGGTGTAAGACCCGACGATTCGGATGACAAAGCCGCCGGCGAGGCCCTGGATGGCGTAGCCGCCGGCCTTGCCGCGCCATTCGCCGCTCTGGACATAGGCGTCGATTTCGTCCCGCGACAGGCGCTTGAAGCGCACGCGCGTCTCCACCAGCCTTTTTCGCAGTCTCCCTTCGGTCGCCAGCGCCACGCCGGTGTAGACACGGTGGCCGCGGCCGGAGAGCAGGGCGAGGCAGGCTTCCGCCTGGTCGGCGGTTTCGCACTTGGGCAGAATTCGCCGACCGACCGCGACCACGGTGTCGGCCGCCAGCGCGAGGCAGGCGGCGCGGCCGCCACCTCCGGCGTCGCCTGCAGCGGAGGCCTCGGCCTTTTCCGCCGCGAGCCGCTCGGCCAGCGCCCTCGGCGCCTCCCCGGGTCGCGGCGTCTCGTCGATCTCCGACGGCGCCACGCAGTCTGGGGCGACGCCGATCTGGGCGAGCAGGGCGAGGCGGCGGGGCGAGCCCGAGGCGAGCACGAGCCGCGGACGGGCGGGCGCAATCATCATGTCGTCCAGCGCCCGCGCGCGAGCGCCGGCCTCACTTGAAGCGGTAGGTGATTCGGCCCTTGGTCAGATCGTAGGGCGTCATCTCGACCAGGACCTTGTCGCCGGCGAGCACGCGGATTCGATTCTTGCGCATTTTGCCGGCCGTGTGAGCAATAATCTCGTGATCGTTCTCCAGTTTGACCCGGAAGGTCGCATTCGGGAGCAATTCGACCACGAATCCCGGAAACTCGAGCAGTTCTTCTTTGGACATAGGGCTCCTTCTAGAGTCGGCTCGCAGGCGTTGGCAAGCATGCAGACACCGACGCCGCCCCGAATGTCCGGAGCCGCTCGGCCAATCGCCGGACGACACGCGTCGCCCGGCCCCTTGTCGCAGGAGCCGGGCGACGCCGGCCTTCTAGCGCATTTCGCCGCGAAAGGGAAAAGTACAAAAGGCGCCGCCGCGAGCGCGATCCATGAGGCGGCGGGTCGGCGGTACGCCGGTCCCTCGTCTCCGGCGGGAGCGATCGAGGGAATGCTCCCGCTCCGAGGTCTCGGTGGCGCGCGCGGCTTGCGAAAGGCCCGCGTCCGGTTCGCCGCCGCGCCCGCTAGGTCACGCCGCCGAGGTCGTGCGCGCGGTAGCGCCGAACCGCGAACGGAATCGAGGCGAGGTAGGCGAGGGTGACGGCGATCAGGGTTTCCATCGGGAATACGAAGACGAGCAGGAGCATCGCGGCGACGCCGACCAGAAAGACCGTGAGATACTCCCGCGGCACGCGACCGATCGACTTGCCGGAGAAATGCGGCACCCGACTGGCCATGAGGAACGCGACCGCAACCACGTACACGCTCTCGATCAAGGCGACGCGGGGACTGGTCGAGCCGAGGTCGAGCGCGAAGCGGATGTAGATCGGCAGCAGGACGACGATCGCGCCCGCCGGGGCGGGCATGCCGACGAAGAAGGTCTTTCGCCACGACGGCTGGTCGGGGTCGTCCAGCATGACGTTGAAACGGGCGAGCCTCAGCGCGCAGGCGATGGCGAACAGAAGGGTCACGATCCAGCCGAAGCTCTTGGCCGCGTGCAGATCGGCGACGAACAGGACGAGCGCCGGCGCGACCCCGAAATCGACGAAATCGGCGAGCGAATCGAGTTCGGCCCCAAACCGCGACGTTCCCTTGAGGGCGCGCGCGATCCGGCCGTCCAGCCCGTCGAGCACGGCGGCCCCGACGATCGCGATGACCGCCCACTCGATCAACCCGTCCATGGCGAGGCGGATGGCGGTCAGGCCGAGGCAGAGCGCCAGCAGGGTCACGATGTTGGGCAGCAGGAGCCGCAACGGCACCCTGCGAAAACGGCGCCGCGGCGGCTGGACGGCGGAAGGCGACGGCCCTTCGCTCGGCGAAGTCGACTCGTCCATGGGCCGTCAGCTCCTCTGGAACGGCAGCGGCGCAGTGGCGGCCGAGAGCCGGGCGATCACCGTCTCCCCCGCAATCGCCCGCGATTCGAGGCCGACGACGATCCGGGCGTCGGCCGGAAGGTAGAGGTCGACCCGCGAGCCGAAGCGGATCAGACCGATTCGCTCTCCGGCCGCGAGCCCGGCGCCCTCCCGGGTGAAACAGACGATCCGGCGCGCGATCAGGCCGGCGATCTGCACCACCCCGTACCGGCCCGAGAGCGCATCGATCACGATGCTGTTGCGCTCGTTGTCCTGGCTCGCCTTGTCGAGGTCGGCGCTGAGGAACAGTCCCGGATGATAGACGATCCGCTCGACCCGCCCCGCGACGGGGGCGCGGTTCACATGGCAGTCGAACACCGACATGAAGATGGAGACGCGCTGCAGCGGCCCCAGCCCGAGCCCGAGTTCGGGCGGCGGGGCGGCGAGCCCTGCGAAGCTGACCAGCCCGTCGGCGGGCGCGATCACCAGGTCGGGGCTGACCGGCGTTACGCGCGCGGGATCGCGAAAGAAATACCCGCACCAGAGCGTGGCGATGAGCCCGATCCAGCCGAGCGGTCCCCACAACCACCCGAGAACCAGGCTCGCAACCGCGAATCCCGCCACGAACGGATAGCCCTCGGGATGGATCGGCGCGAGGCTGCGCCGGAGAGAGTTGATGACGCTCATGAACGAGAGACCTGGTTGCTGAGGCTGGCGCTTGATGGCGCCAACGGCTGCAAAAGTCACGGCGCGTCGGGCGAAATGATCGTCTCGGGGAGGGCGAACGCGTCGCGATCGCTGCGCTCGTCGTCGCGATAGCCCGCGCGCTGCAGCGTCTCCTCCGCCGCGTCCGCCTCGCGCTGCCGGCTCCACAGCGCGGCGTAGACGCCGCCCCGCTCGATCAGCGCGTCGTGGGTTCCGCGCTCGACGATGACGCCCTTGTCGAGCACCAGGATCTCGTCGGCGTCGACGACCGTCGACAGCCGATGCGCGATCACGATCGTGGTTCGCCCGCGCGAGACGCGCTCCAGCGCCGACTGGATTTCGCGCTCGGTGAACGTGTCGAGCGCCGATGTCGCCTCGTCCAGCACCAGGATCGGCGGCGCCTTCAGCATGGTGCGGGCGATCGCCACCCGCTGTTTCTCGCCTCCCGACAGCTTCAGCCCGCGTTCGCCGACGGCCGCGTCGTAGCCGTGCGGCAGCGACCGGATGAAGGCGTCGATCTGGGCGTTCTCGGCCGCCGTGTCGACGTCGGCGTCGCTCGCGCCCTCGCGGCCGTAACGGATGTTGTAGAGAATCGAGTCGTTGAACAGCACCGTATCCTGCGGAACCATGCCGATGGCGGCGCGCAGCGAAGTCTGCGTGACCTGCCGGATGTCCTGGCCGTCGATCAGGATGCGGCCGCCGGTCGGCTCGTAGAACCGGAACAGGAGCCGCGAGATCGTCGACTTGCCGGCGCCCGAGGGGCCGACGAGCGCAATGGTCTGTCCGGGCCGGGCCTCGAACGAGATTCCGCGCAGGATTGGCCGTTCCGAGTCGTAAGCGAACTCGACGTCCTCGAAGCGCACGTCGCCCGCGGTCACGCGCAGCGCCTGCGCGCCGGGCAGGTCGTCGATTTCCGGATTCTGGCCCAGGATCGCGAACATCGCCTCGATGTCGACGATCGCCTGCTTGATGTCGCGATAGACCATGCCCATGAAATTGAGCGGCTGGTAGAGCTGAAGCATCATCAGGTTGATGAACACGAAGTCGCCGACCGTCTTGCGCCCCTCCTTGATCTCGGCCACGCACATCATCAGGACGGCGGTCAGCCCGAGCGTGAAGACGATCGCCTGCCCGGCGTTGAGCACCGCCAGCGACACATAGGTTCTGACGCTCATGCGCTCGTAGCGCGCCATCGCCTTGTCGTAACGGGCGGTCTCGCGCGCCTCGGCGCCGAAATACTTGACCGTCTCGAAGTTGAGCAGGCTGTCGATCGCCTTGGTGTTGGCGTCGGTGTCGCTCTCGTTCATCGAGCGGCGGATGCCGATGCGCCAGTTGGTCGCGACCGTCGTGAAGGCCAGATAGGCCGCGACCGTCACGCTGATCGCCACGACATAGCGCCAGTCGAACGAGAACAGCATGGCGCCGACGATCAGCGCGAATTCGACGATCGTCGGGACCGCCGTCAGCATCGAGGTGCGAATGATCGTCTCGATCGCGTTTCGGCCGCGCTCCAGCACGCGCGTCAGCCCGCCGGTCTTCCGTTCCAGATGAAACCGCAGCGACAGGTGATGCAGGTGCTCGAACACCTCGATCGCGAGTTTGCGTACGGCGTTCATCGCGACCGCTGCGAAGAAGGCGTCGCGACCCTGCTGCGTCAGCGCCATCACGATGCGCAGGGCGCCGTACAGCACGGTCAGCGCCCCCGCGCCGACGACGACGTGACCGAGCGGAAAAGGCGTCGACGGGAGGTTTCCCGCCAGCGAATCGGTGACCCATTTGAAGGCGTAGGGAATGGCGATCGTGGCCAGCTTGGACAAGAGCATCATGGCGATCGCGAGCGCCACCCGCACCTTCAGGTCGGTTCGATTCGTGGGCCAGATGTAGGGCCACAGGAGCCTGACGGTGCTCGTCAAGGTGGCCCGTTCACGCCCCCGCGGAGACTGATTCTTCGAGGTCATTTGGCCACGCGTCGGTCTCTGCGGAGACGGTTGATGGATGGGATCGCATATAGTCGTTCAGGCCGGCGCGCGACATCCTCGCCAATCTCTTTTTTGGCTTCGTTCTCCCTTGCGTGAGACGTATTGCCGCAGGATCCCGGCAAATCTCGGCGCGGCGTTCCGTCTCGCTTTCGCCGCGACGGGCAATCGGCGCGAATCAATTCGCCGGTTATCAGCGGCTAACTGAGCGTTGCGCCGAGTCAAGCGATATCGACTGTGTCCGCGCCGCGTCCAACATGGGTTCAGGGAGGGGCGCTGAGTATTCAACCGAAGACTCGCGCTCGCGTAGCTAAAAAAAGTCTGAGAACAACTTGTGCCATGTCTACGGATGCGCTATACGCGAGCGCGCCCAAGTCGCTGCTTGGCCGTAACAAAAGATCAGCGCCGTCCCGGTCAGGCGGCGACAATGACCTGTGAGTTGTTCGCCGGTCGCGTTCGTCTCGGGGCATCCGGAGTCATGATAGAAATGAGCGAATCCAGCAATCACGTCGAGCTCGCAGCGGAAATCGTTTCGGCTTACGTCTCCAACAATTCCGTGCCGGCGAGCGAGCTTCCGACGCTGCTCAACGATGTTCATGCGGCGATCGTCCGAGTGGCCTCGGGCGCGCAGCCGATCGTCGTCGAGGCGGCGAAGCCGGCCGTCCCGCCGAAGAAGTCGATCACCAACGACTACATCGTCTGTCTCGAGGACGGGCGGAAATTCAAGTCCTTGAAGCGGCACCTGCGCACCCAGTACAATCTCTCGCCCGAGGAATACCGGGAGAAGTGGGGTCTCCCCGCCGATTACCCGATGGTCGCTCCGGCTTACGCTAAGGCGCGCTCGGCGCTCGCCAAGCAGATGGGGCTGGGACAGCAACGCCGTCGCCGCAAGTAAGGCCCGACTGGCTTTCTGGGGGGTTATGTCGGGGAAGCAGGCCGCCGCCGTGACCGGCGCGGCGCCTCGGGCGCAGGTCGCGATCGCTGGCCGCGCGCGGTCGGCTGGGGCGAATCCGTCGGGCCCCGCGCGGCGACAACGCCGCGCGGGGCCGTTTCTGGCGGCTATTTGGTTCCAAACATCCGATCGCCCGCGTCGCCCAGTCCCGGCACGATATAGCCGTGGTCATTGAGTTTCTCGTCGATCGCGGCGGTCCAGATCTCGACGTCCGGATGCGCGTTGGTGAGCCTCTCGACGCCCTCGGGCGCCGCCAGCAGGCACACGAAGCGCATGTCCCTCACGCCGCGCCGCTTCAGTCGGTCGAGCGCGGCGATCGCCGAATTGCCGGTCGCCAGCATCGGGTCCATCACGATGACCAGCCGCTCGGCGACGTCGGTGGGCGCCTTGAAGTAGTACTCGACCGCCTCGAGCGTCTGCGGGTCGCGATAGAGCCCGACGTGGGCGACGCGCGCGCTCGGCACCAGATTGAGCATGCCGTCGAGAAAACCGGTTCCCGCGCGAAGGATGGGCGCGAAAACGAGCTTCTTGCCGGCGATGGTCGGCTGCATGGTCTTGGCCAGCGGCGTCTCGACTTCGATCAGTTCGATCGGCAGGTCGCGGGTGACCTCGTAGGCCAGCAGCATCCCGATTTCGTTGAGGAGCTGGCGGAACCCCTTGGTCGAGACCGTCTTGTCGCGCATCAGCGTCAGCTTGTGCTGCACGAGGGGGTGGCTGACGACGTGGACGTTCGACATGGGCAATGCTCCTGGCCATTCTGGCTCGGGCAATTCTAGACCGAACCGGACCGGGTTGCGCCGGGAAAGGCGGCGACGGTCGACCCGTCCCCAGCTTTGAGCCCGGGCGCCGCGCGCTGCGGCCACGTCAACCGGTATTGACGGGGGCCGGACGACGATGTCAGGTGCGTCTGCACATGGCCTCCTCGATGACCCCTCCGATCAGCCGCAACTGGTCCCTGCCCAACGTGTTGACCTACGCCCGGGTCGCCGCGGTTCCGGTCGTCGCCGGACTGCTGTTCTGGCCGCAGGACGCATGGGCCCGCTGGAGCGCGCTGGCGCTGTTCATCGCCGCCGCGCTCACCGATTTCTTCGACGGCTATCTCGCGCGGGCGTGGTCGCAGCAGTCCTCGCTCGGGCGGATGCTCGATCCGATCGCCGACAAGCTGCTCGTCTCCGCCGCGATCCTGATGCTCGCCGCCGTCCAGACGATCTCAGGGGCCACGCTCTGGGCGGCGATCGTCATTCTGTGCCGGGAAATCCTCGTGTCCGGCCTGCGCGAATATCTGGCCGAGCTCAGGGTGCCGATGCCGGTGACGGCGGTGGCGAAATGGAAGACCACCGCCCAGCTCGTCGCGCTCGGCTTCCTGATTGCGGGCCCGGCGGGCGAGGCCGTGCTGCCCGGGTCGGTCACGATCGGCGTCGTCCTGCTGTGGCTCGCCGCGATTTTGACGCTCTACACCGGCTGGGACTACATGAAGGCGAGCCTGGACCACGTCGGCGGCGATTGAGGCCCATGAAACTGATCTATTTCGCCTGGGTGCGCGAACGGGTGGGTAAGGGCGAGGAGGAGCTCGACCTTCCCCCCGACGTCGTGACCGTCGGCGACCTGATCGCCTGGCTGGCGAGCCGCGGCGAGGAATACGCCTACGCCTTCGAGAAGCCGATGGCGGTGCGGGCGGCGCTCGACAAGGTGCACGCCGGCCGCGGGGCGGCGATCGCGGGGGCGAAGGAGGTCGCCTTCTTCCCGCCGATGACGGGAGGCTGACCCGGCATGGCGACGGTCCGGGTCCAGCGCGAGGATTTCGACGCCGGCGCCGAGGCGGCCGCGCTCGCCCGGGGGCGCGCCGATGTCGGCGCCGTCGTCAGCTTCGTGGGCTTTTGCCGCGACGACGGCGGGAGGCTGGCCGCGCTCGAACTCGAACACTATCCCGGCATGGCGGAAGCGGAGATGGCGCGGGCCGCGGCGGAGGCGGAGGCGCGATGGCCGCTCCTCGGCGTGACCGCGATCCACCGTTTCGGCCGGATCGCGCCCGGCGAACAGATCGTTCTGGTCGCGGTCGCCTCCGCCCATCGCGGCGAAGCGTTCGCGGCGGCGGAAATGCTGATGGATTTCCTGAAGACCCGGGCGCCGTTCTGGAAGCGCGCGCTGATGCGCGACGGAACGGTCGGCGGCTGGGTCGAGGCCAGGGAGGCCGACGACGCGTCGGCAGCGCGCTGGAGCGCCGCCGACCGCTGAAGAGGTCAGACGCGCCGGCCGGCGAACCGGTCGTAGAGCCAGACGACGACGATGGCGCCGATCACGGAGACGATGATGCTCCAGATGTTGATCCCGGTGACGCCGGTCCCGAAGACCGCGCTGGCGAGGAACCCGCCGACGACCGCGCCGATGACGCCGAGCGCGAGATTCTGAAATATTCCGGAGGTCGGCTTGTTGACGAACCACCCGGCGAGCCAACCTGCGATCAGCCCGAGAATGATCCAGCTGATGACGCCCATGGCAAACACTCCTTCCGCGGGCCCGGGCAAGGTCCGCAATCCCCGATCGCGGCCCGGGCGCGCGGATTGTTGCGGGATGGACGCGGAAAACGCAAGCCGGTAGGCTGGCGCGTCTTTACCTGGGCGTACGCGACATCACATGGCGGCGACGGCGCCGCAGCGGGCGCGGCCGGCCTCATTGAGGAGGAAGCGATGGGAATGTTTGACGATACGGTGAAGAACTCGGTGCCCGGCGGCAGCCTGGCGACGCCGATCGCGGTCGCGGTCGGCGCCCTGATCCTCGGCAAGCTGTTCGGCGGGAGCTCGTCGCAGGCGTCCGCGCCGCCCCAGCCGATTCCGGCGCAGATCCCGGTCAACCCGCCGACGACCAGCGTGGTCGGCGGCCTCGGCGATCTGATCGGCAAGCTGACCAACGGCGGGCTCGGTCAGCAGGTCAATTCCTGGGTCGGCCATGGGCCGAACGAGCCGGTCCAGCCCGGCCAACTCGGCGGCGCGCTCGGCGGCGGCATTCTCGACCAGCTTTCGAAAAGCACCGGCCTTAGCCAGCAGGAACTCCTGAACCAGCTCGCGCTCGCCCTGCCGGCGGTCATCAACGGTCTGACCCCGAAGGGCCGCGTGCCGACCGTCGCCGATCTCGAGCAGAAGTAAGCGCCAGGGAGAGGCCCTTCACGCCCGTCCGCGAGCGCGCCGCGTTTCCCCGCGGCGCTGGGCATTGCGATCGCGCGTGGAAGGGAGGGGCCGCCGTCGACGGCGACGCTCAGCCTTTTCGTGTGCTCCGAACGGCGGCGCGGACGCCCGGGGTCGGCGGCGGCTGTGCAAGCAGACACGGCGCCGTCGGGTTCATGATCATCGCGACCGCCGCCCTGCGGCGCGCGGCTCGCGACGCGACGCGCCGGCGGGGACGAGCGTCGGCCCGTCCAGCCCGCCCGCGCCCCCTCCAAGAAGCCGCGCATTCGCCTCAATTGGGCGCTCAACTCGGCCAACGGGACAGGAGTGGCAGGAGCGGCGCAAGTCGGCGCCCGCCGGCCGGAACGGAGCCGCGGGGGGCGCAACCCGAGGTGTGACATGCGCAGTGTCCTTCTGGCGACCGCCGCCCTGTCGGCCTTCGCGGCGGCGGGCGTCGCCCGCGCCGCCACCATCGATGTGTTCGATTTCACCCAGGTCGGTTGGGCCCTCGCGTCCGTCGACCCCACGACCCGCGCAGTGTCGGTCGGCGCAGCCGTGCCCGGCGGCGTTCTGTCCGGTTCGTTCACCGGCGTCGTCGGGGCTCGCGGCCTGATCGACCTCGCCGACCTCAGCGCGTTCTCCGCGACCTTCAGCGATACGCGCGGCGACACGATCCGGCAGACCCTGATGTCGACCACCCTGTTCTCCTACGACACGACGGGCGGCGCGCCGTCCCTCGCCATCGGGGGAATCGGCGGCCGCGAGCAGACCTGCGTCGGCGACGGCGTTGCGCTCGCCGCCGGATGCTCGCAGAATTTCGACATCGTCTATCCGTCGGGAATCCTCGGCGCGGCGCTTTTCCCGTTGGGGCCGTACGCCGTGACGATGGATCTGCCGACAGTGACGCTGGTGTCCAGCACGCCGGCCGTCCCCGAGCCGCCCACCGTCGCGCTCGTCCTCTCCGCCCTGGCCGCGGCCCTCGGCTTCGCCCGATGGAGGCGTCCCGCCGCCGCCGTCTAGGCCCGCCCGGGCCCGGAAACGCGCGGTTGCCGCCGAGGGCGTTCGCTGCGAACATTCGCCCCCGCGCCTATGCGCCGGGGGCCCCCATGAAATACTGGATCGACACCGAGTTCATCGCCAAACCCTTCACCATCGACCTCGTCAGCGTCGCCGTCGTCGCCGAGGACGGGCGCGAGTTCTACGTGGAAAGCGACCAGGTCGACTGGTCGAAGGCGAGCCCGTGGACGCTCGAACACGTGCGTCCGCAGCTCGCGGGCGGGGGCATGAGCCTGGAAACCATGAGTTACGCGCTGATGGACTTCACGCATGGCGACGAGCATCCCGTGTTCTGGGGCTATTTCCCGGCCTGGGACTGGTTCGCGCTGGTCGGGCTGTTCGGCGGGCTGGAAGAACTGCCGTTCCACTATCCGCAGCTCTGCCTCGACATCAAGCAATGGGCGATCGAACTCGGGGACCCGTCGTTGCCGGAGCAGACGAGCCCGCTTCATCACGCGCTGAACGATGCGCGCTGGACCAGAGACGCGTGGACGTTCCTCGCCACTCTGCATCCGGAAGGCGCCCCGCGCCGCGCCCACGGCCGCAAGCATTTCGGCCCGCTCGCCGCCGCGCCGAAGGGCGCGCCGCCGGAGGGCGTCCTCTGACGTCGGGGCGGTTTTCGAGGGCGCGGGGGGTGAAAGATTTTGCAACGCGCTCGACGCCGGGGCCGCTGCCCGGGCGCCGACGCCCCGGCAGCGGCGTTCGCTGAGCGCGGACGACGCCCCGACCGACCGCCTCCACGCCGGCGTCCGCCCGAAAGCCTCTGAAGAAAGCGACATTCAGACGACGGGATCGAAGCAAGGGCGAAGAGGCCGGGACGCGGCCCCGCCGGGTTCGCGCAGCGGCGGGCCGGCGTGCGACGGCGGAATGCCCCGGCCCGGCCCACTCGCGCCGCGATCTTCGGCTATCTGTGCTGCGCCGCGCGAGCCCGGCCGGGGTGTCGGTTGGGCGCCAAGCGCGGGGAGGTCGCCCATGGAAGAGACCGCGATCATCGAATACGCCCGGCAACTCATGGAGGCGCACGGCGAATCCGCGCTCGCCGAGGCGGCGCAGCGCGCCGTGCGATGCGAGCGCGACAACGACAAGGAAGGCGCCGAGACCTGGCGGAAGGTCGAATCCGCGCTTCAGACCCTGCGCGGGCCGCGGGCGACCTGAACGGCCGGCGTCTCTCCGAGCGGGACGAGGGCGCCCGACATCGGCCGCGCGTTCCTCTCCCGACCGCCGGGACCCGCGGACCCCGGGCGGCGCCCTGGCGTTTTGTCCATCACCGGCGGCGGCAGGAGGTCCATCATGGCGCAAGAAGTCGACAACGCTGCAAACGCGACCGAGCAGGCCGCGAACGTCGTCGCCGAGACGGCGAAGGCGGGCGAGGCGGCCGGCGAGCGGGCGGCGAAGGCCGGCAAACGCTACGCGGTCGAAACGGCGAAGGCCGGCGGTCAGGCGGGGAGGGTCGGCGAACGATTCGTCGCCGACACGGCGGAACGGATCGAGAGCGCCTCGAGGACCTACGGCGGCGCCGTGGAGGCCGTGTTCAAGGCCGTGCAGGACTACAACGCGAAGCTCCTCCAGATCTTCCAGAGCAACGCGGAGGCCAATCTGCGCCTCGGGCAGACGCTGATGCAGGCCCGCTCACCCGCGGATTTCGTCGAGACCATGGGCAGGGCCATGCGCGACGGCGTCGAACTCGTCGCCGGACAGGCGAAAGATCTGGCCGCGATCAGGCGCGATGCGGCGCGCCGGGTGATGGAAGCGATGACGACGTCGGGGCGGTGAGGTCGGCGTCCCCCTCCGGCTTGCCGGGGAAGGCGAACCCGCGACCCGGAGCGTGTCCGGGTCGCAGCGCCAGGCGCTAGTCGGCTTCGACCGGCACGCCTTCGCCGTCCTCGACGGTGTCGAGGTCGTCGTCCCTGTCGTCGCCTTCGACATAGGCGACGCGGGTGCGCTCAGCGGCCAGACGTCGCGCGAGATCGGCCCAGGTTCCCTCGTGGTCGTCGATCACGCCCTGATAGTCCGCGTGCGCCTCCAGCAGGTCGAGCGGCTCGCCGCCGACCAGCGCGAGTTCGGCGTTGAGCGAGCGGGTGAAGCGTTTCAGGCGCTCCATCCGTTCGTCGGTAAAGCCCTTGATCCTGATCTCGTGTCTGCCGTTGCCCATCGGGCGCCTCAAAATTCGAACCGTTTTCCTGCTTTCGCCGTGAGGGTGAGAGCCAAGTCTGAACCGCCGCGTTCGTCAATGGCGCGCGGTGTCGCACGGGAATCGGGCGAGGCGCGCCCGAACGGCTGTCGGGCGGGGAGTCGCCGGTGTTTTTCGGGGATATCGCCCGCCGACCGGCTATGATGCGGCCATGACCCGAGCCTCCGCCGGATACGCCATCGTTCGGATCGCCGCCGCGGCCGCCGCGGTCAGCGCGATCTACAGCGAGATCGCCCACGGCGAATTCCTGCCCGGCGCGGTGATCGGCTTCGTCAACGGGGCGACGATGTCCTGGGTCGAACTGGTCGTGATCCGCGCCTGGGCGGAGCCGGTTCTGCGGCGGCTGCCGTTCCTGGTCACGCTCTGCGCGCGCGCCGCGCTGCTGTTCGCCGTCGCCCTTCTCGTCAACGCGATCTTCGTGCCGCTGTTCAACGGCTTCTCGCTGGCGCAGGTCGCGGAACTGCGCGACATCGTCTTCGCGCTGTCGGTCAGCCTCGTCCTGAGCGTCGTCCTCGGCGTCGCCGACCTGCTCGGCCTCGACGTGCTGCTCGGCATCGTCGTCGGCCGCTACCATCGGCCGCGGCTGGAGGAGCGCGCGCTGCTGTTCATCGACCTGTGCGCCTCGACCGCGACCGCCGAGCGGCTCGGCGGACCCCGGTTCCTCGATTTTCTCAACGCTGTCTTCGCCGATCTCTCGGGCGCGATCGTCGACAACGGCGGCGAGATCCACAAATACGTCGGCGACGAGATCATCGCCGCCTGGCGCCTCGCCCCCGGCCGCAACGAGCCGCGCATCCTGCTCGCCTGGGCCGCCGCGCGGGCCCGGCTCGCCGCGGGCGCCGAACGCTACCGCCGCGACTTCGGGCTCGCCCCCGATTTCCGCGCCGCGCTGCACGCCGGCGAGGTCGTGGTGGGCGAACTCGGCTCGCGCAAGAAGGAGATCGCGCTGATCGGGGACCCGATGAACACCGCCGCCCGCATGCTCGACGCCTGCCGCGATCTCGACCGGCCGGCGCTCGCTTCCATCGCGCTGATGGAGCGGCTCGCCGCGCCGCCCGGGGGCTTTCAGACCGAGACGATCGCGCCTCTGCCCTTGCGCGGCAAGGCCGTTCCGCTCGCCCTCGTGTCGTTGGCGCTCGAGGGTGCGCCCGCGGCCGTCGTCGCTCCGGTCTGCGCCTGATGCGAGCCCGCCCTTCCCATATGGGGCCTGCGGTCGGCGAACGCGGCGCTCCGACCTGGCTCACCCCGCGCCTCGTCCGCATCGCGCTCATCAGCGCCGCTCTCAGCGCCCTCTCCGGCGCGACCTACGGTTATCTGGTGCATGACGCGCTCGCGACCGGCCTCCTGTTCGGCGGCGGGTTGGGCGCGCTTCTGGCTTTGCTCGAGGGCGGCGTTTTTCACGGCGTCGCCGGCGCGGGGCTGCGCCGCGCGCCATTCGTCGTCTATTTCGGGGTGAGGGCGGGCGCCTATGTGGTCCTCATCGTCGCGACGCTCGGGCTGGTGGTGTGGCTCCTCAACGGTCCGGCGGCCCTCCGCGCGATCAGCGCCGTCGACATCCTTTTCACCATGCTCGCTTCCGTCGTCGCCAACCTCGGGTTCGCGATTTCCGATCTGCTCGGTCCCGGGGTGCTGTTGTCGTTTGCGGCGGGGCGCTACCATCGTCCGCAGCGGGAGGAGCGCGCGTTTCTGTTTATCGACCTCAAGGGCTCGACCGCCCTGGCCGAGCGTCTTGGCGAAGCGGGTTTCCTGCGCTTTCTCGACGCCTTCATTGTCGACGTGTCGCGCGAGATCGTCGACCACGGCGGCGAGATCCACAAATATGTCGGCGACGAGATCATCGCGACCTGGCGACTGAAGCCCGGCCGCAACGATGTCGGGATCGTGCGCGCCTGGGCCGCCGCCTCCGGGCGGCTCGCGGACCGCCGCGCGGCCTACCAGCGGGAATTCGGCGACGGCGCCGAGTTTCGCGCCGCGCTGCACGCGGGCTTCGTCATGGTGGGGGAGATCGGCTCGTTCAAGAAGGAGATCGCCTTGATAGGCGATGCGATGAACACCGCCGCGCGCATGCTCGACGCCTGCCGGGCGCTCGGCCGCGTCGCGCTCGCTTCGGCGGCGCTGATCGATCGGCTGCCCGCCTTGCCGGACGGCGTCGAGCTCGCGCCCATCGCCTCGCTGCCCCTGCGCGGCAAGGCCGAGGCGCTCGCGCTCGTTGCGCTGGCGCTCGCCCAGGAAACGCCCCGCCCGCTGGAGGCCGCAATTTAGGGCGTGGGCGCCTGCGCCGGGTGCGCGCTCGCCTGCAATTTCGTCAAGGATCGCCATGCGCGCGCCGCGGGTTCCGCTGAGATCGGCAGGATCGCTGGGAAAGGCGCGGGTCGACGCTTTCCGCCCACTATCGGCACGGATCTTGCGTTGGGCGAGTGGGTCGCGGTCGCTCTGCGGCAGGCGGGTTGGTGACAGCGCGGTTCAAAGGGTTCGGTCTGGAGAGGAAGGCGACGAGCGGGCGTCCGGTCGAAGGAGGTCCTCATGACGAGCATGCGTGTGCTGGCGATCGCCGCCGCCCTGACGTCCCTGTCGCCGGCGGCTTACGCGAATGACGCGTCCCGCTGCGTCGACGTCTCCGTGCCCAGGAAGGCCGTCGAGGCCGGCAAGGGCCAGTGGATCGAACTGACCGCGGACCAGTGGGAGTTTCTTCGCGGGGTGTACGCGATGAATCCGTTGACGCCGCCGGGCCTTCCTTACGGAGACAAGGCGGCGCTGGCGAGGGTCGAGGGGAACGACGGCGGGCTCGTGTTCTTCCTCGACGGAAATTTGGCCTGCACGCCGATGGCGGCGCCGAAAGCGCTGCTGGCCCTGCTCGACGCGGTGGCGACGGCGACGATCGCCCATGAGGGCAGCGGGCTGTGACGAGCTCGAGCGCGGCAGGGAGACGTTCGCGAGCGCAAGAGGGGCGTTCGCGAACGAGAACGGCGGTCTCCCGGCCGCGCTCGACCCAAAGGCCGACGGGTCGCGCATGTCGAGACTTGATTCCACGATTCCCCGGCCCCTTGCTGCATTCGCCCGGCGTGACATTGTAAGGTCGCAGTCCAGCGCCGAGTCGGCGCGGAGGGGCGGCGCATGCGGTCCGTCGATAATCCGGTCATCACGTCGCCGGTTGATCGCAAGCACGTCGCCGAATGGCGCAAACTGCCGCCGGGGCAATGGGGTGTCACGCCGGAAACGCAACGCCTCCTCGAGCAATCCTCGCCGAATGCGGCCCACGAATCCCTTCTCCCCTTGCGGGAGAAGGTGGCGCGAAGCGCCGGATGAGGGGTTCGCTCGCTCCGTCGCGTTATCCCGTTTCCCCAACCGCCAAGGCGAACGCCCGCGCGATGCGCAAGGCGCCGACGGAGGCGGAACGGGCGCTTTGGCATATGCTGCGCAGCCGGCGTCTCGCGGCGATG
Source organism: Roseiarcus fermentans (assembly GCF_003315135.1). Lineage (GTDB taxonomy): Bacteria > Pseudomonadota > Alphaproteobacteria > Rhizobiales > Beijerinckiaceae > Roseiarcus > Roseiarcus fermentans. The sequence continues at coordinate 16,061 of NZ_QNRK01000051.1, forward strand.
AAATGGCGCCGCCAGGTCCCGCTCGGTCCGTTCATCGTCGATTTCGTCTCGTTCGAACACCGGCTGATCGTCGAGTGCGACCGCGCCCAACATGCGGACAATCCGCATGACGCCGCCCGCGACGCGTGGCTGCGCGCGCAGGGCTTCGCTATCCAGCGTTTCTGGAACCACGAGATTCTCCAGCAGGCCGCGCACGTGGCCGACACGATTCTCGCTCGCTGCGGGTTGCCGTGGTGCGCGGCCGACCCCTCATCCGTCGTCGCTTCGCGACGCCACCTTCTCCCGCAAGGGGAGAAGGGATGCGCCGCCGAGACGGCGTGGGAGGAGGTCAACTCAACTTTCTCCGTCCGTTCGCGAGGCCCGACTCCAGCCGGATTTGCATCAAGGTCATCAACCACTTCGGCGACGAGGTGCAGAAGGTTTTTCGGGTGTGAGGGTTCGCCTCAGGCGGTCCCCTGACATCTCCAATCGAGGACGAATGAATTCTCTTTATCAGAACATTTCCTTGCCGATATTCTTCAGTTCCCGTATTCTCCCTGTCTGAACGCCCGACAGGAGAAGCCCCATGCCCGAAATCGCCGACCGCCCGACCGTCCTCCCCGGACCGATCGCATGCGGCGCAGGAACCAGGTCGACCGTGAGGCGCGGGTGGGCGGCCTGCTCAACCGCGGCAACTGCGTGGCGAAAATCACGGACTGGGAATGCGTGTCGCTGATGCGCATGCGCAACTGCGTCCGGGAATTGCTCGAGCGGCGCGCGCGGCAACCCCCCGCCGGGACGCGTCGCGGTATGGTACTATTAGACACTAATGGAATGTCTTAAATGCCGAGCTACGGCCTCCCTCTCCCATATGGGAGAGGGAAAGCCGGGCGAAGCCCGGCAGGGTGAGGGTCCGGAACACCGACGGTCGGCGTGGCGAACCCTCACCCGGCCGCTTCGCGGCCTGCCTCTCCCCAAGAGGGGAGAGGGGAATCAGCGCGGCTGGCGGCTACAAAGTGAAAGCGTGATGTAACTCCCAAGCCGGCAGCGAACAGCGCCGTCATCGCGAGCGAAGCGAAGCGATCCAGGGCCGCTGGGCCGCTGTTGCGCCCTCTGATCGTCCCGCCGCCCTTCGTTGCGAGCAGAAGACGGAGCGATTTTTTCCGCAGGAGGCAAGCGGCGGCATGGGTTGCTTCGTCGCTTCGCTCCTCGCAATGACGGGGTTGGGAGTAACAACGTGACAGGTTTGGGCGCCCAAGTCCTTGAAAGGATGCGTCGCCTGCCAGACCTGGCAGGCTGGACCCGGAGGGCGCGACCGACAGGCGGGCCCGCGCTCCAGGCGCCGCCCTCAGTCCTCTTCGAGGTCCTCGAACGCGCCGCGGTCGCCCTCGGCGCCGACCAGAATCTCGCGTTTCCCCGAATGGTTGGGGGCGCTGACGACGCCCTCCTTCTCCATCCGCTCGACCAGCGAGGCCGCCTTGTTGTAGCCGACCGACAGGCGGCGCTGGATGTAGCTGGTGGAGACCTTTCGGTCGCGCAGCACGATGGCGACCGCGCGGTCGTAATAATCGGCCGATTCGTCGGCGTCCATCGAGCCGGGGGCGGCGGGCGGGCCGTCGTCGCTGTCCTCGGGCTCGTCGTCCTCGGTGATGGCGTGCAGGTATTCCGGGGCGCCCTGCTTCTTGAGGTGGGCGACCACCTTCTCGACCTCGGGGTCGGACACGAACGGCCCGTGGACGCGGGAGATGCGGCCGCCGCCGGCCATGTAGAGCATGTCGCCCTGGCCGAGCAGCTGCTCGGCGCCCTGTTCGCCGAGAATGGTGCGGCTGTCGATCTTGCTCGTCACCTGGAACGAGATCCGGGTCGGAAAGTTGGCCTTGATCGTGCCGGTGACGACGTCGACCGAGGGGCGCTGGGTCGCCATGATCAGGTGGATGCCGGCCGCCCGCGCCATCTGCGCCAGGCGCTGGATCGCCCCTTCGATGTCCTTGCCGGCGACCATCATCAGGTCCGCCATCTCGTCGACCACCAGCACGATGTAGGGCAGCTCCTCGAGCGCCAGCTCCTCGCGCTCGTAGACGGCCTCGCCCGTTTCGCGGTCGAAGCCGGTCTGAACGGTGCGCGACAGCATCTCGCCCTTGGCGCGCGCCTCGCTGACCCGGGCGTTGAAGCCGTCGATGTTGCGAACGGACACCTTCGACATCTTCTTGTAGCGGTCCTCCATCTCACGCACCGCCCATTTGAGCGCGACCACCGCCTTCTTCGGGTCGGTGACGACCGGCGTCAGAAGGTGCGGAATGCCGTCGTAGGTCGAGAGTTCGAGCATCTTGGGGTCGACCATGATCAGCCGGCACTGCTCGGGCTTCAGCCGGTAGACGAGCGACAGGATCATGGTGTTGATCGCCACCGACTTGCCCGATCCCGTGGTGCCCGCGACCAGGAGGTGCGGCATGCGGGCGAGGTCGACAATGACCGGCTCGCCGCCGATGGTCTTGCCGAGCGCGATCGCGAGGCGGTGCTTCGACTTCTCGAAGTCCTCGCTTCCCAAGAGCTCCCGCAGGTACACCATCTCGCGCCGCTGGTTCGGCAGCTCGATGCCGATCGCGTTGCGCCCCTGCACGACCGCGACGCGGGCCGAGACCGCGGACATCGAGCGCGCGATGTCGTCGGCCAGACCGATGACGCGCGAGGACTTCACCCCCGGCGCCGGCTCGAGCTCGTACAGGGTCACGACCGGTCCGGGGCGAATGTTGATGATCTCGCCCTTGACGCCGAAGTCGTCGAGAACGCCCTCGAGCATGCGGGCGTTCTGCTCGAGCGCGTCGTTGGAGACGCGCCCGACCTGCTTCTTCGGCTCGGCGAGCACGGCGAGCGGCGGCATGGCGTAGTCGCCGCGCGGCGAGAGGGCGAACTTGAGCTGCGAATCGGCGGCGGCGCGCGGACCGGGTTTCAAAGGCCCTGCGGGCGCGGCCACGCGCGGCCCGGCGGCGGGCGGCTCGGGCGCGGATTGCGCGGGCGGCGCCGGCGTGGGTCTCGGGCGCGGCGCGTAGGCGGATGGATTGGTCAGCCCGCCATCGTCGGCCTGGAGCCCGGACCACGCCGGCCGGGGCTCCGCCGGCCGGGCCTTGCCCGCTGGCTTCGCCGGCCGCCGGACGAGGCGCCGGATGGCGGCCCGCGTGGTCAGCAGCGCGTGGAGGACGGCGCCGATCGACACGATCCCGAGGCCCGGCCGGTCCTCGCCGTCTTCGTCGTCCGCGCGCCCAGGCGAACGGCCCGCCGGTTTGGGCTTCTCCGGCGCCTCGTCGGCGTTCGGCTGTCCCGCGACGCCGGCGGCCGCCGTCAGCGCGAGAATCGCGACGGCGGCGAAGGCCGCGGCGGTCGCGGCCATCCCCCAGCCGGCGGTGGCGCCGACCCGTCGCGGCAGGGCGAGCAGCGCGTCGCCGACGACTCCGCCGAGGCCGGTCGGCAGAGGCCAGCTTCCGGGCGCGGGCAGGAGCGAGGCGAGCGCCGCCGTCGCCGCGACCCCGACGAGATAGTAGGCAGCCTTACGGTGCGCGTTGGCGAGCCGGCGGTCGGTCAGGAGCCGCCAGCCCCAGAAAGCGGGCGGCAGGAGCGTTGCGACGCAGGCGAGGCCGAGCATCTGCATGACGATGTCGGCGGCGACCGCGCCAGGTCCGCCGAGGAGATTGTGGACGCGCGCGCTGGTGGCGTGGGTGAGGCTCGGATCCTCGACCGACCAGGTGAGGAGGGCGAGGCCGAGGCCTCCGACGCCGGCGAGCGCGGCCAGGCCGAGAATCTCGGCCGCCCGGCGTTGCGGAAACTCCCGCAGCGCGCTGGGCAGGTAGTCGAACACCGAGAAGGTCGTGGTACGCATCGCTCGCTCGCCCGGTCGCGCGGCGAGGTCCGCGCGCCGCTCTGGTGGAGACCCTATGAGGCCCGAGTTAATGCGCGCCTAACCATACCGGCCGGCCTCGGGCGACCGGTCGGCGCGGCTGGCGCCGCGCAAAAAAGAGGGCGCCCCGAGAGGCGCCCAGTTTCCACGGGAGGAAGAGGAAACCGGCGGCGCTTGCGCCGCCAGGAGATCATGTCATTGAACGACCTCGCCGTGCAGGGCGTAGTCGAGACCGTCGCGCTCGACATCGTCGCTGACGCGCAGGCCGATCGTCGCCTTGATGACGGCGAGGATGATGATGGTGACGATGGCGTCGTAGACGATGACGGTGCCGACGCCGATGCACTGGTTGATGAACTGGCCCGCGTTGCCCTCGAGCACGCCGGCGGTGCCGCCGTATTGCTGGACGGCGAACACGCCGGTCAGCAGCGCGCCGATGATGCCGCCGACGCCGTGGACGCCGAAGCAGTCGAGCGCGTCGTCATAGCCGAACGCCTTCTTGAGCGCGGTGGCGCCGAGGTAGCAGCCGACGCCGCAGGCGACGCCGATCACGAACGCGCCGAGCGGACCGACGAAGCCCGAGGCCGGGGTGATGGCCACGAGACCGGCGACCGCGCCCGAGCAGATGCCGATGACCGTCGGCTTGCCGTGGTGCGCCCATTCGATGAACATCCAGGTCAGGGCAGCGACCGCGGTCGCGATCTGGGTGACGGTCATCGCCATGCCGGCCTGCACGCCCGCGCTGACCGCCGAGCCCGCGTTGAAGCCGAACCAGCCGACCCACAGCAGGCCAGCGCCGATGAAGGTCAGGACCATGTTGTGTCCCGGGCCGCTGTCGCGCCGCTTGCCGACCATGATCGCCGCGATCAGCCCCGCGACGCCCGCGTCGATGTGCACGACCGTGCCGCCGGCGAAATCGAGAACCTTGAACCAGGCCGCGTCGTTGGCCGAGTTGAAGATGCCGTCGGGTCCCCACAGCCAATGCGCGACCGGGGCGTAGACGAGGATCGACCACAGGCCCATGAACCACAGCATGGCAGAGAACTTCATGCGCTCCGCGAACGCGCCGGCGATGAGCGCGGGCGTGATGATCGCGAAGGTCATCTGGAAGCACATGTAGACGGTCTCGGGGATCGTCGGCGCGAGTGCGTTCGGGTTGCCGATGCCGCCGTTGTTGACGTCGCTGAGGATGCCCTGCAGGAACGCCCGGCTCAGGCCGCCGATGAAGGGCGTGCCGCCGGTGAACGACAGCGAGTAGGTGACGACCGCATAGATGACCGTCACCAGGCAGGTGATGGCGAAGCTGGTCATCACGGTGTCGCCGACGTTCTTCTTGCGCACCATGCCGCCGTAGAAGAGCCCGAGGCCGGGGATCGTCATCATCAGCACGAGGGCGACCGAGGTCAGCATCCACGCCGTGTCGCCGCCGCTCGGCGTGCAGTTGGTCAGGACGGCGGGAACCGCGGGAACGGCCGCGTACTTGTCGGTCTCGGGAACGGCAGCGACTGCGGCCGCGCACGCCGGGGTCGCCGGCGGGGCGGGCTTCGCTGCCGGGGCGGGCGCCGGGGCTGCGGCCGGGGCTGCGGCTGGCGCGGCGGGCGTGTTTTGCGCGTAAGAGGCTCCGGGCGCGGCGAAGCCGACCAGTGCGGCTATCGCCAACGCCGGAGCGAGGCGGGAGAAAATACGTATCATTGGACAGGAACTCCGATTGGAAAGGATAGCGCGCAGGTCAGAGGGCGTCTTTGTCCTTCTCGCCCGTGCGGATGCGGACCGCCGAGTCGAGGCTGTAGACAAAGATCTTGCCGTCGCCGATCTGGCCGGTGCGCGCAGCCGCGACAATCGCGTCGACGACCTTGTCAGCGACGTCGGCGTTGACCGCGACTTCGATCTTCAGCTTCGGCAGAAAGCTGACCGCGTATTCCGCGCCGCGATAGATTTCCGTATGGCCCTTTTGACGGCCATATCCCTTGACTTCCGTGACTGTCAGGCCGTGCACGCCGATGGCGGTCAGCGCGTCGCGCACCTCCTCCAGCTTGAACGGCTTTATGATCGCCATGACAATTTTCATCGGCCTCGCCCCAATTGCACGCAGGACGGCAGGCGTGCTGCCGTCCGCTGTCTGCGGTGAAGTCGGAGCGCTGGGGCGCCCCGCCGACGTCCGTCTTACAAAGCGCGTGCCATGGCGAGATCGGCGCGAAAGACGCGGCGACTCGCCGGATTGTCTCGCAATCCCGAGCGATTTCCGCGGCCTCGAGGGACGCTCCGACAGATCTGCTCAAAAACAGGGCGCCCAGAAAATGACCGATTCGACTGATTGTGTTGCGGCGCCGCAGAGCAGGCCGACGACGACCGGGTTCGTCCTCGCGGCTACACCGACTTCCTGGCCACGATCGGACACTCGACCTTGACCTGTCGCGGTCGCAGCGGCGCGCCGCCGGCTGCGTCGATCAGCCATTCCGCGGCGACGGCGCCCATTTCGAGATGCGGCAGCAGCACGGTCGAGAGCGGCGGGTGCAGGTGCTGGGCGATCTCGCGGTCGTCATAGCCCATCACGGCGACATCGTCCGGGATCTCGAGGCCGAGCTCGCGCAAGGCCTCGTAACACCCGACCGCCATCAGGTCGTTGGCGCAGAAGATCGCGGTCGGCGGCGTCGCGAGCGCCATCAGCGCGCGGGTCGCTTCGTAGCCCGACGACGCCTGCCAGTTGCCCTCGCGCAGGAGTTCTGGATCGAACGGCAGGTCCGCCGTGGCGAGCGCCTGGCGGTAGCCGCGCAGCCGATGGCGTGCGGCCTCCATGGCCGCTTCGCCGTTGATGTAGCCAATGCGCTTGTGGCCGGCACGGATCAGGACGTCGGCGGCCGCGTGGCCGCCGGCGACCTCGCCGGGAACGACCGATGCCAGCGTCCCGCCGGGGGCGTGGCAGTTGAGAAGCACGATCGGCGCCGGCGACCGCCAGACGGGCGGTTCGATCAGCCGCGTGTTGATCGTCGCATAGACCAGCCCGGCGATCGGCAGCGAGGAAAGCTGAGCGAGCGCCGCGGCCTCCATGTCGGCGTCGCCGCGCGTCGCCATGACCGTCACCGTCAAGCCGTGCGCCCAGGCCTTCTCCCGCACGCCGTCGAGGGCGATCGCGGTCCAGGGGTCGGTCGAGATCTCGTCGCAAATGAAGCCGATGGTGGCGGCCGCCGAGACGGCCGCCCCGCCGCCCCGCCGCGCCTGCTGATAGCCGAGCTTGGCGGCCGACTTGATCACGCGCTGGCGGGTCTCGTGCGACAGGCGCGCGCCGTCGGCGTGGTTGAGCACCAGCGAGACCGTCGTCTGCGACACGCGCGCCTCGTTGGCGACGTCGTTCATGGTCGGGCGCCGCGCCGGCGCCTTGCGCCGACCCCGCTTTTGCGTCGAGGCGCGGTTTGGCGAGCCTCCGGCGGCGCTGTCTTCGTCCTGCATCCCTCCCCTCGAGATGGCGGCCATGCAAATATTATTAGCAGGGCAACATCCTGAAAACCATCCAAAAAGTCAATTTGCTTCGGTTTCCCCATTGACAAGCTTTAGCGCCTTATTATCCTCCGGCGCGCTCGGGTTCAAACGTGAGGAAGGGCGCGGCGTCATCGCCGCGGGGAACCGTCCCGCGCCTGGAAGCCGAACGGCAGCCGCACCGCGACGCGTCTACGACGCGCGGTCGCGGGGAGGAGGAAACACATATGCTCATTACACGCAGACACGTGCTGATCGGGACGGCCGGCGCCGCCGCCTTCGGGATCGTTCCGGCCTTCGGACAGGTCCCGCCGCTGAAGAAGAAGGACCACTACAAGGTCGGTTTCGCCCAGACGGAAAGCAACAATCCCTGGCGGCTCGCCCAGACCGCGAGCATGAAGGACGAGGCCGCCAAGCGCGGGGATCAGCTCGTCTATACCGACGCCGCGGGCTCCGCCGCCAAGCAGGTCGCCGATGTCAACAGCATGATCGCGCAGGGCGTCGATTTCATTTTCCTCGCGCCACGGGAGGAGAAGCCGCTGGCGACCGCCGTCCTGAACGCCCGGAGGGCCGGCATCCCGGTGCTGGCGATCGATCGCGACCTCGATCAGGCGATCGCCAAGAGGGGTCAGGACTACCTCGCGTTCATCGGCTCGAACTTCATTCAGGAGGGCCAACGGGTCGGCGACTGGACGATCGCCAAGACCGGCGGCAAAGGCAAGATCATCGAACTCGAAGGCACGATCGGGTCATCGCCGGCCAACGACCGCAAGAAGGGCTTCGACGACACGATCAAGGCCAAGGCGCCCGACATGGTGATCCTCGCCAGCCAGTCCGGCGACTTCGCCCGCGACAAGGGCCGGCAGGTCGCGGAGACGCTGTTGCAGGCGCATCCGGACGCGACCATCGTCTATGCTCACAACGACGAGATGGCGCTCGGCGCGATCGCCGCCATCGAGGCGGCCGGCAAGGTCCCCGGCAAGGATATCCTCGTGGTCTCGATCGACGGGGAAAAGGACGCGCTCCAGGCGATCGTCGACGGAAAGCTCGGCTGCTCCTGCGAGTGCAATCCGCGCTTCGGGCCCGCGGCCTTCGACATCCTCTACAAGTACGCCGCCGGCGAGACGATCCCGCCCTCGATCATCAATCCCGACCACTTCTACGACGCCAGCAACGCGGCCGCCGCCCTGCCAACCGCCTACTGAACCGTCGCTTGCCCAGTCCCCTCCCGCCTGCTTTGATGTCGGCGGGAGGGGCGCGGCGCACCGCGCGCGAGCCGAAACCGGAGCCAAAGAACGCAATGCCGACGTCGGCGCCGCTCCTCGTCATGCGCGACATCGAGAAGCGCTTCCAGGGCGTGCACGCCCTCGCCAAGGCCTCGCTCGAGGTCCAGCCCGCCGAGATCATGGCGCTCGTCGGCCAGAACGGGGCCGGCAAGTCGACGCTGATCAAGGTGCTCACCGGCGCCTACGGCCGCGACGCCGGCTCGATCGACTTCAGCGGCCGGCCGATCGCCTTCGCTTCGCCCCAGGAGGCGCAGCGGGGCGGCATCAGCACCATCTACCAGGAGATCAATCTCGTCCCGTTCCGCTCGGTCACGGAGAACATCTTTCTCGGCCGCGAGCGCCGGCGTTTCGGCCTCCTCGACTGGAGCCGGATGAACGCCGAGGCCGCCGATCTGCTGCGGCGATTCGACATCGCCATCGACGTTCGCCGGCCATTGATGGATTATTCGACCGCCATCCAGCAGATGGTCGCGATCGCGCGCGCGGTATCGTTCAAGGCGCAACTCGTGATCATGGACGAGCCCACCTCTTCGCTCGACGAGCGCGAGGTAGAGGTTCTGTTCGACGTCATGCGGCGTCTGAGAGCCGAAGGCGTCGCAGTCGTTTTCATCACCCACCGCCTCGACGAACTCTACCAGGTTTGCGACCGGGTGACCGTGATGCGCGACGGTCGCACGATCGCGACGCGCCCTATGGCCGAGGTCGACAAGCTGCATCTGATCGCCGCCATGCTCGGGCGCGACGTCGAGGCGGTGCGCGGCCACGCGACCGGCTTCACCGCCGCAGCCGGCCCCGCGGGCGACGAAGTGCTGTCGGCCGAGGGCCTCAGGATCGGGCGGCGCGTGCGCGACTCGCGCCTCGACGTGCGAGCGGGCCAGATCGTCGGCCTCGCGGGCCTGCTCGGATCAGGCCGGACCGAGACGGCGCGCGCGATCTTCGGCGCCGATCCGCCCGACGCGGGCTCGATCCGGCTGATGGGCAAGGCGATCACGCCGCGCGAGCCCGCCGACGCGATCGCCATGGGCGTCGGCTATTGCAGCGAGGACCGCAAGGCGGACGGCATCGTGCCGGACATGTCGGTGCGCGAGAACCTGACGCTGGCGATCCTGCCGCGACTCGTCGCTATGGGGGTGGTCGACGAGGGCCGCCAGCGCGCGATCGTGGAAAAATTCATGAAGCGCCTCGCCATCAAGGCGTCGGGCCCCGAGCAGAAGATCCGTGAGCTCAGCGGCGGCAACCAGCAGAAGGTCTTGCTCGCCCGCTGGTTGTGCGCCGATCCGAAGCTCCTGATCCTCGACGAGCCGACCCGCGGCATCGACGTCGGCGCCAAGGCCGAGATCCAGTCCCTGATCCGCGAACTCGCCGACCAGGGCCTCGGCGTGCTGATGATCTCGTCGGAGCTCGAGGAGATCGTCGAGGGCGCCGACCGGGTGTTCGTGCTGAGCGACGGCCGGACGGTCGCGGACCTGCCGCACGCGCAAGCCTCCGCGCGCGCCATCATGGCGGCGATGGCGCACGAGGACGCCGCCGCGACCGGGGAGGTCGCCCGTGGCTGACGCGCCGAGCCTGACCCGCGGGCGCGCCGGGCCCGACGTCGCCGCTTTTTTCCGCCGCTACGCCGCGCTGGCCGCGCTGATCGTGCTGCTGGCGTTCAATTTCGCGGTGACGCCGCATTTCGTCAGCCTCCAGACCCTCAACGTCAACCTGACCCAGGTGGCGACCATCGTCATCGTCTCGGTCGGCATGACGCTGGTGATCGCGACCGGCGGCATCGACCTGTCGGTCGGGTCGCTGATGGCGATCGCCGGGGCGCTCGCGCCGCTTATTTTCCTCAGCCCGTTCGGCGTCGCCCATCCCGCGCTCGGCGACCTCCTCGCCTTCGTCCTGCCCGTCGCCGTCGTCGGCCTGCTCGGGGCGTTCAACGGCTGGTTCATCACCCGCTTCCAGGTCCAGCCGATCGTCGGCACGCTGGTGATGTTCATCGCCGGCCGCGGCATCGGCCAGGTGCTGACCAACGGCAATTTGCAGGTGTTCCACAACCCGACGTTCCAGTTCATCGGGCTCGGCCGGGTGCTCGGCGTGCCGTTCCAGGTGATCGTCATGCTGGTCATCGTCGGGCTCGCCGCCTGGACGGTGCGGCGCACCCTGTTCGGCCGCCACATTCTCGCGGTCGGCGGCAACGAGCGGGCGGCGCGCCTCGCCGGCGTTCCGGTCGCCCGGGTCAAGCGCTGGGTCTACGCGATCAGCGGCCTGTGCGCCGGACTCGCGGGGCTGGTGGTCGTGTCGATCAATTCGTCGAGCGACGCCAATCTGGTCGGTCTCGGCATGGAGCTCGACGCCATCGCCGCGGTCGCGGTCGGCGGCACGCCGTTCACCGGCGGCCAGGCGAGCGTGATCGGAACGCTGATCGGGGCGCTCCTGATCCAGCTCCTGCGCTACACCCTGCTCGCCAACGGCGTGCCGGACGCAGCCGCGCTGGTCGTCAAGGGCGTGATCATCGCCGGCGCGGTCTGGTCGCAGCAACGGGGGCGAACGGCATGAGCCTCGAGTCCGCAGTCCCCGCCGGACCGGCGCGTCCCGGCGCCATCGCCTGGGCGGCGCAGCAGCGGGTGCTGATCGCGCTCGCGGCGCTGATCGCCTTCGGCGCGCTGCGCTACGATCACTTCCTCGGCGCCTACAACGTGCTTTCGGTGTTGCGCTACAATTCCATGTTCGCGCTGACCAGCCTCGGCATGGCCTTCGTCATCATGACGGCCGGCATCGACCTGTCGGTCGGCACGACGGCCGCCTGCGCGAGCGTGGTGTCGGCGCTGCTGTCGTCCTACGGCCTGGTTCCGGGGCTCCTCGGCGGCCTCGGAGTCGGCGTTGCGGTCGGCGCGATCAACGGCTTCATGGTGACGCGGATGCGTATCCTGCCGTTCATCGCCACGCTCGCCGGCATGCTGATGGCGAGCGGGACGGGCCTTCTGCTGGCGCACAACCAGTCGGTCTCGGTCTCCTACGACACCGCCTTCATCTGGCTCGGGCAGGGCGACGTTCTGGGCTTTCCCGTCCCGGCCTGGATCGCGCTCGCGGCCTATGTCTACGGCTCGGTCGTGCTCAACTTCACCAGTTTCGGCCGCTACGTGCTCGCGGTCGGCGGCGGCGAGGACGCCTCGCGGCTGATGGGCCTCCCGGTCGACCGGGTGGTGTTCTGGACCTATGTCCAGTCTGGCGTGTTCGCCGGCCTCGCGGGCGTCATCCTGGCCGCGCAGTTCGGCGCCGGCCAGCCGGCGGAGGGCGTCGGCTGGGAATTGTTCTCGATCGCCGCGGTCGTGGTCGGGGGCACGCTGCTCACCGGCGGCGTCGGCTCGGTCGCCACGACCCTCGCCGGCGTGCTGCTGCTCGGCCTGATCTTCAACGTGCTCAATTTCGAGAACGGCCTCGGCTGGATCAGCCTCAGCGCCTACTGGCAGTCGGTGGTGCGCGGCGTGTTTCTGATGGCGGTGGTGATGGCGGGCTCCGGCGCCGCGCGGCGGGCGCTCCGGACGGCGTGAGGCGAGACCGCGCGAGCCTGGCGCCGCAGGAGGCGTTTCAAGGGCTTGGGCGCCCAAACCTGTCACTTTGTAACTCCCAACCTCGTCATTGCGAGGAGCAAAGCGACGAAGCAATCCCTGCCGCCGCTTGCTTCCTGCGGAAAAAATCGCTCCGTCTTCCGCTCGCAACGAAGGGCGGCGCGACGACCAGAGGGCGCGACAGCGGCCCAGCGGCCCTGGATCGCTTCGCTTCGCTCGCGATGACGGCGCTGTTCGCTGCCGGCTAGGGAGGGAGTCGCACTCCCTCTCCTCTTCGGCGCAGGCTGAGCGGGCGCCGAACCAAGGCGGCGCCAAATCAGGACAAGCGCCGGCGGCTCCCGTTTTGTGGTTTTTCAAGAGGTTGCGCGCGAATTGAGTTCCGGTCGCGTCTCCCGAGGCGGTTGCGCGCGCGGAACCGGCGGGCGCGCCCCCGGAGGGGCGGCGTCCCGCCGCCCGGGCGCCCGCCCGTTGCGCCTCGCGGCGATTCGCGCCTGGCGGAGCCGCCGCCCGGCAAGCCGCTTCCAACGCCGTTCCGCCGTCTTCCGAGCGACGAGACGCAACCGGGGCGGATTTCCGGGCAACAGGACAATCCGTCATGGCCTGGCTTGTCCGGTCCAGCCCGGCCATGACGCCCGAGCGCGGCCGCCCGGCAACGTGCCCCTGGTACGGCGAGACGAGGATGGCGGCGAAGGGCATGCGGGCGCGGTCTCGGGTCGAATGGAAACATCGTAGCCGTGATTCTGATTTTTGCAACACAATGTAGATATATTTCACCCAGAGTGAAATCCTGGCGCGGTGGCGAGCTTGCGGACGCCGCCGCGAACGGCGCACGTGCATCGGTAAGCAGCCATTGCCGATACCTGTGGCATCCGCCAGAAGCGCGCGTCCATCGACGCTCAAATTTGTGGGTGGCGGCTTGCCTTGTCTGGAATGGGCGCTGCCGTCCGGGCATGGGCGGCGGTTGGTGTCCATCATGACGAACCGTCGGAACACGTCCCTCGACCTCCCGAGCCTGAGCGAGCGGGCGCGTCCGATGGGGATCGAGGCTTCCACACCAGGCGAGTCGTTTTTCGGCGGGCAGCCAACTCAGGGTTTTTCGCCGCAATCCGCCTGGAGCGGGCGTTCCCGGTCAGACCGCTCAGGCGTAAGGCGTACCCGCCATTGCGGCCTTCAGACCGACGGAACCCTTATCGACAATGGCGAGCAAGACGGCTTTCGCCTCCTCTGCATCTCGCCTCAGTCGAAAGGTCTGGTGAGCCAGGATGAAGGCCGAGGTCCACGTCGCCAGGAGGAGACCGGCCGCCAGACGGGCGTCAGGATCGCCGGGATCACGCCCAACGCTTTCGGAAAGCGCCGCCGTCACGACTTGCGCGATCTCGTCCCGTATCGCCCGGGCGCGAGCCTTGAGGGTTTCGCTGCCTTCGACCGTCCGCACGAAGTCCAGGCTGCCATCGGAGAATTGAACGAAAGGCGCCTGCTCCGCGACGAGACGGTGGCCGAGTCGGCGCAGGGTCTCGATCGGCGAGACGCCGGGATCACGCCGTCGCAAGGTTTCTTGCAGGATTTCGCGACCCTCCTCATCGCGATCGAAGAACATGTCCTCCTTGCGGGCGAAATGATTGAACACCGTCATCCGTCCGACGTCGGCGGCCTCCGCGATCTCATCCACCGTTACGTGGTCGAAGCCTCGCTCCCGGAAAAGGCGGTCGGCGGCCAGCGAGATCGCGCGCCGCGTCGCGAGGCGCTTCCGGGATCGGCGGTCGGATGGCTCTGGCATGGCGCCATCCATTAGCATTTCTTCGTACTCAGTACAGTTTTTCGTTGACGGAGCCCCTCCGGGCGCATAGTTGTGTATCCAGTACATGATAGTATCAGGTACGGATTTGAATTTTCCTCCAGAGAGGGACCTGACGAGAGGCCATGAAAGCGGTTCAGTTCAGCGAATATGGAGGCCCGGAAGTCCTGCGCGTCGTCGAGGTCGATGCGCCGCATGCCGGCCCCGGCCAGGTGCGGATCGCGGTGCGGGCCGCCGGGGTCAACCCCTCGGACTGGAAACGTCGGGCCGGACTCTACCGCGATTTCGAGGCGGTGACCTTTCCCTCCGGCATCGGCGTTGAAGCATCGGGCGTCGTGGACGAGGTCGGCCCGGGCGTTTCCGACGTCTCGATCGGCGCGGCCGTCTTCGGCTTCGGCGAAGATACGATGGCCAAATATGCGGTTCTTACGCACTGGGCTGTGAAGCCGGACGAGCTGTCGTTCGAGGTCGCCGCCGGGCTTCCGGTCATCGTCGACACAGCGACGCGCGCCCTTGACGAAGTGGGGGTGAAACCCGGTCAGACGCTTCTCGTCAGCGGCGCCGCAGGCGGAATCGGGTCGGCCGTTCTCCAGTTCGCTCGCCTGCGTGGAATACCCGTCATCGGCACGGCGAGCGTGGCGAAGCATGATTATCTGCGCGGGCTCGGCGCCATCCCGACGATCTACGGACCTGGACTGGCGGAGCGCGTGCGAGCGCTCGCGCCGGGGGGCGTGGACGCCGCCCTCGACCTCGCCGGTTCGGGGATCATCCCGGAATTGATCGAGATCGTCGGCGATCCCGCGCGCGTTCTCTCCGTCGCTGATTTCGCCGCCGAGCAATACGGCGCGAAGTTCTCCCGTGGGCCCCCAAACAATCCGGAGCGACTCTTGGACGATGTGGCTCGGCTTTGTTGCGAGGGCCTTTTCCGTTTGCGCGTCGACGAGACGTTTCCGCTCGAGCAAGTGGCGGCGGCGCAGGAACTGAGCGCCGCGGGCCACGTGACCGGCAAGCTCGTCATTTCCATCGCTCGGGGGACAAAGGCTCGAAAATGACAGTCAATATCGCGCTGATCACCGGCGCGAGCCGCCCGCTCGGCCTCGGATTCGCGGTCGCCCGCCAACTCGCCCAACAGGACTACCACGTCATCCTGACCGCGCGGGACCTCCACCGGGCGGAAGAACGGGTCTTGGAACTTCGCCGCGCCGGCCTCACCGCCACCGCTCTGCGCCTCGATCTCGCTGATCGGACCAGTATCCGCGAAATTGCCGATCACCTCACCAGGACTGTCGACCACCTCGATGTGCTGGTGAACAACGCGAGTTCTATGCCCGACTTCCACGCCCGGTCGGCCCTCGACGTTGATTGCGATGCGCTCCACGCGGCCTTTGCGGTCAACGTGTTCGGATGCTGGGGACTCATCCAGGCTCTGCTGCCGCTGCTTCGGCGGGCTCCGGCAGCCCGTATCGTCAACGTCTCGAGCGCCGCGGCGCAGCAGATCGGAAAGCGCGGCGACGGCCTTCTGTTCTCGCCAGCCTACTCGCTCGCCAAGCACACCCTCAACGCCCTGACCGCCACCCTCGCCGTCGCGCTGGCCGACACGCCGATCCTGATCAACGCCGTCGACCCAGGACGAGTCGCCAGCCATCCCGAACGGGGTGACGACGCCGCCGATCGTTCCCCCGCCGAAGCCGCTGAGGGCGTCGTCTGGGCTGCAACCCTAGAATCCGGCGGCCCCTCCGGCGGCCTCTTTTTTGACAGGGAGCGCGTGAGTGCAGCCGAACCATGAACAGACCGCTTGTCCTTATCTACGCAACGATTTGCCTCGACGCCGTAGGGCTGGGCGTCATCTTCCCTATTCTTCCGCGGCTGCTCGAGGAGGTGACGCACGCCCGGAATATCGCGCCTGCGATCGGGATCATGACCGCGCTCTATGCGGTCATGCAGTTCATATTCGCGCCCGTGCTCGGCTCGTTGAGCGACTCCCTCGGCCGGCGTCCCGTTTTGCTCATTTCGCTCGCGGGCGCGGCGGTCAATTATGTCGTCATGGCGTTCGCGCCGCAGCTTTGGATGCTGCTCCTCGGACGCGCCGTCGCCGGCCTCACCAGCGCCAACGTCTCTGTGGCGACTGCCTACATCACCGATATTTCGCAGGAGGACCAGCGCGCCGGGCGCTTCGGCCTGTCCAACGCCATGTTCGGAATCGGCTTCGTCATCGGGCCGGTACTCGGCGGAATCCTCGGCGACGCCTGGCTGCGACTCCCTTTCATCGCCGCCGCCGGGCTGAACGCAGCCAACCTCTTGTTGGCCTTTTTCATCCTGCCGGAGTCTCGCGTTCCGGCCCGCCAGATGATCGATCTGGCGGGGCTCAACCCGCTTCGGCCGCTGCTTTGGGCTGTCTCGATGAAGAATATATTACCGATCGTATGCATGTTTTTTATCTTGAGCGGCGCCGGCGAGGCCTATGCGGTCTGCTGGGCGCTGTGGGGTTCCGACGCCTTCCAGTGGAATGGCCTCTGGATCGGCCTCTCGCTCGGCGCGTTCGGGGTCTGCCAAACGCTCGTGCAAGCGTTCCTGCCCGGCCCGGCGACCAAACTGTTTGGCGACCGTGGGGCGGTTCTCGTCGGGATCGTCTGCTCCTGCATCGCTCTTGTCGTCATGGCTTTCGCCAACCAGGGCTGGATCGTCTTCGCCATCATGCCGATCTTCGCGCTCGCGGGCATTGGCGCGCCGGCGCTTCAGGCCCTGGCCACCCGGCAGGTCGACGCCACCCGCCAGGGTCAGTTCCAAGGCGTGCTGGCGTCGGCGGTAAGCCTGGCGTCCATTGTGGCGCCGCTCGCTTTCTCGACGTTCTATGGTGTCGTCCAGAAGGCGTGGCCCGGAGCCATCTGGCTCTCGGTGGTCGCCATCTATGCCGTTGCGGTCCCGCTGATCTTCGTCGGCGACCATTCCGCGCCTGGCACACGGCCCGGGAGCGTGTAACGTGCGATCCCCAAACCTTTACGGGCCGGCGCAAGGGTTCTGGTTGAAACCGTCGAGAAGAAATCTCCGTAGCGGGACCGACCGGCAACGGCGGCAAAGAGGCGCCTCTCTCGCGATCCTCGGACTGTCCGTCAAGTGGCGCTCCTCGCGCAGTCCGGCCATTCCAGCCGGTCGCCAGCTGATTTCCGAACGACGAAACTCAGTCCCTCCGCACCAGCCGCTCGAACTCCGCTTCGGTCGCGTATGACTTCTGCGCCCCGCGCTTCGTCACCGAGTCGGCGGCGTAGCGGGTCGCCTTCTCGAGCGCCGCGTCGAGGCCGACGCGGCCTGCGTAATAGCGGGCGAAGGCGCCGAGGAAGGCGTCGCCGGCGCCGGTGGTGTCGACCGCCTCGACCTTTGCCGGCGGGACGCGCCTCAGCCCCGCGGGCGAGGCGACCAGCGCGCCGCGCGCGCCGAGCGTCACGATCACCGTCTCGACGCCGTCCGCCAGCAGGCGCTGCGCCGCGCGCGCGACCTCGTCCTCGCTTCCGACGGGCAGGCCAGTCAGAATCGCGAGCTCGGTCTCGTTCGGCGCGACGAAGCTCGCGAGCCTGACCATCGCCCGGTCGAGCGTCGTGACCGCCGGAGCCGGGTTCAGCACGGTCTTGACGCCCCGGCGCCGGCCGAATTCGAGCGCCGCGGTGACGGTCTCGAGCGGCACCTCGAGCTGCAGCAGGATGAGGTCGCAGGTTGCGAGATCCGCCGCCGCCGCCTCGACGTCGGCGGGCGTCAAGTCGCCGTTGGCGCCCTTGACGATCAGAATGAAATTCTCGCCGGCGGGGTTGACCAGAATGGTCGCGGTTCCGGTCGATTGGTCCGCCACCCGGCCGACATGCCGCGCATCCACGCCGAGCGCGGCGAAATTGGCGAGCACGTTGGCGCCGAGCGCGTCGTCGCCGACCTTCGACACCATCACGACGTCGGCGCCGAGCTTCGCCGCCGCGACCGCCTGGTTCGCGCCCTTGCCGCCGAAATTCATCTCGAACCGCGGCGCGGCGATCGTCTCGCCCCAGGCCGGCATGCGCTCGACATAGGTGACGACGTCGACGTTGCTCGAGCCGACGACGCCGATGCGCGGACGCTGTTGCGACATGACGATTGTTCCCCCCGCGCGCGACGCTTGCGGAGCCTTGGGTTCGCGCTGACCCCATGCTCCCGACGAGCAGGGCAGCATACACGATCGCCGGGAAACTGGAGGGGCTGCCGCGGACGGAGGGTTTGGCGGCGGCGCGCGCCTTGCGCCGCAATCCATTTGACCGAGAGGGTTCCGATCGGCCTCGGGGTGGGCGCCCGAGCCTGCGCCACCGCGCGCGAGCGGCAGGCGGGCCTTGACGTTTCGGCCGGGCCCCGGTGGATACCGGTTGAGCGGGAGGCTATCCGGCATGGGGCCGGAATCGCCGGCGTTGCCTTTGTCTCGGAGCGGGATGTGAATCCAGCTTATGTCTCCGCGTTCGCGGCTCTCGCGGGCGCAATCATCGGCGGCCTGACCTCGTTCGCGACGTCGTGGTTCACGCAGAAGGAGCAGCTTCGGCATGCGAGCCGCGAGGCGCGGACGGCCAAGCTGGAGGCGCTCTACAACGAGTACATCACCCTGGCGGCAGGCCTCTATGCCGACGCGCTTTCGCACCAGACCGAGGAACTGTCGAAGATGGTGCCGCTCTACGCGCTGGGAAGCCGGATGCGGCTGGTGTCGTCCCGAGCGGTGACCGATGCGGCCCTGCGTATCGACGACACCATCCTCGACACCTACCTGGCGCCGAACCGCAGCCTTCAGGAGGCGCGGTCGCTGGTCCGCGAGGGCGAGATCAAGACTTTGCTGATCGCGTTCAGCGAGGCTTGCAGAGAGGACCTCGCCGCCCGCGCCGTGACAAGGCGGCGATAAGCCCGGGGCGACCACGCTCCCGCCGGCGTTACGGCTTCGCGTCGAGTTGCGCGAGCTTCTTCGCCGCCGTGCCGAACGGGCCGAGTTGATAGACGGCGGCCCCGGCGGGCGAGAAGGTGAACGATTCGAACGGTTCGGCCAGCATCCGGTCGAGGTCGCCGGTGGGCGCGACGCCGATCGTGACGTGCGGGTTGTAAAGCGCGCCCGACCGCTTCGGAACGAAGGTCGCCACGTAGTCGATCAGGCCCGGGTCGATGACGGGATCGTCGGGCGTGGTCACGAACGCCGCCGACTCCCCGGTCGCGACCGTGAACGGGGCCACCGCTGCGACCACCTCCGCTTGCAGTTCGACGAGTTCCGGGGTCGGCCTCGCCACGATGCCGGCGACGCCGACGCCGGCCATCGGGAGGTAGTAATACTGGAAGGCTTGCAGTTTCATGGCGGTGACGTCGGCGCGGGCGAGCACCCGATCGAGCGCGGCGGTGATCGTGTCGAGATCGTCGGTGCGGACGAAGCGCTGGACGAGCGTGATATGCGGTCTGTGCGTCGCGTCGAGGGCGAAGCCCGCGGGGTAGAGCTTCAGCAGGCGGGCGTTATTGGCCGCCGCGCGCTGGAGCATGGTCGCGTCCGGCTCGAGCAGAACGTCGATCGCGGTCACGTCGCTCGCCTGGTGTCCCATGGCTTTGGCTTCCTCCCTGCATTCGCCGCCCGGCGGGGCGTCCGCCAACCGCGGCGCGGTTCGTCCCGCGCCGCGTCGACACGGAGCCTCGGGGTTCGGCGCGCCCGGCGCCCGACGATCGGGGCAGCATACACGATCGCCGGGCCGCGGAGTCGCGCGCGGCGCCGGGCCGGCGGGTCTCGATCCGAGCGAAGGGTCAGGGGACGACCTTCAGCGGCCAGGCGCCGCTCGCGACCCTCGCGTACGCGCGCTCACGGCTGCACCACGGTCAGGGAAAACGGGCCCGCGTTGGCGGCGGCGTGGTCGATCGCGGCGTTGATCTCGGCGAGGGGAAAGGTCGTCACTTCGCGGCGGCCGAGGTCGATCAGGCCGGCGTTGACGATGCCGATCATCCGCGCAACCGCCTCGCGCGGGCACATCCACTGCCCCTGGATCCTGATGTTGTTGCGCATGATCCATCGATAGGGCAGTCCCAGATCCTCTCCGCCCTGCATGCCGACGCCGCCCATCAGGGAGACACGGCCATTCGGCCGCACCGTGAGGAGTGCGGCGCGCACCTGGGCAGGCGTCGCCCGAGGCGGGAGGATGTCGAACACGCAGTCGATCGGCCCCGAAGCGGTCTTGAGGATGGCGGCGCGGTCGGCCTCCTCGTCGCCCGCCATGACGACGGGGCGCACCCTCGGCCCGAACCGGCGGCCGAGTTCCTCCAGCACGGCCGGGTTGCGGCCGGTGGCGACGACTCGGCCGGCGCCCATGGCCAAGGCGACCTCCACCGCGGCGCTGCCGAATTTTCCGGTTGCGCCATTGACGACGAGGGTCTCCCCGGCCCTCAACGCGATCGACGACAGACCGCCGTAAGGCACGAGCAGGCTCGCCAGTCCGCACCATTGCGCCGCCTGGGCGCCGTCGAAGTCGGGGATGCGCGCCACGTTCTCCGTCGGAGCGAGCATCTGCTCGGCGTAAGACCCGTCATGATAGTAACGTTGCAGGCGCAGGCCGCCTTCGGCGTTGCCGGCGGAAAGGCCCTGCAGGGTGATGTCCGGCGCAATCGCGTCGTCGCGAGAGCGGACGATCGGATCGCAAAAGACCCAGTCGCCCACGGACAAGCGGGTCGCGTCGGGCCCGAACGCGCGCACCCTGCCAATGCCGCCTGCCCCCGGTACGACAGGCGTCTCCAGAAGGTACGGCCTCTGGCCGCTGAAGACCTCCTTGGCGTAGCTCAGAACGCCGGCGGCGACCACGTCGACGATCACCTCGCCCGTCCCGAGGACCGGCGCCGGCACGTCCTCGATGACCAAAGGCGATCCGAAGGCTTTGAGAATGGCGGCTTTCATGGAGGACCTCCCGAGCTGGGCAACCATCATGCCGCGCTTGCCGCGCCTCCGGAAGGACTGGTACTGTCCTGGGTCTGAGAAGCCCGGGACCGAGAAGGCATGTCGCAGCCGAGACGCAAGGAACTGGGCGACTTCCTGAGATCGCGTCGCTGCCGCATCACGCCCAAGTCTGTCGGACTTCCCGCGACCGGTCGCCGCCGCGCGCCCGGACTGCGCCGGGAGGAGGTGGCCCAGCTCGCCGGCATCGGCGTCGACTGGTACGTGCGGCTGGAGCAGGGGCGCGCGGTCAACCCCTCGATCGCCACCATCGACGCGCTCGCCAGGGCGCTCCGTCTCGGCAAGGTGGAACACGCCCATTTGCGGGCGTTGGCCTCGTCGCCGGATCGCCGGCTGTTCGTCGCCGAGGTTGTGCCGCCGACGCTTCGCCGGGTGGTGGAAAGCCTCGACCAGCCCGCTTACGTCACCGGGCGGCGGTGGGACGTGTTGGCCTGGAACGACGCGGCCGACGAGATTTTCGAGTTTGGCCGGCTCGCCGACGGCGATCGCAACACCCTGGTCATGGTTCTGACCGACGCCCACGCGCGGCGTTTGTTCGGCGAGCGCTGGGGCGAGGAAGCCCGGCGCATGGTCGCCCAGTTCCGGGCCAGCCACGATCTATGGGCCGGCGACCCCGCCTTTCTCGATCTGCTGGAACGGCTGCGCGCCGGTTGCCCCGAGTTCGAGCGTTGGTGGGAGGCGCACGACATCGGCCAGGCCCGATCCGGGCGCAAGCACATCATTCACCCACGAAAGGGCGCACTCGAGTTCGTATACGCCACGTTCCAGTCCAATGACGACGTTGGCCTCAAGCTCGCCATCTACACGCCTGCCGCTCGAGGAGCGGACCCTGGGGAAGAACGGAGACCTCTTGCAGGGGCGTAGCGGCGAACAGGGGGTGACCGCGCCGGCGTGAACTGCAGACGTTCCGGCAGATCGGCGTTCGCAGGACGGACGGATCGCGTTCGGCCGTGGCGAGCGCGCGGCTCCCAGAAAAACGGGATGGGGCGACGCGCCGGCGCGAAGATCGGTTCTCCGCTTTGCAGCGGGACGGCCGTGGCCCTATATCCCGCTCCGCCCGTCCATCGCCCGGAGTTCCCGATTTGATCCGCCTCGTCTTGGTTTTTCTGCTCGCGCTCGGCGGCGCCGCCCTCGCCGACACGGCCAGGGTCGCGCCGCAGACTCCCGCGCAGGTCCGCCTGTCCTTCGCGCCGGTGGTCAAGAAGGCCGCGCCGGCCGTGGTCAACGTCTACGTTTCGCACGTCGAGCGCATGCCGCGGAACCCGCTGTTCGACGATCCGATCTTTCAGCGCTTCTTCGGCGGCGGCGGCGGGGAGGGCGAGCGGGTGCAGAAGGCGCTCGGGTCCGGCGTGCTGGTCGATCCCTCGGGCCTCGTCGTCACCAACTATCACGTCGTCGAGAACGCGACCGAGGTGCGGGTGGCGCTCGCCGACCGGCGCGAATTCGAGGCCGAGATCGCGCTGCGCGACCCGCGCACCGACCTCGCGGTCCTGCGCCTCAAGAGCGAGGGCGAGACCTTCCCGACCCTCGAGATGGGCGATTCGGACGCGCTCGAAGTCGGCGACTTCGTCATCGCCATCGGCGATCCGTTCGGCGTCGGCCAGACCGTGACGCAGGGCATCGTGTCGGCGCTCGCGCGCACCCAGATCGGCGCGAGCGACTACGGCTTCTTCATCCAGACCGACGCCGCCATCAATCCCGGCAATTCCGGCGGCGCGCTGGTCGACCTCGACGGCCGCCTGGTCGGCATCAACTCGATGATCTATTCGCGCTCCGGCGGCAGCATGGGACTCGGCTTCGCCATTCCCGTCAGCATGGTCAAGGGCGTGGTCGCGGCGGCGCTGCACGGCGGCAAGTCGGTGAAGCGGGCCTGGCTCGGGGCGACGCTTCAGAACGTGTCCAAGGACATCGCCGACAATCTCGGCCTCGACCGGCCGACCGGCGCGCTCGTGGTCGAGGTCGACAGCGCCGGACCGGCCGCCGCGGCGGGGCTCAAGCGCGGCGACGTGATCGCGGCGATCGACGGCCAGCCGGTGGACGACGCCCAGAGCGTCGGCTTCCGCCTCGGCGTCAAGCCGCTCGGCGGGACAGCGCGGCTCGCGACCCTGCGCGACGGCAAGACGCTCGACCTGCCGCTGAAACTCGCTTCCGCGCCCGAAACGCCGCCGCGGGACGCGCTGACCATCCACGGCCGTTCGCCGTTCGACGGCGCCCTGGTGATGAACCTGTCGCCCGCGGTGGCGGAGGAGCTTTCGCTCGACGGCGCGCATCAGGGGGTGGTGGTCGCCGCGGTCGGCGAGAATTCGACCGCGGCGCAGGTCGGGGTGCAGAAGGGCGATATCGTGCTGGCGGTCAACGGCGCCGCCATCGCGTCGACCCGCGACCTCGAGCGCGCCTGTGCGGAACGCAGCCGGTGGTGGGACCTGACCATTTTGCGCGGCGGCGAGACGATCCGCACCCGGCTCGGGGGCTGAAAAAAGAGGCAGGGCGCCTCGGAGGGCGTCCTGCCAGGAGGCCGCGCGAGTGGGAGGAGCCTCGGGCGGATGTCGGGTTGTACGGAGCGCGGCGTCCGGCGGATCTCTTTCGGGCCCCGTCGCGGCCCGGGCGAAAGGGCCGGGCGGGCCGCGAGGGACTGTTCACGAGGGTCGATTCGACGCTGGTTTCGTTAACGAACCGTTATCGCGTCGCCTCGCGGGCCGGAGCCGCGCGCAATTATTTCAGGTCGCCGTCGAGCGGCGCGACGCCCTTGGCCGCGCCGTCGGCCGAGAGCGTGATCTTTTCGATCCGCATCTCGGCGTTGCGCAGAAGGTCGTCGCAACGCTTCTTCAGGGCTTCGCCGCGCTCGTACAGCCGGATCGAATCGTCGAGCGACACGGCGCCCTTCTCGAGCTGGTCGACGATCCGCTCGAGCTCGTGCAGCGCCGCCTCGAACGGCATCGCTGCGACGTCCGGCGCGCCCGGGTCGGCTTCGGTCACGGCGTTCTCCAGGGTTCGTCGGCCGCCCGCTCAGTCGGGCAGGGCGGAGACGAGGTACAGCGTCTTGATGGTCTCGCTCGGCTGCATCTGCGGGCCGAAGGTCTTGGCGAACACCAATGCGATCCCGCCGCCGTTGTAGATGTGGCTGAGCGCCCGGTCCACCGCGAGACGGAAGTCGCTGTCGCCGCGCGGCAGCGCCAGCGCATAGGGCTCGATCGACAGATAGTCGTTGGCGAGGCGGAGTTTCGAAGGGTCGGACGCCTTCGACGCGAGCCAGGCGAGAATCGCCCGGTCGGCGAAATAGGCGGCGACGGCGCCGTCCTCGAGCTGCTTGATCCCGTCTTCGTGCGTGGCCGCCGGCACGACCTCGGCGTTGATCTTGAGGGTGGCCAGCGTGTCGCGCAGGCCCTTCTCGGTGGTGGTGCCGCCGAGCACGCCGACCTTCTTGCCGGCGAGCGCGGCGAGGTCGCTCGGGCCCTCGCCCTTGACCAGCAGGCTCGCCCCGTCGACGAAGGTCGGGATCGAGAAGTCGACCTTCTCGCGCCGCGACAGGGTCGCGCTGGTCGGTTCGCACAAGAGGTCGGCCTTGCCGGTCTCGATCGCGTCGAAACGGTCCTCCGCCGTGACCGGCACGAAAACGACCTTCAACTGGTCGAGGTTGAGCTGGGCGGCGAGGCCGGTCGCCACCGCGCGGCAGAGATCGACCATGAAGCCGGCGGGTTCTCCGCCGACGTCGCGGTAGGAGAACGGCGGCGCGTCGGCGCGCACCGCGAGCCGGATCGTCTTGTCCTGACGCACCGTGTCGAGCGTTCCCGCCGCGGCCGCGCCAGCGCCCGTCGCGGCGAGCGCGGCGGACAGCGCCAGGATTTTCGCGAAATGTCCAATCGAAGCCATGTCGACCCCCCGTTTCCAACTGTCTTCGCCATAGCGGGCGTTCGCCGCAGTCCTAACAGACCCGTCCGCCCGGGCAAGGGGCGGCGTCAGATCGGCAGCGCGGTCGTCTGCTTGACGGTGCGCAGCGGCAGGGTCGACTGCACCCGCGAGACGCCCGGCAGCTGCGTCAGAATCTCGGTGTGGATCCGCTCGAAGTCGCGCGAGTCGCGGAACACCACCCGGAGCAGGTAGTCGGCCACCCCGGCCAGCAGATGGCATTCGGTGATCTCGGGGTGGCGGCCGACGTCGCGCTCGAAGGCGTCCAGCATCGCCCGGCCCTGCTGCTCGAGGGTGACGAACACGAAGGCGGCGCCGGCGAGACCGGCCTTGTCCGCGTCGATGAGCATGACGTAGCCGGCGATCACGCCCATTTCCTCGAGCGCGCGCACCCTTCTCAGACAGGCGGACGGCGACAGGTGGATGCGCTCGGCGAGATCGGCGTTGGACATCCGGCCGTCGCGCATCAGTTCGCGAAGAATCGCCCGGTCGAAATCGTCGAGATCGTCCATGCGCACGAAGACACTGCCCGCCTGCGGTTTCGGCGCAATCTTATGCGAACACGCGCCGGGGTGAAGCCGAAAATCGGCGAAAACGTGCGCAGCGAAGGCGCCATAGTGTCGGACGATGGTCAAGGAGGCGTGAGCGATGCTGGTCGGAGTTCCCAAGGAAATCAAGGACAATGAGTTTCGCGTCGGCTTGACGCCGGCGGCGGTCGCGGAACTCGTCCATCACGGCCACCAGGCGATCGTGGAGACGGGCGCCGGCGTCGGGTCCGGCTCTCCGGACGAGCTTTACGCCCGCGCCGGAGCGACACTGGTCGATTCGCCGGCCGAGATCTTCGCCCGCGCCGACATGATCGTGAAGGTCAAGGAGCCGCTCGCGGACGAGCGGAAGCGGCTGCGTCCCGGCCAGATTTTGTTCACCTACCTGCATCTGGCCCCCGATCTGGCGCAGACCCGGGACCTGATCGCCTCGGGCGCCGTCTGCATCGCCTACGAGACGGTGACCGACCGGCACGGCCAGTTGCCGTTGCTCACCCCGATGTCGGAGGTCGCCGGCCGTCTCGCCCCGCAGGTCGGGGCGCATGCGCTGGAGAAGGCGCAGGGCGGGCGCGGCGTTCTGCTCGGCGGCGTGCCGGGCGTCGCCGCCGCCAGCGTGGTCGTTCTCGGCGGCGGGGTTTCCGGCACCCACGCCGCGACCATCGCCGTCGGCATGGGCGCGACCGTCACGGTGGTCGACCGTTCGCACGAGGCGCTGCGGCGCCTCTCGGCCCAGTTCGGATCGGCGCTGAAAACCGTCTATTCGACCCGCGCCGCCATCGCCGATCTCGTCAGCGAGGCCGATCTGGTGATCGGGGCGGTGCTGCTGCCCGGGGCGGCCGCGCCCAAGCTGATCACCCGGCCGATGCTGAAGACCATGCGGCCGGGCGCGGTGATCGTCGACATCGCCATCGATCAGGGCGGTTGCTGCGAGACGTCGAAGCCGACCACCCATTCCAACCCGACCTATGTGGTGGACGGCGTCGTCCACTATTGCGTCGCCAACATGCCCGGCGCGGTCGCGCGCACCTCGACCTTCGCGCTCAATCACGCGACGCTGCCCTTCACCCTGGCGCTCGCCGACAAGGGCTGGCGGGAGGCGCTGAAGGAGGACCGGCATCTGCTCGCCGGCCTCAACGTGTGCGAGGGCAAGCTGACCTGCGCGCCGGTCGCCGAGGCGCATGGCCTCGAATCGGTCAGCGCGGAGTCGGCGCTCGGTTAGGAGAGCTCCCTGGCCAGCCCAACGGGCTTCGCGGAAAATGGCGGGGGCGGCGTCTCGCCGCCCTGGGCGCCCGAGACGGGCCCCCTCCCGCCCAAGCCTGCTCAGGCGAAACGGCGACTCACTGGGTCGAGCCGCCCTCCGGGTTGCTCGCGATGCAGCGTGAGGGGCGGCCTCGAACCCCGTTCGCATTTGTCCAGTAGGATTCCATCCCATCCCATCCTGTGTCACGATGCGCACAGCGAGAATGGATTCCCGTATGCGGACGACGCAACAATTCAGCATCACGCTGCCGCACGATATGGCTGCAGTCGTTGAAGCAAAGGTCAAGTCCGGGGCGTATGCGTCGGTCAGCGAGGTCATGCGCGACGGCGTGTGCGCGCTGATGGAGCGCGAGGCGGCGGTCGAGCGCTGGCTGCGCGAGGAAGTCGTCGCCGGTCACAACGAATATCTCGCCGATCCGAGCAAGGGAGTCCCCGGCGACGCCATCCTGGATCGGATCAAGGCCCGTCGCCGCGCCGAGCGCGGCGCGTAGCGCGACGCCGTGCAAGTCACGCCCCGCGCGGAACGCCAACTCGATGCGCTGCACCGGTACATCGCGGACCATGGCGGTGAACGACGCGCGGATGGATACATTGCGCGCATCGTCGATTTCTGCATAGGGTTGACGACGTTCCCACTGCGGGGGCAGGCGACGATCTGCTCGAGGGGCTGCGCACGACCGGTTTCGAGCGTCGCCTCACGGTCGCATTCGTTGTCGCCGAGGACACGGTTGTGATCGAAGGTGTCCTTTACGGCGGGCAAGACTTCGAGGCGGCGTTCGCGGACGACGCGTGACTCGAGCGCCGCGCCCTCCGGGTGAAACCGCGGCTCACTGCGTCGAGCCGCCCTCCGGCGGGCCGCGCAGGGCGTCGACGTAGACCCAGGCTCTCAGCCCCGAGGCGAGCGGCGCCAGCACTCGCCGGTAGGCGTCGACCTCGTAGGCGTCGGCGCGCTCGAGGTCCTCGTCGTCGATCTCGAACACCGTGCCCTTGACGCGGTCTTCCTGCCAGCCGGTGTGGACGACGATCGGGTGATGCGACCGCCCGCTCTTGGCGGTGACGGTCGGGTCTTCGATCTTGATTAGCTCCTGGGCATAGCCGACGAGTTCGTCGGGTTTTCCGGTGAGCAGCCTGCCGAAGGTGGCGCGTTGCACGCCGTCCTGTTGCAGCGTGCCATACGAGAAGAGAAGCGGCATCGAAGAGGGTCCCCGGTCGAAGCCGCGAGTGTAGCCGGGCGGCCGGCGCGGCCGCAATCGGTTTACGGGCGGTCGCCGTGGCCGTTGAGCGCCCCCGGCGCCCAGACCACGCCGTCGCGCATGGCGTAGAAGATGTGCAGGCCGATGCGGTCGACGCGCTTGAGGTAGCCGACCCAGAACGGCGCGACGTAGGCGGCGTGGTAGTTGACCGCCTCGGCGACGTCCGCGTTGTAGTTGCGGCCGCTGACCACCTCGTCGGCGATGCGCGTCGCCGTCGCCCACGGCCCCGGCTCCTCGATCCGCAGCGACTTGCCCTCGCAGGCGAAGGAGAACTGGCAGGCGAACGGGCGGTTGCGGTCCTGGTACACCACGCTGCACACCGTCGTCGGGTAGATGCCGCTGCGGACCCGGTTGAGCACCACTTGCGCGACCGCGGCCTGTCCGGCTTCCGGCTCCGAGCGCGATTCGAAGTAGATCGCCTCGGCGAGGCAGCGCATCTGGCGGGCGCTGTCCTTGGGGTCGATCAGCGCGGCATAGTCGGGCTTTGCGCCGCCGAGCGGGGACTGGGCGGCGATCGTTGTCTGGGCGGGGACCGAATCGCCCTGGATCTCGACCACCACGCCGTCGGTCGGGGTTGGCGATTCGGCGTTGAGGGCGAATTCCAGCGGGACGGCCGGCGTCGCGCCGTCGCTGACCGATGCGGTCGCGCCGGGGGGTTGCGCGGGCGTGTCCGATCCGGGAGGGCTCATGGTGTGATCGGGGTCGAATTCGGCCGCGCGCGGGCTGCGCCCGGATGCGTCGCCGCGCGCGAACGAGTCGAAAGCGATCGGTCCGCTGCGCCTGCGGGCGTCGAAGCCCGGCCTCGGACCGATGAACGGATTGCCCTTGACGCGGCGGTCGACGTCGGGGAGAGCGCCCGAACCGTCCTTCAGGGCGCGGTTCGGCTCGATTTCGTCCGGGTCGCCATCGTCGTCCGGGTCGCCGATCACCAGGCGGCTCTCGATCAGCGGCGACGGCGTCCCGTCGACCCCGACCGCCTGATAGCGGCTCGCGGCCTCGATCGCCCGGCGCAGGGGGGAGTCCGCCGCCGGCGAGCCGGCGCGGCCGTAGGCGCTGGCGTAGGGGGCGCGCTCCTGCTCCGCTTCCGCCGTGATCGACAGCAGCACGCCGATCGCGAGGCACCACGGGGCGACCGTCGATGCGGCCCAAGTTAAAGGCGAGCGACCCATACGCATTCCACGCGCTTCACCCTGTCGCCGTCAGCGCGAGTCCCGGGCAAGCCGGCGCGCGCAATATGAACGGTTTGGTTATCGCCGCTTAAGGTTGCGCGCGGGTTACCGGAGGGAAGGGCGGGACGTCCCGGTTTGGGACGGGGGCGCGGCCCGCAGGGCCGCGGCAGTCGGCAGTCGGCAGTCGGCAGTCGGCAGTCGGCAGTCGGCAGTCGGCAGTCGGCAGTCGGCAGTCGGCAGTCGGCAGTCGGCAGTCGGCAGTCGGC
>NZ_QNRK01000052.1 GCF_003315135.1 Roseiarcus fermentans
CTCAGCCGAAACGTTAACCAAAGGCGCCTCCTCTCAGGCCGAGGTGGTACCCTTTTGCCTGTCGCCTCCGGTCCCCTTTTGCATGTCGCCCGACACTGTCGTGATGGGTACAGTTGATCCGCCCGTCCGCACGAGCACAGTGGGCGCCGCAGGGCGGTGCGAAGGCTGGCGCTTCACGCCCGTGGGCGCCGGCGGCGGCCAACCCTCGTGACATAGGATCCTGGTGATCGAAAGCTGTGGCCCATCGGTGCTGGAGGACCGAGGCCAAACCCTCAGGACCGTTCACCAGATGACCGAGACCATCCGGACCTTCCCGCGTACACTGCGGCGGTGTCACCAGAGTGGAGGGAGTGAACTTTCGCAATGCGACCCTTCGACGAGATCATCGGACTGGCGGTCGGGCGCCATGGCGGATCAGACGCTTTCGAGCGAATGCTCGCTGAAACCCGCCCGTCGCCGCTGCACGTTATCGCGGCGATCCCGGACGATCGCATCCTGGCGACCATGACGCGGCGCGTCTTTTACGCGGGCTTCTCCTCAAAGGTGATCGACTCGAAATGGGAGGCGTTCGAGTCCGCGTTCGAGCATTTTGATCCGGCACGCTGTGCATGGATGACGGAGGAGCGCCTCGACGAACTCCTCAAGCGACCGGACATCGTCAAGAACGGCGCGAAGATCAAATCTGTGTTGGAAAATGGTCGCTTCGTAATGGAGTTGGCCGCGAAGCATGGCGCAGCCGCCCGGTTTTTCGCAGAATGGCCTGACAAGGACTATGTAGGTCTTCTCGAATTCCTCAAGAAAAACGCGAGCCGACTCGGCGGCGAAACGGGAATGCGATTCCTTCGCTCGATCGGCAAGCCAGCCTTCATCCCGACGCCTGATGTCGTGAGAGCCCTCATTCGCGAAGAGGTGCTCAGCAAAAGCCCGTCCGGAAGGGGCGACTTGTTGAAAATACAGGCGGCCTTCAATCAGTGGTCGGATCAATCTGGTCTCGATCTCACATCGATTAGCCGAACGCTCGCCATGAGCGTCGGTTGACAGCAACATCAAAGGTTAAAATGGGGTGCGGTGACTGTCGAACTTCAGAACATGAAGTGGGCAATCGCTGTGTCGCAATTTCGAAGTTTGCGGCAAGCCGCCGGCGGTGAGCTTCGCCGGCACGGCGCTGTCGTCGTTTGATGTCCGCGAAGTTTGGTCCCGCGACCGGCGGGCTGGAGGGCCAACCGGTCGTGTGACCCATCTGGGTCAGACCTGTGCCCAGCCACCATCGACGGCGAGATCGATACCGGTGATGTAGGAGCTTTCATCGGAGGCGAGGAACGTGAGCGCAGCCGCGATTTCAGCCGGCTTGCCCCTGCGACCCATCGGGATCTGTGCAGAAAACTGGGCGACCGCCTCTTCGGCCTGCTCAGCGGTAAGGCCGGTCGTTGTCGCCAAGGCGGGAGTCTCGATCGCGCCGGGGCTCATCGTATTGACGCGGATGTGTCGGTCCTTCAGCTCCATGGTCCAGGATCGCGAGAAGCTGCGAACAGCCGCCTTGCTTGCTGCGTAGGCGCTGAACGCTGGCAACCCCATCACGTTCGAAACCGAAGAGTTCAGAATGATCGATCCGCCGTCTTTGAAGAGGGGAAGGGCCTTCTGCACCGTAAAGAACAAACCCTTCACGTTTACATCGAAGGTCTGGTCGAAATGGGCCTCAGTAGCTACTGCGAGCGGCGCGACTGTTCCTGCGCCTGCGTTTGCGAAAAGAATGTCGATGTGACCATGCTTCTCTTTCACGGTCGCATAGAGCCGGTCCAGATCTTCCAGGCGCGACACGTCGCCCATGACAGTCGTCACGTTTTTCCCGATATCGGCCGCGGCCTCCCGTAGGGTCTTCTCGCGTCGCCCAAAGATCACGACTTGGGCGCCTTCTTCCACGAAACGCTTGGCTGTGCCCAAGCCGATACCGCTGCTTCCGCCCGTAATCACGGCGATCTTTCCATTCAGCTTCGTCATATGTGCATCCTTCGCTTTTCTCAGGTTGATCTCATGCGCCGTTTGTGGAGCACCGATCCGGATATATGGACCACTGAACCGTTTATCAAGGGGCGGCGTGAACCGGGGGCATTCGGCGCGTTGTCCGTATGTCGCGGAGCCGACCGAATTCGGGATCTGCTCGTCGCGATGCGAGACCCCGCCGTCGGTTCAACTTAGCCGCCCGGGAAGTAATGGCCGTTGTCCAGTGCATGCTCTTGCTCCTTGACGCCGCCGGCTGAGGCGATAGGGCCGATTGGCGCAGCCGCGCCGCAGCTGCCGAAGCCGCTGATGTTGCGCACATTCCTGCTTCTCATGGCTTCGATTTCCACGCCGTCGAGCAGCGTCTCGGTTGCCATCTGCGGATATGAACGCTATCTATTGAACCACTGATCCGTTTATATGGATCGCTGATCCTCTTATCAAGGCGTACTATGCGAGCCGACGCTAGGATGAATTACGACCATATTCTCATGGTCGCGCGTGACGCCGTCGCAGAGCGCGGCGCCAACGCATCCATGCGCGATATTGCCCGCCGCGCCGGCGTCGGCCTGGCCACGCTGCTTCGTCATTTCCCGACGCGGGAGGCCCTGTTTGAAGCGTTGGTGTGCACGAAGCTGGACGCATTAACGCAGAAGGCAGACGAACTCGAAACGTCGACCCAGCCTGACAAAGCGCTCCTGTCTTGGTTTCACGAATGGATAGCGTTCGCTCAAGGGCAAAAGGGCGTTGTCGAAATGATGGCAGCCGCGCACACGAACCCGGATTCCGCCCTTTACGCTTCATGCGCTGCGGTGCACTCAGCCAGCGCTCGATTGCTGGCCCGTGCTCAGGGAGAAGGCA
This sequence comes from Roseiarcus fermentans, assembly GCF_003315135.1. Classification (GTDB taxonomy): domain Bacteria; phylum Pseudomonadota; class Alphaproteobacteria; order Rhizobiales; family Beijerinckiaceae; genus Roseiarcus; species Roseiarcus fermentans. The sequence goes on from NZ_QNRK01000052.1 coordinate 2,860, forward strand.
GGGCGCGCGCCGATATGAACGGTGATGATCTGTTTGGCTTGATGGCGGCGCTCGGATGGCTCGTCGACTTACCTTCATTCGCGTCACGGGCCGATCATCTCACACACATTGTCGCCAGCGCCGTCCTGGCATGCCCGACTGGCAACGATGTTGAGAAGGCAGCGCATTGAACAACGATCGCACCTGACGGTCGATGCGCGGCGCGCGAACGCCAGGCCCGCGGCTGATCCGCCGTTCACCTCGACCGATGGCCGCGGACCCTAAGCTGACCCGGACTTATCGATCTGCGCAGCCCGCGCCAGCGCCTGTGTGTCGATGTACTCCCGGATGTTCGTCAGCTTGCCGTCCCGGACTGTGATGGCGAAGACAAAATGGTCAGCGAACGCTTTGTTCGTGGCTTTGATCCTCCCCTTGGCAAAGCCGATGACGATTACCCGATTTCCCTGGGCCACCAATTCGGGAGGCTCGGGGTAGGAAAACGGCGCCTCCTCGGCAGCCTTCGCAAGCGCTTCCGCCACTCCGGCGCGCCCGCGGTGCGTTCCGGCTAGGGGCCAGTCCTCGCCCGGAATGATCCACTCGATGTCTTCGGCGACCAGCGCCAGCAGAGCCTCCCTGTCGCCGCGACCGATCGCGGCGAAGAAGTCCTTCACGGTTTGGATGTTCTTCTCAATGCTCATGGGAATTCCTCCATTTCGCACGGGTCGCATCGCACTCGATCTGGTCTGTGCATCGTGGGCCTGCCGGCGGGCAGGTCGTGTTCATCAGCCGAACTTGACCAGGTCCTTAAAGATCAGCCGACCCCAGCTCTTTCCGCGCGCCTGCACAAGCAGCCCGCCTTCAGAAAGGCCGCCAAGTTTAATCGGCGAGAAACCGAGCTCTTCCGCGAGCGCGCCAATTTCCTCTAAAGCAGCGTCATCATCGCTCGCCAGGAACACCACTCTCCTGCCACCATGCACGGCCGGATCCTGGTCAAGAACAGCAGCGCCCAAATGGTTGAAGCCTTTGACCAGTCTTGCGCCAGAGAAAGCCTTCGAAAGGAACTTGGAAGAAGGCTGGCCTCCCAGGTCCTCGGGCGGCACGCCGTAGGCATTGGTCACATCGACGATGGTCTTGCCTTGCCAGGTGGAGAGCGCCTTCGCGACATCCGGATGCGACTCGAACCGGACAGCCAAAAAGACGATGTCCGCCTTGACGGCTTCCGCCAGAGTTTTGGCAATGACCTTGGGCCCAATCGCGGCTGCATCGGCTGCGAAGGTTTTTGGGTCGCGTGTGGTTGCCACGGATACTTCGATGCCCTTGCGGGCAAATGCCCTGGCCAGGGCCTTGCCGATATTGCCGAAGCCGATAATTGCGTAGCTCATATACTTTCTCCTTAAGTTTCCGAGCCCGACGCTCCCAACAATCGAACGAAGCGCCGGGCCCGACGCGTCAGATTTGCGCCAGGCCGCCGTCGACGGCGACCTCGCTGCCGGTCATGAAGCTGCTGTCCGAGGACGCGAGAAAGGCAGCCGCTGCTCCGAGCTCCGCCGGATCGCCCATGCGTTGGAACCCCGTCATCGCGCCGTAGGCCTTCAGGCCTTCCTCGCCGAGCGCTTCCGTCGCGAGTTCGGTCGCAATCGCCCCTGGCGACAGCACGTTTACGCGGATGCCGGCGCCCTTCAGGTCCTCCACCCAGGTCCGCGCGAGGTTGCGCACTGCTGCCTTGCTGGCGCTGTAAGCAGTGAATGCCGGGGCGCCCGTGGCGCCGGCGCTCGATCCAGTCAGGATGATCGAGCCGCCCCTGGCCATCAACGGCAACGCCTTCTGGACGGTGAAAATCGTACCCTTCACGTTGGTGTCGAAGGTTTCGTCGATGTGCTCGGCGGTGATCTCGCCGAGCTTGAGCGGACTTCCCGTGCCGGCATTGGCGAATACGACGTCGAGGGTTCCGCGCTCGGCCTTCACCGCAGCATAGAGTCGGTCGAGGTCGGCCTCGTCCGCGACCGATCCCTTCTCCGCGCGGGCATTCGGCCCGAGCTTGGCCAAAGCTGCGTCGAGCGCGTCCTGCCGGCGGCCGAAGATGAAGACGAAGGCGCCCTCCTCGATGAAGCGCTTTGCAGCGGCGAGGCCGATGCCCGTGGCGCCGCCGGTGATCACAGCGGTCCTTCCATTCAGTCTGGTCATGTAACGCATCCTTCGTTTCGCCATCTCGGGTCTTTGGCGGTACGGGGAGGTCTCCCCGAGACCCTCAACGTGGGTTCGCGGAAGTCGGGCGGTGAGTGCGGAATTGCGCACATCAGTGGTGCGAAAACGATCCGGCTCGGCGATTGTAAGCCGCGACGGTCGTGCACACTTCAAGCTCTGCGTGTTGGAATGAGGTTCAAAAGCCGCATCGCGCGGCGCAGGAATGCACCATGATCGACTGGGATGACGTGCGCTACTTTCTTGCTGCGGCGCGCGGAGGCTCGGTGCGGGCTGCCGCCAAGCGCCTCGGGGTGAACCACGCGACCGTGCTACGACGCATCGCGCAGCTCGAGGAACGCCTCGGGGCGCAGATGTTCGAAAAACTACCTTCGGGCTATCGCCTCACGGCTGCGGGCGAGGAGGTCCTCGAGTTCGCGGACCAGATGGAAGCGTCGTCGCACCAGCTCGAAACGCGTGTCTTCGGACGCGATCAGAGCGTGCGCGGGCTCCTGCGGGTGACGCTGCCGCCGCCCCTCGCAGCACACCTCCTCATGCCCGACTTCGCCGTTTTCGTACGTTTGCATCCGGGCATCGAGATGGAAATCTTGTCCTCTGGCGAGCTGGCCAACTTGACCAACCGAGAAGCCGACGTGGCGATCCGTGTCGTCTATGATCGCGAAGCCCTGCCGCTCAATCTTCACGGTCTGAAGGGACCTGAGCTGTTCGGCGGCTTCTATATGTCCGGCGATCGACTCGCCGAGTGGCGAGCGGGCGGGCCGGATCCCAGGTGGATCACCATAAGCGGTCACGGGGCGCCGGACTGGACCCACGAGGGCGAGCAACGCACAACTGGGGCTCCGTTCAGGACCATGGATTTCGAAACCCAGATAGCGGCGGTCCGGCAAGGTATCGGCATCACGACGCTGCCGTGTTTCGTCGGGGATACCGATCCCCTATTGGAGAGGGCGCCGGGCGCCAACCTACACCTCTATGGACCGGTCTGGCTTCTCACCCAGACACGCAAGACCAAGCGCGTGCGGCTCTTCACCGAGTTCGTATCCCGCAGACTTGCCGCCTATGCTCCGCTTCTCGCGGGGCTATCCATATCGCGCGATTGACGCCGGCAGGCCACAGGCGCCGCTTGCCGCGGTCCACGACCCGGCCGACACGCGCCTGAATGTTGAGAGCAAAATCCTGGTCTCTGAGCTGGGCACGCATCAGTATCCGTTAGGTCTCAAACGCGCACGTGTTACCGCTACACATGCGGAGCGGATAGCGTTGATAATGAGTGCGGGCCGGTGCAGCCGGTTCAGTCCTCGGGCGAAAGCTCGCTATCGCCGACGTCAACTTGAAGTTCCGTTTCGCTGGAAAACTGCAATCCGCGAAATCGATTGTGGTCTTTAGAAACGGCCAGCCCGGTAATCGGCGAACGCTTGCTGGATCTCCGCCTGCGTATTCATGACGAACGGGCCTCCAAACGCGATCGGCTCGCGCAAAGGCTGGCCGGTGAAAAGCAGAAAGCGGCCGGCAGCACCCCGCACGGTTATGGTGAGTTCCGACGCTCCCGGCGCCTCCGATCGCGTCAACCAGCCAAGCTGGCTGGCCTCCAAAAAGTCGCCGGCGGGCCCGATCTCGACCGGGCCTTCGAGGACGTAGACAAAGGCATTGTCGGTCGCTGCAAACGAATGCCGAAACGCGCCAACGTTTTCGACCCTCACCTCGAGCATCGTGACAGGAAGATGGTTGAGAGTGGGTGAGATCATATCGCCGTAGGCTCCGGAAAAGACCCTGATCTCGACGCCATCCTCGCTCCGGACCGGCAAGGCGGAAGCCACCAGGTCTTGATACCGTGGAGCCGTCATCTTCTGGGCCGCAGGCAGATTTATCCAGAGCTGCAGGGTATGTGCAATTGTCCCGGCCGGAGGGTTTTCCTCATGCCGGATGCCCCGGCCGGCAGTCATCCATTGAGCATCGCCGGCATGGATCACCCCTCCATATCCGGCGCTGTCGCGATGCTCGATCGACCCCTCGATGACGAACGTAACCGTCTCGATGCCGCGATGTGGGTGAAAAGCGAATAGCCCCGGGGGCGTCCAATCCTCGGCCATCAGGAGGAAGGGATCGGCGAATGCGGCGTCCGGCGCGTCGATCAAACGGCGCGCGCGATGTCGGTCGACTTGTCCCGACACGAACTGAGGGTCGTCGATGCGGGCCACTTCTCGAACAAAGATCGGTTTGGGGGTGTTCATACTGAACTTTCTGAAACGGTGACGAATTCGCGGACTCGCAATGCACGCGGCTCGAGTATGTCTTAGCGAACGATCCGGCGAACGAAGTGCAATTCCACAGCGGATAGAGGGCCGCCAAGCTGTTGCATCGCGCCGCCGTCCGCGAGAGAGCCGAGGTCGAGCGCGACCAGGCCAGTCGAATCGATGAGTTCGACCACGAGCGCCTTGGCGCCGCGATCGTCTCCTGACACGAACAGTACGGTCTTCGGCTTCTGTGGCGAGAAATCCTGTATCCAAGCCATCGGCATATTGCTGATCGATTTCACCAGCCTGGCCCCGGGCGCCATTGCGGCGATAATCTCGCTCGACGTGCGGCCCTCCAAAGCGGCAATCGATCTTGCTACGCCGGCAGCGCTGATGTCCCGTTTCTCGCCTATGTGGGGGTTCGTTCCGTCGACGAGTATGCGGCCGCTCCAGTCAATTCCCTTAAGCGCCTCCGGCGCATCCGCCCAGTTCGTGGCGAGGATCACCACATCGCATTGCGCGGCTTCCTGCTTGGATCCTGCGCTGGCGGAAGGACCCAGATCGGCGACGAGCCCCGCCAACGCGTCGGGCCCCCGCGAACTGGACAGGACGACCTCGTGGCCCGCACCGATCAAATGACGACCGATGGTCGTAGCCATGCGACCAGCGCCGATGAACCCAACTTTCATGAGGGTGCTCCCCGAACAGACGATGACTCAGGCGGCGGCGGCCAGGGCGACCACGTCGCCGATGTAAGTCTTCAGCGCCGCCGGGATGGCGAAATTGTACATTGGCATGCCGATGACGATGCGGTCGGCCGCCTGCAGCTCGGCCACGAGATCGTTGGATATCTTGATGGCGACGGCGCTTTCCGGCGAATGCCGCTCGGGCGGCGTGAACGCGCCGCCGATCCACGGCAGGTCGACGAACGGTAAGCTCGCTTTGATCAGATTGCGCCGGATCACCTCACCGTCCGGGTGGGCCGCCTGCCACTCTTCGACAAAGAGCGACGTGAGCTTGCGGGAAGTCGAGTGCTCGCATCGAGGGCTGGAATCGATGGCGAGACGTGTGGTCATTGCGGCGCTCCCATGCCGAGCAGGTCTACGGTTGCAAGCTCGCGCATCGCGGCGGTGAAAAAAACTGGCGAAGTTGCGATCAAGTCGGCCTATATTTTCGAACATGAGCCCGCTGACGCTCGATCAAATCCGCGTGTTCCTGGCCGTCGTCGACGAAGGGAGCTTCACGAAAGCGGCGACTAGGCTGAACCGTGCGCGGTCCGCCGTGACCTATGGCATCCAGAACCTCGAAGCGCAGATCGGGCTGCCGCTGTTCGACCGAACAGCCTACCGTCCGGCGCTCACCGAGGCGGGCCGCACGCTGCTATGGCGTGCGCGACGCATTGCCGAGGAGTCGGACGCTTTCCAGCAGTCCGCGCGAAGCCTGGCGAGCGGGCTGGAAGCCGAGTTGACGATCGTGATGGACTCGATGTTCCCGGCGCCACCGATCGTCGAAGCGCTCCGGGCCTTTACGATGGCGTTTCCAACCATCCAACCGCGCGTCTACGTGCAGCCGCTCGGCGCAGCCGCGGAACTGGTGCTCGACGGAACTTGCGTGGTCGGTCTCCTCCCACTCATCTTCAGTGACATGGCCGCCTTCAAGAGCTTTCCGCTCCTGACCATCGAGCTCGTTCCCGTCGTCGCTCCCGGTCACCCACTCGCGGCGATCGCAGGCGCGATCGAGACGCATGTCCTGCAGCAGCACGTGCAGCTCGTGCTGACCGATCGCTCCGCCCTGACGGCGGGACGGGATTATGGCGTCCTTTCCGCGCGAACCTGGCGCTTGGCAGACCTGAGCGCCAAGCAGTCGATGCTGCTGGCCGGCCTCGGCTGGGGCAACATGCCCCTTCACATGGTTGAAGATGACATCGAGCGGGGACGGTTGAAGATCATCCGACCGGCAGACTTCGATCCGCGGGTCGCTCGTCTTGTCATGGGATGCGCCTATCTCACCGCCGATCGGTTAGGCCCCGGCGCTCGATGGTTGGTCGAACGACTAACGGCGGGGCCGGGGCTGCATCTCAACGCAACCAGCAGGCACGCGGCACAAATCTCGGGAGGATGATGCCGTCGTGGTCAAAATCTGAAACGCCCTGGCGCGGCCGAGCTGGAAGCGTGACGAACGCCGAACACGAACGGCCTCTACCAAGCGAGCGGCTCTGCTGATGGGATAATGACGATGTTGAAGCTTTCCTGCCTCTGCGGCCAAGTCCGCATCGAAATTTCCAAGCGACCGGACTTCATCAATGAGTGCAACTGCACGCTTTGTAGCAAGTCTGGCGCCCGCTGGGCTTATTTTCACCCATCGGAAGTCATCGTCGTGGGAACGACGAGCGGATATCGCCGGGAAGATAAGGAAGACCCGGCCGCAGAAATCCATTTCTGTGCAAATTGTGGCTCCACGACACATTTTAATTTGACCGCAAGCGCCGTATCGAAATTCGGCAACGTCCAGATGGGCGTCAATATGCGTTTGGCGGATGAGAAGGACCTGGCCGGAATAGAATTGCGCTATCCTGACGGGCGAGCTTGGCCGGGCAAGGGGGCCTTCAGCTATGTGCAAGAGGCTCGGATCATGGGCTGACGGGTGGGTCCGGAATGAGCGCTTTGCGATGAGTGTCGGTCGGTTCAGTGCGACGGCGGCCGGCTTCAATCGAGCCGTCTACGAGCGGCTCAAGCCCGGTTGCGCCTACGTGATCTTCGATCACGCCGCCGCCGCAGGGACGGGCGCGAGCGACACCCGGTCGCTGCATCGGATCGACCCTGCATCCGTCCGCAAGGAGGTGGAGGCGGCCGGCTTCGTACCGTAGGCGGAAAGCAGCATGCTCGCGAACGCGGACGATTCCGACTTGATCAAGGTGTTTGATTGATCCGTCGATCAAGGGCCGAACTGATCGGTTTGTACATCGGTCGTGAAGCCCTGACCGGCGTCGGCGCCGACGGAAACGCCCCCGCTCACAAAGCAAATATGATTGAAATATCAGGGCTATAGGTCGGGTTTAGACGGGGACCCAGTTTGGCGCTGATCTCCGGTCAGGGCCGAGAGTGCGACTTGCAGCCGTGCGGGGGCGACCGTCGCTGTGGGCCGTTTCGATGTCGCCCGAGTTGATCTCACTCGCCCGCCGGTGGCCGAGGAGCACCTCGAAGTGATTGCGCAGACGGGCCATGGTGTACTTGGACAGGGGCTTCATCGGCTTCCCCTTGTGGATACTGCGCTGTGTCCACCGCGGTGGAAAACGGGGCGGAGTCATAGCTCGGGCGCGAGGTCCGGCGCGTCTCGGCGGACCCTCTGAGGGTGCAGGGCCGCTCCCGGGCGAGCCCGGTGCGCTGGACGCTGATTTTGGACCGAGCGCTTCAATTTGACGGGCAGATTGCGGGACTCTGGAGTCTGCGGACCAATAATTTCAAAGGTTACGCCGGCGCCGGCGCCCTGTGGCGGATTGCCGGGCGTTTACCTTGGACCGGCCGCTTCTTTCGAACGCCGAATGATAATGAGTCAGGGTATAACCCATCCTTCCGATTTGCAGAAGAGGTTGTTCGGCTCAGCGGGCCGTCTCGATCAGCCGGTCGACCGCAAGGCAGCGTTCCAGATGGTCCGCCAGCGCGTCGAGCGTGGCGTCGAGGTCGTGCTCGTAGTCGAGGTCGGACGGCAGAGCCTCGATCCAGTCGAGCCAGACGCGGCGCTGCAGGTCGTGGTTGAAGAGGCCGTGAACGTAGGCGCCGCGGATGTTTCCGCCCGGGGCCACGGCGCCGTCGGGCCGGCCGTCGGCGAAGCGCAGCAGCGGCCGCTCGGCGTCGCGGCCGAAGGTGCGCCCGACGTGAATCTCGTAGCCGTGAAAGGGAGCGCCCTCGGCGACCGAGACGCCGGCGCAGCGCCGGAGCGTCTTTTCGCCTTCGAGCACGGTCTCGACGTCGAGCAGTCCGAGCCCGGCGACCGAGCCCGGCCGGCCCTCGATCCCCCCGGGATCGGAAACCGTTCGCCCGAGCATCTGGTAGCCGCCGCAGACGCCGAGCACTTTGCCGCCGCGCCGGGCGTGGGCGATAATGTCGATGTCCCAGCCTTCGGCGCGCAGCGCCGCGAGGTCGGCGATGGTCGCCTTCGACCCGGGCAGGACGATCAGGTCGGCGCCGGCCGGCAGCGGCGCGCCGCGGCCGGCGAACACGATTCTGACGCCCGGCTCGCGTTCGAGGGCGTCGAAATCGTCGAAGTTGGCGATATGCGGCAGTTTTGGCACGACGACGAGCCGCCCGCCGCCGGTCACGCCGCGTGGCCGTTCGAGGACGACGGCGTCTTCCGCGGGCAACCAGGCGGCGTCGTGGAAATACGGCACGAGCCCGAACGACGACCAGCCGCTGCGCTCGACGATCGCCTGCATGCCGGCCGCAAACAGCGACGGGTCGCCGCGGAACTTGTTGACGATGAAGCCGCGCACCATCGCCGCGTCGGCCGCGTCGAGCACGACCCGCGTGCCGACGATCTGGGCGATCACCCCGCCGCGGTCGATGTCGCCGATCAGCACGACCGGCGTCCCGGTGGCGCGGGAAAAACCCATGTTGGCGAGGTCGTTGTCGCGCAGGTTGATCTCCGCGGCGCTGCCCGCGCCCTCGACCAGCACGATGTCGGCCTCGGCCTTGAGGCGCTCGTAGCTTTCAACCACGCTCGCCATGAGGCGCGGCTTCCACGCCTGAAAGTCCTGCGCGCCCGCCGAGCCGAGGCTTTTTCCGCGCAGCACCAGCTGCGCGCCGACGTCGCTCTGGGGCTTCAGCAGCACCGGGTTCATGTGCACGCTCGGCTCGATCCGGCAGGCGCGCGCCTGCAGCGCCTGGGCGCGGCCGATCTCGCCGCCGTCCGCGGCGACCGCGGCGTTGTTCGACATGTTTTGGGGCTTGAACGGCCGGACCCGCAGGCCGCGCGCGGTCAGCGCCCGGCACAGGCCCGTCACCAGCAGCGACTTGCCGACGTCGGATCCGGTGCCCTGGAACATCAGCGCGCGCGCGGTCATGCGGTTTCCCTGTCGTGGCGAGCGGCGCCCGGTTCGCCGGCTCGGGTCGAATACCCGACGGTTCGTTCGCACGCCAAGGCGATCGGACCCGACGGCCCAGGGTGACGTATTGCTGCAGCCCAAAGCGCGATCTTGAACTCCTCAAATGGACCGGAAAGCGGGCCTCGCCTCTCATCGCGGTCTGCGCGGAGCGACCCTCGGTGTCACCCCCGCGAACGCGGGGGTCCAGTGACGCGCCGCCAAGTCAATTGTTCAGCGTCTCGTAGAGGTCTCGCCAGTCTGGGTTGAACCGTTCGATCAGTTCGAGTTTCCACCGTCGCTCCCATTTCTTCAACTGCTTCTCACGCGCGATCGCCTCCCGGACATCATCGTAATGCTCGTACCAGACGAGCGTCTTGACGCTGTATTTCGCGGTGAATTGTGAGCCGACCCCGTTACGATGCTGAAACGCGCGCGCTCCGAGATGGTTCGTTACACCGACATAGAGGGTTCCGTTGCGCCGACTCGCCATGATGTAGACGCTGTAGCGCCGCTCGGTCATCCCTTGCCCCCGCAGCCGCTTTCCCTTGTCCTGAAAGCGCGATCCAGGATTGTATTGTCACCTGTCCGTGGTCAAGCGGTGGCGGCGGGGCGCTGGACCCCCGCTTTCGCGGGGGTGACACGGTTAAGGGCGCCGGCGATTGCGTCATCACCGCCGGCACATTCGAAGGTCCGCGCCTCGCGCCCTCTGCCTTACCTGGGTGAGTCGGAGGGCGGCAAAGGACCGAGGGCGAGACGTTCGTCGATGCGTCCGGGAGCGCCCGCCTCTTGCGCACTCCTGCCAGCCAGTCCGGCGCCATGCGCCCGATCTCGCCCCCTAAAACTCAATCCCCGCCTGCCCCTTCGCCCCAGCGGCGAAATGGTGCTTCACCGCGCCCATCTCGGTCACGAGATCCGCCGCCGCCAGCAAGGCCGGCTTGGCGTTGCGGCCGGTGACGACGACGTGCAGGTCGGCCCGGCGCGCCTGAAGCGTCGCCACCACCTCGTCGAGCGGCAGGTAGTCGTAGCGCAGCGCGATGTTCAGTTCGTCCAGCACCAGCAGGCGAATGGCCGGGTCGGCCATCATGGCGCGGGCCGTGTCCCAGGCGACGCGCGCCGCCGCGACGTCGCGCGCGCGATCCTGCGTCACCCAGGTGAAGCCCTCGCCCATCGTCCGCCATTGCACCCGGTCGCCGAAGGCTGCGAAGGCGTGGCGCTCGCCGGTGTCGCGGCCCTTGACGAACTGGACGACGCCGATCGTCCAGCCGTGGCCGAGCGCGCGCAGCGCGAGCCCGAAGGCGGCGGTCGACTTGCCTTTCCCGGGGCCGGTGTGGACGATCAGGAGGCTCTTCTCCACGACGGTCTTCGAGGCGACCTCCGCGTCCTGGACCTGCTTGCGCTTGATCATCTTCTCCCGGTGCCGGGCCAGTTCTTGCGTCGAATCCATGAAAGTCCTTTCGCTTCCGGCGAATTGGCGGCGCCGGCGCGTTGACACGTCCCGCGTCCGAGCCTACCAGAAATGTGACGACGGTCCTCGCGTGAAGCGAGGCCAAGAGGGAATACGGTCATTCCGTAGCTGCCCCCGCAACTGTGATCGGGAAGTCCGCGTCGATAGGCCACTGGAGCGATCCGGGAAGGCGACGCGGGCGTCAAGGACCCGAGAGCCAGGAGACCTGCCGTCGTCCGCAGACTAGACCCGACGGGCGGGGCGCCGCGTTCGGGGCGGCAATGCTTTGCCGTTCGCCTTTCATCGCCCCGGGAGCGTCTCGAGCGTGAGGGCGGTGGTTGGCGCATTGTAATGAACATCATCCGGTGGTCGTGCAGGTGTGCACCACCTGTCGCGCCGAAGGCGAAGCGCTGGAGCCGCGCGAGGCGCGCGCCGGCGCCCGCCTCTACGCCGCGCTCCGGTCGGCGAGCGGCCCCGGCGACCCGGAGATTGCGCCGGTCGAATGTTTCAGCGTGTGCCGCAGACCCTGCACCCTGAGCTTCTCGGCGCCGGGCGCCTGGACCTACGTCGTCGCGGATGTCGCCGCCGCGATCGACCCGCAGGAGATCTTTTCGACCGCCCGCCTCTACGGCGCCGCGCCGAAGGGAATCGTTCCGTGGAAGGAGCGGCCCGCAGCGCTGAAGCGCGGGGTCGTCGCCCGAATCCCGCCATCGCCGACCGAACAGGAGCCTCGCCCGTGAGCGCGTTGCGAAAAATCCCTGCAACCATCGTCACCGGATTCCTCGGCGCCGGCAAGACGACGTTCATCCGCAGCCTGCTCGAGAACGCCGGCGGGCGGCGGATCGCGCTGGTGATCAACGAATTCGGCGACGTCGGCGTCGACGGCGACATCCTCAAGTCGTGCGGCGTCGAGTCCTGCCGGGACGAGGATATCGTCGAGCTGGCGAACGGATGCCTGTGCTGCACCGTCGCCGACGAATTCCTGCCGGCGATCGAGGCGCTGCTGAAGCGGTCGGACGCGCTCGACCACATCATCATCGAGACGTCGGGTCTCGCCTTGCCGAAACCGCTGCTCAAGGCGTTCGACTGGCCGCAGGTGCGCGCGCGCGTCACGGTGGACGGCGTGATCGCCGTGGTCGACGCGGCCGCCGTGGCGGACGGGCGCTTCGTCGACGACGCCGAGAAGCTCGCGGCCGAGCGCGCCGCCGATCCCGCCGTCGCCCACGACAATCCGCTCGAGGAAGTCTACCAGGACCAGCTGTTCTGCGCCGATCTCGTCGTTCTCAACAAAATCGACCTTCTCGATCCGGACGATGCAGAGCGCGTGTCGCGCTCGATCGCAGCCGCGGCGCGCGGCCGGGCCAAGGTCATCGCGACCGAGGAGGGCCGGGTCGACCCGGCCATCGCGCTCGGGCTGGAAGCCGGCGCCGAGGACGACCTCGCCTCCCGGCCTTCGCATCACGACGGGTCCGAGGCGCACGATCACGACGACTTCGACTCGTTCGTCGTCGAGGTGCCGCCGCTCGCCGATCCGGCGGACTATGTCCGGCGGCTGGCCGAAATCACCGAGCGTCACGACGTCCTCAGGATGAAGGGCTTTCTCGACGTCGCGGGCAAGCCGATGCGCCTGCTGGTGCAGGGGGTCGGCGCCCGCTTCCGCCAGCAGTACGACCGGCTGTGGCGCGCGGACGAGGCGCGCCGCGGCCGCCTGGTGGTGATCGGCCAGAAGGGGCTGAACCGGGACGCCATCGAAGCCGCGCTTCGCTGACGAAAGGTCGCCATGCATCTCCTGCGCACCGACATCCGATCGCTGGACGAGACGGCTCAGGCCATCGACCTCGATCAGTCGCGGGCGGAGATCGTCGCGCTGTCGTTCACCGACAGCGACCTCGCCGTGCTCGCCAAGGCGTGGGAGGGGCTGGCCGCCGGGCAGGCCGGGGCGCCGTCGCTGCGGCTCGCGAGCCTCGCCGACCTGCGGCACCCCTACTCGGTCGATCTCTACGCCGAAAAAGTTCTCGCGCACGCGCGTTTCGTGCTGGTCCGATTGCTCGGAGGGCTCGACTACTGGCGCTACGGGATCGAGGAGCTCGGCCGGATCGCGCGGGCGAACGGCGCCTATCTCGCCGTCGTGCCGGGCGATCACCGCGAGGATCCGCGCCTCGACGCGGCCTCCACCGCCTCGACGGCCGATCTTCGCCGCATCTGGGGCTGGCTCCAGCAGGGCGGGGTGGAGAACGCGCGCCAGTGCCTGCGCTTCGCGACGGCGAAGCTCGACCGCCCGTGCGCCTTCGCCGAGCCGCGCCAGCAAGCGAGCAGCGGCGCGTTCGACGCGGCCTACCGCCCGGCCGCGCCGGGGGCGCCGCGCGCGCTCGTCGTCTTCTACCGATCGGCGTGGCTGGCCGGCGACACCGAGCCTTACGAAGCGCTGGCGGACGCCCTCGAGGCGCAGGGCTTCGGCGTCGAGGCGGCGTTCGTGACCAGCCTCAAGGACCCGTCCGCCGTCGCGAGCCTGACGGGCCGCCTCAGCGACGAGCCGCCGGACGTGATCCTCAACGCGACCGCGTTCTCGGCGCGGCTCGAAGGCGGCGCGACCGCGTTCGACGCCTGCGACGCGCCCGTCTTTCAGGTCGCGGTCAGCCTGGCGACGGAAGCGCAATGGCGCGAGTCCGCCCGCGGCCTGTCGCCGGCCGATCTCGCCATGAACGTCGCGCTGCCGGAGGTCGACGGCCGGATCTTCGCCGGCGCCATCGCGTTCAAGGCGGCCGAGCCGCCGATCCCGGGGCTCGAATACGCGCCGCTGCGCGCCCGTCCGCACGCGGCCAACATCGCCCATGTGGCGCAACTCGCCGCGGCCTGGACGGCGTTGCGGCGAACCCCGGCGGCGCGCAAGCGGATCGCCTTCTTGCTCTCGGACTATCCCGGCAAGGGCGGCCGCACCGGCTACGCGGTGGGTCTCGACACCTACGCCTCGGTCGAAACGATCGCGCGCCGCCTGGCGCGGGAAGGCTACGGGATCGGCGACATTCCCACCGCGGCGGCGATCGCCCGCGGCCTCACCGGCGCGGCGACGGAATCGCTCGGCCTCGACGCCTATCGCCGTCGGCTCGCCGAGGCGCCGCCGGCCTTCGCCGCTGCGATCGCGGCGCAATGGGGCGAGCCGGAAGCGGACCCCGGCTGCGCGGACGGCCGGTTCCGGTTCGTGGCCCTGCGGCTCGGCCGCTCGGTCGTGGCGCGCCAGCCGGATCGCGGCCGCCGCGCCGCCCGCAAGGACGAATACCACGACCTGGTGCTGCCGCCGCGCCACGCCTTCGTCGCCTTCTATTTCTGGCTCGCCGATGTGTTCGGCGTGCACGCCGTCGTGCATGTCGGCGCCCACGGGACGCTGGAATGGCTGCCGGGCAAATCGGTCGCGCTCGCTCCCGACTGCGCGCCGCGCGCTGCGCTCGGCGCCATTCCAGTCATCTATCCATTCATCGTCAACAACCCCGGCGAGGCGGCGCAGGCCAAACGGCGGACCGCGGCGGTGACGCTCGGACATCTCACGCCGCCGCTGATCGCGGCCGGCGCCCACGGGGCGCTCCAGGAAATCGAAGGCCTGATGGACGAATACGCCGAGGCGCAGGCGCTCGACGGCCGCCGCGCGCGGCGCCTCGCCGACCTGATCCTCGAGCGGGCGCGCGACACCGGCCTCGCCGAGGAGGCCGGCCTCGACGGCGATCCGAGCCCCGCCGAAGCGCTCCGGCGGCTCGACGCCTTTCTGTGCGACGTCAAGGAGATGCGGATCGGCGACGGGCTGCACGTGTTCGGCGCGGCGATCGGCGCTGAACGGCTCGCCGCGCTCGCCGCCAATTCCGGCGCCGACGCCGGGGAGGCGCTGGTGCGCCTCGAACGCTCGCCGGCGGCCGAAATGGACGCCCTCGTCGCCGCGCTCGGCGGCCGCCACGTCGCACCGGGCCCGGGGGGCGCGCCGGCGCGCGGGCGCATCGACGTCCTGCCCACGGGGCGCAATCTCTTCGCCGTCGATCCGCGCGCGGTTCCCACCCGCACCGCCTGGGAGCTCGGGCAACGCGCCGCGCAGGAGTTTCTCTCGCGCTACCTTCAGGATCACGGCGACTGGCCGAAGCGGGTGATGTTCGACCTCTGGGGCAGCGCTGCGGTGCGCACCGGCGGCGAGGATCTGGCGCAGGTCCTGGCGCTGATCGGCGCCCGGCCGGTCTGGGACCACGCCTCCAACCGCGTCTCGGGGTTCGAGGTTCGGACGATCGCCGCGCTCGGCCGGCCGCGCGTCGACGTGACGGTGCGAATCTCGGGTCTGTTCCGCGATGTCTTCCCCGAACAGATCTCGCTCGTCGACGCGGCCGTCAGGGCGATCGCCGACCGTGAACACGAATCCGACGACGACAATCCGCTGCGCGAGGCGGCTCTCGGCGGCGGCTCGCGCTCGCGCATCTTCGGCGCGGCGCCCGGGGCCTACGGAACCGGAGTCGTCAAACGGGCGCTTTCCGGGGAATGGGCGTCGCGCGCCGAACTCGGCGCGGCCTATCTGGCGGCGACCGGCTATGCCTATGAAGGCGAGGCCGTTCGCGCGACGACCGAGTTTCGCGACCGTGTCGCATCCTCCCAAGCCTTCGTCCATGTCCAGGACATGCCGGGGCAGGACGTGCTCGACGCCGACGCCTTCGCCGATCACGAGGGCGGATTCGCCGCGGCCGCCGAGGCTTCGGGCGCCGCGCCCGCGCTCTATCACCTCGACGCGACAGACCCCGCCGCGCCGAAGGCGCGGGCGCTGTCGCAGGAGATCGCCCGGGCGCTGCGCGGCCGGGCGGCCAATCCGCGCTGGATCGAGGGGCAGATGCGCCACGGCTATCGCGGCGCGGCCGAGATCGCGGAAAGCGTCGACAATCTCTACGCTTTCGCCGCGACCACGGATTGCGTGGCGGACAGGCACTTCGACCTGCTGTTCGACTCGATCTGCGCCAACGCCGCCGTGCGGACGTTCCTGGCTGAAGCCAATCCGCAGGCGGCGAAGGCGATCGCCGACCGCTTCGAGAGCGCGCTCAGCCGCGGGCTGTGGCGAACCCGGCGGAACAGCGTCGGTCCGATCCTGAGCGCGCTGAAGGAGCGGGCATGAGCGGCGGGGCGATCGTCGGGCCATGCGTCCGGCCTCGCGCTCGCCCGCGCTTGGCGCTAGGACGGAGATGAGGAGCGGCGGAGGCATGGCGACTTACGATTATGTTCGCGACGGCGACGAGATCTACCGACGCTCGTTCGCGATCATCCGCGCGGAGGCGAACCTCGGGCGCTTCCGCGGCGTTGAGGAACGGGTCGCGGTCCGGGTGATCCACGCCTGCGGCATGCCGGACGCCGCCGACGATCTCGTGTTCGCGGAAGGCGCGGCGCAGGCTGGCGTGGAAGCGCTGGCGGCCGGCGCGCCGATCCTCTGCGACGCCGAGATGGTGGCGCGCGGAGTGACGCGGGCGCGCCTGCCGGCGCAGAACGAGGTCGTGTGCACGCTCAACGACCCGGCCGTCGCCGATCTCGCCAAGGCCCGCGGACTGACCCGGTCGGCCGCGGCCGTCGACCTCTGGCGCGAGCGGCTCGGCGGCTCGGTGGTGGCGATCGGCAACGCGCCGACGACCCTGTTCCGGCTTCTGGAAATCCTCGCCGACGGCGCGCCCATGCCCGCCTGCATCGTCGGCATGCCGGTCGGCTTCGTCGGCGCGGCCGAATCGAAACAGGCGCTGATCGCGTTTCCCGGGTCGCCGCACATCGCGGTGCGGGGACGACGCGGCGGCAGCGCGATGGCGGCGGCGGCGATCAATGCGCTGGCGAGCGCGAAGGAGTGACCGTGGCGGGGCGTCTCATCGGGGTGGGTCTCGGCCCGGGCGATCCGGAGCTTTTGACGGTGAAGGCGGTCAGGGTGATCGCCGAATGTCCGGTTATCGCCTATTTTTCCAAGACCGGGCGGCGCGGCAACGCCCGCACCATCGCTGACCGCTGGATCCCGGCGACCGCGGAGGAATTGCCGCTCGGCTATCCGGTCACGACCGAGATCCCGTTCGACCACCCGGACTATACGGCGATCCTCGCGGCCTTCTACGAAGAGGCGGCGGAGAGACTCGCCGGGCGCCTGCGGCGCGGGCTCGATGTCGCGTTGCTGGCCGAGGGCGATCCTCTGTTCTACGGATCGTTCATGCATTTGTTCGAGCGGCTGAAAGCGGAGTTCGAGACCTGCATCGTGCCGGGCGTCACGGGGATGGCCGGCTGCGCCGCCTCGGCCTCGGCCCCGATGACCTGGGGCGACGACGTCCTGACGGTCCTGCCGGGCACGCTGCCGTTCGAGGCGCTGGTCCAGCGCCTGAAGACGAGCGACTCGGCCGTGGTGATGAAGCTCGGCCAGAACTTCGACAAGGTGCGCGAAGCCTTTGCGGAGGCCGGGCTCCTCGAGCGGGCGCTCTATGTCGAGCGCGGCACCATGCCGAACGAGAAGATCCTGCCGCTCGCCGACAAGACCGACGGCGACGCGCCCTATTTCTCGCTGATCCTGCTGCCCGGCCGGGGACGGCGCCCATGAGCGGGGGGAGGGTCTTCGTGATCGGGCTCGGGCCCGGACCGGCGGCCTGGCTGTCGCCCGAGGCGAGCGCGACGCTGGCGATCGTCACCGACCTCGTCGGCTATTTTCCTTATGTCGAGCGGGCGGCGCCCCGCGAGGGCGTCCGCGTGCATGCGAGCGACAACCGCGTCGAACGCGACCGCGCCCGCCATGCGCTCGAACTCGCCGCGGAGGGCAAGACGGTCGGGGTCGTCTCGGGCGGCGATCCCGGCGTGTTCGCCATGGCGGCGGCGGTTGTCGAGGCGCTCGAGGACGGCCCGCCCGAATGGCGCGGGCTCGACATCGCGGTGGTTCCCGGCATCAGCGCGATGCAGGCGGCGGCGGCGCGGCTGGGCGCCCCGCTCGGCGGCGACTTCTGCGTCATCTCGCTCTCGGACAATCTCAAGCCGTGGGCGCTGGTCGAGCGCCGTCTCGAGGCCGCGTGCCACGGCGACTTCGCCATCGCCATCTACAATCCCGCCTCGCGCGCGCGCCCTCGCCAGATCCACGATGCGTTTCAATTGTTGCGCCGCCTGCGCGACCCCGAAACCCCGGTCGCGTTCGCGCGCGCGATCGGCCGCGACGACGAGCGGGTCGTCCTGACGACGATCGGCGAGGCCGACCCGGGGCTCGCCGACATGAGCACGCTGGTGCTCGTCGGCGCCTCGACCACCCGGGTGGTGGCGCGGACGGAACGGGCGCCGTTCCTGCTCACGCCGAGAAGCTACGGAGCCGGCCGGTGAACCTCGATCCAGCCGAGCACGCCGTCGAGATCGTGGAAGGTCGGACGCGCCGGCGCCGGCGGGGGCCGGATCATGATCACCGGCAGGCCGAGCCGGCGCGCCGCGTCGAGCTTTGCCCGCGTCGCCTCGCCGCCGGAATTCTTGCTCACGACCACGTCGATCCGCCGCGACGTCATCAATTCGATTTCGTCCGGAATCGTGAACGGACCGCGCGCGAGCGCCAGTTCGACCGAAGCGGGCAGCGTCTCGGGCGCCGGCGCGTCGATCGACCGCAGCACGAAATGGTGCGGCGAGGGACCGGCGAAAGCGCCCGCCTGAAGGCGCCCCGCGGTGAGGAAGACGCGCCGCGGCGATTCTCCGAGCGCCCGCGCCGCGGCGGCCGCGTCGTCGACCTCGGTCCAAAGATCTCCGGGACCGGCCGTCCAGGCGGCGCGGGTGAAGGCCGCGAGCGCTACGCCCGCCGCGTGGCAGGCTTCGGCGGCGTGACGCTTCATCTGGGCGGCGAAGGGATGGGTGGCGTCGACCACCGCGTCGACGCGTTCGGCCGCAAGATAGCGAACGAGACCGTCCACGCCGCCGAATCCGCCGACCCGCGTCGGCAGCGGGCTCGGCGCCGGGTTGGCGGTCCGGCCGGCGAGCGACAGCACCGTCTCGACGTCCGGCCGCGCCGCCAGCGCGCGGGCGAGGCGGCTTGCTTCGCTGGAGCCGCCGAGCAGCAGAATCTTCATTGCGCGCGCCTTCGGGGTTGGGCTTCATGAGCGGGTCCGCGTGGCTCACGATCATCGGGCTCGGCGAGGACGGGCTCGACGGATTGTCTCCTGTCGCAAGAGCGCGCCTCTCGCAAGCCTCGCTCGTCGTCGGCGGCGCCCGGCATCTCGCGCTGATCGGCGAGACGGCGGCCGAGCGCATGGCCTGGCCGTCACCGTTGCAGCAGGCGTTTCCGGCGATCCTGGCGCGGCGCGGCGAGCCGGTCTCGGTGCTCGCGTCCGGCGATCCGTTCTTTTTCGGCGTCGGCTCGCTGATCGCCGAGATCGTGGCGCCGGACGAAATCCTCTGCTTTCCGCAGCCCTCGGCGTTCAGCCTCGCGGCGAGCCGGCTCGGCTGGGCGCTTCAGGACTGCGCGCTCCTGTCGCTGCACGGGCGGGCGCTGGAACGCGTCATCCCGCACTTTCAACCGGGGGGCCGCGTGCTGGCGCTGTCCTGGGACGGGGACACTCCGGCGAAGCTTGCGGCGCTGCTCAGTGACCGCGGCCTCGGCGCCTCGCGGCTGACTTTGTGCGAGGCGATGGGCGGCCCGCGCGAGCGCCTGCGCGTCGCGATCGCGGAGGCGTTCGACATGGTCGGCGTCGATCCGCTGAACACCGTCGCGATCGAGGTCGCGGCCGGACCGGGCGCGCGCATTCCGCCGCGCGCCGCCGGGCTGCCCGACGCGTGGTTCGAGCACGACGGCCAGATCACCAAGCGCGAGATGCGCGCCGTGACGCTCGCCCAACTCGCGCCGCGCCCGCGCGAGCTCTTGTGGGACGTCGGGGCGGGGGCAGGGTCGGTCTCGATCGAATGGCTGCTCGCCGACCCCTCGATGCGCGCGGTCGCCGTCGAGCGCGATGGCGAGCGATGCCGGCGCATCCGCCGCAACGCGGTTTTTCTCGGCGTTCCCCATCTCGACATCGTCGAGGGCGAGGCGCCCGAGGCGCTCAGCGGGCTCAGGCGGCCGGACGCGGTCTTCCTCGGCGGCGGCGTGACGTCGCCGGGCCTGATCGACCTGTGCTGGTCGGCGCTCGGCGCCGGGGGCCGGCTGGTGGTCAATGCAGTGACGCTCGAGAGCCAGTCGGAAGTCACGGCTGCGCAGCAGCGGCTCGGCGGCGAGCTTCTCCTGACGCAGTTCGCCCACGCCGAGCCGATCGGCCGGTTTCGCGGCTTCCGGCCGGCGATGCCCAGCGTCCAGTGGAGCCTCGTCAAGCCATGAGCGGGCGCAGCGCGGTGGGGGTCGGCTGCAAATCGGATGCGGGAGCCGAGGCGATCGTGCGCGCCGTGCGGCGAGCGCTGGCGCGCGCCCCCTCGCCCGCCTCGGCGCCCACCCTTCACACAAGCGACCGAAAATCCGGCGACGCGGCCCTGCGGCAGGCCGCGCTGAGCCTCGGGCTCGATCTCGTCTTTCACAACGAGGCGACGCTTGCGACGCGTGACGTGGAGGTCGTATCGCGATCCGCGCGCGTGGAAAAAATCATCGGCGTCGGCAGCCTCGCGGAAGCGGCCGCGCTCGTCGGCGCGGGGGCGGGCTCGCGCCTCGTCGTCGCCAAATTCAGCGCTGACGGCGTCTCCTGTGCGGTCGCCGTCGCCCCGGAGGCCATCGCGTGACCGTCCATTTCATCGGCGCCGGCCCCGGCGCGCCGGACCTCATCACAGTGCGCGGCCGCGACCTCATCGCCCGCTGCCCGGTCTGCCTCTACGCCGGTTCGCTCGTGCCGCGGGAGATGCTGCAATGGTGCCCCGCTGATGCGCGCGTCGTGGACACCGCGCCGATGAGTCTCGACGACATCGTCGCGGAAATCGAGCGGGCGCACGCCGAAGGCCTGGACGTCGCCCGGCTCCACTCGGGGGACCTGTCAATCTGGAGCGCGCTCGCCGAGCAGACGCGGCGCCTGGCCAAGCTCGGCATCCCTTTCGACGTGACGCCGGGCGTGCCGGCCTTCGCCGCCGCCGCCGCGGCCCTGCAGCGCGAACTGACCCTGCCGGAGGTCGCGCAGTCCGTGGTGCTGACGCGCACCAGCGGGCGGGCCTCGGCGATGCCGGAGCGCGAAACGCTCGCGGCCTTCGCCGCCACCGGCGCCACGCTCGCGATCCACCTCTCGATCCACGCGATCGACCGCGTCGTTGCGGAACTCGCGCCGATCCTCGGACCCGATTGCCCGGTCGCGGTGGTGTTCCGGGCGACGTGGCCGGAGGAGCGTATCCTCGAGGCGACGCTGGCGACCATCGAAGCGCGCCTCGCCGAGGCGCCGATCGAGCGTACGGCGCTGATTTTTGTCGGGAGAGCGCTGGCGGCGCAGGACTTTCGCGACAGCGCGCTCTACGACGCCGACTATCTGCGCCGGTTCCGTCCGCGCCGCGCCTGACCGCCCCTCTTCGAGGTTTCCGCCAACGTGAAGCAAAGCGCGTCCTTTTCCGATGAGTTCGGCCCCGTGTCGCTCCCTCGCTCCCTGACCCCGAACCTGCCGCGTTTCGAGCCGGGGACGGTCTGGCTGGTCGGCGCCGGCCCGGGTGATCCGGGCCTCCTCACCCTGCTCGCCCTTCACGCGCTTCAACACGCCGACGTGATCGTCACCGACGCTCTCGTCAGCGACGACGTGCTCGCGCTCGCGCGTTCGGAAGCGCGGCGCGAGTTCGCCGGCAAGCGCGGCGGCCGTCCGTCGCCGCATCAGGACGACATCTCCGACCGGCTGGTCGAGCTCGCGCGGAAGAACCTTCGCGTCCTGCGGCTGAAGGGCGGCGATCCGTTCGTCTTCGGCCGCGGCGGCGAGGAAGCCATGCGCCTCGCCGCCGCCGACGTGCCGTTCCGCGTTATTCCGGGCGCGACCTCCGGGCTCGCGGGGCTGGCCTACGCGGGCGTCCCGGCCACGACCCGCGGCGCCAACCAGGCGCTGATCCTCGCGACCGGGCATTCGGCGGATGCCGAAACGCCGGACTGGGAGCGGCTCGGCGCGCTGGGGGTCCCGCTGGTGTTGTACATGGCGATGCAGAAACTCGAGTCGATCGCCGATGCGCTGATGCGCGGCGGCGCGGCGCCGGACACCCCGGTGGCGATCGTCGAGGACGCCACGACGCCCCGTCAGCGCGTGCTCGTGACGACATTGGGGCGAGCCAAGCGGGACGCCGACGCGCAGGGCTGCGCCGCGCCGGCGATCATCGCCGTCGGGGCCATCGTCGCGCTTCGCGACCGGCTGCTGGCGACGCTCCTGAATGCGGCGCCGCGGCCGTGACCGCCCCCGGGCTCCTGCTCGCCGCGCCGCGCTCGGGCAGCGGCAAGACCACGGTGTCGCTGGGGCTCATGCGGGCCTTCCGGGACAAGGGGCTGCGCGTCGCCGGCGCCAAGTCGGGACCCGATTACATCGACGCCGCGTTCCACGCCGCAGCGACCGGAGGCCCCAGCGTCAACCTCGATTCCTGGGCGATGGACGAAAGCCTGATCGCCGGGCTCGCCGCAGCGACCGCGGCCGACGCCGACATCGTCGTCGCCGAGGGCTCGATGGGGCTGTTCGACGGCGTTCCCGGTCCCGCCGGGCGCACCGGCGCGTCCGCCGACGTTGCCGCCATTCTGGGCCTGCCGGTCGTGCTGGTTCTCGACGTCTCGGGGCAGGCGCAATCGGCGGCGGCAGTCGCCAAGGGTTGCGCTTCGTACGATCCGCGGCTCACGATCGCCGGCGTGATCCTGAACAAGGTCGGCAGCGAGCGGCATCGGCGGTTGACGGCGACGGCGATCGAAGCGATCGGCCTGCCCGTGCTGGGCGCGCTGCCCCGCGACCCCAAGATTGCGCTGCCCGAGCGCCATCTGGGCCTCGTTCAGGCCGCCGACACCGCCGACCTCGAAGCGCGGCTCGCGGGGCTCGGCGCGTTCGCCGCCCGGCATGTCGATGTCGACGCGATCCGGTCGCTCGCCCGGCCGCCGCGGAGCGCGCCGGGCCGCACGCCGGCGCTGAAACCGCCGGGGCAGAGGATCGCGATCGCTTCGGACGCCGCCTTTTCCTTCATCTACCCGCATCTCCTGGCGGGCTGGCGCGCCGCCGGAGCCGAGATCCGCTTCTTCTCGCCGTTGCAGAACGAGTCCCCGCCGCCCGACGCAGACGTCTGCTGGCTGCCCGGGGGATATCCCGAACTGCACGCCGGCCGGCTGGCGGCCGCCGGCCGCTTCCTCGACGGATTGCGGCGGTTCGCGGACACGAAGCCGGTTCACGGCGAGTGCGGCGGATACATGGCGCTCGGCGTGTCGCTGACCGACGCCGCCGGCGTGACGCATCCGATGGCCGGTCTCCTGTCCGTCTCGACGAGTTTCCTCAAACGCCGGATGACGCTCGGGTACCGCCGCGCGACGCTGGCGGACGACTGCGCCCTCGGGCGTCGCGGGCAGGTTCTGCTCGGACACGAGTTTCACTACGCCACGATCGCGGGCAGGGGCGAGGATGCGCCTTTCGCCGCGACGACCGACGCCTACGGCGCCGCGAGCGAGAATACGGGGTCTCGCCGGGGGCGCGTCACCGGATCGTTCTTTCACGTGATCGCGGAGGGGTGAGGAAGGCAAAATCCTGCATCGCGGCGTAGGATGCCGCCCGTTGTCGCATTGACACCCGACTTGTCCCGCCTATGATGACCTCGCGCATCGCTTCGGGCGCGGAAGCCGGTGAGAATCCGGCGCGGTCGCGCCACTGTGATCGGCCCACGGGCCAAAAGTCAGACCTGCTCCTGAAGCCAAGGGCGTCACGCATGGGGACGCGAATTCCCCGAGGAGTGTTTGGTCATGACGAATTCCTATCTGGCGCCGACCGTTGGCGTGACAGCAATTCCGCTGCGCGAAGTGCTGCCGTGGCTGATCTTCGCCGGCTTGATTTGCCTGCTCGGAGTCTATTTCGTCGGCGCCGAACAGGGCGCGACTGCCATTTTCAAAGGTATGTATATTCACGAATTCGTGCACGACAGCCGTCATCTCCTCGGCTTCCCCTGCCACTGACGATGTCAGCGGGTTCTTGTCTCCGGCGGCGGCGCGAGTCGCGCCGGGAGCGCTGATTAGGGAAACACGCATTTGCTTGCGGCCGGCTGGAAGCGTCTGCGACGGCGCCAGCCGCGCTTTGGCTCGAGGGTAATCACGATGACGACTGGATCTTTGCTGTGGCGAGGAATGATCGTCGGCTTTGTCGCCGCCATTCTTTCGTTCGGTTTGCTGAAAACGGTGGGCGAACCCGCGGTCGACCGCGCGATCGCTTTCGAGACTGCGATGGACGAGGCGAAAGCCAAGGCCGAACATGACGCCGCGGTGGCCAAGGGCGAAAACCCGCCTGCGGTCGAGCAGGAGGAGGAGCTGGTGAGCAGACCCGTTCAGGGCGGGATCGGGCTCTTCACCGGCGTCACCGTCTACAATGTGGCCTTCGGCGGTCTGTTCGCGCTGGCTTTCGCGATTCTCTACGGCCGGATGGGGGATTACAGCCCTCGCGCAAGCGCGGCGCTGATCGCGATCAGCGGCTTCATCGCCGTCTACGTGGTCCCGATCCTCAAGTATCCGGCGAACCCGCCGTCGGTCGGCAACCCCGACACGATCGGTCTGCGCACCGCGATCTATTTCGGCATGCTGCTGTTGTCCCTGGCCTCGATGATCGCCGCCTGGAACGTCCGCAATCGCCTCGTCGACCAACTCGGCGCATGGGATGCGACGCTGGTCGGCGGAGCCGTCTACCTTGTCGCAGTGGTCGCCTTCGCCCTGGCCATGCCTCCGCTGAACGAGGTTCCCGACGGCTTTCCCGCCGTAGTCCTCTGGCAGTTCCGCATGGCTTCGCTCGGCGCGCAGGCGATCATGTGGACGGTCCTTGGTCTCGGCTTCGGGGTCTGGGTGGAACGCGTTCTCGCGCCGGTGAAGCAGGGCAGGCTGCGGACCGCCTGACGCGGGCGGCGCGCAGGCCCATGACCGCGCGTCTCGACCTCCTCGCGCACGGCGCCTCTCCGGCGACGCGCGCGGCGCGGTTCCCGGACGACGAAGCGCTCGAAGCCTCCGCCGTCGGCGCGCTCGAAGCGCTCAGCGGTCGGCTCAGATCGTATGATCGCGTGCTGACCGCCCCCGCCCGCGCGTCGCGCGGGACGGCTGCGGCGCTCGGGCTCGACGCCGTCGTCGAGGCGGCGCTCGGGGACTGCGACTATGGACGCTGGCGCGGACTCGCCTCGGCCGATGTCGCTGGGCGCGAGCCGGACGGTTTCGCGGCATGGCTCGCCGATCCAGCAGCCGCCCCCCACGGCGGCGAGTCGATCGTGGTTCTGATCGAGCGGGTCGGCGCCTGGCTTGCCGAATTGTCGGCGCGGGATGGCAGGACGCTCGCCGTTACCCACGCCTCCGTCGTCCGGGCGGCGATTGCGAGCGTGCTCGGCGGCGGTCCTTCGGTCTTCTGGCGGATCGACGTCGCGCCGCTCACGCTTGCAAGGCTCAGCGGTCGCGAGAGGCGCTGGAATCTCGTCGCGCTCGGACCTCTCGGAGGCCAGTCGTGAAACTCCTGCTCATGGCTCTGACAGCGACTATCGTCGCGCTCGGGCCGCCTTCGGCGGAAGCGCATCGGACGACCACGCGCGACGGGCTGGCCCCGACCGGGATCTCGATCCCCAGTCTCACCCATGGCCAGATGGCGGTGATCAGCGACAATCTCGCCGCGATCCGCGCGTTGGCCGGGACGCGAACCGGATTCGACATGACGACATGGCGGCTGGAGGACTACCTGAGCCTTCAGTCCTTCGCCTGCCTCTGGGGTCTCGTTCCCGGCGCCGTCGCGGACGAGGCGAGCCCGTTCAACGAATGCGCCCATGCCTATCTCGCCGCCGGACGGGCTCTCCTCCTGCAATTGCGCGCGGCGTCGAGCGTCGATCGCATGGCGGTCGACGCGCTCACGAGCAAGATCGAGGTCGAGATGCTGGCCAACGGCGCCTCGCTGACGCTGTGCCGCTACAGCGACGAGCCGTTCAACACCAACGACGTGATATTTCCGCGCTGGAGCGAAATCCCGTCGCACCCCCCGACCGCCGCGTTCGCAGCCCTCGTGTCCGTCGCAATCGGCGCGACTGCGTGGGGCCTATGGCCGAGGCGGCGCGTCAGGCGCCGTCCGGAGGCGGCTGTTCCGACAGAGGGACAGCGCGGCGTCAGGGAAGCGAATCGGCGTCCTTGATCCGGCTCGGGTCCTGCTCGCTTCCGTCCCAGCGCCTGGGTTTCTCCAGCCAGCGCTGGATGAAATTCCACGAACGCTTGTAGCCGTTGTGCGGCAGGGTGCACGCGGAGCAGTCCTTACGCGTGATCCCGTTGCGATCGACCAGCACCTTGTACGGTCCGGGGCATTCATAGGCGCTGAGGGGGCAATAGCAGAACAGGCAGTTGAACTCGCGCTCCACTCCCTGATGGCAGGGCATGAATGGACAGGCGGAATTTGTGAACCCCATATAGGCGGTGTTGGCAGTCGTGTTCTTCGGCTCCATGTCGTTCCCTTCTCCGCTCGATACCGTTTCCCGGGCCTTGTCGAGCCGCTCGTCACGACAGCGCCTGTTCGGCCAACTCGGGCGCTGACCCCTCGGTTGTCGACGCTCGCCGACGGCGACGGTCGACGTCCCGCATCTGCTCGACCAGGCGAGCGGCGAGTTCCGGTCGCTGCGCCAGCGGAATATGCAGGTAGCTCGCGACGAGCCCACGCTCGGCGTGACCGGCTTCGAGGGTCGGGTCGCTGTCCCGGTTGCCGCGCAGGAACCAGACCGGGGCCGGCGCCGAGCCTTCACAATCCCAGACACTGTAATGGAATTCGTGGCCGCGCAACGTTTCCCCAGCCCGGACCAGCGGCGTGTCCACGAGCGCGGTGGCGCGGCGATAGCCGAGCGCCGCCAGGCGCTGCGTCATCCGCACGGTCCCGGGGACGAGGCCCGCCATGTCGTGGCGCACGCCGTCGGCGTCGACGAGCGCCTGGGTCAGCGCCATGAACCCGCCGCACTCGGCCAGGATCGGCGCCCCAAGGCCATGCAGATCGTGCAGATCCTGCCACAGCCCGTGGTTGGCGGCGAGCTGGCGAGCGAACAGTTCCGGATAGCCGCCGCCCAGGAAGACCGCCGCCGTTCCCTTCGGCAGCCGGTCTCCGGCAACCGGGCTGAAGCGCACGATGCGCGCGCCCATAGCCGCCAGGATGTCGAGATCGTCCTGATAGTAGAAGGAGAACGCCGCGTCCGAAGCAAGCGCGAGAATGGGGCGCCCGCCGTCCGCCGCCGGGACGTCATGGGGCGCTGCCGCCGGCGGCAGATCTGGCGCCGAGCGCGCGACGTCGAGCAGCGCGTCGAGATCGAACGCCTCGGCGACCGCATCCGCTGCCGCAGCGAGCGTCGCGCCGCGTCCGCCGCTCTCCGCCGCGAGTTCGAGGCCGAGATGCCGTTCTGGCACCGAGAGCGACGGTTTGCGCGGCAGCCAGCCGAGCGAGGGAAGGCCGGTCGCCGTCTTGATCGCCGCGGCGCAGCCGCGCGCGTGACCCTCGGACCCGGCGAAGTTGAGCGCCACCGCCGCCACCGGCCGGCGCGAATCGAACCGGGCGAAGCCGAAGGCAATGGCGGCCGCGCTGCGCGCCGAGCCGGAGATGTCGATGATGAGAAGCACCGGCGCCGCGAGCGTCGCGGCGATGGCGGCCGTCGAGCCGGCGTCGTCGTCGAAGCGCGCGCCGTCGAACAGACCCATCACGCCCTCGACCACCGCGAGGTCCGCGCCGACGCAGCCGCGGGCAAAACTCTCGCGCATCGCCGTGTCGCCGAGCATCCAGGCGTCGAGATTGCGGCACGGACGTCCGGCCGCGGCGCCGAGCCAGCCGGGGTCGATGTAATCCGGACCGCATTTGAACGGCTGCACGGCGAGGCCGCGCCGGCGCAAGGCGCCGATCAATCCCGCCGTCAGCAGCGTCTTGCCGACGCCGGAGCCGACGCCGGCGACGACGATCCGGGCCGTCAACGGCCCGCCTCCACCGGATCGATCGAGGGTTTCGCCCCGCCGCGCCTGAGCAGGTAGATGTCGAGGATCCAGCCGTGGCGCTGCTTTTCGCGCGCCACCGTCTCGGCGAGCGCCGGGCCGACCTCGCGGAGCGGCCCCGAGGCCACGATCTCATGCTCGGTCCCGAGATAGGCGCCCCAGTAGATGTCGAAATCCTCCGGGTCGATCGTGTTGAAGGCGGCGTTGGAATCGAGCATGACGGCGACGGCGTCGTGGCCCCTTGCCGCGCCCGCCAGGAGCCGTCGCGCCGTCGTCACCAGAAGCTCGCCGCCGATTGCGTGCAGCGGGATGGCGTGCCGCGCGGCGAGCAGGTGCAGGCTGCTGACGGCCGGGATCACCTGCAGCGCGATCTGCACGCGCCCGTCGTCCTGCAGTTTGCGCAGGATCGAAATGCTGCTGTCGTAGAGCGCTGGGTCGCCCCACACCAACACGCCGCCCGCCTCGCCCTCGGAGAGGTGCTCTGCGATCAGATCGGCCAGGATCTCCGCCTTGCGGGCGTGCCAGTCGGCGACGACGTCGAGGTAATCCTCGGTCGCCCGATCGCGCGGCGGGCTCGGGGCCTTGACCACGCGATAATTCCCTGGGCCGCGCCAGGCGTCGAGGATGCGCAGGCGCGCCTCGGCGAGGGCGTCCTTGCCGCGGCCCTGCTTCTCGAGGATGAAGAAAACGTCGACCTTGCGCAGGGCCTCGATCGCCTGCGTCGTCAGGTACTCGGGTCCGCCGGGACCCATGCCGATCAGGTAGAGCGTGCGCATATCCGCTACCGCGCCAGAGCGAACAGGGCGTCGAGGTCGAGATTGGCTTCGCAGTGGTCGGCGAGGGTCTCCAGCGTTTCCTCGACGCGCGCTTCGAAGGCGAGGCTCGACGCCTGCGCCCCGACCTGACGCAGCCAGGCGGAGCGGAAGGCGTCGCCGGCGAAGATGCCGTGGAGGTAGCCACCCGCGACCCGACCATCGTGCGAGACGGCTCCCTCGGGTCGGATCGCGCCGCCGCCGAAATCGAGCGACATCCACGGTCGGGCGAGACCCGCCCCGGTGGTTCGCCCCATGTGCATCTCGTACCCGGTCACCCGCACGCTCGAGATCCGGTCGAAGGCGTCGACCTCGACGAGGCGCTTGTCGCCCGACATGTCGGTTTCGAGATCGAGCAGGCCGAGGCCCTCGGTCTCTCCCGGCAGCCCCTCGACGCCCATGGGGTCGCGCACGACGCGGCCGAGCATCTGATAGCCGGCGCACAGGCCGACGACCCGACCGCCGCGCCGGACATGGGCGCGAATGTCGATGTCCCAGCCCTCGCGCCGGATCAGGTCGAGCTCGATCCGCGTCGCCTTCGAACCCGGAATCACCACCACGTCGACGTCGCCCGGGATCGCCGATCCCGGCTGGATCCAGATGAGATTGACGTCCGGCTCGGCGACCAGCGGATCGAGGTCGTCGAAATTGGCGACCCGCTGAAGGCGGAGCACCGCGATCTTGACCTTGCCCCGGCTCGCCGCCGCCGCCCGCTCGAGCGCCAGGGAATCTTCGGCCGGCAGGCGGTCGGCGGCGGGGAACCAGCGCAGCACGCCCAGGAAGGGCCAGCCCGTGTTCTCGGTGATGGTTCGGCACCCGGGCTCGAAAATCGAGAAGTCGCCGCGGAACTTGTTGATGATGTAGCCGACGACGCGGGCGCGATCGGCCTCGCTGAGCAGCGCCCAGCTGCCGACCAAGGCTCCCATCGTTCCGCCGCGGTCGATGTCGGAGAGGAAAACGACGGGCAGGTCGGCTTCTTCGGCGAAGCGCATGTTGGTGATGTCCGACGACCGCAGGTAGACTTCCGCGCCGCTGCCCGCGCCCTCGACCAGCACCAGGTCGGACTCGCGCGCCAGGCGCTCGAAACTGTCGACCACCGCCGGCATCAGCTGGCGGCGCATGTGGTGGTAGATCTTCGCCGGGCAATTGCCGAGCACCCGGCCCCTGAGCACGACCTGCGCGCCGATCTCGCTTTGCGGCTTGAGCAGCACCGGATTCATGTGAATCGAGGGGGCGGCCCGGCAGGCGCGCGCCTGCAGCGCCTGGGCCCGGCCGATCTCGCCGTGCTGCGGCTCGCCGTCCGGTCCGGCGGGCAGGTCGGAATCCGCGGCGACGGCGGCGTTGTTGCTCATGTTCTGCGCCTTGAAGGGCCGCACGACCAGCCCTCGCCGGGCGTAGGCGCGGCACAGGCCCGCCACCACCATGCTCTTGCCGACGTCGGAGCTCGTGCCCTGGATCATCAGGCTTCTGGCCCGGCGCGGACCGCTGTCCGGGCGCGCGGCGTACTGGATTCTCGCGATCATCTCGGCAACTTGCGGGGGCGTCATGTCGTACACTCGTCCTTCATGAAGGATGACCGTCGATAGGAGGCGCTCCCGCGCCGCCCCGATCCATGGTCGACCGTCCAGGTCGCGGCGAACAAGCGCGCGCGATCCTTATCGGCCCGCTCCGCGCCATCGACCGTCCTGCAACCGAACACGAACCTCATCAGCCCGCCGTCAATGGCTCTCGCTCTGTCGGACCGTCATGGTCGAGGTCGATCAGCGGCCGCGCATCCGACTCGTTCCGGTTTTGGACGCGGTCAAGGGCGGCGGAGCTACGTCACGCCGGACGTGACGATTGTCAATGGGATCAAACGAATTCGGACGCGCCTGTCCACCCGACGATACGGTTCTCGTTGTCCGCCGGATCAGCGCCGGCCATTCGAGAGGCGCCTCGCCTCGGCCTGTGGCGCGAGCCAAGGCAATTTCGGACGCAAACGTCCGCAAATCAGCAAGGAAAGCTTGCCAGATAGTAGTGGTCCCAAAGCCGGTGAACGCTATAGCCTTCACAACTCAATTCGTTGCGCCTCGCCTTCTCCACCCAGTCCGTCGACTGGCGGCCGCGTGGCAAGGATACCTGGTCCGACTCATCGTAGACCAGCCCATGGGACGCCCAGATCATGCCCCCCCAATTGAATACCGCCAAACGAGGTCCCGCGTCATTTGGGAGAGCAGCCACCCTCTCGTCATAATAGCGCTTCAAGACGACAAAGTGAACCAAGTCCCCGATATGGTTATTCAATCGGATGAAAGCAATTGGATTCACCGCGAAAATAACAAATATTAGCAGTGGCGCCAGAGCAATAAGACTTTGTCTCCACGCTTTTGCAAGGAGATAACGAACAAATAATTTGAATAGGATAGCATTTACAATTAACCAAACGATAAATAATAAAGGGATGCCGAACAACACATAGGCAAAATTAGAGCCAATCGGAAATGCAGCAAGCGCTATCAAAACGAAGGGAAAGCCGAACGCGAACGTTACGAGCCAGCGCAGGTTGCCATGACCTTTAGGCAAACGAACGCGTAAATCGCCAGAATGTTCGACTGTAGCCATTCGAATTGCCTCGATCTTTTGCGGCGCTCAGTCTCCCTTGGCCGGCTTCACGCCTCGGGCGCGCATGGCGCCGGAGAACCGAGGCGTTCGCTTCTCCATGAACGCCGCGGCGCCCTCGCGCAGGTCGTCGGTGGCGAAGGCCGTCGATTGCGCGCTCGCCTCGGCGTCGAGAACCTCCGCAAGCCCGGCGCTCCAGGCGGACTCGAGCTGCGCCTTGATCAGCGCGATCGACGCGGGCGGCCCGTTCGCGAGGCGCTCGGCGAGCGCCGACGCTTCGCGCATCAGGTCGTCGTCGGCGACGACCTTCCAGACGAGGCCCCACACCGCCGCGGTCTCGGCGGAGAGCGGCTCGCCGAGCAGCGCCAGCGCCCGGGTGCGCGGCGCGCCGATCGCGCGCTGCAGGAACACGGTCGTTCCGCCGTCGAGCGCGGCGCCGAGGCCGACGAAGCTCAGCACGAATCTTGCCGAGCGCGCCGCGAGGACGATGTCGCCCATCAGCGCGAGACCGACCCCTGCGCCGGCCGCCGGGCCGTTGACCGCCACCACGACGGGCAGACGCGAAGCGCGCACCTTTTCGATCAGCGGGTTGATCGAGGCGCGCATCCAGTCGCCGACTTCCGCTCCGGCCTCGAAGGTCGCCGTCCCCAGTTGCGCGCCGGCGCAAAATCCCTTGCCGGCGCCAGTGAGCACGACGGCGCGCGTCCCGGAATCGGCCTCGGCCGCCTCGAACGCCGCCCTGAGATCGGCCAGCAGCGCGCCGCCGAGCGCGTTGTATTTCTCCGGATTGTCGAGCGTGAGGAGCGCGACCGCGCCGCGCCGCTCGGACTTGACCATCGTCATGCGCCGCCGTCCTTTCAGGTCATGACGCCATGTTCGTCACAACGTCCGCGCGATCAACACCTTCATGATCTCGTTGGCGCCGCCGTAGATGCGTTGCACCCGGCTGTCGCGGAACATGCGCGCGATCGGGTACTCGTTCATGTAGCCGTAGCCGCCGAACAGTTGCAGGCAGGTGTCCACGATCCTGTTCTCGAGTTCGGAGACCCAGTACTTCGCCATTGACGCGGTCGCGGCGTCGAGCCGGCCGTCGAGATGCAGGCCGATCAACCGGTCGACGAACACGCGGGCGACCGTCGCCTCGGTCTTGCACTCGGCGAGCTTGAACTGGGTGTTCTGGAAGTCGATCAGCCGTTGGCCGAACGCTTTGCGCTCCTTGACGTAGGCGATGGTTTCCTCGAGCGCCCGCTCGATCACCGCGACGCCGCCGACGCCGATCGTCAGGCGCTCCTGCGGAAGCTGCTGCATGAGCTGGACGAAGCCCATGCCCTCATGGGCCCCGAGCAGGTTCGAGGTCGGCACGCGCACGTCGTCGAAGAAGAGTTCCGACGTGTCCTGCGCCTCCATGCCGATCTTGTCGAGGTTCCGCCCGCGCTCGAATCCGGGCGCGTCGGCCGTCTCGACCACGATCAGCGACGTGCCCTTCGCCCCCTTTGTCGGATCGGTCTTGGCGACCACGATCACCAGATCGGCGAGCTGGCCGTTGCTGATGAAGGTCTTCTGGCCGTTGACGACGTAGTGGTTGCCGTCGAGGCGGGCGCTGGTCTTCACGCCCTGCAGGTCCGAGCCCGCGCCCGGCTCGGTCATCGCGATCGCGCCGATGAATTCGCCCGACGCCATCTTGGGAAGCCAGCGCCGCTTCTGCTCCTCCGAACCGTAGTGCAGGATGTAGGGCGCGACGATCGCGCTGTGCAGCGACGCCGCGAATCCGCTGACCTGCCGGCGCGCGACGGCCTCCATCACCACGACCTCGTGACGGAAGTCGCCGCCGGGGCCGCCGTATTGTTCCGGAACCGCGGGACACAACAGGCCCGCAGCGCCTGCCTCGCGCCAGAACCCCCTCTCGACGATTCCGTCCCGCCGCCAGGATTCGACGCGCCCCGGCGGCGCATGCTCGTCCAGGAATTTCTCGACCGATCGCGCGAAGATGACGATGTCTTCGTCCTTCAGGAAATCCGCCCGCTCGATGTCCAGCGCCGCCATCGGTCTCCTCCCCGAAATCGTCGAGCCAGGGCGTCCGTCCCTGTCGGCGCGCCGCTTGTCCGGGCCGCGCCGCAACCCTAATGTGCTGCGAGAAAGTTGGGGAGGGGTCATGTCGGGGAGAGTGGTCGTCGC
The DNA here is from genome assembly GCF_003315135.1 of Roseiarcus fermentans. Classification (GTDB taxonomy): domain Bacteria; phylum Pseudomonadota; class Alphaproteobacteria; order Rhizobiales; family Beijerinckiaceae; genus Roseiarcus; species Roseiarcus fermentans. The sequence goes on from NZ_QNRK01000052.1 coordinate 36,449, forward strand.
GGGCGTGGGCATGATCCCTTTCTCGAAGCCCGGCGCCAGCCCACCTTATCACGAGATGGGCGCAGAGGCCGGAAAGCGCGCGCTCGCCGACTCCGGCCTCGCTTACGACGCCATCGAACAGGCCTATGCCGGCTACGTCTACGGCGACTCAACGTCCGGTCAGCGGGCGCTCTACCGCCTGGGCCTGACCGGCGTCCCGATCGTCAACGTCAACAACAACTGCTCGACCGGCTCGACCGCCCTGTTTCTCGCCCGCCAGGCGATCGCCTCCGGCGCCGCCGACTGCGTGCTCGCGCTCGGCTTCGAGCAGATGAAGCCGGGCGCGCTCGGCTCCGTCTACACCGACCGGCCGAGCGCCTTCGAGGACTTCGACGCGCTCGCCGACGAACTCGTCAGCGCGCGCGACATCCCGCTGGCGCTGCGCTACTTCGGCGGCGCGGGCCTCGCCCACATGCGGAAGTACGGAACGAGGCTCGACGCTTTCGCAAAAATCCGCGCCAAGGCGAGCCGACACGCGAAGCACAATCCGTTCGCAATTTTCCGCAAGGAAGTCACCGTCGCCGATGTCATGAACGACACGCCGATCTGGCCCGGGGTGATGACCCGCCTCATGGCCTGTCCCCCGACCTGCGGCGGGGCGGCGGCGGTGCTGGTCTCGGAATCGTTCGCCAGGACGCGCGGCCTCGACGCCGGCGTCGCGATCAAGGCCCAGGCGATGACCACCGACACGCCCTCGACCTTCGAGGCGCGCGACATGATGCGCCTCGTCGGCTACGATATGGCGAAGGCGGCGGCGCTGAAGGTCTACGAGGCGTCCGGCGTCGGCCCGGAGGAAATCGGGGTCGTCGAGTTGCACGACTGCTTCGCCCACAACGAGCTCATCAGCTACGAGGCGCTGGGGCTCTGTCCCGAAGGCGGCGCGGAGGCGTTCATCGACGCCGGCGACAACACGTTTGGCGGGCGGGTGGTCACGAACCCGTCGGGGGGCCTGCTCAGCAAGGGGCATCCGCTCGGCGCGACCGGCCTCGCCCAATGCTACGAGCTGACCCGCCAGCTGCGTGGAACCGCGGGCCCGACCCAGGTCGAGGGCGTGCGCCATGCGCTTCAGCACAATCTCGGCCTCGGGGGCGCTTGCGTGGTCACGATGTACGAGCGGACGTGATGGTCGACGCTTCCACGATCGGAATGACGTTCGAGCCGACGCGCGCTTGCGTCGAGCCGGGCCGCCTGCGCTTCTTCCTGGACACAATCGGCGAGACGAACCCGATCTATCGCGACGCCGTGGCCGCCAAGGCCGCCGGCTTCGCCGCCCGGCCGATCCCGCCGACGTATCTCTTCTGCCTTGAGATGATCGACAACGACGGGCGGTTCGCGATCCTCGAGGCGCTGAACATCGACATCGCCCGAATCCTGCACGGCGAGCAGACGTTCATCTATCGCGCGCCGGCCTACGTCGGCGACGAACTGACGTTCCATTCCAGCGTCACCGACGTGCGGCAGAAGAAGGGCGGCGCGCTGACGCTGGTCGACGTCGCCACCCACGTGACCAACCAGCGCGGCGAGCCGGTCGCGGACTGCGTCCGCGTGGTCGTGGTGCGGAACCAGGGAGGCCTCTCGTGATCGTGGCGCTCGACGAGGCGAAGGTCGGCGATGCGGTCGTCTCCAAGACCTTTCCGGCGATCACGCGCGGAAAGCTCGCGCTCTACGCGGGCGCGTCGGGCGATCACAACCCGATCCACATCGACAGCGATTTCGCCAGGGCGGCGGGATTTCCCGACGTCTTCACGCACGGCATGTTCGTGATGGGGCTGCTCGGGCAGGCGGTGACCGACGTCGCGCCGCCGCACCGGCTGAGGTCGTTCTCGACGCGCTTCGTCGCCATCACCCAGCTCGGCGCGGCGATCTCCTGCGAGGGCGCCGTCGCCGAACTGTTCGAGGCCGAAGGCGAGCGTCGCGCCCGCATCGCCCTGACCGCGAAGGACGAGACCGGCGACGTGAAGCTCGCCGGCGAGGCCGTTGTCGCGGTCTGATCCGATCGGCGCGGAGGGGCGGCTGACAATCGTGACCATCGAGCGGCCGCAGGCGCGCAACGCCGTCGATCTCGCGACCGCCCGCGTCCTCTTTGACGCGTTCAAAGGGTTCGTCGCCGATCCGGGCGCCGACGTCGCGGTGCTGACCGGCGCCGGCGGAGCGTTCTGCGCGGACGCCGACCTTGAGGCGCTGGCGGCGCACGAGCCCGGGCGGTTCGAGAAGGACCGCGACTTCGGCCGATGGGGTCCACTCGCCTCGAGCTTCGGCAAGCCGGTGATTGCGACCGGCGGTCGCCGGCGGAACGGAGCTTGCGCTCTGGTGCGACCTGAGGATCGTGTCGGCGATCGCGCAATGGATCTCGGCGAGGCGGCGGCCGCCTGCGAGATCGATCGCGGCCTTGCCACGATCGCCAGCGGGGAGCCTGCGGAAGGACGAAGCCGACGCGGAGTCGTGAACCGATCGACGGAATCTTTCACCACCAAGGACACCGAGACACGAAGCCCTAAGGCCTGCGCGCCCGTAGCGGAAGCGGCCTGGACGGCGATCGGTCGGCCTGCGGCGGGGGCGCCGCATCCGCGCCGGCGCCACAGGCGCGCTGCTCCCCGATTAGTCGCACAAGCTTCCTCTGGAGAGCCCGCGACGTCTCGATTTCGGATTTGACATACGCAAGTCGCCGTTCGAGGGCGTCGAGAATCGTTCCCGTTATGCTCGGCGACCCGAGCGACGGCATCACGGCGCGAATTTCCCGCAGGCTGAAGCCGAGCGCCTGCGCGTCCTCGATCAGCCTCAGCGTCGCGATGGTCGAACGCGCATAGTCGCGGTAGCCGTTCTTCCGCCGCGGCGCCTGCGGAAGCAGGCCGCGCTCTTCGTAAAACCGGATCCGCGTTCGGGTCACCCCCGCTTCCGCCGCAATCTCGCCGATGCGCATGATGGCCCCTGTTGACCCTCGAGTGCGGTGGAAGGTCTACACGTCGGGCGCTGCGTGACAACCGGAAGCGCGATGCGTCTCCGTTCGTCCGCGCCGTTCGACGTTTCGGAGCCGTATCAATGGTCTACCCCCTGTCCGCCAAGGCGACTCAATGCGCGGTCGTCCAGTCCCGCTACGGGTCCGCGGGCGCCGTCCTCGCGTGGAGATCGGATGTCCCGGTCGTTGCGCCCTCGATTACGCAGGTGCAGATCGAGATCCGGGCGGCTTCGGTCAATCCGATCGACTGGCAGATGATCGAAGGAAATCGCCGCATGATCGCACGGCGGAGCTTTCCCTTCGTCCCTCTCTTCGATCTCTCCGGTATCGTCACCGCTGTCGGCGCATCCGTCGAGACGTTCAAGGTCGGCGACTTCGTGCATTGCGACAACAAGCTGAACGGGGGCGGCGCGTCGCAGGTCGTCAACGTCGAGCAGGATCTCGTCTGCCTAGCCCCGCCTCGCCTCAGCTTTGCCGAAGCCGCCGCGATCCCCCTCGCGGGACAGACGGCGCTCCTCGCGCTCGATCAGGCGCAGGTCGGCGTCGGCGACAGCCTTTGCGTCGTCGGCGCTTCGGGCGGCGTCGGCAGCTTCGTCGTTCAGATGGCGAAGGCGCTCGGCGTCTCCCGCGTGGTCGCTGTCTGCAGCGCGCGCAACGAAGCGTTCGCGCGGTCGCTCGGCGCGGACGCCGTTCTGGACTATACGAGCCGCGCCTTCGACGTCGCGCTCGCCGTCGGCTCGATGGACGCGGTCATCGACTGCGCCGGCGGCAAGGCGCAATGGTTCGCCGCCCGGCGCGTCCTGCGCGAAGGCGGGCGCTTTGTGACGATATCGCGAGACGAGGACGGCGAGGTCACGCTCGGCGCCGCGCTGCGTCTGGCGCCGATCCTGTGGCGTCAGCTTCAGTCCCGGTTCGGCCAGAAGCACAAATACATCATGACTTTTCTCGACGCGTCGAACACGTTGCTCAGCCGAGTCGACGACATGGTCGCTCGCGGCCTGGTGAAGCCGACCATCGAGCGCGCGTTCGAGTTCAGCGCCGCGGGCGTCATCGAAGCCCTCGAGACGAGCCGCAAGGGTCGCGTCGTCGGCAAGCTCGTTGTCGAGATGCCGTGACGGCTTGGCTGGCCGAGCGCCGCGGCGCCCGGGCCTGCTCGACCGGCCTCACCGCCAAGGACGCGAAAAGGTAACTCCCAAGCCGGCGTACGAGCGGCGGTCACGGCGCTCAACGGGAGCGGCGGCGTCTCGCCGCCGGGGTGCGCGAGACGCGCACCCTCGTGCGTCCGCGAGGACGCTTTGTCAGCGTGGTGGAAGTCCACGCCCGGGCTGTTCGCGAGCCCGGAAGTCGAAGGTAACCGCGTCGCCGCG
>NZ_QNRK01000053.1 GCF_003315135.1 Roseiarcus fermentans
GCGGGGTGTCCATGGGGAGTCTCCGAATCAGGAGCGCCCATGGAGTCAGCCTTCGCGCAATTCGTAAATCCCGTTAACCCGAGTTCGGAGCCCTGAAGGCGAGCGGGTCGGCGATTGCCCAATCTCCCGATCGATGACAAACTCGGCCGAGATCGGACGAGGGAGGCCCAGGTGAGACGGTTGCGGCCGGTCGCCATGGCGATCGTGGCGCTCGGCTTGGCGACGAGCCTCGCCGGAGGACAGGAGGCGACGTCGGGAATCTTCGCCGGGCATGGGCGCGTGGAAGCCGTCGCGCCCGGGACCGGCGCGCTGACGATCGTCCATGACGACATCGAAGGCTTTATGCCCGCGATGGAGATGATGTACAAAGTGAAGACCCCTGACCTCAGCAGGGATTTGCGGCCAGGCGACGCGATCGACTTCAAGATCGACGCGTCGACCTACACCGTCATTCAGGTGACGCGGGTCCTGGGCGCGAAATAACCGCCTCATCGCACGGCCGCCAGGAAACCCGAGAAATCGCGGCCTCGGACATTGCCGACATTGTGGCAGGCCATACAACTCGAAGCGCCGTCCTGCAGGTAGGTCTCCAACGTGGTGTTGACCAGGTTTTCCTGGCCTTGGGTTGCGGGGTCGGTCGACTGGTAGTTCTCGCTGGGTTTATCCCGGTCGACGGTCAGTCCGGGAAAGAAACCCCCGTCGTTTTGCGGTCCAGGCGGGTTGGGCGCGGTCGGCCATTGGCTTGCGACGAGCATGTAGTGTTCCCACACCGAGCCCCTGATCCCGGAGAGCGCCCAAAAAGCCCGGTTCATCGCCATAGTCGAGGTGTGGATCGGGAAACGGCGCGTGACCTGCATCGGCTCGGGATCGGGCGAAGGCGGATTCGTCACGCTGACCGGCCGGGTCTCCGGTGACCCGAACTTGGGCAAGTCGGAATTCGGGTGGCGGGGATCGTAATAGGAGTAAGGCGCGCCGGCGTCCTTCGCGTCCGGCTCGCGCGCGTCCCCCACGCCGGCCGGCGGGACGTTGTCGATCTGTTCGAAGGTGCTCCATAGCCACTGCGGCCTGTAGCGCGTCTTGATCATGATGTGGAACCCGACGAGCCCGATGTCGGCCTTCGCGCACACGATCCGTCCGGCGGCGAGGCTGGCCGACACGTCGACGACCTCGGCGTTCTCGACAACGTAGTAGCGGGCCCGGATCGCCGGCGTATCCGCATCGGTCATCAGCCGCCACGCGGCCTTCACAGCGATGGATCCAACCGGCAGATTCGCGGGATGGGTCTCGTCCGGCAGGTTGCGCCCCTCGCTCCAGCCGGCGCTGGCGACAGCGTCGTACTCGGGCTCGTTCACGCGAATCTCGTATCGGGTGTAGGTGCGGTTCCGCGCAACGAGAGGATTGGTGGACTCGCCAGGCGAGGACCCCGGTTGGTTGAATTCGGCATAAGGCGTAAAAGACGCGAGCGTTTTCACCCGGTTGTCGACGTTCGCGCCGCACGGATTGCGCCCGTCCCAACTCGCCCACGGCGTCGGCGCATTCGGCTTTCCGTCCGGACCGATGGGGAAGAGCTCGTATCGCGCTTTGAAGGTCTCCCATACGCGCGCTCCGGGATCCGCGAGAGTCCTGGCGCGATCGGGCTCGCCGCGCCGCTCAGCGTCTGCGACCGCCGGCCAGTTGAGCGCGATGAAGGCGCGCCAGGCGAAGGCGTCGAACGTTGGATAGGGATCCGCTCGGGTCGACGGGGCGTCCTCGATCCGGGTGGGCGAAAGGCTCGGGGCGAGGTCGTCCGCCGCCGCGACGCTGGAAACCGCCAGCAGCGCGACGAGCGCCGCAACGGCGCATGGCAGGCCTGGCGCGGCGCTTAGGGTGGGCCGCGTGCGACCCGACGGTTCTCGCAGCGCTTCGCTCCTCTTGTTGCTTCGGTTTCGTCCGCCGTTGCCGTTTCGGCCCCCGCCCCGGTTTGCGCGCTTGCCGGAGGCCGCTACCGGAGCCCGACGGGCCCCCGGATCTCGCCAGCCGGGAATTGCTTGCTATGCACGTTGAAATAGTAGCGGCCCCCTTTCAGGTCGCTTGCCTGGGTCTCGTCGATCTTGGCCACGCCGTGGAAGGGGCTCGCGAGGTTGCCGGGCGTACCGACCTGGATCGGCGCATTCTCCTCGGAGGTCGACCCGATATAGGAGACCGGCCCATGAAAATGCGCCCCGATCACCGGGGTGTCGATCCCCTTGTAGGTGACCGACCATTCCAGCGTGTTGGTGTCGGTGTCGAGCGTTCCGATCATTTGCCCCTGGGCCTTGCTGTCATTCCGAGGCACCTCCGCCCCGCCGCTCAGCGTGGCCTGGATCGAAATCTTGTATGCTAGAGCCTGCGAGCCCGTCGCGAGCAGACCGAGAGTTACGAGCGCGGCGAGAGCGGCGCGCCCCGATATCGGCGGGCGGGCGCAAGAGCGGCGATCTTCGCGAGCTTTCCGTAGCATGGCGCCTCCCATTTTTCTTGTTTTCGCGATGGGCGACGAACCGCCCGCTCGCAAGTCGTCACGTTCGCCCGTTCAGGCCTCAGAACGCCGACGATGAAAAAATCTCCGGCCTGAGAGCGCCTCCAAGGCGTGCTCAACCTCGCTCAGCCACCTGCCCAAGGTCTTTCGCCAGCCCGAGGGCCGTCGAATGTGCTTTGGCGGATCGTATCTTAGACCAGCCTGATGGCGATGAAAAGTCTCAGCGCCGCGAACGTAATATGAACGTCTGGAACAGAGTCGAGCCGCTGGCCCCTGCCGCGATCGGGCTTTTCGATCGGCTCGCAGCGCTCAATCTCCGACGGCTTCGGCATCGCGCGCAACGCCGCCGCCGGCTGTTCGGCGCGATGACGAGGACGTCGCCGTGCCGCTCGATGGAAGGCTCGACGGTCGCGTCGTCGTGGCCGACTCCCGCGCGAATGCCGATCGCTGGCCGGCGCCGGATCTGAACGCCCACCTCAGCGGCATTTCCGCTCCATTTCGCGACCGGGAATAGGTGGGGCGGAGGAAGCCGAACGCTGTCTATGCGCTCACACGTGGATCGCCCGCTTGTCGACCGCCATGGCGGCTTCCTTGACCGCTTCCGACATCGTCGGATGGGCGTGGCAGGTGCGCGCCAGGTCCTCCGCCGAACCGCCGAACTCCATCAGCACGCAGACCTCGTGGATCATCTCGCCGGCGCCGAAGCCGACGATATGCGCCCCGAGAACCCGGTCGGTGGCGGCGTCGGCCAGAATCTTCACGAACCCGTCAGTGTGGCGCATGGCGCGCGCGCGGCCGTTGGCGGTGAACGGGAATTTACCGATCTTGTAGGCGACGCCGGCGGCCTTCAACTCCTCCTCGGTCTTGCCGACCGAGGCGATTTCGGGACTCGTGTAGACGACGCCCGGAATCACGTCGTAGTTCACGTGGCCGGCCTGCCCGGCGAGGATCTCGGCGAGCGCGACGCCCTCGTCCTCCGCCTTGTGGGCGAGCATCGGGCCCCGGACCACGTCGCCGATGGCGTAGATCCCGGGAACGTTGGTGGCGAAATGCTGGTCGACCGCGATCATGCCCCGGTCCATCGCCACGCCCTGCGCCTCCAGACCGAGATTGTGCGTGTACGGGCGACGCCCGATCGCGACCAGCACCACGTCGGCGTCGAGGACCTTCGCTTCGCCCCCCGCGGCGGGCTCGATGGTCGCTCTCACGCCCTCGCCCGCCTTCTCGACCCCGGTCACCTTGTGGCCGAGATGGAAGGCGAAACCCTGCTTCTCGAGCAGGCGCTGGAACTGTTTGGCGACCTCGCCGTCCATGCCGGGCAGGATGCGGTCGAGGAACTCGACCACCGTCACCTCGGCGCCGAGCCGACGCCAGACCGAACCGAGCTCGAGCCCGATCACCCCGGCGCCGACCACGATCAGCTTCCTGGGGACCTTGGGCAGGCTCAGGGCGCCGGTCGAGGAGACGACGGTCGTCTCGTCGATCTCGACGCCGGGGAGTTTTGCGACGTCCGAGCCGGTGGCGATCACGATCGCCTTGGTCTCGAGGAGTTTTTCGTTGCCGTCCTCGCCCTTGACCACGACCTTGCCGGGCGAGCGGATGCTCCCCTCGCCGGTAAGGGAGTCGACCTTGTTCTTCTTGAAGAGGTACGCGACGCCGTTGACGTTGGCGGCGACGGTGTCGTCCTTGTGCTTCATCAACGCGGCGTGATCGAGTGTTGGCGCAGCCACCACGACCCCGAGCGGCGCCATGCCGTGGTTCGCCTCCTCGAACATCTCGGAGGCGTACAGCAGCGCCTTCGAGGGGATGCAGCCGATGTTGAGGCAGGTGCCGCCGAGCGTTTTTCGCTTCTCGACCACGGCCACCTTCAGGCCGAGCTGGGCCGCGCGGATGGCGCAGACATAGCCGCCGGGGCCGGCGCCGATGACGACGAGATCATAGCTCATTCAAATATCTCACTTTTGTTTTGGCTTTGCGGCCGGCTCCGTCAGGCGAAGCGCGATTCAGTCGAGCGCCAGCCGGAGCAACATCATCACGATCGCGAGAACGGAGACGCCCCACACGAGGGAGCGCACCCAGGCGACGTTGAAGAGATACAGCGGCAGGTAGGCGACCCGGGCGACGATCCACACGATCGGCCAGATCCCCGCCGACCAATGAAGCGCGATGAACGCCAGATCGAGCGCGACGAAGGCGGTGAAGCTCTCGAGATAGTTGGCGAGCGCCCGCCTCGCGCGTCCAGCGATCACCCCCTTCGGCTCGATCGCGACGTCGCGCGCGCTCACGAGGTAGGAGCGCGGCAGGGCGAGATTGGCGGCGCCCGCCTGCGCCACGACGTGAACGACCCACAGGAGGACGCTCAGTTCCAGACACGCGAGTTCGCTCATCCGTTCTCCCCCCCGCGCAACCCCGCTGCGGCGCCGGTTGAAGCCAGCGCCAGTCGCACAGGAACGCGCTCTGTCGTGGCTGCCTTTTTCGCAAGGCGTCTGTCGAACGTCGCGAAAGCCTCGCAGTCCTCGCTCATGGCCAGATGCAGCGCATCGGCGAAGCCCAACCCGCGCTCTGCGTCATCGAGCGCTCGCCCGACGGCGTCGGCGGCGCCGACTGTCACGCGCTCGAGTCCGCAAAACCTTCTGAGCTGCCGAATGACTTCGTCACGCGGCAGGTCATATGCGTCGCGCAACACCCACTCCGCTTCCAGAATGACCGTCACGGGCGCAAAGACATCGGTGTCGCTGACGATCTTCAGAGCGCGTTGCGCGAGCGTCTCGTCATCACGCGTCAGGAAGCGAATGACGATGTTCGTGTCAATCGCCAGCATAACGGCGCTTCGCGGCGGCGCGAAGCGCCTTCTCGATGTCCTCGTCGCTCAGCCGCTTTCCATGGTGCGACAGGGACCCGAAAACGTCCTTCGGCTCGGTAGGCGGGAACGGGCTTGCAGGCCGCAGGAGGATCCCCTCCCGCGTCTCCTCGACCACGAGTTTTTGACCCGCTCTCCACCCCTTGGACTCGCGGATCGCCTTGGGCAGGATCACCTGCCCTTTGGTGGACACAACCGTCGAAGATTTGTTCGTCAAGGTCATCGCGCGCCGGCGGCCGATAGGTAAGACGAATGTAAGATAGGTCTGGCGCCGCCCGTTCGCAAGACGCCCCTCACAGGTCGAGGACGAGCCGGGCCGGATCCTCGAGCGCCTCCTTGACTCGCACCAGGAAGGTCACCGCCTCCTTGCCGTCGACGATGCGGTGGTCGTAGCTCAGCGCCAGATACATCATCGGGCGGATCTCGACCTTGCCGGCCACCGCGATCGGGCGCTCCTGGATCTTGTGCATGCCGAGGATGCCGGATTGCGGCGCATTCAGGATCGGCGTCGACATCAGCGAACCGTAGATGCCGCCGTTGGTGATGGTGAAGGTGCCGCCCTGCAGATCCTCGAGCTTGAGCTGACCGTCGCGGGCGCGCTTGCCGAGATCGGCGATCGCCTTCTCGATCCCCGCCACCGAAAGCCGGTCGCAGTCGCGCACCACCGGCACGATCAGGCCCTTGTCGGTGCCGACCGCGATGCCGAGGTGGTAGTAGTTCTTGTAGACGAGGTCCGCGCCGTCGATCTCGGCGTTGACCGCCGGAATCTCCTTCAGCGCCTGCACGCAGGCTTTGACGAAGAAGCCCATGAAGCCGAGCTTGGCGCCGTGCTTCTTCTCGAAAGCGTCCTTGTAGCGCGCGCGCATCGCCATCACTTCGCTCATGTCGACCTCGTTGAAGGTCGTGAGCATGGCTGCGGTGTTCTGGGCGTCCTTGAGGCGGCGCGCGATCGTCTGGCGCAATTTCGTCATGCGCACGCGCTCCTCGCGCACGCTGTCATCCGGGGCGGGGGCGCGCGCGGCGGGCGTGGGGACGGGAGTGGGCGAAGGCGCCGTCACGACGGGGGCCGGGGCGGAGGAAACGCCCGGAGCGGCGGCCGCAGCGAGGACGTCGCCCTTGAGCACCTGACCGCGCTTGCCGCTGCCGGCGATCGCGCCGAGGTCGATCTTCTGCTCGGCCGCGATCTTGGCCGCCGACGGCGCCGGCGGCATGGCGGAAGCGCCCGCGTGAGCGGCCTTCGGCGGGACGGGAGCGGGAGCGGCGAGCGAGGCGGCCGCGGCGCCGCTCAACTGGCCGAGCAGCGCGCCGATCGACACCGTCTGTCCGGTCTCGGCCGAGATCTCGCTCAGGACGCCGGCGCCCGGCGCGTTGACTTCCAGCGTGACCTTGTCGGTCTCGAGCTCGACCAGCGGCTCGTCGGCGCGCACCGCCTCGCCCGCCTTCTTGAACCACTTGCCGACAGTCGCCTCGGTGATCGATTCGCCAAGCGTCGGGACACGGATTTCAATCGCCATTCACATCGCGCCGACAACGGCGCCCTTCTTGATCAGGGTGTTACAGAATCGATCGGCGAGAGCGGCAGGCTCGGCCGCACCGCGATCGCAGGCATGGGAAACGTCTCGTAGGAGAAGCCGCGCTTCGACAGGATCGCCGGGTCCGCCGCCAGCATCGCCTCGAGCGCCGCCTGCGACCTGGCCTCGATGATCGCGACGCCGTAGCCGCCGGCCGGGTCGGCGACCGGCCCCATGGCGATCACCGCGCCGATCTCGACCCGCGGCGTCCAGTATTCGCGGTGCCGGCGCATCACCAGCGCCTCGTCCGAGGTCATGTCGGACAGGAACGTCGGCCGCGGCGGCCTCAGCTTGCACAGAAAGTGCGACATCGGACTCTAAGCCTCAGCGAGCGTCAGGCGAAGCATTCGTCGAGGAAGGCCTTGAGCTGGGCGAGATGCTTCGACATGAGGCCCGTCGCCGTCGCCGCGGCCGCCGGACGACCGGCGTAGCGCGCGCGCTTCGACTTGCCGCCGACCTGGCCGAGCACCCATTCCATATAGGGCTCGACGAAGAACCATGCGCCCATGTTCTTGGGCTCTTCCTGACACCAGACCACCTCGGCCTTCTTGAACCGGGAGAGATGCCGGACCATCTGCTTCAGCGGGAAGGGATAGAGCTGCTCGCAGCGCAGGAGATAGACGTCGTCGACGCCGCGCTTCTCGCGCTCGTCATAGAGATCCCAGTAGACCTTGCCCGACGAGATCACGACGCGGCGAATCTTGTCGTCCTTGACGAGCTTGATCTTCTCGTTCTTCCAGGTCTCGGCCTTGTCGAGCAGGATGCGGTGGAACGCCGAGCCCGGCGCGAAGAACTCGAGCGGCGACACGGCGCGCTTGTTGCGCAGCATCGACTTCGGCGTCATGAGAATCAGCGGCTTGCGGAACGGCCGCTTCAGCTGCCTTCTCAGCACGTGAAAGAGGTTCGCCGGGGTCGTGCAATTGACGACCTGCATGTTGTCTTCGGCGCAGAGCTGGAGATAGCGCTCGAGCCTGGCCGAGGAATGCTCCGGACCCTGGCCCTCGTAGCCGTGCGGCAGCATGCAGACCAGGCCCGACATGCGCAGCCACTTGCGCTCGCCGGCCGAGACGAACTGGTCGAACACCACCTGCGCGCCGTTGGCGAAGTCGCCGAACTGCGCTTCCCAGACGGTCAGCGCGTTCGGCTCGGCGAGGGTGTAGCCGTACTCGAAGCCGAGCACCGCCTCTTCCGAGAGCATCGAGTTGATGACCTCGTAGCGCGCCTGGCCATCGCGGATGTGGTTGAGCGGGATGTAGCGCGCCTCGGTCTGCTGGTCGATCAGCACCGAATGGCGCTGCGAGAAGGTGCCGCGCTCGACGTCCTGGCCCGAGAGCCGCACCGGAAAGCCCTCGTCGAGCAGCGCGCCGAAGGCGAGCGACTCGGCGGTCGCCCAGTCGATGCCGTCGCCGCTCTCGATCGCGTTCCGCCGGCTCTCCATGAACCGGAGAATTGTCTTGTGGATCTCGAAGCCCTGCGGCGCCGTCGTGATGCGCTGGCCGATCTGCTTCAGCCGGTCGACGTCGTAGCCGGTGTCGCCGCGGCGATCGTCCTCGACCACGTCCTGCGACGCCTTGAAGCCGGCCCAGCGGCCGTCGAGCCAGTCGGCCTTGTTGGGCGAATAGGCCTGACCGGCTTCGTATTCGGCCTCGAGCCGATGGCGCCAGTCGGCGCGCATCTTGTCGACCTCGCCCTGGGTGACGAGGCCTTCGCGGGTCAGCTTGTCGGTGTAGATCTGCAGCGTGGTCGGATGCGAGCGGATCAGCCGGTACATGATCGGCTGGGTGAACGAGGGCTCGTCGCCCTCGTTGTGGCCGAAGCGGCGGTAGCAGAACATGTCGATGACGACCGGCTTGTGGAACTTCTGCCGGTACTCGATCGCGACCTTGGCGCAGAACACCACCGCTTCCGGATCGTCGCCGTTGACGTGAAAGATCGGCGCCTCGACCAGCTTGGCGACGTCCGACGGATAGGGCGAGGAGCGCGAATAGCGCGGATACGTGGTGAAGCCGATCTGGTTGTTGATGATGAAGTGGAGCGAGCCGCCGGTGCGGTGGCCGCGCAGGCCCGAGAGGCCGAAGCATTCGGCCACCACGCCCTGGCCGGCGAAGGCCGCGTCGCCGTGGATGAGGAGCGGCAGCACCTTCGAGCGCTCGATGACGTCGTCGAACTGGTCCTGCTTGGCGCGCACCTTGCCGAGCACGACGGGATCGACGATCTCGAGATGCGACGGGTTGGCGGTCAGCGACAGGTGGACGGTGTTGCCGTCGAACTCGCGGTCCGACGACGCGCCGAGGTGGTACTTGACGTCGCCCGAGCCTTCGACCTCGTCGGGCGACGCCGAGCCGCCCTTGAACTCGTGGAAGATGACGCGGTGCGGCTTGGCCATCACCTGCGAGAGCACGTTGAGGCGGCCGCGGTGGGCCATGCCGACGCAGATCTCCCGCAGGCCGAGCTGACCGCCGCGCTTGATGATCTGCTCCAGCGCCGGGATCATCGCTTCGCCGCCGTCGAGGCCGAAGCGCTTGGCGCCGGTGTACTTGACGTCGAAGAAGTTCTCGAAGCCCTCCGCCTCGACCAGCTTCGACAGGATGGCGCGCTTGCCCTCGCGGGTGAAGTGGATCTCCTTGTCCGGACCCTCGATGCGCTCCTGGATCCAGGCCTTCTCGGCGGGATCGGAAATGTGCAGGAACTCGAAGCCGATGGTGCCGCAATAGGTGCGGCGCAGCAGCGCCAGCATCTCGCGCACGGTGGCGTATTCGAGCCCGAGCACGTGATCGATGAAGATCTTGCGGTCATAGTCGGCCTCGGTGAAGCCGTAGGTCGACGGATGCAGCTCCTCGTGATCCTTCTGCGGCTCGAGGCCGAGCGGATCGAGGTTGGCGTGCAGGTGGCCGCGCATGCGGAAGGCGCGGATCATCATGATCGCGCGCACCGAATCGCGGGTGGCGCGCTGGATTTCGCCCTCGCTGACCGGCGCCGAGGGGCCAGCCTCGGCGGCCTTGCCGCGGATCTTGTCGCCGAGCGCCTTTTCCGTCGCCGGCCAGTCGCCGTCGAGGGCGTTGATCAGGTCGCCCTTCGGCGTCTGCGGCCATTGCGCGTTCTTCCAGGAGGCGCCGGCCGCCGTCTTGCCGACGCTCGCAGGATCGTCCCCGAGGCTGCCGAAAAAGTCGCGCCAGCCGGGCTCGACCGACATCGGGTCCTTTTCGTATTTCGCCTGCAGCGCCTCGATGTAGGCGCTGTTCGCGCCATACAGGAACGAAGTCTGCAGCAGCGCCTGGTTGACGTCCTGACGGGTCATGGACAGCGTTCCCTGTTGTCTTACTTGCCGTTCAGAACGTCGACGAGGGTCTTGCCGAGGCGCGCCGGCGAGGGCGAGACCCGGATTCCCGCCGCCTCCATCGCCGCGATCTTGTCCTCGGCGCCGCCCTTGCCGCCGGCGATGATCGCGCCGGCGTGGCCCATCCGCCGTCCGGGCGGCGCGGTGCGGCCGGCGATGAAGCCGACGACCGGCTTCTTGCGGCCCTTCTTCGCCTCGTCGATGAGGAACTGGGCCGCGTCCTCCTCGGCCTGGCCGCCGATCTCGCCGATCATCACGATCGAGTGGGTCTCAGGGTCGGCGAGGAACAATTCGAGCGCGTCGATGAACTCGAAGCCCTTGATCGGGTCGCCGCCGATGCCGACCGCGGTCGTCTGGCCGAGGCCCTCCTGGGTGGTCTGGAACACCGCCTCGTAGGTCAGCGTGCCCGAGCGCGACAGGATGCCGACGCTGCCCTTGGCGAAGATGTTGCCCGGCATGATGCCGATCTTGCATTCGCCGGCGGTCATCACGCCGGGGCAGTTCGGGCCGACCAGAATCGACTTCGACCCCTGCAGGGCGCGCTTGACGCGCATCATGTCGAGCACCGGAATGCCCTCGGTGATGCAGACGATCAGCGGCACCTCCGCGTCGATCGCCTCGCAGATCGCGTCGGCCGCGCCGGGCGGGGGAACGTAGATCGCGCTCGCCTCGGCGCCGGTGGCCTCGCGCGCCTCCTTGACCGTGTCGAACACCGGCAGGCCGAGGTGGACGCCGCCGCCCTTGCCCGGGCTGACGCCGCCGACGAGTTTCGTGCCGTAGGCGATCGCCTGCTCGGAATGGAACGTGCCGTTCTTGCCGGTGAAGCCCTGGGTGATGACCTTGGTGTGTGCGTTGACGAGAATGGACATGTCGGTCTTTCGCAGTGAGATGGTGGGAAGGCTGCGAGCGAAGTTCAGCAGCCTGAGATCAGGCCGCCGCTCTGACAGCGTTGACGATCTTCTGCGCCGCGTCGTCGAGGTCGTCGGCCGAAATAACGTTGAGCCCGGACTCGCGGATGTACTTCTTGCCGAGATCGACGTTGGTGCCCTCGAGGCGCACCACCAGCGGCACCTTGAGGCCGACGTCCTTGACCGCGGCGATCACGCCTTCGGCGATCACGTCGCAGCGCATGATGCCGCCGAAGATGTTGATCAGGATGCCCTTCACGTTCGAGTCGGCGGTCAGGATCTTGAACGCGGCGGTGACCTTCTCCTTGGTCGCGCCGCCGCCGACGTCGAGGAAGTTCGCCGGGCTCTCGCCGTAGAGCTTGATGATGTCCATCGTCGCCATCGCCAGGCCGGCGCCGTTGACCATGCAGCCGATCGTGCCGTCGAGCGTGATGTAGTTGAGGTCGTGCTTCGAGGCCTCGATCTCCTTGGCGTCCTCCTCGGTCTCGTCGCGCAGGGCGACGATGTCGGGATGGCGATAGAGCGCGTTCGAGTCGAAGGACACCTTGGCGTCGAGCACGCGAAGCTGGCCGTTGCTCTGGACGATCAGCGGATTGATCTCCAGCATCGACATGTCCTTGTTGACGAAGGCGGTGTACAGCCGCGTCACCAGGCTCTCGATCTGCTTGGCGCCCTCGCCGGTGAGGCCGAGCGCCTTGGCGGCGGCGCGGCCGTGGTGGGGCATGATCCCGGTTGCCGGATCGACGGAGAAGCTGTGGATCTTCTCCGGCGTGTTGTGCGCCACGTCCTCGATGTTGACGCCGCCCTCGGTGGACAGGACGAAGGAGATGCGGCTCGTCACCCGGTCGACCAGCGCCGACAGGTAGAACTCCTTGTCGATGTTGGCGCCGTCCTCGATGTAGAGGCGGTGGACCTGCTTGCCGGCCGGGCCCGTCTGCACCGTCACCAGCGTCGCGCCGAGCATCTGCCGCGCGAAGGTCTCGACCTCCTCGATCGACCGCGCGAGCCGCACGCCGCCCTTGTCGCCGGCCTCGGGCTCCTTGAACTTGCCCTTGCCGCGGCCGCCGGCGTGGATCTGGGTCTTCACCACCCAGAGCGGTCCCCCGAGCTTCTTCGCCGCCTCGACCGCCTCTTCGGGCGTGAAGGCCGGGAAGCCGTTGGCGACGGGGGCGCTGAAGGCGCGCAGGACGGCCTTGGCCTGATATTCATGAATGTTCATGGGGACGACGACCTCGGGAGAGAGCGAACGCCCGCCTCATGCGGGCGTTCCGGAGAGCCATCAGGCCAGCGCGGGGTTGATGCCCTTGCAGGCCTCGATCAGGGTGTGGACCGAGGCGACCGACTTCTCGAACATCGCCTTCTCGGCCTCGTCGAGCGTGATCTCGACGATGCGCTCGACGCCGCCGGCGCCGATCACCGTCGGCACGCCGACATAGGTGTCGGTGACGCCGTACTGGCCGGTGAGGTGGGCTGCGACCGGCAGGACGCGGCGCTGATCCTTGAGATAGGCTTCCGCCATGGCGATGCCCGAGGTCGCGGGCGCGTAATAGGCCGAGCCGGTCTTGAGCAGCGCCACGATCTCGCCGCCGCCCTTGCGGGTGCGCTCGACGATCGCGTCGAGCTTGGCCTGGGTGGTCCAGCCCATCTTGATCAGGTCGGGCAGCGGAATGCCGGCGACGGTCGAGTAGCGCACCGAGGGGACCATGTCGTCGCCGTGGCCGCCGAGCACGAAGGCGGTCACGTCCTCGACCGAGACGTTGAACTCCTCGGCCAGGAAGAAGCGGAACCGGGCGGAGTCGAGCACGCCCGCCATGCCGACCACCTTCTGCGGCGGCAGTCCGGAAAACTTCTGCAGCGCCCAGACCATCGCGTCGAGCGGGTTGGTGATGCAGATGACGAAGGCGTCGGGCGCATGCGCCCTGAGGCCGGCGCCGACCGCCTCCATCACCTTGAGATTGATGCCGAGCAGATCGTCGCGGCTCATCCCGGGCTTGCGCGGCACCCCGGCGGTGACGATGACGACGTCGGCGCCGGCGATCGCCGAATAGTCGCTCGCGCCGGTGAGTCTTGCGTTGAACCCGTCGACCGGCGCGGACTCGGACAGGTCGAGCGCCTTGCCCTGGGGCACGCCGTCGACGATGTCGAACAGCACGATGTCGCCGAGCTCCTTCAGAGCGGCCAGGTGGGCGAGCGTGCCGCCGATCTGACCAGCGCCGATCAATGCAATCTTCTTGCGCGCCATGGGATTTCTTCCGCTCTCTATCGTCCGCTGTTGACACGGGCCGCGCGTCACGATGCCGCACCGCCCCGGGAGGTTCGCCGGTCGCTATCGGATGAACCTCCCCGGCGATCAAGCCGAACTTTTGGCGCAGGCGGAGGACCTTCCGTCCCGTGCGCCCGACGGGTCGCCAATTCCCCAGCGCTGTCAAGGACCTGTAAGGGAGGTCGGCGACGCGCGGACCGCAGGGGGCGCGAGAATTTGGGCGCCCATCTGACAAAAAATGTAATCTGTCATGGCGCTGGCCGAGACGAAAAGGCGGGCCTTTCCGACATGCCAGGCGTGGGGAAAGCATATGCGACCGGCGTCCGCGCCCCCGCCGGCGCGGCGTTCAATACACCTGACGACCGAACAGGCTCGCGGCCAGATCGACCAGCAGCAGCGCGCTCTTGCCCCGCTCGTCCAGGAACGGATTGAGCTCGACCAGGTCGAGCGACGGCGCGAGGCCGGATTCGTAGAGGAGCTCCATCACCAGATGCGCCTCGCGATAGCTCGCACCGCCCGGCACCGCCGTGCCGACCCCCGGCGCGATCGTCGGGTCGAGGAAATCGACGTCGAGACTGACGTGCAGCAGCCCGTCCGCCGCGCGCACCCGGTCGATGATGCGCCGGATCGACACCGCGAAGCCGTCCTCGTCGAGCCGACGCATGTCGACGACGTCGACGCCCCGGGCTTTGAGCAGCCGCCTCTCGTCGGCGTCGATCGAACGGATGCCGAAGAGGTGCACGTGCGCGGGGTCGATCAGGGCGCGCGGCTCGTCGCCGAACATCGTCTCGAAACCCGGCTCGCCCGAAAGCATCGCGACCGGCATCCCGTGCATGTTTCCGGAGGGCGAGGTCCTGGGGGTGTTGTAATCCGAGTGGGCGTCGAGCCACAGGACGAACAGCTTTCGCCCGATCTCCGCGGCGTGGGCCGCGACGCCGCCGATCGAGCCCATCGCCAGGCTGTGGTCGCCGCCGAGCACGAGCGGCAGCCGCCCCTCGCGCAGGATCGCATGCGTCTCGCGCGCCAGGTCGCGCGCCCAGGCGGCGATCTCGGCGAAGTCGCGGGCCTCGCCCTCGGGCGCGCGCGCATGCGCGAACGGCTGCCCCGGCGCGAGGTCGCCGAGATCGACGACGTCGTGGCCGAGGTCCTTGAGGGTTCGGACGATCCCCGCGGTGCGCAGCATGGCGGGCCCCATGGCGCAGCCGGCGACGCCCGCGCCGGCCTCGATCGGCGCGCCGAGAAGGGTGATCGCGTGCCTGCGCGGCCGTCTCGCTCCGCCCGCCGCCGCGTCGGCGGCTTCATTCGCTTCGGTCATGGCCATCCCCTGTCGCGCCTCGGTCCCGCGACACATTATCCGACTTTGATCGCGGCGGCTTGACAAGCGGCGCGCCCTGCCCGATGGAAATCGGCCATGACGCGTTCTTTCCGCATCGCCCGGATTTGCATCATTACCCGCTAGCTCTTCAGCTGGCTGGTTCGCGTCTCCTCATCTTCATCCCGAGAAGCGATCATCCGGCCGGTCCCGGACGGCGCGTGGGCGTCGTCGCGCTTCCAGACGAGACGTTCGATGTCGCTGCGCTTCACCAACACCCTCACCCGCCGCAAGGAGGATTTCGCCCCGATCGACCCTTCGGCGGTGCGCGTCTACGTCTGCGGGCCGACCGTCTACGACTTCGCCCACATCGGCAACGCCCGACCGGTGATCGTGTTCGACACGCTCTTTCGCCTGCTTCGCCACGTCTATGGGGCGGAGCACGTGATCTACGCGCGCAACATCACCGATGTCGACGACAAGATCAACGCGCGGGCGGCGCGGGACTATCCGGACCTGCCGTTCAACGAGGCGATCGCGAAGGTCACGGAAACGACGGCGCGCCAGTTCCACGAGGACGCGGCGGCGCTCGGCGCGCTGACGCCGACGGTCGAGCCGCGCGCGACCGACCATATCGAACCGATGCGCGCGCTGATCGAGCGGCTGGTCGCCCGCGGCGTGGCCTATGTCGCGGAGGACCACGTCCTGTTCTCGCCCGCCGCGATGGACGCCTTGCCCGGCGCGCCGCGCTACGGCGCGCTCGCCCGCCGCTCGCTCGACGAGATGCTGGCCGGGGCGCGCGTCGACGTCGCCCCTTACAAGCGCGACCCGATGGATTTCGTGCTGTGGAAGCCGTCGAAGCCGAACGAGCCGAGCTGGCCGAGCCCGGCCGGGATCGCAGCCCCCGGTCGTCCCGGCTGGCACATCGAGTGCTCGGCCATGTCGATGGCGAAGCTGCTCGAGCCGTTCGGCGGCGGGCTTCGCTGCGACGATCCGGCGCTCAACACGTTCGACATCCACGGCGGCGGCGTCGACCTCGTCTTCCCCCACCACGAGAACGAGATCGCCCAGTCGTGCTGCGCCTTCGGCGCCCCCCGCATGGCCAACCTCTGGATGCACAACGGCTTCCTGCAGGTCGAAGGCGAGAAGATGTCGAAGAGCCTCGGCAACTTCGTCACCATCCGCGAGCTGCTCGAAACGGAGAATTTCGGCGGGCGGAAATGGCCCGGCGAGGTTCTGCGGCTCGCCATGCTGCGCACCCACTATCGCCAGCCGATCGACTGGACCGTGAAGGCGCTCGAAGAAGCCGAGGCGACGCTCGACCGCTGGTACGACGCCGTCGGGGACGTCGAGCCGGGACCGGACGTTGCCGAAGCCGTGCTCGAAGCGTTGGGCGACGACCTGAACACACCCGCAGCCGTCGCCGAACTCCATCGCCTGGCGCACCCGGCGATCGCGGGCGTCACGCAGGTTGGAGCGTCGCGCTCCGCGCCGCACGTTCTGAAAGCCAGCGCGAACCTGCTGGGGCTGCTCCTGCAAACGCGATCCGAGCGGCGCGAGTCGCAGATTCACGCCGCCCGGGTCAACGTTCCCGAGATCGAGGCCATCCTCGCCGCCCGCGCCGCCGCGCGCGCAGCAAAAAACTGGGCGGAATCGGACCGGCTGCGCGACGAGCTCGCCGGCCTTGGCGTGGTCATCAAGGACAGCAAGAACGGCACGACCTGGGAGTTCAAGCGATGAGCGCGATTTCCTTCCGCCCCTACCTCCCCTCCGACGCCGCGCGCTGCGCCGCGATCTTTCGCGACGCCGTCGAGTTCTCGGCGGCCGACGACTACGGCGACGACCAGCGCGCCGCCTGGGCCGCGCGCGCCGACGACGAAGCCGCCTTCGGCGCCAAACTCGCAGGCCAGCTCACGATCGTGGCGACGCTCGACGGCTTCGTCGTCGCCTTCGCGAGCCTCGAGGGCGCGGAGAAGCTCGACATGCTGTACGTCGATCCCGCCGCCGGCCGGCAGGGGGTCGGCGCGGCGCTGGTCGACGCGATCGCCCGGCTGGCCGAGGGGCGCGGCGCGAAACGGCTCACCGCCGAGGCCAGCGACGTCTCGAAGCCGCTGTTCGACCGGCTCGGCTTTTCCGCCGAGCGCCGCAGCCTCGTCCAGCTCGAAGACCAGTGGCTCGCCCACACCACCATGACCAAGGCGCTCGGCGAATCCTCGTCCGCGACCCGACATTGACCAAGAGCGAGACGATGACCCGCGAACGCCTCTACCTGTTCGACACCACGCTGCGCGACGGCGCGCTCACCACCGGCGTCGACTTCTCGCTCGACGACAAGATGAACATCGCGCTCATGCTGGACCGGCTCGGCGTCGACTACGTCGAGGGCGGCTATCCCGGCGCCAATCCGCTCGACACCGAGTTCTTCACCAAGAAGCGGACCAAGCGGGCGAAATTCTGCGCCTTCGGCATGACCAAGCGCGCCGGCCGCTCGATCGGCAACGATCCGGGCGTGGCGGGCCTGCTCGCCTCCGACACCGACGCCATCGTCTATGTCGCCAAGTCGTGGGACTACCACGTCCACGTCGCCCTCGGCTGCACCCTCGAGGAGAACCTCGAATGCATCGCCGAGAGCGTGCGCGCGGCGATCGACTCCGGCCGCGAGGCGATGGTCGATCTCGAACACTTCTTCGACGGCTACAAGGCCAACCCGGACTACGCGCTCGCCTGCGCTGCGACGACGATCCGGTCGGGCGCCCGCTGGGCGGTGATGTGCGACACCAACGGCGGCACGCTGCCGCACGAAATCGAGCGGATCGTCGCCGAGGTCGCGCGCGTCATCCCCGGCGACAGGCTCGCCATCCACGCCCACAACGACACCGGCAACGCGGTCGCCAATTCGCTGGCGGCGATCCGCGCCGGCGCGCGCCAGGTGCAGGGCACGCTGAACGGCCTCGGCGAACGCTGCGGCAACGCCAATCTCGTGACCCTGATCCCGACGCTGGCGCTGAAAGACGAGTTCGCGAAGGCGTTCGAGATCGGCGTGACGCCCGAGGCGCTGAAGGAGATCACGCTCGTGTCGCGCGCCTTCGACGAGCTGCTGAACCGCTCGCCGAACCGGCATGCGCCTTACGTCGGCGCGTCCGCCTTCGCCACCAAGGCCGGCATTCACGCCTCCGCCCTCGCCAAGGACCCGCGCACCTACGAGCACGTGACCCCCGACAGCGTCGGCAACAAGCGCGCGATTCTGGTCTCCGACCAGGCCGGGCGGTCGAACCTGCTCTCCGAGCTCGCCCGCCTCGGCGTCGAGTGCGATCCGGCCGATCCGCGCCTGAACCGGCTCCTCGAAACCGTCAAGGAGCGCGAGTCCCAGGGCTTCGCCTACGAAGGGGCCGACGCCTCGTTCGAGCTGCTCGCGCGGGCGGCGCTCGGCGGCGTGCCCGACTTTTTCGAGGTCGAGAGTTTTCACGTCGGAGTCGAGCGCAAGGTCGTCGCGCCCGGCGTCACCTATTCCGCCTCGCAGGCGGTGGTGAAGATCCGCATCGGCGACGACGGCTTCATCTCCGCCGCCGAGGGCAACGGCCCGGTCAACGCGCTCGACCTCGCGCTGCGCAAGGACCTCGGCGTCTACCAGAAGCATATCGAGAACCTGGTGTTGCGCGACTATCGGGTGCGCGTGTTCCAGGGCGGCACGGACGCGGTGACGCGGGTGCTGATCGAGTTCGGCGACGGCGACCGCGATACCTGGTCGACGGTCGGCGTCTCGGGCAACGTCATCGACGCCTCGTTCCAGGCGCTGGTCGAGGGGATCGTCTACCGGCTGGTGAAACTCGGCGTGCCGGCGCAGTAGGACTTCGGAAAGCCGCTCAAGCCGGCCGCTCGAATCCCGCGCTCCGCCTGGGAATCGCTCTAACCCATGACGTTTCCGGGTGCGACAATGCATCGCACGCGGGAACTATTTGCCTTTATTGAGACTCCTCGCTGCACGACCTACCATCACGTCAATCATCGGAGGTCTCTGTGATATCGGATTACGGAGGGACAACTAGCCGGGCGCCTGACTGGTACGCGTGAATTGCGGGAGTGGCCGCGCGGGCGCCCCCGGAGTGAGGCCAATATGGTTTGCGACAAGGCCACGGTGGGATGACGCGTGACGACTTCAGCCTCACCGGGCGCCTGGATTCCTTTATCGAAAACGCGCCGGACGCCGCCGCCATGTTCGACCGCGACATGCGCTACCTCGCCACGAGCCGCCGCTGGCTCCGCGACTACAGGATCGACGGGCCGGTCATCGGACGCAATCACTACGAGGTCTTTCCCGAAATCCCCGAGCGGTGGAAGGAAATCCACGCCCGCGCGCTCGCCGGCGAAACATTGTCCAACGAATGCGAGGCGTTCGAACGCGCCGACGGCGCGATCCAGTGGCTCCGCTGGGAAATTAGACCGTGGCGGTCGCCGGACGGCGAGGTCGGCGGCGTCGTCATCTTCACCCACGACATCACGGCGACCAAGGTCGCGGAAAGGGAACTCGTCGAACGCGAGGCGCATTTGCGCTCGATCCTCGCGACGGTGCCCGACGCCATGATCGTCGCCGACGAGCGCGGCGTCATCACGTCGTTCAGCGCTGCGGCGACGGCGTTGTTCGGCTACAGTTCGGAGGAAGTCGTCGGCCGCAGCGTCAATACGCTGATGCTGGAGCCTTTCCGCTCGCAGCACGACGGCTCCATCGCCACCTACCTGAGAACCGGCGACGCCCACGTGATCGGATACAGCCGCTTCGCGCAGGCGGTCGCCAGGGGCGGCGGGGTGCTGCCGATCGAGCTTTCCATCGGCGAAGCGCGCGCGAACGGACGCAGGATCTTCACCGCTTTTCTGCGCGACCTCGCCAGCCGGCAGAAGATCGACGAGGAGGCCCGACAGGCGCAGACGATGGAGGTGGTCGGACGGCTCACCGCCGGCGTCGCTCACGACGTCAACAATCTTTTGACGGTGATCCTCGCCAACCTGGAGCTGCTCGCTCCGCAACTCGCGGACGCGGACCTGCGCGAACTGGCGGACGAGGCCCATGGCGCGGCGGAGGACGGCGCCAGGCTCACCGCGCAGCTGCTGGCGTTCGGCCGTCGCCAGCCGCTCGATCCGAGGGAGACGGACCTCGGCGCGCTCGTTTGCGGGAGCGCCGATCTGCTGCGGCGGACGATCGGCCCGGCGATCGCGCTCGACATCGTTACGCCTGCGGCCTCGCCCCTGACGTTGGTCGATCCCGCGCAGTTGCAGAACGCCCTGCTCAGCGTCGCCGACAACGCCCGCGACGCCATGCCGGAGGGCGGGCGGCTGATCCTCGAGGTTTCCTCCGCTTGTCTCGACGCCGACTATGCGCAGATGTATCCGGAGGTTCGTCCGGGTCGGTATGGCCTGATCACGGTCTCCGACACCGGAGTGGGCATGGCGCCGGAGGTTCGGCGGCGCGCCTTCGAGCCGTACTTCACCACCAAGCCGGTCGGCGACGGCGTCGGACTCGGACTGAGCATGGTTTACGGGTTCGTCAAGCAATCCGGCGGTCACATCCAGCTCTACAGCGAGCCGGGGCGCGGCACGTGCGTACGGATTTATCTGCCGATTGCTGACGATGGCGGAGCGGAGGCGACGATGGCGACGGAGGCGGAAGGTCCAGAACTCCGGAAGGGAACGGAGACCATCCTTCTCGTCGAGGACGACGCCCGCCTGCGCCGGGTGCTCGGCCGGCGATTGAGGGGCCTGGGCTATTCGGTCTACGAGGCGGAGAACGGGGCCGCCGCGCTCGCGCAACTCGAAGCGCTTCCGGATACGGCGCTCGTCTTCACCGACATGGTGATGCCGGGCGGGATGACCGGCCTCGAACTCGCGGAGGCGGCGCTGGCGGCGAAGCCGGGCCTCAAGATCCTGTTCACTTCCGGCTACGCCGAACCGTCGGTCGCGCGGCTCGGCCGGAAAAAGGGCGCCTGGCTCAAAAAACCCTACACCGCTGACGAACTCGCCGACAAACTGCGGGAGGTCCTCGACGAGTGATCCGCCGCGGTCGCGCGCGCGGCCCGTTGCGGCGGCGCGCCGCCGCGCCCAGGATGGTCAAAGGACCTGCGCGAGGACACGTCATGGCGACATTGCATCGTTCCGCGGCCGAAGGCTTCGAGGCGGGCGCGCCGGCCTACGCGGCCGGCCGGCCCGGCTATCCGGGCGCTCTCGACGGCTGGCTGAGCGACGCGCTCGGCCTCGGGCCGGGCAAGACGGCGCTCGACCTCGGCGCCGGCACGGGCAAGTTCACGCCCCGCCTCGTCGCGACGGGAGCGCGGGTGACGGCGGTCGAACCGGTCGCGGCGATGCGCGCCGAGTTCCGACGCGCCAACCCGGACATCGACATCGCCGAAGGCCGCGCCGAGGCGATCCCCGCGGCGGACGCGAGCGTCGACGCCGTCGTCTGCGCCCAGTCGTTCCACTGGTTCGCGACCCCAGCGGCGCTCGCCGAGATCCGCCGGGTCCTGAAGGTCGGCGGGGCGCTGGGCCTTGTGTGGAACGTTCGCGACCTGCGCGTCGGCTGGGTCGCGGCGCTGGACGAGATCATGCGCCCCTACGAGAGCGACGCGCCCCGCCACGAGAGCGGCGCGTGGCGAAACGCCTTTCCCGCGCCCGGCTTTTCCGCCCTCGACGAGCGGCGTTTCGCCCATGCGCATGAAGGCCCGCCCGAGCGCGTGATCGTCGACCGCGTGCTGTCGGTGAGCTTCATCGCGGCCCTCGACGCCGCGGAGCGGGCGAAGGTGGAGGATGCGGTTCGCGGTCTGATCGCCGCGGCGCCAGACCTCTCGGGACGCGATCGCGTCGCATTCCCCTATGAGACCGTCGCCGCGCGGAGCCTGCGGCTGAGCTGACCGGGAGCGGGCGCCCCGAGATGCGGCGTGCGGCGTCGCGGGTCGCCAAGGGACGCCGTTTCGTGCTTCATAGACGTCCGCTCGGGCCGCCGGATTGTAGCGCCCGGACGTTCGGCGACGGAAAGGATGGTCGGAGTGAGCGCGCTGTCAGAGCTTGCCTGGTATCCGGTCGACCGCTGTTTCATCGGCGGCGCGTGGGTTCCGCCGGCGTCGCCCGAAACCCTGCCGCTCGAGGACCCGTCGCGCGGCGCGACGATCGGCGCGATCGCGCGCGGCGGGGCCGAGGACGTCGACGTTGCGGTCGAGGCGGCGGAGCGGGCGCTGGCCGGCGAGTGGGGGCGGCTGACCGCGACCGAGCGCGGCCGCCTTCTGATGACGCTGAGCGGGCTCGTGAAGGCGCGCGTCGAGACGCTCGCCCGCATCGAGGCGCTCGATGTCGGCAAGCCCCTGAAACAGGGGCGCGCCGACGCGCTGGCGATGGCGCGCTACATGGAGTTCTACGCCGGCGCGGCCGACAAGGTGATGGGCGAGACGATCCCCTACCTCGGCGGCTATACGGTCTACACGCTGCGCGAACCGCACGGGGTCACCGGCCACATCGTGCCGTGGAACTATCCGATGCAGATCGCCGGGCGCACCATCGGCGCGGCGCTGGCGATGGGCAACGCCTGCGTGATGAAGCCGGCGGAAGAAGCCTGCCTGACCTCGCTCGCGCTCGCCGACCTCGCCCGCGAGGCCGGGTTTCCGGCCGGCGCCCTCAACGTCGTTCCGGGCCTCGGCGAGGAGGCCGGCGCGGCGGTCGCGGCGCACCCCGGCGTGCGTCACGTGTCGTTCACCGGCTCCGTGACGGTCGGGGCGCTGGTCCAGGCGTCCGCGGCCCGGCATGTCGCGCCGGTGACGCTGGAACTCGGCGGCAAGTCGCCCCAGCTCGTGTTCGCCGACGCCGATCTCGAGCGCGCCCTGCCGTTTCTCGTCAACGCCGGAATCCAGAACGCGGGCCAGACCTGCTCGGCCGCCTCGCGCATTCTGGTGGAGCGCCGGCGCTACGACGAGGTCGTCGAACGGATGGCGGAGCGCTACCGGGCGTTGCAGGTCGGGCCGGCCGACGCCGATCTCGACGTCGGGCCGCTGATCTCGGCGCGGCAAAAGGAGATCGTCGAAGGCTTTGTCGCGGCTGGGGCGGACCTGACGACCGTCGCCAAGGGAAGGATCGTCGCGGACGCGCCGGCCGGCGGGCACTATCTCGCGCCCACCCTGTTCGCCGGCGCGGCGCGCGACCATCGCCTCGCGCAGGAAGAGATTTTCGGGCCCGTCCAGGTCGTCATTCCGTTCGACGACGAAGCCGATGCCGTGGCGATCGCCAACGGAACCGGCTACGGGCTGGTCGCGGGCGTGTGGACGACCGACGGCGGGCGACAGATGCGGCTCGCGAAAGCGCTGCGCGCCGGGCAGGTGTTCCTCAACAACTACGGCGCCGGAGGCGGCGTCGAATTGCCGTTCGGCGGCGTCGGCAGATCCGGTCACGGGCGCGAGAAGGGTTTCGAGGCGCTCTACGGCTTCTCGGCCCTGAAGACGGTCGCGGCGTGGCACGGATGAGGGAGGCGACCATCAAAGTCACGCTCACCGTCGTGGCGATCGCCGCATGTCCGACGCGCGCGTCGGCGCCGCGCGATCGGAACGCGTTCGCCTCAGGGTGGCGGAGGCCGACATCGGCGTGGAAGCGGCAGCGACGTCGGACGGCGCAATCCCGGGGCCGGACGGCGACCGGGTCGCCAGCGGATCGGGATTGTCGCGCATGACGGATGAGAGGGAAGACGTGAGCCGCATTGTCCTCGTCCTGAACGGGCCGAACCTGAACCTGCTCGGCAAGCGGCAGCCGGAGATCTACGGCCGCGAGACGCTGGCCGACGTCGAGGCGGACTGCCGTCGCCTCGCCGGCGAACTCGGGCTCGAGATCGAGTTCCGCCAGAGCAACCGCGAATATGAAATCATCGACTGGATTCACGAGGCGCGCGGTCGCGTGGCCGGCGTCGTCATCAATCCGGCCGCGTTCACCCACACCTCGGTCGCGATCCTCGACGCGCTCCACGCCTTCGAGGGTCCGATCATCGAGGTCCACATTTCGAACGTGCACAAGCGCGAGGAATTCCGCCATCGATCCTACGTATCGGCGGTCGCCTCCGGCGTCATCGTCGGGTGCGGAACGCAGGGCTATGCGCTGGCGCTGCGGCGGATCGCGGCGCTCGTCGGAGCGGAGGCGGGTTGACGGACGAAAAAGGCCGGCGAGCGCACGCGCTCGCCGGCCTGGTCTGTCACAGCGGCGACCGTCGGATCAGGCCGCCTCCTCGATTTCCGGATCGGCGGCCTCGGACGAGGCGGCTTTCGCCTGCCGCGCATGGGTCTTCTGAAGCTGCGCCTCGATCGCCTTCAACGCGTCGATCTCGTTCGACTTCTGAACCGCGGCGATTTCCCGCACCATGCGATCCAGAGCCGCCTCGTAAAGCTGCCGCTCCGAGTACGACTGCTCGGGCTGCGCCTCGGAACGGTAAAGATCCCTGACCACTTCGGCGATCGCGGTGATGTCGCCGGAATTGATCTTGGTCTCGTATTCCTGCGCGCGGCGCGACCACATGGTGCGCTTGACGCGGGCGCGACCGCCGAGAATGTCCAGCGACCGCTTCGCGGTGTCGGGGTCCGAGATCTTTCGCATGCCGACGCCCGCGACCTTCGAGGTCGGCACGCGCAACGTCATCTTGTCTTTGGAGAAGCTGATGACGAACAACTCCAGCCTGAAGCCGGCGACCTCCTGCTCCTCGATCGCCACGATCTGGCCGACGCCGTGGGCCGGGTAGACCACAAACTCGTTCAGCTTGAAGCCTTGCCGCTGCCCGGAGACCTTGGCGGACTTCGAGGCGGCCGGAGCTTCCTCCTTTGCAGCCGGCTTCGGCTTGCTCGCCGATGAAGCGGCCCTGGCGGGAGAAGCCGAGCCCGCGGCTCCGCTGGTTTCAGTCGCTTTCGTCCCCGGGACCGGCGCGGGATCAGTCTTCTCAACCTTCAATGGGGACTCCTGGCTCGGGGCCTGTGACCTCGTCTTCTGTGGGCTCTTCGTCTGCAAACTCGCGTCCACGATTCCGTCCGATTGTCCTTCGACGGCAAGCACTGTCATTTCGCGGTCCAATGTCGTCCTCGCTCCACCTTCCGGGGTTGGCTTGCCCTGATGAGTTTCCTCGCGCCGCTCGGCCATGGCGGCATCTTCGTCATTCGGGAGCGCAGACCGTTCGCCGGTCGCACGCCTCGCGTCGGTCGCCTCGCGCGCCGCCGATTTGCTCATCGTCTTTCGCGTTCGCGCCGCGCCGCTCCTTGGGCTCGATCGTGTCTGGGAGGGAACTGATCCTGCTTCTTCGCGTTGAGAATGGCCGACTTTCGTGGACTTCCTACGCGCCGCCATCGTCCAACACTCCACCCACGGCCATGCCTCGCGCCGGAACGTCGCGCCGCTTCCGTCTCTTAAAACAGCAACACCGTTCCCTGACGGCGCCAAGAGCGCCGAAAGGTCCGCGCCAAACACACCATTCCGTAAGGCGGATGGTGTTTAGCACAATTCCATCGAAATTTCAAAGGCTGAGTAATAACACTTGCAACACGTCAGAACGCCCCGGCATCGAGGCGTCCGCGCTGGCTTCTGGAAGAGCCCGTCAGTCGCCCTGGCCGGGCTCCGAAGAAAAGAAATCGTTAAACTTGTTAGGCTTTCCGTCGAACTCCTTGGCGTCCGTCTCGGAGTCTCTCTTCACCGTCACGTTCGGCCAGACTTGTGAATATTCGGCATTCAGGGTCAGCCACTGGGCAAGACCCGGCTCGGTATCCGGCTTGATCGCTTCCGCCGGGCATTCGGGCTCGCACACGCCGCAGTCGATGCACTCGTCGGGATGTATCACGAGCATGTTCGCGCCTTCGTAGAAACAATCTACCGGGCACACCTCGACACAGTCCATATACTTGCACTTGATGCAGTTTTCGACGACAACATACGTCATTGATCCAAGCCTCGTCTTGTGTCTCGTTTCGTCCGGAGTTCACCTGTTGAAGCGGGGACGAAGCGAAGGCGCACGGAACCCGTCACTTCCGCTTCTTGCTCTCCGCTTCGAGGATCGAGCGCAATTCCATCAGCTTCGCAAACGGGGACATCGGATCGATCGCGGCTTTCCTGTCCCCTCCGGGGCGGCCCTCCGGTCCCGATCGGCCCTCGCGCTTGTCCTGCGCGGGCCGTTGAGTCTTCTCCGCCTCCCAAGGCCTCCGCTTGCCGTGAAACGGTTTCTCGAACCGCGCCGGACGCTTTTCCCTCGGGTTGGCGGCCTCGGCGGACCGGTCGGCTGCAGGGGCCGCTTCCGGCGGGGGCGCGGTGGAGTCCGGCGGTTGGGGTTGAAAACGACGTTCGCCGGCGGGACGCTCGCCGGGAGCAGGCGACTTGCGCCGGAACGAGCGAGGACGCCTCTGATGACCGGGCGTCGGCAGACGCACGAATCGCCAGATGGTGACCGTGTCGTCTCCAGTCGCCGGCGGAGCCGGTTCGGCGACCGCATTGGTCGCCGCCTCCGCAGCCGGTTCGGACGCCAAGTTCGCCGGCTCGGGGGGGTCATCCGCAGGCCCGTCGGCCGGCGGCGGGATGTCGTCGTCGTGTCCCGGATCGGTTGTCGGGACGTCCTCGGCGGCGGATGCATCGGCCGCAGTCTCGGGGGCGTCGCCGGAGTCTTCGGCCGGATCCGGGGCGGCTTCGTCGCCGGGTTCGGCCGTGCTCGAATCCTCGGCGGCGGACCGGAGGTCGGGCGGAGCCGCGGGCGGGTCCTCCGCGGACGCGGCGTCGCCGCCGTCCGTCGCAGATCCGGCCTCGTCGGCCAGACCCGTGATCGCTTCGTCCGTCGGCGCGAGCCCGGTCTCGGCCGGATCGGCGCCGTCGCTCGCGACCTCCGGGGCCGAACTCGGCTCCGCAGCGGCCGCCGCCTCGACCGCCGCAGCCGGAGCCGCGGCCGCCGGCCACACGATCCCGCTGCGCGGGACGTCAAGGCTCTCGAATCCCAACGCCTTCAGGATCGAGGCGAAGCTCTCCCCGGAACAGCCGGTCAGCGAGGTCATCTGACTCGTGACCTGAAACGCCGCCGGCCCGGCGTCCGATCCGACGACGCGCAGGACCGACCCGGCCCGGATCATGTCCGCCAGGCGTTCGACGATGTCGACGCGCACGACTCGGTCGCCACAGGACCGGAAGCCGCCGACGCGGTAGGCCTCGCCGCTGACGCGGGCGTCCGGAGGCGCAGAGGTCCGGCCGGACGAAGCCATCGGGATCAGCCCCTGGGCCGCGGCGTTGAAATCCTCGCCTCCCTTCGCGAGGCACCAGAGTTGCAGCGCCAGCGCGCGCGCGGCCGGTCGAAGGGTGGAGGGAACATAAAGATAATAGGAGCCGAACCGGACGCCGTGCTTGCGCAGCACAGCTCTGGACGGCTGATCCAGGCCTCGGACCATGCCCCGAACCGGCTCCCGCTCCAGCACGCCCAGCGCGTTGGCGATCCTGGCGGCCAGATCCTGCAGCGGCCCGGAGCCTTCCTGCATGGACCGCAGTGAAAACAGCGGCCCGAGCAGGCGCTGGACAGTCGCAGCGAGCCAGAGGTCGAGTCGGGCGGCGACGATCGCCTGCGCGTCGACGGACATCGCCGGGTCGGCGAGCAAAATCGTGCGCGGCGCGAGAAGGTCGTCGCCGGCGGCGAGTCTGGCGATCGGGTCGCCGAGCCAGCGGATCGCGCCGTCGCTGGCGAGCACGATCGAGGAATCGACCGCCTGGTGGAACCGGGCCGCCCTCGCGTCGAGTTCGATGGCCAGCGCCGTTCGGCGCTGCTCGTCGTCGGACGCTTCCCCTTCCACGGGTCCGTCCTTCGCGCCGACGAACTGGAACCCGTGAAGGCTGGAAAAATCCCATGCCGACAGGGTATGCTCGGGAGACGCCCGTTCTTCGACGGACATCGAGCCTCCGTCAATCACCATATGGCTCCGCGCCTGACGTCAAGAATTGGGACTGGGACCTCGGCTCGCGAAGGTTCGAGCGCCGCACTCCTTAGCCGACCGGCGAGCCGCTGCCAATAGTGGAGGCAGCGCCGATCCGCGGCATTTCGGCCCTGCGGCCATGGACATTGCATGTCTGGCGCGCCTTTCGCCGTCGAGGCGGCCCGCGGCCGGGCGCAGGAGCGGCTCTTCCCGCGCCGGCGCGGCGGCCGATCCGTCACACGTCGAGCCTCGAGATGAGGCTCGACGTGTCCAGGCGGCCGCCGCCGTGCGCCTGGATGTCGCTGTAGAACTGGTCGACGAGCGCCGTCACCGGGAGCGGCGCGCCGTTCCGCCGCGCTTCGTCGAGGCAAATCGCGAGGTCCTTGCGCATCCAGTCGACCGCGAAGCCGAAGTCGAATTGCCGGGCGATCATCGTCGCGTGGCGGTTGTCCATCTGCCACGACTGGGCCGCGCCCTTGGAGATCACGTCCACGACCATCGTCGGGTCGAGACCGGCGGCCTCGGCGAAGCGGATCCCTTCCGAGACCGCCTGCACGAGGCCGGCGATGCAGATCTGGTTGACCATCTTGGTCAATTGCCCGGCCCCGACCGGACCCATGAGCCGGCAGGCGCGCGCATAGGCGGCGATCGCCGGCTCGGCCAGGGCGAAGGCGTCGGGCTCGCCGCCGCACATGACCGTCAGCTTGCCGTTTTCCGCCCCGGCTTGCCCGCCCGAGACCGGGGCGTCGACGAAACCGAGCCCATGGGCTTTCGCGATCGCCGCGAGTTCCCGGGCGACGGTCGCAGAGGCCGTCGTGTGGTCGACGAACACGGCGCCAGCGCGCATCCCGGCGAACGCGCCGTCCTCGCCGAGGCAGACCGACCTCAAATCGTCGTCGTTGCCGACGCAGGCGAACACGAGCGCGCGGTCGCGGGCGGCCTCGCGCGGGGTCGGCGCGCTCGACCCGCCGAACGTCTCGACCCAGCGGGCGGCGCGGGCGGAGGTGCGGTTGAACACGACCGTGTCGTGGCCGGCCTTGACGAGGTGGCCCGCCATGGGAAAGCCCATCACGCCGAGGCCGAGGAATGCGACGTCGCTCATCTTGAAGTCCCGTTGCTGGACGCCGAATCCGGGTCGGACCGGCGGCGGATGAAACCCTCCGGCGCCCTCAGTCGGGGAAGACGACCGTCTTGCCGTGGTTGACCAGGACGCGGTCCTCGAGAACGTGGCCCAGCGCCCGGGCGAGCACGCGCCGTTCGATGTCGCGGCCCTTGCGCACGAGCACGTCGGGGGTGTCGCGGTGGCTGATCCGTTCCACATCCTGCTCGATGATCGGGCCCTCGTCGAGGTCGGCGGTGACGAAATGCGCCGTCGCGCCGATCAGCTTCACGCCGCGCTCGTGCGCCTGATGGTAGGGCTTGGCGCCCTTGAAGCCGGGCAGGAACGAATGGTGGATGTTGATGCAGCGCCCCTTGAGCTTGGCGGCGAAGCCGTCGGACAGGATCTGCATGTAGCGCGCCAGCACGACGACGTCGGCCTTCGACGCCTTGAGGATCTCCCACGCGTCGTGCTCCTGCTCCATCTTGGTCTCCCGGGTGACCGGCAGGTAGTGAAACGGGATGTCGTCGAGATCGATGTGAGCGTAGGTCTCGCGCGGATAGTTGGCGAGGATCGCGACCGGCTCCATCGGCAATTCTCCCGCGCGCCAGCGGTAGAGAAGGTCGGCGAGGCAATGGTCGAACTTCGACACCATCAGCGCCACGCGCTTGCGGTGGGCGGCCAGACGCATCGACCAGATCATGTGGAACGCCTCGGCGAGCTCGCCGAAGGCCGTGCGCAGGCCCGCGACGTCGCCGTCGCCGTCGGCCGGGTTGAACACGACGCGCATGAAAAAGGTTCCGGTGAGCGTGTCGTCGAACTGCTGCGCGTCGAGAATGTTGAAGCCGCCGTCGAACAGCACGGCCGAGACTTTGGCGACGATCCCCGGCTTGTTGGGGCAGGACAGGGTGAGAATGTGACGCTTCATGCGGCCCCTAGGCTCCCGGCGATTCCTGTCCCTCGGCGCTGCGACAGATCCGGCTCCGGCCGGCGCGGCCGCCATGCGGCGGGCGCGCCTATCCCGAGTCGGTTCCTCGCTTTGTCAAGGACTTGCGGCGCCAAACGAGGCTCCGCCCAGGCCGACCGGGCCTGGCTCGCGGATCGCAGTTTCGGCGCCTTGCGGCGATTTCAGCGGGTTAGGCGCCAAAATCCGTCCAAAATCAACTGCCCCGTTGCCGCGGCGCGCGCGTTCGTCACGCAGGCCGGGCGATCGGGCCCGGATCGCCGAGGCGAGTGCGCCCAATAGCCGGGCTGCAACCGTTAGATCCGCAGCCCGATCCCGTCCACCCCGCGCAATTCCACGCGTCGCCGATCGTCTTCCGGCAGGATCACCCGCATCTGCGAACAGGGCAGGCGATAGTCGCCGTTCGCCGACACCTCGACGCGCACGGTCTTCGCCGTCCAGCCGAGCGCGACGGCGACGCGGGTCGAGGGGCCGGCGAGCGAGAGGCCGTCGTCCTCGACGAGAACGGCGCGCGACGAACCCTCCCCGCCGCCCGGAAAGACCAGCAGCGCCCGCGACGGTTCGTCGTGCAGGCGGGCGTAATCGTCGCCGCTGTCGGTCACGGCGACGATCGCCCCGGCCGGCGCGAGCAGCGGCAGCCGGTCGAGCGGCGCCGGGATCGTCGCGCGCCGGCCGGCCGCATAGACCCGCCCGGTCCAGACATCGCGAAAACTCTCCGGCCCCGCCGGCAGATAGACCTCGACCGCGCGCGCGCCCTGGCGCAACGCCGGCGCGGCCAGCAGGCACGGGCCGAACATCGCGGCGTCCGCGTCGGCAAAGGTCTCGGGGTCGTCCTCGAAGGCGAAGAAGGTCGGCGCCAGCACGGGGACGTGCGCCTCGTGCGCGGAAACCATGGCGCTGTAGAGATAAGGCATCAGCCGCAATCTCAGCCGCAAGGCGGCGCGAATGGCCGGCAGCGCCTCGGGGTGCAGCCACGGCGAGGTGACGACGCCGTCGGCCTTCCAGCTGTTCATGAGAAAGCGCGGATGCAGGACCCCGGCCTGCGTCCAGCGGATCAGCAGCTCCGGGTCGGGCGGCGGACCGGCGAAGCCGCCGATATCGTGGCCGATGTTGTAGAGGCCCGAGAGCGCCATGCCGAGCCCGGCGCGGAAATTCCACTTCAGCGACCGCCAGCTCGTCGTGTTGTCGCCGCTCCAGCTCTGGGCGTAGCGCTGCAGGCCCGGCCCGCCGGCGCGCGAGACGGTGAACGGACGAACGCCCGGCTTCGCCGCCACCTGGGCCTCGCGGGTCGCGCGCGTCATCAGCAACGCCTCGACCGGGCGCAGCAGCGCCAGCGGCGTCGGCTGGCCGAAGCCGGCGGCGGTCGCCTCGTCGTCGAACAGGCCGTATTCGTTGTTGTCGTTCCACCCCGCGTCGACGCCGACGTCGAGGACCTCGCGGGTGAAGGATTCCTTCCACCATGCGACGCCGGCCGGGCTGGTGAAGTCGACGTGGGCGCCCTCGCCGTCCCAGAACCGCGACCGGAGCGGCGCGCCGTCGGCGCCGGCGACGAAGGCGCCGAGCCCGGCGACCTCGTCGTAGCGGGGATGGTCGTCGAGCAGACAGGGCTTGACGTTGGCGACGACCTTCATGCCCGCGGTGTGGAAGGCGCGGATCAGCGCCTCCGGCGCCGGGAATTTGGCGCGGTTCCAGGTGAAGACGTAGCGCTTCCCGCCGATCGAGGTGTATCCCGAGCCGAAATGAAAGGCGGAGACGGGGATGTCGTGCGCCCTGGCCGCGTCGATCACGCCCTCGATTCGCGCCTGGGCGTCGGGCGCGTCGGCGAGCGCCATCGCGGTCTGGGCGAAGCCGAGCGACCAGCGCGGCGGCAGGGCGGTCCGGCCGGTCAGCGCGACGAATTTACGCGTGACGTCGGCGAGACGGGGACCGAGGATCAGATAGAGGTCGAGGTCGCCGTCCTCGGCCTCGTAGGTTCGATAGCGGCCGAAGTAATTGTCGTGTTCGCAGCCGAGGTCGAACGCGCCCTCGGCGCCATTGTCATAGAACAGGCCGTGCGCGACGCCGCTTGGCCCGTCGCGCACGATCAGGAACGGCCAGGCCTTGTACAGCGGATCGCCGCGCTCGGGGTCGTAGCCGAGCGCATCGCGCATGGCGCAGCGCAACCGCCGGCCGGTGAGGTCGAGCGGCCCGGTCTTGTCGCCGAGGCCGTAGTGCCGGTCGCCCTCGGCGCGGGCCATTGCGTGTTTGAAGGCATGGGTCCCTTGCCCGAGCCAGTAGGGCTGGGTCTCGCGGTCGCTCGCAAACACCGTCCTGTCGGGCAGCGCCCAGTCCAGCCGCAAGGGGTCCAGCGTGACGGTGAGGCTGAGCGCGCGCGTGGCGAGCGTGACCTGCGCCGGCGACGCCGCGATGTCCGTCGCGACGGCCGGCCACGAAGAATCGTCGAGCCGGTCGCGGCCGGCCCAGTCGGTGTCGGCCTCGCCATGGGCGGGGACGGACCAGGTGCGCGTCTGGCGAAGGGTTCCGCCGCGCAACAGGGTCACCCGCACGAGGTCGTCCCGAAGCGCGACGATCCGCATCGCCGCGCCGTCGCCGCAGTCGAGCACGACGCCCTGCGCGTCGGCTGCGGCGAGGCGGGCGCGCAGGATCGGCTTCATCGAGAGGGCTCCTTGGCCGGACAGGCTGGCCCGAAAGGCGGTCGCGCCGCAAGCCGCGCCGCTCGCCGCAGCGGCGAACATCGCGCGCGGTGATCCGGCTCACAGCGCAACCGCGCTCCCGGGTCCATGGTGGC
Organism: Roseiarcus fermentans; assembly: GCF_003315135.1. GTDB lineage: Bacteria > Pseudomonadota > Alphaproteobacteria > Rhizobiales > Beijerinckiaceae > Roseiarcus > Roseiarcus fermentans. The sequence continues at coordinate 32,526 of NZ_QNRK01000053.1, forward strand.
TCAGCGGGCCGGGGAGCCCGCTTCCTCTCTCGATGGGGCGAACGATGCAGTACCGGGTGCAATTTCTCGACCGTTCGGACAAGGTCGTCCGCGAGCTTCAGGCCGACGCGAGGAGCGCCGGTTTCCCGTTGCTGACGGCGCCGCCGGCCCACGTCGCCCAGGTGCGGGTGATCTATCCGTCCGGATACGTTTCGACCGTGCGCCTTCCCGGCGCATGAGGCGGCGGGCGTTCGACTCGATTGTCGCCGAAGCGTCGCGGTCCGCCGCCGCTCGCGGGGGGATCAACGAGGAGCGGCGGGCCATGCCTGTCGGTTCGGCGCGGCGGGGAAATCAATCGTGTCCGAAGGTCGGGCGACCCCGCCCCCGCGCGGGCTCGCGCTCCGGCCGGTTCCTTCGGACTCCCCCCGTCAGCGCAGCGCGAGGCGGCGGTCGCGGTCGCGTCGGCGCGCGTCGGTCGGCTGATAGGCGAGGCCGCCGTGGTGCGAGCAGTAGGGCCCGGCGTGGGTCGGCGAGCCGCAATAGCGGAAGTCCGAGCTGGTCGGATCGCCGAGCGGCCAGCGGCACATCGACTCCCGCAGTTCGACGATGGTGACGCGCGCCGACATCGGCAGCACGACCCTCTCGATCTCCTCCGGCTGCGTCTCGGTCAGCGTCTGAGACTGAGGCTGAATGGCGAGCGCGGTCGCGCCGCGCACCATCCGCGCCGCCGGCACCGGCGCGGCGGCCGCGGGACGAGACTGGGCGACCGCGCGCGCCTCCTGCGGCGCCGCGACCGCGCGCGATTGCCCCGCGGCCGCGTTCGGGGCCTTGATCCGCCCGGCGAGGCCCAGTCGGTGCACCTTGCCGATCACCGCGTTTCGAGTGAGCCCGTGACCGAGGAGGTTGGCGATCTGGCTGGCGCTCTTGCCTTCCATCCACGCCAGCCGCAGCTGCTCCACTCGTTCGTCCGTCCAAGACATTGTCGCCTCGTTGGTCTCGTGCCTGCGTCAAAGCGCGACGCGTTGCGGAATCCGGCGCTGGCGCCGGCGAGCAGCCTCGCCGGGCGAAACGCGAACCATCACGCTCTATGAAACCGTCGCCACGACATCTCGTGGCCATCGAGGAGAACGCTACACTACTCGTTGAATCGGGCGCAAGAGTCGGAGCGCGCGAAAGGCCCGGCTTTTCAACAGGTCTCGTGGCGGGGGCCGGCGCGATCGAACGCGGCGCGAGCGATTGCCCGAGTCGGCTCAACGCTTTAGCCGGACCCGCGCGGCGGCGCCGGAAGCGCACTCCGGCCGGTGGTTTCCAACGCGGGTCAATTGACCAAATCCGGACGTTTCCGCTATATTCGCCGCGGTTTCGGCGGCCGCCCCAGCGGGGCGGCGTTTTTATTTTGCGTTCCCCCGGCCGCTGCAAACTGCGAATAAGGATTCAAGGAGTTCTTGACGTGGATTCCGTTCAGGCGCCCTCTGCGATCGTTCCGACCTACGCCCGCGCGAACGTCGCCTTCGATCGCGGCGAGGGATGCTGGCTCGTTTCGACCGCCGGCGAGCGCTATCTCGACTTCGGCGCCGGCATTGCGGTCACGTCGGTCGGGCACGCCCATCCGCACATGGTCGAGACGCTGATCCGTCAGGGCTCGAAACTTTGGCACGTCTCCAACCTCTACCAGACGCCGGAGGGCGAGCGCTTCGCCCGCCGTCTCGCCGACGCGACCTTCGCCGATCTGGTGTTCTTCACCAATTCCGGCGCAGAGGCCAACGAGGCGGCGATCAAGATGGCGCGCCGGCGCCAGTGGATCGACGGCCATCCCGAGCGCTATCGCGTGCTGACCTTCGAGGGCGCCTTCCACGGCCGCACGCTGGCCACCATCGCGGCCGGCGGGCAGAAGAAGTATCTCGAGGGCTTCGGGCCCAAGGTCGAGGGGTTCGACCAGATCCCGGCCGGCGACCTCGAGGCGGTCGAGGCCGCCGTCGGCCCCGAGACGGCCGCGATCATGATCGAGCCGATCCAGGGCGAGGGCGGCGTGCGCGTCATCGCGCCCGCCTTCCTGCGCGGCTTGCGCGCCCTCTGCGACCGGCGCGGGCTGCTCCTGATCTTCGACGAGGTGCAGACCGGCGTCGGCCGCACCGGGCGGTTCTTCGCCTACGAGCACTCGGGCGTCCAGCCCGACATTCTCACCTCCGCCAAGGGCCTCGGCGGCGGCTTCCCGATGTCGGCCTGCCTCGCCACCGCCGACGCCGCGCGCGGCCTCACCGCCGGCGTCCACGGCACGACCTTCGGCGGCAACGCGCTCGCCATGGCGATCGGCAATGCGACGCTCGACATCGTACTGGCCCCCGGCTTCCTCGATCGCGTCGCCGGTCTCGGCCTGCTGCTCAGGCAGCGCCTCGCCGAACTGAAGGACCGCCATCCCGGGATCGTCGACGAGGTGCGTGGCGAGGGGCTGATGGTCGGCCTGAAGCTGCATGTCCCGCCCGGCGACTTCGCCGCCGCCGCGCTCGCGCAGAAGCTGCTCGTCATTCCCGCCGGCGACAACGTCGTCCGGATCATTCCGCCGCTCGTGGTGAACGAGGAGGAGATCGCGGAGGGGGTGCGGCGGCTCGGCGCCGCCTGCGCCGCGCTGGAGCGGCGACCGGCCGTCGCGGTCGAATGACATGAACGCAGCCGTGCAAGCCGCGCCGCGGCATTTCCTCGGCCTCCTCGACCTTTCCGCCGGAGAGCTCCGCCGCATCCTCGACACGTCCGAACGGATCAAGCGCGCCCGCAGGAAGGGCGCGGTGCAGGAGTGGCGGCCGCTGGCGGGCAAGACGCTGGCGATGATCTTCGACCGCCCGTCGACCCGCACCCGGGTGTCTTTCGACGTCGGCATGCGCGAGCTCGGCGGCGAGACGATCATGCTGACCGGCGCAGAAATGCAGCTCGGCCGCGGCGAAACCATCGCCGACACCGCGCGCGTCCTGTCGCGCTATGTCGAGGCGATCGTCGCCCGCATCCTGAGCCAGGACGAGATGCTGGAGATGGCGGCGCACGCCACCGTGCCGGTGATCAACGGCCTGACCAAGCAGTCGCATCCCTGCCAGGTGATGGCCGACATCCTCACCTTCGAGGAATGGCGGGGTCCGATTCGCGGCCGCAAGGTGGCCTGGAGCGGCGATTACAACAACGTCCTGTCGTCCTGGATCGACGCCTCCGCGCGCTTCGACTTCACCCTCGACATCGCCTGCCCGCCCGACTTGCAGCCGCCGGCCGAACGGCTCGCTGCGGCGAGGGTCGCCGGCGCCCGGATCAGGCTCGGCGACGATCCGCAGGCCGCGGTCGCCGACGCCGCGGCGGTCATCTCGGACTGCTGGGTGTCGATGGGCGACGAGGACGAGGGGCGGCGGCACAACCTGCTCGCGCCCTATCAGGTCAACGCCGGCCTGATGGCCGGCGCGGCGCCCGACGCCATCTTCATGCACTGCCTGCCCGCCCATCGCGGCGAGGAAGTGACCGACGAGGTGATCGACGGTCCGCGCTCGGCTGTGTGGGACGAGGCGGAGAACCGTCTCCACGCCCAGAAGGGCGTGCTCGCCTGGTGCCTCGGAGTCGAGCCGTGAGCGAAAACCGTCTCCACGCCCAGAAGGGCGCGCTCGCCTGGCGCCTCGGAGTCGAGCCGTGAGCGAAAACCGTCTCCACGCCCAGAAGGGCGCGCTCGCCTGGCGCCTCGGAGTCGAGCCGTGAGCGAAATCGCCCTCATACGCGGAAGGGCGTGCTCGCGTGGCGCCTCGGAGTCGAGCCGTGAGCGAAAATCGCCGTCATACGCGGAACGGCGTGCTCGCCTGGCGCCTGGGAGTCGAGCCGTGAGCGAAAACCGTCTTCATGCCCGGAAGGGCGTGCTCGCCTGGCGCCTCGGAGTCGAGCCGTGAGCGAAAACCGTCTTCATGCCCAGAAGGGCGCGCTCGCCCGGCGCCTCGGAGTCGAGCCGTGAGCGCGCCCGTGCGGACGGTGTCGGCCGAGGCCGTCGACGACATCGTGCTGCCGTTCGCGGTCGAGGGTCTGAGCACGCGCGGCCGGCTGGTGCGGCTGGGTCCCGCGATCCACGCCGTGCTCGAGCGCCACGGCTATCCCGAGCCGGTGTCGAAGCTGCTGGCGGAGGCGGCGACGCTGGCGATCCTCCTGGGCTCGACGCTGAAGGAGGAGGGCCGGTTCCAGTTGCAGACCAAGAGCGACGGGCCGGTGTCGATGCTGCTCGTCGACTTCGACGCGCCCTCGAACGTGCGGGCGCTGGCGCGGTTCGACCGGGCGCGGGTGGCGCGCGCCGCGTCCGGCGACGACCTCGTCGGCCACGGCCACCTCGCCTTCACCATCGATCCCGGCGGCGACCTGTCGCGCTATCAGGGCGTCGTCGCCCTCGAGGGGCTGGGGCTCGAGGCCGCGGCGCATTCCTATTTCGAGCGGTCGGAACAGATCCCCACCCTGGTGCGGCTCGCGGTCGGCGAGACGGTCACGGCCGCCGGGCGGTCGTGGCGCGCCGGCGGCCTGATCGTCCAGCACCTGCCCTCGGCCGGTCCCGGCCGACGGGCGGACTTCCATCCCGGCGACGCGCCCGAGGGAACCGAGCCGCACAGGCTCGACGAGGACGACGCCTGGACCGAAGCGAAGGCTTTGGCTTCGACCACCGAGGCCCATGAGCTGATCGATCCGACGCTGTCGGCCGAGCGGCTGCTGTTCCGCCTGTTCAACGAGCGCGGCGTGCGCGTGTTCGAGCCGACGCGGCTGGCGGCCCAGTGCCGCTGCTCCGCCGAGGGGGTCGACGCGATGTTGCGCAGCTTTCCGCCCGAGGAGATCGCGCACATGGTCGGCGACGACGGCATGATCGGCGTCACCTGCGAATTCTGCTCGACCAAGCGCGTGTTCAATCCCGCTGACTACGGCGTGTCCTCCCCATGAATGCAATGTTTCAGGCGCGGCTCGCGGCCGCCGCCGCGGCGGTCGAAGCGGCGCTCGACTCCGAACTGGCGTTCGAGCCGAAGCCCGGCGAGCCCGCGCGTCCCCGCCGCCTGCTCGAGGCGATGCGTTACGCCACCCTCGGCGGCGGCAAGCGGCTCAGGGCCTTCCTGGTGATCGAGACCGCCCGCGCGCTCGGGCGAAGCGACGCCGGGCCGGTGCGCGCCGCCGCGGCGATCGAATGCCTGCACGCCTATTCGCTGGTTCACGACGACCTGCCGGCGATGGACGACGACGACCTGCGACGCGGCCGGCCGACCGCCCACAAGGCCTTCGACGAGGCGACCGCCATTTTGGCGGGCGACGCGCTGCAGACCGCGGCTTTCGAGATTTTGGCCGATCCGGCGACGGACTCGAACGCGGAGACCCGCGCCGCGCTGTGCGCGAGCCTCGCCCGCGCCGCCGGCGCCGCCGGCATGGTCGGCGGCCAGGCGCTCGACCTCGCCGCCGAAACCGCGGAGACGCCGCTCTCGACCGGCGCGATCGCGCTCCTCCAGGCGATGAAGACCGGCGCGCTGCTGCGCTTCAGCGTCGAGGCCGGCGCCCGCCTCGGCGGCGCGAGCGCAGCCGCCGCGGAGGCGCTGTCGACCTATGGCGCCGTGATCGGCGCGGCGTTCCAGATCGCCGACGACCTGCTCGACGCCGAGGGCGACACGGCGACGCTCGGCAAACGCGCCGGCAAGGACGCCGGACGCCACAAGGGCACGCTGGTCGCGGCGCTCGGCATCGACGGAGCGCGGCGAAAGCTCGCGGACCTCGTCGCCGAGGCGAAGGCGGCCGTTGACGCGGCGCGCTTGGGCGAGGCGGGCGACGCGCTGAAGGCGACGGCCGAGTTCGTGGCGGCGCGCAAGAGCTGACGGCGGGCGCCGGATCGCCGCGTCGCCCTTCGGGCTCCCCGCGATGACGGCGGGTGAGGCGCTTCGGTGGCGACGCAGCGCGCGGCCTTCGTCATCGCGAGGAGCGAAGCGACGTGGCGATCCAGGAGTCCAGGACGCCGACGCCTGCCGCCTGCGCGGTCCAGCGCTGCGGCGCCGGCGGTGCAGACTGCCCCTGGATCGCCGCGTCGCCCTTCGGGCTCCTCGCGATGATGGGGTGGATGGCCCCCTCGCGGCATTTGTGTGCCAAAGTTGGGTTGTCGAAACCAACTGCAGCGGAGCCATCCATGAGAG
>NZ_QNRK01000054.1 GCF_003315135.1 Roseiarcus fermentans
TTATCAAATTAAATGGATATTCTCAAATATCATGGATGCACTTAAGCAACTGATTTCATTGCGTCTGAGTTCTCAGCTCAAGACGGAGCCTGACACAGGCTGTCTCGCTGTTCCACAACCGCGACCGCCGACGGCAGGCTGAAGCAGAGGGCAAGCAAGCCAAGGAATTGCCCCCCGTTGTGCCGAACCGGGCAGCGATCCTCAATCTGCCGCTGGACGCCTACAAGAAGTACGAAAGCCTCGTCGAAGCCGGGTTCGTCCGAGCGGCGAAGTTTCTGCACCGCCTCCACATCTTCCGGGTCTTTGATCTGCGCTATCAGTCGCAAGTCGTCCCACTGGCCGCGATTTTGGCAGACCTCGGCGACGCCTGCGAGCATGAGACGAACCATGCCAAACTCGTTCGCTGGTACTGGAACGGGGTCTTTGGCGAACTCTACGGCTCGACGGTCGAGAGCCGAATTGGACGTGACTTCCTTGAGGTCCCCCCTTGGATTCGCGGTGGCGAACTACCGACAACAATTCAAGAGTCGACATTCCGTCCCGACCGCCTGAAAACAATGCGGATGCGGCTGTCCGCGGCCTACAAGGGCGTCAACGCCCTGCTGATGAGCGTCGGGGCCATCGACTGGCGATCCGGGCAGAAGTTCGATCACACAATCTTCTTCGGAGAAGCCGTCGATATCCACCATATCTTCCCGAAGGAATGGTGCCTGAAGCAAGACCTCAAGCCGGAGGTGTTCGACTCGATCATCAACAAGACGCCGCTTGCGTATCGAACCAACCGTATTATCGGCGGCGCGGCACCGTCCGCCTATCTAGCGAAGATGGAGGCGGGCGGGGCTGAATCTCCAGCTATCGATCAGGCCGTGCTGGATAGCCACCTCCGCTCCCATCTCATCGAACCTGATCTCCTTCGAGCCGACGCCTTCGAGCTTTTCATGCAAGACCGTCAGACGCGCCTCCTGCGCCTCATCGAGGACGCGACCGGACAGAAGATTCGCCGTGACACCGAGTCCGGCGTCGGCGTCGGTGCCGATGCGGAGACCGACGACGAGACAATGGAGTCCGAGCTGACGATGGAGCCCGCGGAGTAACCGCATTGCCGAGGCTCTGGCCCCCGAGATCCGATAGTGCACTTGTGGCAGCCCACACTATCGGCCTCTGACTGATCTTGTCCTAATGCTCCCTGGGGAAATCCATGAAGGCGAGCAGGTCGACCTCGGCCTCGTCGAGGAGGGCTGCGAGCTTGGGCAGCTTGGCGCGCAACTGATCGGCGACGTTGCGCCCACCGTTTTCTGGCGCCATCGGGCGTCGTCTGGGCGAAGGCGGTGGCGATAAAGGCGGAGACGACGCGGCGGCCGTTCTTGTTGGCGTGGGCGAGCGCGTTGCGCATGAAGTGGACGCGGCAGCGTTGCCAGGCGGCGCCGAGAACCTTGGCGGCGGCGGCTCCGAGGGGCAGATGTCGAGGCCGAGCACCTCGCGCCGGCCATCGCCGTTGACGCCGATGGCGATGACGATCGCGGTCGAGACGATGCGTCCGCCCCGCCGCACCTTCACGTAGGTGGCGTCCAGCCAAACGTAGGGCCGGTCGCCTTCGATGGGGCGGCCGAGGAAGGGTTTGACCTTCTCGTCGATCTCCTCGCACAGGCGGCTGACCTCGCTTCTGGAGATCCCGTCCATGCCGAGCGCGCGCACGAGATCGTCGACCGATCGGGTCGAGACGCCGTGCACGTAGTCCTCCTGCACGAGCGCCGCGATGGCCTTCTCGGCCATACGCCGCGGCTCGAGAAAGCCCGGGAAGTAGCTGCTCTTGCGCAGCTTGGGGATGCGCAGCTCCACCCTGCCGCCCCGCGTCTCCCGGTCGCGGACGCGGCAGCCGTTGCGTTGAACAAGGCGATCGGACGAGCGTTCGCCGTGCGCCGCTCCCGTGCGGCTCTCGATGTCCAGCTCCATGAGCCGCTGGGCTGCGAAGCCGATCATTCGGCGCAGGAAATCCGCGTCCGGGGTCATCCTGCCCGCTGTGGCCGCATGACCACCCGGCTCCGCCGGGGATAGGCGATGGCTCCGTTCCTACACCACGCGCCGGGAAACGATTGGTGACCTATGGACCGCCGACAGCAAGATCACCCCGGCGGAGTGCCAGGTTCCCGCGCGCGATTCTGAAGATCGGGCCGCGATGACGGACCGTTCCAGCATGACGTCGCCCCTGTCCGGCACCCTCGTCCTCACGGGATTGCCGCGCGGATCGCATAGGCCCCGATCTTACGCATCGGCCGCTCCACTACAACCCGCGGCGGAAGGGGTCCTTCACGTCGCAATTATACCGTCGGAGCTAGCGCCCCGGGATGCGAACCCTGGGAGCAAATTCATCGTTGTGGGGATCCAGGCGGCGGCGGGCGGCGCGCCATTGCAGATGAAAACGGGCCTGGGTCATTTCGGCAATTCGGCCCTCCGCCAAACCCAGGGCGGCTCAATTGCGGCTCAATTGAGCTTTGGTCGGAAGCCCCTAAAGGAGGGCTAAAGACCGGGTTGATTTCAATGCCTCTAACGACGCGCGAGAAAAAGGAAATCGGCGCGAAAAGCCGCTGAACACGCTCGCGGCGGCTGGAGGAGACGAACAGCGAGGGAGGCAATCCATGGCGGCAAACAACGTGCTGTCATTGCGCGACTTGCAAGACCATGATGTCGAGCGGTGCGGCGGCAAAGCCGCCAGCCTGGGCAAGTTGCTTCGCATGGGGGCGACGGTTCCGCCAGGCTTCTGCATCCTCGCTGAAGCGCTCGATGAAACTCTTGCGTCCAACGATCTCCATGCGCCCATAGCCGAGATCGCCGCCAACCTGAATTTCGAGGACTTCGGAGCCGTCGAGAAGAGCACCGGCGTCATTCGCGAGATGATCGCCAATGCCGCTATTCCAAGGTCTCTGAGCGATGAAATAGGCGAACGATACCGGGAACTGGTCACGCAAGACAATTGCTATGTCGCAGTGCGGTCGTCAGTGGCTGTCCGCGACTCGGGTATATCCTCCTTCCCCGGGATGATGGACACGTACCACTACGTGCGTGGCGAGGAAGAGGTCATCGCCAAGGTCCTGCAATGCTGGGCGTCGCTGTGGTCGTCACGCGCCGCTTACTTACGGCATCACAAGGGTATCTCTCACGATCAGGGAATTATTGCACCGATTATCCAGCTGATGGTCAGTCCTGAAACAGCCGGCGTCCTGTTCACCGCCAATCCGGTGACCAAAGACAAGGGAGAAGTCATCATCGAGTCCAACTGGGGATTGGGCGAATCGGTCGTCTCCGGGCGATCGATGAACGACTACTTCGTCCTCGACAAGGCATCTCTCGAGATCCGCAAGAAGAAGATCGCCAACAAGACGCTGATGTTCGTCATGGATGGCGGGCGCGGCGGCGGTCGCATCGAGGTGCCGGTACCGAACGAGCGTTCGACTTTGCCGACTTTGTCCGACGTTCAACTCGCCGAACTCGGCGCGGTCGGCAAGACGATCGAGGACCATTACGGATTCTGCGTCGATATCGAGTGGGCCTACCAAGGACCGCAGCTCTTCATTCTTCAGGCGCGAAAAGTTCGAGAGTTGAGCAACTGAGAAGCAACCAACCGAGAGGTCTAACCGATGTACCGGACTGTTGACGTTCACAACCACTATTATCCTTGGGATTACCTGCAACACCTAGTCGGCCGGCCGGGCGCGGTGACCGCCAAGCAGACCGGTCCTCACTCCTACGTTATGAAATGCAACGACGTCATCGTTGCCCATATCGACCGCGCCGGTCATTACGACATGGCCGCGCGCATCGTTGACCTGGACAAGGCGGGAATGGACACACAGATCATGTCGAAAACTGTTCCGGGCCCTGAGCTCTTGGAACGGGCCGAAGGCGTCTATTGGATGAAGCGCATCAACGATGCGCACGCCGAGGCCGTGCAGAAATATCCGCATCGCTTGTACGCCTATGCGGCGCTTGCCTATCAGGACGTCGACGAATCCCTCAAGGAGCTCGAACGCTGCATCAAGGATCTGAAGGTTCGTGGCATTCAGATGTTCTCCAACGTGCAGGGCACCCCCATGCACGAGCCCCAGTTCGAGCCGATCTTCCAGATGGCGGCGGAACACAACTTGCCGATCCTCATGCATCCGACGGTGCCGCTCACCGCGTCGATTCTCGACAAGATGAAGATCCCGTACCAGTTGTACGGCTACACGTTCGACACCACCATGGCGGTGATCAGCTTGATCTTCCACGGTGTGTTCTCGCGGCACAAGAACCTCAAGGTGATCCACGCCCACCTCGGCGGCATGGCCCCCTACCTCGTGCGTCGTCTGCGAGACAGCTGGAAAGGATACTCCAAGGAGTGGGGGCTGGAACTCGATGAATACCCGGACGACATCTATAAGCGGCAGGTCTATCCGGATACGACGTCGTTCTATCTACCGGCAATGAAGTGTTGCCTGGAGTGGGTTGGCGCTGAACACATGATGATCGGCACCGACTATGCGCATCGGGTGGGCGATCCCGAAGGCGCGATCAAGTCGATCCTCGACCTCGGGGACCAGGCCAAGCTCTCGCGGGACCAGATCGACCTCATCCTCGGCAAGAACGCGGAAAAATTGTTCAACCTGCCGCCCATGCCGGGCAAGTCCAGCTGAGCAATTCCAGGGCTGCAGAGGAGGGATTTCACTCCGTTCCTCTGCTCCTCTGCCTTTCCCGTTGGCGCGGAACAAGCGGCCGACTTCGACGAAAGCAACGCCAGACCGGGTAGTCCCATGATCGATCGAAGCATCAGCGCCTTGCGCACATTGCGCCCCGATCACGACGGCGGCATTTTCTGGTTCAGGGACGACTTGCACCAGCCGAGCCCGATTTCACCGATGGGCATGACGACGGTCCAGAAGCACCATTCCTGGGGCTACCATGTTGCGGCGGAGCAGACCTCGCTTCCGCCGTCAAAGGGCGCCCTCGTCAAACTCCACAAGGGGCGAGTCTATCTTGGCTTCACCCTTATCGACGACAAAGCGGAAGTCGCCGAACGCGCGAAGAAATTCAAACAGCTTCTTGAGTACTGCACCGAGAATTGGGACAGTTTTTACTCTGGGTATATCGAAGAGGTCAGCTCGCTTTTGGCCACGTTGCATGCTGTCGATGCTGACCGTCTCACCAACCGCCATCTTTACGAGCACCTGCTGCGCGCCGAAGAAATCAATCGCCGAAATTGGGAAATTCACTTCATCCTGATGTATCCGGCCGACGCCCTCTATCTCGAATTCGAAGCCTTTTGCAAAAGCCATGGACTTGATGAAAATGGCATGGTGGCGCTGCTGGTGGGCTTCGACGGCATGCCCGCCCGCACCGACGAAGAGCTATGGGAATTGGCCAAGGCGGCCAAGGCGGCCAAGCTCGATCGGATCTTGCTCTCGGCCACGCCTGCATCGGCGCGGAGCCTGCTGTCGGAAATTCCCGAAGGTCGCGATTGGCTCGCCCGCTTCGACGCCTTCCTGGTCACCTATGGCAACCGCATCAACGCGGCCCATCTCGACGTCATATTTCACACCTGGCGCGAAGATCCGACGCCGGTGTTCGAGACCATCCGCAGTTACTTTCGGCGCATCGACGACGGCTGGGATTTTACCGCGCAGCGCAATCACGTCTTCGCCCGCCGTGAAGAAGCGGTCGCCGCATTTGGCGCCTCCCTGAGCGGAGAGGATCACAAGACCTTCCTGCGAATGTTGCCGGTGGCGCAAAAGATATACGCCTATCAGGAAGACCACGGCTTCTATATCGACCAGGGTTCGACGGCGGCGCTCCATGATGTGTTGGCCGCATGCGGCCGACGATTGGCGCGCTTCGGCCTGCTTGCCGACGCGGACGATGTCTACTTCCTGACATACGCAGAACTTTCGGAAGTGCTCGGCGATCTCGCGCGCGACCAGAAGATCGGAATCTACCACCACGGTGCCTTGTTGCCGTCGCTCATCGCCGAACGGAAGGTGCAGTGGGAAAGCGTGAGTTCCCTGGACGCGCCCCTTACCGTCGGCAACGTGCCGCAGACGATGACCGATCCCATCGCAATCAAGGTCTTTGGCATCATTGATGAGGTGCTCCATCCCAAGGGCGAGAAGGTGATCGCGAGTCGGTTGGAAGGCTTCGCTGCTGCTCCTGGCGTTGTCAAAGGTCCAGCGCGGGTCGTCATGAGCTTTGAAGACTTCGCCACCGTTCAGTCGGGCGACATCCTCGTCTGCCCCTATACGGGCACCGCCTGGACGCCTCTGTTCCTCAAGATCGCTGGTGTGGTCACCGATACCGGCGGCATGCTCACCCATGCCGCAATCGCCGCGCGCGAGTACGCCATTCCCGCGGTTGTGGGCACCTGGAACGCCACCACTTCGATAAAGAATGGAGATCTCATTCGCATCGATGGCGCCGCGGGAACCGTCGAAGTGGAGAGACGGGCGAATTGAGGCCCATGGTCATGTCCCTCACGATGATTGAAGACATCAAGGGTGCTGTTCGCGAAGCCGGTCAACTTGCGCTTCTCTATTCGGGCAAAGTCCACAAAGGACTGAAGGCGGACCAGAGCGTCGTCACCGAAGCGGACAACGCGGTCGAGTCCTTCCTGCGGCTGTCGCTCACCCGGCTCGCTCCGACCTATGGGTATCTGGGTGAGGAGACCGAGGAAACCAAGCCGCCGGGAGACGGCGAGACGCGCTATTGGGTGGTCGATGCTCTCGACGGCAGCCGCGCCTTTGCCGCCGGAATTCCACTCTGGACGCCGGCAGTCTGTTTGATGGACGGAAACAACGCCGTCGCGGGAGCGGCGTTTAATCCGATCACGGGAGAACTGTTCTGGGCCGATGCCGAAGGGCCGGCCTGGTGCGGCGACCGGCCGTTGCGCCCTGACTATTCGGTGGAGTTGAAACCAAACACTTTCATCTTGGGCCCAACCAACCATCACCGCTCGTTCGAGATCGATTTTCCAGGTCGCGTCTATTGCCTGGGCGCCCCGATCTACCAACTTTGCCTGCTCGCCAAAGGCGCCGTCAAAGCATTCTTTTTCGACCCGGTCATCAATCTTTGGGATCTCGCCCTGCCGTCGCTGCTGCTCGAGCGCGTCGGCGGCGTGCTCGTCTACGGCTCGGGACGGCCGGTCGAATTGGGCGAACTTCGAGGCCGGCGTCCGGTTCCCGAACCGGTTTTCGCCGGCGGCGCCGAAATGGTCGCGGCGTTGCGCGAAAGGCTCCACTTCATCGGTTAGCTGAACATAAGGGCGTGACAAGAAAGAAAACGGGAGGAATAGAAATGACAGGATCTCACACGATCAGCCGCCGACGCATCCTCTATGCCGGCGGAGCTTTCGCGGCGGCGTCCGCTCTGTCTTGGGGCGGCGCCATCGCCGCGCCGCGGACCGTCAAGATCGGCTACGTCACGCCCCGAACCGGACCGCTCGCCGCGTTCGCGGAAGCCGACGATTTCGTCATCAACGCGGCGCGAAAGACATTCGCCGGCGGCATCGACGTCGGCGGCGCAAAGCATCCCCTGGAGATCATCGTCAAGGACAGCCAGTCCAATCCCAACCGGGCCGCCGAAGTCGCTGCGGAGCTGATTGCAAAGGACAAGATCGACTTGATGCTGGTGGCTTCGACGCCGGAAACCACAAATCCGGTGTCGGACCAGTGCGAGTTGAACCACACGCCCTGCATTTCGACAGTGGCGCCCTGGCAGCCGTGGTTCTTCACTCGCGGCGGAAAGCCGGACGTGGGCTTCGAGTGGACGTACCACTTCTTCTGGGGGTTGGAGGATATTATCGCGGTTTTCACAACGATGTGGGGCTCACTTCCGACAAACAAGGTCGTTGGCGGCATTTGGCCCAACGACGGCGATGGAAATGCGTGGGGGGATGCAAAAATCGGCTTTCCGCCCGCCCTTGCCGCCAAGAATTTCAGCGTCGTCGATCCCGGCCGATATCAGAATCTCACCGAGGACTATTCCGCGCAAATCGCCGAGTTCAAGAAAGGAAACGTTGAAATCGTCACAGGCGTTCCGATCCCGCCCGATTTTGCAGTGTTCTGGCGGCAGGCGATGCAGCAAGGTTTCAAACCGAAGGTCGCGACGGTCGGCAAGGCCTTGCTTTTTCCTGTCGCCGTGGAGGCGCTAGGGGATTCCGGCCGCGGCGTGTCGAATGAAGTTTGGTGGACACCCAATCATCCGTTTTCATCCTCGCTTACGCACCAGTCCGCGGGAGACCTCGCGGCCAGCTATGAAAGCACGACCGGCAAGCAATGGACGCAGCCGATCGGCTTCGCTCACGCGTTGTTCGAACTCGCCGCCAACGTCATGGCGCGAACTCAGAAGCTGGATAGTCAGGCATCCATTCGCGACGCCATCGCCGGCACCAAGCTGGACACGATCGTCGGCCCTATCGCCTGGGGAAGCGGCCCGGTGAAGAATGTCGCCAAGACGCCGCTGGTCGGCGGACAGTGGCGTCAAGGGAGCAAGCACAAGTTCGACCTCTGCATCGTCGAGAATTCCCAGGCGAAGAATATCCCGATCGGGGGTCAACTCGAGCCAATCTAGCTCGTTGGCCATAGGCATCGCGTCCCCTCGCAGCGCCTCCGCGCGGAGGGGACATTTCAGCCGAAGGAAGGAGGCCTGCTCTTGCCGACGATACTCACCGTCGAACAGGTCTGTAAGCAATTTGGCTCGGTGATTGTCGCGGACGATATCAACCTGACAGTGGCCGAAGGTGAGGCGGTCGGCATCATTGGTCCCAACGGCGCCGGCAAGACAACCCTGTTCAACATGATCGCCGGCTCAATTCAGCCGACCAGCGGCCGGATAATATTCGGCTATCGCAACATCACGAAGCTGCGTCCTCCAGATCGCTGCCGCGCTGGCATCGGTCGCTCCCACCAGATACCGCGGCCCTTCTCGGGCATCTCGGTGTACGAGAATACGCTCGTAGGGGCGACGTTCGGCGGCGGACGCGAAGGCGTCGACGCCAAGCGACGCTGCATCGACATTCTCGATCGCCTCGGGCTCCTGGCCAAGGCAAACCAGCTTGCAGGCAGCCTTGGCCTGCTGGATCGCAAGCGGCTCGAACTTGCTCGGGCGCTCGCGACAGAGCCCCGGCTCCTGCTGCTCGACGAGATTGCCGGAGGCCTCACGGACGAAGAGGTGCATCAACTGATCCGCATCGTCACGGCCATTCGCGCGACTGGGGTCGCCATTCTTTGGATCGAGCACATCGTCCACGCGCTGATTTCGGTCGTCGATCGGTTGATCGCCATGCACGTCGGGCGCCTGCTCGCCGAGGGCGCGCCCGCCGCCGTGATGGCCAATGCGGAAGTGCAGGAAGTGTATCTCGGGATCGAAGAGCCATGAGCCTTTGCTCGGTGCGCCGACTCTCCGTCGGCTACGGGGACTTCAAGGTCCTCTTCGATATCGATCTCGATATCGACGAGGGTCAGGCGATGGCGATGATCGGCGCCAACGGAGCCGGCAAGACCACCTTGTTGCGCGCCATCACCGGCCTCCTGAAAGCGCCCGACGACAGCATCAAGTTCGCCGGCCGGCCGATCGCCGGCACTCCGCCCCACGCGATCGTCGCGCTGGGCGTCGCGATGGTTCCGGAAGGGCGCTGTCTGTTCCCCAGCCTTTCGGTCGAGGAGAACCTGCTGGTCGGCGCCCACGCCAAGCGTCGAGGCCCGTGGACGCTGCAGCGGGTTTACGATCTTTTTCCGGCGCTCCTGCAGCGCCGCCGCGCGCCCGTGGAATTGCTGTCGGGCGGGCAGCAGCAGATGGTCGCGATCGGTCGAGCGCTCATGTCGAATCCACGGCTGCTGCTTTGCGACGAAGTCTCGTTGGGTCTGGCGCCGATCGTCATCAAGTCCATCTACTGCGCGTTTCCCGCCATCCTGGCGGAGGGGACAACGATCCTGGTCGTAGAGCAGGACATCGGTCGCGCGATCGCCATGGCCGACACGGTGACCTGCCTTCAGGAAGGCAAGGTGACCCTGGCGGGGCCGCCAAAGCAATTCAGTCGCGCCGACATCACTGCCGCCTATTTTGGGAGGTAGCCGTCGTGTCCTTGTTCGCAGTCGTCGATCCCGTGATGCAAGGCCTGTTGCTCGGCGGCATGTACGCATTGTTCGCCATTGGCTTGTCGCTGAGCTTCGGGATCATGCGCATGGTCAATATCGCTCACGGCGATATCATTGTTCTGGCCGCCTATGTAACTCTGGTGGTCGTCGAAACGCTCGCTGTCAATCCGTTCGTCGCCATGATCGTGGTTGTCCCGTCGCTGGCGGCGTTCGGCTACGTGCTGCAACGGGTCTTGCTCAATCCCGTTTTGGGTGACGACATCCTGCCGCCGTTATTGGTCACGTTCGGGCTGTCGGTCATCATACAAAATCTTCTCCTGGCGGTGTTCTCGGCAGATCCCATGGGCATTCATGCCGACGCAGTCCAGACCGCCAGCATCGGTCTTGGCGGCGGCCTGGCGGTCGGCGTGCTGCCGCTCATCATCTTCGCGTCAGCTGTGGCGGTGGTCGCCGGCCTCGAATTGCTGTTCGCCTTTACTGGGCTCGGGCGCGCGTTTCGCGCGACGTCGGACAATCAGACGGTCGCCCAGTTGATGGGCATTGACAATCGCCATCTCTATGCGGTCGCGACCGCGCTCGCTCTTGCGATTTCCGCCATCGCGGGATCGTTTCTCGCGCTGCGCACAACCTTTGTCCCGACGCTGGGGCCGAGCAAGCTTCTGGTCGCGTTCGAGGCGATCATCGTCGGCGGAATGGGCTCGTTGTGGGGGACGCTGGCGGGAGCGATGCTGCTCGGGGTCGCCCAGTCGATCGGCTTCCGGTACAATTCGGGTTCCGGCATCCTCGCCGGTCATTTTGTTTTCCTGGCAATCCTGTTGGTGCGACCGCAAGGTCTTTTCGCTCGCGCGAGGCGCTCATGAGCTTGCTCGAGCTGGAGAATGCGTCGCGGCTGCAGCATGGTGTCTGGATCGCCGCGGCAGCTCTCCTGGCCGTGCTGATTTTGGCGCCGTGGTGGGCCGATGACAGCGACTTGAGGAGCATCGCCGAATTTGCCTATCTCGTCGCTATTGCCCAGATGTGGAATCTGCTGGCCGGCTACGGGGGCCTGATTTCGGTCGGTCAGCAGGTCTTCATTGGCATCGGCGGGTACACCCTTCTGATCTTGTCGCTGGACGCCGGGATATCGCCTTTTCTCTGTATTCCCGTTGCGGGCGTAGTCTCGGCATTGTTCGCGGTCCCGATCGCGGCCGTCGTGTTTCGCTTGCAGGGTCCCTATTTTGCGATCGGCACATGGGTGGTGGCGGACGTGTTCCGTCTCGCTCTCGACAACGTGCCTGCAATCGGCGGCGGTTCCGGAAAGAGCCTCACCAGCGCCCTGATGTCTATCCCAGGCTGGCAACGGGAGGCGACGACCTATTGGATCGCCCTTGGGCTCGGAGTCGGCCTGACGATCGGCGTCTATTTGATTTTGCGGTCGCGTCTAGGGTTGGCGATGACTGCCGTCCGCGACAGTGTGCCTGCGTCTGAAAGTCTCGGCGTCAGGGTCGGACGAACGAAGTTGCTTATCTACGTTGCATCGGCGCTCGGCTTGGGAATGGCTGGGGCGCTCATTTATCTTACCAAGTTGCGTGTGTCTCCCGATGCGGCGTTTTCTATGGATTGGACGGTCTTGATGATCTTTATCGTCGTGATCGGCGGCATCGGGACAGTGGAGGGACCGATTGTCGGCACAGCCGTATTTTTCTTTTTGCGCGCTATGCTCGCAGATTTCGGCCCTTGGTATCTTGTCATTCTCGGCAGCGTCGCGGTTGTGGTGATGCTGAAGGCTCGACGGGGGATTTGGGGCTGGGTGGCCGGCCGCTTCAATTTCCATGTCTTTCCGACACGGCGTCGGATACGCGTTAATAGCCTACGGTCGGGGTTTGCCGAGATGCCTCCAAGCCCGCGTTACCTGACCGAGTAGTGTTTTCCTTCACTTCACCCGAACGCCGGGATGCCGGTGGTCGCGCGGCCGAGAATGAGGGCGTGGATGTCGTGGGTGCCCCCGTAGGTGTTCACCACCTTGAGGTTGACGAGGTCGCGGGCGACGCCGAACTCGTCGCTGATGCCGTTGTCGCTCATCATGTCGCATGCTGTCCGGCGATGTTGTCGCTGGCGGCGGCGTCCGTTGCTTGGGGGATTTTCGTGCGATCCGCTTGATTGGATCGCGGACTCATCGTGCGACACTTCGGCGGAAGGAGAATGAAATGGCCCTGATGATCAACGAAGATTGCACCGCCTGCGATGCATGCAAGCCGGCCTGCCCGAACCAAGCGATCGCGTCCGGCAATCCGATCTACACGATCGACGCGCTGCGCTGCACCGAATGCGTCGGCAGCGAACATGACGAGCCGCAGTGCCGGGTGATGTGCCCCGCCGATGCCATCGTCGCCAATCCGGACTTCAATGAGACCCGCGACCAGTTGCAGGCCAAGTACCAAGCCCTGCACGCCTGAATGGGAATGTGGGAATGATGATCAATCCCATTGAGCCTCGAAGGCGGGACATCGTCGCTGGCCCAGACATTGGCCTCGCCATCTGCGATCTTACCGTCGCGCGGCGATGGTCCTGCGATGATCGTCGTCAAGGCCGAGGCGCTTCGAATGAGTCAGGAATGTCAGATCGCCTTCGAGATCGGCCGGACGGAACTCGCTTTCCGTTCGGTGTTCGAGGCAAATCCGCCCCGGCGAAGTTTCCCGTGCGGCTGGGTGACATGTTGCTCGGCGACGATCCCTTTGTCAGCGCGCTGCGGCAGAACGACGTCCAGATGGCCGGGCCGCCCTTTGCGGGCCACGAGTCTTGCAAGCTTCCTACGGTTTCGCGCGCGGGTTGCATTCTCTCACGAGGGACGAGTTGCTGGCGGTCCGGCGCAATCGCCCGAAAGATCACGCCCGAAACGGTGAGCGGTCGGATTCGGCTGCATGAATGTCTCGCGATGATGGCTTACAAATGCCCCGCCTCCGACGATCAACCCGCCGGTCGACGCGCACGAGAAGGGGGCGCTCGTCCCCGACGATATCGACCTCGACTTCGAGCGTCCGACGCGTTCGCTGCTCGGCGGCGACACGCCAGCATCCGCGCCCCGCGGGGCCGCCATGGCGCAATCTTGATCGACCGCGCTAGGGGGGTCGAACGCGTCCGCGTCGCCGTTTGGAGCCGACCGCAAAGATATTGCTGGAGCGACATCGTGACCGATGAACTGATCTTTCCGCCGACGCCGATCCGAGCGATCCCGGTCCAAGGCGAGGCCCGTCGATTTGCCTGCAACCGGATCTTCTGCGTGGGTCGCAACTACGCGGATCACGCCAGGGAAATGGGAGTCGAGATCGACCGCGTAGCCCCATTCTATTTTCTCAAACATCCCGGCGCGCTGGTCGCGTCCGGCGCGACGGTCGCCTACCCGCCAGGGACGACGAACTATCACTACGAAATGGAGCTGGTCGTCGCGATCGGCGCCGCCGGCTTCCGGCTCGCACGCACGGACGCGCACAACCTCGTGTTTGGCTACGCCTGCGGCCTCGACATGACCCGCCGAGATCTCCAGCTCGACGCGCGCGCCAAAGGGCGTCCGTGGGATCTTGGCAAGGACTTCGAGCAGTCAGCCGTCGTCGCGGAAATCGTGCCAAAACCGAACTTCGGCGCTATCGCGGGTCAGAGAATCTGGCTGAGAGTCAACGACGTCTCGAAGCAGGAAGCGCGACTTTCCGATCTCGTCTGGGGAATCGACGAGATCGTCGCTCATCTGTCGGGGTTCTACCATCTTGCGCCCGGCGACCTCATATTCACCGGGACGCCGGCGGGCGTCGGTCCGGTCGTCGCCGGCGATGAGCTGGAAGGCGGGGTCGAAGGGCTGCGGAATGTGAGGCTGCGGATCGGCGAGTCGCAGTCATGACGCCGCAAAATTTGTCGCCGCCATCGCCGATGCGCTTCTACGGCTACTTCCGTTCGACCGCGTCCTATCGCTGCCGGATCGCGCTGAACCTCAAGGGTGTGGCGCCGGAATTCATCCCGGTCCATCTGCGTCGGGGTGGGGGCGAACAGCATCGCGAACAATTTCGCGCCGTGAATCCACAGGGGCTGGTTCCGGCGCTCGACGTCGATGGACAGGTTCTTACACAGTCGCTCGCCATCATCGAATGGCTGGACCGCGAGATCCCCGATCCTCCTCTAATTCCCGGCGACTCCGGGCTGCGAGCCGAGGTCACGAGCTTTGCGCTGGCGATCGCCGCCGACATCCATCCGTTGAACAACCTGCGAGTTCTCAATTACCTTCGCGAGCATCTGGGTCAGGGGCAGGCGGAGACCGAGGCCTGGTGCCGACATTGGTGCGAGGACGGCCTGACGGCTCTGGAAATCGTCGCAGAGCGCTCCGTTCCGCGCGGCGCGTTTCTTTTCGACGATCGTCCGGGCCTCGCCGAGATCTGCCTCGTCCCGCAACTCTCAAGCGCCCGACGCTTTGGCGTCGATCTCGGGCGCTTCAGCCGGCTGCTGGCGGTCGAAGCGCTTTGCCTCGACATTCCCGCTTTTCAACGAGCGCGGCCGGAGCTGCAACCAGACGCAGAACCTTGATAACCGCAATCTCGCCAGCATCGAACCGGAGCAAACGTAAGATGACCGCGCTAGGCACGCTCGAAGATCTGCCGCTCGAATATCGCAACGGCCTGACCGCCCGCAATCTCGTCCCGCTGTGGCCCAATCTGCGCGCCGCCCTGCCCCACAACAAGCCGAGCCGCCGGACACGCCCTATGCTGTGGCGCTATGAGGACATCCGCCCGCAGTTGCTGGAGGCCGGCCGCCTGACGCCGATCGAGAAAGCCGAACGGCGCGTGCTCGTCCTGGCGAACCCGGGCCTCGGGCTCGAGAACATGCAGGCGACGCCATCGATCTACGTAGGCATGCAACTCATCTTGCCCGGCGAGGTGGCCCCGAACCATCGGCATGCGCCCTCCGCGGTTCGCTTCGTCATCGAGGGGAAAGGCGGCTTCACGATGGTTGAAGGCGAGAAGCTCCCGATGGAGCCTGGCGACTTGATCCTGACGCCGTCCCTCCTCTGGCACGAGCATGGGCACACGGGGAGCGGGCCGGTGATCTGGATGGACGTGCTTGATCTTCCGGTCGTCTATGGGCTTGAAGCCTCTTACGCTCTGGAGGGGCCATCGCAGCAGCCGCGCAACGAACCTGACGCATCGCAGACGCGCTATCGCCGGTCGGGGCTTATTCCGTGGTCGGCGACGACGCGGACGCGCGCCGATTATCCGCTGGTCCGCTTTCCCTGGCAGGAGGTCCGTCAGGCCCTGGCCGATCTCGCGACGGTGACGCCGGTCGGCGAGGCCGTTCGCTTGGCGTACGTCAATCCGGAGACGGGGCACGAGTGCATGCCGATTCTGGGATTTTCCGCCCTGCTTCTGCGGCCTGGAGAGACGCTGCGTCTGCCCCGCCATTCCGCCTCTTCAATCATCAATGTGGTGTCGGGTTCCGGCTCGGCGGCCATCGACAGTGTCGAATTGCGCTTCGACGCGTTCGACACTGTCGCCGTGCCGACGCACGCCGAGGTCAAGCTTGACAACGCGTCCTCGAAACATCCCGCTTTCCTGTTCGTTGTGGACGATGCGCCGATGCAGCGGAAGCTCGGGTTCTACGAGATGTTCGGTTGAGAACTGGGAACGGGATTTTTGGCCCTTTGTCCTCCTCTTGACCGCGGAGCAGATTGCTCTGGCGCTCGCCGGGCTCGGTGAGGTTGTCGGCTGGGGTCTGTCGCAAGGCCTGCCGAGATACCGCTGCGCCTCCTGCGGTCGTCGGTGAAACGCCGCCGAGGCACCACGGCGGGCACCAATGCCGTCTAATACCAAAAGGCCCCGCTGGCTGACTCACTGGGGGTTTCCGAATCGCGGGAGTGATAATTCAAGGCGGCATGGAGGGCTGGACCATGCCGTCAGCGGTGAAATTGCAAACGGAGTTTTCGGCTGAGGAGCTTCGGGCGCTGGCCCGTCGCTCGAAAGACGTCAACCAGAGCCGCCGACTGTTGTCGCTTGCGGCGGTGCGGGACGGGATGGATCGGGCCTCGGCGGCCAGGGTCGGCATGGACCGCCAGACGCTGCGCGACTGGGTGCATCGCTTCAACGCCGAGGGGCCTGAGGGGCTCATCAACAACTGGACAGAGGGGCCCAAGCCGCGCCTGTCGGCTGAGCATTTGGCCGAGTTGGCGGCCATCGTCGAGGCCGGCCCGGATCGTGAGAAGGACGGCGTCGTGCGGTGGCGTCGCATCGACCTCAAGCGCGTCATCGCTGAGCGGTTCGCCGCCAGTGTTCTCTGGCTCGTCTCGCCCGGCGGCGCCTTCACGACGGGACAGACGATCGTAATCGACGGCGGAACCCTCGTCGGCGACGGTGGCTGAGACGCTTGGTGTTACATCCGGTCCACCACAGCGCGAACCATCATCTCTCGACCTTTGGGCGTCAAAGGAGCATTCTTGTGGGTGTCCATTCGGTCCTCTGCGAATCGCTGGCGTTTGGCGACTTCAGCGTTCACGGTCCAAACCGAATGGACAACCTCCTGAAAGCTCACACCTAGAGCGTGAATCGGTCCTTCGACCGATCAAAGACGATGCGACCTCGAGGCCAGTCCTCGTATTCAAATGACCGCACGAGCGCCCGCAGCGCGGCATCTAGTGGATCGAGTCTAACGCTTGGTGCCCGCGCCTGGCGGCGGCGATGATTTTGCCGGGATCGGCGACCCATTTGAAGGGCTTGGGGTTGGCGTTGTGGTCGTCGAGGAAGCGGTTGATGGCGGCCTGGAGGTCCGTGACGGACCGAAAGACGCCGCGCTTGAGACGGCGCTTGGTCAGGAAGGCGAAGAAGCCCTCGACAGCGTTGAGCCACGAGGCCGAGGTCGGGGTGAAGTGGAACGTCCAGCGTGGATGGCGCACAAGCCATCGCCGCACGGCGGGGTGCTTGTGGGCGGCGTAGTTGTCGAGGATCGCATGGACCGTCTTGCCGGCGGGCACTTCGCGCTCGACGGCGTTGAGGAAGCGGATGAACTCCTGATGCCGGTGACGCTGCATGTTCTGGCCGATCACGGTTCCGTCGAGCACGTTCATGGCGGCGAACAGGGTCGTCGTCCCGTTGCGCTTGTAGTCGTGGGTCATCGTCCCGGCGCGGCCCTTCTTCAGCGGCAGGCCGGGCTGGGTGCGGTCGAGCGCCTGGATCTGGCTCTTTTCATCGACGGAGAGGACGACGGCGTGCGCCGGGGGATCGACATAGAGCCCGACGATGTCGCGCAGCTTGTCGACGAAGGCGGGGTCGTTGGACAGCTTGAACTGCCGGACGCGATGCGGCTGCAGCCCGTGAGCCCGCCAGATGCGCTGGACCGAGCTGGCGCTGACGCCGGCCGCCTCGGCCATCGCGGCGCCCGTCCAGTGGGTCGCTTCCTGCGGCGGCTCCTCCATGGTCAGTGCGACGACGCGCTCGGCGACAAAAGGATCGAGCTTCGGGATGCGCGAGGGCCGCGTCTTGTCGCACAACAGCCCGTCCACGCCTTCGACGGCGAACCGCTCCTGCCAGCGCCAGACGCAGGTCTTGGATTTGCCCGTCTCGCGCATGATCCCGTTCGTGCCGACGCCCTCGACGCTGAGCAATACGATCTGCGCCCGCCAAACGTGCTTCTGAGGCGCGTTGCGGTCCTTGACCAAAGCGCGCAGCCGATCGAGGTCGGCGGGCGTAACAGATATCGAGATGCCAGGTCGCATACTGCAGACTCGCACGCGGCGAGTCCGCCCGGAATCCCTACTGGGATTCAAATGTCAGATGCGATCCACTAGGCACGCAATGGAATCGGGGGAGATCGACTTCTTGATCGAAACTGCGGGCTCCCAGCTCCGCGGCTCTGTGATTGAGTCCTGCATGGTTACGGTTGTCGCGCCGCCACCGCCGAAGGCCCTCTTCACACTGTCGATCACCAATGGCAAATCAGCGGGGGCCACAGTGTTGTTCGAAAGATAGGAAGAAAGGATTTGAGCGACAAGCGACTTTTCGTCCGGTTCCGACATTAGGATCTCCATGGCTGATTCGGCAGGATCTCCATGGCTGATTCGGCGCTAACTTATATCACCGCACAAGCGAAATTGAGGTCGATGAATCGCGAACAACAGGTTTTCACGACGCACAGTAACACTTCTATGCGAAAACGAATTGCTGTTTGGTCGCGGCGTGGCATAGCCGATCTTTGCCCTCCGGTTGGCCGGGGCGGCGACCAGATGCTGTTAGTGTCGACTGGGACAAACGCACTATCAGTGCCTGGGCCATGTATCGGGATTCGAAGCGCCGCCGACGAACGAATGCGACCGATCCGCCTGATCGGACCTTCCACTCTCGCTTGACCCCTGACGAACCGAAGATCAGCTAGACCTTGCCGGCGCGCCCTCGGCGGCGTGGCGGTCGACGGAATTGAACGCGGTGTGGCAATCGCGTTCTCCCGCGACGATCGCTCCTGCGGCGTTTTGCCTGCTGGTCAGTGCGGGGCGCGCTCGGACAGCAGTCCAGGCTTGCCCGCCCTCCAGCGCGCGAGCTCCGTCTGGAGCAGCGCGACATGCTCGCCTTCCTCCGCGCCGAGTTCGCGATAGAGCTGGCGTTCGACCGAAACCGCCGGGACCGCTTCCGCCCGGGTCTGAAAGAACTCCACCGCGCGCCGCTCGAAGGCGATCGCCGCCCGAAACAAGGTATCGGGATCGCCGATCCGGCCTTCGATCCCGGCCAGCAGCGCGGCGCGGTCGATGGGGAACCACCGCTCGGAATTTTCGGGCAGCGCGACATGGTAACGCCGCGACAGCGTCGCCATGTGCTCGCGCTCCATCTGCGCGAACTTGCCGAAGAGATCGCGCAGCACGGCGTCGTCCGTTTCCCGCGCCGCGCGCTCGTAAAACGCATGGCCGCCCAATTCGATCTCGAAGGCCTCGCGGATGGCCGCCAGGGCACGCTCGCCGGTCACGCCGGCGCGGTCGAGCGCGCGCAGTTTGCCGCCGCAATGCGGGCACATGCCATAAGGAAAGGCGAACGCCTCGCTCACCTTGGCGCAATCGTCGCAGCGCCATTGCAAGTGTGCGTCGGCGCAGCAAATGTAGGGTTCGGAATCATCGAGCGGCTGATGGCATTTCGGGCAGTGCGCCTGGGCGACATCGGCCGCGAGCGCCCCGGGCGGCGCCGTGAGCGCCTCGATATCCGCCGTTTCGACCGGCCAGGCGCGCTTGCCGGATTTCAGCCAGCCGGCGATGGCCTTGGCCGCGCGCCGTCCCGCGCTCATGGCGAGGATGACCGTAGCGCCGCCGGTGACGATGTCACCGCCTGCGAACACGCCCGGCAGATTGGTCGCCTGCGTCCAATCGTCGGCGGAGATGTTGCCCCGGCTGGTCAACGCCAGCCCAGGCGTCGATCGGCCGATGATCGGGTTGGCTTTGTTGCCGAGCGCGTAGATAACCGTGTCGCAGTCGAGGTCGACGCATTCGCCTGTTGGAACCGGCTTGCGGCGCCCGCGTTCGTCGGGTTCGGCGAGCTCCATCTTCTCGACACGCATGCTGCGCACGTCGCCCTCGCCGTCGACGTTGATCTCGACCGGTGAATGCAGGAAAAGAAAGTCGATACCCTCCTCTTCCGCGTGTCGTATTTCCTCGACGCGCGCCGGCGCCTCCGCCCGCGAGCGGCGGTAGACGCAGCGCACGGTTTCCGCGCCGATCCGCCTGGCGACGCGCAAGCAATCCATCGCGGTGTTGCCCGCGCCGATCACCACTACGCTCTTGCCTAGGCTGATCGGCGTGTCGAGATAGGGAAAACGGTCGCCGCCCATCAGGTTGATGCGCGTCAAGAATTCGTTTGCGGAATAGACGCGCCCCGCGAATTCGCCTGGTATACCCAGAAAGGCCGGCGCACCGGCGCCCGCCGCGATGAACACGGCGTCGAAGCCGCGCTCTTTCAACAGTTGCTCGATCGTGAACGTCTTCCCGACAACCTTGTTGATCTCGAAGATCACGCCCATGTCCTTAAGGCGCTGGATCTCTCGGTCAATGATGTCGCGCGGCAGGCGGAACGACGGAATGCCATACTTCAATACGCCGCCGAGCACATGCAGCGCCTCATAGACTGTCGTGTGCGCCCCGAAGCGCGTCAAATCGGCCGCTGCGGCGAGGCCAGCGGGACCAGAGCCGATGATCGCCACGGCGCCCAGGCCGAATCCGGCCGCCGGCGGCGCGGCCGCCGGCGGCCGCCCATTGTCGCCGATGAAGCGTTCGAGACGACCGATGGCGACCGGTTCGTGCTTGCGATACTTGCGCACGATGCACTGGGCCTCGCATTGCGTCTCCTGCGGACAGACGCGCCCGCAGATCGAAGGAAACAGGCTCGACTCGTAGATGGTTTCAAGCGCGCCATTGAGGTCGCGCACCAGCAGGCGGCGGATGAAGGCGGGAATGTCTATGCCCACGGGACAGCCGGCGATGCAGGTCGGCTCGACGCATTGGATGCAGCGTTCGGCCTCCTTGTACGCGTCTGATTCGGAATAGCCGAGATTGACTTCCCTGAAATTGGCGGCGCGTTCGTGCGCGTCGCGCTCTGGCATAGGTGTCTGGCGCGGATCTACAGACGAATATTTCTTGTAGTTACGTTTGCCCTCGACGACCAGCGCCTTTTCCAGATTGCAGACATGATCGAAACTCTTGTTCGCGACTTCTTCCTCGGGCTTGAAGCGCTTCTGCCGCGCGATTAGTTCGACGAAATCGACCTGATGGCCGTCGAAATCCGGGCCGTCGACGCAGGCGAATTTTATTTCGCCCCCGACTGTTACACGGCACGATCCGCACATGCCCGTCCCGTCCACCATGATGGTGTTGAGGGACACCATGGTTTTCACGCCAAAGGCGCGCGTGGTCTCGACACAGGCACGCATCATCGGCAAGGGGCCGATGGCGATCACCTCGTCCGGCTTTTGGCGTTTCAGCATGCGCGCAAGTGCGCCAGTGACCTGGCCCGGCTCGCCATAGCTGCCGTCGTCTGTGCAGATAATCAGCTCGTCGGCCAATGCGCGGAACTTTTCCTCCCAGAACACCAAATCCCTCGTGCGGAAGCCCATGATAGCGGTGGTATGCGCCCCCGCCTGCTTGAACGCGCGCAGTTGCGGAAACACCGGCGCGACCCCGAGGCCGCCGCCGACAAAAACCATATGGCCAGGCCCGGTCTCTCCGCGGTCGGTGCGCTGCGGCTGGCCGAGCGGACCGACGAAATCCGAGAAAGCATCGCCTTGCCGGTAGCGGTCGCGCATTTCGCGGGTGGTCTTGCCGAGCGCCTGGACGACGATAGTCACCGTGCCGCGTTCGCGATCGTAGTCGGCGACGGTGAGGGGAATGCGTTCGCCGCCGTCATAGAGCCGCAACATGACGAAATGGCCGGGCAGGGCGGAGGCGGCCACGTCGGGCGCGTGGATCTCCCACAGGAAGGTTGTCTCGGAAAGCCTTTCGCGGGCGACGATCGAGTACATGGCTGGTCCATCATGGTGTTCTAGACAGCGCTCGCCTCGGGTCAGAAAGTTGTGAGGTTCACGCCCTCTTGCAGCCGCTCACGCAGCCGATCAGGCTTTCCAGGTCGGCTGCCGCAAGCCGGCGCCTCGGGAACGCCGCCTCATGCTCGAGGATGAGTGCTTCGATGCGCCAATGCGTCTCGCTGCTGGCGAAGTGAGGAACAGGCGATGGCAGCGCTTGTCCCCCTCGACAGCTAGCGCGAGATCAGCCGACACGTCGTCCGAGCAACGGCCCTGGGGACTTGGCCTCTTAGGTCAAGGGCAGCTCCTTTGGCTTGTAGTCGTCCAGCACGTTCGCGGCGATCACCAGTTTCTGGACCTCGCTGGCGCCCTCGTAGATTCGCAGGGCGCGGATTTCGCGATAGAGCGCTTCGACCGTGGCGCCGCTGACAACTCCGGCTCCGCCAAAAATCTGCACCGCCTGGTCGATCACCTGTTGTGCCTGCTCCGTCGCGAACAGTTTCGCCATCGACGCCTCGCGGGTCACTCGTCCGCCGGTCGTGTCCTTCACCCAGGCAGCGCGGTAGGTCAGCAGCGCCGCCGCATCGATTGCCGTCGCCATGTCCGCGATCTTGGCCCGGGTCAGCTGGAAATCGGCCAGCGTCTTGCCGAACATGCGCCGTTCGAGCGCTCGCCGAGCCGCCTCGTCGAGAGCGCGGCGGGCGAATCCCAGGGCGGCGGCGGCGACGGTGGAGCGGAACACGTCCAGTACCGACATGGCGATCTTGAAGCCTTCGCCGGGCTTGCCCAGCAGGTTCGCCTCGGGGACGCGGCACCGGCTGAACGCGAGCGCTCCCAACGGATGGGGCGCAATGACGTCGATCCGCTGCGAGACCGACAAGCCCGGCGTTCCCGCCTCGACGACGAAGGCCGAGATGCCCTTCGGTCCGGGCTCGTCGCCGACCCGCGCAAAGACCGTATAGAAGTCGGCGAGCCCGGCGTTGGAGATCCAGGTCTTCGCCCCGTCGATGATATAGTCGCCGCCCTCATGGACAGCCTTGGTCGTCATCGCGCCGACGTCCGAGCCAGCCTGCGGCTCGGAAATGGCGAACGCAGCTATGGCCTCACCTCGCCCCACCGCTGGCAGAAAACGCGCCCTCTGAGCGGCGTTGCCGAACAGGGTGATCGCGCCGCTGCCGAGCCCCTGCATTGCGAAGGCGAAATCCGCAAGGCCATCGCGGCGCGCCAGTATCTCTCGCGCGAGACAGAGGCCGCGGACGTCAAAAGTCTCCGCCCGACCGCCGTAGGCCGCGGGAATGCACGCTCCCAACAATCCGGCGTTGCCGAGTTCGCGCACGATTCGCCGAACGGCGCCGTCCATGCCAGCGCGATGCGCGTCGCCGCCAAGTTCCCCAAGGCGCTCTTTCGACCAGCTTTCGAGCGCCGCCGCGAAGGCGCGGTGGGAATCGTGGAAAAACGGCCAGGAAAGGAAGGATGCGTCCGGCATCAGTCGCCCTCGAAAACTGGAGATTTCTTGGTGGCGAAGGCGTGGTAGGCCCGCTCGAAATCCTTGGTCTGCATGCAGATGGCCTGCGCCTGCGCCTCGGCCTCGATGCATTCGCCAAGAGCCGCGCTCCATTCCTGCCACAGCATTTTCTTCGTCATTGCGTGGCCGAAGGTGGGGCCGTCGGCGAGATTTTTCGCCAGCGCAACGGCCGCCGCCAGCACATCCTCGGGCGCGTGCAGCGAGCTGTAGAAACCGATTCGCTCTGCCTCGGAGCCGGGCATTGCGCGTCCTGTGTACAGGAGCTCGGCGGCGCGGCTCATGCCGATCAGGCGCGGCAGGAGGGTGCAGGCGCCCATGTCGGCTCCTGCAAGGCCGACGCGTACGAACAGGAAGGCGACCTTGCTGCGCGCCGTGCCCAGCCGGATGTCGGAGCCGCAGGCCAGCATCGTGCCGGCGCCGGCGCAGACACCATCAATGGCGGCGATGATCGGCTGGGGCGCCGTGCGCATCGCCTTGACCACGTCGCCTGTCATGCGGGTGAATTCGAGTAGGCCCGGCATGTCCATCTTGATCAGGGGGCCGATGATCTCGTGGACGTCGCCGCCGGAGCAGAAATTGCCGCCGGCGCCGGTGAGGACGATGGCCTTCACGTCCTTGGCGTAGGCGAGGTTGTTCAGGAGATCGCGGAGTTCGCCGTAGGAGTCGAACGTCAGCGGGTTCTTCTTCTCGGGCCGGTTCAGGGTGAGGGTCGCCACCTTGTTGTCGACCGTCCAGCCGAAATGCTGCGCCTTGTAGTCGACAGCCTTGAACTCTCTCATCGTCTCGCTCCGGGCGGCGTCACCTGCTCCGGCATCGTTCTCGAATGGCGTCGCTCGGAGACCTTGGATTGGCGGCATTGGCGAGCCTCGCGCGAATGACGCCGCTGCTCTTCATCGACCGCTGCGAAGTCCTCGAAGTCCAGGCTGGCGGCAATCTCGGCTACCGGGGCATGGAGATCGCTGGACGCCAAGCACTCATCAAGCGCTTCAGCGCGTGTGGAGAAGCTGGACGGAACCATCGCCTCCATGCGGAGCAGCTTGCCCAGGCTGGCGGCCTCGCCGCCAAACCGCCCGACATCACGGTCCTGCATGCCGCGCAGCGACAGCACCCTGTTCGCCGCCATTGGCTGCCTCCCTCACTGTTCGTTTCCTCCTGCCGCCGCGGCTTTCTCGAGCTGTTTTTTCCTTATCTCCCGCGTCGTTGAAGGCATTGCAATCAACTCCTCTTTAGCCCTCCTTTAGGGGGCGTCTGACCCCCGGATGACCCAGAAAGCGCCGACCCGCGGATCGCGCTTGAACCGCTCCCGCACCGTGAGGGCCGTCAAGGCCCGATCCGCGCGCCCCGCCGATCACCTTCGCAGCATCGTCGCGTGCGGCGCCTTCGATCGTGCAGCGACCGGGCGCGATCGTCATTGAAGGTCGTGCGGCCGGCGAAGGCGACGGCGGCCATTGGATGGAGCGATCGCTGCGCGCCCGACTCGCCCGACGCCGCCCGCACGGGAACAAGAGTCGGCGTCTCGCAGGCGTCCAACAGGTCGCCGGTGACAAATAGGAGAAAATTGACTAGGCCGATCCAATGCTCGACATTGACCTTCGCCTTCTCAATGTTTTCGACGAGATATACAAGACTCGGTCTGTGAGTCGCGCGGCCGATAGTCTCGGCTTAGGTCAGCCGAAAGTCAGCATCGCCTTATCTCGGCTTCGGAAGCGTTATGATGATCCCTTGTTCGTACGCACGCGCCGGGGTCTGGAGCCGACAGCGCTCGGGCAAGAACTCGTTCAGCCAATTCGAGACGCCATAGTCGCCATCGAAACGGCGCTCGATCACCGCTTCGCATTCGATCCTCTGACGGCGCAACGGACGTTTCGTGTTTGCATGAGCGACATAAGCCAGCTCGTTCTTCTGCCGCGTCTCTGGACTGAGATTCGTTCAGCGGCGCCCAAGGTGGAAATCGAAATTGCTCCGATCTCCGACGACACGCCGACCATGCTGGAATCGGGCGCCGCGGATCTTGCGCTAGGTTTCTTGCCTCAGTTGGAACGAGGGTTCTTCCAGAAAACCATGTTCGGTCAGCACTACGTTTGCCTAATTTCGGCCGACCACCCAAGAATTCGCAAATCACTTACGCTGGATCAATTTCAGACGGAAACGCATGCCATGGTCATCGGCACGGGCCCCGGGCACGCGGTCGTGGAGCGTGAACTTGCACGCCAGGGCATTGTGCGCCGGGTCGCCCTGCGCATCCCAAATTATATCGGCCTGGCCTTTGTCGTCGAAGGCACTGACCTGATTGTCACCATTCCGAAGCGTCTCGCCGAGGTCCTGACCGGTCACGGTCGGTTTCGAATCCTGCCCACGCCAATGCCGCTGCCGGCATATTCGATCAAACTGCACTGGCATGAACGCTTCCACACCGACTTGGGCAACCAGTGGCTTCGCGGTCTCATCTCCAAAGTTTTGCGCACCGACCAGGAATAGTTCGCCTGCTCCCGAAAGAAGATCATTCCTTCCTTCGCGAACGGAGCATCTGGCAGCGGCTTCTTGGCAGCCTGCCCGATGCGGAAGGCCCCTGAACGGCTCGGCGTCGATGTCCATGAGCGCTGTCTCGGCAAGCTTCAGATCAAGCTAGTTTCCCCCGCATGAGCGCCCGCTTGCGCCATCCCAGTTGGGACCAAGCGGAACGAGGCGTCCAAAGAACTCCTCGGGCGCGCCGAGCCGTTGAGCGCCCATGTCGGGACCTTTCGTGCACCTGCCCGGGGGCGTTCAAGTATTCGAATTTCGGATGACATGAATTCGTTGTGCCGGCTTGATCGCAGGAGCGCGGAACCTATCATTTCGAGCAGTTGAAGCCGACGTCACAATCGTCATGGCCGAAACTGTCTGAAGACGGACCAAGTCAAGAGTCCTCGCAAGAGAAACGGGAGGCCGGCATGCAGAATCCGAGCGGCAAGCCGCTGCAGGGTCGCCATGGTTTTGTCACCGGCGGAGGGCGAGGCATCGGCAAGGCGATTGCATCTGAACTTGCGCGTCTCGGCGCAGATGTGAGCGTGCTCGGTCGCGATGCAAGCGTGCTTGGAACAACCGCGCGGGAAATCGAGAGCGCCCATGGCGTCAAGACGGCCGCGATCGTGGCCGACCTCACGCGAGCGGAGGAAATCGCAAGCGCCATTTCGTCGGCAATCGAACAACTCGGAACCGTGTCCATCCTCGTCAACAACGCGGGCATCGCCTATTCCGCGCCTTTCCTGAAGACGGGCCTCGACAAGTGGAACGAGGTTCTGGCGATCGATCTGACCAGCGCGTTCCTCTGCACCCAGCAGGTCTTGAAGCCGATGATCTCCGCCGGCTTCGGTCGGATCGTCAATGTGAGTTCGACGTCCGGCCTGACGGGATGCGCGTATGTCACGGCCTACTGCGCGGCCAAACACGGCTTGATAGGCCTTACACGTGCGTTGGCGATGGAAGTGGCCAAGACCGGCGTGACCGTCAACGCCGTTTGTCCCGGCTTCACCGATACGGACATCGTCACAAGATCCGTAGACAATATCGTCGCCAAGACGGGTCGGACGGCGGAGCAGGCGCTCGCGCAACTGGTCGTTCACAATCCGCAGGGCCGCCTCATCCAGCCTGAGGAAGTGGCTGAAGCCGTCGGCTGGCTGTGCCTGCCGGGATCGAGGTCCATAACTGGCCAAAGCATTGCGGTCGCCGGCGGCGAACTGATGTGACTTTGCACCTTCCAGGCTTTCAAGTTCGAGGACGATCCGATGAAACTGTTCGAACCTTTGACCAT
Organism: Roseiarcus fermentans; assembly: GCF_003315135.1. GTDB lineage: Bacteria > Pseudomonadota > Alphaproteobacteria > Rhizobiales > Beijerinckiaceae > Roseiarcus > Roseiarcus fermentans. The sequence goes on from NZ_QNRK01000054.1 coordinate 26,930, forward strand.
CAACGGAATGACCCTTCCCAACCGCATCATGGTTCCGGCGATGGTTACCCATCTCTGCCGCGAGGACGGCCTGGTAAATCAGGACATCGTCGACCGCTACGTCGCCTATGCCGAGGGCGGGGTCGGATTGATCGTTGTCGAAGCTATGGCGATCCATACCAACAAATCGGGCTCGCTGCTGCGGGTCAGCGACGATCAGTTCATTCCCGGCCTGCGTGAGCTCACGAAGCGAATCCACGGCGCTTCGGATTCAAAAGTCGTTCCCCAGATTATTCATTTCATGAAGGTCGCGAAGACCGGATGGCGCCAGACGATCGACACTCTCTCTTCCGAGCAGATCGAAGAGATCATCGATCAATTCGGCGCCGCCGCAGGACGCGTCCGGGAAGCCGGCTTCGACGGCCTGGAGCTCCACTCGGCGCATGCCTACACACTCTCGTCATTCCTCTCGCGGACAAATCCGCGCACCGACGAATACGGCGGCACGACGCTCGAGGGTCGCCTGCGCCTGATCGGTCGCGTCATGAAGAGCGTCCGTCGCCGCGTCGGGGTGGAGTTCCCCGTCTGCGTCCGGCTCAACGCCGAGGAATTCATCAAGAACGGCTACACCGTCGATGAGTCCAAACTGATCGCACAGCGGTTCTCCGAATTGGGCTTTGACTATCTTTCGCTTTCGGTCGGCGGCAAGTTCGAGGATGCGGTCCACACGCCAGGTCAGGTCCTCTTCCCGTACTCGGGATATTCCGGCGATCGCTGCATGCCTGGCGCCTGGTTGCCGCGGGCGCTGCACGTCAATCTCGCGGCCGAGATAAAGGCGCACCTGGTCGCGCACGGTTGCTCATCTCCGGTCGCAATCGCCGGAAAACTCTCCGATCCGGCGGACGCGGAGCGCGTCTTGACGTCGGGCAGTGCGGATATCGTGGGCATTGCGCGGGGTCTGCTCGCCGATCCGGCGTGGCCCAACAAGGTTAGGAGCGGCCGGACGGCGGACATTGTTCAATGCGACTATTGCAACGTGTGCAAGCAACTCGACGGGACGCACAAGCCGGTGATCTGCAATCTGTGGCCGAGAGGGTCGCTCCAGGCGGCCAGAGATGAGCCTGCTGCGGCGCCGGCGTTCGAGGGTTCGGACAAGATTGTTGCGACAGCGACCAGTTCTCAGGTGTCCTTGAGCTGGAACAAGGTTCCGGGCGCGACCTTGTTCGACGTCTACCGCTCGACAGGTTCCGATCCGGCAAATCTCGTTGAGGCGACCAAGCTCACGAACTGGACCGACACGACCGTGATCGGCGGAAAGCAATACACCTATCAGGTACGCGCGCACGCCGCCGACGGTCATGCGAGCGCCAGTGCGCTGTCCGCCAAGGTCGATGTCCCGATGCCCGACTATCTGTCCTAATGGATGCGCCCACGCGCCGCGGCGCGATGTCGCCAAGGCTGCGCGTCTTGCCGCAAGGGTGACGTCACGCGGAGAGAGGAAATGCTGGAAGGATGCGTCGATTGGCCTGAAGACAGTGCGCGCCGTTACAGGAACGCGGGATGCTGGGGGACGCTCTCCATCTTCGAGGCGGTTTCCGCCGCCGCTCGGTCGAACCCGGGCAAGGCGGCAGTCGTCGACGCTACAGGTCGCCGATCCTATCGAGACCTGCTGAGCAACGCCGAGCGACTTGCCGCGCGTCTGCACGGTCTCGGTCTTCGCCCTCTCGACAGGGTGGTGTTCCAGCTCGCCAACAGCATCAAGTTCATCGAGGCGTTCCTTGCGTTGATGCGGATCGGAGCGATCCCCGTCATGGCCTTGCCCGCGCACCGTCGGACGGAAATAGAGCATTTCGTCCGCAGCAGCGGAGCGGTCGCGTTGATGACCCCCGAGGAGGCGAAGGGATTCGATTATCGCGTCATGGCGCGCGAAGTGGCCTCGCGCTGTCCGGTCCTGCGTCATCTTATCATCGATGGAGAACCGTTCCGCGATCAGATCGAATTGTCGCCGAGACGGGATCGACCGGAAGAACCGGCGCAACTCTCGCTGGAAGAATGTCCGCTTCCGCGACCGGAAGAGGTTGCCCTGATGCTGCTGTCTGGCGGCACGACAGGGCTGTCCAAGCTCATTCCGCGCACGCACGCCGATTATCTCTGCGGCGTCGAACAGAGCGGCAAGGCTGCGGGCCTTGACGCAGATACCGTGTTTCTCGGCGTCCTGCCGGCAGGTCACAACTACACGCTGGGAGCCCCGGGGATCTTGGGAACGCTCGTCGCCGGCGGCGTCGTGATCCTTTCTCCCGCGACGACGGCGGATGTCGTCTTTCCCTTGATCGAAAGGGAACGCGTCACCGTCGTGAGTTCCGCCGGGCCGCTGGTGTCGAGATGGCTGGGAAGCGATCTCTTTGATCGTCACGACCTCAGTTCATTGAAGGTCTTCATGAGCGGCGGCGCCAGGCTCGCGCCGGAGCTTCGGCGCAGGGTCGAGCAGCAGTTCCAATGCACGTATCAGGAGAGCTTCGGCACTGCCGAAGGCCTGCTCTGCATGAGCCGACTGGCGGATGCGGAGGCATTGCGTATGAACAGTTCGGGGCGACCGGTGTCGGAGTACGACGAGATCCGAATCGTCAATCCTTCGGATCAAGATCTTCCCGATGGGTCCGCCGGGGAATTGCTGGTCCGTGGCCCGTATACGATCCAGGGCTACTATAACGCGCCAGAAATCAATGCCAAGGCGTTCACCACCGACGGATTCTACCGAACCGGCGACGTCGTATCCCGCAGGGACGGTTATCTTTACGTGGAAGGTCGCATCAAGGACCTGATCAACCGCGGCGGCGAAATGATCAGTTGCGCAGAGGTCGAGAACCATCTGCTGACCCATCCGGCGATCGAGACCGCATGTGTCGTCGCTATCCCCGACGACGTATTCATTGAAAAGGCATGCGCCGTGGTCGTGCTTCGACGCGGTTACACGCTGACGCTGGCGGAGATGAGCGCGTTTCTCAAAGACAAAGAAATCGCGCGTTTCAAGATGCCCGAGCGTCTAGAATTGGTGAAGGAAATGCCCATCAGTCCCGCAGGAAAGATATTGCGGCGCAATCTGCGGGAAGCTTTGGCCGATCATCTCGCTTCGGAGCGGCTTCATGATCGCCAATGAACCGTCACAGAAACTGGGACGCCTAGGATCCTCATAACAAATCAAAAATAGGCGGGAGGAAGTTGTGGACAAGGGTTTCCATGCAGTGGTCCTCTACGAGACATCCGATGAGCTGTGGAACCGGTTGAGGCTCCCTCTCGAAGCCGCCGAGCGGGCAGGCGCAGTCTGGCGCTACTTCACGGATCGTCGTCCGATCGAGGGCATCAACGGCGTCTGCGAACAAGCGACCGACGCGAGAGTCATCGATTCCGCGTCCGTCGCCATGTACGAAACGCCGATTTCCGTAAAGACGATCATCACACTCATCCTCAAACTGGCCGAAGACGCCAAGGCTGAGGGCAACAGCGGGCTACTGGCGGTCATCGACATGAGCTGGATGCTCAATACCCCGTCCGGAATTGCCCACCAGGGAGAGTTCGAGACGGCTATCGAAGCGGCCACTCGTCGCCCGCCGCTGAGCGTCATTTGTGTTTACAACTTGCGCCTGTTTCCGGATTCCATGATCCTCGACGCGTTGCAGACGCATCGTTTCATCTTCACCTCAGCAGGCCTGTGCCGCAATCCTCATTTTCTGCGGCCGGACGCATTCTTATCCGGCGATCCCGCCGAAAAGTTGGGATGTTGGCTGGAAAATCTGGGGCCGAAGATGGCAGTGAATTGGTGGTCGCCGCCGGCCGTCTCTATTTCCGATCTGAAACGTTCGGGTCACAATGCTTCGACCACGCTTTTGACCACGCCAGGCGAACATGCGCGTCGCCGCGCGTCTGGGGGCGACCAGTTGGCTCCCTATGACTTCGCACCGGCGCCGCGCCACCGCTGGAAAATCCGTTGTTTTGGCAATTTGCGGATATTCCGCGAGGACGGCTCGCAAGTGCGGTGGAACACCGTCAACGGAGCGACTGCGAAGACGAAAACGCTGTTCGCTTACCTTCTGCAACGCGGACGGCGTGGGGCGTGCTTTGAGGAGATCGCCGATTTGCTCTGGCCCGAAGCCGAACACGCCGGTCAAAGTCTTAACCGGCTCTATCACACGGTCCATTGTCTGCGCATTGCCCTAAGTCCCGAGTTGACGACGAGCAGAGCGTCGCCATACGTATTAGCTCAGGATCATCGTTACTTTCTAAATCTACCAGATGGCGCCTGGATTGATGTTCCGGTATTTGAGGAATTCGCCCGGCGTGGTGATATTCTCTTACTACAAGGCAATTTAGAAGATTCTATGGCGATTCATTCTGCCGCGGAAAAGATTTATACTGGCTCCTTGTTCTCCGATATCCCTGCTCAATATGTGCAGAGTGTCGATCATGATTGGTGCTGGAGTCGCCGATACTGGTTGGAAGGCATCTACGTCAAGATGCTTACAAACATGGCGACGCTCCACCGCCAGCGGGGGAATGTTGAGCGCTCTCTCTCCTACGCGTTGCGAGCGCTCGACATCGACCCGTGCTTCGAACACGCGCACCGGGAGATCATGCGAGGATTCCACGGCAGCGGCCGCCACGATGCCTTGAAACGGCAGTACCAGCTGTGCTGTGGCGCACTGAAGCGGTATGAGGACAGGACCCCTTCGCCCGACACGCGAAGCCTGTTCCAGCAACTCGCGTCCTGAGGCGGATCAGCAGCTGATCGTGCGGCGGAGGCGGAACGAAGATCACCCAGAATGACGCCCAAGGACATTCTCGAACAATTCGGGCCACGCCAGACAATGGCCTACGACGTGGTGATCGTCGGCGCGGGCCCGGCGGGCCTTGCGACCGCGATCCGCCTGAAGCAGCTGAACGCCGACCTCTCGGTCATCGTCCTGGAGAAGGGCTCTGAGCCGGGCGCGCACATCCTGTCGGGCGCGGTGATGGATCCGCATGCTCTCACCGAGCTTTTGCCCGACTGGAAGGAACGCGGCGCGCCGCTCAACCAGCCGGTCGTCGGCGACGACGTCCTGATCCTCTCGGAGAAGGGGTCGCGGCGCATTCCCGACGCGCTCGTTCCGCGCAACTTTCACAATCACGGCTGCTACATCGTCCGCCTCGGCTATGTCGTGAAGTGGCTCGCCGAGCAGGCGGAGGCGCTCGGCGTCGAGATTTTTCCGGGCTTCGCCGCCGCCGAGATCCTCTACGCGGACGACGGCTCGGTGCGCGGCGTGGCGACCGGGAACCTCGGCGTCGGCAAGGACGGCGAGCCGAAGGAGTCGTTCCAGCTCGGGATGGAGCTCACCGGCCGCTACACGATCTTCGCAGAGGGCGCGCGCGGGCAGCTCGGACGCCAGCTCCTCGACCGCTTCAAGCTCGCCGACGGCCGCGACCCGCAGACCTACGCCATCGGCGTCAAGGAATTGTGGGAGGTTCCCGACGACAAGGCGGAGCCCGGCCGGGTCATGCACACCGCCGGCTGGCCGATGGACAAGACGACGTTCGGCGGCGGGTTCCTCTATCACCTCGAGGGCAAGCTCGTCTCGGTCGGCTTCGTCCTCGGGCTCGACTATTCGAACCCCTGGCTCAATCCTTTCGAGGAGACACAGCGCTGGAAGACGCATCCGGCGATCCGCGCGCATATCGAGGGCGGCAAGCGGCTCTCCTACGGCGCGCGGGCGATCAACAACGGCGGCTTGCAGGCGCTGCCCAAGCTCGTCTTTCCCGGCGGCGCGCTCGTCGGCTGCGACGCCGGCTTCATGAACGCGGCGCGCGTCAAGGGCAGCCACGCCGCGATCAAGAGCGGGATGCTGGCGGCCGAGGCGGTCGCCGCGGCGATCGCGGCTGGCCGCTCGGGCGACGAACTCGCCGCTTTCCCCGAGCTCTTCCACAAGAGCTGGCTCCACGATGAGCTGAAGCAGAGCCGCAACTTCAAGCCCTGGTTCAAGAAGGGGCCGCTCGTCGGGCAGCTGATGACCGGCGTCGAGCACTGGCTCCTGCCGAAGATCGGGGTGCGTTCGCCGCCCTGGACGATCCACACCGCCAAGCCCGACAGCGCCTGTCTGAAGCCCGCCGCCGAATTCCCGCGGATCGACTATCCGAAGCCGGACGGGACGCTGACCTTCGACCGGCTGTCGTCGGTCTTCGTCGGCAACGTCAATCACGAGGAGGATCAGCCGCCGCACCTGACGCTGAAGGACCCGGCCGTTCCGGTCGAGGTGAATCTCGCGCGCTACGCCGGCCCCGAGCAGCGCTACTGTCCCGCCGGCGTCTACGAATTCGTCAAGAACGACGAGGGCGCCGAGCGCCTGGTGATCAACGCGCAGAACTGCGTCCACTGCAAGACCTGCGACATCAAGGATCCGACGCAGAACATCGTCTGGGTCGCGCCCGAGGGCGGCGGCGGCCCGAACTATTCGGGCATGTGACGACGAGAGCCATCCTTTTTCCACGAAGGAGCGTCCCCATGACTTCCCAGTCGCCCCTTGCGTCGTTCCTGTGGGACGATCCGCTCCTTATCGAGAGCCAGCTGACGGCCGACGAGCGGGCGGTGCGCGACGCCGCACGCGCCTTCGCGCAAAAGGAGCTGCTGCCAAAGACGCAGGAGGCGTTCCGTCACGAGAAGGCGGATGTTGGCGTTTTTCGCGGAATGGGCGAGCTTGGCCTGCTCGGCGCCACGATCCCGGAGGCGTACGGCGGCGCGGGACTCGGCTACGTCAGCTACGGCCTGATCGCGCGCGAGATCGAGCGGGTCGATTCCGGCTACCGCTCGATGATGAGCGTGCAGTCGTCGCTGGTCATGCTGCCGATCTTCGAGTTCGGAAGCGAGGCGATGAAGCGGAAATACCTTCCGAAGCTCGCGACCGGAGAATGGATCGGCTGCTTCGGCCTCACCGAGCCGAATTTCGGCTCCGATCCCGGCGGCATGGTGACGCGGGCGCGAAAGGTCGACGGCGGTTACCGGATCTCGGGCGCCAAGACCTGGATCAGCAACAGCCCGATCGCCGACGTCTTCGTCGTCTGGGCCAAGGACGACTCAGGGGACATCCGCGGCTTCGTGCTCGAAAAGGGATCGAACGGCCTCAGCGCGCCTGCGATCCACGGAAAGATCGGGCTCAGAACGTCGATCACCGGCGAGATCGTCCTCGACGAGGCGTTCTGCCCCGAGGAGAATGCGTTTGCCGATGTGCGAGGCCTCAAGGGCCCCTTCACCTGCCTCAACAGCGCCCGCTACGGCATTTGCTGGGGCGCGATGGGCGCGGCCGAGGACTGTTTTTCGCGCGTCCGGCAGTACGTCCTCGACCGCAAGCAGTTCGGCCGGCCGCTCGCCGCGAACCAGCTCATCCAGAAGAAGCTCGCCGACATGCTCTCCGAGATCGCGCTCGGCCTCCAGGGCGCCTTGCGCCTTGGCCGGCTGAGGGAGGAAGGCGCAGCCCCGGTCGAGCTCACCTCGATCCTGAAACGCAACAATTGCGGCAAGGCGCTCGACATCGCCCGCATGGCCCGGGACATGATGGGCGGAAATGGCGTCAGTGACGAGTTCGGCGTCGCGCGCCACCTCGTCAACCTCGAAGTCGTCAACACCTATGAGGGGACGCACGACATCCACGCGCTCATCCTCGGGCGGGCGATCACGGGGATTCCCGCGTTCACCTAGCAGCCTCACCCCCCAAATTGTCGTCTTTCGTAACCCAAGCACCCCCTCGTCTTGGCGAGAAGAGTGGCCTCGCGTCGCCACCGTTGAGTTGTTCGATTCGGGTTCGTTCGCGTAGCGATTCACCTTCCTTCTCATCGTGGCGTGTTCCAAGCCGGCGTCATCGCCAACAAAGAGGGGATGCTTGGGAGTTACCGTCTTTCAGCGAATTGGCGCCAACCTGATGGCCGCAGGACGCGCGAGGGGGACGCGATCGAGACGCTCAGGTCGATCTCCCGGACGCGATCGACCTCGTCCTGCTTGACGGCGCGAAGTCGCCTTATCCGGAAATCTTGTCGCTACTCGAGAGCCGCCTGGGCGGAGGCGCCTCTACAGATAGGGGGCCTCCCTCCCGGACCTGATGGACCCGAAGCCACCAGACGTGCCCGCGTTGGGCGAATTTACGCGGCCTTCGCCCCATGCGCACTGTGCGCTCGCCCGCGGCCGTGGGTCACCTTCTCTTCTGTCAGCTTCCTGGTGACCACCATCAGCTCGTGGACCCGCCGGGACAAGACGTCGATATCCTTACGGGTAGGAACGGTGAAAACGTGCAGAAGCCACTGAGGCCCATCGTAGTTGACGTGGCGCGGGACGGCAACGCCTGGAACGAAATTGTCGTGGATGTTCCGCCTGTCAGGAGCCATCTTGGTGTGAGAATTTGAAAACATTTTCGGCAATATCCATCAATAGTGAGAATTGCATCTGGCAGAATTCTCACTATTGATG
>NZ_QNRK01000055.1 GCF_003315135.1 Roseiarcus fermentans
AAAGTCGTGCAGCGCCGCATTGCCCGTGCGCGGGTCGTCCAGACCGTCCCAGCATTCGATAAAGCGATCCAACACATTCTCCCGAGCCGCGTATCATCCGCCACCCGGTAGAATCCATCTCACTCAAAACGCAAAATCCGGCTCACAAGGGCCGCCGAATTCCAAGTGCGATTCCCCTGCCCGGAGCGGCCGGCGGTCGCCGCTCCGGGCGTGCTCCGACTATGCCGACGCCTTCAGCGCCTGGTCGAGGTCGGCCAGGATGTCGTCGATGTGCTCGATGCCGATCGACAGCCGGACGTAGCCCTCCGACACGCCGGTGGCGAGCTGGTCCTCGGCCGACAGCTGCGAATGCGTCGTGGTCGCCGGATGGATCGCGAGCGAGCGCGCGTCGCCGATGTTGGCGACGTGGTAGAGCAGCTTCAAGGCGTCGATGAACGCCCGCCCCGCGTCCTTGCCGCCCTTGATCTCGAAGCCGACGAGACCGCCCTCGCCGCCTTTCAGATACGCCTCCGCCCGGCGGCGCGCTTCGCCGACCTGCTGCGACGGATGAATGACCTTCTCCACTTCCGGGCGCTTGGCGAGCCAGGCCGCGACCTTGGCGGCGTTGGCCGAGTGGCGCTCCATGCGCAACGGCAGCGTCTCGACGCCCTGCAGCGTCAGGAAGGCGTTGAACGGCGACATCGCGGCGCCGAGGTCGCGCAGCAGGGTGACGCGCGCCTTGATGATGTAGGCGATGGGCCCGAGTGGCTTCACCGCCTCCGACCAGATCGCGCCGTGATAGCTGGGATCGGGCGTGTTCAGCGCCGGCTGGCGCCCCTTGTGGTCCTCCCACGGGAAGGTCCCGCTGTCGACCAGCAGGCCGCCGATCGAGGTGCCGTGGCCGCCGAGGTATTTGGTCGAGGAATAGACGATGATCGCCGCGCCGTGATCGAACGGGCGCGTCAGAATCGGCGCCGCGGTGTTGTCCATGATCAGCGGAATGCCGAAGCGCCGGCCGATCGCCGCCACTTCCGCGATCGGGAAGGCGATCAGCTTCGGGTTCGGCAGCGTCTCGGCGTAATAGGCGCGCGTCCGGTCGTCGGTGGCGCGGGCGAAGTTTTCCGGATCGTCCGGAGAGACGAAGCGGACCTCGATGCCCTGGTCCTTGAGGGTGTTGGCGAACAAATTCCAGGTGCCGCCGTAGAGGTCGGTCGAGGAGACGACGTTGTCGCCGACCCTGGCGAGGTTCTGCAGCGCGAAGGCCGAGGCCGCCTGACCGCTCGCCAGCGCCAGCGCCGCGACGCCGCCCTCGAGCGCGGCGATGCGCTTCTCGAGCACGTCGTTGGTCGGGTTCATGATGCGGGTGTAGATGTTGCCGAGTTCCTTGAGGGCGAACAGGTTCGCCGCGTGCTCGGCGCTCTGGAACTGGTACGAGGTCGTCTGGTAGATCGGAACCGCGACCGCGCCGGTGGTCGGGTCGGCGCGCCAGCCGGCGTGCAGGGCGAGCGTTTCGGGCTTCTGGGTCATGGGTTCCTCTCCAAGGGACGCGCTCTGAATCACGCGTTTTCCACGCGGTTCAGAATTTAGTATATAAGCCGACTGGACTTTCGTCCTTATCGATTTCCGGCGGGGGGCGCAAGCCGGCGGCGAGCAGGGAAGCCGTGCATCGGGCGCACGAGGCGGGCCCCGGCCGGCGAGCGGACGTCAATGTACGAATTTGACGATCGCGAAGACCGCCCCGACGAGGGCGAGGATGAAGGTCAACACCCAGCGCAGCGTGTCGTTCTTGGCCTGGGCGATCTCGGTCCGGACGCCGGCGATCTCGGTCCGGACGCTGGCGATCTCGGTCTTTACGCCGGCGATCTCCGCACGGAGCCTGGCTTCCGACGCGGCGATCTCGGCCCTGAGGTCCGCGACGTCGCTCTTCGTCGCGACGCCTTCGGCGAACGCGCCCTCCAGCGCTTCGGCCGAGGCGCGCGCCTGCTCGGGCGAGAAACCGCCCCGCGTCAAGCGGTCGATATAGGTCAGCGGGTTGAACAATACCTGGGCGGTCATGGCCGCATGAGATAGCACAAAGGCAGAGGCCGGCGCGAGAGGGACGCTCATGGCGCCGACGTTCGTCTTCCAAGCTTCACGCTTGCTGCTGTAGGAAAAACACGACAACCATCGATCGCGACATCGAGCCGCCGCGGCGAAACAGGGCCACGGCGAGCGCCCGGAGGAGAGCCATGAGTTCAGAGCAGGGACACAATCACGCGCGCAGGTTTCATTTGCCCCACTCTCACCTGGAGTCGGTGTTCGGCGGCGACTGGTTCGGCGTGCGGGCCGAGGGGTTCGCGCGGTTCTTCGGCACGCCGACGTTTCTCATTGCCCAAACGGTCATCGTCGCGATCTGGATCTGGGCCAACGTCGCCGGGTTGACGAATTTCGACGTCTATCCGTTCATTCTGCTGAACCTCGCGTTCTCGCTTCAGGCCGCCTACGCCGCGCCGCTGATCCTGCTCGCGCAGACGCGGCAGGCCGACCGCGACAAGGCCAACAGCCTCGCCGACGCCCAGCATCGCGAGGAACTGCATCAGGTCAACGAGGACCGGCAGGAGCAGATGCGCAAGCAGTCGGGGCTCATGCTCGATATGCTCGGGCAGAACACGGCGCTGACCGAGACGGTGGAGAAGCTGCTGCGCCAGAACACCGAACTCACCGAGACGGTGCGCGTGCTGGTCCAGCGCATCGAGACGATGACCGCCGAGGTCCACAGCCGGCTGGCGCGGCCGACCTGAGCCCGCAGGAGGGGTCCATGAACGCCGTCCTGTCCGCTCTCGTCGTCGCCGCCTTCGCCCTCGCCCCGCCCGCGCTCGCCGCGGATCCGCATCCGCCGCAAGTGACCGTGTCGTTCCTCGCCGAGCCCGCCCCGATCGTGCAGGAGGGCGCGACGAAGCTCGTCTACGAAATGGCGCTGACCAACGTCGTCGCCGGCCGCTACGTCGTCGATTCGATCGAGGCGCGCGCCGGCGACACGGACGCGATTTTCGACGCCAAGGCCCTCGCCGCGATGACGCAGCGCTTCGACCAGCGCGGCGCCGCCCCGGCGCCGGGCGATCCGCTGACGCTCGAGGGCGGCCGCGGCGCCGTCGTGTTCCTGATGCTCGACCTCGGCAAGGCGCAGGCGCCGGCGACGATTCTCCACCGGCTGCGCCTGATCGACGACAAGGGCGTGGCGCATGTCGTCGAGCCTGCGCCGCTCGCGGTCGCGCAAGAGCGCCCGATCGTCGTCGGCCCGCCGCTCCGCGGCCAATGGATCGCCGGGGATTCGGTGCACAACGGCCCGGACGCCGCCCACCGGCGGGCGATGATCGTCTTCGACGGGCGCGCCTTCATCGCCCAGCGCTACGCCATCGACTGGATGCAGGTCCGCGACGTCGACAGCAAGCTCACGACCTGGAAAGGCCCGGAGGACCAGAACGCGAGCTACTTCTGCTACGACCAGCCGATCCTGAGCGTCGCCGACGGCACGGTGGTGGCCGCGAGCGACGGCATGGCGGAGAACGTTCCGCACGCCGGGACCCGCGCCGAGCCGATCACGGCCGACAACGTCGGCGGCAATCACGTCGTGATCGAGATCGCCCCGCATCGCTACGCCTTCTACGCCCACATCCGTCCCGGCACGGTGACGGCGAAGGTCGGCGAGCGCGTGCATCGGGGCGATGTGATCGGCCGCGTCGGCAACAGCGGCAACTCGACCGAGCCGCACCTGCATTTCCACATCGACGACCAGCCGTCGTTCCTCGCCGGCGACGGCGTTCCGTACGCGTTCGACAAGGGCCTCGCCAGCGGCGCGGTGCAGGGCGACGCCGCCGCCGAGGTGGCGACGTTCGGCGCGATCGGGCCGCAAAAACCGTTCGTCGACGACTATCCGGCCGAGAACGCGCTCGTCACCTTCGAATGAGCGCCGGCGGCCGCGCGCTCATTCGTCGCCGAGAAAGTGCAGGATCGCGAAATTGAACAGTTTCGGGTCCTGCAGGAAGGCGAAGTGGCTGACGTTCGGCAGAATCAGCAGCCCGGCGTGGGGAACGGTCGCGGCGATATATTCGGTGTGCTCGCGCTTGATCGCCTCGTCGTGGTCGCCGTCGACCACCCAGACCGGCGTGTCGATGGTCTGAAGCTCGGCGTCGGTCCAGTTCGGCTGGTCCGCCCACATCTTGCTGATCTGCGCGACGAAGGCGTCGTAGTCTTTCGGCGTCGCCGACAGCTCGGAATATTCGTGGCCGGCCCGTTCGATATAGGCGGCGAAGGTCGGGTTTGTCTCCACGCCGTCCTTGACGCCGGAGGTCTGGGTGTTGGCGGCGAAGGCGAACACCTTGCCGACCCGGTCCTTGTGGCGCAGCGCGAGGTCGAGGCCGAGGATCGCGCCGTCGCTCCAGCCGACGACGTCGGCCTTCGGGATCTTCAGCTCATCGAGCAGCGCCACGACGTCGTCGGCCATCAGGTCGTAGCCGTAGGGGCGGGCGTCGCGGGTGCTGCGGCCGTGGCCGCGGCTGTCCATCAGAATGACGGTGTGATGCGCCGCCACCGCCGGGACCTGATTGCCCCAATAGTCGGTGTTGGCGAGGCCGCCGTGCAGGAACACCACCGGCGACCCCTGGCCGTAGATCGCGTAGTGGACCCTTATGCCGTTGACGGCCGCCTCGCCCTGCCGGTCGGTCGGGATCGGCGCCGGCGTCGGCGGCAGCGTCTCCCACAATTCGGCTGCCGCCGCGGGCAGCGTGAGAACGACGAGCAGGGCGGCGAGGACAAGCTTGCGCATGGGCGAAATTCCTTTTCGTCTATCCACGCAGTCAGCATTCCTCATTCCGCGGCTGTGTTCAAGGGGCGAGGCGCCTCGGCCGGCCTTCCCCAGGACGGCGCCCCGGCCGCGTCTCGTTCCGGAGTGCGGCGGTTCGGTCCGGTCTCGGGCATCAGCAGGGCAAAGAACGCCAGGGCGCAGAGCGCGATCAGCGCCAGCGACAGGAAGCCGGCCGGATAGCCGAAACTCTGCACGACGAACCCGGCCGCGAGGTTGGACAACGCGGCCCCGGCGCCCACGCACAGCGCCGTGAGCCCCTGGGCGAGGTTGAAGCGGCCGGTTCCCTGCATCAGGTCGGAGGCGATGACGACCGCGATCACGCCGAAGATTCCCGCCGCCACGCCGTCGAGAAGCTGGATCGCGATGACGCCCAGCGGAAAGTCGACGAACGAGAACAGCACGCCGCGCACCGGCAGGACCGCGAGCGCGACCAGGAAGATCGGCTTCCGGCCGACACCCCTGGCCATGGCGCGACCGACCGCCCAGGCGACGCCGACCATGACGAGCTGGGCGGCGATGATGCAGGCGCTGAGCGAGATGGTGTCGGTTCCCGGATGCTTCAGCGCCAGCACCTGTCCCGCCATCGGCAGCATGGCGGCGTTGCCGAAGTGGAACAGGACGACGGAAGCGAGAAAGACCACGAGGTCGCGCCGCTTCAGGAGATCGCGATACGGAATGGGCTCGCAGGCGCGCTCGGGGCTCTCGCCGCCGCGGGCGAGCACATGGTCGATCTCGGCCGGCCGGATCAGCAACACGACAGCGGCGCTGGCGACCGCGAAGGCGCAGACGAGATAGAAGATCCAGTGATAGCCGAAACGCCCGCCGATTGCGCCGACGAGGGCCGCGGCGACGAAATTGCCGGCGTGATTGAAGCCTTCGTTGCGGCTGACCCGCGCATCGAGCTTGCGCCGCCCGACCAGTCCGAGCGACAGCGCCGCAAGGGCGGGCGGTATGATCGCCGACGCCGCCCCGAGCATGATTTGCGCCGCGATCACCGGTCCGAACCTGGGGAAGAATGCGATCGCTAGCGAGCCGGCGGCGACGAGCAGGCCGGAGACCGCGACCAGCGTCCGCTTCCACCTCAGGCTGTCCACCATCAGTCCGGCCGGAACCTGGAAGCAGGCGGCCGCGACGCTGCTCGCCGCCATGGCGACGCCGATCCCCGCTGGCTGCCAGCCCTCCCCTCCCTTGAGGAACACCGAAAGATAGGGACCCAATCCGTCGCGGACGTCGGCCATCAGGAAGTTGAGCCAGTCGAGACCGCGCAGGCTCTGCGCCGACGGCGACCGGTCGCCGCCGGCTCGATCTGTTTCGGGGTCTTGGGTCACCGCGCCCTCGCGTTCAGGTTCGGGCCGAGACTCTTCGCCAGGGTCGCGCCCGCGATCGTCATGATGGATCGAGGGCAGCGCGGCGCCGTGCTCGCCGCGGCCGTCGCCGCAACCCCGAACCGCGCGAGTCTCCGCAAGCGCAACGTCGCTCGACCCCTTCTCGCCGCGGAACGCCCGCGGGCCGCCCCCTCAACGTTCGGGAGCTGCTTTCGGCGCACAAACGAGGCGGCCGAATGTGGAGTTGCGGCGCCTCCCAGGGTGGAGCCGGACGGTGCGCGCTCCGCGAGGGCGGCGTCCCGCCGCCCGGCCGCCCGGGACGGACGCCCTCCCGTCACCAGAGCTCTTCCTCGAGCCCGGTTGCGGCGCGGGCGGCCCCGGGCGCATGATCGAGGGCCCCGGAAGGTTGGAGGACGATCGGACATGCATGGTCCTGGACGGGCGCTCGGCGCCGGACTCTTGGCCGCCCTGGCGCTCGCCGCTTCCGCTCGCGCCGGCGCGCCCTCGTACGGGCCGGAGTTGCAGGGCTTCGACTATCCCTTCCCGGTGCGCGACTTCGCCTTCTCCTCGCAGGGCGAGGCGCTGACGATGCGCTCCATGGACGTCGCTCCCTCCGCGCCGGCGAACGGACGGACCGCCGTCCTTCTGCACGGCAAGAATTTTTGCGCGGCGACCTGGGAGGACACGATCCGGGCGCTCTCATCGGCCGGCTGGCGCGTCGTCGCGCCCGACCAGATCGGCTTCTGCAAGTCCACAAAGCCCGAGCGCTATCAGTACAGCTTTCAGCAGCTCGCCGCGAACACCCACGCGTTGCTGGCCTCGCTCGGCGTCAAAAACCCCGTGCTCGTCGGCCATTCGACCGGCGGCATGATCGCCGCGCGCTATGCGCTGATGTATCCGGGCGAAACCGGCGCGCTCGTCCTCGTCAACCCAATCGGCCTCGAGGACTGGAAGGCGCTCGGCGTTCCGCCGCTCTCCGTCGACCAGTGGATCGAACGGGAAAAGGCGACCACGGCCGACCGCATCAAGGCTTACGAGCAGGCGACCTATTACGCCGGACAATGGCGCCCCGAATACGACCGCTGGGTCGCGATGCTCGCCGGACTGATGCAGGGTCCGGGCCAGGAGACCGTGGCCCGCAACCTCGGGCTGATCGACGACATGATCTATACCCAGCCGGTCGTCTACGAGTTCCCGCTGATCAAGGTCCCGACGCTGCTGATGATCGGCGACAGGGACGTGACCGCGATCGGCAAGGACGTGGCGCCGCCCGCGGTTCGCGCCCGCCTCGGCCATTACCCGGAGCTCGCGCAAACGACGAAGGCGGCCATCCCCGGAGCGCAGCTGATCGAGTTTCCCGACGCCGGCCACGCGCCCCAGATCCAGGATCCTGCGCGCTTCAACGCCGCGCTGATCGACGCGCTCGCGCGGCTGGGACAATAGTCGTCATATCAGGGGGCTGCCGAAGCCAAAGCGTGACCGCCGCCCTACAGCCTCTTTTCACTTCGGCGCACCTTCGCCTCATGGGGCCATCGCCGCCGGCCGATCGTTGCTAACCGGCTTTGTAGAGGGTGATGTCGCGCACACGCTCATCGCGGGTCCGGCCGAGCACCAGATCGCGCGCCGCGCCGAATAGTCCGTTCTTGGCCAAAGTCGCCTTGACCAGCAATTCCGCCCTCACCGTATCGCTCGCCGGCACCGTGACCGCCAGCGCCTGATGGGCTCCGATTCCCTGCTTCAGGATATTGTCTTCCGCAAAATCCCAGATCGCGCGCAAGGAACCGGCGCCCGAGCCTTTGACCCGGCACGTGAACGAATCATATTCGAGCTGCCGTTTTGCCGACACGGACGGCTCGATGGACAGCTTGCCCAGACCGAGCGAGATCTTTCCGCTCGGCTCGAGCGAATAGGTCACCTTCACCGGCTCCTTGATTTCCGTCGGCGCGATATCGATGAACATCACGCCCTGCGGCTGAACGATCTGCACCGTGACGCGGCCGGAAACGAAGCGCGTCCCCTCCGCGGGCTGGAACGCGCAGTCGAGTTCCACCATCGCGCCGCCGCCATCGCGCGGCTTCTGGAGCCCGCGATCGCGCTTGACGATCAGAATACGCGAGCCTGTGATGTCCTCGTCGGTCAGGAGCTCGAGAGGCGGCGCCGCGCCCAGTTCCCGGATCGCGTCGGGGTCGCCGACCAGCTCAGCGTCGAGCAAGATCTCGCCGTCGTTCAATTGCTTCCTCCTATCGCCAATCGCCGTACAAAACGTAGGCGGCCCAATGATAGGGAGCCGCCATTGAACGATCTCCGTTGATGAGGTCGAGCGCGGCGGAGCGCACGGCGTCCGCCCTGGCCATCGCCGCAGGCGGCAAAACCCGCTGGTAATAGGCCGACATGAAGGCGGCGCTGGCGTCGTCACTGACCGGCCACAGCGCGGCGATGATGCTGCTTGCGCCCGCCAGATGCAACGCGGGGACCAGTCCGAGCGGCTCGTCGCCGCTGCGTATGTCACTGGCCGCGCTTTCGCAGGCGCCGAGACTGATCTGCTCCGCCGCGATCCCGCCCAAACCGATGATGTCGCGCGCGCTGAGGCGATTGTCCGCGCCGGCGAATTCGAGCCAGGATTCGAGGGCGGCCCCGGGCGTGAAGATCGCGTGGCCCTGGAAATGGACGTTGCGCGCCCGCGACAAGGCGGCGAGGAAGGCTGCTTTCGTCGCCGCGTCGCGCAAGAGCGGCGTCACGCCGAACCGCGCCGCCAACATTTCCGCCAGGGACGAGGCGGCGCCCCGGTCGCCGCGCGGATCGCCGAACACCGCCAGCGGCTCCGGCGCCGCGGGCTTCTCGCGCAAGGCGACGCAATGGCGCGTGACGCCGAGGCTATGCGTATAGACGACCGGATTCCGCGCGATCAGCGGTTTCCCCTCCAGCGTGAGGGCGTGCAAGGGCAGCGCATGCAGCGCGCTGGTGGGACAGAGGATGAGCAAGTCCTCAGGCGCCGTCAGCTCGGCCAACGGCGCGACCAATGCGTCGATGTCGTGCAGAAACGAGGGACTGTCGCGCAACGTCTCGCGGAAGTCACGCACGCCCATGTGATTTGCGATGAACGCCATGACCGCGCTCACGGAAATTGCCACAGGCGCAATCCGGGCCGTGGCTCCGGGCCGGGCGACCGCGACATGAAATCGATCGCCGATCCTGATCCAGTCGACACAGGCGCCGGCGCGGACGCCGCCTTCGCCATTGTCGAACAGCGCGGCCAGATCATCCGGCGCAAGCGGCGCGCCCTTCATGAGGGCGAGGTAACGCGCAAAGCGCGGATCGCTCCGCATCCTGGCGTCGATCGCCGCAAGCTGCGCCCTGAGCCCCGGCCGTTCGGCCGGCGCCGCTTCCCGCAGGCGCAGGCCGAGATCATGCGCGGCGGAAAGCAGGCCGGAGGCTCGCGCATCGCCGTCGATTTCCGTCAACAGGCTGCGCGGAGCCGTGACCGACAGGCCGAGCAAATCGGCGAGGGCGCGCGATTTTCCGTCCTGCGCCCAGTTCCAAAGGTCGATCTCGCGGCCCGGCTGCGAAACGAGAATTTCGAGCGCCAGTTCGACGATCCTGCCGCTGCGATCGGCGAAGGTCAGCTTGCCGGTCTGAACGTCCGTCGTGGCTCCGGAGGCGAATTCGCGCCGCGCGGCGTCGAGATCCCGAAAGCCGTCGCGCAGATGACGCAGCGCCTGTTCCCGCATTGTCCCGGCGAGCTCGGCCGGCGCGTCGCGCCGCGAGTTCTCGTAAAGGCGGGCGAGCATGAAACGCGCGTTCGCCGCCTCCTCGCGCATGGCGGCCGCGCAATAATAGGCGAGCGCCGCATTCAGATTTGTTTCGCTTTCGCCGAAATGCTCGAGAAAGCCGGCCCGATCGCCGCGTCGCTGCGCGTCGAAAGCCGTGTTGAGCCGGATGACGCCGATCATGTAGCGCGAGTTGGCGGCCTCCATCGCATAGCCGCCCGAGTCGTAATGGGCCGCCGCTATTCGAAGGCTCGCCTCCGGCTCATCCGCGACGGCTTGCGCGCTTCGCACGGAGCCGCGCAACTGCGCGAGACCGCCGAGCTCCTTGGCCGCCTGACGCTCCGGCAGTTTCCTGGCGAGGTCTTCGCCTTCCTTCAGCATGTCCCCGGCTTCGGTCAGAAGCCGCGCCGGATTCTCGCCCGGCGGCGCGAACAGGAAGGTCTGCCATCGGCACTGCACCGAGAGCCTGAGACTTTGCAAAGCGGCCGGAACATCGCCCCGCGCGCGGTCCTTCTCCAGCCAGTGGTCGGTGAGACGCCGCGCTTCCGCAAAGTCCGCCTCGGTGCGAGATCCCATCAGTTGATTGGCGAGCGCGGTCGCCGTGATCGAGCCGAGATCGTCGGCGCCCAATTCGTCGTACGCTTCTTCCGCCTCTCGCAGGCGCCCCAAAGCCTTCTCGGTGTCGCCGGCGAAGGCGTAGGCGCTGGCGAGAACCTGTCTGACCTGAGCCTGAACAACCCGCGGCGCGGGCCGGCCGAGCGCAGCGAGACAGACATCGATCGCGTCGGTCAGTTTTCGCCCCCGCATCAGAATATCGGCAAAGGCTATCTCTGAGGAGGTTCTGGAAAGCCACAGACCAGTCGTCGCGGCAATTTCCATAATCCGCAGGCGAAGCTGCTCCGCTTTTTCGATCTGGCCCTGCTCGTGCGCAAAGCCGGAAACGTCGATCAAGATCGAGAGCGCATCCCTCGGACGATCGGCGGCAAGGTACTTTTCGAACAGCGTCTCGAACGCCGAGAATTGCGCCTGTCCGTCGCGCTGGGCGCGCAGGATTTCGACCCGTTCGACGTCGAGCGCGCCGCCTTCATCGTCCGCGCGGGCGAATGCCTGCCTCGCCGCGTCGAGCCGCCCCGCGACCGTGTCGACGTCACCGCCGCTCTGGACCAGGATTGTCGCGGCGGCGACCTCGGCCTGAGCGGCGCGATCCGGTCGGCCGAGGGCGCTGGCGCGTTTCGCGACGTCCGCGAGCAAGCCTATGCGCGCCTGCGCCGGTTCGCGTGGCCAATCCGCATGATTGTGGCGAGCAACCAGCGCCTCGTACGCGCGACCGGCGCGTTCGAGTGTGTCCGCCGCCTCCCACAGCAGGCCACGCGCAACGGCCGCCCGCCGCACATCGATCTCGTAATAAACGAACGCCATCTGGACGATGCGGGCGGCCACACTCGTCGCCTCGGCGAAATCAGCCCCGTTGTCGCGTCCAGCCGTCGCTTCGGCGAGAAAGCTTTGCGCATGCCGCAAGGCCTCGGCAATATCGACGTGACGCAGCACGCCGATTGCGGTCCGCTCCAGCGCGAGCAACGCGGCGAGGTCCGCGTCGACTCCGTCGAGGGCGGCTTGGTCGAGCAGCGCCAGCGCATCGCTGACGTAGCCCTGGCGCACGCGAAAGCGAGCGCACTTCAGCGCGACAGACGGGCGCCGGCGCGCGTCCTGCCCCAAGTTCGCGATGAACCGCGCCCCCGCCGCATAACCGCCGCGGCTCAGGAATTCTTCCAAAGGCGCCAGCGTGTCGCCCATGTCGCCCTCGAGAATCGCGTAATCAGCGCCGCCTCGAATGTTCGGCCGGAGTTCCAGCGCGACCGTTTCAGTTTGCCGCAGCGATATCGATAAATCAGCCCAGACACCGACGCCAGTCAACGCCGATGCGGTGACGAGTCCGAATCGATGCGACGGCCGCATGCTCCTCGCGGCGCGCCGCGCCGCTCGCGCTCGCGCCGCCGGGAGCGTTCAGGGGCGTGCTTCACGGTCCCGCGCCGGCGTCGGCGATTTCGTCGTAGCCGCGGCCGAGGAACTGGATCAGGCAAAAACCGTGGCCGAACGGATCGGCCATCGCCGCGATCTTGCCCCACGCGTTGACGCGGATGTCCGCTTCGGCCCGCGCGCCGGCGGCGACCGCGCGCGCCGCCGCGGCGTCGATGTCGTCGACCACGACGTCGAAATGCACCGGCGTCCAGTGGCGGTCGTAGCGTCTGGGCGCGTCGGCGGCGCCGATCGAGCCGGCCGGATTCTGCAACAGGTACAGCCGGACCGGCAGACCGCCGAGTTCGACGACGTCCGCCCCGAGGCGGCGCGTCACCGTGAGGCCGAGCGCCCCGGCGTAAAAGGCGACGCCCCGGTCGAGAGACGGGACGTCGATGTTGATGAGCAGATCCACGTCCGCCAGCGGCCGGGCCGCTTCGACGTCGTCAGGGCAGCGCCGGGACGCGCAGCACCTGGCCCGGATAGATCAGGTCCGGATTCTTCAGCATCGGCTTGTTGGCCTCGAAGATCACATTGAACTTGTCGCCGTGGCCCTTGCCGTACTCCCGCTCGGCAATCGCCCACAGCGTGTCGCCGGCGACGACGGTGTAGAACCTGGACTCGACCGCGGCCGCGGCCGGCTTGATGTCGTTCTGCACCGTGCCGACGCCCTTGGTGTTGCCGAGCGCGATGGCGATCTTTTCAGCCTCTTCCTGCGTCTTGGCGGCGCCGGACACCTTCACTTTGTCGCCGTCGACCTCGATCTTGATGTCGGACGAGTCGAGGCCGTGCTTTTCGAGTTCCTTCTTGAGCTCCTCGGCCGGCGCGGCCTTGGCTTCGCTGCCGCCGAACAAAGACGCTCCGGCGTTCTTGATGAAACTGATGAGACCCATGGCTTGCTCCTCCTCTCAGCCGGCGTCTGGCCGGGCTCTTGCAGTCAGCAAAGGGGGGGCCCCCCCAGGCGAGCGCACTATCTTCGAACAACGGCCGTCACACAAGTGTGGAGCCGGCGCCCGGAAACCTGCTAAGGCTCGCCATCCCGCTCAACCGGACGCCGCCATGAAAGACCCCTACGAAATCCTCGGCGTGGCGAAGACCGCGACCCCCGAGGAGATCCGCAAGGCCTACCGCCAGCTCGCCAAGAAACTGCATCCGGACCTGAATCCGGGCGACAAGCGCGCCGAGGAGCGGTTCAAGGAGGTCGCCTCCGCCAACGACCTCCTGTCCGATCCCGACAAGCGCCGCCGCTTCGACGCCGGCGAGATCGACGCCGCCGGGGCAGAGAAGGCGCCGCCGCAGGGGCGCTATTATCGCGAATACGCGAGCGGCGCCGGCCATCATCCGTACGAGAGCGCGGAGGGCTACGCCGACTTCGCCGAGGGCGACGACCTGTTCGCCGACCTGCTGCGCCGCTCGCGCGAGCAGCAGCGCGAGCAGATGCGGCGCGCGCCCGGCGCCGACCTGCGCTACGAGCTGCATGTCCCGTTCCTCGACGCCGTCAACGGCGGGGTGAAGACGATCACCCTGCCCCAGGGCGGCACGCTGGACGTCACCATCCCCGCCGGCGTCGAGGACGGCCAGACGATGCGGCTCAAGGGCAAGGGCGCCCCCGCCCCGGCCGAGGGTCCGCCCGGCGACGCGCTGGTCCAGATCGTGGTCGAGCCGCACCGCTACTTCGTCCGGGAGGGCGACGACATCCTCGTCGAACTGCCGATCACCGTGAAGGAGGCGGCGCTGGGCGGCGAAGTGCGCGCGCCGACGACGACGGGCGGGGTCATGCTCAAGATCCCGCGCGGCTCGAACACCGGCGACACCCTGCGCCTCCGGGGCAAGGGGGTGAGAACGCGAAGAGGCGCCGGCGACGAGCTCGTCCGGCTCAAGGTCGTCATGCCGAAGGAGCCCGACGCCGAACTCGACAGCTTCCTCGCCGGCTGGACGCCGAAGGCCGGCTACGATCCCCGCAAGGAGATGTGACGCCCATGATCACCGAGCGCGAGTTTCTCGAACGCACGCATCTCGATCGCGGCACGCTGGAGATCTGGATCCGCGAATCCTGGATCTGCCCCGCCAGCACGGCGCCCGAGCGGGCCTTCACCGAGATGGACCTCGCCCGCGCCAACATGATTCACGACCTGAAGCACAACATGGGGGTCAACGACGAGGGCCTCGACGTCATCCTGCACCTGATCGACCAGATGCACGGGCTGCGCCGGGCGCTGGCCGAGGCGCTGGGGTCGCTCAGGACGGGCGGGGGCGGGTCAAAGGCGTAGTGTCGACCTCACAACGAAGGACATGAAGGATCACGAAGACTTGGTGTTCCTTCGTGTCCTTCGTGGTGATCTTTCGGATTGACGGCGAGAAACGAAG
The DNA here is from genome assembly GCF_003315135.1 of Roseiarcus fermentans. GTDB lineage: Bacteria > Pseudomonadota > Alphaproteobacteria > Rhizobiales > Beijerinckiaceae > Roseiarcus > Roseiarcus fermentans. The sequence continues at coordinate 14,298 of NZ_QNRK01000055.1, forward strand.
GGCGGACTGTCATCGGGAAAATTCGGCGGCCCGTTGAGGAGACAGGACATGGCCGAAGCCGACAACAGTCTGATGCTGACGATCCTGCGGGAAATCCGCGCCGACACCAACCAGCATCGGACGATGCTCCTGCAGGTGATCGAAATCCTGCGGCGTCACGACCGCCGGTTCGATGAAATCGAGCGGCGGTTCGGCGACGTCGAGCACCGGATCTCGGATACGCGCGCTGACCTCGAACTGATGTTGAAGGCGGAACTGCTCGGCCGTCTGACTCATTTCGAGACGCGGATGGACGAGCGGATCGCTGAACTCGAGGATCGCCTTTCGGCCGTCGAGCGCCCGGGCGGCTAGCGATCCGTTCGCCCACGGCGGGCGTAAGAATCGCCGACGTCGGGCTTCAAGAAGGAGACGGCCCCTTGCGAACTGTGACTGCGCTGATCCTTCTCGCAGCGGCCGCCGTGGCCTGCCCCGCCGCAGCCGCCGAGCCCTTGCCGAAATCCGGCTCGGCGAAACTCGCGGCCTATGCGGTCTGCCGCGCGCTCGCCAAGGTCGACATGGGGCCGGCCGGCTCGGCCTCCTCGGCCGAGTGCAACGGCGTCGTCAAGACCCGCGACGGCTCGAAGACGCTCGACAACCTCGCGATCCGCTGCCTCGAGGAGTCGAAGGCGCGTCCCGAGGGCTACGCCTTCACCGGAACCTGCATCGAGACCGACGGCGACGGCGACAAGCTGTTCATGACTTACGAGGGCCCCGAGAGCGGCGACGTCGCGCTGCTCGGCGGGACCGGCAAGTACAGGGACGTGTCCGGCAAGGGAACCTGGTCCGTCGCCGACGCGCCCGCCAACACCGCCGACCTGTTCGCCTTCACGCTGAGCTACGACGTCGGCTGGACGACGAAGGAGAAGTAGGCCCGGGGCCCCGCTCGCCGCGCCAGGCGGCGCCTGGGACCGAAGCAAGGAGGCGGCGCGTTCGGATCAACCCCATCGAGGGAAACGGAGCACGGCCGATGTCCACGACCCCGCGACCGCCGCAGATCATCCCCTATCTCTTCTACCGCGACGTGTCCGCGGCCCTCGTCTTTCTCACCCGCGCCTTCGGCTTCGAGGAGGACATGCGCCACGGCACGGCGAGCGGCGGCCTGCATGCCCAGGCGTCGTTGCAAGGGCAGGTCGTCATGATGGGCCAGGGAGGCGGGGGCTACAGCGTCAAGTCGCCTTTGGACGCCGGCGCGGCGACGATGGGCGTGTTCGTCTATATCGACGACGTCGACAGGCATTACCAAGTCGCCAAGGCGGCGGGAGCGGAGATCGTCGAGCCGCCCAAGGACGTCGAATACGGCCGGACCTACTGGGCCAACGACCCGGAAGGGCATCCCTGGTTCTTCACGACGCCGCCGAAGGCGGAGTGACGGCCGGCCAGAGCGCCTGCTCCTCCGCAGTGACGGCCGCCGTCTCAGCCGGCGCGATCGAGGCCGGCAGGTTCGGCGGCTGATACGGCGTCGCCGGCTTGCCGAGGTCGAGGCACGGCCGGCCGCGCTTCTTCAAGGTCAGCCAGCCGACGCGCTCGCCGACGTTGGCGACCTCGGGATTGCTGACGTTGGTAAAAGCCCTGTGTTCGACCGCGGCGGGCGCGAGGATCGCCCGGAAATGCGGCGCGAACTGGTCGATGATCCACCCCTTGCTGGAATCGACGACCTCCCCGTCGACGTTGGCGCTCCTGGTCATCGCCCGCACCGCGTCGGCGTCGAATTCGAGGCCCGTCAGCGCCTCGATCCGGGCGACCATCCAGATCAGCGCCGCGTCGGACAATCCGGTCTCGGCGTAGCCGCCGCCGACATTGGAATGCGCGCCGGGGAACCACGTCTGCTCGACATGAGCGGTCGGCGGCTTTCCCCTGGGGGCCGTCCAGAAGGTCGGGACGAACGGACGCCGGTGTTCGTCGACCGCCACCGCGTGCAGCCCGACCTCGACCGTCCTGCCGATCTCGGTGTCGTGGAAGCCGAGCGCGAACAAAGCCCAGTAGCGCGCGATCGCGGCGAGGCCGAAGCCGGCCGGCACGCCGTAGGAGCCGACGGTATCGAAGACGGCGATGCACTTGATCGCCCGATCGTCGTGAAAGGCGCCGCGCGCGGCCGCGCCCCGGTACGCGTCGATCGCCGCCTTGTCGCTCCGGCTCGCGGGCGCGGCCGCGTTGCGCACGGCGGGGCGCACGCGATAGTTCGCCCAGGCGGCGTCGAAAGTCTGCGGATCGGCGCGCTTCTGGATGCCGGAAGCGCCGATCAGGCCGCCCAGCGCCCGCGCCGCATAGGCGCCGCGCGAGAAGCCGACGAGATAAAGCTCGTCGCCGGGCGCGAAATTTTCGACGACGGTCTCGTAGGCGTCCTGCACGATCGCCTTGAGACCGATGCCGATCGCGCCGCCGAGGATTTTCTTGAAGAGGTCGGATTCCGCGCCGACCCCCTTGTGATAGAAGACCTGCTGCGCCGTTCCGTCGGACGCGACGGGCTTGATCAGCGCCGCCTTCACCATCGGGTTCGCCGGGTCGAGCTTGGCGATGTTGGTGGGAAGCGGCGAGTCCTCGTCGCACCACGTCCCGTCGATTAGAATGACGATCCGCTTCATGGCCGTCCCCCGCTGCGGCCCTCGGCCGTCAATGCGCGTCGCTCGGCCGGACAATACGCCGTTTCGCGGCGGCTGGCGAGCGGACGGGAGCGCGGCGGGGACCCGCGAGCGCGCGCCTAGAGGCGGCTGAGCAGCTCCGCCTTCTTCGCCGCGAATTCTTCCTCCGTCAGGATGTTCTTCTGGCGCAGCTCGGCGAGACGCTCGATCGTCTTGACGATGTCCTCCATCGCCGGCGTCGCGGCGCGCGCAGCCGTCGACGCGGCCGGGGTGGGCGTCGGCGCGGCGGGCGTCGGCGCGGGCGGAGTCGGCGACGGCGGCGGGGATTTTTGGCCGGCTTCGCTGCGCGGCGAAACCGGCGCGAGGTCAGACAGGCGCACGACGCCGAACTGGCTCGTGAAGGTCAGCGACCGGTCGCCTCCCTGCTGCTGCGAGAATCCGGAAATGCGGTGCTCGCCCGAATCGTAGACGCGGACCTCGCCGCCCGCCTCGATCGCGACCCGCCGGACCGCTGGAAACCAGGCGTATCGCATGTCGTTCTGCGCGCCGGTCGAGGCCGGGGCGCCGAGGTCCGCCGGCCACCAGGCGCCGCCCGCGCCGGTTCCCGAAACGAACAGGCTCGCGCCGTCGCCCTGGCTTTGCGACTGAGCGGGCGCCGCGGCGAAAGGCTGGCTGCGCAGCAGGCCGGCGAGCTCGTTGCAGAGCGCGTCGACCCGGTATTTCAGTCCGGAATTGAACATGTCGCCGATCATGATCATGCCGCCCTGCGACCATTGCCCCATGCCGCCGAGGTCGGGATGGTTGAACTGCGCCTGGGCGCCGTGTCCCTGAGCGAGCGCGCCGAGCAGGCCGAGCGCCGCATCGACGCCAACCCCGTGGCGGGCGGCGATTTCGGTCACGAGGCGAAGACCTTCGGGCGTGAGGTTCTGCTGCATAATTCATCTTCCCTTGTCTATCAATGGCTTATCGTGGTTCCATGCTCGGCTCGTAACTCCCAAGCCGGCAGCGAACAGCGCCGTCATCGCGAGCGAAGCGAAGCGATCCAGGGCCGCTGGGCCACTGTCGCGCCCTCTGGTCGTCCCGCCGCCCTTCGTTGCGAGCAGAAGACGGGGCGATTTTTTCCGCAGGAAGCAAGCCGCTGCATGGATTGCTTCGTCGCTTTGCTCCTCGCAATGACGGGGTTGGGAGTTACCTCGGCTCCGGCTCACTGTGCGTCGCGAGTCGTGAGCGTCATGGAAACGCATCGGGTCCGAAGAACCGCCCCCATGACGACGAAGGGCAAGGCCGCAAGCACCGAGGCTCTTTCAACATTCTTGACAAGTAAGGCACAGGCATTTGCGGTGAGTGTAAACTTTAGACTCGCAGACCAAAATGACATCCTCAATCAGAGAATTCTGGCGAGGGCTCGACGACTCGGTTCACCCGGACGACGCACCCTATTTCAAAGCCGACCGGCACAGCTTCAATCTAGAGTTTCCGCCACCTGCATTTATTGGTGACATAGACAATGCGCCCGTTGTGATTCTCATGCTCAATGGCGGATACGACAGAACTCTGACGCCTGCCGAGTTTGCGAGGCCTGACGACCGAGCGGAATATCTGGCCTGGATAAAAGGCGAGCGGAAGGCGTTCCCTCAAAACCTCTCGGCTTATTACACTCAGCACCCAGAATTCTCGTTAGTCCGAGACGGCAGCGCTGTGATCGTCAACGCCGTCGCATATCGCTCTGAAGGAATTACCCGCGAACCGCAGAACCAGAAGTTGGCAAAGCTTCCCTTCAGTTCATTCGCACCAAAGGTGGCTTCGACAGGAGGTCGTGCCTGCCGCAAGAGCCGGAGACAGGCTCGTCGTTGCACACCGTTGCGGCCTTTGGAATTTCAAAGCCGCCGAATTTGGTGATGCGCCAAACGTGTACCACTCTACAAATCCGGTGTCGCCGTATCTCTCGAACGAAATGCGCGCGAGGATAGCCTCATGGCTCAGGAAACCCGGTCGGTAACTCCCAACCCCGTCATTGCGAGGAGCAAAGCGACGAAGCAATCCATGCCGCGGCTTGCTTCCTGCGGAAAAAATCGCCCCGTCTTCTGCTCGCAACGAAGGGCGGCGGGACGACCAGAGGGCGCGACAGCGGCCCAGCGGCCCTGGATCGCTTCGCTTCGCTCGCGATGACGGCGCTGTTCGCTGCCGGCTTGGGAGTTACCCCGGTCGCCGCAGAAGCTAAAATTTCATTGAATTCATTACAGTTTCTTCCCCCACCCTCCCCCGGTCGGCGTGACGATCTCGATCGCCTCGCCGGCGGCGACCTCCGTTTCCGCGCAGCCGCCCAGCTCCTCGATGCGGCCGTCGTTGCGGCGCACGCAATTGCGGCCGAGTTCCCCGGGTTCGCCGCCGAGCGCGCCGGGATTGGGGACCTGGCGGTGGCCGCTCAGCACCGCGACGTGCATGGCTTTCAGGAACCGGATGCGGCGCAGCGTCCCGTCGCCGGCGTTCCACTGGCCCCTGCCGCCGGAGCCGCGGCGGATGTGGAAATCTTCCAGCACGACCGGGAAGCGCGTTTCGAGAATCTCCGGGTCGGTCAGGCGCGAGTTGGTCATGTGGGTGTGGACCGCGGCCGCGCCGTCGAAACCGGGGCCGGCGGGCGCGCCCGAGCAGATCGTCTCGTAATATTGATAAGTCTCGTCGCCGAAGGTCAAATTGTTCATCGTGCCCTGCGCCGAGCCGAGCGCGCGGAGCGCGGCGAACAGCGTGTCGGTCACCGCCTGCGACACTTCCACGTTGCCCGCGACCACCGCCGCCGGATAGGTCGGCGACAGCATCGAGCCCTCGGGCAGGATCACCCGGATCGGCCTCAGGCAGCCGGCGTTCATCGGGATGTCGTCGTCGACCATGACCCGGAACACGTACAGCACCGCGGCGCGCGTCACCGGTTCGGGAGCGTTGAAGTTGCTCGGCTGCTGCGGCGAGGTTCCGGTGAAGTCGACGGTCGCTTCGCGCTTCGCCTTGTCGACCGTGATCTTCACCTTGATCACCGCGCCCTGATCGGAGACCGATTCCGCCTCGGCGTCGGCGAGCCGGCCGATCACCCGCCGCACGCTCTCTTCGGCGTTGTCCTGGACGTGGCCCATATAGGCTTCGACCGTCTCGAGGCCGAAATGCTCGACCATGCGGCGAAGTTCTCGCGCCCCCTTTTCGTTGGCGGCGATCTGCGCCTTGAGGTCGTTGACGTTCTGGGTCGGGTTGCGCGCCGGCCACGGCTCGCTGGTCAGAAGCGCGACCAGTTCGCGCTCGCGAAAGCGCCCGCGCTCGACCAGCAGGAAATTGTCGATGTAGATCCCCTCCTCGTGGATCGTGGTCGCGAGCGGCGACATCGAGCCCGGCGCGATCCCGCCGATGTCGGCGTGGTGGCCGCGCGAGGCGACCCAGAACAGGATCGCGTCGCCCGCCTCGTCGAACACCGGCGTGCAGACGGTGATGTCGGGCAGATGCGTGCCGCCGTTATAGGGCGCGTTCAGCGCGAACACGTCGCCCGGCCGGATGCGGCCGGAATTCTCCTTGATGATCGTCTCGACCGAGCGGTCCATCGAGCCCAGATGCACCGGCATGTGCGGCGCGTTGGCGACCAGCGAGCCCGCGCGGTCGAACACCGCGCAGGAAAAGTCGAGCCGCTCCTTGATGTTGACCGAATAGGCGGTGTTCTGCAGCGTCACGCCCATCTGCTCGGCGATCGACATGAACAGGTTGTTGAAAATCTCGAGCATCACCGGATCGGCGTTCGCGCCGATCGCCTCGCGTTTCGGCGCCGGCTTCACCCGCGTGAGGACGACGTGGTTCTTCGGCGTGATCGCCGCGCGCCAGCCGTCTTCGACCACGATCGTCTGGTGCGGCTCGATCACCAGCGCCGGGCCGTCGACCGTCGACCCGATCGGCAGCGCCTCGCGCAGGAACACCTCCGCCTCCCGCCACCCGCCCCGGGAAAAGACCCTCGTCCGCCGCGCGGGCTCTGGCGCGCCGCCGGCGGAAGCGTGAATCGCCCGCTCGGAAAAGCGCGCAGCGCCGCCAACCGCCTGCGCCGAGACCGCCTCGATCACGATCGCCTTCGTCCGGTCGAGGAAGCCGAACTGCGCCTTGTGCGCCGCCTCGAAGGCGCGGCGCATCGCGACCTCCGAGCCGAGATCGACCTCGATCGTGGTGTCGGAGCCGGCGTAGCGCAGCTGCGCGCGGGCGTGGACCGTGACGGACGCGCGTTCGACGCCCTGCGAGACGACCTCCTGAACCGCCTGCTTGCCGAGCAGGTCCACCAGCAGGCCGAGGCGGAACAGGGCGAGGGGTTCGAGCGGCAGGTCGACCCCTTGCGCGCGCTCGGCGGAAATGTCGGCGAGCCCCATGCCGTAGGCCGACAACAGCGACGACATCGGATGGATCAGCACGGTCGGAATCGCCAGCGCGTCGGCGACGTCGCAGGCGTGCTGGCCGCCGGCGCCGCCGAAGCAGTTGAGCGCATAGCGGGTCACGTCGTGGCCGCGCGCGACCGAGATCGTCTTGATCGCCTCCGCCATTTTCGCCACCGCGATGGCTAGGAACCCGTCGGCGACCGCCTCGGGCGAGCGGCCGTCGCCGATGGTCTCGGCCAGCGCCGCGAATTTCGCCCGCACGACCTCGGCGTCGAGCGGCGCGTCGCCGTGCGGCCCGAACACGTGCGGGAACAGGTCGGGGACGAGCTTGCCGGTCATCAGGTTGGCGTCGGTGACGGCGAGCGGGCCGCCCTTGCGGTAGCAGGCCGGGCCGGGATCGGCGCCGGCGGATTCCGGGCCGACGCGATAGCGGGCGCCGTCGAAGTGCAGGATCGAGCCGCCGCCGGCCGCGACCGTGTGGATCTTCATCATCGGCGCGCGCATGCGGACGCCCGCCACCTCGGTCTCGAAGGCGCGCTCGAACGTCCCGTCGAAATGGGCGACGTCGGTCGAGGTGCCGCCCATGTCGAAGCCGATCACGCGGGAGAAGCCGGCGCTCGCGGCGGTGCGCGCCATCGCCACCACGCCGCCCGCCGGGCCCGACAAAATCGCGTCCTTGCCGGCGAACAGTTTGGCCGAGGTGAGGCCGCCCGACGACATCATGAACATGACGTTCGCGCCGGTCCGCTTCACGTCGAGCGCCTGCGAGACGCGCGCGACATAGCGGGCGAGGATCGGCGACAGATAGGCGTCGACCACCGTCGTGTCGCCGCGGCCGACGAGCTTGATCAGCGCCGAGCAGCGATGGCTTTCGGAGACCTGCGGGAAGCGGAGCTTTCGCGCGATGTCGCCGACCATCTGCTCGTGCGCCGGATGGCGCCAGGCGTGCAGAAAGACGATCGCGACCGCGTCGAATTTGTCCGCGCGCGCGGCCTTCAGGGCCGCCCGCACGGCGTCCGGATCGGGCGCCGCCTCGACCGTCCCGTCGGCCCGCACCCGCTCGTCGATCTCGATCACCTTCGCATAGAGCTGCTCGGGCTTGACGATGTTTTTGGCGAAGATCTTCGGCCGCGCCTGGTAGCCGATCTCGAGCGCGTCGCGGAAGCCGCGCGTCGTGACCAGCAGCGTCCGCTCGCCGCGCCGCTCGAGCAGCGCGTTGGTGGCGACCGTCGTGCCCATCTTGACGGCGCCGACGGCGCCCTCCGGGATCGCGTCGCCGCGAGCGAGGCCGAGCAGGCGGCGGATCGCCTCGACCGCGGCGTCCTCATAGAGCGCGCTCTCCGACAGCAGTTTTCGCGCGTGCAGCCGCCCGTCGGGCGCGCGGCCGATCACGTCGGTGAAGGTGCCGCCGCGGTCGATCCAGAAGTCCCAGGCCCGCTTTGCTTTCACGATGGTTTGATCCCGCGCCCACGCTTTGCCGCGAGCCTACGAAAGGTCCGACGATCCGCGCAACCGTGGGCGGTAGAGGCCGGTCTTGGACAGCGCCGCGATCTTCGAGACGGCATGGGGTGTGTCGCCACGCCGCCAGATCCTCCGCTGACGCTGCGCTCCAGGCAACGACGTGGCGCAGGTCGGAGAGGCGATCTCATTCAGGGGGAGCGTCGGTGAGCGTCGACATAGGCGCGCAAGACGGCGTTCATCCGCGTGAGATGCCCTCTGCCTTGCGCCTTGAACCAGTCGAGGATGTCTGTGTCGAGGCGCAGATGCACGGAGGTCTTGCCGCTCGGCACGACGACGCGAGCCTGTTTCCAGAAGTCCTCCCCCAGCGGCTCCGCTTCGGGCGCGTCGGGGCGCGTTTGATCTTCCCCGCGGGCTCTCCTGGCTTGAATCTCGCTAAGGGAAAATCTCACGGTGGTCGGTTTCTCGCTCATTCCTGTTCGCCTTCTGCGCGGTGATGATCCGAATGACCGCGTCGCCGCGCCAAGTGTACGCCACGCGGTAAATCTCCGTTTCCACGCGGCCGAGGGCTATGAACCGCGACTCGCCGTAATCCTCGCGATCGTCGATCCTCTCGATGATCTCGTTGGCGAACATCGCGGCGGCGGTGAGAAAGGACACGCCGTGCTTCGCGAGATTGTGCGCCGCCTTGTCCTCGTCCCACTCGAACTGCAAATCGCCCATTCAAATTCCGCATGGCGTAACTCCCAAGCCGGTAGCCAACAGCGCCGTCATCGCGAGCGAAGCGAAGCGATCCAGGGCCGCTGGGCCGCTGTCGCGCCCTCTGGTCGTCCAGCCGCCCTTCGTTGCGAGCAGAAGACGGAGCGATTTTTTCCGCAGGAAGCAAGCGGCGGCATGGATTGCTTCGTCGCTTTGCTCCTCGCAATGACGGGGTTGGGAGTTACCGCATGGCTAATAATACACGATTGTGTACACAAGTTCAATGCCGTTCTGCAGGCGTTTCACGTTTCATCGCATGAAGATCTCGCAAGCGATGTGGATTGCGGTGGAACCGCAGCGCCCGATTTTGCCGTCACACTGCCAAAGGTCTTATCATCGGCGCAACCGCAAGGAGATCGATCCCATGGACACCGTGAAGTTCGGCAAGACCGGCATGCAGGTCTCGAAACTCTGTCTCGGCTGCATGACCTACGGCGCGCGCGCGTGGCGCGAGTGGGTGCTCGAGGAGGAGGCGTCGCGGCCCTTCCTCCGCGAGGCGCTGGAGAAGGGGATCACCTTCTTCGACACCGCCGACGTCTACTCGCAGGGCGTGAGCGAGGAGATTCTCGGCCGGGCGCTGAAGGACTACGCCAGGCGCGCCGAGGTCGTCATCGCCACCAAGGTCCACGGCGCGATGGGGCCGGGCGCCAACGCCAAGGGACTGTCGCGAAAACACATCCTCGAGGGGATCGACGCCTCGCTGAAGCGGCTCGGGACCGACTACGTCGACCTCTACCAGATCCACCGCTTCGACCCGGCGACTCCGATGGAGGAGACGATGGAGGCGCTGAACGACGTCGTGCGCGCCGGCAAGGCGCTCTACATCGGCGCTTCCTCGATGTACGCGTGGCAATTCGCCCGCATGATCGACATCGCCCGCTCGAGGGGCCACGCCGAGTTCGTGTCGATGCAGAATTTCTACAACCTCGTGTACCGCGAGGAGGAACGGGAAATGATGCCGTTCTGCACGTTTGAAAACATCGCCGTCATCCCGTGGTCGCCGATGGCGCGCGGTTACCTCGCGGGCTCCGGAATCGGGCCGCAGGCCTCGACGGTGCGCGGCCGCACCGATCCGTTCAGCGTCACCCTCGGCCTCGGCTCGCCCCAGGACGAGACGATCCGCGAACGGGTGAACGAAGTCGCGCGCGACCTCGGCACCAAGCCCGCGATCGTGGCGCTCGCCTGGGTGCTGTCGAAGCCGTATGTGACGGCGCCGATCGTCGGCGCCTCGAAACCGCATCACCTCGCCGACGCGGTCGCGGCGACCGAACTGAAGCTCGACGCTCAAACAATCGCCAAACTCGAAGAGCCGTATCGGCCCAAGGCGGTGGCGGGGCACGGGTGAGGGCCCCGCAGGCGCGTGGTGGAGCGCCGGCGCCCTTTAGGCGCGATCGCTGATCGCGCTTGAGCGCGCGACGAGCGCGGCGACAGCCTGATTGCGAGGAGCATGTCATGACCGAGGCCGGCACGAAGGACCATCCGATCACGATCGAACCGATCGCCGGGCGCGTGCGCGTCGTCTGGCGCGGGCGGACGATCGGCGAGACGACGCGGGTGCTCGAACTGCGGGAGGCCGGCTACAAGCCGGTGGCCTACGTTCCGCGCGAGGACGTCGACATGCGGCGTCTCGAACGCACCGAGCGCGTGACGACCTGCCCGTTCAAGGGCGAGGCGAACTACTATACGATCCACGACGAGGAGGCCCGCGCCGACAACGCCGTCTGGACCTACGAGCATCCCAAGGGCGACGTCGGCGCCATCGCGGGCCATCTCGCTTTCTACCCGAATCACGTCGAGGTCGTGCGAATCGACTGAGGCGGTCGCGCGAGGCCCGAGGCGGACCTGCGGCCCCTCCGGACGGCTCAGGCGACCGTGGGCGGGCGGGTCCGGTCGCGCCGGCCCTGGGACCGACCCTCGGGCGGGTTCAAGAGCGCCGCGAGCTTTCGCTCCGTGTCCTCCTCGACGAGCGGCGCGAACACCGCGAGGCGCTGGCCGTCTGCATCGGCGACGACGAAGGTCGTGTATTCGAACGCCATCCGACCCGCTGTCGGATGCATGATCCGCTTGCAGCCGGGAATCGGCGGAAGCACCTCGTGAACCGCCCAGCCTTGGCGAAACTCGGCGCTCGCGGCGCTCAGCGTGGCGATCAGACGCTCGAAGTCCGCGTCGCCCCGATAGCGGGCGTAGTCGGCCCTGAAGGTCGCGAGCGCGTTCGTCGCGACAGTCCGCCAGTCGACGAGCATCGCGCGGTGCGCGGCGTTGGCGAACATGAGGTGCATCATGTTGCGCTCGTCGCCCTCGAGCCGCCGATAGTCGCCGAACACCGCCTCGGCGGCGCGGTTCCAGGCGAGAATGTCCCACCGCCTTCCCGTCACGAGCGCGGGCTGCAGGGTCAGCGAGTCGAGCATGCGGCGGATGGGCGCCGAGACCGCCTCGGGCCCCGCCTCGCGGATGAAGGATGGCGGACGGCCGGCGAGGACGAACAGGTGCCGCCGCTCCGCCGCGTCGAGGCGGAGCGTGTCGGCCAGCGCGTCGAGAGTCTCGACGGAAGGGTTCACCGCCCGCGCCTGCTCGAGCCACGTGTACCAGGTCACCCCGACGCCGGCGAGTTCGGCCACCTCCTCCCGGCGGAGCCCGGGCGTCCGCCGCCTCACGCCGTTCGACAGACCGACGCTCGCAGGGGTGACGCGCTCGCGACGGGAGCGAAGGAAGGCCGCGAATTCGCGACGGCGCGCTGCCGCCGCGGTGGAAGGCTCGATGCGCATGAGCGTCATCATAGCAGGATCGATACCCGTATCGACAGACGCCTTCTTCGCCTCGGCCGCCTTCGCTATCCCACTGCCGCAGCGCCGGGCGCGAAGGAGCAGGACCATGGCTGAGCACGTGTTCATCGTCGGAGGAACCTCGGGGATCGGCCTCGCCGCGGCGGCGCGGCTGAAGGCGGCCGGCTACGCGGTCACGATCGCCGGACGCGACCCCGGCAAGCTCGACTCGGCGCGACGGCTCCTCGGCGAGGCCGGCGGCCTCGCAATGGACGCGTGCGACGACCGCGCGGTGACGGCCGCATTCGCCTCCGTCGGCCCGATCGACCACCTCGTGCTCGCGTTCGGAAGCCATCAGGGGGCCGGCCCCCTCGCGGCGGTCACGATGGACTCGGTGCGGGCGGGCTTCGCGGAAAAGACGTTGCCGCACATCGCCTGTCTCAAGGCTGCGCTCCCGACCCTGCGCCCGGACGGGAGCGTCACGATCCTCTCCGCCGTTTCGGCCTATGCAGGAATGCCCGGAACCGCGGGGCTCGCCGCAGCCAACGCGGCCGTCGCCGCGCTCGTCCCGGCGCTCGCCGCCGAGTTGCGGCCGCTCCGGATCAACGGCGTCGCCCCCGGCGTCGTCGACACGCCGTGGTGGAACTTCATGCCCGCGGAGCAGAAGCAGGCGGCGTTCGCGAGCTATGCGGCCATGACGCCGGTCGGGCGCAACGGCGCGCCGGAGGACATCGCCGACGCCATCGGGTTCCTGATCGGCAACGGCTTCATGAATGGCGAGACCATCGTCTGCGACGGCGGCGTCCGCTGGGGCGGCCGGCCGGCTTGATACTCGGGGTCGGCCCTCCGATCTCATTGCGGACAGGGCGCCAGGAGGCGGAGATGGCGGAATTCGAAGGCGACGTCAGAGGCAAGACGATCCTCATCACCGGCTCGACCGACGGCGTCGGCCGCTGGGTCGCCGAGCGCTGCGGAGCGGGAGGGGCGCGCGTGCTGGTTCACGGGCGCGATCGAAGCCGCGGCGAGGCGGTGGTCGAGACGATCGTCCGGGGGGGCGGCGAGGCGCGTTTCTTTGCCGCCGACCTCGCCTCGCTCGCCGACGTCCGCGCGCTCGCCGAGGCGGTGCAGAAGGAGACGGACGGCCTCGACGTCCTGGTCAACAACGCCGGGATCGGCGCGGCCGGCAACAGGCGCGAGACGAGCGCCGACGGCTTCGAGCTGCGCTTCGCGGTCAATTACCTCGCCGGCTTCCTGCTCACGCGACTGCTTTTGCCGCAACTCGAGCAGCGCGCGCCCTCGCGCGTCGTCAATGTCGCCTCCGCCGGACAGCAGGCGATCGACTTTTCCGACGTCATGCTGACCCGCGGCTACAGCGGCATGCGCGCCTACTGCCAGTCGAAGCTCGCGCAGATCCTGTTCACGATCGACCTCGCCGAGGAACTGCGGGACCGGGGCGTGACGGTCAATGCGCTGCATCCGGCGACCTACATGGACACGACCATGGTGCGTCAGAGCGGCGTGAGCCCGATGAGTACGGTCGAGGAAGGCGGCGAGGCGATTCTCCGGCTGGTCGCTTCGCCGGCCGTCGCGGGCGTGAGCGGCCGCTATTTCAGCGGCCTGCGCGAGGCGCGCGCCGATCGGCAGGCGTATGACGCGGCGGCGCGACAGCGGCTGCGGGCGCTGAGCTTCGAACTCGCCGGCATGGCCGATCCGGCCGGGCGCTAGCAAAGCCCCTCAGCGCCCGCGCCACCTCACCCGCCAGATCGCGCCGCCCTCGTCGTCGGTCACCAGCAGCGCCCCGTCGCGGGTCGCCGCCACCCCGACCGGCCGGCCCCAGACGCCCGAATCGCTGGCGACGAAGCCCGTGAGAAAATCCTCGTACTCCCCGGTCGGCCGCCCGTCCTTCATGATCAGCCGCACGACCTTGTAGCCCGTCCGCCTGGCGCGGTTCCAGGAGCCGTGCAGCGCCACGAACGCGTCGCCCCGGTAGTCGGCGGGAAACTGGCCCCCCGGATAGAAGGCGATCCCGAGCGGAGCGGAATGCGGCTGCAGCAGCACGTCGGGCATGGCGATGCGGCCCGCGAGATCCGGACGCGCGCCCGCGTGGCTCGGGTCCTCGTGGGCCCCGATGTAGAACCATGGCCAGCCGTAGAAGGCGCCGTCTTCGACGCGGGTCGCAAAGTCCGGCGGCAGGTTGTCGCCGAGCCCGTCGCGTTCGTTGACGACGCACCAGACGGCGCCGCCGTCCGGCTGGACCGCAAGGCCCGAGCAGTTGCGCAGGCCCGTCGCATAGACCCGCCTGCCCTTCCCGTCCGGATCGAACGCGAGCACGTCGGCGCGGTCGCGATCCTCGCCGAAGGACGCGCCCAATGGCGCCGCCGCGACCTCGGCCGCGGACGGACGCGCGGCCCCCTCGGCGTCGTTGGTCGCCGAACCGACCGACACGAACAGCGTCCGGCCGTCCGCGGAGAAGGCGAGGTCCCGGGTCCAGTGGAAGCCGCCGCGCGGCAGGTCGCGGACCACCGCCTCGGCGGGTCCCGACGCCGCGAGGTCGCCGCTTCGATAGGCAAACCGCACGACCGACCGTTCCGTCGCCACATAGACCCAGCGCGGATCCGGGCCGGGAGGCGCGAAAGCGACGCCGAAAACCAGCGGCAGGCCCGCGGCGAAGACGTGCGGCGCGGCGGGCGCGGGAGTCGTTCCGTCGACGCGGAGGACGAGCACGCGCCCCGTGCCGCTTTCGGCGACGAACACATCGCCGTTCGGCGCCGTGCGGACGACGCGCGGCGCCGACAGGCCCGACGCCAGAAGGTCGACCGCGAAGCCCAGCGGCGCCTTCGGCGTCGTGGCCGGGGAGCGCGCGACGCGGGCGGGCGGGTTGGCGGCGGAGGCGGTCGCGTCGGGCGGGGGAAGATCGGCGGGCGTGATCAGGCGGCGGACGCCGGGCGCGTCCGAGCGCCAGTCGCCGAACGCCGCCGACCCGGTCCGCACCGGCTCCTGGGCCGTCGCGGCGGCCGCCGCCGCAACGGTGAGCGCCATCGTCGCCAGCATGCGCATCGAGGTCCCCTCCTTTCGGCGCGTCCGGCTCCGTCCTGGCCGGCCCTCTCAGAGCCGTCCCGCGCCTGCCTGCCCGGTCGGCGAACCCATGGCGGCCGAGGTCCCGTCGCGCTCCAGCGCAACGGTCACGTCGTTGAGCCGGCCGTGCAGCTGCTCAGCGTCGGCGCGGTAAAGATACGGCGAAAGGCTGTCCTTGACGAGATAGGCGAGCGGCTTGCCGTCGCGGTCGTAGTCGGCGCCGTAGACCAGGAAGGCGTGATCGACCGTGCCGACCACCACCGCTTCGCTCCGCTTCAGGGACGCGTGGATGAGATCGATCAGGGTCTCGCGCTTCACATAGCGCACGCGGGTCTCCGGTCGCGCCTCGGGATCGTGCGACGGCCCCCACCCCTCGACCCCGTCCTGCGCGAGGTCGTATTCCGTCCAGCCTTCGCCGCCGAGCGCGGCGCGCGCCAGAGCGTCCGGGCTGACGGGTTTTCCCTCCAGATGGGTCGTGCCCGGCTTGACGCCGAGCGCCGATCTCAAGGCGTCGTCGAGCAGGCTTTCCCTCTCCTCCGGCGCGGTCGTCACCGCGAACGCCTGTTTCAGCGATGCGAACACCGGGTCGTCGTTCACGATCTCGTGGAAGTCGCCCCGATCGAGAAGCCCATTGCGGCGGATGAGTTCGACCGCCTCCACCGCGAGTCCGCCGTCGCTGAACTCTCCCGCCTCGCCGCGCGCGAGGCGACGGAAGCGATCGGCGAGCGAATCGAGTTGCAGCGCCGCGCGGGAGAACTCGACATGCGCGCCGGGATGGCGGGTCATGTAGTTGGTCTCCAGCATGCTCAGCGTCGCAAACACCCAGCACAGGCCCGTGTCGCCCTGATCCTGCGGCGCCGTGATCGGAAGGACGTAGCGTTCGGCCGCCGACGGCGGCGGCCCCGCGACGGGGAGCAGCGCGTTGACAGTCATCCACGCGGCCGCGCCGCACGCCAACGCGGCGGAAAGGCGAGTCACCGTCACGGCGTTCCGCCGGGCGTCTCCGGCTGCGGCGCGCGCGAAAGCGTTCAGGGACGACATCCGATCGCAGTCCTCCGGGAAGCGACCCGGCGACGCGCCGGGCCCCGCGCTCCGGCCGGACAACCGAAACGGTTTGGCCGAAGCGTCCGCGACAGAACAGTGTCGGCGTGTTGCGAAGAGGGCGGCCCGATGACGCGACCATGGCCGGCGTCGGGAAAAGTCGGGTCAGCGGCGCGGTTCGCGCCCCATCGCGTAGAATTCGTCGTTGGGGCGGATCGAAAGCGCGTTGGCGAGCCGGTTCGACATGGCGAACATCGCCGCGATGGCGACGATGTCCCAGGCCTCGTCGTCGCCGAGCCCATGCGCCTTCAGCGTCGCATAGTCGGACTCGTCGATGGCGTGCGAGCTCTCGGCCACCTTGACGGCGAAATCGAGCATCGCGCGCTCGCGCGGGGTGAGGTCGGCCTTCAGCGGGTTGATCGCGACCTGGTCGGCGATCAGCGGATTCTTCGCCCGGATGCGCAGGATCGCGCCGTGGGCCACGACGCAATACTGACAGCGGTTGAGCGCGGATGTCGCGACCACGATCATCTCGCGCTCGGCCTTGGTCAGGCCGCCGGGCTTCTCCATCAGCGCGTCATGGTAGGCGAAGAAGGCGCGAAACTCGTCGGGCCTGCGCGCGAGCGCCAGGAAGACGTTGGGCACGAAGCCGGATTTCTCCTGCACGGCGGCGATCCGCGCGGCGATGTCGGCGGGCAGGTCCTCGAGCTTCGGCGGTTCGAATCGGCTGATCTGCGCGTCGCTCATGGCCTGCCTTCGCTTTGGGGCTCGCCATGCTACCATTGCGCGGCAGGACGGGAAATCCGCGCCTGTAGGGCGGGCTCGCCGAGCCCGCTGGCGCGGTCAGCGACCGCGCCCTACAGGGGCCCGCCGGCGCGGTCAGTAGGGCGGGCTCGCTGAGCCCGCCGGCGCGGTCAGCGACCGCGCCCTACAGGAGCCGGCCGGCGCGGTCAGTAGGGCGGGCTCGCTGAGCCCGCCGGCGCGGTCAGCGACCGCGCCCTACAGGGGCCCGCGGGCGCGGTCGATGGCGGCCGCGCCCTGCAAATCGAGACGAGGTTCTTTCATGGAATTCGGCGTCTACACCTTCGTCGAGACCCGGCTCGATCCCGCCACCGGCGAGCCGGTCGATCTCGACAAGACCTTCGCCGAATGTCTCGAGCAGATCGAACTCGCCGACCGCGTCGGCCTCGACGTGTTCGGCCTCGGCGAGCACCATCGCCCCGATTACGCGATCTCGGCCCCGGCGGTGACGCTCGCCGCCGGGGCGGCGCGCACCAGGCGCATCCGGCTCACAAGCGCGGTCACGGTGCTGTCGTCCGACGACCCCGTTCGGGTCTACCAGCAGTTCGCCACGCTCGACTGCCTTTCCGGCGGGCGGGCGGAGATCATGGCCGGGCGCGGCGCGTTCATCGAATCCTTCCCGCTGTTCGGCTACGATCTCGACGATTACGACACGCTGTTTTCGGAAAACCTCGAACTCTTGCTCGCGATCCGCGAGGATGCACGGCCCGACTGGCGCGGCGGCCGGCGGCCGCCGCTCGGCGGCGGGGGCGTCTATCCGCGCGCGCTGCAGACCCCGCTGCCGGTCTGGATCGCCTCGGGCGGCACGCCGCAGTCCGTGGCGCGCGCGGGCGCGCTCGGCCTGCCGCTCGCCATCGCCATCATCGGCGGCGAGCCCGCGCGCTTCGCCCCCCTCGCCGCGCTCTATCGCGAGGCGGGCCGGCGCGCCGGCGTCGCGGAGGGCGCGCTGAAGCTCGGGATCAACGGCCACGGTTTCGTCGCCGACACCGCCGAAGCCGCCGCCGACGCCTATTTCGGCCCTTATGCCGAGGTGATGCGCCGCCTCGGCCGCGAGCGCGGCTGGCCGCCGCTGACCCGCGAGCAGTTCGACGCCGGCCGGTCCCCCCGCGGCCATCTCATGATCGGCTCGCCCGACGACGTGGCGGCGAAAATCCTGGCGCAGCGCGAGGTGTTCGGCCACGACCGCTATCTCATGCAGATGAAGGTCGGCCAGCAGCCGCAGGCGGCGATCCTGCGCTCGATCGAGCTGTTCGGCACGGTGGTCGCGCCGAAGGTGCGGGCGGAGATCGCGCGGCGACGGGCCCCTTCTCCGCAGCCGCAGGCGGGTTTCTGACGCGCTCCGACCTGGCCAGCCCGGTACACACAGGGGTTGCCGCCCCGCGAAAGCGGAGGCTCCCCGACGGCGGCTTGTCCGTAACTCCCAAGCCGGCAGCGAACAGCGCCGTCATCGCGAGCGAAGCGAAGCGATCCAGGGCCGCTGGGCCGCTGTCGCGCCCTCTGATCGTCCCGCCGCCCTTCGTTGCGAGCAGAAGACGGAGCGATTCTTTCCGCAGGAAGCAAGCGGCGGCATGGATTGCTCTTATGTCCTTCGTCAAGAGGTCGGACACGCGATCTCGTCTCCGCTCCTTGTTGGGAGGAAGGATGGCCTCGGATGATTGCGCAGGGGTGGGGGCGAAGCCTGTTGGACGTCGGTGATCAAACTCTAATACGCGGGTTTGTTCCGCATGTCCGAGTTGCGTCCGGGGCTGCTCCGCGTCTTCGT
>NZ_QNRK01000056.1 GCF_003315135.1 Roseiarcus fermentans
CAGACGGCGCATCGGACGCGCTCGTCCATGACAAACTCCGCGCCGATGCGACCGTCAGAATGGCGAGGTAGGTGGCGCACTATGAGAAATGCGGGTTAGCCGACGATGCAGCAGCGGCACGCGACAGACGCCGCGCGTCGAACCAACGCCATTGTAACCCGCGAAGCCCAAGCTGAATTTTTCATAGTGATCAGGTATTCCGCCCGATGGCGAGCCGGCAGCGGAGCCCCTTCGCTCAGCCGACCCGAAATGCGCGCACGAAACGCGTCAGCGCCGCCAGACCGAAGGCGCAATCCTCCTCGGTGATCGATTCCAGCGGATTGTGACTGATCCCGCCCTTGCAGCGGACGAACAGCATGCCGGACGGGCGGAAGCGGCCGATCGCCATGGCGTCGTGACCGGCGCCCGACGGCAAGACGCGGACGGGCACGCCGAGCGAGCCGACCGCGGCGCTCAGGCCCGAGACGACGCCCGGATCGCAGGTGAAGGCGCCCGCCTCGTGCGTGATCGCGGCGGTCGCGACGACGCCGCGCGCGCGGGCGATCGCGGCGATCTCGGCGCGGATGTCGGCGAGCGCCGCCTCGCGCCGCGGGTCGAGCGGGGCGCGGATATCGATCGAGAACTGCGCGTGTCCGGGAATGACGTTGGCTGCGCCCGGCCAGACCTCCATCCGTCCGACGGTCGCGACGAGGTCGGCCTCGCCGCGGGCGCGGCGCTCGATCATCAGCGCCATCTCGGCGGCGGCGGCGAAAGCGTCGCGGCGCAGGCGCATCGGCGTCGCGCCCGCGTGTCCGGAGACGCCGTCGACGCCGACCTCGAGCCGGGTCGCGCCGTTGATCGCGG
Source organism: Roseiarcus fermentans (assembly GCF_003315135.1). Lineage (GTDB taxonomy): Bacteria > Pseudomonadota > Alphaproteobacteria > Rhizobiales > Beijerinckiaceae > Roseiarcus > Roseiarcus fermentans. The sequence goes on from NZ_QNRK01000056.1 coordinate 844, forward strand.
AGACGACGCCGATCGGCAGCCCCTCGGCCTCGAGCACCGGCCCCTGCTCGATGTGGGCCTCGATGAAGGCCGCGACGCCGTCGGCGCGCAGGCGCAGCGCTTCGTCCGGATCGCCGCCGAAGCGCGCGAGCGCGTCGCGCATCAGGATGCCGGCGGAATCCTTCTGATCGAGCGCGTCCTCGGGATAGTCGCCCGCAAGCGCGCGCGAGCCGGTGAGGGTGGTGCGCCAGCGCCCGCCTTCCTCGTCGCCGAACGCGACGATCTCGAGCGCGTGATCGAGGCGTTCGCCGCGCCGGGCGAGGTCCTCGACCACCGCGAGCGCGGCGAGCGCGCCGTAATTGCCGTCGTAGCGGCCGGCGTCCCTGACGGTGTCGATGTGCGAGCCGACCAGCAGCGCCGGGGCGCCGGCCTTCCGGCCCTCCCAGCGCCCGACCACGTTGCCGGCCGCGTCGATGCGCGCTTCGATCCCGGCCTCGGCGCACCAGCCGATCAAGGCCGCCGCCGCCCGCCTGTGGGCGTCGGAAAGAAACAGCCGCGTCAGCCGTCCGGGTTCGTCGGTGAAGGCGGCGAAGGCGGCGAGGCGCGCCATCAGCCGCGAGCCTGCGGCGCGTTCCGCTTCGCTGAGGCCGGACGTCATTTCTGAGCCACGTCGAGCCGGAGCCAATGGGCGAGCACCGCCCGCTCCTCGTCGGTGATCCCGGAAAAGTTGTTCGGCGGCATCGCCCGGGTCAGCACCGCCTGCATGGCGATCGCCGGGGCGAAACGGGCGATGTGCGCGGGGGTGTCGAGCAGCACCCCCTTCGGCGCCTCGCCGATCCACTCCATCGGCTCGGCTGCGTGGCACATCATGCAGCGCACCTGCACGATGTCGACGACCTCCTGCGGCGCCAGGGGCGCATCGGCGCGCGCCGCGGCGGCCGGAAGCTCGGCGAGCCCCATCAGGCCGCGCATGCCCGGCGAAGCGCTCGCGGCGACGACGAAGGCGCCGACCATGGCGACGGCCGCCACCGCCCACGCCCACCACGGCGCCTTCTCGTGGTCGGCGTGCCAGCGGTTGTAGAAGTAGCGGACCAGCGCTCCGGCCACGATGACGCAGGTGACGATCGCCGGAATGACCCTCGGGTTGGAGAACGCCGCCGGCGTGTGGTTCGACAGCATCATGAACAGGACGGGCAGGGTGATGTAGTTGTTGTGGGTCGAGCGCGTCTTCGAGGTCTTGGCCCATTTCGGATCGGGCGTCTTGCCGGCGAGCAGCGCGGCCACCGCCTTCCGCTGATTCGGCTGGATGACGAAGAACACGTTGCCGGTCATGATCGTCGCCATCAGCGCGCCCGTGTGGATCAGCGCGCCGCGGCCCGAGAAGAACAGGGTGAAGAGCCAGCTCATCGCCACCACGAAGCCGAAGCCGGCGACGGCGAGCAACGGCTCGTTGTCGCCGAGCGGAGAGCGGCACAGGGCGTCGTAGACCAGCCAGCCGAGGCCGAGCGCGGCGATTCCGATCGCCGCCGCCTGCCAGGGCGCGAGCGGCATCACGGCGGGGTCGACGAGGAACAGGGTCGACTGCCCGTAATAGACCCAGCAGAGCAGGGTGAAGCCGCTCATCCAGGTCCAGTAGGACTGCCACTTGTGCCAGATCAGCATGTCGGGCAGGGCGGCCGGGGCGAGCGTGTATTTGCTCATCTCGTAGAAGCCGCCGCCGTGCACCTGCCAAGAGGTCCCCGCGATCGCCGGATCGGCGCCTGCCCGCTTCCGCAAGCTTGCGTCGAGATGCATGAAAAAGAACGACCCGCCGATCCAGGCGATCGCCGCGGTGACGTGCAGCCACCGGATCAGCGCCGATCCCCATTCCCACCCGTAAGCTTCCAAGGCCCCCATCGAACCGCCTCCGCGAGCCGGCGCACCCCGCGGCTCAGAGCGGCACGATAGAGGGCTGAAAATCGTTTGGCGATTCCTGAAAGTCCCTGGGGATTTCGCGGACGGACGGACTATGCGGCGCTCACGAACCCGTTCAGGAGGAGGGTCTGAAACAAGTCGAGCTTGCCCTCCGGATCGAGCGCGCCGGGCGTGTCGGCGATGCGGAAACGCGTCGCCTCGAGCGCAAAGGCGAGATCGTCGAGCGCTTCGGCGGCGAACATGAGTTCCTTGCCGAGGCCGGTGAGGCGAACCGCGTCGCCGGCCCGCTCGAGGAGAACCAGAGCCTCGCGATTCGCCGTAAGCTCGCTCTCGATCGACAGCCCGGCCGCCTGACGCGGGCGACGAATCGGATCGGGAACCCACGCCCGGCGACTGGCGACCACCCGGCGGGCGACCCGGGCGAGCGCCGGCCGCAGCGCGGCCTCGTCGGCGAACTTGCGCACGAGGGCCGCGAATCGTCGCTCGAGGTCCTCGCCGGGCGCGAAATAGCCCGGCGGAAGGGCGGCGCGGAGGGCCGGGTCCCGGCGCGCGAGTTCGGAAACCGCCTCGGCGAGCGCGTCGGCCCAGGTGGGCGGAAAGGCCGAGAGGCTGATATGCAGCGACGGCCCGTCATCCGCCGTGACGAGGTGGGGAAAGCCGCGCGGGACATAGAGCAGGTCGCCGGGCGCGAGCCGCGCTGCGCTGAGCGAGGTCTGTTCCGGCATCTGCCCGTAGCAATGCTGATCGGCGAGCGGCTTCTCGTAGCTCGGGGCGTAGAGACGCCAGGTCTTCGTTCCCTCGACCTGCAAGGCGTAGACGTCGGGCGCGTCGTAATGAACCGGAAACGACTGGCCTCCGGGCGGGGCGTAGTAGACGTTGGCGAACACCGGCGCCTGAAGCCGCTTCTCCGCCGACCGGCACAGGGCGTCGAGTGCGGGAAAATGGGCGTCGATCTCGCGCAGGACGATGGTGCAGCCGCGGTCGAACAGCTGGAACAGCCGCGTCGGATCGACCACCCCATGCGCGTCGCAGAATTCGAGCGAGTTGATCTCGCGGCGGCTGTCGATGGCGAAGGCCTTGGAAAAGGCCGGCCGCGCCCGGGCGAGGTAGGCCTCGAGATCGCCGAGCGAAAACAGCGACGCGAAGAAGGCGGGGTCGGCGCGCGCGCAGTGAAGCGGCTCGCGGTCGAGACGCTCGCGCGCGAAGGACTCGAACGTCGCCGGAGCGAGGAGGTCGTCGAACGTCAGGAGGCCCATGACGCATCCTCGAAATCGCATCCGGCGCGCCTGTCGGGCGTGGGCCAGCGCGCGCCCGCGCGTCGGAGCCGGCCGTCGCGGTCAGGAGCCCGGATCGACGACCGTGCCGTTGATCAGGCCGCCCGGATTGATGACGGTCCCGTGGACGCCGGGATTCACGACCGTGCCGTAGATAGGGCCGCCGGGACGGATGATGATCCCGTGGACGCCGCCGCCGGGATTGACGACCGTGCCGTTGATACGGCCGCCCGGATTGATGACGATCCCGTGGACGCCGCCGCCGGGATTCACCGCCACGGCGGTGAAGCAGGGGTCGGGCGGCACGAGGCCGATGAGGCCGGGCGCGACGATGCCGACCCCCGCCGGGGACGGTTCGCCGGCCGCTGCGACCGCGGTGTGCGACGCCGTCGCCAGCATGCCCCCCACCGTCAGCGCGGTGACGGATATCGTGACCTTGCGCATTCCTCTCCTCCCTGCCGGCGGGCGATGCGCGCCCGCCGCGCTTTCCGCGCTAAGGATCCCTCCGGTCGGGGACCGGCGGCGCCAGCGCTTCCCGAAAGAATAACAACGCGTTGGCGCAACGACAATTCGGCCGTAAGGGCATTCGGGGCTTACCTCGACTGGTCGCCCCGGTTAGGACGGGTCGCGGCGACGAGGGCGCCGGCGCCCTTGTCGCCGCGCTCGATCTGTGCGGTCCATGCGGGTCGGCGCGTCGCCCGCGACGCGGGGCCGCGTTGCGGTAACGGAAAGTTAACCCTATCAGGGGCCTTGCTGGATCGAACGCGGGCCGGGCGGGGCGGGGCCGCGGCCAGCCCAAGTTTCGGCTGAATTGACAGGCAGACCCCGCGCCGATTCCCGGCTCGGACGCCGGCTTACACGCGGCCCCGCGGGTCCGTGGAAAGGTCTTGTCACGCCCATGAGTCCCACTGACGTAGCGGCCGCGGCGACATCGGACACGAGCATCTTCAGCATGTTCTGGTCCGCCCACATCGTGGTGAAGGCGGTGATGCTGGGCCTGTTCCTCGCATCGCTGTGGTGCTGGACGATCATCTTCGACAAGGCGCGCCTGTTCCGCAGGTTCCGCATCGAGATGGAAAGCTTCGAGCAGGTCTTTTGGTCCGGCCAGTCGCTCGAGGAGCTTTACGCCTCGCTCTCGGGCCAGACCAACACCGGCGCGGCCGCCCTGTTCGTGGCCGCGATGCGCGAATGGAAACGGTCGTTCCAGCAGGCGGCGGGCTCGTTCCGCGGCCTGCACGCCCGCATCGACAAGGTTCTCGACGTCTCGATCGCGCGCGAGGTCGAGCGGCTCGAATCGAACCTGCTGGTGCTGGCGACGGTCGCGTCCGCCGGCCCGTTCATCGGCCTGTTCGGCACGGTGTTCGGCATCATGAACTCGTTCCAGTCGATCGCGGCCTCGAAGAACACCTCGCTCGCGGTCGTCGCGCCCGGCATCGCCGAGGCGCTGCTCGCGACCGCGCTCGGCCTGTTCGCCGCGATCCCGGCGCTGATCGCCTATAACAAGTTCCAGGGCGACGTCGCCAAGGCGCAGGCGCGCCTGGAAAGCTTCGCCGACGAATTCTCCTCCATCCTCTCGCGGCAGATCGACCATCATCTGTCGACCGAGCGGGCGAACGCAGCCTGAAGGAGCGGCTCGAATGGGCATGGCGGTCGGCAGCGGGCGGAAGAGCAGCCGGGGACGGCGCGGCGTGCCGCGCTACGGCGCGATGGCCGACATCAACATGACGCCGTTCATCGACGTGATGCTGGTGCTGCTGATCATCTTCATGGTCGCGGCGCCGCTGCTGACGACCGGCGTCGCGGTCGACCTGCCGCAGACGAGCGCCTCGGCGCTCAACGTCGAGAAGAAACCGGTCGCGGTCTCGCTCAACGATCAGGGCCAGCTCTTCCTCGCCGACCAACCGATCGTGGACGCGGACCTCGTGTCGAAATTGCAGGCGATCACGCAGAACGACACGGAGCAGCGCATCTACCTGCGCGCCTCGAAGGTCGTGCCCTACGGACGGGTGGCGCAGATCATGGCGTCGGTCACCCAGGCGGGCTTCAAGAAGGTCGCGCTGGTCACCGAGCCGACGAGCCAGTAGCCGGCCGCGGCGTTGGACGAGCGGCGGCCATACTGGGCCTGGGGGGTCTCGGGGACGCTCCATGGCGCCCTGCTCTTTCTGCTGATCCTCGGGTTCGCCGCGGCCCCGAAATTCGACGACAGCCAGGAAGCGATTCCGGTCGACATCCTCTCGGACGCCCAGGTCAACCGGATCATGAACGGCGAGAAAACGGCGAAACCGGCGCCCGAGCCGCCGCCCGCGCCGAAGGCCGAGCCGACGCCGCCCACGCCGCCGGAGCCGCCGCCGGACCTGCGCAAGGCCGAGGAGCCGACGCCTCCGCACGCGCCGGAGCCGCCGCCCAAGCCCGCGCCGCCGCCGAAGCCCGCGCCGCCGCCGCCCAGGCAGGCCGAGGCGCCGACGCCGCCGGAGCGGCCCAGGGAGCCCGCCCCGGAAAAGCCCGCGCCGGAGAAGCCGAGACCCGATCAGATCGCCAAGCTCGTCGAGCGCGACAAGCCCGAACCGACGCCGACGCACGCCTTCGATCCCAACGCGATCGCGAAGCTGATCGCGTCGAAACCGGCGTCGGCGTCGGGCGCCGCGCCGCCGTCGAATGCGCCGGCGGCGACCCCGCAGGGCCTGCCGCATCACGACGCGCCGAAGATGTCGGTGTCGATGGCCTCCGCGCTCGACGCGTGGCTGACCGAAAGCTACCTGAACTGCTGGACGCCGCCGCTGACCATGCCCGAGGGCGACGTTTACGTTGCGGAAATCAAGGTCGTGTTCAAATCGGACGGGTCGTTGTCCGCGCGTCCGGTCCTCCTCAACCCCCCCACGGACCCGGCCTGGAAGGCGTACGCCGACAGCGCGATGCGCGCCGTCCGGAAATGCGACCCGCTGCGCGTGCCGCCTCAGTACGCGCCTTTCTTCGAGGAGTGGAAGATCGAGACGATCCACTTCGATCCGCGCGACACGCAAGGATGACGCCCACGATGTTTGCCGAACAGCCTGCCAAGACGACCCGATGGACCCCCGCCCTGCCCATAGCGCTTTCCGCCCTGATCGCGCTCTCCGCCGCGGCTTGCGACCGCATCTGGCCGACGGGGGCCGAAACTCAGGCCAGGGACACAGCCAAGCCCGCCTCGACGCTCGCCGCGGTTCCGGTCCCGTCCGCTCGTCCTGCCCACGACGCCGCTGCGCCGCCGGCGCCGCCCCAGCGCATGACGGGCGCGCAGGAGGCCGAGTTCGAGGCCTGGATCGTCAGGACGTATCTGGGATGCTGGAGGGCGCCGGCCCAGCCCGCCGATTCCGACCCTTACGTCGCGCGCGTGCGGCTGGCGTTCAAGCCGGACGGGTCGCTGGCGAGAGCGCCGAAGCTGGTCAATCCGCCGTCCGATCCCGCCCTGAAGCCCCAGGCCAAGAGCGTGATGCAGGCTGTCCAGGCCTGCAATCCGCTTTCGGTGCCGGCCCAATATCGCCCCTTTTATGAGCAATGGAGGACCCAGACCATTCAATTCAATCCGCAGATCGCCTCCCGGTGAGCCCGGCTGGCGGTCCGCCCCTTTTCCAACGAGTTCCCTGATGACGCTTCTGCCTTTGGCCGCTCGCCTGCTCGCGCTCGCGGCGCTGACGTTCCTGCCGGCGGCGTCGGCGCCGGCGGCGGCGGCCACTGGCGACGTCTATGTGCGGGCGGGCCAGACCTTCAAACCGGTGAGCGTCGCGGTGACGCCGTTCGCCGGAGACGACGGCGCGGACAAGATCGGCGCCGTGGTGGCGAACGACTTCGCGCGCTCGATCTTCCTCCTGCCGCTGAACCCGTCGAGCTTTCCCGAGGCGGTGACCAATCCGGACCAGCGCCCCGACATCGCCGCCTGGAAGAACGCCAACGCGCAATTCGTGTTGACCGGCCGGCTGCTGCGGCCCGACGCCGAGCACGTCACCGCGCAGTTCCGGCTCTGGGACGTCGCGACCGGAGATCAGGTGGCCGGCGAACAATACACTTCGGAGGCGTCCAACGCGCGCCGGGTCGCGCACATGATCTCCGATTCGGTATTTTCGCGCGTCACCGGCGAAAAGGGCTTCTTCGATTCGCGGGTGGTGTTCGTCGACGAGAGCGGACCGAAGGACAAGCGCCACAAGCGCCTCGCGGTGATGGACATGGACGGGGCCAACATCAAATATCTCGGCGGCGGCGAAACGCTGGTCGTCACCCCGCGGTTCTCGCCCTCGGCGCAGCAGGTCGCCTACATGTCGTTCGGGTCGGCCGACCCGAAGGTGACCTTGCTCAATCTGGAAACCGGACAGCGCGAGGCGGTCGGCAATTTTCCGGGCATGACCTTCGCCCCGCGCTTCTCGCCCGACGGGCAGAAGATCGTGATGTCGCTGTCCGACGGAGCGAGCGCCAACCTCTACACGATGGACCTGCGCTCGCGCGCGACGACGCGGCTCACCGACACCTCCGCCATCGACACTTCGCCCTCGTTCTCGCCCGACGGCGCGCAGATCGCGTTCGAATCCGACCGCGGCGGCACGCAGCAGATCTACGTGATGAGCGCCGCCGGCGGCCCGGCCAAGCGCATCTCGTTCGGCGACGGCCGCTACTCGACGCCGGTCTGGTCGCCGCGCGGCGACCTGATCGCCTTCACCCGCATCAAGAACGGCTCGTTCGGCATCGGCGTGATGAAGCCGGACGGTTCGGGCGAGCGCATGCTGGTCGACGGCTTTCACAACGAGGGCCCGACCTTTTCGCCGAACGGGCTCTACGTGCAGTTCTTCCGCGATTCGGGCGGCTCGGGCGGCCCGAAGATCTACATGACCGACATTTTCGGTCACGGCGAGTTTCTGGTGCCGACGCCGAACTACGCCAGCGACCCGTCGTGGGGACCGCTGATGCATTGAGGGGCCAGCTGCGGCTTCGGCCTGCCGCCGGCGCCGTTGGCCAGATGCGCGCCGTCTTCTCGGGGGAACTCGCGGCGAACGGAGCGCCGTGCGTCCCGGAACCTTGCGGTTGACAGCGCTGACCGCGCGCGCCGGCCGCCACGGAGACGAAGCCGGCGATATCGTCCGCGAACAAAGAATATGGGCCGCACCTTCAGAGCGCGGCCCATTGGATCCGGTCCGGTCCCCGCAAAGGGCAGGGGCGTCCCACCGGGAGCCCCGCCCTCTTCGTTTCAGCGGTCGCCGATCGACGTGTAGTCGCGGAACGGCGAGCCGGTGTAGAGCTGGCGCGGACGGCCGATCTTCTGGTCCGGATCGTCGATCATTTCCTTCCACTGGGCGATCCAGCCGACCGTGCGCGCGACGGCGAACAGCACAGTGAACATCGCCACCGGGAAGCCCATCGCCTTCAGCGTGATGCCGGAATAGAAGTCGATGTTCGGGTAGAGCTTCTTCTCGATGAAATACGAATCGTGCAGCGCGATGCGCTCGAGCTCGACCGCGACCTCGAGCAGGGGGTCGTCCTTGATGCCGAGCTCGGTCAGCACCTCGTGCGCCGTCTTCTGCATGATCTTGGCGCGCGGGTCGTAGTTCTTGTAGACGCGGTGGCCGAAGCCCATCAGCCGGAACGGATCGTTCTTGTCCTTGGCGCGGGCGACGAATTTCGGAATGTTCTCGACCCTTCCGATCTCGCCCAGCATCTTCAGCGCCGCCTCGTTGGCGCCGCCGTGCGCCGGCCCCCAGAGGCAGGCGATGCCGGCCGCGATGCAGCCGAACGGGTTTGCGCCCGAGGAACCGGCCAGGCGCACCGTCGAAGTCGAGGCGTTCTGCTCGTGGTCGGCGTGCAGGATGAAGATGCGGTCGAGCGCGCGCGCCAGGACCGGATTGACCTTGTACTCCTCCGCCGGCACCGAGAAGCACATGCGCAGGAAGTTCGAGCAATAGTCGAGGTCGTTCTTCGGATAGACGAACGGCTGGCCGATGGAATATTTGTACGCCATCGCCGCGATGGTCGGCATCTTGGCGATCATGCGGATCGAGGCGATCTGGCGCTGCAGCGGATCGTTGATGTCGATCGAGTCGTGATAGAACGCCGCGAGCGCGCCGACGCACGCCACCATGATCGACATCGGGTGCGCGTCGCGGCGGAAGCCGTTGAAGAACCGCGACATCTGCTCGTGGACCATCGTGTGGCGGGTGACCCGGTAATCGAATTCGGCCTTCTGCGAGGCGTTCGGCAGGTCGCCGTAGAGCAGCAGGTAGCAGGTCTCGAGGAAATCGCCGTGCTCGGCCAGCTCGTCGATCGGGTAGCCGCGATAGAGGAGCACGCCCTGGTCGCCGTCGATGTAGGTGATCTTCGATTCCGTGCTCGCCGTCGAGGTGAACCCCGGATCGTAGGTGAACATGCCCGTCTGCGCATAAAGCTTGCCGATGTCGATGACCGACGGGCCGATCGTGCCGTCCATGACCGGCATCTCGACGTTCTTCTCGCCGATCCTGATGGCGGCTTTGGTCTGGGTCATCAAGGAAACTCCTGTCGGCTCGACGCTTTGGCGGATGCTGCGCAAGCGTTATCGCAGCGCAAACCGACGAACAAGTCAAACCAAAGATGGGGTCGAGGAACCGGCTATTGCGGGTTCTCGTAGCTGAACGTCTGGGCGGCCTCGTCGTAGGCGAACAATTCGCCGTAGCGGCCCAGGTTGATGATCGTGCGCAGGGTCCGATCGGCGTAGTCCTCGGACATGTAGTCCTCGAGCTCCTCGCGAAAACGGCTGGCCGGCGCGCGGTGCGAGGGACGCTCGTCGAGCACCCGCTTGATGTGGGCCGCGAGCGGCACGTTGGCGAGCGCCTGTTCGCCGATCACCTTCTTGCGCTGGTCGACGTCCATGTCGACGAAGCGCTGGCCGAGCGGGGTGAGCTTGATGTCGGCCTCCTCGAAGTCGGCGAGCTTGAGAATCTGCAACGTCTCGCCGAGGGGAAAGAGGTCGTCGATCTCGAAGCCAAGCGAATCGGCGAGGTGCGGCAGGTCCGCCTTGCCGTTGTAGGGCGGCGCCGCGATTTCCTCGAGCATGCCGGCGAGCGAGTTGGTCGAAATGTCCGGCAGGGTGAGCGCGAGGCCGGCGGCCCCGGCTTCGCGCGGCGCGACGCGCGCCGTCTCGGCGCGCTGGGTCATCAGCGCGTAGATGCTGTCGACCATGGCGCGGAACGGCGGATCGAGCCGGTCGCGCGGGTGCGGCAGGGTGTTGGGAATCTCGGAGGCGATCCGGCCGGGATTGGACGACAGGACCAGGATCCGGTCGGCCATCAGCACCGCCTCCTCGATGTTGTGCGTCACCATCAGGATCGACTTGATCGGAATCCGCCCCTCCTGCCAGAGATCGAGCAGGTCGGTGCGCAACGTCTCGGCGGTCAGCACGTCGAGCGCCGAGAACGGTTCGTCCATGAGCAGGATCTTCGGCTGCATGACGAGGGCGCGGGCGAAGCCGACGCGCTGGCGCATGCCGCCGGACAGCTCCTTCGGGTAGGCCGATTCGAAGCCGTCGAGACCGATGATGTCGATCGCCTTCAGCGCGCGCTGGCGGGTCTCCTCGAGCGCCACGCCGTTGGCGCGCGGGCCGATCTCCACGTTGTCGAGCACGTTGAGCCACGGGAACAGGGCGAAGCTCTGGAACACCATCGCGACCTCCTCCGCCGGCCCCTCGACCGGCCTGCCGGAGATCGCGACCTTGCCGCTCGACGGCCGGTTGAGGCCGGCGATGATGCGCAGGAGCGTCGACTTGCCCGAGCCGGAGCGGCCGAGCAGGGCGACGATCTCGCCCGTCTTCAGGCTCATCGACACGTTGTCGAGCACGAGCTTGCGCGATTCGCCGGAGCCCGTGGCGTAGGTCTGGTTCACGTTGTCGACGCTCAGCAGCGTCGCCATGGAGGCATCCAACATGAGAAAACTCCTCGACGGGTCGCATTTCTCTCCGGGGCGGGACGCGCGTCAGAGGCGCAGCCGGCGCTCGGCGTACGAATAAAGCTGGCGCCAGAACAGGCGGTTGAACAGGGTGACGAACAGCGACATCATCGCCACCCCGAGCACGATCTTGGGGAAGTCGCCCTTGTCGGTCGCCTCGGCGATGTAGGATCCGACGCCCTGGGCGACGACCGTGTGGTCCTTCCACCTGACGAGTTCGGCGACGATCGAGGCGTTCCACGAGCCGCCCGAGGCGGTGATCGCGCCGGTCAGATAGTAGGGCGCGACGCCCGGCAGGATGACCTTGACCCACCAGCGCCAGCCCCGGATGCGGAAGTTCTTCGCCGCCTCGACGAGATCGTTGGGGAAGGCGGCGGCGCCGCCGATCACGTTGAACACGATGTACCATTGCGTGCCGAAGATGATCAGGAAGCTGAGCCAGATGTTGGGGTTGAGGTTGAAAAAGAGGATCAGGCTGACGGTCGCGCCGAACAGCAGGTTGACGGGGAAGGCGGCGAGGAATTGCGCCACCGGCTGCACCCGCTCCGCCCATTTTGGCCTGAGCCCGATCCACACGGCGATCGGCACCCAGATCAGCGACGCGAGCACGATCAGCAGGAAGACGCGGACGAGGGTGTAGAAGGTCAGGACGAAGACGCGACCGACCTCGTCCCAGCCAATGCCTCCGCTGGCGATGAACTGGACGGTGAGCCATCCGGCGTACACGGCGACGGCGATCACCACGAGAACCCACAATGCGTCGAGAATGCGGGACGGCGGCTGATCCCGCCGCTTCGATTCGGGCAGCAGGCGCGGAATGCGGATCGGCGCCAGGCTCAGGCTGCGCAAGCCGGCGAACACCGGCTGGAAAGCCATCCGCACCCAGTGGGTCCGCTGCAGGATGTTCAGGACCCACGAACTCGAGGTCTCCTGGCTGGCCGACAGCTCGACCCGGAACTTGTCGGCCCAGGCGACAATCGGCCGGAACAGCAGCTGATCGTAAAGCAGAATGACGACCGCCATGGTCAGGATCGCGGCCCCGATCGCCGACCAGTCGCCGGCGTCGTTGGCCTTGGCGATGTAGGAGCCGACGCCGGGCAGGGTGATGGTCGTGTCGCCGACCGTGATCGCCTCCGACGCGACGACGAAGAACCAGCCGCCGGACATCGACATCATCGTGTTCCAGATCAGGCCCGGCATCGCGAAGGGCGCCTCGAGCTGCCAGAACTTCTGCCAGCCGCTGAGACGGAGGCCGCGCGAGACTTCATCGAGGTCGGCGGGCACGGTGCGCAGCGACTGATAGAACGAGAACGCCATGTTCCAGGCCTGGCTGGTGAAGATGGCGAAGATCGCCGCCAGTTCCGCGCCCAGCGTGTTGCCGGGGAAGAGGCCGAGGAAGAACGTCACGGTGAACGACAGGAAGCCGAGGATCGGCACCGACTGGAGGATGTCGAGGACCGGGATCAGAACCATTTCCCAGCGCCGGCTCTTGGCGGCGAGCGTGGCGTAGGTGAAGGTGAAGACGAGCGAGAAGAACAGCGCCGCGAACATCCTGAGCGCGGTGCGCAGCGCGTAATAGGGCAGATTGCCGTAACCGAGGGAGATCACGTCTTCCTTGGGCGCGGGCAGGGGGGCTGCGATGCCGTGATAGCTCTGGGCGATCGCCGTCAGCACCGCCATGATCGCCGCGAAGGCGATCAGGTCCCATTGATTAGGCAGGACCCGCCGTCCGACTGATGCAATGTTGATCGACATTGGTCTCCACCGCCGCGACGACAGGCGTTGTGGGCCGCAACAAACGAGGCCCGACGTTTCCACGGCAAGGCCAATCGAAAAGACGGCGCCCCGCCCCTGAGAGCCGCCGCACACTTGGACAACGCATATGACAATATGACGACCGAGGGGCAAGCGCTTTCCGCCTCGGCCGCGGCCGGTCGGCGGAGCATGGAAGCCCGGGCGGAAAGGGGCGGCGGCGCGCTGCGCGCCCGGGCCGGACGACGAGAGCCCGCACTCTCGGCGGGACGATCAGGGCGCGCGGCGAACCCCGCACGTGTCCCTTGACGCGAAATCGAGCGCGTGCGCCGGGCCGCCTCGACCGGTCAGGCCGGAACCGCCTCGCGCGCCGTTGCGGCCAGTCGCCGTTCGAGCTCGTCCCTGCCGAGCGGGACGCAGTAGACCGGGGTCCCGCGCTGGAATCGCCAGCCCTCCGAGAGCGGCCCGACGTCCACCGTGTCGTAGCCGAATTCGCCCTGGAGCCGCGTGACGATCGCCTTGGCGTCGGGGTCGTCGCCGGCGATCGGCAGCGCCCGGCGGTCGGGCGCCCCGGCCGGCCGGCTATCGCGTTCGAGCTCGGTCATCCGGATGGCGTTGAACGCCTTGACCACCCGCGAGGCCGGAAGGCGGCGCGCCAGCAGTTCGCTGGTCGTCGTCTCCTTCCGGTCCAGTTCCGCGATCCGCCCGTCGCGCTCGGGGTAATAATTGTCCGTGTCGATGACGATCTTGCCGGCGAGCGGCGCCGCCGGGATCGCGCGATAGGCCGATAGCGGCACCGCCACGACCACGATGTCGCCGAAGGCCGCGGCCTGCTCGGCCGTCCCGATCGCGCAGCCGATCGCCGCGGCGACGCTGAACAGGCTTTGCGGGCCGCGGGAATTGCTGAGCATCGCCTCGTGCCCGGCGCGCAGCGCGAGCCGCCCCACCGCCTGGCCGACGAATCCCGCGCCGATGACGCCGATCTTCATGACAAGTCTCCCGTTCCCGTGTCGATCGGTCCAACTTTAATTCGTGCGCGATCGGCGATAAATCTCCAGTTCCGGCATTCAATCGCAACCAGCGGGAGGCAATCGCATGGACCGGCTCGCCAGCATGGCCGCCTTCGTCAAAGCCGCCGACCTCGGCTCCTTCGCCGCGGCGGCGCATGCGCTGCGGATCTCGCCGCAGATGGTGGCCAAACACGTGGTGTTCCTCGAGGATCGGCTCGGCGCGCCGCTGCTCAACCGGACCACGCGCCGGCAGAGCCTCACCGATGTCGGCCGCGCCTATTGCGACCGCTGCCGGTCGATTCTCGCGGAAGCCGAGGCGGCGGACGCGCTGGCGCAGGAGATTCGCGCCCGGCCGAGGGGGGTGCTGAAGGTCAACGCCCCCGTGACGTTCGGCTCGTTCAGCCTGACGCCCTTCGTCACCCGCTACCTCGCCCGCCAGCCGGAGATGCAGATCGAGCTGACGCTTTGCGATCGCTACGTCGACCCGCTGGAGGAGGATTTCGACGTGATCGTGCGGATCGGCGAGAGCGGCGACGCGGGGCTCTTCGCCCACCCGCTTCAGCCCTATCGCCTGATCGCCTGCGCCTCGCCCGCCTATCTCGCGGCGCGCGGCGCGCCCCGAACGCCCGCCGACCTCGCCGGTCACGACTGCCTCGCCTACGGCCATTGGTCGCCCGGCGCGCCCTGCCGCTGGCGGTTCGAGCGGCGCGGCAGGATCGAGGAGGCGCGCATCGCGTCGCGGTTGCGCAGCAACAACTGGAGCGCGCTGCTCGAGGCGGCGATCGACGGCTTCGGCGTCACGCTCGGGCCGGAAAGCGTGCTCGCCCGCGAGATCGAGGCGGGGCGGCTGCACCGCGTCCTGCCGGACTACGAGGGCCCGGCGCGGCCGATGCGGGCGTTGCGCCGGGCGGGCCCGCGTCCCACGGTCAAGACCCACAGTTTTGTCGCGGCGCTGGTCGCGGCGTTCGGCGCGCCGGCGGCGGCGGATCCCGCCGGGGCGGAGAGCCGGCCGTCGGCGGCGTGAGGTCGGGGGAGAGCCCGATTTTCGCGGGCCTTGCCTTCCGCCGTTCCTTCCCGTATACGCGCGCCCATTCCACAGGCGGATTTCAGCGGCTCCTGTCCAAGGTTTCGCTCCGGTGGCGAGGATCATCCTCGCTGTTCACGATCCGCCGAGGCTCAACCGGACAAGGACGACGATTCCATGGCTCTGCCCGATTTCACCATGCGTTCGCTGCTCGAGGCGGGCGCGCACTTCGGCCACCAGTCGCACCGCTGGAACCCGAAGATGGCGCCCTACATCTTCGGCACCCGCAACTCGATCCACATCATCGATCTCGCCCAGACGGTGCCGCTCTTGCATCAGGCGCTGAAGACCGTGTCCGACACCGTCGCCAAGGGCGGCCGCGTGCTGTTCGTCGGCACCAAGCGTCAGGCGTCCGACGAGATCGCTGCCGCGGCCAAGCGGTCGGCGCAGTATTTCGTCAACGCCCGCTGGCTCGGCGGCATGCTGACCAACTGGAAGACGATTTCCGGCTCGATCGCGCGGCTGCGCAAGCTCGACGAACTGCTCGCCGAAGGCGCCAAGGGCCTGACCAAGAAGGAGCGCCTGATGATGTCGCGCGAGCGCGACAAGCTCGAGACGGCGCTCGGCGGCATCAAGGACATGGGCGGCGTTCCCGACCTCGTGTTCGTGATCGACACCAACAAGGAGGCGTTGGCGATCAAGGAGGCCAACCGCCTCAAGATCCCGGTGATCGCGATCCTCGACACCAACTGCGACCCGGACGGCATCACCTACCCGGTTCCGGCCAACGACGACGCCGGCCGCGCGATCCAGCTCTACTGCGATCTCGTGGCGCGCGCCGCGATCGACGGCATCGGGCGCAGCCAGGGCGCGGCGGGCATGGATCTGGGCGAGGCGGAGGCGCCGCTGGCGGAAGTCCTGCCGGAGACGGTCGAGGCCGAGGCCGAGACCGTCGCGTCGACGACTCCGGACGATCATTTCGAGCTTCTCACCGCGCCGCGCGGCGCGCCGGACGATCTCGCCAAGCTCACCGGCGTCGGCCCCCAGATCGTCAAGAAGCTCAACGAGCACGGCGTGTTCCATTACTGGCAGCTCGCGGCGATGACCGAAGACGAGGCCGCCAAGCTCGACGCCGACCTGCGCTTCAACGGCCGCATCGTCCGCGACAAGTGGAGCGACCAGGCGCGGGTCCTGCTCGCAGCCGAATAAGCTGCGGCCTGTCAAGGTTGGGTTCGCCCGGCCCGGCCGTGAGAGCGGCGGGGCCGGGCGTGTGTCTTGAATCAGCGTCGCGGCCGCGGGCCGCGGGACAGAAGTGAGGGATTTCGATGGCTGTGATCACGGCTGGGCTGGTGAAAGACCTGCGTGAAAAGACCGGCGCGGGCATGATGGACTGCAAGCATGCCCTGGCCGAGACGGACGGCGACATCGAAGCCGCTATCGACTGGCTGCGCAAGAAGGGCCTCGCCAAGGCCGCCAAGAAGAGCGGCCGCGTCGCCGCCGACGGCCTCGTCGGCGTGGCCGTCGAGGACCTCGTCGGCGTCGTGGTCGAAGTCAACTCGGAGACCGACTTCGTCGCGCGCAACGACGACTTCCAGGGGCTCGTGCGCGGCGTCGTCGCGGTCGCGCTCGACAAGGCGCCCGCCGTCGATGCCGAGACCGTGCTCGGCGCGCACTACATGGGCGGCGGCACGGTGTCGGAGGCGATCGCCAATGCGATTGCGACCATCGGCGAAAACATGACGCTGCGCCGGGTCCAGGGCCTGCGCGTGTCGGAAGGCGCGATCGGCCACTATGTCCACGGTCAGATCGCCGACGGCCTCGGCCGCATCGGCGTCATCGTCGGCCTCGAATCGAAGGGCGATCGCGACGCGCTCGCCGCGCTCGGGCGGCACGTGGCGATGCATATCGCCGCCGCGAGTCCGGTCGCGCTCAACGCCGAGGGCGTCGATCCCGCGACGATCGCGCGCGAGCGTTCGGTGCTGGCCGAGAAGAACGCCGGCAAGCCCGGGCACGTGATCGAGAAGATCGTCGAATCGGGCCTCAAGACCTACTATAAGGAGGTCTGCCTGCTCGATCAGCCCTACGTTCACGATCCAGCCAAGAGCGTGGCGCAGGCGGTCAAGGAGGCCGAGAAGACGGTCGGGGCGCCGATCGCAGTCACCGGGTTCGTTCGCTTCGCCCTCGGAGAGGGCGTGGAGAAACCGGCGGAAGAGGCCTGACGGTCAGCAAGAGCGGCCTCCCGGGGCCGCTTTTTTTTCGATGTTGACGCAGCTCGGCGATTGCGCGCCTCGCCCGGGCGCGCTTGATGGCGCGCGGACGCCGCCGCGCCCCCTCGAGGAGAGATGCCATGACGTTGAGACCGCTTTTCAACCGCGTCGTGGTCAAGCTGTCGGGGGAAGCGTTGATGGGGTCGGACCCGTTCGGGCTGAACGCGGACACCATCCAGCGCATGGCCGCCGACCTCAAGGCGACGGCGGAGCTCGGCGTGCAGGTGGCCGTCGTCGTCGGCGGCGGCAACTTCTTCCGCGGGCTGCAGGGCGCGGACAAGGGGATCGAGCGGGCGCGCGCCGATTCGATCGGCATGCTGGCGACGGTGATGAACGCGCTCGCCATGGAGGGCGCGCTCGAGCAGATCGGGCAGCCGGCGCGCGTGCTGTCGGCCGTCGCCATGCCCTCGCTCTGCCAGCCCTATTCCCGGCAGGCCGCGCTCGCCCATCTGGTCAAGAACCGCGTCATCATGCTCGCCGGCGGCACGGGCAATCCGTTCTTCACCACCGACACCGGCGCGGCCCTCCGGGCCTGCGAACTGTCGTGCGACGCGGTGATGAAGGCGACCCAGGTCGACGGCATCTACACCGCCGATCCCAAGAAGAATCCCGACGCCAGACGCTACGATAGGCTGACCCATGGCGAGGCGATCGCCCGCAATCTGCAGGTGATGGACACCGCCGCCTTCGCCCTGTGCCGGGACAACGGCATCCCGATCGTCGTCTTCTCCGTCAATGAGCCGGGCGCCATTCTGGAGGCGCTCACCGGTCAGGGTCGGGCCACCTTCGTCGTGCCGTGAGCCGCCGCGCGACCGGCCCGGCGGCGCCCGATCACGCCGAGCGCGACGGCGCCGGCGAGCAGCATCAGCCAGGTCGAGGGCTCGGGCGCATTGGTCTGGAGACTCGCCTGACCGGAGATCAACGGGGCGGCCGGCGGTAGCCAGTCGACGGGCGGCTCCGGCGCCTCCACGATCGCGGGCGCCCCGGCGAAGACCGGCGGCGTCTCCGCGCCGACGATCGGATCGATCGCCTCGAAAGCGTCGCCCGACGTCGTCTCGACGATCGGCCTCGCGTCGAAGCCGGCGTCGGACGACAGCGCGAGCGCCGGCGCCGCCCGGCTGCCGTCCTGGGGGCCGCTGTCCGCGCCCTGTTCGGACTGGGCGCTTCCGCTCGGATTGACGCCCTGCGTCCGGGCGCCGCCGATCCAGGGGTTGGCGGGCGACGGCGGAAAGCCGTCGAGCCACCGGATCGGGCTTTCCTGCGCCCAAGCCTGGTCCTGGCTGTCGCCGCCGAGCCAGACGGCGGGGATGGTGACGGTCAGCCCGAGAAAACTCAGGCGGATTGGGGATGATGCCCCGGAAACCGTGACGCACCCCCGCGCGTCGGTCAGGCTCGGGCACACCGGCGCGTCGCTCGAGCCCGCGAACCGCTCGAAGAAGCCCTCCTGGGCGTTGAGCACGACCGCGGAGGTCACAGCCCCCGTAGCCGGCGCGGAGCCGCCCGCAGCCGCGGGGCCCTCTCCATGGCGCGGCGACACAACCCCGGTATAGACAACCCCCACGGTCGCGGCGGATGTGGTTGACGCCGCCAACAATGCCGCAACAAAGAACTTGCCGCTCAATGTGGACTCCCCTTACGGAAGCGGCTTATACGCCGATTACAACGCGGAGTCTCTCTGTAAACCGCCGCCAGTCAGCGTTCGTCCCCGGAAAGCTGGCGGCGACTTGCTCTGTTGACACTGTGTTCGCCGAATAGTAGACTTTATGGATCAAAATCAGGCCGGTCGATAGCCTGCGCCCGGCGCTCAAAAGCTGATCCGGAGAGAGTCCGCAGGGTCTCCGGCGCGGCAACCGGCAAGCTGCAGGTTTGCCTGCGGCAAAGCATCGCGCCCCGGGGAATCCGGTTCAGACCGCTCGCTTCGCGGCGCGTTCCGAGGCCGAAGGCGTCGATCCAGCCGAAAGACCGTTAGCCCCAGATCGTCGGCGGCGAGGGCGGCGGCGGGGCTTCGGCCGTCGGGTCGTGGAGCGGCCCATTGATCACGACGCCGCCGCCGCGTTCGAAGATGTCGGCGGCGAGCAGCAGGACCGGGGCGCGGGCGATTCCTCGGGCGCGCCGAGAAGGCCGGCGCGCCTGGCGTGCAGACGGCGCCCGTCGCCGTCGACGAGCCTCGTCATGACGATCATGGCGTCGGACCCGGCGCCTCCCACAGCAGTTCCTGCCGTAGAATTCGCGCCGTGGCGGCAAAATACAGGCTGAACTTCGGACCGCGTGGGGGTATGATTGCCCTGTCGCCAGGGGCGGATTGCGAATCGCCACGTCCCCGATCATTTGACGGCAGACGGCTGATCTCGACCACCTGGCGCCTTCTGCCTGACAGAGGCTGCAACACCCAACTCTCAAAGGACATGTCGAACCATAATCGTAATTTACCCGGCGCGCGTTCGAATGAATCGGCTTGCCTGGATACCGAAATTCCGCGAACTGCCGCCGCCGAAGGCGTCAAAATTGACGGCGGCGCCATTCAATAGTGCTGCGCCATCGCTCCACGACGACGCCTTTAGTTCGCAGCCATTGTTATTTACAGTGTCGTCATCGGGAGGATCGTCATGCCTTAACGCACCGGCCGTTCCCCATCCCGCTGCGACAGCGGCTTCGATCAACCTCCAACCGTCTCACGTCTGACGACCACGCGGAAGAATGCCCGGATCGTCGAGGCAGGAAGGCCGCCCAGTGAGCGACGGGTCACCCGCAGGGCTTGCGAGAGCGCCCGGCGTATTGCGCGCTATTCGGAGCGATGGGCTTCTCCTCTATCAGGGGTTCAGGAAAGTTTCTATCGCCCGCAAGCTGTATTTCACAGTTGGCGCCATGGCGCTGTTGATCGCAGTTGAACTCTTCGTCTTGCTGTTTTGTCTGAATACGCTCTCCTCTTTGCGAGCCTATGTCGGTGGCGAGGGGCTGTGGTCCAAGGCGGAGAAGGATGCCGTCTTCCATTTGTACAAGTACGGGGTCTCACGCACAGACCAGGACTACGAGCTCTTTGAACAATTCATGCGGGTTCCGGCTGGCGACGCCAAGACACGACAGGAACTGCTCACGGGCGCCAAAAACATGGATGTAGCGCGTCAAGGTTTTTTAGAGGGCCGAAACAATCCGGACGATGTTGACGGGATGATCAAATTATTCAATCGTTTCAGTAACGTCTCCTATATTAGACAGGCCGTAAATGTATGGGGCGATGCGCAAGCCCTCCTCATGCAGATCCCGCCGACCGCTCAAAAACTTCGCGCAGAGATAAGATCTGAAAGCCCATCACAAGAAATAATTAACGATCTCCTTTCATCAATTTATACGACCAATGAGAAGCTTACTGTGCTAGAAGATGAATTCTCTTTTACTCTTGGAGAAGGATCCCGGTGGCTGGAGAGAGTTGTCCTCAGAG
Organism: Roseiarcus fermentans; assembly: GCF_003315135.1. Lineage (GTDB taxonomy): Bacteria > Pseudomonadota > Alphaproteobacteria > Rhizobiales > Beijerinckiaceae > Roseiarcus > Roseiarcus fermentans. Next base: position 21,441 of record NZ_QNRK01000056.1, read on the forward strand.
TGCTGTTTGTAACTGCAATAACTGTCGAAACGACAGGATTGTTATTGGTAATAACTATAACATCAGGTATTAAACGGGGTCTCAACGAGATTGTACGAGCCTCAAATTCCTTCTCAGATGGCGAACTTGGTGCGCGGACCAAATATTACCCGACGATGAAATTGGCGTCGTCGCCAGATCGTTTAACAAGATGGCGGATGTTCTGCAGATGCGGGTGAGTGAGCTTGCCGCCGCGAGGAGCGACGCCGAGCACGCCTACCAGGCGAAATCCAGGTTCCTCGCAGCCGCCAGCCACGACCTGCGCCAGCCCGTCCAGTCGCTGGTGCTGCTGATGGCGCTGGTCGAACAGCAGACCGCCAATCCCGAGGCGCGCTCCACCCTCGTCATGATGCGCAAAGCGCTCGATGCGCTGAAAAGCCTCTTGACCTCCATTCTCGATGTCTCGCGGCTCGACGCCGGGGTGGAGGCGCAGCCGGAACCCGTCGACCTGGCCGCGATGTTGCGCCGGCTGGCGTTGGAATACCGGCCGAAAGCCGATGAGGTCGGCCTCGTCCTTCGGGTGGCGGCCCCGGACTGGTGGGCGACTGCCGATCCGGCCCTCCTCGAGCGGGCCATTCGCAATCTGATCGACAATGCGATCCGCTACACCCGAACCGGCGGCGTGCTTCTCGGGCTGAGAAGGCGCAACGGGCGCGTCCGCATCGACGTCGTCGACACCGGGATCGGCATACCGCGGGAGCGGCAGGCGGATATTTTCGAGGAATTCGTGCAGCTCAACAATCCCGGCCGCGATCCGGGGCGTGGACTCGGACTTGGACTCGCGATCGTTGCCCGGATCGCGAAACTGCTCGGCGTAGCCGTCGAACTGCATTCGAACGTCGGACGGGGATCGCGCTTCTCCCTGGCGCTGCCGGGCGCCGAAGCGGCTTTGGCGACGGAGGAGGGGGATGCCGCCGAGTTTGAAGATCCGGGCGGCCGCGTGCTGATCATCGAGGATAACGCAATCGTGGCGCACAGCCTCGAACGAGTGCTGGCTGGGTGGGGCTACGAGACGGTTACGGCCTCGACCGGAGAAGAAGCGCTTCGCTTGGCGGAGGGCGAATGCTGGAGGTTCGGCGCCGTTCTGACCGACCAGCACCTCGGAGCAGGCCTGAGTGGGGTGGACACGGCAAGGGAGATCGTACGGCGTTCCGCGCGCTTTCTGCCCGTTCTCGTCGTCTCCGGCGACACCTCCACGGAGGGTATTTCCATGATCGCCGCAAGCGGCTTTCAGATCATGCACAAGCCAATCGCTCCGGAAGCCTTGCGGCGAAACCTGGCGCGGCTGCTGAGCGAGTGAGAACAAGGGGTCGATGTCGTGCGGGAGAACAACGCCCCGGGCAGTCGAGAGCGCCGCAATCTGTCGTTCGCGCCAGCCCGCCCGATCGCGACGACGCTGGCCGGGGGGCAGACGGGGACGGGAAGCGCTAGGCCGCCAGCGCCGCCCTCAGCATCGCCTTGAATTTCTGCGCATCGAACGTCCACAGCACGTCGGCGCCGTCGCTCTCGCCGGCCGCCGCGCCCCAGACGTCGGCGTTGATCGGGTCGGAATTGACGCCCAGCCGGTCGACGACCGTCATGCCGCGGGTGAGCTCGCTTTGCGTCTCGATCGCGACCCGATGGCGCGACCAGGTCAACCCGACCGAGCGGTCGAGCGCCACCGCCATTGCGGTCGGGTCGGCGAGCGACAGGCCGACCTCGCCGGTCTGGACGCGGTAGGCTTCTCTGGCGCGGCTGTTGGCCTCGACCGCGAAGCGCGCCTTTTCCGTGCCCAGCGCCTCGATCGCTGCAACCTCGGCGTCGCTCAGCACCGAGGACCCGCGCGAGACGTGCCAGCCGACCATCTCGATCGGGAGCCGCGAGCGGAAGACGGCGCGCGCCGCCTCGGGATCGACCCAGATGTTGTACTCGGCCGCCGGCGTGACGTTGCCCTCGCAGCACGGCGCCCCGCCCATGACGACGCAGCGGCCGATCCGCGCGGCGAGCTTTGGATCGCGCGCAAGCGCGAGCGCAATGTTGGTGAGCGGTCCGAGGGTCACGAGGGTCAGGCCGGGGTTTTCCCGCGACAGGCGCAGGATCGCGTCGACGGCATGCTCCTGTTCCGGCCCCCGCTGCGGCGGCGGATAGCCTTGGTCGCCGAGCCCGTCGGCCCCGTGGAACCAGTGCGCGTCGCGCAAGGTCCGGATGAGCGGCGCGCCGGCGCCCATGAACACCGGCGCGTCCGAGCCGCAGATCTCGGCGGTGTAAAGCGCATTCCGGGTCGCCTGGCCGAGGGCGACGTTGCCGGCGACCGTGGTCAGGCCGAGCACGCGCACGTCCGGCGCCGCCAGCGCCATGACGATGGCGACCGCGTCGTCGGACGCGGTGTCGGTGTCGATGAGAAAATCGCGCATCACGTCGTCGCCCGCAAACGCGCAAAGCCCCGGTCGAGATCCGCCTTCAGGTCTTCAGAATCCTCGAGGCCGATGCTGAACCGCAGCGCCGGGCCGCCGGGCGCCCATCGCGTCGCGGTGCGGTAGGACGAGCAGTCGAACGGAATCACGAGGCTCTCGTAGCCGCCCCAGGAATAGCCGAGGCCGAACAATTGCAGGCCGTCGAGAAAGGCCGCGACCGCGGCTTCGGAGGCGGGCTTGAGAATCACGCTGAAGAGGCCGGATGAGCCGGAAAAGTCGCGCTTCCAGAGCGCGTGGCCCGGATCGTCGGGCAGGGCGGGGTGGAGGACCCGCAGGACCTCCGGCCGCTCGCTGAGCCAGCGCGCCATCGCGAGCCCCTGCCGTTCCGCCTCGCGCAGCCGCAAGTCCATGGTCCTGAGGCCGCGCAACGCCAGAAACACGTCCTCCGGCCCGGCGGGGATCGCCATCTGCCCAGCGGTGTGGCGCAGGCGCGGGAACCACGCCTCGTTGGCCGAGACGAGGCCGAGCAGCAGGTCGGAATGGCCGGACAGATACTTGGTGCCGGCCTCGATCGCCATGTCGACGCCGTGGGCGTGCGGCGCGAACAAAAGCGGGGTCGCCCAGGTGTTGTCCATCAGCACGGCGGCGCCGCGCGCGTGCGCGGCCTCCGCGATCGCCGGAATGTCCTGGACCTCGAAACTCTGCGAGCCTGGCGACTCGGTCAGCACCGCCCTGGTGTTCTCCCGGAACAGCGCCTCGATCCCTGCGCCGATGCAGGGGTCATAGAAGGTTGTTTCGACCCCCATCCGCTTCAGAACGCCGTTGGCGAAGGCGCGCGCCGGGCCATAGGCGGAGTCGGTGATCAAGAGGTGATCGCCGGCCGACACGGCCGTCATCAGCGCCACCACGATCGCGGCAAGGCCCGAGGGGACGAGCTCGGTTCCCGCCGCGCCGGAAATGTCGCTCCAGGCGGCGGTCAGCGCGTCGGTCGAGGGCGTGCCGTGGGTGCCATAGGTGTAGCGCTGCTCGCGGCTCTTCAGCGTCGCTGCGTCGGGATAGAGTACGGTCGAGCCGCGGAACGGCGGGATGTTGACGAAACCCTGCGACTGCTCGCGGTCGCGCCCGAGGTGCACGAGGCGCGAGCGGGTCTTCAGCGAGGCGCGGGTTTCGTCGTCGAGTTTGGTCATGGGTCTGTGAACAGTCTCGGTCTGCGGTCGGCCGTTGCTAGCACGCTTGCCTTCGGCTTGGCACGCCCGCCGGCCGACTCGTGGGGGTCGGCGGGCGAAGCGGCTTCGCAAGTCGTAAAGCGGCCAAGCCGCTGGTTATCGACTTCATAGCTTGATCGAGGGCGGCGCGAGGTCGAGAATGGCCACGAGGACGGCGGCGTTCGCGACGCGATGGCCGCGGAGAGGGTTGTGACCGAAAAGACATTTGTCGAAATTCTCGAGGCCGCGACCGAGGAAGCCAGGCGAATGGACGCGCCGTTGAGCGTCAGGCTGCAGGCGGTGGCCGACACGGTGCGCGCGCTCAGTCCCGCCTTCGCCGACGTGATCGAGCGCATGGTCGCTCGCCTCGCGGACAACGGCGTGGGGGTGACGGCGCCTCGGCCCGGCGAACCGATGCCGCCGTTTCTCCTGCCCGACGAGACGGGGCGCCTTGTGAGCCTGGCCGGCCTGCTGAAAAGGGGCCCGCTCGTGGTGTCGTTTAATCGCGGGCATTGGTGCCCGTACTGTCGCCTGCACATCGACGCGCTCACGCGCGCCGAGGCGGAGATCGCCTCGCTCGGCGCGCAGATCGTCGCAATTTCGCCGGAAACCTCGGCTTGGGCCGCTGAACTGAAAGCCTACGCGGAGGCGCGGTTCCCGATTCTTTCCGATCTCGACGGCGGCTATGCGCTGGAGCTGAATCTGCTCTTTTGGGTCGGCGACGAGGCCCAGCGCGGCATGGCCGCCGCTGGCGTCGATCTGGCTCAGTTTCACGGCAACGATACCTGGATGCTGCCCATTCCCGCGACCTTCGTCGTCGACGCTGACGGAATCGTGCTTGCGCGCTTTGTCGATCCAGACTACCGGCGGCGCATGGAAGTCGAGGATCTGCTCGAAACGCTTCGCGGTTACGCCACGCGTTCCGCGGATCAGGCTCGATAGGCGCTCCAGTCGGAAGCCCGCAGCATCTTCAGAAGCATGGTGGCGATCGGCGAGCGCGGACGTCCCGCGACGCCGTAGACGCTGACCGACCGCTCCAGGGTCGCGTCCGCGATGCGGAGACGGCGCAAATTGGCCGGAAGGTCGGCGCTCGAAGGCACGAGCGCGACGCCGACGTTGGCTGAAAGCAAGCCGACGACATCGGCCTCGCTGCTCGCCTCATGGCGCTGCAAGTGCGTGAGGCCGCGCTGCTCTAACAGCGCCTCGACGTCTTCGACACCCTCGCAGTGCGACCGGCGAATGATCCTCTCGCCTTGAAGCTCTCGCATCATGATCCGCTGGCGATTGGCGTAGCGATGGCTCTCGCTCACGGCGAGGACGAAAGGCTCCGTGAACAGGGTCCACCGATCGAACCGCTCCCATTCGCCTTTCAGCGGACCCGCGACGCCGAGATCCGCTCCGCCCCTTTTGATGTGGTCAGCAAGGTCGGCGGCGGCTGCGCGGAAGAATTTCAGTTCCATGCCGGCGAAGCTGCGGGAGAGCTCGCTCAGCTGCGGCAGCAGGATCGCGATGTTTATCGATGACGACAGCGCGAGCTTGAGCGGAGTCACTGCGCCGCTCTTCAGGGAGGTCGCCAAAGATCTCGCGGCCGAGGCGCTGTCGAAACATTGCTGCACCAGAGGCAGCATCTTGACGCCAAGGTCGGTGAGGTGCGTCAGCCCGCGTTCTCTCAGCAGCAACTCACCGCCGAGCTCCGCCTCCAGCGTCTGGATCGCCCGGGTGAGGGACGGCTGCGAAACGCCGCATTCCTCCGCCGCCCGGGTGAAGTTGAGCGTCCGGGCGGCGGCGAGAAAGTAGCGGATCTGGTGCATTTCCATCGGGATACCACTTTGATCCGTCCGGCGTCGCAGCGGCTGATCGCCGCGACGATCAAGCGCCGCCGCGGACGCGGCGTTCGCCCCGGGGCCGTCGTGCGTTACCGCGGGCGGAATAGCAGCAATGTATCGATTCCAAAGTCAATGGGGTATGTCGCCAGCGAGGCGCGGCCGGTATTCTCCCTAACGGAGCCCCGATCTCTGTGGAGAATCCGGATCAATGACTTCACCTCGATTTCGCTCTGGCCGGCCCTGCACGATGCAAGCGGCCACAGTGTCTAGTCCCGCACTGGACTACCGATCATGTCAGCCTCGACGTTGAACGCGGCGAGTGGAGTGCGGTCTGCGCGTCTGCGGGTGCATCCGCTCGCCGTTCGGCTTTGGCATTGGATCAACGCCTTCGCGATCGTCATCATGATCACGAGCGGCTGGCGCATCTATGACGCCTCGCCTGTGTTTCCAGGGATCCGGTTTCCTCCGCAAATCACGCTCGGCGGCTGGCTTGCCGGGGCGCTGCAATGGCACTTCGCGGCGATGTGGCTGCTGATGATCAACTTCGCGGTCTACATCCTCTACGGCGTCATGAGCGGGCATTTCGCGCGCAAGATGACGCCGATCGCGCCGCGGGACGTGGTCCATGATCTCGGCGCGGCGCTCTCGTTCAAGCTCGCGCATAACGACGTCACGACATACAACGCCGTCCAGAAGCTTGCCTACGTGGGCGTGCTCGCGGCGATCCTGATCACGATCCTTGCGGGCTTGGCGATCTGGAAGCCGGTTCAGTTTCAGGAGTTGGCCTGGCTGTTTGGCGGCTATGACGGCGCGCGCGTCGTCCACTTCTTCGGCATGGCCGCCATCGTGCTGTTCCTAATCATCCATCTCGCGCTGGTTACGCTGGTCCCGAGCACCTTTCTGCCGATGATCACCGGCGACGCGAAGCCTGCCGGCGCGGCGCCGCAGCACCAGAGGTCGAACGCGCGATGAGACCCAGCGACGAAATGCGGCGGCAGGCGCGCGACCTTTCGATCTCGGTGAGGCCCGAGCTCCGCCTGATTGAACGGCGGCTCTTTCTGCGCCAGACGCTCAGCCTCGGCGCGCTGACGCTTCTGACCGGCTGCGACGCCACCGCGCCGAGCGGGGTGCAATCGATCCTCACCAACATGTCGAAATTCAACGACGCCGTGCAGGCGGCGATCTTCCGCCAAGACAGGCTCGCGCCCACCTTCAGCGAGCAGGACATCACCAAACCTTTCCCGTTCAACGCCTATTATTCCGAGAGTGAGGCGCCGGTCGTCGATCTCGCGACCTACAAGCTCGAGCTTTCCGGCATGATCGCCGACCGAACGCCATGGTCGGTGGAGGCGCTCAGAGGCTTGCCGCAGCAGTCCCAGATCACGCGGCACTGCTGCGTGGAGGGTTGGAGCGCGATCGGCAAATGGGGCGGCGTTCCGTTCGCCGACTTCCTGAAACGCGTCGGCGCGGACCTCACGGCCCGCTACGTCGGCTTCCGCTGCGCCGACAACTATTTCACCAGCATCGACATGGCCTCGGCGCTGCATCCGCAAACCATCCTGGCGTTGACCTATGCGGATGAGCCGCTGCCGGTGAAATACGGAGCGCCCATGAAGTTGCGTATCCCGACGAAGTTGGGCTTCAAGAACCCCAAGCACATTATGGCGATCTTCGTAACCGACACCTATCCGGGCGGCTACTGGGAAGACCAGGGCTACAATTGGTTCGGAGGCATGTGATCGTGATGGGCACGCCTCTTTCGCCCGGCGCGGGCAGGTTTCTCCGCGGGCTTCTGGCGCCGGCTCTTGCGATGTTTCTCGGACCGGCCCAGGCGGCCGAGCGAATGCCAGCCGCCTGTGAAGGGATGACGATGGCGCCCGCGCCTCCAATGCCGGCGCCGTCGGGCATGAAGGTCGATGAGCCGATGCCGACCGGTATGGCCAAGCCGGGCGCCATGAAAGGCGATGTCATGACGTCCGCAGCGCAAAGCAAGCGCTGCATGGATCAGCAGCTCGAGCGCGATCAGACGTCGTTCTCGGCCAATCATAAACAGTAGACTGAGTCGTATTTGTTCGTCAATTTGTCTTGTTTTACTGTTAGACTGCTATAGGTGATTATTAAAAATAACGATCGCTCAACCAAACGGAGGAACAGCAACAATGCTTAAGCTCACGACATCTCTCGCTATCGCGCTCGCGGCGTTCGCCGCGGTTCCGGCCCTCGCCGACGACATGATGATGAAAGACGGCACGATGGTGATGATGCAGCCCGACGGCCACGTGACGACGATGACGCCCTCAGCCGATCAGATGAAGATGGCGCAGGACGCAATGATGAAGCACGGGACGGAAATGAAGGCGCCGGTGATGATGATGATGCATGACGGGCACATGATGATGATGAACGACATGAAAATGGACGACGGGAAGATGGCGTCCGATCACATGATGATGATGAAGTAAGCGCACTCAACGCGAGCGCGCGGTCAGTCGCGCGCTCGCTGACCAAGCGCCTCGGCTTTGCGGAGCGCTATTCGGCGCTCGACGAGTGAAGCTTCCGCTTCGGGCGGACTCTTCGCGTCGGGGTTAAGCGGGCGCGCCACCCCACTCGAGACGTTTTGCGGGCGCGCCCAGCAGCCTCTCGTCGACTGCGGCCGTCGATCCGCATGCAGAGCCAGCGCAGGGCTTCGCGCCCAACGGCCGCCCGACTTCGCCCGGCAAACCCGCGCGTGCCGTTGCGCGCGCAAGCCCGCCCCGGAGCGCCTCCACCAGCATAGTCCGCTCGCCCCTCTCCACCGCGGAGCGCGCGAGGCCGAAGAATCGCCCGACTCGGACTCTCGCCCCCGGCGCGACGCCCGGGGCGGACTTGCCGGCGCCGGCGCAGGCAGGTCGCCGACCCGCCGGCGCGCTCACCGAGCGCGCTCTGCTCCTCGACGCCCGCAGCAATGGGCGCAGAGCCGGCGACGTCCGTCCCCCTGTCGGCCCGGCCCCGCGTTCAGCGCCCTGCGGTGTCCGACATCTGGGGGTTGCCGGCGGCGCGGCTCGGGCTGGCGGTGGCGGCATGGGCGCGGGCGCGGTCGAGCGCCGCCTCCATGTCGGCGTCCGA
>NZ_QNRK01000057.1 GCF_003315135.1 Roseiarcus fermentans
CTCCCAAGCCGGTAGCCAACAGCGCCGTCATCGCGAGCGAAGCGAAGCGATCCAGGGCCGCTGGGCCGCTGTCGCGCCCTCTGGTCGTCCAGCCGCCCTTCGTTGCGAGCAGAAGACGGAGCGATTTTTTCCGCAGGAAGCAAGCGGCGGCATGGATTGCTTCGTCGCTTTGCTCCTCGCAATGACGGGGTTGGGAGTTACAAAGTGACAAAAAAGGGCGCCCAAGCCTTTGATAACGCCCGCGCGCGACCATGTCTGCGCGCAGGGACGAGGGTTTGCGCGCCTCGCCCCCGAAAAGCCGCCTCAGCCCAAATTCAGTTCCTTGAAGAAGTCGTTGCCTTTGTCGTCGACGACGATGAAGGCCGGAAAATCTTCGACCTCGATCCGCCACACCGCCTCCATGCCGAGCTCGGGATATTCGAGCACCTCGACCTTCTTGATGCAGTCCTGCGCCAGCCGAGCCGCCGGTCCGCCGATCGAGCCGAGATAGAAGCCGCCGTATTCGGCGCAGGCCTCGCGCACCGCCGCCGAGCGGTTGCCCTTGGCGAGCATCACCTTCGACCCGCCCGCCGCCTGGAACTGCGCGACGTAGGAATCCATGCGCCCCGCCGTGGTCGGGCCGAACGAGCCGGAGGCCATGCCCTCGGGCGTCTTTGCGGGACCGGCATAGTAGACCGGGTGGTTGCGGAAATAGTCCGGCATCGGCTCGCCGCGGTCGAGCCGCTCGCGGATCTTTGCATGCGCGAGGTCGCGGGCGACGATCATCGGTCCCGTGAGCGCGAGGCGGGTGCGGATCGGGTTCCGGGTCAGTTCGGCGAGGATGTCCGCCATCGGGCGGTTCAGGTCGATTTTCACCACGTCGCCGCCGAGCGAGGCCTCGTCGAGGACGGGCAGGAAACGGGCGGGGTCGTGCTCGAGCTCCTCGATGAACACGCCGTCGCGGGTGATCTTGCCGAGCGCCTGACGGTCGGCGGAGCAGGAGACGCCGATGCCGATCGGCAGCGAGGCGCCGTGGCGCGGCAGCCGGATCACGCGCACGTCGTGGCAGAAGTATTTTCCGCCGAACTGGGCGCCGACGCCGAGCGTCTGGGTCAGCTTCCAGATCTCCGCCTCGAGCGCGAGGTCGCGGAAGGCGCGCCCGTCGGGGGCGCCGGTCGTCGGCAGGGCGTCGTAATAGCGGGCCGAGGCGAGCTTGACGGTCTTCAGGTTCAGTTCGGCCGAGAGGCCGCCGATCACGATGGCGAGGTGATAGGGCGGGCAGGCCGCCGTGCCGAGTGTGAGGATCTTTTCCTTGAGGAAGGCGATAATCCGGTCGTGGGTCAAAATCGACGGCGTCGCCTGGTAGAGGAAGGTCTTGTTGGCCGAGCCGCCGCCCTTGGCCATGAACAGGAACTTGTAGGCGTCGTCGCCCTCGGCATAAATGTCGATCTGGGCCGGCAAATTGTCGCCGGTGTTGGTCTCCTCGAAGGTCGAGAGGGGCGCGAGCTGGCTGTAGCGCAGGTTCTTCTTTCGGTAGGCCTCGCGCACGCCCTCGGCGAGGGCGGCCTCGTCGGTCCCGTCGGTCACGACGTTGCGGCCCCGCTTGGCGACCACGATCGCCGTGCCGGTGTCCTGGCACATCGGCAGCACGCCGCCGGCGGCGATGTTGGCGTTCTTGAGAAGATCGTAGGCGACGAACTTGTCGTTGCCGGACGCTTCCGGGTCGTCGAGGATTTTGGCGAGTTGCGCGAGATGGCCGGGGCGCAGGAGGTGGTTGATGTCGATCATCGCCTGCTCGGCGAGGCGGCTCAGCGCCGAAGGCTCGACCACCAGAAATTCGCGCCCGAGCGCCGTCTCGACCCGTACGCCCTGATCCGTCAGCTTGCGGTACGGCGTCGGGTCCGGCCCGAGTTGGAAGAGGGAATGATGCTCCGCGCCCATGGACCGCTCCGTTCGCCCGAGGCCCGCCGCCTCGGTTTGCTCGACAAAGGACTTACGCCGCGCTCCGGCTCAGCGCCGCGATCGCGTCGGCGATCGCCAGCGTGCGCCGCGCCATCTCCGCATGCAACAGCTCGACCATCCTGCCGTTGAGGCTGATCACGCCCTTGCCGGCGTTTTCCGGCAGGGCGAAGGCGTCGATGATGGCGCGCGCGTTCCCGACCTCGGTCTCGGTCGGCGCGAACACCTCGTTGCAGATGTCGATCTGGCCGGGATGGATCAGCGTCTTGCCGTCCAGGCCCATGTCGCGGCCCTGCTCGCACTCCGCCCGGAAGCCGTCAAGGTTCTTGATGTCGTTGTAGACGCCGTCAATGATGTCGACGCCGTGGGCGCGCGCCGCGACGAGGCAGTTGGCGAGCCAGGCGGTCATGGTCGGGCGTCCGGGGGTGAGACGGGCGCGCGTCTCCTTGGCGAGGTCGTTGAGGCCCATCACCAGAACGGCGAGGCGCGAGGCCGGGTCGGCGGCGACGGCCGCGATCGAGCCGGCGTTGAGAATGGCGTTCGGCGTCTCCATCATCGCCCACAGGCGGGTCCGGTCGGGCGCGCCGTGTTCGCGCAGCACGCGGGCCGCCAGCATGATCGCACCCGGGCCGTCGACCTTGGGCAGAAGGATCGCGTCGGGTCCGGCCGCAGCGGCGGCGATCAGGTCGTCCGGCCCCCACGGCGTGTGCGAGCCGTTAACCCGGATCACCACCTCGCGGCCGCCGAAATCGCCTTTCGCCGCCTCAATCACCTGACCTCGCGCCGCCTCTTTGGCGTCGGGGGCGACGGAATCCTCGAGGTCGAGGATGAGCGCGTCCGCTGGCAGCGTCGACGCCTTGGCGAGCGCCTTGGAATTGGAGCCGGGCATGTAGAGGACGCTGCGACGCGGACGAGCAATCATGACGATCTCCTGACGACACGGCGTGCATTTAAATCCAAGTTCGCCGCGCCGCCAGATGGTGCAATGCGGAAAGGTTAGCACTTATGGCGCATGGCGCCGCCGGAGGCGGAAAAGAACCGCCGAGCGGGCGGCGAAAGCGCTTTGCGCCGGCCGTCGCCGGCTGGTACACGGGCGGCGTGGGATAGAGGATGGGAGACAAGGCGATGGCGGCGGATGGCGTCTGGAAACTCGTGCTGCAAACTCCGATGGGGCCGCAGGAGGCGCTGTTGACGGTAAACGCCGCATCCGCCACGGCGTTCCAGGGGACGATGGCGGGCGCGTCGGGCGAGCAGGCGTTCGAGGGCGCCGTCGACGGCGATACGCTCGCCTGGCAGACCGACATCACCACGCCCATGCCGCTGACGCTCGAGTTCTCGGTGACGGTCGATGGCGACGCGATGACCGGCGAGGTCAAGCTCGGCATGTTCGGCGCCGCGCCGGTCACGGGAACGCGCGCCTGACGCTGAGGGCCGTTGGTCGACGGCGCACCGGGTCGGCTGCGACCGGCGTCGATCCGGTTCCGCCGGGGCGAAGCCTCGGTCGGGCGGCCCCGAAAGGGAAAGGGCGCCCGTCGCCGGGCGCCCTTCGTCGATGTCCCCGATGAGGGCTCAGTGCGAGACGGCGGTGTCGGCCCCGATGCCGGTCTGCGACCGGACGTACTGAGCCTCGAACGCCTCCCGCTCCGCCTGGGCCGTCTTCGAGGTGTCGGTGACCGAGAACAGCCAGCAGCAGAAGAACGACAGCGGCATGGTGAAGAGCGCCGGCGACACGTAGGGGAACCACGCCGAGCCCTTCGGGTAGCCGAGCACCGCCTCCCAGATGCCTGGGCTCAGGATGGTCAAGGCCAGGGCGCTCAGCAGGCCGACGAAGCCGCCGATCACCGCGCCGCGGGTGGTGAGGCCTTTCCACAGCATCGACAGCAGCACGACCGGGAAGTTCGCGCTCGCGGCGACCGCGAAGGCGAGACCAACCATGAAGGCGACGTTGATCTTCTCGAACACGAAGCCGAGAAAGATCGCGACGATCCCGAGGATGATGGTGGTGATCCGGGACACCCGCACTTCCGCGCCTTCCTCGACCTTCCCGCGCCGGATGACGCTCGCGTAGAGGTCGTGGCTGACCGCGCTCGCGCCCGACAGCGTCAGGCCCGACACCACCGCCAGAATGGTGGCGAAGGCGACCGCGGCGATGAACCCCTTCATGAGGTTGCCGCCGACGGCATGGGCGAGATGGATCGCCGGCATGTTGCCGCCGCCGAGCAGCGCCTTCGTGACGTCGTCGCCGACGTGATATTCCGGGTTGGTTGATACCAGCACGATCGCGCCGAAGCCGAGGATGAAGGTGAGAATGTAGAAGTAGCCGATGAAGGTGGTCGCCCAGAATACCGACTTGCGCGCTTCCTTGGCGTTGCCGACAGTGAAGAAGCGCATGAGGATGTGGGGCAGACCCGCCGTGCCGAACATCAGCGCGATGCCGAGCGAGAAGGCGTTGATTGGGTTGGCGACCGCGGCGCCCGGCGCCAGGATCGCGTCGTGCTTCGGATGGACCTCGATCGCCTTGGCGAGCAGGGCGTTGAAGTCGAAGTTGAACTCCGACAGCACGAGGCCCGCCATCAGGGTCGAGCCGCCGAGCAGCAGCGCCGCCTTGATGATCTGGACCCAGGTGGTCGCGATCATGCCGCCGAAGGTGACGTAGATGATCATCAGCACGCCGACGCTGATCACCGCATAGAGGTAAGGCAGGCCGAACAGCAACTCGATCAGCTGTCCGGCGCCGACCATCTGCGCGATCAGGTAGAAGGCGACGGTGACGAGGGTGCTGATCGCGGCGAACGTGCGCACCGGCGTCGCCTGGAGCCGGTAGGCGGCGACGTCCGCGAGCGTGAAGCGGCCGAGGTTGCGCAGCGGCTCGGCCATCAGGAACATGATGATCGGCCAGCCGACGAGGAAGCCGATCGAGTAGATCAGGCCGTAGTAGCCGCCGGTGTAGACGAGCGCGGTGATGCCGAGGAAGGAGGCCGCCGACATGTAGTCGCCGGCGATGGCGACGCCGTTCTGGAAGCCGGTGATGCCGCCGCCCGCGGCGTAGAAGTCTTTGGTCGTGCGGGTTTTCCTGGCCGCCCAATAGGTGATGCCGAGCGTCACCAGGACGAAGATGACGAAGATGATGATGGCGTTCCAGTCGACGGCCTGGATCGTGCCGGCCTCGATTGCGCCGGCCGCCGAAGCCGAGCCGGCCAGGAGGCTGAGCGAGCCCGCGAACGCGCCGGTTTTCATGAGCGTCTTCACTTCTTCCCCCCGATCTTGGCGGCGTTGACGATCGCCCTGGTCAGGTCGTCGTACTGGCTATTGGCGCGCAGGACATAGATCCCGGTCAGCAGGATCGAGAGCAGGATCAGCGCCACGCCCATGATGATCCCGATGGTGATGTCGCCCCAGACCTTGGTCGCGATCATCTGAGGCGCGAACGCGACGATGGCGATGTACCCGTAATACAGAACGAGAGTGATGATCGCCAGCGTCCAGCCGAACGATTTCCGTTCCGACACGAGCTTCTGGTAGTTCGGATCGGCCTCGATCCGCTTCAGGGTTGAAACATCCATTGGGGATACCTCCCGAGTTTCTTGACCTCGAGGCGCCGCTCCGCGAGACGGCGCCTGAAAAAGAGCCGGGCGCACCCATTGGGCGCGCCCCGGTCGAGTGGCAGTTCTGGAACGGAGGCTTGATTTCGCAAGCCAATTCGCGCCTGTCGCGTCGCCGCGCCGGGCCCCGGCAGGCGGATTCGCGAAAACGCAAAACGTCCAGTTTCGCCTCTTCACCCTTCTTGAAGAACATTTTGCTTGGAATTCCGACCCGCGTCGACCCATGCCGACTAAACAATTTGTCTAGACGATGGCGGGACGCAGCGGCGGACGGAGGGAACGTTTGTGCCAGCGCCCTCGATCGGATAAGTTGCGGGCTTGGGGGCTGGCCCCCGGTCCGGACAAGACCAATGCTTGGCTTATGCGGTCCGAGTCCCCATATTCTGTCCGTCCGCAGCACGTGGGCGCCGGCGGAACGCCACCAGAAAAGGCCACGCGCATGGATTTCCTCAAGCCACGGTCTCACCGCATGAACCGCCGCCGTCGCATCTATGAAGGCAAAGCCAAGGTCCTTTACGAGGGCCCGGAGCCTGGGACGCTGATTCAGCACTTCAAGGACGATGCGACCGCGTTCAACGCCAAGAAGCACGAGGTGATCGAGGGCAAGGGCGTCCTGACCAACAGGATTTCCGAGTACATTTTCCAACGGCTCAACGACATCGGCGTGCCGACCCATTTCATCCGCCGCATCAACATGCGCGAGCAGCTGATTCGCGAAGTCGAAATCATTCCGCTCGAGGTGGTGGTGCGCAACGTCGCCGCCGGCTCGCTCGCGACGCGGCTCGGTCTCGAGGAAGGCGCGCAACTGCCGCGCTCGATCATCGAGTTTTACTACAAGAACGATCAGCTGAACGATCCGATGGTGTCGGAAGAGCACATCACCGCCTTCGGCTGGGCAGCGCCGCAGGAGATCGACGACATCATGGCGTTGGCGATCCGGGTCAACGACTTCCTGACCGGGCTTTTCCTCGGCGTCGGCATCCGGCTCATCGATTTCAAGGTCGAGTGCGGACGGCTGTGGGAAGGTGACAACATGCGCATCGTGCTCGCCGACGAGATCAGTCCAGACTCCTGCCGGCTGTGGGACGTCAAGACCAACGACAAGCTCGACAAGGACCGGTTCCGCAAGGACCTCGGCGGCATGATCGAGGCCTATACCGAAGTCGCCCGCCGTCTCGGGGTCGTGCAGGACAACGAGATTCCCCACTCCGGCGGGCCCCGGCTGGTCCAGTAGCGCCGTCATCGACGTCGGCGCAGCGGCCGCGCGCGCCGGCGTTTCGTGTCTTCTTTGGAGGCGACTTGTGACCCACAGGCTCTTTCTCGCCGGCATCGCGCTTGTCGCCGTCGTCCCCGTCGGCGCGGCCTACGCCGACGCCGGGTCGGCGAACGCCTGCGCGGCGGGCCTCGCCCCATCCGCCCGGGCGATCTATGACGCGGCCGCGCCCGGCTTCGCCGCGAGCAATGACCCCAGAGGTCTGGTCAAGGCGACGACGATGAACCTCGTGCAGGCGGGAACGATCCCGATGAGCGAGGCGCGCGCGGATGCGACGGCCGCGGGCGCGTGCCTGAAGAAGCTGCGCTAACCGGAGCGGTCGGGATCGCCCCGAAAGCGCAGGACCCCCCGGGAGGCGGACGATGTCGGGAACACACGAGACCAGCGCCCGGACGCCGACTTGCGCCACCGTTCGCGCCGGCGTTCCGTTCGTCGGCAAGCAGGGCCTGACCTACACCCCCGCCATTTCCGCCGAGACGGTCGGCGCCCGCGGCCTCCACATGCAGCTCCTGACGATTCCGCCCGGCGGCCGAACGAAGGCCCACAAGCACGAGCGGCACGAGACGGCCATCTATGTGCTGAGCGGCGAAGCCGGCACATGGTTCGGCGAAAGGCTCGAAAACCACTTCGTGGCGCGGGCTGGCGAGTTCGTCTACATCCCCGCCGACGTGCCTCACCTCGCCTACAATCTCAGTCTGACCGAGCCCGCGACCGCCGTCGTCGCCCGCACCGATCCCAACGAGCAGGAAAGCGTGGTCATGCTGCCGGAACTGGACGCAATCCGGCGGTGATCCCTCCGGCGGCGTCTCCCCGGCTTGCCAAGCGCAAGTCCTTGTGAGATGGTTTGCTGCACTGCAACAAAGCCGGTCGATCCGACCGGCTGCCGGCGGGCGAGGAACGCGTCGCGATGATAGTGGGCGTTCTCAATCAGAAGGGCGGCGTCGGAAAGACGACGGTCGCCGTCAATCTGGCCGCCACCTACGCGCGCGACGGCCGGCGGGTGTTGCTGATCGACGCCGATCCCCAGGGCAGCGCGATGGCGTGGTCGAGCTCTCGCGACGCCGAGCCGCCGTTCTCGATTGTCGGCATGGCGAAGCCGACTCTGCACCGCGACCTGCCGAGGCTCGCCAGGGACTACGACATCGTCATCATCGACGGCGCGCCGCGGGTCAACGATCTCGGCCGCTCGGCGATCCTCGCCAGCGACTACGTGCTGATCCCGGTGCAGCCTTCGCCCTACGACGTCTGGGCGGCGGCCGACACGGTCGCGCTGATCCGCGAGGCCCAGGTGATGAAGGAGCAATTGAAGGCCGCCTTCGTGGTCAACCGCCGCATCGCCCGCACCGCGATCGGCCGGGACGCCGCCGACGCGCTGGCGCAGTTCCAGGACGTGCCGGTGCTGGCGGCCGCGTTGCATCAGCGGGTGGTCTATGCCGAGAGCGTCGCGCGGGGACTGTCCGTTATCGAGGCCGCGCCGTCGAGCGAGGCCGCCCGCGAGCTCGAGGCGCTCGCCGCCGAGGTGCTCGTCGCAAACGAGGGGAAGACCGCGTGAGCAGGAAGTCCGTACCGTTCACTGTGCCCGGAGGATCGGCGCGAGCCTCGGCCGGAGGCGCAAGGCGCGGGCCGGAGACGATCGACGCCCATTCCGACGAGTGGGTGAGCGACCGCAACACCGGCGGGAAAGACAAAGGCGCGCCGCCGCGCCCGGAGATGATCCTCGACCTCGCCGCCGAGCGCAGCCTGACCGAGATCATGGCCCTCGCCATGCTCGTTCCGGTCGCGCTCTACGTGTTTTGGCTGATGCACGCGATGGACGGCCGCGTCCGCTGCTAGCCCCGCCTTCGCCCGTCCGCATGGCCGCAGGCTTCGCCGACAAGAAGAGCCGTTCCCGAAGGGAACGGCTCTTCCATTGTCGTGGCCCGCGCGAGTCCGCCGGGACTTGTGTTTCGTGCCTCTAGCGAACGCTACGCGCGCAAATCCTTCGCGAGGGCAGGAACCCAGGCCCTGTCGATCATACGGGGCGGATGACAATGAGACACTGGATCACCTCCTTTCGGCTGTTGACGACAGAAAGCATGGTACGGTGATTCGGTTCTTTTTCCAGAGGATTTTTCACCTCGTCGTCGATGGGCGCCTGGAACGGTTCGCCGTCGCCGCGCGCCTTCCTGTCGGTGCGGGTTTCGAAATGAGCCCGGGCCGGCATCCAACCGTTCCCCTGCTTCGTATCCGCCAGGGCGGCCTTCGGCGGAGCCCGAGACGACGCCCGTCACGACAAGGAGTCTGGTCAATGTCCTCCTATCCCTTCACCCGTCGGCAGGCGGCGGCGCTCGTCTGGGCTGCGTTCGCGGTCGCCCCGGCGGCGCGCGCCGCGGCCCGTCCCACGATCGCCGTCGTTCCGGTCGATGTCCGGCCGCTCCTGGAGAGTTCCGGCGAGCCGACCGCCGGATGGGTGGCGCGTGCGCTGCCGGGCGCGCTCGCGGCCGCGCTCTCGGGGTCCGGACAGTCCGGGCCGGTCTCCGTCCGGATCGATAATGTCATCCTGGGGCCGAACACCGGCGGCGTCGGTCCCGCCGGTTCGTCGCCCGACCAGATGATCGGCGAGGTCAGCCGCGGAGGGGTCACGTCGCCGCTCCGGGCGACCAGCTATTACTACCCCAACCCAGCCGACAACGTGATGATCGAGCAGTCGAACCACCGCCGGGTCGTCCAGCTCTGCCAGGTCTTCGCCGATTGGGTCGCCAGGGGCTACTGAGCGGCGGTCGTCAGGCCGCCGCCCGGGCGACCGCGTCGCAGACCTCGCCGACCGCCGCGTCGACGAGCGCCTTGTCGTCCGCTTCGCCCATCACCCGGATGACGGGCTCGGTGCCGGAGGGGCGGATGACGAGCCGGCCGTGGCCCTCGAGCCGCGCCGTCGCGTCGGCGATGGCCTTGGCCACCAGCGGGTTGTCGAGCGGTTTGCCGCCGTTGAAGCGGACGTTGCGCAGCACCTGGGGGTAGGGATCGAAACGGTGGCAGACCTCGCTGACCGGCCGCCCGATCTTCTGGACCACCGCCAGGACCTGAAACGCCGACACGAGACCGTCCCCGGTGGTCGAATAGTCGGAGAAGATGATGTGGCCCGACTGTTCGCCGCCGACGTTGTAGCCCTTCTCGCGCATCCGCTCGATGACGTAGCGGTCGCCGACCGCGGTCCGCTCGAGCGCCAGTCCGAGACCCTCGAGGTAGCGCTCGAGCCCGAGATTGGACATGACGGTCGCAACGATCCCGGGCTTGGCCAGGCGGCCGTCGTCGCGCCAGCTCTCGGCGATCACGGCCATGACCTGGTCGCCGTCGACGACATGGCCCTTCTCGTCAACGATGATCATGCGGTCGGCGTCGCCGTCGAGGGCGATGCCGACGTCGGCGCGCATCTCGCGCACCTTGCGCGCCAGGGCCTCCGGCGCGGTCGACCCGACGTCCTGATTGATGTTGAGGCCGTTCGGCTCGACGCCGATCTTGATGACCTCCGCCCCGAGTTCCCACAGGGCCTCGGGCGCGACCTTGTAGGCCGCGCCGTTGGCGCAGTCGATCACCACCCGCAGGCCCTCGAACGTGACGTCGCGGCTCAGCGTCCGCTTGGCGTATTCGATGTAGCGCGCCTGCACGTCGTCGATGCGCTTGGCGCGGCCGAGGTCGGGCGAGCGGGCGAGCATCGCGGCGGCGTCGCCGTCCATCAGCGCCTCGATCCGCGCCTCCACCTCGTCGGAAAGCTTGTAACCGTCCGGCCCGAAGAGCTTGATGCCGTTGTCTTCGTAAGGGTTGTGCGAGGCCGAGATCATGACCCCGAGGTCGCAGCGCATGGACCGGGTCAGCATCGCGACCGCCGGCGTCGGCATTGGGCCGAGCAGCAGCACGTCGACCCCGACCGACGTGAAACCCGCCACCAGGGCGTATTCGATCATGTAGCTCGACAGCCGGGTGTCCTTGCCGATCACCACCCGGTGGCGATGTTCGCCGCGCTGGAAGGCGAGCCCGGCGGCCTGCCCGACACGCATGGCGACGTCGGCGGTGATCTTGCTGTTGGCCTTGCCGCGAATGCCGTCGGTGCCGAAATACTTGCGCGCCATCTGCGCATCCTCCTGAAGCCCGAACCAGCGCAGGCGCGCGCCGGGCGCGCCCCCCGCCCTGCATACGCCAGAATCGGTTAAGGAGGTTTCACAATTCCTTTCACGCCGTTCATCGACGAGGACCCGGCCGGGCGCCGGCTTCCGATCGAAAAACGCGTCGTCTCAAAGTGTTGTGCAAGCAATCGGCCGGTCCCGACGCCGCGCCGCGGTCGCTTGGCGACGACCTGGATCAGACGTTCGCGCTCGCGGCCGCGAGGCCGGGCGCCTCGCGCCCGCGGCGCGGCCGCCTTCGCGACGTCGGCGATCGGCCCGCGCGGTCTCGTTTCGGCGCGAAACTTCCCGTAGTATCGGGCCCGCGCCCCTTTGGGAGATGTTTCGCCATGATCAAGACCGTCGCGACCAGGCCTTTCGCCGACCAGAAACCCGGCACATCGGGCCTGCGCAAGCAGGTCCCGGTGTTCCAGACGCCCGGCTACCTCGAGAATTTCATCCAGGCGATCTTCGACTCGCTCGAAGGGTTCGCGGGCAAGACCCTCGTGGTCGGCGGCGACGGACGGTTCTTCAACCGCGAGGCGATCCAGGTGGTGGCCAAGATCGCGGCGGCCAACGGCTTCGGCCGCCTCGTCATCGGCAAGGGCGGCATCCTGTCGACTCCGGCCGCCTCGGCGCTGATCCGCGCCATCGGCGCGTTCGGCGGGATCATCCTGTCGGCGAGCCACAACCCCGGCGGCCCCGAGGGCGATTTCGGCGTCAAGTACAACATCGGCGCCGGGGGGCCGGCGCCGGAAAAGATCACCGACGCGATCTTCGCCCGCACCAAGACGATCGACGCCTACAGAATTTCCGACGCGCCCGACGTCGACATCGACCGGCTCGGAACCGCGACGCTGGAAAAGACGACGATCGAGATCGTCGATCCGGTGGCGCAATATCTCGAGTTGATGACGACGCTGTTCGACTTCGGCGCCATTCGCGCGCTGTTCGCCTCGGGCTTCCGCATGCGCTTCGACGCCATGCACGCCGTGACCGGACCCTACGCCCACGCGATCTTCGAAGGCGCGCTCGGCGCCGGCGCGGGGACGGTCGTCAACGGAACGCCGTTGCCCGACTTCGGCGGCCATCACCCGGACCCGAACCTGACCTACGCCCGCGACCTCTACGACCTGATGATGTCTCCGCAAGCGCCCGACTTCGGCGCGGCGTCCGACGGCGACGGCGACCGCAATTTGATCATCGGCCGGGGCGTCTACGTCGCGCCGTCGGACTCGCTGGCGATCCTCGCCGCCAATGCGACGCTCGCGCCGGGCTACGCCCGCGGCTTGAAGGGCGTCGCGCGCTCGATGCCGACCAGCGCCGCCGTCGACCATGTCGCCGAAAAACTCGGCGTGCGGTGCTACGAGACGCCGACCGGCTGGAAGTTCTTCGGCAACCTGCTCGACGCCGGGCTCGCGACGCTGTGCGGCGAGGAGAGCGCCGGCACCGGCTCCGACCACATCCGCGAGAAGGACGGCGTCTGGGCGGTGCTGCTGTGGCTCAACATCCTGGCGCAGAGGCGGCAGTCCGTGCTCGACATCGCGCGCGAGCACTGGGGAACCTATGGCCGCAACTACTACACGCGCCACGACTTCGACGAGGTCGATCTTTCCGCCGCGCAAGCGCTGATGACGGCGCTGCGCGAGGCGACCAAGACCCTGCCGGGCCGGACGTTCGGCGCGCTGACCGTCGAGGCGGCCGACGACTTCGCCTATCACGATCCGGTCGACGGTTCGGATTCGGCGCATCAGGGGATCCGGGTGATGTTCGCGGGCGGCTCGCGCATCGTCTACCGCCTCTCCGGCACCGGCACGGTCGGGGCGACGCTGCGCGTCTACATCGAGCGCTACGAGCAGCCCTCGGGGGACCTCGGCGAGGAGACGCAGGCCGCGCTCGCCGACCTCGTCGCGCTGTCACGCGAACTCGCCGGGATCGAGAAAAGGCTCGGGCGCACGACGCCGAGCGTGATCACCTGAGGCGGCGCGCCGCCGGAGAGGGCGCCGTCGCGGCTCCGGAATTGAGCCTTTCCAGTGGGTTGCGACGTGCTTCGGTTCCGTGCCGCTCCTCGAGGTCGGCGCGCCTCGGGACGGGCGCGGCCCCGTCGGGGGCGCTTTCTGTCGCCCCGCCTGTTCATCGTCGCGGCGGGCGAGGCAGGGAGGGACCATCGTTTCGGCTCCGGAAACGAGACATTGCAACAGCTTGCGGCGCGATTGCGTTCCGCTGGCGGCGGCCGAGCCGCCGTCCTCGCGAGGAGCGACCCCCGGACTTGGATCCTGACTTGGATCCGGGGGGACGCGGCGATCCAGGGGGCGCGGCCAAGATCCGCCGTATGCCCCGCTTCGCCGCGCATCGACGTCGGCGCAGGCGACCCCTGGATCGCCGCGTCGCTCTTCGGGCTCCTCGCGAGGACGGTCGGGAAGCATCATCGCCCGCCTCGGCGTCGACGACCGCCCGTCATTCCCAAGGTGCGCCGAGGCTCGGGAGCTACTCCCGCTGGCGACGGCCGAGCCGACGATGCGACGCATTCCACGGCCCTCGTCCCAAGTGTGTCGAAGGATGCTCCGGAGCGCGCTGGAAACCCGCGCGTTCTGGAGCCACCTTCGGGACGCGGCGCCGCAGACTCCCGCTTTGGCCGTCCCGTCCGGCGCGCAACTGCCGAATTTGTCAGGGATGCGAAAGGCCTCCTGGGCAGGCGGAGGGTTTTCGGACACGGGCGGCCTCGATTGCGTCTCGAAGGAACAGACATAGAACAAATCGGGGTGGCCGGCAAGGAATTGTCGAAAGCGAGGAGAATCCTGCTTTTCAGCCGACCGGGCGTGGCGAGCCCGGAGCCTGACCTCGCGAAAGCCGGCGGAGCGGGCGCGGAGTGAACTGCGGCGGCGGCGTGGGTCGCCGGCGTTCATGCACCGGCTTGCAGGCGCGCAATCCGCCTGCAGCGGGAGCGAGCGCGGGCTGCCCTTGCGCCAGCGAGGGCGGCGGGCCGCCGATGGTCACGCCTGAGCGATGAGCGCCAGATAGGCGATGAAGAGCATGACGTGGACGACGCCCTGGATCACGTTGGTCCGGCCGCTGCCGAAGGTCACGACACACAAGAACAAGGTCAGAAGAATCATGACCACGTCCGAGTGCTCGACGCCGAGCACGATGTCATGCCGCGTCAGCTCACTGAGCACAATGATCGCGGGCACCGTCAGGCCGATGGTGGAGAGCACCGAGCCCAGAAAGATGTTGATCGATCGCTGCATATGATTGGCGAGCGCGGCGCGCACCGCGCCGATTGCTTCCGGCGTCGCGACCAGGACCGCGATGATGACGCCCCCGAGCGCCGCCGGGAACCGCAGCGTCTCGATCAGGTAGTCGACCGGGTGCGCGAACTGCTCGGCGAGAATGACCACCGGCAAGAGGTAGGCGACGAGCAGCGCCGCATGCTGGAGAGCGGGATGACCCGGCGAGCGAGGCGCGCGCAGCGGGCCGGCGAGCGCGTCCTCCTCGTTGTTGGCGAGTATGAAGTAGCCGCGATGCCGGCCGGTCTGCAGCGTCAGGAACGTGAGGTAGAGTCCGATCGCGACCAGCGCGAGCACAATCTCCTGCGCCCTGGACAGCGTCGGGCCGGGCGTGGTCTGGGTGAAATTCGGCAGGATCAGCGTGAGCACGACCAGAGGCAGGATCACGGTGAGATAGGCGTTGGCGCCCTGCAGGTTGTACTGCTGCTCGCGATGTCGCCACCCGCCGAGCAGCAGCGACAGGCCGACCATGCCGTTCAGGATGATCATCACGACGGCGAACAGGGTGTCGCGCGCGAGGCTCGGGTTGTTCGCGCCGTGAAGCATGACGGCTGCGATGCTCGTCACCTCGACGAAGGTCACCGCCAGAGTTAGCAGCAGCGTGCCGTATGGCTCTCCGAGATAGACGGCGAGGTGTTCGGCATGACGGACGACGGCGAGCGCCGAGCCGAGCACCGCTCCAAACAGCCATGCGAAGATGACGACGAGCCAGAGGGGATGCTCGAGCCCTGAGAGCAGCGCATCGCCATAAACCAGGAAGGCGACCGAAGTGGCCCAGCTGAAGCCGAGGAACCACTCGTGACGCAAGGCCGACGAAAATCGCACGCCTGTCCGACTTCTCCATGCGCGGCGGGAGCGCCGCGCCTCCGTTCGACTCCGGTTCATGAGGACCATGCGCCGGCGGAATCCTATTTGCGACGGACCAGAGACAGCCGTCAACTGGAGGCTGGCCGTCTTGGCCGCTATTCACTGCGGACCATGAGCGCGTTGACGTCCACGGGGTCTCCGTGTCGAACGGCCGCATTTTTGCGTGCGGCTTGCATCCATCCTCGCCGCCCAGTGTCCGGACGGGGCGCTCTCCTTATCCACCGAGACCGACAAAGAACGGCAGAAACGGAGGGTAAACTTGGCATGTTCACCCCGCCTGCGCCGAACACCCGTTCCTTGCGCAAGGCGGGCATGCCCGACGGGCGCTTGCGCCGCAAGAATCCCAAGCCCCGCGAGCCGCGCCGGAACGATCTCGGCGCGCAGGCGTTGGGAGAGTGTAACGGACCCGGGGCAAGGCCATGAAACTCTTCCGCTGTCAGGCGTGCGGCAACATCGTCTATTTCGAGAACCGGACGTGCGGCCGATGCGGGCATCGCCTGGGCTACATCCCGGAATCGGGGATTATGAGCGCGCTCGACCCGGCGGGAGGGCCGAACTGGACGCCGCGGGGCGCCGATGGCGCGCTGCGGCGCTTTTGCGCCAATGCGGATCACGACGCCTGCAACTGGCTGATCCCGGCGAACGGGCCGGACCGCCTGTGCCGGGCCTGCCGGCACAACGACACGATCCCCGACATCGCCGTCCCCGAGCGGCTCGCCGCCTGGCGCGATCTGGAGTTCGCCAAGCACCGCCTGTTCTACAGCCTGCTGCGCTGGGGGTTGCCGCTGGCGACCCGCGCCGAGGATCGCGTTCACGGGCTGGCCTTCGAGTTCCTCGCCGATCCTCCCGATCCGGCGGCGCCGAAGGTGCTGACCGGACACGACAACGGCGTCATCACCATCGCGCTCGCCGAGGCCGACCCGGCCGAGGTCGAGCGCCGCCGCTCCGCCATGGATGAGCCCTACCGCACGGTGCTCGGCCACTTTCGCCATGAGGTCGGCCATCACTACTGGGACCTGCTGGTGCGCGACGGCGGACGGCTCGAGACGTTTCGCGCCGCCTTCGGCGACGAGCGGCAGGATTACGAGGAGGCGCTCGCCCGCCACTATCGGGAGGGCGCGCCGGCGCCGGCCAACTGGCGTGAGACGTTCGTTTCCGCCTACGCGACGACTCACCCCTGGGAGGACTTCGCCGAGACCTGGGCGCACTATCTCCATATCGTCGATACGCTCGACACCGCCGACGCCTTCGGCCTCAGCCTCGCCCCGCCGATCGACCGCGAGGGCGCCTATCGGGCGCGGGTCGACTTCGACCCGTATGTCGAAGGCGATATGGACCAGATCATGGAATCCTGGGCGCCGGTGGCGATCGCGATGAACAGCATCAACCGCGCGATGGGGCGGCCGGACCTCTACCCGTTCGTGCTGGCGCCGGCGGTCGTGAAGAAGCTCGGCTTCGTGCATGATCTGGTGCGCCGGACCGCAACGGAGAGCCAGGAGACCAGAGGTCTCGAGCGGCTCGCGTCGTAGCGGGGGAGCTGACGCGTGGGTTCCGTCAGGCGTCGAACAGCTTGAGAACGAAGGAAAGCGTGATCGCCAGCGCGCCGATCATGGTCATGAACGAATCCAGGCCGTCGTAGTCGTTTCGTCGCCGCTCCCAGGCGCGTCCCGCGGCTTGTCTCAGACCGGGCCACGGACTGCTCTTGGCCTTCCGGTCCTCGGCGTCGCGATAGAACCGGTAGATCTGGTCCTTGACCGCGGGCGCGGCGATGAAAATCCCGCCGAGGCCGCCGATCAGGTCCGAGGGAGACAAGGCTTCAGTCCGCCGCCGCGACCCGCGCGGCGGCCTCCTGCACGATCTCGGGAATTTTCCGGATCAGGTCCTCCTGGACCGCGCCAGCGAGGGCGACCGCAGCCGGGTCGGGGAGGCGCCGAGGCGCCTCGGCGGCCGAATGCGCCGGCGCGAACCCCAGCACCGGTCTGAGGCCCATCGCCCGAGCGATGCGAAAGACCGTCTTGAGGCTCAGGTCTCCGCGTCCGCTCTCGATCTTGGAGATCGCCGACTGGCCGACTTCGATCCGGTCGGCCAGGTCCTTCTGGCTCAGGCCCGACGCGAGGCGATCGGCCTTGAGGTCGGCGCGCACCTTCGCGCAGAAAGCCTCGGCCTCCCGCTCGACACGCGCGGCGGCGTCGAACGCCGGATCGGCGACGGCCAGCCGATCGCGCAAGGCCCCCAATTGCGCGAGCGCGCCGTGATCCGGGATCGAGCCGTCCTCCGACGACTCGATCCCGTCGCTGTCGACGAACGCCGGCGCCTTCACCTCGCCGATCAAGGTCTTGAGTTTCGCCAGCGCGTCGAACGCCCGCGCCTCTGCGGACTCGAGTTCGCTGGCGAAATCGGGGGGGAGCGGCCCACTCTTGCTCATCAACTGATCGGCGCGCCTGAGCCAGTCGCCCGCCGGGCGAACCGGCGCGACGACGTCGGCCATCCGTTCGCGCAGCCCGTCGACCCGTTCCCCCCCGGGGCCCTCGATCGCCTCAGCGGCGCCGGCGATGAAATTGCACACCTCCAGCGCTGTCCGAATGCGGGCGGACAGGGCGCCGAGGGGATCGTGTTGCGAGATCATGGCTGTCCAATCAGCGGTTCGACCCGGCCTCGTCTAGCCGTGGCGGCGCAGCGCCTGCTCCGCCCGCGCAACGAGGTCGCGCTAGTCCTGTTCGGTCGTCTCACAGTAGTCATTGATCACCTCGATGATCTCGACCGTCCGGTTACGATGATCGACCAGCACCAGAGCCGCGGCGTCGGAGACGCTTCTCAGGATCGATCGAGGAGGCGTCAGATAGACCTCCGTTTCCGCAGCGGCGGAAGGCGCGACGCGTGTCGCCGCGCCGCCGCAGACGAACGCCTCGAGCGCGGTGATCAGTCGGTTCATGCGAAAGGGCGACTGATGGCCCCATTCCGCGATCAGGTCCTCGCCACGGAGCGTGAAATTCCTCAGCAGCATATAGAAACCCGGCAATGCGCGTCAATATTCCAGCCAGGAATTTCCTCGTCCTGGTTCTCGCCGCAGGCGCTGGGCGGGTTCGGCCGCCCTTGCGTCGCATTCGTCACACCCCGCGCAGGCTCGGCCTGCGCGGAGTGTGGATCGAGACGATGCGCGTAAGCGCTACTTGGCCAGCGCCTTGTCGGTGACGGCGGTGGTGTAGGCGCCGACGGGTTCCTTCGAGATCACCGGGTCGGAGCCGCCGGTCAGCAGCGTCTTCACCGTCCGGTCGTAGTCGGCCTTGTCGAGCCGGCCGTCCGAACCGGCGGTCAGCTTGTTGATCTCGGCCATCATCTGGGTCTGGTGGTGCTCGGTCTGGGCGCCGCTGGTGTCGTTGTCGAGCACGATCTTGACCGCCTCGTCTGGATGGGCGCGGGCGTATTCCCAGCCCTTCATCGAGGCCTTGACGAACTTCGCCATCTTGTCGACGAAGGCCGGGTCCTTGAGCTTGTCCTCCATGGCGTAGAGGCCGTCCTCGAGGGTCGAGACCCCGTTGTCCTCGTACTTGAACACCACGAGCTGCTCGGGCTTGTAGCCGGCGTCGATCACCTGCCAGTATTCGTTGTAGGTCATGGTCGAGATGCAGTCGGCCTGCTTCTGCAGCAGCGGATCGACGTTGAAGCCCTGCTTGACCACCTTGACGCCGTCCTTGGAGCCGTCGGTCGGGAACTTCAGCTTGCCCATCCAGTTGAGGAACGGGTATTCGTTGCCGTAGAACCAGACGCCGAGCGTGCGGCCCTTGAGGTCGGCCGGGGTCTTGATGCCGGTGTCGGCGCGGCAGGTGAGTTCGAGCCCCGAATGCTTGAACGGCTGGGCGATGTTGACGAGCGCCGCGCCCTTCTCGCGCGCGGCGAGCGCGGCCGGCATCCAGTCGACGATGACGTCGGCGCCGCCGCCGGCGATCACCTGCTCGGGCGCGACGTCCGGGCCGCCCGGCTTGACCGTCACATCGAGCCCCTCGTCCTTGTAGAAGCCCTTGTCCTTGGCGACGTAATAGCCGGCGAATTGCGCCTGCGGCACCCATTTGAGCTGCAGCGTCACCTTGTTGTCGGCCGCCTGCGCCGCCCCCGCGCCCAGCATCGCCGCCAGGCTCAGAAACCCTACTCCCATCGAAGTCTTCATTCGATCCTCCGTTTGAACATGTCCCCGACGCCGCGCAGGCCTGCGCGCGGCGCTGAGCTTCAGGCCCCCTTCGCGCGGAAGGAGGGATGCCAGAACGTCACCCGTCGCTCAATCGCGGCGACCAGCCCGTAGAACGCCGAGCCGGTCACGGCCGCCACCAATATTGTCGCCCACACCATGTCGATGCCGAGATGGCCGACCTCGGTCGAGATGCGGAACCCCATGCCGACGATCGGCGTGCCGAAGAATTCGGCGACGATCGCGCCGATCATCGCCAGCGTCGTGTTGACCTTGAGGGCGTTGAAGATGAACGGCAGCGCCGCGGGCAGGCGGAGCGCAGTCAGCGTCTGCCAGTCGCTCGCGCCGTAGGTCTTCATCAGGTCGCGCTCCATCGGGCTCGCGCTCTCGAGCCCGGCGACCGTGTTCACCAGCATCGGAAAGAAGGTCATCACCACGACGACGGCGGCCTTCGAGGGCCAGTCGAAGCCGAACCACATCACCATGATCGGGGCGATGCCGACGATCGGCAGCGCTGAGACGAGATTGCCCATCGGCAGCAGGCCGCGGCGCAGGAAATCGGAGCGGTCGACCAGGATCGCGACGACGAGCCCCGAGCCGCAGCCGACGATATAGCCCGCGAGCAGGCCCTTGATCGTCTGCCAGAAGTCGGCGGCGAGGGTCGGAATCGAGACGAGAAAGCGCGCCGCAATCGCCGACGGCGCCGGCAAGATGATGGTCGGGACGCCCGCCGCCCGGACGACGAGCTCCCACAGCGCGAGAATGACCAGGCCGAACAGGAACGGCGGCACGAGATCGGCGAGGCGGCGGTCGATCATCGCGCGAACCCCATGCGCCGCCCGGCGAGCCGCTCGACGAGCCCGATCAGTCCGACCAACGCCGCCGACAGCGCCGCCGCGGCGAACAGCGCGGCCCAGATCTGCACCGTCTGCCCATAGTAGGAGCCGGCGAGGAGGCGCGCGCCCAAGCCCCCGTCCTCGCTCTTGGTCACTTCGGCGACGATCGCGCCGACCAGCGCCGCCGCCGCGCCGATCTTCATGCTGGCGAAGAAATAGGGCGCGCTCGCCGGCGCCCGCAGTTTGCCGAACGTCTGCATGGACGAGGCCGAATAGGTGCGCATCAGGTCGAGCTGGAGCGGCTCGGGCGAGCGGAAGCCCTTGACCATGCCGACGGTGATGGGGAAGAACGACAGATAGGCGGCGATCGCGGCCTTGGGCGCGACGCCGGTGATGTTGAACTGGCTCAGGATGACGACGATCATCGGCGCGAGCGCGATGATCGGGATCGTCTGCGAGGCGACGAGCCACGGCGTCAGCGAGCTGTCGAGCCACCGCACCGACACGATCACCATCGCCAGGCCGATGCCGAGCGCCGCGCCGATGACGAAACCGATCAGGGTTTCCTCGAGCGTGATCAGGCCGTGGTAGACGAGGCTGCGTTTCGAGCTCGGCGCCGTCGCGACGATCGACTTGACCATCTCCGCCACCACCTGGTGGGGCCCGGGCAGCTTCGGCCGCTCCATGTTGAGCGAGGCGACGATCAGGTCCTGGGTCGAATAGTCGGATCGTCCCGCGTTGGCGTACATGTCGCGCTGCAACGGCGCGTTCATGAGCGCTGCGGCGGCGTACCAGATCGCGAGAACGGCGAGGACGACGGTGACGATGGGGAGGATCGACTTCACCGGTACGGCCATTCGTTCGACTCGAGCCGCGTGCTCGCCGAGAGAACGCGACAGGCGTCGTCGATCGTCAGGTCGACGGAATAGATGTCGGTGCGCGCGCCGAAGACGGTGACGGTCACCCGCAGAAGATGGGGATCGAACACGGCGGGGTCGCCGAAAATCTGCATCTGCCCGAGCGGATTGGTCCGGTTCATCACCTGAAGCGCGACCGTGTTGACCGTCGCGATGCAGGCGGGGGGCAATCTCGCGGTCCCGGGAAAACCGAAGGCGCCGGCGTCGGCGTCGGCGCAAGCCGCGAGGAAGCCGGTCAGCAGGGGCAAAGCGACGGCCGCGAGCCTGCGCGCCCTTCGCCCCGGCGAAGACCCCGTCCGCGCGTCGTGATCGCTTCTTCCCTGCGTCATAGGAGTGTCCCGCCCGTGCTATGCGTCATAGGAGTGTCCCGCCCGCAGACCGAGCCGGACCCGATTGGCGATCGCCAGAAACTCGGGCGTCTCGCGGATCTCGAGCTGCCGGTCTCGCGGAAAATTGCAGGCGATCACGTCGGTTATCCGCCCGGGCCGCGGCGACATGACGACGATGTGGGTGGACAGGAACACCGCTTCGGGAATCGAATGCGTGACGAACAGCACCGTCTTGCCGGTCATCTCCCACAGCCGCAGGAGTTGCTGGTTGAGCATGTCGCGCACGATCTCGTCGAGCGCGCCGAACGGCTCGTCCATGAGCAGGATGTCGGGGTCGAAGGAGAGCGCGCGGGCGATCGAGGCGCGCTGCTGCATGCCGCCCGACAATTGCCAGGGAAACTTGTTGCCGAATCCCGAGAGATTGACGAGGTCGAGGCCCTTCTTCACCCGCTCCTCGCGCTCCGCCCGGGAATAGCCCATGATCTCGAGTGGCAGCGCGATGTTGCCCGCCACCGTTCGCCACGGATAGAGCGCCGGCGACTGGAACACGTAGCCGTAGCAGCGCTTGAGCCGCGCCTCCTCGGTGTTCATGCCGTCGACGCGGATGTCGCCCTCGGTCGGCGTCTCGAGGTCGGCGACCGCGCGCAGGAGCGTCGTTTTGCCGCAGCCGGACGGACCGATGAACGAGACGAATTCGCCGCGCTCGACCTTCAGGTTGACGTGGGCCAGCGCCTGCACCGGCCCGTCCCGCGTCTCGAAGCGCAGCGACACGTCGCTGACCTCGATCGCTGGCCCGGGCGGCGGCGGCGAACCGACTCCGTGCGTCGCAGGCTTCACAATCGACGCCGTCTCCATCGTTCCCGATCCTCTCAGGCGCGCCGTGATGAAGGCAAGCCGGTTCTTCGGCGCGCGACGTCAAAGTCCCGGAGCGACCCTGCGTTCCGGAAGGAACGCAAAATCGCCCTAGCGCGCCACCGCCCGCGGCGCGGTGAACGCCTTGTAGCGTTTGAGCGCGCGGGCCTCCTCGGCGAAAGGCTGGCGGGCGATGAAACGGCCGCGTCCGATCTCCGCCTGCACCCGCCCGTCGCGGAACACGACCTCGCCCCGTGACAGCGTGTAGCGGGGGAGGCCCGTCACCGTCATGCCCTCGAACACGTTGTAGTCGATGACCGACACCTGGGACTTGGCCGAAATCGTCTTCATCGCCTTCGGGTCCCACACCGCGATGTCGGCGTCGGCGCCGGGCGCGATCACCCCCTTGCGCGGATACATGTTGAGGATCTTCGCGCTGTTGGTCGAGGTGACGGCGACGAACTCGTTCGGCGTCATCCGCCCCGTCTCGACGCCGTGGGTCCACAGGACCGGCATCCGGTCCTCGAGGCCGCCGGTGCCGTTCGGGATCTTGGTGAAGTCGCCGAACCCGAGCTCCTTCTGCTTCGTCGTGAAGGAGCAGTGGTCGGTGGCTACGACCTGCAGCGAGCCGGCGCGCAGGCCGTTCCAGAGATCGTCCTGGTTCGCCTTGTCGCGGAAAGGCGGCGACATGACGCGCCGCGCCGCGTGTTTCCAGTCCTTGTCGTAATATTCGCTCTCGTCGAGAACGAGGTGCTGGATCAGCGGCTCCCCATAGACCCTCTTGCCGAGCGCCCGGGCGCGGGCGATCGCCTCGTGCGCCTGGATGCAGGAGGTGTGCACGATATAGATCGGCACGCCCGCCTGATCGGCGAGCATGATGGCGCGGTTGGTCGCCTCGCCCTCGACGTCGGGCGGGCGCGACAGGGCGTGGCCCTCCGGCCCGGTGATTCCCTTGGACAGGTAGTGGCGCTGCAGCGCGGCGACGAGGTCGCCGTTCTCGGCGTGGACGAGCGGCAGCGCGCCGAGCTCGGCGCAGCGCGAGAAGGAGGCGAACATCTCCTCGTCGTTGACCATCAGCGAGCCCTTGTAGGCCATGAAGTGCTTGAACGTGGTGACGCCGGCCTTGACGACCTTCTCCATGTCGTCGCGCACCTGGTCGTTCCAGTAGCTGATCGCCATGTGGAAGGAATAGTCCGCGACCGCGTTCTTGCCGCGCTCATGCCAGTCGGCGAGCGCCTCCATCAGCGGCTGGTTGCGGTTGGGGATGCAGAAGTCGACCACCATCGTCGTGCCGCCGGAGACGCCGGCCTTCGATCCGCTCTCGAAATTGTCGGCGGAATTGGCCCCCATGAAGGGCATGTCGAGATGGGTGTGCGGGTCGATCCCGCCGGGGAGGATGTAGCAGTCGCCGGCGTCGAGCGCGCTGTCGCCGGAAAGGTTGTCGCCGATCTCGACGATGGTCTCGCCTTCAACCTTGACGTCGGCCCGGTAACTGCGGTCGGCGTTGACCACCGTTCCGCCCTTGATGACGATCGACATGTCTATTCTCCGTTGGATTCCGCGCGTTCCCCGGGGAAATTGAGGATCAGGACACGATCTCGGCCTTCTCGAGCGCCGCGTGCATCAGCACGTTGGCGCCGTAGGTCGCCCAATCCGGTTTGATGTCTTCGAGCTCGTTGTGGCTGACGCCGTCGACGCAGGGCGTGAAAACCATCGAGGTCGGGGTGATGCGGGCCATGTAGCAGGCGTCGTGGCCCGCTCCCGCGACGATGTCGCGATGGCTGTAGCCGAAGTGTTCGGCGGCGCGCCGCACCGCTTCGACACAGGCCGGGTCGAAGGGGACAGGCTCGTAGTAGAACACCTCCTTGAGATCGTAGGTCAGCCCGCCCGCCTTGGCGATCTCTTCGACGCCCTTGCGGAACTCGACATCCATCGCGTCGAGCGTCTCGCCGATCGGGTGGCGGAACTCGGCCGTCATGAACGCTTCGCCGGGGATGACATTGCGCGAATTCGGGTAAGGGTTGAGCATTCCGACGGTCGACACTCCCAGTGGCGCCTTGGACAAGCCGATTCTGTTGACGAGCTCCACGATGCGAGCCGCGCCGAGCAGCGCGTCCTTGCGGCGCGGCATCGGCGTGCAGCCCGCGTGGCTCTCGTAGCCGGTCAAGCGAATCTCGTACCAGCGCTGGCCCTGGCCGTGGGTGACGATACCAACGTCGTAGCCCTCGGCCTCGAGGATCGGGCCCTGCTCGATGTGCAGTTCGAAATAGGCGTGCACCGGGCGGCCGCCGACCGGGACGTCGCCCTTGAAGCCGATCCGTTCGAGCTCGTCGCCGAGCGTCTTGCCGTCCTGGTCGAGCCGCGAATAGGCGAAGTCCTTGGTGTACACGCCAGCGAACACGCCCGAGGACACCATCGCCGGGGCGTAGCGCGAGCCCTCCTCGTTGGTCCAGTTGGCGACCTCGATCGGATGCCGGGTCTTGATCCGGAGGTCGTTGAGCGAGCGCACGACCTCGAGCGCGCCGAGCACGCCGAGCACGCCGTCGAACTTGCCGCCGGTCGGCTGGGTATCCAGGTGGCTGCCGAGAATGACCGGCGGCAGGCTGTCGTCCTCGCCGGCCCGGTGGGCGAACATGTTGCCCATCTCGTCGACCTTGACCGTGCATCCGGCTGCCTCGCACCAACTCTTGAACAGTTCGCGCCCTTGTTTGTCGACGTCGGTCAGCGCCAGCCGCTTGCAGCCGCCCTTGGGGGTTCCGCCGATCTTGCCCATCTCCATCAGCGAATCCCAGAGGCGGGCTCCATTGATGCGGACGTTGGACAGATCGGACATGGTCGGCTCCTGTGTCTGGCGGACGCTAGTATAAGTTTGACCAAATGGTCAAATGACGTAATTTGGGCGCAACGCTCAGCGACAAGGCGCCCATGGACCAATTTTTCCGCAGTCGCGACGGCGGCGCAAGCCCGCTCGACTCCGCCCGCGCGGTCCGCCCGGCGGCGCGCAAGGCGCGGCCGGCGATCCGCGCCGAGAACGAGCGGGCGCTCCTCGAAGCGGCCGAGCAGGTGTTCGCCGAGGAAGGGTTCGGCGGCGCCACCACCGCGGCGATCGCGCGGCGCGCCGGCGTGCCCAAGGCGAACCTCCACTATTACTTCGTCACCAAGGACGCCCTCTATCGCGCCGTCGTCGAGCGGGTTCTGACGGCGTGGCTGGCCGCCGCGGCGTCCTTCGACGGCAGCGACGACCCGCGCGAGGCGCTCGCGGCCTATATCGGCGCCAAGATGGACCTCGCTCGCGCCATGCCGCTCGCCTCGCGCATCTGGTCGGCCGAGATCATGCGCGGCGCGCCGATGATCCAGGATTTTCTCGACACGACGCTCACCGACTGGGTCGCCGCGCGCGAAACGTCGGTCCGGCGATGGATCGCCGCCGGAAAGCTGAAGCCGATCGACGCGAAAGTGCTGTTCTACATGATCTGGGCGACGACCCAGCAATACGCCAACGCCGCGCACGAGATGGCGACGCTGAACGGCGGCCGCCCGCTCGACGACGCGGCGTTCGAGCGGGCAAAGCGGCAGGTGATCGCAACGATCGTAGACGGGGTGACGGCCTAGTCCGCTTGCGCGGCTCGGCCGCGATGGCCGGCCGGCGCGGGGCCTATTTCTTTCCGCATTTCCTGTCGAGCAGGCGGGCCGACGAGTCGCCCCGGTTGAAACCGATGTTGTCGATCACCGAGGCGCCGAGCTTGACGGACCCTCGGAGCGCCCAGCTGCCGTCGGGATAATGATCCCAGGCGCTGCAGGGAATCGTATCGATGTCCTGGGGCCATCGGTCGACCGTATAGGTCTCGCTCGCTCCCGCCGCGGCCGGGGCGAACAGAAAGGCTGCGACGGCGATCGTCGGGATGCGCATGCCTGGAATGTCCTTTTTCGGAGCCGATCGAGATGGCCGAGGCTCGTTACAGTCCCTCGTCCTTGAGCGCCCGTTCGACGGCGGGGCGCGCCCTCATCCGCCGATAGTGCGCCTCAACCCGGTCGGGGAGGGGGATCCCGAGCCGCGCAGCGGCCCAGAAGGCCGTATAGAACAAGGCGGCGTCGGCGAGCGAGAAGTCGCCGACGACCCAGTCCGCGTCGGCGAGGTCCCGGTCGATCAGGGCGAAGCCGTTCCTGACGATCTCGAGGCCGCGCGCCTTCACGGCGTCATGGTCCGCCTCGCGGGCGGCGAATTCGGCCGGACGGAAGAGACGGCGGAAGCCGGTCGCGTGCACCGTCCCGATGACGTAGTCCATCGCCTCCATCATGCGGGCCTGTCGCTCGGCGCTCGCCGGGACGAGGCCTCTCTCGGGATGGGTCAGGCCGAGATAGAGAGCGATCGCCTGAAATTCGGTGAGAACCGTGCCGTCGTCACGCTGCAGCGCCGGCACCTTCGCCTTCGGGTTGATCGCCAGATAGGCCTCGCCGACCTGCTCCCGCTCGGCGAAATTGATGCGCTGCGTCTCGAACGGCGCGCCGATCTCTTCAAGCAGGATATGGATGCCGAGCGCGCAACTTCCTGGTGAATAGTAGAGCTTCATGCGTTCTCCAGTCCGCGAACCGGCGCCGGCGGTTCCCGCTCCTCGTCGCCGCCGGAGACCCCCGCGGACCTCGGCGCCACGAACCGGGAGTCTGCCGGGCGGCGACGCCGGCCATTCCTGGCGCCGGACCCTGCTGACCGCGCGGCGACGGACCCAGGCTGTCGAAACACGCGCGACGGTCGCGACTATCCGACCGCGTCGACGTTCACTTGGGCTTCTTGGCTTTCGCCTTCGTGGCCGGTTTGGCGACCGGGGCTGGATCCACGGCCTTCGCGGCCGGCGGCGCCTCGACCTTGCCGGCCATGGCCGCCTTCGCCTTGGGCTCGACCTTGCCTTCATCCGGCGCCGCGACTTTCGCCTTGGCCCGTTTTCCCGCCGTCGGCGCCGCCTCCTCCGGGGCTTCCATGGGGAGGACGGGCTTCTCTTCCGCCTCGGCGACGTCGGACAGGACGGAGGCGGGCTCGGTATCCGCGGACTCGCCCGCCTCGCCGCCGGCCATCTCGGCCTCGGCCTCGTAGGCCGCTTCGGCCATGTGCCAGAAACGCTCGGCCTGACCGTCCGGCCGGCCCTCGCCTTCCCACAGCAAATAGGCGATTTCCTGAATGCGTCGTTCTCGGTCTGCCATCCGCGCACCTCAGCATCCCGGCGCGAATCGCGCCGCACATGCCATACACTTTTCGACAGACACTGTCCCGGCGTCAAATCGCCGCCGAAAGGCGTAGCCTGTCAAGAGGCTTGGCGCATCTTGCGCTCTACGCGGCCGCCGACGCGGCCGTCCCAGCCGAGCATGGCGACGAGTTGCGACCGGGCGCGGCTGAGCCTGCTCTTGATCGTGCCCACCTCGACGCCGCAGATCTGGGCCGCCTCTTCGTAGGAAACGCCGGAGGCGCCGACGAGAATCAGCACTTCGCGCTGCTCGGGGGGCAGGCGCGTCAGCGCCGCGCGAAAATCCTCGAGATCGACGTGACTCTCCTGGTCGCCTGCGACCACCAGGCGCTGCGCGTAAACGCCGTCGCTGTCCTGCACCTCGCGAACGCTCTTGCGGCGGTTCGAATAGTAAATGTTGCGAAGGATGGTGAAGAGCCACGCCCTCAGACTCGTGCCCGGCTGGAACTTGTCCCACTTGCTCCACGCGCGCAGCAACGTCTCCTGGACGAGGTCGTCGGCGAGGGACGCGGAACCGCACAGCGAAACGGCGAAAGCGCGCAGGTTGGTCATTTCTGCGATCAAGTCGTCCTTGAAGCTAGCGGGTGGCATCGTGGCCTCCTGCCGACCGCGCGATCCGCTCCTCGGTGTCGAGATCGGCGAGTAGATCGAGGAACTTGTCCGGGAGGGGCGCCCTGACGAGATCGTCATAATGCGCCTTTAGCGCCCGCCCGATCGCGTCGAGAACCTTGTTGTCCAGCTGCGGATCTTCGGAAAGACCATTCGCCCGGGAGTTCGAGTGGCTCATCAATCGTCCCCGACCGCCTGCGGTGGCAAGCTTAACATCGGAAACGCTGGAAGCGCCGCCTTGTTCCGAAAACTCTGCAATTGGTTTGCCCACGTGTCTCAAGGTAGCCTCGCCATTCTATCGCCAGCGCCGACCTGGCCCCCCATTCAAGGCGCGCGTCGCGCGCGCTCGCGCCGGAGTCCGGAACGCGATCAGCGCCGGCACGCGCTTTCGCGCCGCGGAGGCGATCCCGGCGACGGCGCCGAAACCGAGCGCGCCGCGGTGAGGCGCAACGCGACGGCCCAACCAAAGACGGTCCACATGGCGTTATCCACACCCTATCGCCTACAAACGCGCGAGCGGCGTCTTGGTTCCGGCCGCGATGGCGGATTTTGGGCAGGCGGCGACGCCGCGGCGATTCCGACTGCGGCCCGCGCATGCGCTGTCCGGCCCGCGCCGCATCTTCGACGGGAGGTAACTCCCAACCCCGTCATTGCGAGGAGCAAAGCGACGAAGACTGTATGTCCTTGCGGAGGCGGGGCGGCCCGTCCTCGATGCGCCTTGCGAGGGTTGCTCGGATAGGCCGGGTAGAGCCTCACGCGAG
>NZ_QNRK01000058.1 GCF_003315135.1 Roseiarcus fermentans
GCTGCGCACCTTATCCGAGGCATTGCTCAGAGCCGCCTGACGTTCCTGCTTTGTCTCCTTATGCGTATCCGGAGGCCCTTTCGTTAGTTCGGGCCATAGGCGATCGTCAGCTCGCTGTTCTTCTCCGTGACGGCCGGCGGCTGGAGGATGCCAACCGCGCTGATGCTGGCGGCAAGTGTGGCGTCGGACATTTCGCCGGGCTGGATGTTGCGGGGATTATGGGGATTCTGTTTCAGGATGCGGGGGTCGACGCGACGCAGTTCCATCTGTTCTCTCCTGGTTTCATCTGATCGAGGGTTGTCCTCGAAGACGAAACCCGGAGAGCGCGGGCGTACCGGCCGGGGCAAAGGCGGCGCGAAGCGCCGGGATTCGGCCCGCTTGAGCGTAAGCGGCGGGACGGACCAACCCTTTGCGGCGGACGGGCGTCCCGTGCTCTTTCGTAAGTCATTGTCTTCTCCTCGGCCTGTTCTTCGCGTCATGTCGCGAACAGGTCGGCCTGCGACGGCGAGGTCTGCGGCGAGGACGAAGGAGACTCGCGGTCGGCGCCGTATTTCGCTTGCAAGCGAGCGAGGATGTCGAGCTCGCGCTTGCGGGTCGCATCGGCCTCGCGCATGCGGAACACTTCGATCACGTTGGCGGCCCGCAGGCGCCGCTGGACGGCGCGCTCGACGTCGCAGAATGTGTAGGTCGGGTCGCCGTAGCAACGCCAACGAAGCGTCTGATCGAGGAAAACCACCTTGCCCGCGTCGCGCTCGAAGAAGGTTGAATAGTACCCATCTATATTGTAATGCGCAATATGTCCGAATGTATTGCTGAGCCGTTGGTACAGGGTCTTGCTGAAACTCTGGCGCGGAAATTCCTGAGCGATAAACTTCATCAGCGCGTTGGCGAATTTCGCCTTGTCCTCGGCGGTGCTCCATTGCGTTGCGGTGAAGTGATCGGGTTCGAACGCGGGCGTGGTCAGCGCGCGAACGATTGTCGAGGGCAGCATCGGTCGTCTCCTGTCGGGAGGAGTTGATGGGGCGAAGGGGTGTTGCGTGCCGATCGTCGTCTGACGGTCAGGCGGCGGCTTCGGTTGCTTCGGGCGGAGCGGCGTCGCCGGGCGTGGCCGCGAGCGAGGCTTCGAGCTCAGCCATTTCGGCGCGCTTCTCGTCGAGCTCGGCCTGATGGGGGAAGGGGTCGCCAAGCCGCGCCTTGAAACCCGGCAGCCAGCCGGAGACTTCCGCGACGGTGCGGCGTTCCTCGGCGAGCTCGACTTCGAACCGGCTCAGCGCCGCTTCGAGGCGCGAGACAAGGCCGAGCGCCGTCACGTCTTTTTCGCAGGCGATCGGGTCGGACCGGCAGGCGCGCGAGAGTCTGAGTTCGAGTTCGTCGAAGGTGGTGGTTCTCGCCTCGATCGCGAAGCCGCCGATCGCGCCGACCGGCGCGGTCGCGCCCGGCTTCTTCGGCTTGAGTTGTTTCATGAGCGCAATCAGCGCTTCGCCCGCGGCCTTGCGCTCGGTCAGCTTTCGGTCGCCGACTGTCATCACGAAGGCGTCGCCCCGCGTCGGCGTTCGCTGGGCGAGGTCTTGCGCGATCTCGGCGATCCTCTGCGTAGCGCCGGCGAGGCTCTTATCGCCGTAGCCAATCTTGCGGCGGAGAGCGATCTGGTCGTCGAAATGGCTGTCGCGCAGGCGTACGAGGCGCGCGATCTCGGAGGCGGTCCCCGCCTTGCGCATGAGGCGTTCGTCGCCAGATGCGATCGCCTTGGCGAGCGCGAACTGGTTCGCCTGCGAGCCTGCATCCTCGATGCGGCGGACGCTGCGGTCCCCGGCCATGGCGGCGTCGATGAAGCGCGCCTTGCGTTCGAGAATCTGCCACCCCGTCGCGTCGACGCTGCGCTTCGTCGCATAGGCGTAGATCTCGATCTCGTCGTGCTCGTTGCCCTGTCGCTCGATCCGGCCCTCGCGCTGCTCGATCTGCGAGGGGAGCCAGGGCACGTCGAGATGGTGGAGGGCTTTCAGGCGCCGCTGGGCGTTGACGCCGGTGCCCATGGTCTCGGACGATCCGATCAGGATTCGGACCTGGCCCCCATTGACGGCATTGAACAGCCGCTGCTTGGCGGAGGATTTCTTGTAGTCCTGCATGAAGGCGATCTGGCTTGCCGGGACGCCACGCGCGACGAGGCAGTCCCGGATCCAGCGATAGGCCGAGAAGCCGCGCGTTTCCTCGGCCGCGATCGTGCCGAGGTCGGAAAAGATCATCTGCGCGGCG
Organism: Roseiarcus fermentans; assembly: GCF_003315135.1. Classification (GTDB taxonomy): domain Bacteria; phylum Pseudomonadota; class Alphaproteobacteria; order Rhizobiales; family Beijerinckiaceae; genus Roseiarcus; species Roseiarcus fermentans. Next base: position 2,254 of record NZ_QNRK01000058.1, read on the forward strand.
CCGGGCAGGGCGTATGGGACGCCGTCAGCGCGGGTGAACCGGTGGTTCGCGGTGCGGACCCAGATCTCGTGAACCTTGTCGATCAAGGCGTTGAGCTTGTTCTCGGGCTCGTTCTCCTGGGATGAGCGGACGAAGCGGAGGTCGATTGCGGCATGACGGCCGTCGGTGATGACCGACAGCAGGATGTCGTCGCCCTTCTGCGGTTTCCGCTGGCGCTGCTCGATCGTCTTGATGCGCTCAGCGAGATGGCGCTGATAGGAGAGGAAGGCCTCGCTGGCCGGGGCCGCGATGATCTGACGCCGGCCGCCGGCGATCGTGGGCAAGCGGAGATACCGTCGCAGGTCCGACTTCAGCACGACGTCCGTCGACATGCGAGTGATCGCCATGAGGTCGGGGACGTTGACGAATTCGCAGAACCGGGTGACGGGCTTGTAGAGGCCGGAGGGCTGAAGCTCGAGTTCGGTCCTCGTCTCCCCGAAATTGGCCGCCCAGGCGTCGAATTCCTGAATGCCGCGCTCCCGCAAGGCGTCGGGCTGGATGAACCGCTGGAGCGTGAAGAGCTCGGCGAGCGAATTGGCGATCGGGGTGCCGGACGCGGCGATCAGCGCCCGGCCGGGGTTGCGCGTCGCGTCGATGTAGCGGGTCTTGACGTAGAGGTCCCAGGCGCGCTGCGATCCGTCGGGATCGACGCCCTTCAGCGTCGTCTGGTTGGTCCCAAACGACAACTTTCTGAATTCCTGGGCCTCATCGACGATCATCTGGTCGACGCCGATCTCGGCGAGGGTCAGCATGTCATCCTTGCGGGACTTGAGCCGCTCGAGGTCCTCCTCCAAGCCCTCTTTCATCCGCTCGATGCGCTTGCGCGAGAGCCGGTCCGCCCCGTCGACGCGCTCGAGAAGATCCGAATAGGATTGCATCTGCTGGGTGATCAGCCTTCGTTCGAAATCGGCCGGGCAAGGTATGAACTTGAAGGCCGAATGGGTGATGATGATGCAGTCCCATTGGGCGGTCGCCGCCCGAGCGAGGAACCGCTGGCGCTTGTCCTTCACAAAATTGGTCTCGTCGGCGACGAGGATCCGGGCGGTCGGATAGAGCTGAAGAAACTCGCGGCTCGCCTGCACAAGGCAATGGCCGGGAACGACCATCATCGCCTTGGTGATGAGGCCGAGCCGCTTCTGCTCCATGATCGCGGCGGCGAGGCTGAAGGTTTTGCCCGCGCCGACGGCATGGGCGACATAGGTCGTGCCGGAGGCGACGATCCGCCAGATGACCCGCTTCTGGTGGGCGTAGAAGCTGATGACGCTGGAAGCGCCGGGGATTTTTAGGTGCGACCCGTCGAAATGCCGCGGGACGAGGTTGTTGAAGCGGTCGTTGTAGATCCGCGCCAGGCGGTCGGCCCGTTCGACGTCCTTCCACACCCAGGTCTCGAAGGCCGCCTTGATCCTGGCGAGCTTGTCCTTGGCGGCCTCGGTGTCGGCGGCGTTGAGGACGCGCTTCTCGACCCCATCCTCGGTGAAGACATCATAGATCTGGGGCAACGACGCGTTGAGGGCGTCCATCAGGAGTTCGCCGGCATGCCGGCGGGACGTGCCCCAATCGGTCGATGAGCTCGCGACCGGCGTGAAGGCATGGACATTGATCGACCAGCTCGCGATCTCGACCGTATGATAGACGGGCGTCTGGACTCCGAGCACGTCCTCGGAGAAGGCGGCGACGACATCGGCGGGTATCCACGGCGCGCCGAGGCGAGCGGTGATGTCGGAGGGCTTCAGATCCTCCGGCAGGGTCCTTTCGAGCGCGGCGACGTTGCGCCGATAGCGTTCGTCCAGCGTCGCCGCGGCGACTGCCGCCCCGAGCTTGGTGCGGATTTTGCCCGAGAGATAGGCGTCGGCCGTGACCCAGACGTCCCTGTCTTGGGCGACGGCAGCTTCGGGATCGAGATAGATGCGCTCGCCGAGTTCCGCGATCGTGGTCTCGCGCGAGCGGCCGAGAAGCTCCGCGATGCGGTCGAGATCGACGCCGCCGGTCTCGTGCAGGGTGACGGCGAGCGCGTCCTCGGCCGTCTCGATGAGCGGCGTGGTCTCGGGATGCAGCACGCGCTCGCGGAAGATCGGCCCCTGTTTCGCGGTTCCGCTCTCGAGGTCGTAATCCTCGATCGAGGCGACGAGCCAGACGTCGGGGTCGTCGAGGAAGGGTTGAAGGTTGGGGCGGCGGAACGTCTCGCGCGTCTCACCCTCGGCGTTGACCGTCTCGCTGATCGTGGTCAGGTTGATCGGTCCGAAGTTGCGGACGAAGCTCGCATAAGCCGAACGCAACCGGATTTGCGCCGACCCCCACGGCCTGTCGTCGGCCTGATCACGCAAAACCTCCCGCACCGCATTGCGTACGGAGATCAGGCCGCGGATGATTCTGGCGTGCTTTGCCGGGATGCCTTCGGTTCCTTTGCCCTCGCGGACGGCGACCGGCTGCGGCGCCCCGTAGATGATCTGAACGAGCGCGCCGTCGTGGACGAGGTAGCTGCCTTCCTTGATGGTCGCGCCCTCGGCGGCCGTCCCGACGCGGACCGCGATGGGCGATGGGTCTTTCGCCAGGATCGCCGCAATCGGCTTGAAGAGGTCGCGCGGCAGACGGTCGAGCGCCTGCGTGAGAAGGTCGGCGAGCGCGCCGGCGGTCGAGAGGACCGGCCGGCAGGTATAGACCGGCCCGTAGGCGCTCGAGGTGCGGGCGTGGTCCCCAAGGACCATGTCGGGGTGCTCGACGAAATACCGATTGATCGCGAGCGCCGCGTCGCCGCCTTCGGCGGGAACTGCCTCGGCGAGGCCGTCCCAGGCCGTGCCGCCTGCTGTGGCTTCCGCATCCCGCTTCTGCAGGAAGAGGATGTCGACCACGACGTCCGTTCCTGCTGCGGCATTCATTGCGCCTTGCGGCAGTCGCACTGCGCCGATCAGGTCCGCCATCGAGGCGATATGCGCGCGGGCCGTCTGATCGACCTTGTCCAGGGTCCAGCGCGAGGTGACGAAGGCGGCGAGGCCTCCGGGCCGCAGCCGCTCGATCGAGCGCGCGATGAAATAGTCATGCAGGGAAAGGCGCAACTCGCCGGTCGGATCGTCGGCGCGCACAGTGCGGTCCGAGAAGGGCGGGTTGCCGATCGCAAGGTCGAAGACGTCGGGCAGGCGCGCCTTGGTGAAATCCTCGTGCCGGATGCGGGCGTTGGGATAGAGGAGCTTTGCAATCCGGGCGGTCACAGCGTCCATCTCGACGCCGGTCAACGCCAGCTTGCCCGCAAGCGCTTCCGGCGCGAGGGCGAAGAAGAGGCCCGTTCCGCAACCGGGCTCGAGCACGCGCCCGCCGTCGAAGCCGATTCCGCGCAGCGCCCGCCAGATGGCGCGGATCATGAACTCAGGCGTGAAATGCGCGTATTGCGTCGCCCGCTTGAGATTCGCGAGATCCTCGCGCGAGACGAGCTCCTCGAGCTCGAGGCCGAGATCTTCCCATGCGGAGGCGAAGCCTTCGCCGGCACGGCGAAAGAGCTTGTCAGCGAGGTCCGTGGCGCCGAAGGCCGTGAATTTCGCGAGGCTCTCCTGCTCGTCCGGTCGGGCGTGACGGCCTTCGGCCTCGATCGCCGTCATGAGTCGGATCGCGGCGAGATTGTCTCGAGCGCGCGCCTTCCAGCCCTGGGCGAGACGGCGATCGCCGGCGAGGCGGTAGTCGTGGGCGGGGACGGTCCGCCTCGTGGGGTCGGGCGCGTCGAGGACTCCGGCCGCTTCCGGCTCGAAGGTCATCTCCGGAAGGGCAGGGGACTTCGCGGTTGGGAATCCGGCGGTCGGGAATCCGCCATAGAGGCTTAAGGTCCCGCCGAGGCTCGTGGTGTCAAGGAAGGGCAGGGTGAACTGGTCGTGCTTCATGGGGTGCGCGCTTTCGAAAGAAAAGCGCGTGCGGACGCGAAGCCCTGAAGGCGCATGGCGCTTCGAGGACCGGTCATTTGCACGCGACGGCTAAAAGGGAGGGGTTGGAAGGGCGAGGCGCGGTTCAGCCGCGCTTGATCTTGGCCTCGTAGAAGGCTCTCAGGATCGCCTGCCGGACCTCGTGCCAATTCGGCGACGATTCTTTCGATGCGCGGTCGATGATTTCTGAGACGGTCGAGAACTCGGCCGGGCTCAAGAACACCGGCTTTGCGGCGTTCGGTCCCACGGGTTCAATCCGGAAGGTCAGTGTCTCGCCTTCGCGGAGGCCGGACACATGCAGTTCGAGGATGGGTTTCATCGGGGGTCTTCCTGTGTCGTCTTCAGACTGTTCCGAAGACCCCGATTCCGGGCCGGCCGCCGGCGCGGCGGGCAAGGGCGCGAAGCGCATGGCCCGACCCTTGCGCGCCGGGACGGCGGCTGGCGCCTCTCATCTGTCTGATTGTTCTCGTCCTCTCTCGTCAGAGGCGTTCTCGCCCCTTGGTCCGCGGATCGAACCGCGGAAACGAGGCCGCAAAAGCTCCTGTCAAGCGCTGGCGATGATGCGGACGGTGAGGCGTTGTCCGCCATCGAGCATCAGGACGAGATTGTTGGGATCGGAGGCGTCGATCGCCTCGATCGCGGCGTCGGCGACGGGATCGAGGGTTCCGCCATCGTCGTTCTCGTGATGATTCGAAAAGGTCCGCCCTTTCGGAAAACTGGAGATCGCGAGCCCGATGTCGCGGGTGTTGGCCTCCACGGAAACCTCGTCGACCCGTCCGATCCGATCTTCCGGTAGGTCGACCGGGGTCGGATCGTCGGGATCATCCTCGCCCCAGACATTGAAGACGTCGCTCAGCGATCGAATCGCCGCTTTGTTGGATCGCGAGCGCGAGGCGGGCGGCCTCTTGCCGATCGTTGGCCTCGACGTCGACGCACCATTCGACGCGATATTCGGGCATCAGCGCGCCTCCTTCCATTTGGCGAAAGCCTCACGAATCGCCTCTGCTGGCCTTGTGACCGCATGCGGCGCTGTTCCGATTCTCAGGCACGCGTCGACTCCCCTAAGCAGCGCCTCGATCGCCGCTTCGAGCTCTTCCTCCGGCGTCGTCGGGAGTGGGAGCGTGACGGCGTTGTTCGGATAGGCTTCCTCGCCCTCCCAGATGCCAGTGACGCGATCACGGCCGAGATTGCTCTCGTAGTCGTATTCCGGATCCTTGAGGATCTGGATGTCGCCGTCCTGATCCTCGGCCCGGTTGGACTTACTTGGGAGGCCGGACTCACAGCATTCGAGAGCCTTCGCCCTCGCAGCCTCTGGCGTCTCGGCCTTGACGACCAAGTGCGCGTATTCCGAGACGCGCCACGTCACCTCGACAGTGTAGGTTCTCATCTGAAACCTCCCTTGCATTCGGTTTCGCCGGAGTCGACGTCGGCCGCCATGTCGGCGTGGTTGTCGACCAGGGTGTCGATCACTTCGCCGCCGAATCGGCGCGCGAGCCGGGCCGCGACGCCGTGATCGGAGAGGGCGACGGCGTAAGGCCTGCCGTCGGCTCCTTCGTAGGCGACGAGGAAGAGCCTGGTTTTGGGCATGACCCAGGAGGGAGCGGTCACTGGGCTAACGCCGGGGCCCGGGCACCATCGACTGCGGCGGCGGGATCGACGAGGCGACGGTGAAGTGCGGACTGGTCGACGTCGGAACGGAGGAAGACCCGCCCGCCGAAGGCGTCGACTTTATCGGCCGCGTCGAAGCCGTGCGGCTTCCGGCCGGCCACGACCCTCGTTGAGACTTCGAAGCTCGCGGCGGGATTTGCGGCCTGAACGTCGCGCCCAAAAGCGGCGACAGCTTCGATGACGCTAACGAGGTCAGTGACTTCTACGCGTCGCTGCGGAACGGCAACACCGATTGAAAGGGCGAGTTCACGACCGCCTGGGGTGCAGCGGCCGGGATAGGCGGAGAGAACGATTGTCGCGGGCATGCTGAACGTCCTTTTTGGTGAGGGTCAGTCGAGGTGGGAAAGGCCAATGCGCGTGAGGAGCGACGGCCCATGGGTATTGCGGATCTGACGGAGGACGGACCCTTCCCGCTCTTTCGCGTCGGCGCCATTGATCCAGGCCGCCCAAAGGCGGCGCTTCCAGAATCGGCCGTTGCTGAGCGCGTAGGCCCTGAGCGCCGCCCTCTGCTCCGCGGTCATGTCAGTGGCTTTGGATTTGGGCATGCGGGATCGAGCTTCCTATTGGGGTAAGGCAATCGTGTGAAGCGCCCGCAGTTTCGAGGATGGATAGTTGAGTGCGACGTCTGTCGCCGCCTGCGCTGAGCCCGCGAAGAGGGCAAAGGTCAGCGAGCGCTGGGCGAAGCGAAGCGTCCGATATCAGCTTCGCAGGCTGTGACGCTCAGGACGCGGCGCCCGCCCCTCAAGCGGCCAGCGGAGCGACGATCGTCGACGCATCGTCGTCGTCGCCCATGGGGTCAGCGGGCTTCTCGGCGTAGTCGGGGTGGAAGGCGAGGATGTAATCGGCGATCCGCTGCGCTTCGGCCGCCGCATGGAAGATCTCCCGGCGGTCTTGCTTAAGCACTTCAATCCATGATAGAAGATAACTTGCGTGGTTGGGAACGTCGCAAGGTAATCCGATCATGGAGCCGATCGCGTATGAGGCTAATTCCGCTCGAAGTTCTTCCTTGGCGTAAGCCGTCGATCCAAAACCGCCGCTCAAATCGCGGTTTAATCGGCTGACGTGACCGGTCGCGTGCCCCAATTCATGGAAAAGCGTTGCCGCACGCAGTTCAGGGCTGTGAAAAGCTTCGTCCGGAGGTAGCTGGATGAAGTCGAAAGTCGGGCTGTAGAACGCCCGGTCTCCGCCGATACGGACAGGGACGCCGCTTGTTTGAACGATGATTTCGACGTCCTCGATTCGCTCGCCCACGGCCTTCGTCGCCACCGCAGGCGCAAGTTCTGGGATTCCGTCGATCTGGGAAGCGTGAAAGACCGAGAATGTGCGCAGGATCGGGATGCGCCGCGTCTCCCGTCCGCCATCGCTCGTTTTATCCTCGATCTCGATCGGCTTGTAGAAATAGACCGGCGTCGCCTTCTCGCCCTTGCGGACCTGCCAGCCGCGCGCGGACGCCTGGCGATAGCTGCACCAGCGCGGGTCGCTGGACGCGAAAGCGAGCGGCGACATTCCGAGGACGAAGAGGTTGATGCCCCGGTAGCGATGGCCGGTGGCTGCGTTGACCGGCGCCGTGGCGCCCCCGCATGCGGCCTTGTCCCACGGCCTTCGCCATGGCGCTGTACCGGCCTCGAGCGCGGCGATGATCCTGTCGGTGAGTTCCTGATAGTGGTCGCGTCGTTGCGCGGGATTGCTGCGGAAGTTTCGCATGTGACTCATCCTCCGGAACGGAATTGTTCCTGAATGAGCTCCCGCCCTCGTATAGCGGTCGTCGGGGCAAGGGCGCGCATGCGGCCCGTGAGAGCCCAGCGAAGCGGCTCGATCGGGCGAACCCTTGCGGCGGCGACCGGCTATGCGAGATCGGCTTCTTTTCTGTCCTAATTCACCGCATCAGGTCTCTGAGGGTGCAGCCGAGATGGCCGCCTGAATTGCGCAGAGAAACCGATCGCCGGTACGACCAACGAGACCGGTGGTCAGATTGCGGTCGTTGGGGGACGCGACGGTTGCGACAGGAACGGACGCCGGTTCTCGGACGCGTCGTCAAAAGTCAAAAGAGCAGGTTTCATCCGCGGAGCAATTCGCGATACAGAATTTGTTGCCACAATCTCATTCTGGAGTCGGCATGCGACTCGTTATTCGCTATGCCCTAGTTGCGCTCGCCCCCCTCATCCTGCTCGCTTGGCTGTGGCTTGCTGGCACGTACTCGGCGTTGCGTGATTCAGTCGGCATCGCCTTCGTGACTACAGGGTTTGTCACAGTTTTCGCGTGGCGCGGCGGTAGCCATCGCAAGCCAGCTTTCCGCGGCCAATTCCTACGAGCCTTCTCAATTCCACAAGTCTACGCTTGGCTGATCGCTTGTTGGGTGCTCTTAGGTGTCCTCGATCGCGCAATGGAACCAGCTCCATTGCCGTTTACGGGCCATGTCGCTTCGCCCGTCAAAGTCGCCTCTCAAGCCGCCGATCTTAGGATTGGCCTCGCCCTTTCTGGCGGCGGCTATCGCGCGGCACTACTTCATGCTGGCGTTCTGATGGAACTCGATCAGCGAGGAATACCCATCAGCAATATCAGTTCGGTCTCCGGCGGATCCATAATCGGCGCGTATATCGCCCAAGGCGGCGATCCCGCCGAGTTTGTTAAAGCGGTGATCAATGGACGCTTTCGCTTCAAGCGCGAACTCCTCTCCGCGTTAAACCTGCCGCGTTGGCTTCTGCCCTTTGGGGCTTTCTCCCGCCGCGACGTACAGGCCGCGATCGTTCACCGTGTTCTGCTCTCGTCGCCGTCGAGTGCCAGCGCCAAGCCGCCGGCGTTGATCGTCGCGATGACCGATATCTCACGCGGCATCAGTGTCGGCGCGACCGACAACGGTTATCTGCTGGCCGGTCCCACAACCTCGAGGTTTTTCAGGACCGGCGAGGCAATCACGATTGATGGATTGGGCGACCTCGCCACGAGGGTGTCCATATCGGGGGCCTTCCCGGGCGCTTTTCCAGCGCTACGCACTAACGCCATATTTACCGTCAATCCCGAACCTCTCGCTACGTCGTCCGACGTGCGCGAGATCGGCATGACGCTGGTCGACGGGGGCGTTCGTGATAACCTCGGCCTCAAACTGTTGGAGAACGCCGATGCAAGCGCGCGCGGCACCTCGCCAACCTTCGTGCCCTGGTCAGGCTTTCAATTAGGCGAGGAATGGAAGCTCGATTTGATAGTCATCTCTGACGGCGGCAAGAGCCTTGAGGCTGATGAAAATAACAAAGGACTATTGTCTGAAGTCATGCGCGCCATCGACGTCACCGGGCTTGAGACCGGGATTGTCAGAATCATGACACCGGAGCCCCCAAAAGTTGCTTTATCTCTGCCGTCTTCACTCTCCTTTGGACCAGATGCTATCATCGTCGGCTTTCCCCATCCACACAATGCCAGAGAACAGTTCTTCTACTTCCAGCCGCAGCAACTCGACGAAGCTACTCTAGACCGAATCGTTGAACTCATACCCGATAGGACTACCGCAAAAAACACTCTCGACGCCTATCGCCGCACCAGGGGGCCTACGAATCTAACCAAGGTCGATTTAGAGTGCGTTATACCGAAGAAAGGCTCCGAGGATAGCACTGAATGCCGATGGTGGGATCTCGTCCGTCTTGTCGGCACTGACATAGAAGGGACAGTCGGTGTCTTCCGCAAGTCAGAGACGCTTGAAGATGACTACAGCGAGGCCGACGCCACCGCGCTCGTGCGGCTTGGCCGCTATCTGGTCTTGCTCAACGCCAGGAATCTTGACGAGACGCTGACCAAGGCCGCCGAGAGAAAATTCCCATCTCGCAGGAAGGAACCCTAGATTAGCCGCCATAGCGACTAAACAAACCGAGGTGCGAGTTCACGGCAATCGGTGTACGTTCAAACCCACCCGCGATATATGTTCATGCGTTGGATGTGACAGGACAGGCAAGCTCGGTACCTCTCGCCTGCTGCGACGTCGTTGCACGCTCTCCGAGCCGGGGATTAACTCGCCGATGCGTTGCACCCGATCGGGCGCAGGTCGGCACCTGGAGAGACCCCAGGCTCGGCGCGCGCCATTGCGCCACGAGTTTAAGAGAAACCTGAAAACATTTGTTCTGGTCGCCGGAAACCTAGCAGAAGCGTCTCGGCGCGCCCCCAAATTCCCTGTTGGAAGGCGATCACTCAACCTCGCGCGACGCCGCTTGAGCCGCCGTTCGTGATGCGTTCGCCTTTAGGGTTGTTTGGATAACAACCCGCGCGATGCCCTCATCATGCTTCATTGGGGCGTTCTCCTTGGAGCGAGACGATCAGCGCGTCGTTCCAGTCGCCGCCCTCTATCGGCGGCCGGAGGCGCTTGAACAGGACGCCGATATCTCGGGCGATCGCCTCGTGGCGGGCGGCGTAGCGATCGCCGGCCGGATTGGCGTCGGTCGCGCTCTCGAGGAGCCCGTCCGGCGAGCCTTTCAGCGCGAGAAGACGCGCTTCGACCGCGCCGATCGTGCCGGGTCCCATGCCGCCGCCGGTGGCGGCGTAGATCGTGTCCTCGCGCAGGCGCTCGATCGCCGCGCGGCTCAAGGCGTCGATCGGCGCCTCGGCAAGCACCAAGCGGCTCCCGCGCAACGGCTTGCCTAGATGAAAGATGAACAGGGCCTTGCTGCCGCCAGTCAGGGAGCCCTTGTAGGTCGGGCCGCGGACGTCGACGTGGACGACGAGGCCTGCGGCATCGCGATGCGGGAACCAGGCGGAACCGTGCGGGCCGTCGCGGACAATGTCCGAAAGCGCCGCAGCGGTCAGGACCTCTTCTGTCAGTCCCCTGCCCGCGAGGTAGCGCCAAGCGTCTGAGCAGCGCCGCAGGCGCGGCCGGCGCGCCCATCTTTGAGCGATCGGGATGAGAGGAGCCCGTCTGTCTCGGGCGCGATCGTCCGGCGTGAAATCGGGTCGAATCCCGGCGAGCGGCCTCAGCATCTTTCGTACCTCGCCGAAATTGAGGCTCGGCTCGAGGTGCTGCACAAGTCGGAAGACGTCGCCCTTCGCGTCGCTGTTCGGGTCCCACCACCCTGCCCCGCCATGCGTGACGATGACGATTTCGCCTGCGCCGCGGCGATACTTGAGGCAGCGCTTAGAGCTTTCCTTGCGATCGAGCAGCCATTGCGGCGTCGCCTTCTCGAGCACGGTCGCGCAGTTGACGCCGGCGCGCAGTTCTTCAACCTCTCGCTGAGGGTCCTTCATCGGATTGTCTCCTGATTGGCGCAGGGCGGCCCTCTCAGGCCTCTCCATGCATTCCTGCGTTCACCGGCCGGCCGCACCGCGAGGCGCCTCCGCCGCAAGGGCGCGCGGAACGCGCGGGAGCCTGCGACGGACCCTTGCGGCGGAGGCGGCGATAGCGGTAGGCGCGCCTTGGCCTCTCGTTCATTTCCCATGGCTCTTCGCTCTTTGCGATGAGCCGAGTGAAGGCGGCGACGGCGCGAAGATCTAATCCCCGTTCAGGGCTCGTCCACGTTCGGTGAGGACCACGAATGTTCGACTCGCATTGCCCCAGCCGAGGAGACCTTCGCCGATAAGCCGCTCGATGGTCTTCTGGGACACCCGATGCTTGTTGACGCGCTTCGCCTGCCGAAAGAACGTGGGACAGGAGACGTCGCGCCGCAGCGCGGGCGACGCCGGCGCAAGCACCTTTCGATCGGTCATCGTCTGCCGCCCCGGCTACGCGAGAAGTTAACGAAGCGGGCGGCGGCGCGAATTTCCAGGCGGCTTTTCGTCGCGGACAAACGCGGCGCGTGAATCGTCCGCCGAGATCGACGCCCTCTGATCGATGAAGTCAGGGGGTGCAACGCCGATCCGTGTTCGGACCCCTGCCAACTTGCTATCGATTCGAATTCTGAATCGGAGCGATGCGATCGATTCCGATCATTCGTTGGACGCGACGGCGTTCTTGCGCCTTAGCTTTGGGCCATGGCCACGGACGCGGACAACCCGACCCTTCTTCAAGTTCTCGTGCTCGAATGGGTCGACCGCGCGCGGAACATGGCGCGATTTTACGTCCTGTCGATCGAACCGACGCTCTTCGAGGACTTGGCGCTTGTGCGGCGGTGGGGTCGCATCGGGAGCGCAGGGCGTGAGCGCATCGACCTGCACCCGTCCCGTCCGGTCGCTCAGATCGAGCTCACGAAATGGCTCGATCGCAAGAGGCGCCGCGGATACCAGCTCCGAGCGTGACGGCAGGCGTCCGTATGGCCCCGCCGCGCGGCCCGTCGGTCCGCCTCTCGGATTTGGCGACAGACAGCCTGCGCCTGGCGCCGCGTCAGCGCTTTGGCCGCTTGGGCTTTCGGATTTCGACCTTTGGATTCTCGGATATGAATTCCTCAGGCACGAACGCGATTCTCATCCCCCAACCCGCATGAACCCTCAGCATCCGGCCGAATTCGGCGAGTGACAATTCCTTGTCGTCAATATGAATTGTGACCTCTCCCTCAGGGCCGCCATCGTCGATGATGCAGCGGAGCACGCCGCCGCGCGGGACCCATTGACCGCTATCTTCGTGATAATCGATTTGTTTCTCCCCCGGCGGTTCTTCGGTGACCGTCTTGTCCCAGTCGGCCAGGAGACGTTCTTGAGCTGCGAGGATGCCGTTGAACAGGTCGATGATTTCACGGTCCGTCATGGTCGCGATGTCGGGTCCGATAGTGACACGCGTCCCCGCAATGCCGGCGTCGGCATAGTCGATAATCGCGTCGTTTCCCTCGCGTGTTATCCGCACTTGATCGATTATGGCGCGGGTCGGCTTCTTCAAGCGCATTTGCGAGCTCCTCGACGCCCCGAATATAGCCGCGAAGCGTGGCAGCGCGGCAAGAGTCTGGAAAACGCCTGCTCTGTCGAATAGAACTGCCCCGAATTTGGAGGCGGCGATGATCGAGCGGGACCCCAAGATCGTCAAATCGGGGCTTTCACGGATCGTGAAGAAGGACGGCGTCACTGTAGAGGTCTTGATCATCCGGCTTGAGCACGAAACCGAGTGGTCGCTGGAGGTGGTCAATTCCGCCAGAACGTCCATTGTCTGGGACGACCTGTTTGCGAGCGACGACGAAGCCTTCGCCGAATTCGAGCGGACCGTCGCTGAGGAAGGGATGCGAACGTTCCTCGACAAAGGAAACGTGATCCCATTGCGCCGCTGATTGCGCGATGTCGCCGATGCGCTCGCCAATGCCCAGCGCTTTCGGGCCGCAAGCGCGTCCAAAACGGCGACGAGATCATGCCTGAGATTGGATCCAAGCGGTTCATGACGCACCTTGAACGCGCTGCCTTCGTGGTGATGGATCGGCCGCCTGAGATCGGCGGCGCGGCGCTTGGGTTCGGATTCGAGGGGCAATGATTGGTCGACTTGCTTTCGCCGGCGTACTCGCCGTGCTCGGCGCCACTCAAGCCGGAGCGCAAGAAGTCCACTTCTCGCCGGAAGAGCGGCTTGACGCGATAGACGTCCAATTGATCGGCGCCGCGAAACAGTCGATCGACTTCGCCTCCTACGCCCTCACCGATCCCATCATCATTGACGCGCTGACTGACGCCGACCATCGTGGAGTCGCAGTTCGCATCGTGCTCGATCCGCGCGAACGCCATGACTTTGTTAAGCTCGGCGATCTGTCCGATAACGTTCGGATCAAACGTGGCGGCCCTTACATGCACCTGAAAGCGTACAGCGTAGATGGCGAGGTGTTGCGGACGGGCTCGGCAAACTTCTCAACGTCCGGCGAGCGCGCCCAGGACAACGACTTGATCGTCATCCGGAACGCCGGCTCGGCGGCGAAATTCGACGCGCATTTCGAGCGCATGTGGGACGCCGGGCAGCCAATGATAGAATTTGAACCTGCAATCAGGGAGCTCGAGCCGAAATGATGCTCGCCTGGCTTCGGTCGATGGCCGACGCGATCCTGGGTAGAGTCCCAGGCAAACCTGGTCGTCTCGATACCGCGACGCGCATGGCGACAGACGCCGATTTCAGTGATCGAAACAAACCCCCCAGGCGGCACCGCTCGCGGCCTGCTGACGACGTCGACCCGATAGAGGAGCTTGAGCGGCTAACGAGAGACGGGAAGTGAGAGAGCGCAGCTCACGGGCTGCGCTCTGAGCGTCAGGCTTACGGGTGCTTCTCATTCTTGGCAGCTCGATCACCCGCCGCCTTTGCATCCGCCTCGCACATATACGCGCCCTCCTTCGTGTGGCCGTAGTTGTGCGTGCCGGGGAAGTGGTAGACGCCGGAGCTTGTGTTCACCCAAACGACAGTGTCTGACGGGCAGCGGTACTTGGCCTGCTGCTCGGACGCGAACTGGCCCGCGCCGGTCGGAGTCGCTGTCGACGCCGGCGCCGTCGGCGCCGGAGCGGGCGCAGAAGCGGGCTGCTGCCAGGGGAACATCGATCCGGAATTCTGCGCGGGCGCGGGGGCAGGAGCGGGCGCAGGAGCCGGGGCGGCGGCAGCCCCCTGCGGGATCGTCTCATTGCCCGCGCGGCACGCCGCGACGAAGTCGGCCTTCTTCTGACCTGAGGATCTGATCGCCGCCTTGTTCGCTGCGTACTCGGCGTTGCACTCCTTGGCGGACTTCCCGGCGGCCGCCGTAGGCGCGGGCGCTGCCGGCGCAGGAGCGGCTTGCGCTGCAGGCGCTGCGGCGGGGGCCTGAGCGCCGCCCTGATGCTGCGCACGGCACGACCTTAGGAATTCCTGCCAGGTCTGGCCGTTCGTCGTCCCCGCCGCCTTGGCGGCCTGCCAATCGGCGCCGCACTCTTTCATGACGCTTTCGGCATTGGCGACGCTCAAGCCGGCGAGCGCGAAGCCCAGCGCAAACACTGCGGCCGAACCGATACGGCGAAAAGATTCACGCATACACCATCCCTCCCGAGCGCAAGTTGGCGCTGTTCGAGACGCTAGCAGCGGACCTTTCGGAACGCCAGCATTCGCGCGCAATCATACGCGCCAAAAGAAAAGCGCCCGGCAAATGCGTGGAGCACCAGCCGGGCGGACGAGTTCGCGGGGCGACCGCACCACAACTCATCGCCGATCAATCAGCATTCCAATTGCTGCCGAGAAGTGGTCGGCTTCGGCGCGACGGCCCACCGAATGGCCGACGTGCTCGAGGGTCGTGGCGCTTCCTGGCTTGAGTTGGAATTCTCGGCGTCAGGGATCGCAATGACGGTGATCGACTCCCGCCGCCCCTCGCCGTCGCCTTCGTGATTCCGCGCACTTTCCGAGAGAGCTGGCCTCGCAAATCCGAGTGATGGGTTGAGTCGAGTTTCGGTCACCCCCCCCGAATGCAGTGACCTCGAATTTGGAACTGTCTCGCGGATCGTACTGAGGTCCTGACGCCCAGCGCCCAATGGCCTTCGTCGTCATCTGCACAATCAGAGGTTCCTGCGGCCAAAGCGCAATAAACCCCGGGGCCCCCGGCCTCGCGATGGCGCCATGCGTGTAGGTCGACGCGGGGACTGCCCCATCGGAGCCAATTCGCTCAGATTGTCGCGATGCTGATCGGCTTTCGAACCCCACGCTGATCGATACCGACGCGTAGCCACTCGTCGAGCTTCGACCAACGTCGCCGGCTCGACACATTGCGAACTGCAATCGCAATGGCCTTCTTCTGGCCGACGAGAACCACGAGCCGCTTGCCGCGGGTGATGCCGGTGTAGAGCAGATTTCGTTGCAGCATTGGGTAATGCTGGGTCATGACCGGGATGATCACGGCGGGATATTCGGAGCCCTGACTCTTGTGGATGGTGGTGGCGTAGGCGGGAACCAGTGTGTCGAGTTCGCCGAAGGCGTAGGTCACCGAGCGCCCGTCGAAGCTCGCCACGAGTTCGCCCGCCTCGGGATCGACGTCGACGATATAGCCGATGTCGCCGTTATAGACCTCCTTGTCATAGTCATTCTCGATCTGCATGACCTTGTCGCCCGGCGCAAAGGTCCAGCCAAAACGCTCGACCTTGCGTTCGCCAGCGGGGTTCAACGCTGCCCGCAGTTCGATGTTGAGCGAACGCGCCCCAACGCCGCCGCGATTCATCGGGCAAAGCACCTGGATGTCGCGGATCGGATTCAAGCCGAAGCGCTTGGGGATGCGGGTCTTTACCAACTCCAGGATGCGCTGAACGGCATTCTCGGGATCCTCGGCCGGAACGAAGTAGAAGTCGCTGTCGCCAGCGGGCGCGCTGAGATCGGGCATCAGGCCCTGATTGATGCGGTGAGCGTTGATTATAATCCGGCTCGCCGCGGCCTGCCGGAACACCTCGGTGAGGCGCACCACGGGCACTGCGCCAGAGCCGATGATGTCGGCCAGGACCTGCCCGGGTCCGACGGAGGGGAGCTGGTCGATGTCGCCGACAATGAGTAGCGCCGCGTTGTCCGGCGTCGCCTTCATCATCGCCTGCATCAACATGACGTCGACCATCGAGGCCTCGTCGACCACGAGCAGGTCGCAATCGAGGGGATTTTCGGCATTGCGTTTGAACCCGCCGCTCTTGGGATCGACCTCCAGGAGCCGGTGGATCGTCTTCGCCTCGACGCCCGTCGCTTCGGTCATGCGCTTGGCTGCGCGACCCGTCGGGGCGCAAAGCAACAGCCGCACGCCCTTGGCCGCAAGGATCTTGAGGATCGAATTGACGATCGTCGTCTTGCCGACGCCCGGGCCGCCGGTGATCACCAGCGCCTTGGCAGTCAGAGCCAGCCGGATCGCCGCCCGCTGACTGTCGGCAAGCTGCAGGCCGCTGCGCTTTTCGACCCAGGGTACAGCCTTCTCTTCGTCGATCCACGGCCAGGGGAGCTTGCCATTCACGAGGCGGATCAGCCGATCGGAGATCACTTGCTCGGCCCTGTAGAGGCCTGCGAGGAAGATGCAGGCGGTGTCGCCGACCTTGTCGGCGATCACGGCGCCCTCGGAGCGTTCGAGATCGAGAGCCGTCAGGATCAATTCCTTCGGCGCTTCGAGCAGTTTTTCGGCGAGCGGGATCAATTGATCCGTCGGCAGCCCGCAATGACCCTCATCCATCGCCTCGGTCAACGCGTACGATATCCCGGCGCGCAGCCGGATCATGGCGGTCTTTTCGATGCCGAGCTTCATCGCGATCGCGTCGGCGGTCTTGAAACCGATGCCCCGGATGTCTCGGGCCAGCCGATAGGGGTTCTCGGTCATGACCCGCACGGCGTCGGCGCCGTAGGTCTTGTAGATGCGAACCGCCCGGGCGGTGCCGACCCCGTGGCTGTGCAGGAAGATCATGATCTCCCGGACGACCTTCTGCTCGGCCCACGCGTCCGTGATGCGCTTGGCCCGAACCGCGCCGATGCCTGTCACTTCGCGAAGCCGCTCGGGTTCGGCCTCGATGACGTCGAAGACCCTCTCCCCGAAGGCCTTGACCATCTTCTTCGCGTAGGCCGGCCCGATGCCCCGGATCATGCCGGAGCCCAGGTATTTCTCGATCCCGTCAATCGAACTCGGCGCTGAGGTCTTGAGAAAGCGCGCCCGGAACTGCTGACCGTGGGCGCGATCGTTGATCCATTCGCCGGATGCGGTGATCCACTCGCCGGCCGAGATGACGGCGGCGTGGCCGACCACGGTCACCAGATCGCGATGTCCGCGCGCCTTCGCCCGGAGCACGCAGAAGCCATTCTCGGCGTTGTGGAAAGTGACCCGCTCGACGAGACCTGCGAGCACTTCTTGGGTCGATGATTCCGACGTTGACTTCATGAGGGCGCCAGGATCGCCTGTTCTCCCTTCGCGCGCCACCCCGCGGATGACGCCCCGCGCGCGAGGCGTCTCAGCAGCTTCTTCCATGATTTAATTTCTCGGGCGTCATCAGTATAACCGACATTCCCTGGAATGGTTCGACCCGACGACGATAGATCGCCCCCTCGTCGGGAGTGCTTTCGCGCATGAAGGGGAATAAGGGTGTGAGATGAGCTCTCAAAGGACCGAAGAAAACGGACAGGAGGAGTACGACCGCCGCCTTGGCGCCGATATGACGCGACAAGTGAACGCGGAAGAGATGCTGGCCGAACTGAAGCGCTTGCTTGAGACCTCGGGGCATCCGCCCTTCGCTCCCCAACCGTTCTCACCGTTTGCGTCGATCGTGTCCGCGTCACCTTCAGCTGCCGCGGAGCCTCAGCAAACGACCGACTTCGACAACGCACATGACAACGCTGACGATTTTGGCGCCGACGGATCGCTGGAGCGCAGACAGGCGGACCAGCGCGACACTCGTGGGCAACATCACGATCAGACCGGAGAGGTGACACACGTTCGTTCGCGAAGGTGGAGACTCGCGGCTTTGGGGCTTGCATTGGGCTTCGTGGCTCTCGCCGGCGCGGGCCTCGCCCTCAAGCCGTCCGCTCCCGGGTCGAAGGGCCCAATTTCCGTTGTCCCGTTGCACGAGCGGCTTGGTCAGGCCAGACGGGACGCCAATCGCTAAAATATCGACCAATTCGGCCGAGTCGACATCTCCGGGCGAAGAGCCAAAGCCGCACGCGGAGGCGGTAGCGACGTCTGGTATCAAGGTAGACTCCGCAAAACCGCCAGCCAAGAAGATCGACTTGTCGGCGGCGCCCAATGCCAGCAAAAAGTCAGAAAGAAAAATTGTTGCGAAGAGCGGGAAGGCCACAGCTGGAGCAATGGCCGAGGCTCCGAAACAGCCGCTTTCTCCGGAACAGCCAGAGAAGACGGTGAAATTACCGGCCGCTCAGGCGGCCACCGATCCAGTTGCCGCCGCGCCGACCGCGCCGACCACCCCGATCACATTCGCCGCACAGTCTATCGGTCAATTGACGCACGCGTTTGCCTATCTGACGCACTTGCCGGTCACGCTTATCCAACACGCCACCGATCCAAATACCGAAGCAAAGTAAAATCGCTTCGTCAGCGGGTTGGCACGGCCACGGGCAAGGGTTCGAGCTGAGATCGTCAAGTCTTTGCAGTGTGTCGGAATTGGTAACCTGGCGCCCCGGGGCAGATAGTGCGTTTGTCCCCATCTACACTATCACGGCGTCTTTGCGCCACAGACGGATAGAGTCGACGTTGAGCGGGTCGTCGCGGGTCGCGACCGCGAACGTCGCAACTGGGCAGGTAAGCGGGCCTTGCCTGGTGTCACCTGTAGGCCCGGAGTCCGCCTGGAGCGTAGGTTCGCGTCCTGTCCTGCTGTTCAGGAGAGGCTTGTCGAACGCCACCTCAGCATGCGCGACTCGACCACAGAGATGGCGGCATTTGCGACGACGCCGATCGCGCCGAGCAGGACGACGCCGGCGAAGA
This sequence comes from Roseiarcus fermentans, assembly GCF_003315135.1. GTDB lineage: Bacteria > Pseudomonadota > Alphaproteobacteria > Rhizobiales > Beijerinckiaceae > Roseiarcus > Roseiarcus fermentans. Next base: position 21,134 of record NZ_QNRK01000058.1, read on the forward strand.
TGTCGGCCGACTTGTAGGCCCGCGCCGCGAGCAGCACCCATTGGCCGAGCCCGTCGAGGCCGGCGATCATCTCGCATACGACCGCGAGGATCAGCGACACCGTGAGGCCGAGTCGGAGCCCGGCGAGGATGTCCGGCGTGGCCGAGGGCAGCGAGATCTTCGCGATCCGCTGCCAGCGCGTGAGGCCGAGAACGCGCTCGACCTCGACGAGCCGCGGTTCGATCGCGGCGAAGCCGTGGATCGCCGCGAGCAGCACCGGCCAGATCGAGCCGAAGGCGATGACGCCGAGCGCCATTTCCGGCGTCAGGCCGAAGAGCGCGATCGCCACGGGAATGACGGCCGAGGCAGGCAGGGGCCGCAGGAATTCGAGGGTTGGCGCAATGTAATCGCGCGCTGTCCGGGACGATCCGATCAGCGCGCCGAGGGCGACGCCGGCGATCGAGGCCGCGGCCCAGCCGCCGAGCATGTGGCTGACCGTACCGATCAGCTTCTCGCCGAGGTCCGCCCGCAGAAGGCCATGCTGAAGCGCCGCCCATACGCGGCCGGGCGCCGGCAGGAAGACCGGCGAGATCAGTTTCAGCGCGGCGATCTCGCCCCAGAGCGCGATCAGCGCCGCGACGACGGCGAGACTCGCCGCGCGCCAGGCGAGCGCGCTCATCGGGCGGCCTCGACGCCGGCCGCCTTTCCGAACAGCCGTCGCTGCGCGAGGACAAGGGCGGCGTTGAAGGCGAAGCCGACGATGCCGATCCACACCACATAGGCCAGCATCATGTCCGGCCGGAGCGCTTGCCCCGCCGTCATGACGCCGTAGCCAAGGCCCTGCGGATTGACGGCGATCTCGACCGTCACTGCGACCACGAGAGAGATGCCGGCCGCGAGACGCAAGGCGACGAAAATGCGCGGCAAGGCCGCCGGGGCGACAATCTTCGCCGTGCGCTGCAACGGGCTCAGACGCAAGGCGCGCGCGACCTCGATCAGACGCGGCTCGACGCCGCGGACCGCCGCGCGCGTCAGCAAGAGAAGCGGCCAAACGCAGGCGAAGGCGACGATCGCGATTTCCAGTCGATAGCCAAAGCCAAGCGCGACGAGGGCGATCGGGATAACCGCGACCGACGGAATGGGTCGCATGAGTTCAATCGTCGGCTCCAGCAGACGGTCGAGCGGGCGCAGGCTGCCGAGCATGACGCCGAGAGCGAGGCCGAGGCCGGCGCCGATCGCAAGGCCGCCGAACGCGCTGACGAGCGTGTCGCGCGTCGCGCCAGCGAGCGAACCGTCGGCAAGCGCTTCAAGCAGCGCGCTGACGACTGCCGACGGCGGGGCGATCGAATCGCTTGGCCCGTGCGCGCGCGCCCCGATTTCGGCGAGGGCCACGAGCGCCGCGGGGAGGGCTAGCGCGCGCTGCAATGAGGTCGACTCGCGTTGTAGGGCGCGCTTGATGAGCGCGCCGGCGGGGTCGCCGGCCCCGCCCTACTGCGGCGATCGCGCCCGATCGCAAACGGCTCTAGCGCGCGGCCCAGGTTCACGGCCGTCCCCCCTTTTCAGAAGCGTGGATGAAGTCGTAGAGTTTATGTCGCAAGCGCAGGAACTCCGGGCTTTCCCGCGTCGTCACCTGATCGCGCGGACGCGGCAAATCGACGCTCAATTCGATCCCGATGCGGCCCGGATGGGGCATGAGGCCGACCACGCGGTCGCCCAGATAGATCGCTTCCTCGAGATCGTGGGTGACGAAGAAAATCGTGGCCTTCGTCGCGCGTGCGATTTCGAGCATTTCGTCCTGAAGGCTCTGGCGCGTCATCGCGTCGAGCGCGCCGAACGGCTCGTCCATCATCAATGCGGCGGGCTCCTGCGCGAGACAGCGGGCGATTTGCAGCCGCTGCTGCATGCCGCCCGACATCTGCGAAGGATACTTGTCCGCGAAGGCGAAGAGACCGACGCGCTTCAGGAGGGCGTCGATGCGCTCGCGCCGGCGGCCTCGCGGCGTCCCCATCGCCTCCAGCGCGAGGGAGACGTTTCCGGCCGCAGTGCGCCAGGGCAGCAGGGCCTTTGAATAGTCCTGGAAGACGATCGCCACATCGCGGCGCGGCGCCCTGACCGGCGCGCCGGCGAAAGCGACCTCGCCGCGCGTCGGGGCGATCAGGCCGGCGGCGACCCGCAGCGCCGTTGTCTTTCCGCATCCTGACGGACCGACGACGCACACGATCTCGCCACGCCCGATTTCGAACGAAAGTTTGCCAAGCACAAGATGATCGCCGAAGGCGAGGTCGACGCTTCGAAAGGCGATGAGCGGCGCAGGGGTCATGCCGGGCTCGCTCCCGCTTCGGGGTAGACATGGCCCAGCGTCGAGCCGATGTGGGTCTCGAGCGCCGCGCAAGCCTCACGTTGCGCCCGCCGGACAGCCAAATCGGCGAGGCGGTCGTGCGCGGCGAAAAAGTCCTCGGGGTCGCGGAACTTCGCGAGCATCAACCTGCGGTAACGATAGGTTTCGTCGTAGAGATCGGAATGGGCGGCGAGCATGCGCGGCGAGCCGCAGGCCGCGATGAGCGCGGTGTGGAACGCCTTGTGAAGCGCGTCGAATTCCCGCTGGCCTTCGACAAGCCCGCGCGGATTGACCCGGGCGTAGTGTCTGAGCCGGTGGACGGAGGCGACCACGCCCGCCTCCCATTCGCCGCCGCCGTTCGCCATGCTGAGCCGAAACGCTTCGCGCTCGATCGTGGTTCGGATGCGAATGATGTCGGCGAGGTCCTCGTAGGACACCGCCTTGACCCGGAAGCCCCGCTTGCCGACGGCGTCGACGAGGCCGCGGGCGGCGAGCCGCGACAGCGCCTCGCGCAAGGGCGTGGCGCCGACGCCGTAGCGCGCCGCCGTCTCGGCGATGCCGAGCCGGACCCCCGGCGTCAGCGCGCCGGAGATGATGTCGGTCTCGACCAGCGTCGAGGCGCGCTCGGTCAGCGTTTCGGCGGAGGCGAGCAATGCCTCGCTCACGGCAGGACGAGCGTGTTCAGGTCGAGCGCGGATTGCAGCATCTCCTGCTGCTTCATGGTCTCGACCCACCACGCAAACTCAGAACCTTTAAGCTGCGGCGTCGCGAGATTGGGGCGGTTCAGGCGCACAATTTCGATCGGCTGTTTGGTGAACTTCGAAATCGCCGCCGCCGCCTTCTCGCGATCCGAGTTGACAATCGGCGCGGCCTCCTCGATCGCCAGGCGGAACGCCTTGATGACGTCGGGATTCTTCTCGGCGAAGGCGCGCGTCGAGACGTAGGAAATGATCGGCTCGCTGCGGGAAAGCTCCGCCGCGTAGCGCGCCGCGACGTCGCCGACGCCCGCAGCCTTGATGCGCGATACGAACGGCTCCGCAGTCAGCACGGCGTCGACCGAGCCGGATTTCAGCGCGTCGCTCATGGTAGGGAACGTCACCTCGACAAAGTTGACGCTCTTCGGGTCGACGCCCTTCTCGATCAGCCACTTGCGGAAGAGGACGTGCAGGAAGGCGCCGATGCCGGGAGCGCCGACCTTCTTGCCGACAAAGTCTTTGGCGTCCTTGATCGTCACCCCGTTCCGGGCGACGGCGGCGATCGCCCCGTTGGCGACCGGGTCCATGATCGAGGCGCCCTCGACGGCGACGAGGTCGAGCCCCCCGTCGACCGCCTGAAGGAACACCGTCGCCGTCGGCCCGCCGATCTGGATGGAATCGGAGGCGATCGCCGGCGGGATGTTGGTGTTGATGCCGATCAGGGTCAGGTCGGCGTCGAGCCCATGCTTGGCGAAGATCCCTTCGTCCCGCGCCACCATCGCCGAGGCGCAGTCGGATGTCGCGGTGCAAGCGATCTTGAGCTTGATCGGAGCGGCGTGCGCCGAGAGGGCGGCGCAGGAGAGAACTGCCGCCGCCGCTACCAATGCAAATTCACGCGACGCACCCATGATTTCCTCCTCTGTCCGCCGATCGTCGATGAGTGTCTTGATTATCGATAAAAACTATGATCGTATATCTTGAGACGGAATGCAAGGGGACCATCGAATGAAATTTGCGACCTATCGGATGGGAGACGCGGCAAAGGTCGGCCTCGTCGACGCGGAAGGCGAGCGGCTGTTCGACCTCGACGCCGCCGCGCGCCGCGCCGGCGCCCCGAGCGCGCCGTTCGCCTCGATGCTTTCGCTTGTCGACGCCGACGAAGTCGGCCTCGATCTCGCGCGCTCGCTCGTCGACCGGCGCGGCGGCGAGGCCGACCTCTGGCGCGATCTTGAGCAGGTCGAGTTCCTTGCGCCGCTACCCGAGCCGCGTCAGATGCGCGACGCGATGTCGTTCGCCCTGCATATCCGGCAATCCTCGCGCGGCGCGCGGGCGGTCCAGGCGCTGCGGGCGACGGGCGTCGAAGCCTTCAAGGCCGTGATGCGGGAGCCGCTGGAAGACCTGCCGGCCGTCTATCGCGAACTGCCGATCTACTACATCACGAACCGGCTGACCGTCGTCGGGACGGGCGCCGCCGTGCGGTGGCCCCGATACAGCCAGGTGATGGACTATGAACTGGAGATCGCCATCGTGACCCGACGCACGCGCGCCAACATCCCGAAGCAGGAGGCCGGCGCGCACATCTTCGGCTATACGATCTTCAACGACTTCTCCGCCCGCGACCGGCAGGCGGCCGAAATGCAGGGCCGTCTCGGGCCGGCGAAAGGCAAGAGCTTCGACGGCTCGAACGCGCTCGGACCCTGGATCGTGACGCCGGACGAACTCGGCGATCCTCAAACGCTGAACGTCGAGGTCCGCGTCAATGGCGAGACGCGCGCCAGAGGCGACACGCGCGAGATGCTGTTTTCCTTCGAGGAGATTCTCGCTTACGCGTCGCAGGACGAAACGATTCACGCGGGAGAAGTGTTCGGCTCCGGCACCGTCGGCAATTGCTGCGGGCTGGAGATCGGGCGCTTTCTCGAGAGCGGCGACGCGATCGAACTCATCGTCGACCGGATCGGCGCCCTGCGCAACACGGTGCTGCGCTCCGACTGACCGTCGGCTCCGACATCTTCATAGGGAGGACTTGATGGCTCGCCGCCTGATCGACATTTCCGCGCCGCTGCAGAACGACGTCGCGGCCGATCCGCCCGGGCTCGGCCCGAAGATCGAGTACATCGACCACCAGCAGAGCCTGGCGCAGATCCTGCCGTTCTTCCCCGGCCTGAAGAAAGAGGATCTGCCGGACGGACAGGGCTGGGCGGTCGAGCGCGTCGTGCTCTCGACGCACAACGGCACTCATCTCGACGCGCCTTGGCACTATCATCCGACGATGAACGAAGGCGAGCGCGCCTGGACGATCGATGAAGTACCGCTCGAATGGTGCTTCCAGCCCGGGGTGAAGCTCGATTTCCGCAGTTTCCCGGACGGCTATGTCGCGACCGCCAGCGATGTCGAGGCCGAGCTCAATCGGATCGGGCATGAATTGAAGCCGCTCGAGATCGTCGTCGTCAACACCAGCGCCGGGGCGAAATACGGCCGCCCTGACTACGTCGCATCCGGCTGTGGGATGGGGGCGGAGGCGACGCTCTATCTGCTCGAGCGCGGCGTCCGCGTGACGGGGATCGACGGCTGGAGCTGGGACGCGCCCTTCGTCCACACCGCCAGGCGCTACGCCGAAACCCACGATGCCTCGATTATCTGGGAAGGCCACAAGGCGGGCAGGCACATCGGATATTGCCATATCGAGAAGCTGCACAATCTCGAAGCGCTGCCGTCGGCCGGGTTCACAGTGGCCTGCTTCCCGGCCAAGATCGAACGCGCGTCGGCGGGCTGGACCCGGGCTGTCGCTATAATCGAGTCCTAGGGGTGCGAATTCTTGAGAGAGGCGGGGTCGTGGGCTGCTCCCGCCGCTTGACCCCGCCGCGTCCGCATCGGTCTCCTTCAGGCTGCGTTTCCTTTCGCACTTGTTTGTGAGAATTGTCGCAGGCGCAGCAACGATGGGAGTGGGCAATACGCGAACGCCCGCTCCTGGCGCTGCCTGCGCGTTCGGCCAACGACCGCAATCCGGCTCAACGGTCTCGTTCGTCGTGGCTATCGATCGGGGTCCGCCCACTCAGGACATCACCATCAGGATTGCCGTAGGCGATCGTGCCGACGTCATGCATTCGGCCGTCTTGGACGGACGCGAGTCGGTGCGTTAGGCGCCGCACTGCCGACAGTCATGCACATAAAGGTTTCCGACCCAACATTCCGGGTGCGTTCTCCGCACTCCGACCTATGAACATCGTCGGATGGAGGCGCGCATGAACGACGTCGTACGCATCATGAAGGCGGCAGACTTCGCCGCTAGCAAACACACGGACCAGCGCCGCAAAGGTGATGCGTCCGAGCCCTACGTGAATCACCTGATCGAAGTCGCCAACCTCGTCGCCGTGTCCACGGAAGGAAAACCCGACGCTGTCGTCGCCGCCCTGCTGCACGACGTTGTCGAAGACCAGGGAGTCACGATCAACGAGATCGCAAACTTGTTCGGCAATTCGGTGGCGTCGCTCGTCGCTGAAGTAACCGACGACAAGTCACTGCCAAAGCAGGAGCGCAAGGACAAGCAGATCGAGAGCGCGCCGCACAAGAGCGACATCGCCTCGGTGATCCAGCTTGCGGACAAGACGAGCAACTTGCGTGCGTTGGCGAAGAGCCCGCCGTTGTGGCCGATCGAGCGGAAGCGAGAGTACGTCCGATGGGCGAAGGCGGTCGTGGCTGGCCTGCCCTTCAAGCCGTCGGCGCTGCTGGCGCTATTCGAAGAGGCGGCTAGCCAGGCGGCGGAGAGCATTGGATAGCGACACCCAACTGGCTTCGCCTGGATGGCGTCCTCCTGGCGATCGGGCCGTGGGCGACCCAACCGCGTTTAGCGTGCGTAACTACAACGAACTCGGGCGCGAGCTATACGACGGAGCGGAGCGATGGCGCCGTGTGCACAGCGGGTGTCAGGAGCCATCTTGGTGTGAGAATTTGAAAACATTTTCGGCAATATCCATCAATAGTGAGAATTGCATCTGGCAGAATTCTCACTATTGATG
>NZ_QNRK01000059.1 GCF_003315135.1 Roseiarcus fermentans
CCCTCTGCCATTTTTCCCCCCCCGCCCCGGTTTTTTCCCCCTTTGGGCCCCGTTTTGCAAGCTCGCTTACAAGTTTTTATTTGTTATAACCCCCCCCCCCACCCCCCCCCCACTTGTCAAGGGGCTGTGAAAAAATAAATCAGCTTTCAATTTCCGTAACGGAAGCGGGCTTGCCACAACCGGACGCGGGAACATTGCGCGGCGCTCCGGACCTGACCCGCGCGGGAAGCGCCGTCGGCCTCATGGCGGCGTTCTGGCGGGCGGGTTCAGCCTGTCAAGGGCGCGCTTCGCGCGCGGCCGAAGGCCGGCGTCGCCCCTTGACAGGCTGAAACCGCCCGCTTTCTCATGCAACCATGAGGTCGACGGCGCGGTGTGCCGATCGCCGCCCGTTTCCGCCGATCCTGACGCCGAGGTCCCGCGCCCTACGCCTTTGGTCGGGCGGACGTGCGTATCGCCTCGCGAAAAAATAATCCGTTCTGTATTGACACGGACAATCCGTTGCGTATTCTTGGGCCTTGGTCGCGCTGACGGAAACGGCGCGCCGAGACGAGGCCGCCATGCTCCAGCCCACCCCCGATTGCCCCCCGGCCTCCGCCGGCCAAGCCTTCCTCGCCGGCCTGCACACACCCTCCGCCGCCCCCTCGGACACCATCGCCCGCTTCATCGCGGCGTGCGTCCGCGTGACGCCGGGGACGAGCGTCCCGGCGCGCGCGCTCTACGTCGCGTTCCGGTCCTGGGCGGCCGAAAACGACGTGTTCCCGATGCACGAGACCCGTTTCGGCCGCGAGATGCGCCGGCGGTTTCAGCGTTCGGACGGGGACGTTCGCGCCTGGCTCGGCATCGCCCTGCGCGACGGGCCGGAGCCGCCGGCCGCCGTCACGACGGAGGCGCTCGCCGCCGCCGTCCGCGCGAAGCAGGAGGCGCTCGCCGCGCTCAACCGCGCGCAAATCGCCCTGGACGACCTTCTGGCGCGGCTCGGCGGGATCAGCGCGTGATCCGGTCGATCCTCTCCCCGATTTCTCGGATCATGTCGTCCGTGAATTCGCGCGGGTCCATCGCCGCGCCGAGAATCGTCCGGCAGTGCGGGCAGAGCAACAGGACGCCCGCCTCGACCTCCGATCCGTCCTCGACGACCGGAACCTTCTCGCACACCAGCCGGCCGACTTCGCTCCGGCAATCGGCGTTCGGACATTTTCCAGCCATCGCGCGCCCCTCTTCCAGCGCGCGCCAGCATGCAGCCCTTCCCCGCCCCGCGCAAGCCGGGCGCATCCCGATGAGACAGGGAGTTTCGGCATGATCCCGCTCGCTTCCGCGATTCCCGGCGGCCCCGCCGCCGGCCAAGCCTTCCTCGCCGCCCAAGCCCACGCCGGCCGGTCCGACCTCGACCGGTCGTTGCGCGCCTATTTCCTGCTCCGCAGCGACGCCCGCCGTTTCCTGAGCGCCGGCCGGCTCGGGAACGCCGGCCTCGTCGCCCTCGAGCTCGAGACGCTCGCCACCCACGCCACGACGATCGAGGCGACCGGCGGCGACCGCGCTTACGCCCCGCTCGCCGACCGCTGCTTCGCCGCCGTCGACGCGATCGACGCGGCCATCGCCGCCGCCTCGGCTTCCCCGGAAGGGCGCATCGACCTGCGCGTCCGCCGCCTCAACGCCGCCGACTGCGCGCTGCGCCCGGCCTCGGCGACCGGCGGAGATGCGGCGTGACCGGCGCCGTCTACGCCTGCGGCCACTGGCGCCGCCGCGACGCCCTCGCAGGCCTGAACCCGGCCTGCCTCGCCCTCCTCGAGGACGCCTTCGCCCATCCGCTGACGAGCCCGACCGGCCACGGCCCGTGGCGTTCCGGCGATCGCCCCCGCTCCCACGCGACCCAGACGCTGCACGCCGCCGCCCGCCGCGGCCTCCTGCACCGCGCCGCCGACGCCGACGGCCAGAACCCCCGCTGGGCCCTCACCGCCCCCGGCCTCGCCGCCGCCCTCGAAATCCTCCGCCGCCAGAAGGTGCGCGCCACCCTCGCCCGCCACAGGGCGTCCGGAAGGACGCCCGTCTCTCGACGGGCTTTGGCGGGAGAGGGACAGGCGCGAAGCGCCAGGGTGAGGGTCCGCAACGCCGATGTCGCCGGGGTCTCCCCATGAGCGCCGCGCCCGACGAAATCGTCCACTTCCACCGGATCGACGGCCTGCCGATCGTTCTGTGCGCGATCGAGAGCGGCGACCTGCTCGGCGTCGGCACGGCGGTCCTGAAGCCGGACCGGTTCACCGAGCGCGGCGCGCGAGAGTTCGCCGAACGGAACGCCCGAAAAAGCCTCGCGATCGAGGCCGAGAAGCGCGCGGCGAAAGCGAGGGTCGCATGAGCCCTCATCCCGATCCCGTCGAAGGACGCCCCGCGCCGCTCTCCCTGCCCGAAATCGCCCAGTGCGAGGCCGTCGAGGACCTCGCGGCCCGCGTGCTCGCCGCCGTCGCCGACGCCGTCGAGACGCACGGGGCGGACCCGGAGACCCGAAACCTCGTCGCCTGCGGCCTCGTCCGCGCGGTCGGCATGATCGGCGGCCTCGGCCCGGACGTGCCCGAGACGGTCCGCTTCCTCCTCAATTCCGGCGTCCACGAAAGGTGGTCAAATCCATGAGCCCGCCCAGAATCATTCGCGACTTCCGCACCGTCATCGAACTCTGCGCCCGCGGGCGGCTGACCGAGCGGCTCGACCAGAAGCTCGCCGACTGCCTCGAGGCCCTGAACGCCTCGCCCGACGAGAAGGCCAAGGCCAGCCTCACCGTGACGCTCGAATTGCAGCGCGCCGGCGACCGGATCGAGATCCGCCCGAAGGCGACCGTCAAGCTGCCGGAGGAAAAGGGCGTGGGCTCGACCACCCTGTTCGCCGCCGAGGGCGGGCTCAGCCTCCAGCACCCCAGCCAGACCGACATGTTCTCCGGCCCGCGCGACGCAGCCTCGCCCACGAAGCGCGACGCCGCAAGCTGATCCGCACTCCCCTCTCCCGTTCACGGGAGAGGGACAGCCCGCGAAGCGGGCAGGGTGAGGGTCCGCAACGCCGAACCCTCCGTTTCCCGTCCCCACCGAAAGGACTTTTGACCCCATGGCCTACGACGACAAGGTGAAATCCGCATCCGTCCCGCCAGGCGGATCGGTCGACCGCGGCATCGGCGAGACGACCGCGCTCGTCGCCGGCCTCGCCGCCCAGGCGGCCGGCGCGATCACGCTGGGTGTCTCCCAACTGCCGGCGCTGATCGCCGACCCGGGCCTGCCGAACCAGGTCCCCGTCGCGATCCTCGACGGCGACAAGGCGAAGTTCCTCGACCTCAAGGCCGAGTTCGAGAAGTGGCGCGAATCCCCCGCCCGCCGCACCGGCACGGCGCAGGCGACGACGCTGGCCAGCTTCATCGCCCTGGTCGATCGCCACAAGGACGCGCATTCGGTCCTGTTCGCCCGCACCCGCTGGCCCGAGCCGCACCTGCTCGCCGTGTTCGACTATCACCAGAAGGCCGGAAGCCCGCGCTTCGGCCAGCACCGCGCCAAATATTCATTCCCGGTCACGCCCGAATTCGAGGAGTGGATCAAGCTGAACGGCAAGCCGTTCGGCCAGGCCGAGTTCGCCGCCTTCGTCGAGGACCGGATCGCCGATCTTTCCGTCGCGACCGACCAGGAGCGCGAGCAGTTCGAGACCCTGTTCAAGACGCGCTTCGCGGTCCCGACCGATCTCGTCGACCTCGCCCGCGGCCTCGAGGTCAACGTCGGCTCGAAGGTCAAGAACGCCGTCCGCCTCCAGACCGGCGAAGTCTCGCTGACCTTCGAGACCGAGCATCGCGACGCCGCCGGCGGCGAACTGCACATCCCCGGCCTCTTCATGCTGCGGTTGCCGGCGTTCGTCGACGGCGGCCTCGTCTCGATCGTCGCCCGCCTGCGCTACCGGCTGAAGGATGGCGCGGTGCTGTGGTTCTACGAGCTCTACCAATGGGAAGAGGTTCTGCGCCGCCGCGTCGCGACCGACTTCGCCACCGCCGCGACCCAGACCGGGCTCGACGCGTTCGAAGGCGCCCCCGAAGCCTCTTCCTGACCATCCGCCGCCGCGATCCCCTCTCCCCATAGCCCGTCGAGAGACGGGCGTCCTTCCGGACGCCCTATGCCGGGATAGGGACAGGCCGCGAAGCGGCCAGGGTGAGGGTCCGCAACGCCGAACCCATCCGAGTTTCGAACACAAGGATTTTCCGCCATGGCGAAGAAGCAACCCACAGCCGCCCCGCTCGCCGCCGACGCGCCGCGCATAAAGCTCCCCTCGGAGCTGCTGGCCGCCCGGCGCGGCCCGAACCCCCGCGCCGCGGCGTTCTCCGCGACGCGCCCCGGCGCTGAAACCCCGATCGACGCCGCCCGCGCCGAAGCCGCCGGCCGCATGGCGGCGGCGCTCGCCTCGCACCCCGACGCGCAGGAGCCCTCCGAGAACGTCGTCTCCTGGCTGCGCGAGCGCCTCGCCTTCGTCGAGCAGGAGCGCGCCGACCTCTTTCAGCGCGTCAAGGAGGCGGAAGCCTCGGCCATCTTCTGGCGCGACGCCGCGGACGCATCGAAGGCGATGGAGGCCCGCTACAAGTCGACCATTTTGGGCCTCTCCCACCAGCTCGCCGACCTCAAGCTCGCCGAAGCCGACGTCGACGCCGATCGGGGCGTGTGACGCCGATGAAGCTCACGTCTCCCGTCAAGCCGCTGCTCGCAGCCCTCGCGCCCGTCGCGCGCGTCGCGCCGGCGCGCTCGACCATCCCCGTCCTTGCCCACGTCCTCGTCCAGGTCGCGGGCGGCCGGGCGACGATCGTCGCCGACGACCTCGACCGCGAGGCCGAGGTGTCCCTCGCCGTCGATGGCGGCGCCGACGGCGCGGCCTGCCTGCCGGCGTCGACTTTGCTCGACGTCCTGAAAAAGCTACCGGGCGACGCCCTCGTCTCGATCGAGGTGTCGGACGGCAAGGCGACGCTGCGCTCCGGCCGAAGCCGCTTCGTGCTGCAGACCCTGCCGGCCGACGATTTCCCGCGCCTCGGCGCCAGGGACTTCGCCCACAAATTCACGCTGGAGCCGGCGATTCTGGCGGGCATGATCGCCGAGACGGCCTTCGCCATCTCGTCGGAAGAGACGCGCTACTATCTGAACGGCGTCTACTGGCACTTCACCGGCGAGGATCTGCGCTTCGTCGCCACCGACGGCCACCGTCTCGCGCGCACCGCGACGCCAATGCCGAAGGGTTCTGAGGCCGCGCCGAGCGTCATCGTCCCGACGGCGGCGATAAAAGAGTTCGCCCGGCGCGCGAGCGAAGCGAAGGACGGCGAGGTCGCGACGATCGCGCTCTCGCCCGAACGGATACGGCTGACGATCGGCGCGTGCTCGCTGACCACGAAGCTGATCGACGGCACGTTCCCCGACTACGCCAGAATCATCCCGGCCGAGGCGACCACCACGGCGACCGTCGACCGCGAAAAATTCCGCGACGCGATCGACCTCGCGCTGCCGGTCGCCGAGACCAAGGCGCACGCGACGAAATTCGTGTTCGACGACGGGTCGAGTCTGGGGACGTCCGCGGTCGAGATTTCGGTCAACAACCCCGACGCCGGATCGGCCCTGACCTCGATCGAGGCCGACGTCAGGGGCCACGAGGTCACGATCGGCTTCAACGCAAAGTACGTGCTCGAGGCGCTCGCCGCCTTCTCGGCCGAGCTGGTGAGCCTCGCGATGAACGATCCCGGTTCGCCCGCGGTGCTGACCGCCGAGGGCGCGTCCGAAACCAGCCGCCGCCTCCTCGTCGTCATCATGCCTCTGAGGGTCTGACCCCTCCCTCTCCCTTGCGGGAGAGGGACAGGCGCGAAGCACCAGGGTGAGGGTTCACAAACGCCTATCTTGCGAGAGGTCCCATGTCCAGCCCGCCCACCGATACGGAACGCGCCCGCGCTCTGCTCGATCGCATCAAGGCGCACGGCTCGCCGACGCTCGACCTGCGCGCCGCCCACGGCGCCCGCGGCCAGTCCGGCCGGATCCTCTGGGCGAACCACGAGCCGTTCATGATCGCCGAGATCGTCGCCTTCGCGCGCGAGCTGCGCGGCGAGACGCCCCGGCCCGGGCCGGCGACCGCCGACGTCGACAACGAGGAGAACCCCTACTCGTGAGCGCGAAGCCCCGCAAATCCGGCAAGGCGGCGAGAACCAGACCCGCCGCGTCGGCCGATCACCCCGTCGACGCGACGCCCGAGCGGCGCGCCCGCGCCCGCGAGGCCGGAGCGGTCCTCGCGCGCGGCGAGGGGCGCAGCCGCCGCCTGCTCGAGCCGTTCGATCTGATGCGGGCGAACCGCGTGCTCGCGCCGCACGATCCAAAACTCAACGACATCCGCTGGCTCACCGGCGAGGCGCTGCGCCGCACGCACCATCGGGCGCAGATCGTCGGCCCGAAGTCGGTCGACCTCGCCGGCGGCCCCGGCGGCGCCTTCGGCCCGCGCCCCGGCCTGCCGCAGTCGGAAGCGGCCCTCCACGCCCGCGACCGTCTGCGCGCGGCCGAGACCCGGGTCGGCCCGCACGCATGGCCGCTCGTCGTGAGAATCGTGATCGCGGGCGGGGCGCTGCGCGACTGCCGCGCGCTCGTGCCCGAGCTCGCCACCCCGTGGCGCGCCGACGCGGTGCTGACCGACCGCCTGCGCGTCGCCCTCGACCAGATTGGCGCCCTGATGGGAGTGACCCGATGACTGTCTTGCATGGCCACCAGCCGAAGCCCGGCCCGACGCCCGGCCAGAAACCTCCCGTTCCGACGACCGGGAGCGGCGTTCGCCCGACCCGCGCCGCCGAGCCGCCGCAGGGCTCGCTCTGGCGTCACGCGAAGACCGGCCACGTCTACGCGATCGTCGGCTTCTGCACGATCGAGGCCAACGTCTCGCGCGGCGTCCTCTACCGCTACGCCGGCCTGAACGAAGACCCGGCCGGCCTGCACACCTGGTTGCGCCCGCTCGCCGAATTTCTCGACGGCCGCTTCCACCGCCTCGCGCCCGAGCCCGCCCCGGTCGCCGCCGTCGCCGACCTCGGCGGCCTCCACGACTGAACACCCACCCTCTCCCGCCATAGCCCGTCGAAAGACGGGCGTTCTTCCGAACGCCCTATGGCGGGAGAGGGACAGGCCGCGAAGCGGCCAGGGTGAGGGCCCGAAACGCCAGAAGAAGGACTGTCCCGCCATGGCCGACGCCACCGCCATCGAATGGGCCGACGCAACGTGGAACCCGATCGTCGGCTGCAGCGTCGTCAGCCCCGGCTGCGCGAACTGCTACGCCATGCGCCAGGCCGCGCGCCTGCTCGACGGCAACCCGAAGACGCCGCACTACGAAGGCACGACGCGGACCGTCAACGGAAACCCGGTCTGGACGGGAAGCGTCGGGCTGTCCGACGACGCCCTGCTCGATCCGCTCGCATGGCGAAAGCCGCGCCGCGTCTTCGTCGATTCCATGGGCGACCTGTTTCACGAGGCCGTGCCGGACGCATGGATCGACCTCGTCTTCGCGGTGATGGCGCTGAGCCCCGCCCATTCCTTCCTCGTGCTCACGAAGCGCTCCCGGCGCATGCGGGAATGGGCGTCCGGCGAGCGGGACCGGATGATCGCGCGAAAGTGCGTCGATCTCTGGCTCGACCGGAAGACCGCGCCCGGCGACGACTGGCCGGTCGAAACCGTCGGCGACATCGATCGGCCCGACGACCTGAAATTGCGCGCATGGCCGCTGCCGAACGTCTGGCTCGGCGTCTCGGCCGAGCGGCAGCAGGAGGCCGACGCGCGCGTGCCCGACCTGCTCGCGACGCCGGCGGCCGTGCGGTTCGTGAGCTGCGAGCCGCTGCTCGGGCCGGTCCGGCTCGATCGCATCGGCGAGGACACCGATGACTTCAAAGATTGCGGCGGCCACCCAGATCCCCACTGGCCGATCGACGCCGTCGACACGATGTGGCTTGACGCGCTTCGCGGACGATATGACGCCGAGGCGCGGAACGCCGGTGGGGAGAGACTCGGCAGCGTCGACGTCGGTCTGATCCACGGCGGCGGCACGCTCGACTGGGTGATCGCCGGCGGCGAGAGCGGCCCCGGCGCGCGACCGATGCACCCGGACTGGGCGCGCGGCCTTCGCGACCAGTGCGCCAGCGCGGGCGTCCCGTTCTTCTTCAAGCAGCACGGCGAGTGGGCGACGGTCTTCGACCGCGACCACGACGACCCCGACTGGCGGCGCTGCGGCAAGGTCCTGCACGAGACCCCGAACGGCCAATGGCTGAACCTCGCCGGCGGCCAGGGCTTCCATGGCGATCGGGTCGTCCGCGTGAACCGCCTCGGCAAGCGCCGCGCCGGCCGAGCGCTCGACGGCGCCGAACACTCCGCCTTCCCCCTATGAAAGGACCCCCAGAAATGTCCGGACTGAACAAGGTTCTCCTGATCGGCAACCTCGGCAAGGATCCCGAAGTCCGGACCAGCGCCGGCGGCCAGCGGGTCGTGACCTTCTCGCTCGCCACGTCGGAGAGCTGGCGCGACAAGACCACCGGCGACCGCAAGGAGAAGACCGAGTGGCATAACGTCGTCGTCTTCAACGAGGCGCTCGGCAAGATCGCCGAGCAGTATCTGAAGAAGGGCTCGAAGGCTTTCGTCGAGGGCCAGATGCGCACCCGCAAGTGGCAGGATTCTTCCGGCCAGGACCGCTGGACGACCGAGGTCGTGCTCTCCGCCTTCCGCGGCGAGATTCTGCTTCTGACGACCCAGGCCGCCCGGCCGATCGACGACGACGAGCGCTCCCGCGACGTCGCCCCGGCGGCCGGCGCCGGCGCGACCGGCATGACGCGCAGCCAGGCGCTCGGCGGGCCCCAGATCGACGACGAAATCCCCTTCTAGATGAGGCCGGCGCGATGAAGCTCTACGCCCATCCCCTCCTCGTCGGCGGCGAGATGACGCCCCGCCAGGAGAAGCTCGTGAAGGCCGCCGAGAAGCGCATGCAGGCGGTCCTGCTCGAGCTTCAGGAGGAAGCGCGCCTCAACGTCGAAACCGTCGAGGTCGACACGCGCAACTTCGCTAACCTATCGGTGGAGATCACCGTCAAATGAACGCGCCCGTCCCGCACACCGTCGCCGGCGTCGCCGTCACGTCCGGCCTCTCCGACCACGACCGCGACCGGATCGTCGAGATGGCGGAAGCCGGCCTGAAATCGTGCACGATCGCCAAGGCGATCGGCAAGCACCCGAGCGCGGTCTGCTCGTTCATGTACGTCGCCGGCCTCCAGGCGCCGGGACCGGCGCGCACGACGGTCGCGATCCGCAACGGAAAAATCGTCAAGCCGTTCGGGCCGGACGAGGACGCCTTTATCACCCGGCTGCGCGTCGACGGGCTCGGCACGACGCGGATCGCGGCGGCGGCCACCGAACGCTTCGGCCACCCGCGCACGAAGCGCACGATCCACCAGCGCCTCGTGATGCTCGCCGCCCGCGACGAGATGGGGGACGCCCCTCTCCCCTTGCGGGAGAGCCCGCGAAGCGGGCAGGGTGAGGGTGCGGGACGCCGACCTTTCGAGGCGGCCCGATGACCGCGCCCGTCCGCCTCCAGCTCAGCCGCAAGCGCGGCTTCGACCTGCAACGATGGTCGCGCGAGGTCAACGGCCTCGCGGCCGTCGTGGTCGCGAGGCCGTCGAAGTGGGGCAACCCGTACAAGGTCGCTCCAGCCTTCGAGAGCGCGGGCCGCCACATTCCCGCGATCACCGCCGAGGACGCCGTTTCGGCCTATCGCGAGATCTGGGATCGCCGCCTCGAATGCCATCGCGCATCCGGCCGCGAGATGCTCGCCGAGCTCGCCGGCAAGAACCTCGCCTGCTGGTGCGCCCCCGGCGCGCCCTGCCACGCCGACGTCCTCATCGAACTGGCGAACGCCCAATGATCGGAGAACTCATCGTCGACAGCTTCGCCGGCGGCGGCGGCGCGAGCCTCGGCATCGCGATGGCGCTCGGGCGCGCGCCCGACATCGCGATCAACCACGACGCCGAAGCCATCGCCATGCACGCGGCGAACCATCCCGAGACGATCCACCTCGCCGCCAACGTCTGGCAGGTCGACCCCGTCGCCGCGACCAGAAACCGCCCGGTCGGCCTGATGTGGGCGTCTCCCGACTGCAAGCACTTTTCCAAGGCCAAGGGCGGCAAGCCCGTCAGCCGCGGCGTCCGCGACCTCGCGTGGGTGGTGGTGCGCTGGGCGAAGCAGGTCCGGCCGCGCGTGATCCTTCTGGAGAACGTCGAGGAATTCCGCACCTGGGGACCGCTGGGCGAGGACCAGAAGCCCGACCCCGCCCGCCGGGGCGAGACCTTCGCCCGCTGGATCGGGGAACTCAGGCGCCTCGGCTACAGGGTCGAGCACCGGGAACTCCGCGCCTGCGATTTCGGCGCGCCGACGATCCGAAAACGCCTCTTCCTGATCGCGCGCCGCGACGGCGAAAAAATCGTCTGGCCGAAGCCGACCCACGGCGACCCGAAGTCGGAAGCCGTCAAGTGCGGCGCTCTCGCGCCGTGGCGCACCGCGGCGGAAATTCTGGACTGGGCGCTGCCCTGCCCGAGCATCTTCCTGACCGCGGCGGAGGCGAAGACGGTCGGCGTCAAGCGCCCGCTCGCTTCAGCCACGATGGCGCGGATCGCCAAGGGCGTGAAGCGCTACGTGATCGACGCCGCCGAGCCGTTCGTGGTGACGATCAACCACGCCGGCGCAGAGTTTCGCGGCCAGGGAATCGGCGAGCCCTTCAAGACCGTCACCGGCGCCCACGCCTGCCGCCGGCCTCGTCGCCCCGATCGTCTCCTACGGCCAGCAGGGCGGCGCGAACCGCCCGGCCGACGCGCCCCTGCACACGATCTGCGCCTCGACGAAGGACACGAACGCCCTCGTCGCCGCCCATCTCATGACCATGCGGAACTCGCAAAAGCCCCACAACGGCGCGAACGAGCCGACGCACACGATCACGAGCGGCGGCGCGCACATCAACCTGGTCGCCGCGTTTCTGGCGCAGCACAATGGCGGCATGGTCGGCCATGACGCGCGGACGCCCGTCTCGACCATCGTCCAGAAGGGCTGCACCCAGGCCGCCGTCGTCGTCCCCCTCGCGCCCCGCGGGAGCGGGGGAGAGGGCCGGGGCGAGGGGCGAGCCGCCGACGCCAGTCGTCGAGCGCCGCTTGACGACTGCGCTTCCGTCTCGGCCGGCCTCGTGTCGATGAGAGGGTCCGACCGGCGCTCGCGCGACGTCGAGGATCCGCATCCGACCGTCACGGCGCAGGGCTGCCACAGCGCCGAGGTGCGCGCCTTCCTGATCAAATATTACGGCAACGAGACGGACGGCCTGCCGTGCTCCGAGCCGCTCCACACCGTCCCGACCCGCGACCGCTTCGGCCTCGTCACCGTCGCCGGCGAGCCCTGGGTCATCGCCGACATCGGCATGCGCATGCTCACCCCGCGCGAACTTTTCCGCGCGCAGGGGTTCCCCGATTCCTACGACATCTCGACCGGCCCGGACGGCCGGCGGCTGACGCAGGCGAGCGCCATCGCCAAGTGCGGCAATTCCGTTTCGCCCGTCGTGGCGAAAGCCCTCGTCGCCGCCAATTACCGCCCGGCCGCGACGCAGGCGGAAAAACCCCGCCGCGCGCCAAGACCCGCGCCGCTTCTGGAGACAGCTTAAATGACCGACCCACTCGACGGCGTCAGGACGATCGTCGGCCCGACGATCCTCGTCAGGAGCGGCGCCTATTTCGACTTCCTCGCGCCGGAGCGGAGCGCCTTCACGCTCGACGACATCGCGCATGGCCTGTCGATGGTCTGCCGCTTCGCCGGCCAGTGCGCAAAGTTCTATTCGGTCGCCGAGCACTGCGTCCACGTCAGCCGGATCGTCCCGGCGGAGCTCGCGCTCGCCGGCCTGATGCACGACGCCTCGGAAGCCTTCCTCGGCGACGTCTCGCGTCCGCTGAAGACGCTCCTGCCGCAATACAAGGCGATCGAGCGCCGCGTCGAGGCGGCGATCTTCGCCCGATTCGGGCTGCCGTTCCCGATCCCCGACGCGGTCAAGGCGGCCGACATGGCGATGCTGATCGCCGAGCAGCACCAGGCGATGCAGAACCACGACGCCTGGAGCGTCGAGGCCGCGCCGGCGGACGTCAAGCTCGAATTCCTGCCGCCGGCCGAGGCGAAAGCGCGGTTTCTCCTGCGGTTCGACTGGCTCACGCGGGGGAAGGTCGATGGCTGAAGAAGGACAAGGACGAATGCCCGAAGACGTCACCCACTTCTTCCGCCTCGGCCGCCTGCCGGTGGTCGTCTGCGTCGCCGAGCGCGACGGTCAGTTCGGCGTCGGCGTCAGCGTCACCAGCCGGACCACGTTCGACGCCGAGAAGGGCAAGTCGCTCGCCGAGGCCCGCGCGCGCCGCCGCCTCAGCCTCCGCCTCGACAAGTTCGCCCTCGGCGGCGGGGACGGAGGGGCCGCCCGTGGCTGAGCGCATGACCAGCCCGGCCGAGGCGCGCACGCTCGCGGCCGTGTTCGGCGCGGCGATCGGCGACCTCCGCCGCGGCGGCTTCGACGACGGCCAGATCGGCGCGGCGATGATCGGCATCGGCGGCGGCCTGACGATCGCCGCCTATGGCGAGCGGGGTCTCGACGACGTCCTCGCCGCCCTCGTCGCCGCGGCGCGCGGCGGAGGACAGGTCGTCCAGCCGGGGAGACTGCAATGACCGTCTACGTCGACGACGTCCGCCACCCCTTCGGCCGCATGGTGATGTGCCACATGTGGGCCGATTCTCTCGACGAGCTGCTGGCGATGGCCGACCGGATCAGCGTCGCCCGCCGATGGCTGCAACAGCCGCCGAAGGCCTCGTGGGTCCACTTCGACATCGCGCTCACGAAGAAGGCAGAGGCGCTGCGCTGCGGCGCGATCTTGACGGACAAGTTCGGCCCGCTCGAGCATTGCGCCCGGCTCGACATGGCCTCCGGCGACCCGAAGCGCCGCGCCCTCGGCGAACGCAAACTCGACGCCGTCGCCGAGTGCCGGGCGATTCGCGCCGGGCGCGCGCAATGAGCCCGCTGCCCCGCCTCGCGCTTTCCGTCCGCCAGCCGTGGGCCTGGGCGATCCTCCACGGCGGCAAGACGATCGAGAACCGCTCGGCCGCGTCGATTCGCCACATGAACTTTTCCGGCGTCGAGCGCCTCGCGATCCATGCGGCCAAGGGGATGACCCGCGACGAATACGAGGAGGCCGCCGCGTTCATGGCCGAGCTCGGCGTCCCCTGTCCGCCGCCGGCGGACCTCGCGCGCGGAGGAATCGTCGGCGCGGTCGCCTTCGGCGGGATCGTCACGAAATCGGGCTCGCCGTGGTTCTTCGGCCCGCGCGGCCTCGTGCTGGAAAAACCCGAGCCCTGCGCCTTCATCCCCTGCCGCGGCGCGCTCGGCCTCTTCGAGTGGACCGCCGGCGACCCGGCGGACGTCCCGGCTCCGGCGAAGTGGATGCGGGCGCCGGCGCGCTCGGCCTCTTCGAGTGGACCGCCGGCGACCCGGCGGACGTCCCGGCTCCGGCGAAGTGGATGCGGGCGCCGGCGGGGCAGGCCGCGAGAATCGCCGCCCTCGAACAAGAAGCGTGGACGCTGTTCCGGAGCATCGTGGAACGGGAAAGCGCCGTTCCTCCCGTAGATTTCGCCGCGGAGTCTTGACCAATGAGCCGCGAGAGCGTCATCGGCGTCGGCGACCTGATCCTGTCGCGCGACGAGAGGGATGAGATCCTCGAAATGATGGATCACGTCGATTCCCTGGCCAGGTTCTGTTCCGTCACGATGCCAGATGTTCCCCGCTACTACCGTGGCGCGAATGCCTTGTGGGCAATCGTCTGGAAGATCGCCGGGGACGAACAGAAGTCCCTTGCGTGCAAGAAAGAACTTGATGAATGGGCCGCTGACCCAGCTAGGAAGAGCCGCGGCGCGGGCGGCCTCTTCGAGCGGACCGCCGGAGACCCGGCGATCGTCAGGCCTGCGGACCCGGCCGGAGGGCTCTTCGAATGAGCAGCCCGCTGACCCTCGCCGAGGTCGCCGCCGAGTTCCACGTCAGCCCGCGCGTGCTGTCCGAATTCCTGTCCGGGAAGGACATCCCCTACTTGAAAATAGGCCGGACGAAGCTCTTTGATGAGGCCGCGCTCCACGCGCTCAGAGAGGCCATGCGATGCCGTACAAGCTCGTCGAGCCGAAGCCCGGCCGGTCGCCGCATTACCGGGTCCGCGGGACGGAATTCGGGGTCTACCTTGACCGAAGCGCTCAGACTGGCGACCGCCGGAAGGCGCGCGAGCTGCTCGCCGCGTGGCGAGACGAAGCCCACCGTCTTGCCCTTTCCGGCGCAGGGGCGCCCGCCGGGCGGCTGACCTTCGCCGAGGCCGCGATCAGCTACATGCAGTCCGGCCGGAGCCGGCTGTTCCTCGCGCCGCTCATCGCGCATTTCGGCGAGACGCCGGTCGACGCGATCGGCCAGGCCGCGCTCGACGAGGCCGCCGCCGTGCTCGGCCCCGACCGCAAGCCCCAGACGAACAACCGGCTCGTCTACACGCCGACGCTGGCGATCCTGAAGCATTCCGGCTTTCGCCCGATCGTCGCCCGGCCGCCGGCGCCGAAGGCGGGGCGGGTCGTCTACCTCGGCCAGGACGAGGCGTTCGCGCTGCTCGACGCGGCGACCGCGACGGACGCCCGGCTCGGCGCCCTGATGACGTTCCTGCTCTACTGCGGCCCGCGCCTCAGCGAGGCGCTCCGGCTGCAATGGCGCGACGTCGACCTCGAGGCGCGCTCGGCCGTGATCGGGATCACCAAGAACGGCCTGCCGATCGCCGTCAACCTGCCGACGATCGTCGTCACGGCGATGGCGAACCTCGACCGGACGAAAAAGCGCGTCTTCGGCCTCGCCAAGCACGGCCGGCTTTACGCGATGCTGACGACCGCCGAAAAGCGCTCGGGCGTCGCCCTGCCGCCAGGGTCCGCCTTCCACGTTCTCCGCCACACCCACGCCGTCTGGCGCCGCCGCCAGACGGGGGCCGACACGAGCGCCCTCGTCGCCACGGGCTTGTGGAAATCCCACAACGCCGCCCGCGTCTACGAACACTTCGACGTCAGCGAGGAGAGCCGGAAGAGCGACCTCCTGCCGACGCCGAAACGTGTGAAACCCGTGCGGAAAGCGAAATGATCAATAAAAACAAAGGCAAGTATTTCCTTGACATGGTAGGGGTCAGAGGTTCAATCCCTCTAGCGCCCACCATCTCCACCCTCCCGAAGTCGTTGGGACCGAGCGACCGGGTTGCAGCCGGCGCGATCGCTTGCTAGGGCGTGGCTGATCCCCTTCCATGACAAAAGGATTCCGGCGTCGATGAACGCAAGACGGTCGTGCGGATCTTCCCGCCTCGTCGCCTGCCTCGGCCTGATCGCTGCGACGCTCTGCGCCTCCGTCGGCGCGCACGCGCAAGGGACGATTCGGACGAAACACGGCGACTGGGAGACGCGCTGCGAAACGCCGCCCGGAGCGTCCTACGAGCAGTGCGCCGCCGTGCTCAGCGTCGTCGACCAGGACCGGCCCAATCTGACCATGGTCGTCATCATCCTGAACACGGCCGACCGCAAGGCGCGGCTGATGCGCGTGATCGCCCCGCTCGGCATTCTGCTGCCCGCCGGGGTGAGCCTCAGAATCGACGGCGAGGATGCGGGCCGGCTCAACTTCCTGCAGTGCCTCGCCAACGGCTGCATCGCCCAGCTCGCGCTCGACGACAAGCTGATCGACAAGCTGAAATCCGGCAAGACGGCCACGCTCGGGGTCTTCCAGACCCCCGAGCAGGGCGTCGGCGTGCCAGCGCCGCTGTCCGGCTTCAAGGAAACCTACGAGCAATTGCCTTGACCGCGGCGGCGCCGTAACACCCGACCAATCGACTCTTCTCGTGACCGTGGGCGTCGCCATGCGCAAGACCCTTGTTCGTCCGCTCCTCGCTTTGGCGACGCTCGGCGCGCTCGCCGGCTGCAGTTCCGTCGAGAGCCTCCTGCCGCATTCCGATCCGGGGACCCAGCAGCTGATGCAGGGCGCCAATCCGCGCCCCGTGGCGCAGGTTTCCGGCAACCCGGCCGAGAAACAGGTGGCGCTGCCGGTCGTCTCGGCCGACATCAATTGTCCCGAGATTGACATCGCCGAGGGCGGCTCGGCCTATCGGGTCGGCGGCGCCGAGAATTCATCGGTGCGCTACCAGTTCAACATCAGCGAAACCGCGCGTGAGTGCGATCCCGCCGGCCCCGGGCAGGCCGCGATCAAGATCGGCGTCGCGGGCAATCTGGTGATCGGACCGGCCGGCTCTCCCGGCGCCTACAGCGTCCCGTTGCGAATCGCCGTGACCGAGGACGCCACCAAGAAGCAGGTCTACTCCAAGACCTACAAGATCGAGGCGACCGCCGACGCGACGAGCTCCGGTCAGTTCCGGATTGTCGCCGACCCGATCGTGGTCCCGATGCCGACGCTCCAGCTGATCAACGTCTATTCGATCTCGGTCGGGTTCGAGGGCGGCGGCGCCGCCGCGCCGCGCGCCCACAGGCGCAAGGCCGCCGGCTGAGCGGCGCGTTGACAAAGCCCCGGCCGTCAGGCTAGCTCCCTCATCGTCAGTCGAAGACACTTCGCGGAAGAGTCCGTCGGCGCGAGCCGCCGGCGCCGAAGGCGCAACCGCCCCGGAAACGCTCAGGCCACCAGGACCGCTGAAGTGATGACGCTCTGGAAAGCGGCGCGCGCCCGTCGGGTTCGCGTCCACCGACGGGGGTAGCCGCCGAAAGGCGGGAAATCTCTCAGGTCCCGCGACAGAGGGGGCGCCGAATCGGACCGTCCGCCGGACCCGGCGGGCGCTCTGCCGGCGCCTGAACTCGATCGGGGAACCCATGAGCGACGACGTCATCCTGAAGACGCCTCTCCATGCCCTGCACGTCGAACTCGGCGCGCGGATGGCGCCGTTCGCCGGCTACGCCATGCCGATCCACTATCCGGCCGGCGTGCTCGCCGAGCACCTGCACACGCGCAAGGCGGCGGGACTGTTCGACGTCTCGCACATGGGCCAGGCTCTGCTGGAGGGCCCGGACCATCGGACGGTCGCGGCGTTTCTGGAGACGGTGTGCCCGGCCGACCTCCTCGGTCTCGCGCCGGGCCGGCAGCGCTACACCCAGCTCCTCAACGACGATGGCGGAATCGTCGACGACCTGATGGTCACGCGTCCCCCCGGCGCCGACGGCGCGTTGCGCCTCGTCGTCAACGCCGCGCGAAAGGCCGTCGACACCGCGCGCCTCGCCGAACGCCTGCCCGACGGCGTTCGCCTCACGCCGCTGGACGACGCGGCGCTGGTCGCCTTGCAGGGTCCGCTGGCCGCGGCCACCCTCGCACGGCTCGCGCCCGGCGAGGACCTCGCGACCCTGGCCTTCATGGGCGCGCGGCCGGCGCGGATCGGCGACGTCGCGACCTTCGTCTCCCGCTCCGGCTACACCGGCGAGGACGGTTACGAGATCTCCCTGCCGGCCGCGCGCGCCGAGAGCTTCGCCCGCCGGCTGCTCGCCGAGCCGGACGTGGCGCCGATCGGACTCGGCGCGCGCGATTCGCTGCGGCTGGAGGCCGGGCTCTGCCTCTACGGCCATGAGCTCGACGAAACGGTCGACCCCGTCGAGGCGGCGATCGCCTGGTCGATCCAGAAGCGCCGCCGCGCCCAGGGAGGATTCCCGGGCGCCGCCCGCATCCTGCGGGCGCTCGCCGAGGGATCCGCCCGGGTGCGCGTCGGGCTCCGTCCGGAAGGACGCGCGCCGGCGCGCGAGGCGGCCGAGATCGTGTCCGCCGACGGCGCGCCGATCGGGATCGTCACCTCCGGCGGGTTCGGCCCGAGCGTCGGCGCGCCGATCGCGATGGGCTTCGTCGATCGCGCCCACGCCGCGGTCGGGACGCCGGTCGGGCTCGTCGTGCGCGGCAAGCCGCTTCCGGCGCGGGTCGCCGTCCTGCCTTTCCACCCCCACGCCTATTATCGCGGCTGAATCGAGAGACCCTGTCATGGCTGAGCTCCGCTACACCAAGGATCACGAATACGTCCGGATCGAAGGCGGCGAGGGCGTCGTGGGCATCAGCGATCACGCCCAGCGCCAGCTCGGCGACGTGGTGTTCGCCGAGAACCCGCGCGTCGGCACGATGCTGAAGGCCGGCGACCCGGCCGCCGTGGTCGAGAGCGTCAAGGCCGCGAGCGACGTGTTCGCCCCCGTCGCGGGCGAAGTCGTCGCCGTCAATTCGGAGGTCGAGGCCAAGCCCGGCCTGATCAACGAGGACGCGCTCGGAACCGGCTGGCTGTTCCGGATCCGGCTCGCCGACCCGAGCGAGGCCGCAGCCCTGATGGACGAGGCGGCCTACGCCGCCTTTCTCGAGACGCAGGCCTGATCGATGCGCTACCTGCCGCTGGACGGCGCCGAACGCGAGGCGATGCTCGCGCGGATCGGCGTCCCCGACGTCGACGCGCTGTTCGCCGACGTCCCCGCCGACAAGCGGATCGAGGGCCTCCTCGATCTGCCGCTGGCCAAGAGCGAGATGGCGGTGGAGCGGATCCTGTCGGCGATGGCGGCGCAGAGCCTCGCGGCCGGATCCGCGCCGTTCTTTCTCGGCGCGGGGGCGTACAAGCGCCACATTCCCGCGAGCGTCGACCATCTGATCCAGCGCTCGGAATTCCTGACCAGCTACACCCCCTACCAGCCGGAGATCGCCCAGGGCACGCTGAAAGTCCTGTTCGAGTTCCAGACCCAGGTGGCGACGCTGACCGGCATGGAGGTCGCCAACGCCTCGATGTACGACGGCTCCACCGCCTGCGGCGAGGCGATGCTGATGGCGCATCGTCTGACGCGACGCGGCAAGGCCGTGCTGTCGGGCGGCCTTCACCCGCAGTACGCCGACGTCGCAGCGACCCTGGCGCATTGCTCCGGCGACAGGATCGAGCGCCTCGCGCCGGATCCGCTCGCCCGCGAGGACCTCGCCGCCGCGATCGACGGCGAGACGAGCTGCGTCATCGTCCAGAGCCCGGACTTCTTCGGCAATCCGCGCGACCTCGCTGCCGTCGCGGCGGCGGCTCACGCGCGTGGCGCGCTGCTGATCGCGGTGTTCACCGATCCGGTGTCGCTCGGGGCGCTCCGATCGCCGGGCGCCATGGACGCCGACATCGTCGTGGGCGAGGGACAGGGGATCGGCAACGCCCTCTCGTTCGGCGGCCCCTACCTGGGCCTGTTCGCGACGCGGCTGAAATTCGTACGCCAGATGCCGGGCCGTCTCGCCGGCGAGACCGTGGACGCCGACGGCCGGCGCAGCTTCGTCCTGACGCTGTCGACCCGGGAGCAGCACATCCGGCGCGAGAAGGCGACGAGCAACATCTGCACCAATTCCGGCCTGTGCGCGCTGGCCTTTTCGATCCACCTCGCCCTGCTCGGCGGGGTCGGCCTGCGGCGGCTGGCGCGCGTCAATCACGCCGGCGCCGTCCAACTCGCCGAGCGTCTCTCCGCCGTGCCCGGCGTCGAGATCCTGAACGCGCATTTCTTCAACGAATTCACGCTGCGAACCCCGCGTCCGGGGGCGGAGGTGATCGAGGCCCTGGCGCGCCGCGGCGTCATCGGCGGGTTGCCGGTCTCGCGTCTCCTGCCGGCGGCCGGGCTCGACGACTGCATCGTCGTCGCCAGCACCGAGGTGAACAGCGACGACGACCGCGCCGCCTACGCCAGCGCGCTGGCGGATCTCTTGCGTTAGAGCATGATGAAATCAAGTGGAAACACCGCTGTCATTGCGAGCCGAAGGCGAAGCGATCCATGCCGCGGCAGCTTCCCCAGCGTGGATTGCTTCGCTTCGCTCGCAATGACGGACCTCAATTCATCCTGCCCTAGCCCGTTTCGAGGACACGACCGTCGATGAACAGAGAAGGCCGGCCGACCCGACCGGAGCCCGCCGAGGCGGGCTCGCGAACAACCTTCACCGGCGCGCGCGGCCTCGACATCGAGGAGGCGCTGATTTTCGAGACCGGCCGGTTGGACGCGACCGGCGTCGACATCGAGGAGGCGGCGCCGTTCGCTTCCCGGTTGGGCGCGCTCGCCAGCGACGCCGCGCCCGAACTGCCGGGCCTCACCGAGCCGGAGGCGGTCCGGCATTACGTGCGCCTGTCGCGCGACAACTACTCGATCGACGCCGGACTTTATCCGCTCGGCTCGTGCACGATGAAGCACAATCCCCGTCTCAACGAGAAGATGGCGCGG
The DNA here is from genome assembly GCF_003315135.1 of Roseiarcus fermentans. Lineage (GTDB taxonomy): Bacteria > Pseudomonadota > Alphaproteobacteria > Rhizobiales > Beijerinckiaceae > Roseiarcus > Roseiarcus fermentans. The sequence goes on from NZ_QNRK01000059.1 coordinate 20,303, forward strand.
CTGCCCGGCTTCGCCGACGTGCACCCGCTGCAGCCGACCTCGACCGCGCAGGGCGCGCTCGCGGTCATCGAGGCGCTGGCGGACGCCCTCCTGGTCATGACCGGGATGAGCGCGATCGCGATGTCGCCCAAGGCCGGAGCGCACGGCGAACTCTGCGGCATGATGGCGATCAAGGCGGCGATCGCGGCGCGCGGGGAGGGGGCGACCCGGCATGTCGCGCTGGTGCCCGAATCGGCGCACGGCACCAATCCCGCGACCGCGGCGCTGATCGGCTTTTCGGTGCGCTCGGTTCCGGCCGGGGACGACGGAAACGTCAGCGTCGAGGCGGTCCGGGCGGCGCTCGCGCCCGACGTCGCGGCGATCATGCTGACCAACCCGAACACGGCCGGCCTGTTCGAGCGTCAGATCGTCGGCATCGCCGAGGCGGTGCGCGAGGCGGGCGCGTATTTCTACTGCGACGGCGCGAATTTCAACGCCATCGTCGGCAAGACGCGCCCCGGCGACCTCGGCGTCGACGCGATGCACATCAACCTGCACAAGACCTTTTCGACCCCGCACGGCGGCGGCGGCCCGGGCGCCGGGCCGGTCGCGCTGTCGTCGCGGCTCGCGCCGTTCGCCCCCGTCCCCTTCGTCCGGCGCGAGGGCGACGCGCTCCGGCTGGTCGAGCACGCCGAGGGAACCGAGTCGTTCGGCCGGATGAGCGCCTTTCACGGCCAGATGGGCATGTTCGTGCGGGCGTTGAGTTTCATCCTGTCGCATGGCGCCGACGGCCTGCGCCAGGCGTCCGAGGACGCGGTCCTGTCCGCCAACTATGTCCGCGCCTCGCTCAACGACCTGATGAGCGCGCCGTTCGGCGAGCGGATCTGCATGCACGAAGCCCTGTTCGACGACCGCTGGCTGAAGGACACCGGCCTCTCGACCCTCGATTTCGCCAAGGCGATGATCGACGAGGGCTATCATCCGATGACGGTGTACTTTCCCCTGATCGTGCACGGCGCGATGCTGATCGAGCCGACCGAGTCGGAATCCAAGGCGAGCCTCGACCGGTTCATCATGACCCTCAGGGACCTGGCCTTCGCGGCGAAGGCGGGCGAGCGCGAGCGCTTCACGGCGGCGCCGGTTTATGCGCCGCGGCGGCGGCTGGACGAGACGCGGGCGGCGCGTCAGCCGGTCCTGCGCTGGACCCGACCGCCGGCGGCGTGATCGCAACGGCTGCGTCTTTGTCCTGAGACGGATTTGTCCTAAGACAGGACGCCGGGCGGCGATACGCCCGCATGGGCCAGCGGAGCGCCGGATGGGACTCGCGAGCACACGGATTGGTTTGGCGGCGGCGGCCCTTCTCGCGGTTCTCGCGCTCGTCGGGATCGCGACGCCCGGCCACGCCGACAGCGCGCCTTCAGGACCGTCCGCTCCCGCGTCGGCCGGTTCGCCCCCGGCGCCGGGGGCGAACCCCCCAGCGCCGGCGCCCGGCCCTCAGGCCCCATCCGCCGCGAGCGGGACGCAGGCCGCGCCTGCCGCCGGCGCAGCTTCGCAGCCCCCCGCCGCGTCCGGTTCGCCGCCCGCCCCGGGAACCCCGGACATCGCCAGGCCCATGGAATCCGACAGGCCGACCCCGGAGGGCTCGACCGGCCAAACGGTCGACCTCGCCGCCCGGCCGTTCGCGTTCATCGAGGGCAAGGCGGATCGCGACGAGGTCTATTCCGCCATCCAGGGCTCGCTGGGTCTGGTCAGGCGCGAGATGGACAAGGCCGGCCTGAAACCGGCCGGCCGGCCGCTGGCGGTGTTCATTGAATCCGACAACACCGGTTTTCGCTACCGCGCCGGCTACCCGCTCGAGACCGCGGCGGCGGCCGGCAAGTCGGCGCTGTCGGAGGCGGTCAAGATCGGCGTCGCCCCCAGCGGCAAGGCGATGCGGTTCCAGCATCTGGGCGCCTATGCCGACATCGACGCGACCTATGATGCGATCACCGCCTATCTCGACGAAAAGGGGATCGACGCCCAGGATTCGTTCGTCGAGGAATACGTGAACGACGTGAAGGACGCCGACGATCCGAACCTCGAGGTCGACATCTACGTCCTGCTGAAATAGCCGCAGGCGCCCCGCGTAGGCCTCACGCGCGCTGACCATACCAATGTGTTGCAGCCGCTCTGGCCGACCCGGCGACCCGGATCGCGCAGAGTTCGTCCATTGGGACCGCGCGCAGGTCCTCGCTTCGGAACGGCGCGCTCGTTCCGGGCCTGTCGAGAGGGCCGCCGCAGCGCGCGAGGCGCCGCCCGTCGGGGCGGGGCTTCGCGCCAGCGCCTTTGGGAAAACCGGACACGGCCGCGTCGCCAACGGCCGCTGATTCGGGGGCGGCTACGCCCGCAAGAACCCATCAAAACGCCAATGTTCCGACACGATTTCTTGACCTTTTTCGGCCCGGATGACGTTGACCGTGGTCACGGTCTCATCGTTCGGGTTCCCTTTCCGCTCGGGTCGAGATTTGTCAGGCATGGCCGCTCCCGCTCTGTCCCCGTCCGCGCCGAGGGACCAGACTCTCGGCGAAGCGTCGCGCGCGGCGAATGCCCCGCTCCGGCGCGATGAGCGGCGGGTCGGCCTGCTCGCGCTCTGCCTGCTCGCGCTCGTGGTTGGAATCGTCACCGGCGTCGGCGCGGTCGCCCTGCGCGCGCTGATCGCGCTCATCCACAACGCCTCGTATCTCGGCATGTTCAGCTTCCGCTACGACGCCAACCTGCTCGAAGGGGCGAGCCGCTGGGGCGACTGGGTGTTCTTCTCGCCGATCGTCGGCGGCCTGATCGTCATCTACCTCGTGCAGACCTTCGCGCCGGAGGCGAAGGGTCACGGCGTGCCGGAGGTGATGGACTCGGTCTTCTACAAGGACGGCGACATTCGCTGGCAGGTCGCGGTGGTGAAGTCGCTGGCCTCGGCCCTGTCGATCGGCACGGGCGCTGCGGTCGGGCGCGAGGGACCGATCATCCAGATCGGCGCCGCGCTCGGTTCGGCCTTCTCGCAACTCATCCGCCTCGCGCGGTGGCAGAAGGTCACCCTGCTCTCCGCCGGCGCCGGCGCGGGGATCGCGGCGACCTTCAACACGCCGCTCGGCGGGGTGCTGTTCGCCCTCGAAATCCTGCTGCCGGAAGTGTCCAACCGGACCTTCCTGCCGGTCGTGATCGCCACCGGCGCGGCCACTCAGGTCGGCCGCATGCTGATCGGCCCGGACCCGGCGTTCAAGGTCCCGGAAATCCAGTTCGCCCCGACCGATGCGTTCAACCTGCAGGAGGCGCTCGCCTTCGTGGCGCTCGGCGTGCTCTGCGGCCTCGCCTCGTGGGCCTTCATTCGCCTGCTCGTCGTGATGGAGGACGGCTTTCCGAGACTGCCCGGCGGGCCCTATGTGCAGAACGTCGTCGGCATGGCGGTGATCGGCGCGATGATGGTCGGCCTCACCCGCGCGTTCGGCGATCCCTTCATCGACGGCGTCGGCTACGGGGTCATCCAGTCCGTGCTCGACCACCAGATGACCGCCGCGGGGCTGCTGGCGCTGCTGTTCGCCCTGAAGCTCATCGCCACCACCGTCAGCCTCGGCTCAGGGGCGTCGGGCGGCATCTTCTCGCCGTCCCTCTACCTCGGGGCGACGCTCGGGGGCGCGTTCGCCGCGGCGGTCGGCGTCGCCCTGCCGCATGCCGGGCTCACCGTACCGTCGGCGGCGATCGTCGGCATGGCGGCGATGGTCGGCGCCGGGACCGGCGGCGTGATGACCGCGATCGTGATGATCTTCGAGATGACGCGCGACTACGCCATCATCGTTCCGGTGATCGTGGCGGTGGCGGTGGCGTCCGGCGTCCGGCGGGCTCTGATCGGCGAGACGATCTACACCATCAAGCTGCGCCACCGCGGCCATCGCATCCCCAAGGAGCGCCACTACAACCTCTATCTGGTGAAACAGGCCGAGGACGTGATGGAGCGCCGTTTCCATCTGGTCGAGGCCGGCACGACGCTCGGCGACGTGCTCGGCGACGATTCCGACGACGATCTCCGCGCCATCGTCGTCGAACGAGACGGCCGCCTGGTCGGTCTCGTGCCCCCGCGATCGGGCCTGTGGCGCGAGGCGCGCATCCATCCGGACGCGCTGATCGACCGGTTCGTCGAACGCCCGCCCGCGATCTGCCGGAATACGGACCTTCTGAGCCTCGTGCTTGCGCGGCTCAAGCGTCATCGCGCCGGCGCCGCGATCGTGTTTCAAGGCGAGGGACGTCCGCGGGCGCGCGACGTCGTCGGGGTGGTGACCAAACGGGCGATCGCGGACGCCGTGATCGACAACTTCGAAGAGTAAGACGTCCCGGCTCGGCCGGCCCGGCGCTGTTCAGATCGCCATCGGCCGGCTTCGCCGGGCAGGGCCCCCGGGCGCCCGTCTGCGCCAATCGCGTGTCGGGCGGTAGGCGTTCGATCCGACCAACCCGGGAAGCGCGCCGGCGCCTCCTACTGCGCCGCCTCCGCCACCGGCGCCGCGGTGAGCGCCGCCGCGCCGGTCTCGAACTGCAGCCGCGCGAGCCGCGCGTAGAGGCCGTTCGCGGCGAGCAGCGAGGCGTGCGTCCCCTCCTCCACGATCGAGCCCGCCTCGAGGACCAGGATGCGGTGGGCGTTGACGATGGTGGCGAGGCGGTGGGCGATGACGAGCGTCGTGCGCCCTTTCATCAGCGTCTCGAGCGCGCCTTGCACCAGCGTCTCGTTCTCGGCGTCGAGCGCCGACGTCGCCTCGTCGAGCAGCAGGACCGGCGCGTCCTTGAGGATGGCGCGGGCGATCGCGATGCGCTGGCGTTCGCCGCCCGAGAGCGTCACGCCGCGCTCGCCCAAGAGCGTGTCGTAGCCTTGCGGCATGGCCGAGATGAAACCGTCGGCCGCGGCTTTCTTCGCGGCCGCCGCGATTTTCTCCCGCGACGCGCCCGGCGCCCCGTAGGCGATGTTGTCGGCGACGCTGGCCCCGAAGATGAACGCGTCCTGCGGGACGAGCGCGATCTCGGCCCTGAGCGCGGCCGGATCGAGTTTCGCGACGTCGACGCCGTCGAGCCGCACCACGCCGCGGGTCGGATCGTAGAACCGCAGCGCGAGCTGAAACAGCGTCGACTTCCCGGCTCCAGAGGGACCGACGATGGCGACCACCTCGCCGGGCGCGACGCGGAAGCCGACGTCGCTCAGAACCGGCTCGTCGCCGCGGCCGGGATAGGCGAAATCGACCGCATCGAAGGTCACTTCGCCGCGCACGGGTCGGGCCAGCGCCAGCGGCTTCGCCGGGGCCGCGATCCGGGGCTCGACCGCCAGCAGTTCGCCGATCCGCCCCGCGGCGCCGGCCGCCTGCGACACCTCGTTCCAGACCTCGGTCAATTGCCCGAGCGCGCCGGCGCCGAGCACGGCGTAGAGCAGGAACTGCGTCAGGGTTCCGCCGGACATGCTGCCGGCGACCACCGCCTGGGCGCCCGCCCACAGCACGATGACGACGCTGCCGAAGGCCAGGAACAAAGCGGCCGCGGTGACGACGCCGCGCGCCTGCGCCATGCTGCGCGCCGCCTCGTAGGCGCCGTAGGCCGCCTGGCGATACCGCCCGGCGGTGAATTTTTCCGCCACGAACGACTGCATCACGCGCACGGCGGACAGGCTCTCGGTGGCGAAGGCGGTCGCGTCGGCGAGCGTGTCCTGGGCGCGCCGCGAGCGCTGGCGAACCGCGCGCCCGGCCGCAAACAGCGGCAGCACGATCACCGGAATGGCCGCGAGGACGTAGGCCGAAAGCCAGGCGCTGGTGACGACCATCATCGCCACTGCGCCGACGAACATGAAGAGATTGCGCAGCGCGATCGAGGCCGACGATCCGAACGTCGCCTTGAGCTGGGTCGTGTCGGCGCTGAGGCGTGAGGCGATTTCGCCGGTCTTCTCGGCGTCGAAGAAGCCGGGGTCGAGCCGGGTCAGGTGGGTGAACAGATCCGAGCGCACGTCGGCGACCACCCGCTCGCCCAGCGTCATGACATAATAGTAGCGCAGCCCGGAGGCGATCGCGAGCACGGCGACGACCACCAGCATGCCGAGAAAATAGCTGCGGATCACGCCGGCGTTGGCGTCCGAGAAGCCGAAGTCGACCATCCGCCGCACCGCCACCGGGACGACGAGAGTCGCCGCGGACGCGACGAACAGCGCTGCGAGCGCGGCGGCGATTCGCCCTTTGTAGACGAGCGCATAAGGCAGCACCGATTTCAGGGCGCCGAGGGAGGCTCGGGGCGCCCGCCGACCGGCGTCGGTGGCGGAGGACATGTTCGGCTCCTGACTGTTGCCGGCGCTTTACGGCCCAAGTTTCGGCCGAAATCAAGGCCCGTCCCTGCGACGGATTGCATCGGGCGCCCTCGAGGGGCCGGTAGAAGCGGGCCCGCGGCCCGTGTCAACGCCGGATCCGAGGTCGCCGCTCGAAAGCGGGCGCCGCCCGGGATGAACGCGCCGGCGCGGGCAACCCGTCTTGCGCAAACCGGCGCGGCCCTTATACACCTCTCAAGACAACGTTTTTCGGACCTGCGTTCGGGTTCGAGGGGGGAGCGCCGCCGCCGTAACCAACGATGGCGCAATGGTGAAAGGGGCAAGCACATGAACAAACAACTGGCGGAATTCATCGGAACCTTCGCTCTCGTGTTCTTCGGCTGCGGGGCGGCGGTGGTCGGCGGCATGGGGAGCGGCGCCACGGCGGTCGATCTGCTCGGCATCGCCAGCGCCTTCGGCTT
>NZ_QNRK01000060.1 GCF_003315135.1 Roseiarcus fermentans
CAGACGGCGCATCGGACGCGCTCGTCCATGACAAACTCCGCGCCGATGCGACCGTCAGAATGGCGAGGTAGGTGGCGCACTATGAGAAATGCGGGTTAAGCGGACGCGAGGCGTCCGTCGAGCGGCCAGGCGAAGGCTCAGAAGCCCATCGGCACGAAGAAACAATAGACCGTCGACTGCACGCCCGCGCCTTCGTCGCGGTAGAAGATCCAGTAGTCGCCGTCCTGGCTCGGCAGCGCCTCGCGCGCCGGGATGCGGTAGCGATAGCCGTCGACGGTGTAATAGTCGTCGGACACGCGATGGACCTGGTCGGGGCGAAGGTGATGGGCGTCGTCGGGCCCGCAGCACGCCGATTTCACCCAGCCCGGCACGACGTCGCCGTTCGCCCAGACGTCGTGGGCCGAGGCGGGGCGGCCGGCGAGGCCGCCAACAAGCGCAAGCGACAACAGGGCAAGTCTCATGTCCGCTCCGGTTCATCCCGCATGAAACGGTCGTTCCCGCTTGCCCTTCGAGAACGCCTTTTCGACTTGGTAATGCGTCATCGGGGCGAAACCGTGGAACGGCGTCGCGCCTTGTCCCGGCGCGGGCGATCTCCATCCGTCCTTGTTCGAGACAGGCGACGCCGCGGTCGCTGCAGACCAACGCGCGAGAATCTATGTATACCGTTCCATGGAGCGAGTCGCGCCGGAGTCGAAAGCGCGAAAGAACAAGTGTTCCGGCCGGGCAATCTTTTGATCTGGCTAAGGCCGGGGGTGGCCATGCAATTCAACGTTTGGTATACGCTCAGCGCGCGGAGTCGTGCTGAGAAGTGCTGACGTAACGTAAGACTTCATTGACCGGCGCCGCGCGTCTATAGACTCAGGCTGACAATGGGGGTTTTGATGACTATGAAACACGTCCTGGCGGGCGCGACGGCGACGGCGTTGGCGCTCGTGCTGGGCGCGGCTTCGGCCAGCGCCGATACGATTCCGGGCTCGACCTTCTCCAGCGCGACGGGAGCGGCGGGCTACGGCATGGACCCTTATGGGAACTATTGGGAGTTCACCGCCAACCGATCTTCCACGTATTGGTCAGACACTTACCAAAGTTACGGCTATGCCGGAACGCCGAATGCGACCGGTTTCGAAATCACCTTTACCGGCAATGCGGCCAGCTCGATTATCGCGACCGGAAATTACGCGCCTTATTTCTGGGACGCGACGTCCAACATCGTCTGGGACGTCTCCGTTTCGGGGGCGCAAGTGACGTGGAGCGCGCCGGCAGGCGCTTCGCTGGCGAGCGGAGATAAATACTATACTTATGTGGATTTCAGCGACGACACCGCCGGCGGTTCGAATTCCGGGTTCAGCGCCGCGTTCACCGGCGCGGCGGCCGCGCCGGAGCCTGCGACCTGGGCGATGATGGCGCTCGGCTTCGCCGGCCTCGGCTTTGCCGGCTTCCGCGCCCGCCGGGCGGCGGCGGTTCCGGCGGGGTAAATCCGGTCGGATCCAGGCGAGAAAGGCCGCCTGCGGGCGGCTTTTCTTTCGGCGCGGACGTCAGGACTCCGGGCCGGCGGGCGCCAGCGCCTTCAGCTCGCCCAGCCACGGCTCGTAGCGTCGCCAGCGTTCGACCGAGGTCGTGTAGATCGGCTGGCGCGCCTGCCACAGGCTCGATGTCCGCACCACGCCTCGGTTCCCTTCGTGGCGGAGGCAGGCGTCGTCCCAGTCGAGCCCGAGAAAGCCGATCAGTCTTCGCGTCTCTCGCTCCCGGTCGGCGACCAGCGTTTCGTACTGGACTTCCGTGAACCGGTCCGCCGGCAGGACCTCGCGCCAGTGCGCCATCAGCCGTTCGTATTCGCGATAGACGAAGGCGATGTCGCCGCGGTCGAAGGCGTAACCGTTCTGGGCGGGGAAATTCGCGAAGTAGATCGACAGGCAGGTGTCGATCGGATGGCGGCGGCAGTGGATGATGCGCGCCTGCGGGCAGGCCAGCCGGATCAGCTCCAGTCGGTCGAAATTGCGCGGTTCCTTGTCGGTCACGCGGAGCGCCTTCGCATCGATCCGGCGCAGCAGCGCCCGGTAGTCGTCGCCGGCCTTCGCCAGCGCCGCGGGCGACGGCAAGTCTCCGAACTCGATGCCCATCTCGCGTCGCCGGGTTCCCCAGAACGGCAGCTCGCCGCCTGCGCTGATCGCCGGATGAGCCGCCAGAATCTGCTCGACCAGCGTCGTGCCCGACCTCGGCATCCCGACGATCAGCACGGGCAGGTCGTCCCCCGGCCGCTCGGGCCGCTCGGCGGCTTTCGCCGCTTCCGCCATCGTCGCCGCGGAGAAGGTCGCGACGACCTTGTCGAACCAGCGGGTCATCGCCGCGCGGGCCTCGGGCGTGAGGCGCGTCCGCCGCGCCCGCAACCCGTTGGCGATGTCGTAGTGACGCATCGCCTCGGCGGCGTCGCCGAGGTCGTCGAAGGCCTTGCCGAGACCGAATCGGATGACGATGCGATTGTCGATGGTGAGGCCGGGCCGTTCGACGACGGCCAGCATGCGCTCGATCAGCGGGCGGTCGGCCTCGGTCATGCGGGTGACGGTGGCGAACTGCCCGAATGTGTTCGGGGCCGAGTCGAGACATCGCCCGAGCTCCCGCCTGGCTTCGTCGAACCGTCCGCTCAAGGCGAGGCGCTCCGCGATCAGCGCGCGCAGCTCCACGTCCTCCTGCAGAGCCGCGGGCGCGCTGCGCAGGAGCGCCGCGGCTTCGTCGACCTCGCCCTCGACGGCGAGCGCCAGCACGGCGTGGCGGGCGCGATCGCTCGGGGCGGCCGCGCTCGCGCTCAAGTCCCGATGGATGGCCGCGGCCTCTTTCCCGTTCCCGGACTGCGCGAGCGCCTTGGCCAGATTGACGCGGGCGCGGGTGAATCCGGGCTGGAGCTCGACCGCCCGCTTCAGGCTGTCGGTGGCGCGAATGAGATGCCCGCACAGCAGCAGGCACATGCCCAGGTCGTGGTGCGCGTTGGCGCTGCCGGGGGCGAGGCGCACGATCTGCGCGAAAACCGGAATCGCCTCGTCGCGCCGGTCGGCGTCCCACAGCGCCTTGGCCCGCGCGAGAAGGGCGTCGACCCTTGCCCCGACCCCGGGGCCGAGCGCGTGACCCGGGCTCGGTGAGGCAGCGCCCTGCGCCTTTCGCTCACAGCAATGCTTGAACTTCTTGCCGCTGCCGCAAGGGCACGGATTGTTGCGGCCGACCGTCGCCGGCGCGTTCGGAACGGGATTGCCCACGGTCATGTTCGGTCGAGGTCCCACGCGGCTCGGGCGATCCATAAGCCACAGGCGCGGACGCGTAAACGACGTAAACAGCGCCACCCGCCACGCCGCCGAAGGGCGCGTCGGGCGGCGTGACGGGCCGGACGCGATGTCAGGCCGACGGCAGGCCGTCCCGGTCCCGGGCTGCGCGGGCCTTTCCCGCGCCGCGCGCCGCTTGCCGCGACTCGGGGGCCGCGCTAACCCGGCGCCATGGCCAGAGCCGCCCCGCCTCCCCCGCCGCCGCCCTCGGCGCCGATCGACGTCAATCTGCGCGACGCGCTGGAGGAGCGCTACCTCGCCTATGCGCTCTCGACCATCATGGGGCGGGCGCTGCCCGACGCCCGCGACGGCCTGAAGCCGGTGCATCGCCGCATCCTCTACGGCATGCACATTCTGCGGCTCGACCCCGGCACGGCGTTCAAGAAATGCGCAAAGATCGTCGGCGACGTGATGGGCTCGTTCCATCCGCACGGCGACCAGGCGATCTACGAGGCGCTGGTGCGGCTCGCCCAGGACTTTTCCTCGCGCTATCCGCTGGTCGAGGGGCAGGGCAATTTCGGCAACATCGACGGCGACAACGCCGCCGCCTACCGCTACACCGAAGCGCGCATGACCGACGTCGCGCGCCTCCTGATGGAGGGCGTCGACGAGGATTCGGTCGACTGGCGTGACAATTATTCGGGCGACACGAAAGAGCCGATCGTGATGCCCTCGGCCGTCCCGAACCTGCTCGCCAACGGCGCGCAGGGGATCGCGGTCGGCATGGCGACGTCCGTTCCGCCGCACAACATCGCCGAACTCTGCGACGCGGCGCTCTATCTGATCGGCCATCCCGGCGCCGACGCCGAGGCGCTGACCCAGTTCGTGCGCGGGCCGGACTTTCCCACCGGCGGCATCGTCACCGACGATCACGCCTCCATCGTCGAGACCTACCGCACCGGGCGCGGCGGCTTTCGCCTGCGCGCCCGCTGGGAGAAGGAGGACCTCGGCCGCGGCGGCTGGGCGGCCGTGGTCACGGAAATCCCCTACGGCGTGCAGAAATCGCGGCTGATCGAGCAGATCGCCAACCTGCTCAACGACAAGAAGCTGCCCCATCTCGCCGACGTGCGCGACGAGTCGACCGAGGACGTGCGGATCGTGCTCGAGCCGAGGAGCCGCACGGTCGAGCCGGCGACGCTGATGGAATCGCTGTTCCGGCTGACCGAGCTCGAGACGCGCATCTCGGTCAACATGAACGTGCTGGTCGACGGCGTGACGCCGCGGGTGGTGTCGCTCGGCGAAGCGCTGCAGCAATGGCTCGACCATCGCCGGGCCGTGCTCGTTCGCCGCTCGCGCCACAGGCTCGCGGCGATCGACCGGCGGCTCGAACTGCTCGCCGGCATGATCGTCGTCTTCCTCAACCTCGACGAGGTGATCCGCATCGTGCGCGAGGAGGACGACCCGAAGGAGGCCTTGAAGGCCCGCTTCGGCCTGACCGACACCCAGGCCGTCTACGTCCTCGACACCCGCCTGCGATCCTTGCGCCGGCTCGAGGAGATGCAGCTGCGCAAGGAGCAGACCGAGCTGACGGCGGAGAAGGCGTCGATCGAGTCCTTGCTCGAAAGCGACCGCAAGCAATGGCAGATGATCGCGGTCCAGATCCGCGACCTGAAGAAGACATTCGGGCCGGAGACGAAGCTCGGCAGGCGGCGCACCTCGTTCGCCGCGGCGCCCGAGGTGGTGGTGGCGGACCTCGCCGAAGCGCTGGTCGAGCGCGAGCCGCTGACGGTGGTGGTGTCGGAAAAGGGCTGGATCCGGGCGCTCAAAGGCCAGGTCGCGGACCTGTCGTCGCTGGCGTTCAAGGGCGACGACGGCCTCGGAATCTCGTTCTTCGCCGAGACGACCTCCAAGATTCTGGCGCTGACCAGCGACGGCAAGGTGTTCACGCTCGACGCGTCGAAACTGCCGGGCGGGCGCGGGCAGGGCGAGCCGATCCGGCTGATGGCCGACCTCGACGAGAGTGCGGCCATCGTCGCCGTCTGGCCGCACGCCCCGGGGACGAAGCGGCTGATCGTCGCCTCCGACGCCAACGGCTTCCTCGTCGCCGAGGACGAGCTTCTTTCGTCGACGCGCAAGGGCCGCGCCGTGCTCAACGTCTCGGGCGCGGCGAAGGCGGCGCTGATCGTCCCGGCCGCCGGCGACCATGTCGCCGTGATCGGGCAGAACCGAAAACTGCTCGTGTTCCCGATCGCACAGCTTTCCGAGATGGCGCGCGGCAAGGGCACGCGGCTGCAACGCTACAAGGACGGCGACATTTCCGACGCAAAAGTGTTCGCCATCGCCGACGGCCTGACCTGGCGCGACTCCGCCGGCCGCACGTTTACCGTCGCCATGCCGGAGCTGCAGGAATGGATCGGCAACCGGGCGGAAGCGGGAAGGCTGCCGCCGAAGGGGTTTCCCAAGAGCAATAAGTTCGAGGGGTAGGGCGCCTCGATGACGCCGGTGAACCGTCAGCCGACGCCTCACGGATCGTTACCGCCGTCAATTGTTGTCCTTCAACCATTGAGCCACAACTTTCGTGGAGCGCCGTCATCGTCGAGACGCGCGTAATCTTCAACGAACAGACGCACGCCGAGATCCGAGGCCAGCGTGATGTGGTCTCTATCAACTGCGCCCTCGTACGCGAAGTCCGGAGAAAAGACTGCAAGCCAAAGCGTCGCTTCGATGGTCTTGGTTCGTATCAGTTCGGCGTAGCCACTGTCGGCGACGGCGCGCAAATTCCTCGCGACGCAGGGCCGTAACTCCGATGGGTCTTCAAGCTCGGAGGCCTCGAACGAGACATAGTTGCGACGAAAATGGCTTGTTAACGGCGCCCCCTTCCCATCCTTTATAACGTCGCCTCCGCCGCCGGCGCCTGAACGGCGCGGGGGATTTCATTCGACGAGGTTGCTGATATGTTCGTCGCCATAGAATACGTCCCCGGTTTCGGCGGGTGGGGTGGGGCGGGGCGGTGACAGTTTGCTCTGTCCCAAATTCCGGCGCAGGCGGCTCTTGGATCGCCGCGTCGCCCTTCGGGCTCCTCGCGAGGACGGCGGGAAGCCCCGGCCTCGCCGCGATCGGCCCTGCGCCCCCGACTGGAAACGCCGCGAAAAACCGGCCATACCGGCGGCCATGCTGAAGACCTTTTCATCCGACGGCGTCCACCTCGCCTATATCGACGTTCCCGCCGAGGGGACCGACCGCGGCGAGCCGATCCTGCTGATCCACGGCTTCGCCTCCAACCATCGCATCAACTGGGTCAACACCCGCTGGGTCGAGACCCTGACCAAGGCCGGGCGGCGGGTGATCGCGCTCGACAACCGCGGCCACGGGGCGAGCCAGAAGCTCTATGCGGCGCACGACTACCGCTCGGACCTGATGGCCCGCGACGCGGCCAACCTGCTCGCCCATCTGCACGTTTCCCGCGCCGACGTGATGGGTTACTCGATGGGCGCGCGCATCGCCGCCTTCCTGGCGCTCGGGCGTCCGACCCTCGTCCGCTCGCTGGTGCTGGGGGGCCTCGGCGACCGCCTCGTCCACGGGGTCGGCCTGCCGATCGGCATCGCCGATGCGATGGAGGCGCCGGCCCTGCACGACCTCATGGACCCGATGCAGCGCATGTTCCGCGCCTTCGCCGAGCAGACCAAGTCCGATCTCAAGGCGCTCGCCGCCTGCATCCGCGGCTCGCGCCAGACGGTGACCGAGAAGGGCATGGAGACGATTCAGACGCCGACGCTGGTCGCGGTCGGCACCCGCGACGAGGTCGCCGGCGACGGCCACAAGCTCGCCGCGATGATGCCGAACGCCGAGGCGCTCGACATTCCCGGGCGCGACCACAACATCGCCGTCGGCGACCGGACCTACAAGGCGGGCGTGCTCGCCTTCCTCGAAAGGCGCCCTTGAGCGGCGTCGCCGCCCGCGCCGAAAGCAGGTGACAAGGCGAACGGAAACGGAGATGCTTCCGGCCGGAAGCGGCCGCCGAGCCGGTCGGAGGAAACGGACGAGTCATGGAGCTGGCCGAGGCGCGCGCCGAGACCGAACCGCGCGCCGTCGACCGGGCGGCGCTGCTCGCGGTCGACGGCGTCACCCTGCGCTTCGGCGGCGTGACCGCCTTGCAGGACGTGTCCTTCGCGGTCCAGGCCGGCGCGATCTGCGGTCTGATCGGGCCGAACGGGGCCGGCAAGACCACGCTGTTCAACTGCATCTCCCGCCTCTACGACCCGCATGCCGGGACGATTGTGTTCGACGGTCGCCGGCTCGCGCGCTTCGCCCGTCACGAGATCGCCGCGCTCGGAATCGCCCGCACGTTCCAGAACGTCGCCCTGTTCGCCACCATGACGACGCGCGACAACGTCCGGGTCGGCGCCCATGCGCTGGCGCGCGGCGGCTTTCTCGCCAACGCCCTCGCGCTTCCCTTCGCCGCGCGCGAGGAGCGGCGGCTGACGGAGCGGGCGGAGGCGCTGATCGAGGAGTTTCGCCTCGGACGGGTCGCGGACCGGCCGGTCGGCGAGCTGCCGTTCGCGCTGCGCAAGCGCGTCGAGCTCGCCCGCGCGCTCGCGATTGAGCCCAAGCTGCTGCTGCTCGACGAACCCGCCGCGGGCTTGAATCACGAGGAGGTCGACGGGCTCGCCGACGAGATCCGCGCCATCCGCGAGCGGCGCGGAGTCGCCATCCTTCTGGTCGAGCATCACATGAATCTCGTCATGCGCGTCTCCGACCAGGTGGTGGCGCTCGAGTTCGGCCGCGTCATCGCCGACGGGCCGCCCGAGGCGGTTCGCACCGACCCGGAGGTGGCGCGCGCCTATCTCGGGAGCGCGCGGTGAGCGGCGCGATCCTCGATGTCCGGGGCCTCGACGCCTTCTACGGGCCGATCCAGGCGCTGTTCGGCCTCGATTTCGCCGTGCCCGCGGGCGGGGTGACGGCGCTCCTCGGCGCCAACGGCGCCGGCAAGACCACGACGCTGCGCGCGCTCTCCGGCCTCGTCCGTCGCACCGGCGACATTCGCCTGCGCGGCCGGCCGATCGCGGGCCTCTCGACCGAGGCGATCGCCCGCCTCGGCGTCGCCCATGTGCCGGACGGACGCGGAACCTTCACCGACCTCACCGTCGACGAGAACCTGCGCCTCGGGGCCCATGTCCGGTCAGACCGGAGCGCGGCGCGGCGCGATCTCGACCGGGTGTTCGGCTATTTCCCGCGCCTCGCCGAGCGGCGCCGGCAGCAGGCCGGCACGCTGTCGGGCGGCGAGCAGCAGATGCTGGCGATCAGCCGCGCGCTGATGATGCGACCCGCGTTGCTGATGCTCGACGAACCGTCGTTCGGCCTCGCGCCGCTGGTGGTCGCGGACATCTTCCGCATCCTCGCGGCGATCAATCGCGACGACGGCGTCGCCATGCTGATCGTCGAGCAGAACGCCGCGCTCGCGCTCGACCTCGCCGACGAGGCGGTGCTGATCGAGACCGGGCGGACGGCGCTGAGCGGCGCCGCGCAGCGCTTGCGCGCCGACGACGCGGTGCGCCGCGCCTATCTGGGGTATTGAGCGATGGACGAAGCAAGAGGCGTCGGCGGATCGCTCTGGGCGCCCGGCATCCCTGTGGCGGCAGAGCCGCCTGCCCCCTCCACCATGCTTCGCATGGTCCCCCTCCCCCGCCTCCGGCAGGGGAGGAGAAGCGCCGGCGCCGCATTCCTCCCCCGTGAAGCGAAGCGAAACGGGGGAGGGGGACCGTCCGAAGGACGGTGGAGGGGGCAAGCGCCGGTTGATCACATCGCGACACGATGCGCCTCGACGTGCATCTGTGCGCTCTGGTGGGGACGCCGCCCGTGAGCGCGTTCCTGCATCAGCTCGCCTCCGGGCTCGCGCTCGGCGGCGTCTACGCCATCATGGCGCTGGCGCTGGTCATGATCTTCCAGGCGACGCAACTGGTGAACTTCGCCCAAGGGGAAATGGCGATGTTCTCGACCTATTTCGCCTGGAGGCTGATCGACCTCGGCTGGCCTTACTGGCGCGCCTTCGCGGTGACGGTGATCGTCTCCTTCTTCGGCGGGATCGCGCTCGAACGGATCGTCGTCAGGCCGTTCGCCAACGCGCCGGCGCTCGCTTCCGTCATCGTGTTCATCGGCCTCGCGCTGATCTTCAACGCGCTCGCCGGCTGGCTCTACGGCTATTCCGTCACCGATTTCCCGACCCCGTTCGACGGTCCGCCGTGGTTCGGGCAGCGCTACCTGTCGGCGCACGAGTCGGGCGCCATTCTGGTGAGCCTCGTCGTGCTCGCGGCCGTCTACGCCTTCTTCCGCTTCACCTCGCTCGGCCTCGCCATGCGCGCCGCGGCGCAGAACCCGACCTCGAGTCGCCTGCTCGGCGTCCGCGTCGGCTGGATGCTGGCGCTCGGCTGGGGGCTCGCCGCCGCGATCGGCGCGATCGCCGGCATGATGGCGGCGCCGATCGTCTATCTCGATCCCAACATGATGGCCGGCATTCTGCTCTACGCCTTCGCCGGCGCGGTGCTCGGCGGCATCGACAATCCGTTCGGCGCGGCGTTCGGCGGGTTTGCGGTCGGCGTGCTGGAGAACCTGATGGGGGCCTATGTGGTCGGCTCCGAGGTCAAGCTCTCCGTCGCGCTCGCCATCATCGTCGGCGTCCTCGCCTGGCGCCCGTCCGGGCTGTTCGGCCGGCGCATCGTGGCGAGGGTCTGAGATGCCGGGACCGCGCCTCACGAGGGCGATCGCGACGCTGGCTGTGTTCGCGCTGGCCGTGGCCTTTCCGTTTCTCGCCTCCGGCTACCACGTCTATCAAGGCGCGCAGGTGCTGGTCCTCGCCATCGCGCTTCTCGGCCTGAACCTGCTCACCGGCTTCAACGGCCAGATCTCGCTCGGCCACGGCGCCTTCTTCGCCATCGGCGGCTACGGCGCGGCGATCCTGACGGCGAAGCTCGGCGTGCCCTACCTCCTGGCTGTCCCGCTCGCGAGCCTCGTCTGTTTCGCCGCCGGCTTCCTGTTCGGCTTCCCGGCGCTCCGCTTCGGCGGCCTCTATCTCGCGCTCGCGACCTTCGCGCTCGCGGTCGCCGCGCCGCAGATCCTCGCCTGGAAGGGCTTCGACGCCTGGACCGGCGGGTCGAGCGGCGTCTCGCTGGTGAAGCCGCATGCGCCCTTCGCGCTGCCGCTGACGACCGACCAGTGGCTCTATTTCATCTGCCTGGTCTCGGCCGCGCTCCTCTATGTCGCGGCCCGCAACCTCGTCGCGAGCCGCATCGGGCGGGCGCTGATCGCGCTGCGCGACCAGCCGATCGCCGCCGAGACCATGGGCGTGAACGCGGCGCTGACCAAGACGATCTGCTTCGGGATCAGCGCGCTCTACGCCGGCGTCGCCGGGGCCCTGAGCGCGCTGGCGGTCGGCTTCGTTTCGCCCGAGAGCTTCGGGCTCGCGCTGTCGCTGTCGTTCCTGGTCGGCATCGTCGTCGGCGGCCTCGCCTCGCTCGGCGGCGCGCTGTTCGGCGCGCTGTTCATCGAATTCGTGCCGAGCCTCGCCGACCAGATGTCGGGGAATTTCGGCGAGGGCGCCAAGGCGCTGCCGGGCGCGGTCTACGGCGTGCTGCTCATTGTGGCGATGGCGGTCATGCCCGGCGGCGCCGCCGGGGCGGTGCGGGCCATCATGCGCCGGACGGTCGGTTCGTGACGACGGCGGCGGGGCGTCTCCGCCGGCGGGAACGGCAACGGGAGGAAAAACCATGATTACGCGACGTTCGTTGCTGCGATCGGGCGCCGCCGCGGCGGCGGCGCTGGCCGGGGCGCGCGCGGCCCGGGCGGAGACGCCCGGCGTCAGCGACACCGAGATCCGGATCGGCCAGACCATGCCCTACAGCGGCCCGGCCTCCGCCTACGGCGTGATCGGCAAGGCGGACCTGGCCTACTTCACGATGATCAACGACATGGGCGGGATCAACGGACGCAGGGTCACGCTCATCAGCCTCGACGACGGCTACAGCCCGCCGAAAACCGTCGAGCAGACGCGCCGGCTGGTCGAGCAGGAGGGCGTCGCCTTCCTGTTCAACAGTCTCGGCACCGCGCCCTGCGCCGCCGTCCGGCAGTACCTCAACGACAACAGGATCCCGCAGCTCTTCTGCGCCACCGGCGCGAGCCTGTTCGCCGACCCGAAGTCGTTCCCGTGGACGATGGGATGGCAGCCGAACTACCGGACCGAGGCCGGCATCTTCGGAAAATACATCGCCAGGACGAAGCCGGACGCGAAGGTGGCGATCCTCACCCAGAACGACGGGTTCGGGAAGGACTACCTGATCGGCCTGAAGGACGGGCTCGGCCCCGAGCGCGTCGGCCAGATCGTCGCGGCGGCCACCTACGAGACGTCGGAGCCGACGGTCGATTCCCAGATCGTCACGCTCCAGGGCTCCGGCGCGGACGTGTTCGTCATCGCGGCCACGCCCAAATTCGCCGCCCAGGCGATCCGCAAGGCCTATGACGTCGGCTGGACGCCGCTGAGGCTGGTGACCGACGTGTCGCAGTCGATCGCGAGCGTGATGAAGCCCGCGGGCGTCGACAAGGCCAAGGGCGTCGTCACCGCGGTGTACGGCAAGGACCCGACCGACGCGCGCTGGGCGGACGATCCGGGGTTCAAGGCCTATGCCGAGTTCATCGCCAAATACATGTCGCCGAAGGACCTGATCGACTCGAACGCCGTCTACGGCTTCGGCGCGACGGCGACGATGGTTCAGGTGCTCAGGCAATGCGGCGGCGACCTCACGCGCGAGAACGTGATGAGGCAGGCGGCCAGTCTCAAAGACTTCGTGCTGCCGATGACGCTGCCGGGCATTTCCATCAACACCTCGGCCGACAACTTCACCCCGATCCGCCAGGAGCAGCTCGCGACCTTCGACGGCCAGGGCTGGCGGCTTTTCGGGGAGCTGCTGGCCGGGTGAGGGGCGCCCCGGCGGCGAGACGCGCCGCTCCCAGGCTGTTGTGGTGGTCGCCGGCCGCGGGCGGCCGCGGTCAGGATCGCGCCTGCCAGGCGGCGAGCTCGTCGTCGGCCATGGGCGCGAAGAAATCCGGGCCGTCGCCCAGCGAGCCCGGCGCGAGAACGCCGAATTTGAATTTCTCATCCGCAATCGGGACGAGCCGGACAACCGGCTTGTCGCCCTTCGCGATGACGATCTCCTCGCCGGCCAGCGCAGCCTCGATCAACTGCGAGAGCTGGGTCTGGGCGGCGTCCATGGTGACCTTCTGCATCGAGACGTCTCGCGGGCCGGGGGCAGGCGCCTGGTCAAGTTGGCCAAGTCCCGGCGCTTTGGTCAAGCGCCCGCTCAGCTCCACGCCTTCAGCGACCCGAATCGCGCGAACTTCTTCGAGAAATGCCGGTCCATGCGGGCCAGCACGTCGCGCAGGAAGGCGACCCCTTCGGCGAGATACGGCCCCTTGTTGAGCATGACGCATTCCGCCCCTTGCGCGGTCGCGGCGTCGGTCATCTCGGCCCGGCTCGCCACGCCGTCGCGCACGTAATTGTCGAGCACCTGGGTCGCCCACACCACCGGGGTGTGCGCCGCCTCGCACAGCCACAGGATTTCTTCCTGCATCTCGGTGAGCCGGGCGAAGCCGAGCTCGACCGCGAGGTCGCCGCGCGCGATCATCACCGCGGTCGGATTGTGGGCGGCCGATTGCAGGATCAGGCGGGGCAGGTTGCGCACCGCGAGCGGGGTCTCGATCTTGAGCACGATCCCGTGCGGCTCGCGGTTGGGGGCGCGGGCGACCAGATGGTCCTGCAGCAATTCGATGTCGTCGGTGCGCTGGACGAAGGAGAAGCCGACGAGGTCGGCGTGCCGGGCGACGAAGTCGAGGTCGCGAAAATCCTTCGAAGTCAGCGGCGGCAGCTCGAGCTCGGTCGAGGGGAAGTTGACGCCCTTGCCGGGCTTCAGCCGCACGCCTTTTTCGCGCGCCGCATAGACCTCGATCTCGGCCCGGCCGGGCGTCTTGGCGATCACGCGCGCCGCCGCCTTGCCGTCGTCGATGAACACTTCGGCGCCGACGGCGAGCTGATCGACGAGCTCGGGGAAGTTGAGCGAGAAGGCGATCGGGTCGCGGGTCTTTTCCCTGAGCTCGTCGATCAGCGTCGCCCGGTCGCCGCGCGCCAGCCGCGCCTTCGGCGGCGCCTTGACGCGCAGGATGCGGCACTTGGGGCCGCCGAGGTCCATCAGGATCTTGCACGGGCGCTCGTGCCGGGCCGCGGCGTCGCGCACGTTTTCGATCATCCGCCCCCAGGCCTCGGCGTCGTCATGGGCGCAGTTGATGCGCGCGCAATCCATGCCCGCCGCGATCAGGTCGTCGACGAGCGAGGGGCTGACGGCGGCCTCCGGCGGCAGGGTCGCCATCACCCGCACGCGCGGCGCCCCCTTGGCGCGCTTGCCGAACAGCTTCGCCGATTCGGCGTCGAGCTCCGAGGCGCCCGCGTGCACGGCGGTCGCGCTCGGGTAGGGGACGTCGGATTCGCCGGTCAGGCGGCGCAGCGTCACGATCAGCACGTCGAGCGTCGCCGCCACCTTGGCCTCGCTTCGCCCGAGCGACGAAAGCCCGCGCGCGGCGAGTCTGAGCTGCAGGTCGTTGAGATCGTGGGCGCGCAACGAGATGTAGTGCGAAAGGTTGATCGCCCTCGACGCCGCTCCGTCCGCGGCGGGACCCCATTCGCGCCGGAGCTCGGCGCCCTTGGTCTCGATGTCCTCGCGCAGCGCCTGCGCTTCGCCCAGGAGAGCGCGAAGTTCGTCGAGGTCTTTGCCGGTTCTGGTCGCCATGGAGAGCTCGCCTTCGCGCGCGAGCGCTCCGACGGGAATCGGTTTTCGTCACGCATGACGGGTCTTGACGCGCCAATATGACGTCTGTGCAACACCGCGACGGCCGTGCAACGGTTTCGCGACAGCGGGGGGGCCCTTCGATGGTCGAATGCGGCGCCTTGCGTCGCGCTCGACCCGCCCGTAATGGGCGTGACGGGAAACGCTTACGACGAGGACAGCCATGGTCGCCGACTTCAGCGGGAGGGTCGCCATCGTGACCGGCGCGGGCTCGGGCCTCGGCCGCTGTCACGCGCTCGGGCTCGCCCGGCGCGGAGCGCGGGTCGTGGTGAACGATCTCGGTCGAAACGGCGCGCCGTCCGCCAACGCGCTCGCGGTCGTCGAGGAGATCCGGGCCGCTGGCGGCGCGGCCGCCGCCGACCCGGCCGACGTCGCCGATTTCGAGCAGGTCTCGGCGATGGCGGCGCGCGCCGAGACGGACTGGGGCCGGGTCGACATCCTGGTCTGCAACGCCGGCGTCCTCGCCGACAAGAGCTTCGCCAAGATGGCCATGGCGGACTTCGAACGCGTCGTCCGCGTGCACCTGATCGGCTCGGCCAATTGCGCGCGGGCGGTGTGGGGCGGCATGCGCGAACGCGGCTACGGCCGCATCGTGCTCACGTCGTCCGCCTCGGGCATCTACGGCAATTTCGGCCAGGCGAACTACGGCGCGGCCAAGGCGGGCCTGATCGGCCTCATGAATGTGCTGCATCTCGAAGGGATGAAGACCGACATCCGCGTCAACATCCTGGCGCCGACGGCGCGGACGGCGATGACCGAAGGCCTGCTGCCGCCGGCGGCGGCCGAGCTTCTCGGCCCCGAGACGGTCACGCCCGCCGTCCTGTTCCTGGCCAGCGAGGCGGCGCCGTCGCGGGTGATCCTGGGCGCCGGGGCGGGGACGTTCGCCGTCACCCACATCGCCGAGACGGCGGGCGTCTATCTCGACGCGGCCGAGCGCACGCCGGAGGCGATCGCCGCGCGCTGGGCGGAGATATCCGACCCCGCGACGGCCGCGCCGCTCCAGGACGCCTATTCCCAGACCCGCAAGTTCGTCGCCGCGGCGGCGAAGGCGAGGGGCGAGGCGATCGACTGGTGAGCCGCGGCGCGGCGCGCCTCCATCGCCCTCAGGAAGCGGTTGCGACAGGCGCCGAGGACGACGGCCAGGACGATCACCGTTCCGATTGCGATCGGCTTGACGTTGTCGCCGACCCCGAACAAGTGCGGGCCGGTCGACAGGACCTGAATGACGCAGGCGCCGACGAGCGGGCCGACGATTGACCCCTGGCCGCCGGACAGGCTGGTTCCGCCGATGATGACCGCGGCGATGGCGTCGAGCTCGTAGGCCGATCCCGGCGATCGGGCTGCCGGCGTTGAGCCGCAGCAGGTGGAACATCGCGGCGACGCCGGCGGTCAGCCCGCTGATGGCGAAGGCGGCGATCCTCGTGATCCGCGGTCGTGGCCGGAGAGACGCGCCGCCTCCTCCTCGTTCGTGCCGATGGCGTCGATGAACCGGCCGAACACCGTGTAGCGCAGGACGAACCAGCCGATCAGGACCGCCCCGACCGCGATCGGGAAGATCGCGGGAAAGACGCCGAACACGATGAGGTTGCCGACGTCGACGAACGGCTGCGGCAGACCGGTGACGGTCGCGTTGTCGCTCGCCACCCGCGCCGCCCCGCTCGCGACGTCGAGCATGCCGAGCGTGACGATGAGGGACGGGATCTTCCACCGCTCGACGACGAACCCGTTGACGAAGCCGGACAGGGCCCCCGACGCCCATGCAGCCGAGGGGGTTTCGTATCGCTTCGAAGATCGCCGCCCGGCCGGCGCGCCATTCGCTCCCCGTCGTCGTCGATTTCGCCCACGCGAAGAGCCGGCCTCCGCGGAGGTCTCGCAAACCGAGAACGGACTGAACATCGTGTCCGGTGGAAAACAGCGTCGCCCGCCTTTACGTGAAGGTCATCGCCTCAATTCTTTCACGCTTGCGGCGCAATACTGGCGGTCGTGAGACGCGGACTGGCTCGAGGGAGCGATCCATGTTGCATCTGTACGCATCGAGGCTCGCTATCGCCGGGGCGGCGCTCGGGTTCGGCGCCATCGGCGCGGCGCAAGCCCAATCTCCGCAAGCCCAATCTCCGCAGGCGGTGGAATGGATCCACGGGTCGGTGATCCATCTCGAAAGCCTGCCGGGCGGCGACGGCGCCTCGGCCTCCGCCATCGACGGCGCCGGGCTGGTCGTCGGGTCGAGCTATTTCTCCGACGACTCGAATGTCGCCACCGAATGGCGCCGCGGCCGGGCGATCCGACTCGGCGCGCTGCCGGGAAGCAGTTCGAGCGAGGCCAACGCCGTCAATGACGCCGGAGAGGCGGCGGGAGACAGCATCGTCAACGGCGACTCCGTCGCCACCGAATGGAGCAACGGCAGGGCGATCAAGCTCGGCGGCGTCCCGGGCCTCGTCTTCAGCAAGGCTGAAGGCGTCAACGACGCGGGCCTGGTGGTGGGAATCACTGACGACAAGCAAACGAGTTTCGCCACCGAATGGCGCGGCGGCCAGGCGATCGACCTCGGCGGCTTGCCGGGCAGCGACGACAGCGCGGCCTACGCTGTCAACGCCTCCGGGCAGGTGGTGGGCGTGAGCGGTTTTCCCAACGGGACGTTCTTCGCCACCGAATGGAGCCATGGGGCGGTGTTCGAACTCGGCGGCGGGAGCGTCAACAGCTGGGCGGACGCGGTCGACGCCGCCGGGCAGGCGGTGGGGTTCAGCGGCGGCAGCAACATGACGGCGGGGGTCGCCACCGAATGGAGCGATGGCGCGACGATCCGTCTCGGCGCCCTGCCAGGCGCCCAGTCCAGCGCCGCCAACGGCGTCAACGATCACGGACAGGCGGTGGGATCGAGCAATATTTCCCCGCGCGCCACCGAATGGAGCCAGGGGTCGGCGTTCCCCCTCTCCACCCCGTCGGGCAGCCAAAGCATCGCCAACGGCGTCAACGACGCCGGGCAGGCGGTGGGAACGATCTATCCTCCGAGCGCCGGGGCGGCCGCTGCGATCGACGCGCCGGCGGCGCCCGAGGCCTCGACCTGGGCGATGCTCCTGATCGGCTTCGCCGGCCTCGGCTGGATAGGCTGGCGCGGCGTCGACCGCTTCGAGCAGCGCGCGACCGGCGTCGCCCCGGGCTTGGTTTCCTCCAGGCGCCATTGGAGCGCGCGGCGCGCGGCCTCGATCGCGGAGTCGACGTCGTCGACGGAATAGCGCCCGCCGACCTTCGAGAGGACCTCCGCGGCTTCGATTGCGCGTTGGTCGAAATGACGCGTCATGGTTGCCCCTGCAACAGCTTTCGGGGCCGGGGCCGGCGATCTCGCCGGCCCGCGACCGGTCGGGGCGCCGTTGTTGTCCCCCGAGACGCCCCTTGACCCCGCGCGGGCTTCGCCCGCTCGCTATGCCGGCGCCGGGAGCGGAAGCCTCGCCCCGGCGCCGCCGACCGTCGGCTCGGACGGGGAGGACGGGTTATGCCGCGGATTTCGGCCGTCTTGCAAAGTCGCGCGCCGTCGTAGATTGTCCGGGCGCCGACGGCCGGGGCCGGACGCGCGCCGCGGCCGGAATGGCCGCCGAGCCGGACGAACGAGAGGGGTAGCCGTATGAACTGGTCGCGATTGGCGCGCAATGCGCTGCTGGCGCTGGGGCTCGCCGCGTTGGGCCCGCCGCCGGCCGAGGCGGTCGAGATCGTTGGCGGCGCGCTGCCCGCGGCGCAGATGAGCGACGGGCTGCTGACCCAGGTTCGCGCCGTCCGCGTCGGCCGGCCGGCCGCCGTGCGTCGGCCGGTCCATCGTCCCGGCGGCGTGCGCCGCCCCGCCGGCGCGTATCGTGCGCCCGGACATCGGCCGGGCTATCGCCCGGTCGCCCGCCCCGGCTATCGTCCGCCCGTCGCCCGCCCCGGATATCGGCCGGTCGGACGCCCGGTCGGTCGCGCGGTCGTTGTCGCGCCGCGCGCCGTCTGGGTCGGCCGTCCGGGCTGGTACCGCTGGGCGCCCGGCGGCGCCATCGCGGCCGGCGCGGCGATCGGCTTCGCCACCGCGGCCGTCGCGGCGTCCTGGGCCGGCGCCCCGCCGCAGCCCGGCCTGTGCTGGTATTACACCGATCCAAGCCGGACCCAGGGGTTCTGGGACGCCTGCCCGTGAGCCCGCGGCCCCCCGGACGGGGAGCCGCCCGCCGGTCGGTTCGGCGCGCTTGCCATCGCGCTTCCGGCCTGATTTGACTGACTCGATCCGCAACAGCAGAGAGGCCTGCGCGAGGGGTCCGAGCATGGCGATGCCCGTCCAGTCAGAAGGCGCCGACCGGGCGCACAGACTCAAGGCCCTCTCGGCCAACGTCACCCTCGCGACCGCGTTCGTCCTGACGGCGGTCAAGCTCGGCGGCTGGCTCGCCACCGGCTCGATGGCGCTGATGGCCTCGGCGGTCGATTCGCTGGTCGACGCCGGCGCGAGCTTCGTCACCCTCGTCGGCGTCCGTTACGCGTCGAAGCCGCCCGACAGCGAGCATCGGTTCGGCCACGGCAAGGGCGAGGCGGTCGCGGCCTTCACCCAGGCGACCTTCCTCGCCGGCGCCGCGTTCGTGCTCGGCTTCAATTCGGCGCAGCGGCTGGTGTTTCCCGTTCCGCTGGACTCGCTCGAGGTCGGCGTGGTCCTGATCGCGGGCAGCCTCGTCGTCGCCTGCGCGCTGGTCGCGCTCCAGACCTGGGTCGTGCGCCGGACCGGCTCGACGGCGATCGCCGCCGACCGGGCGCACTACGTGACCGACATCGCGGTCAACGCCGCCGTGCTCGTGGCGCTCGCGGTGACGCAGGTCACCGGCTGGACCCGGGCCGACCCGGTTTTCGCGCTGGCCATCTCCGGCTACATGCTCTGGAACGCGCACGGCATCGCGCGCGAGGCGCTGGCGCAACTGCTCGACGCGGAATTGCCGGGCGACGAGCGCCGGAAGATCAAGCAGGCGGTGCGCGCTTGCGCCGGCGTCCGCGACATTCACGACCTGCGCACGCGCTTCTCCGGCGATCGGACCTTCGTCGAGTACCACCTCGAGGTCGATCCCGGCCTCACTGTCGACGTCGGGCACGCGATCGGCGACGCGACCGAGCTCGCCGTTCAGACTCTCCTGCCCGGCACCGTCGAAGCGACCGCCCATGTCGAGCCTTTCGGCATTGCCGACATGCGTCTCGACGACGTGGTCGCGGAGAGATCATGAGCCTACGACAACGGACCGGGCGATGAGCGAGAACCGCGACCACGACCACGAGCACGACCACGCCGCCCCCGGCCACGACCACGGCGGACATGATCACGCGCACGCGCCGGCCGATTTCGGCGCCGCCTTCGCCATCGGCATCACGCTCAATGTCGGCTTCGTCGCGATCGAGGCGGCCTATGGCGTGATCGCCAACTCGGTCGCCCTGTTGTCCGACGCCGGGCACAATCTCGGCGACGTGCTCGGGCTCGCGGCGGCCTGGATCGCCAGCATCCTCGTCAAACGCGCCCCGACCGCCCGCTTCACTTACGGATTGCGCGGATCGTCGATCCTCGCGGCCTTGTTCAACGCGGTCTTCCTCCTCCTGACGGTCGGCGCGATCTCGTGGGAGGCGGTCCTGCGCTTCGCCGACCCGGCCCCGGTCGCCGAGAAGACCGTGATGATCGTGGCCGCCGTCGGCGTCCTGGTCAATGGCGTCACCGCCTGGCTGTTCGCCTCGGGCCAGAAGGGCGACATCAACCTGCGCGGCGCCTTCCTTCACATGGCGTCCGACGCGCTCGTCTCCGCCGGGGTGGTCGTCGCCGGCCTCGTCATCCTCCTGACCGGCTGGCTATGGCTCGATCCCCTGACCAGTCTCGTCGTCAACGCGGTGATCGTCTGGGGAACCTGGGGCCTGCTGCGGGACTCGCTCGGCATGTCGATGGCGGCGGCGCCGGCGGGCGTCGATCCGGGGCAGGTCCGTAGCTTCCTCGCCGGGCGTCCGGGCGTGTCCGCCGTCCACGACCTGCACATCTGGCCGATCAGCACCACCGAAACGGCGCTGACCTGTCACCTCGTGATGCCGGCCGGCCACCCGGGCGACGCGTTCCTGCACGGCCTCGCGGTCGATCTCGCCCGGCGCTTCCGGATCGGCCACCCGACCGTGCAGATCGAGACCGATCCGGACGCCGCCTGCGCGCTCGCGCCCGACGAGGTGGTGTGAAGCCGCTCGAGGGCGCCTTCTTTCTGCGCCGCGCGCCCGAGGTCGCGCGCGACCTGATCGGCGTGCGCTTCACCGTCGACGGGGTCGGCGGCCCGATCGTCGAGACGGAAGCCTACGACCGCGCCGATCCCGCCTCGCACGCCTTCGGCGGACCGACGGCGCGGAACGCCGCGATGTTCGGGCCGGCCGGACACGCCTATGTCTACCGCAGCTACGGCCTCCATTGGTGCCTCAACTTCGTCTGCGGGACCGAACCGGGCTCGGCCGTGCTGATCCGGGCGCTCGAGCCGGCGACGGGCATCGAGGTCATGGCGGCGCGCCGCGGGACGACCGCGCTCAGCCGTCTCTGCGCCGGCCCGGGTCGCGTCTGCCAGGCGCTCGCGGTCACGCGCGCGGGCCACGACGGCGCGCCGCTCGACCGGCCGCCATTCGCGCTGGCGCGCGCCGAAGCGGGCGGGGCGGTCGTCGCCGGCCGTCGGATCGGGCTCACCAAGGGCGTCGACACCCCGTGGCGCTTCGGGCTGAGGGGCTCGCCCTACCTCAGCCGGCCGTTCTGAGCGCCGGGCGGACCGCCCCGCAGCGAGCGCCAGGAGAACAGGAACAACCCGCCCGCGCTCACGGCGAGCCCGGCGAAGAACACCCGGTCCGCGGCGAAGCCGAGGCCGGAGAACCAGAACGACAGGACGAACGACAGCAGCGCGGCGATCGCCGGCTCGAGGTTCTGGAACATCGTGACGAAGCCGTTGTCGTTGTCCGTCGCCTGCAGGGCCTTCTGCGAGAACACCCGCCCGACCGCGTCGGCGAGGATGATGCCGACGATCATCAGGGCGGTCGGCCCGAGCTGCGGCAAGAGCGGCTCGCCGCGCGCGAGCAGCCAGGCGAGCGTGACCGGGATCAGCGCGAGCGCGCCGATCAGCACGTTGGCGGCGATCACGCCCGAGGCGTTCAGGTCCGAGAACCATTTGCCGGTGAGGGTTCCGGTCAGGGAGGCGAACAGCGGGATCGGCACCGCAAACAGCCACGATCCGCGCAGGAGCTCGGCGGCGAGGCCGGCATGGTCGCCGGCCTGGCTCCACGCCACCGCGGTCGCGCCGAGAAAGGAGACGGCGAGACAGGCGAAGAACATGCCCGGCGACGCCGGAATCGGCGTCTTCGTCACGATCCGCGCCACCAGCGCCGCCCAGAATGGCGCGAGACACAGGATCGCCACCACCACCACCGGATGGGCGCCGCCGAGGCTGACGGTGTAGAGCGCCAGCGCCGCCGCGCCGACCGCGAAGATCGCGGCGAACTTGGCCGGGCTGGCGGGGCGGCCGAACGCGCGGACGAAGTCCTCCCGGCTGTCGCGCGTCGCCAGCAGAAACGGTATCGACAGCAGAAGCCCGATCTGCGTCAGGAACACGAACTGCGCCGGGCTGAACTGGCGGGCGGCCGGCGAGGACAGCGGCGGCTGCGCGGCGATCAGCGCGGCCGCGACGAGGGCGAAGGCGCCGCCCCGAAGGCGGTTGGTGGCGGGGGTCTGCATCCGGGCTGAATACGCGGCCGCGGTCGGTTCGGTTCCGGCGTTTCGCGGAAGGCCATGCGCCGCCCACATTGCGGGCGCAGGTTCATGGGGGGTCGATCCCGCTACCCGGTCGATTCCGCGGCGCCGGCGTCGGCCGGGCCCGAGGGCGCGCTCAGCGCGCGCCCGGCAGCGGCGCATCCGTTGCGCGATCCCCGAGGTTACCCATGAGAAAGCTCGTCGTCGCCGCCGTCGCTGTCGTCGTCCTGATCGCCGCCTGGTGGGCCTACGCCCTCTCCGGCGCGGCGGCGCTGGCGTCGGCGGCCTCGCACGGCGACGTCGCGGCGGTGGCGCGGCGCGTCGACATCCCGGCGCTGATCCGGTCGCTCGGCGCGCAGATCGCGCGCGCCGCCCTCGAGGACAATCCGCAGTTCGCAAAGCTCTCGGCGATCGAGCGGCGGTTCGTCGGCGCGGCGGGCGCCGGCGCGGCCGAGGCGCTGCTGCGCGAGGCCCTGACGCCGGAGACCCTCGCCGCGCTCCTCGGCAGGGGCCGCATTGGCCTTCCCGGCGCGGCCGCGGACTGGCGGGCGCCCGCGCTCGGCGAGGTGTTTGGCGATGGCCCGTGGCGGGCCGTCGCCAACTCGCGATTCGAGGGGCCGCTGAGCTTCGTCGTCCGGCTCGACGGGCCTGACGGCGGATACGACGTCCATCTGCATCTCGACGGAACGACCTGGCGCCTCGACGGTCTCGACCTGCCGAAGGCGATCAGCGCCGGCCTCGCGCGCGCGATCTCCGAGCGGGTGGGCGAGGGGCGCGGCGGCTGAGCGGGCCGGGAGCGCGGCAGGCTCAGTAGCGGTTCACCGCTATCGCAGAATATATCCAATTCACCGCCACTCGGCCCAGGACGTTTTTCTTGTTCTCTATGAAAGGCGAATCTGCGCCGGGGCGGAAGAAGGTAACTCCCAAGCCGGTAGCCAACAGCGCCGTCATCGCGAGCGAAGCGAAGCGATCCAGGGCCGCTGGGCCGCTGTCGCGCCCTCTGGTCGTCCCGCCGCCCTTCGTTGCGAGCAGAAGACGGAGCAATTTCTTCCGCAGGAGGCAAGCGGCGGCATGGATTGCTCTTATGTCCTTCGTCAAGAGGTCGGACACGCGATCTCGTCTCCGCTCCTTGTTGGGAGGAAGGATGGCCTCGGATGATTGCGCAGGGGTGGGGGCGAAGCCTGTTGGACGTCGGTGATCAAACTCTAATACGCGGGTTTGTTCCGCATGTCCGAGTTGCGTCCGGGGCTGCTCCGCGTCTTCGT
>NZ_QNRK01000061.1 GCF_003315135.1 Roseiarcus fermentans
CAGACGGCGCATCGGACGCGCTCGTCCATGACAAACTCCGCGCCGATGCGACCGTCAGAATGGCGAGGTAGGTGGCGCACTATGAGAAATGCGGGCTAACCAATCCGGCTGCGGATCGGAGCGCGGGGATGGCGGGGTCGGCCTCCGACAGCGGCGGCGGGGCACGCAAGCCGGCGGGGCGGGCGGCGACGGCGGCGGTCCGTACGGCGGCGGCGCCTCCTACGTGGACGAAGCCTTCAGCGCCGCAATCTTGCTGTCAGGCGCGCAATCCGGCGACGGCCAGGTTGTGATCACCAGCATGGCGACCAGCGCTCCGGAATTGTCCACCTGGGCGCTGATGGCGACGGGCTTCGCGTCCCTGGGTCTGGCCGGCCTGGGGCGCGGGCGCAGGGCCGCGGCGGCCTGACCCGGTCCGGCGCCCCGCGCGCCACCCGGCGCACGCGCTTCGTTTCTGCCGGGGCCGACCGCCCCGCCGACGAACCGAGCGGCGTCAGACCGAAAAGCTCACCCCGCAGCCGCAGGAGGCGACAGCGTTCGGGTTCTTGATCTTGAACGCCTGGCCCATCAGGTCGTCGACGAAATCGAGCTCCGAGCCCTTCAGGAGCTCGAGCGACACCGGGTCGATCACCACCGTCGCGCCGTCGCGGCTGGCGACGAAGTCGTCGTCGGCGCGCGCGCGGTCGACGTCGTAAGTGTACTGGAAGCCCGAGCAGCCGCCGCCCTTGACGGAAATGCGCAGCGCCGCGCCCTCCTCGCCCTTCAGGATCGCGTTCAGCCGTCTGGCCGCGCTGGCGCTGATGGTGACGGCGTCGGAGACGTCGGCTTCGCTCATCGGTTTGGTCCTCTCCCCGCAACCCGGTCAAGGCGGGCGCTTCAAGATATCGCTCGGGTAAGATATGCAGCTTTCCGGGAAGCGCAACGTCGGAGTGATCAATGGCGAGCGAAGTCGAGCGGACGACGCGCGCGCCTTACGCGGCCGACCCGTCGCGGGCGCGCCGCTTCGTCGCCGAGCCGCCGTCGCCGACCCGGACCGAGTTCCAGCGCGACCGCGACCGCATCGTGCATTCGACCGCTTTCCGCCGCCTCGCCCACAAGACGCAGGTGTTCGTTCACCACGAGGGCGACCACTTCCGCACCCGGCTCACCCACACGATCGAGGTGGCGCAGATCGCCCGGGCGCTCGCCCGCGCCCTGCGGCTCGACGATGACCTCGCGGAAGCGGTCGCGCTCGGCCACGACCTCGGCCACACGCCGTTCGGCCACACCGGCGAGGACGCGCTCGACGCCTGCATGCGTCCGTACGGCGGCTTCGATCACAACAGCCACGGCCTGCGCATCGTGACCGAACTGGAAAGCCGGTACGCGGAATTCGACGGCCTGAACCTGACCGACACGACGATCGCCGGCCTCGTCAAGCACAACGGCCCGCTCCTCGACGCCGCCGGCCGCCCGACCGCCCGCTATCGCGCCCGCGGCGTTCCGGCCGCGATCGCGGCCTTCGACCGCCGCCGGCCGCTCGACCTCGCCCGTCACGCCAGCCTCGAAGCGCAGGCGGCGGCGCTCGCCGACGACATCGCCTACGACGCCCACGACATCGACGACGGGCTCCGGGCCGGCCTGTTCACCCTCGACGAAATCCGCCGCGCCGTCCCGCTCGTCGCCGCAATCGTCGCCGCGGTGGAGGAGCGGTATCCTGATCTGGAGCCGGCCCGCCTCATCCACGAGCTGACCCGGCGGTTGATCACCCGCTTCATCGAGGACGCCATCGGCGAGAGTTTTCGGCGCATCGCCGGGGCCGGGGTCGCGAGCGCGGAGGCGGTCGTGAGCGCGGGCAGGACGCTCGTCGCGCTGTCGCCCGACATCGAGGCGGCGGACCGGGACGTCAAGACCTTCCTCTTCGCCCACATGTACCGCCACCCCCAGGTGCAGGCGGAGCGGGAAAAGGCGGACGCGATCGTCCGAAACCTGTTTTCCGCCTTCCTCGCCGATCCGTCGGCGATGCCGGCCGACTGGGCCGCGCGGGCCGGCGCTGGCGAGCCCGCGCGCGCGGTCGCCGACTACATCGCCGGCATGACCGACCGGTTCGCCATCCACGAGCACGCCCGTCTTTTTGACGGCCCGCCTCAGTTGCGCTAGAGCCGCGTGTTTTGCAGGACCGGGTCGGCGTGACCGGGCGGATTGCCGGGCGGCGTTGCGACGGGCGGTCGCCGACCGCGCGGCGGCGCTCATCGAACGCGGCTGCGAGGCGCGCCCCGCCCTGCAAATGAGGCGCGTACAATCCATCGGCGAGAAGCATGAACGTTTTTGCGGAATTCCAGGCGCGGGTGGCCGCGCTGATCGAGAAACGGATCGCGGCCGGCGACCTCCCCGAGGGGCTCGACCTGTCGCGTTTCGTGGTCGAGCCGCCGCGCGACGCGGCCCATGGCGATCTCTCGACCAACGCGGCGATGGTCTACGCCCGGGAGGCCAAGGCCGTCGGCTCGAACCCGCGGCGGCTTGCGGAAACAATCGCCGCCGACCTCGCCGGAGAGCCGGGGGTCGCCGGGGCCGAGGTCGCGGGGCCGGGCTTTATCAATGTCATCCTGAAACCAGAGGTTTACCAGGAGGTCCTGAAGGCCGTCCTGGTCGATGGCGAGCGCTTCGGCGCCGGCGCGCCGGGCGGAGAGACGGTCAACGTGGAATATGTCAGCGCCAACCCGACCGGGCCGATGCACGTCGGCCACGCGCGCGGCGCGGTGTTCGGCGACGCCCTCGCGAGCCTCCTCAGCTTCGCCGGACGGCAGGCGACGCGGGAATACTACATCAACGACGCCGGCGCGCAGGTGAACGTCCTCGCCCGCTCGGCTCATCTGCGCTACCGCGAGGCGCTCGGCGAGGCGATCGGCGCCATTCCGGAAGGCTTCTATCCCGGCGACTACCTGAAGCCGGTCGGCGAAGCGCTGAAGGCCGAGTTCGGCGCCGGCCTCAGCGACCAGCCGGAAGCCTATTGGCTGCCGCTGGTGCGCCAGCGCGCCATCGCCGCCATGATGGCGATGATTCGCGACGACCTCGCCGCGCTCGCCATCACCCACGAGGTGTTCGCTTCCGAGCGCGCGCTGACCGGCGTCGACGGCGGCCCGAACCGGGTCGAGGAGGCGATCGAGGCCCTGCGGGCCAAGGGGCTCGTCTACGAGGGCCGCCTGCCGCCGCCCAAGGGCGCGCCGGCCGAAGACTGGGAGGACCGCGAGCAGATCCTGTTCCGCTCCACCGCCTACGGCGACGACGTCGACCGGCCGCTGGTCAAGTCGGACGGAAGCTACACCTATTTCGCCAGCGACATCGCCTATCACAAGACCAAGATCGACCGCGGCTTTTTGACGCTGGTCGACGTCTGGGGGGCCGACCACGGCGGCTACGTCAAGAGGATGCAGGCGGCGGTCGCCGCGCTCTCCGGGAACGCCGCCAGGCTCGAGGTGCGCCTGTGCCAGCTCGTGCGCCTGATGCGCGCCGGCGAGCAGGTCAAGATGTCGAAGCGGTCCGGGGACTTCGTGACGCTTCGCGAAGTGGTGGACGAGGTCGGCCCGGACGCCGTGCGCTTCATCATGCTGATGCGCAAGAACGACGCGCCGCTCGACTTCGACCTCGCCAAGGTGATCGAGCAGAGTCAGGACAATCCGGTGTTCTACGTGCAGTACGCCCACGCCCGGGCGCATAGCGTGCTGAGGCAGGGCCTCGCCGCCTTCCCCGACCTCGATCTCGCGCCGTCCGCGCTCGCGGGCGGAAATTCCGCGCTTCTGACCGACGAGGGCGAGCGGGACCTCCTGCGCGCCCTGGCGCAGTATCCGCGGGCGGTCCTGCAGGCGGCCGAGGCGCACGAGCCGCACCGCATCGCCTTCTACGCCCACGACCTCGCCACCCGGTTCCACGCCCATTGGAATCGCGGCAAAGATTTCAAGGATTTGCGTTTCGTTAATGAAAAGGATCGAAACTTATCCTACGCGAGATTGGGTCTGGTGGCGGCGGTCGGCCTCGTTTTGGCCTCCGCCCTGTCAATCTTGGGGGTTAGCGCCCCCGAAGAGATGCGCTAGCAACAGTCAGCGGTTGACGAGGACGACATGAGCGTTTCCGGATCACGATCGGCCGTCGACATCGATCTTGACGACCTCGAGCGGCGGCTGCGCGCCGCGGGC
This sequence comes from Roseiarcus fermentans, assembly GCF_003315135.1. Classification (GTDB taxonomy): domain Bacteria; phylum Pseudomonadota; class Alphaproteobacteria; order Rhizobiales; family Beijerinckiaceae; genus Roseiarcus; species Roseiarcus fermentans. Next base: position 4,170 of record NZ_QNRK01000061.1, read on the forward strand.
GCTCCGTCCGGCGTGGTCGAGGACCCTCTCGCCGAGCTTGCCCGGCTCGTGGAGGCGTCGCGGCCGAAGGCCGCCGAAGCCCCGCGGCCGGTCGCCGCGCCCGCGCCGCCTGCCGCCGCTCCCCTGCGGCCGGTCGCCGCGGCCGCGCCGCCGGTTCCCGCGGCGACGGCGCCGCCGGCGCTCCGGGCCGGCGAACTGCGGCCGGCGTTCGACGCCGGGGCGGATCGGGCCGCCGAGCCGGTCGAGACGGACCGCGAGGCGGAGGCGGTCGACGGGCAGGAGGAACCGCCGTTCGATCCCTATCCCGTGCAGCCGCCGGCGCCGTCGGAAGCGCTGCGGGCGCGGCCCCGTTCGAGCCGTTGGCTGTGGACGGTCTCGGGACTCGCGCTCGCCGGGGTCGCCATGATCGGCGCGGTGTTCGTGCTGAAGGGCGGCGTTCCGGGCATGCCGAAGGCGCCGCCCTATATCGCCGCCGCGGTCGGCCCGACCAAGGTGCAGCCGCCGAGCGACGCGACGGTGTCATCGGCGAGCGACGCCGGCGCGAACCTGCTCAAGGACACGACGCAGTCGAGCAAGGTCAACGTCGTCAGCAACGAGGAGCAGCCGGTCGACCTGAACGCCCAGACCGCGCCGGCGACCACAGCGTCGACGGGGACCGGCGGCGGGACCGCCGTGCGCGGCACGGTCGACACGCCGGTCGTGATCGCGCCGCCGCCAGCCGCGCCCGCCGGCGGCTTCCCGGAGCCGAAGCCGGTGCGCACGATCTCGCTGCGTCCGGACGGAACGCCGATCCCGGCGCTCGCCGGGGACGGCGCGCCCGGCCTGGAGGCGCCGAAGCCGCAGGCCAAGCCCGCCGCCAAGGCGCCGTCAGATGCGGCGAACGCGCAGGCCTCGACGCCGAAGCTCGACCTGCCGACCAAACTCTCGCCCAAATCCTCGGCGCGGGTCGTCGTCGCCAAGACCGACACCACCGCGCCGGGCGGGGCGGCCGATATGGCCGGCGAACCGGCGGCGAAGCCGGAAAAGGCGGCGAAGGCGAAGCCCCAGGACGCAGCCGTCGCGACCGCGCCCGAGCCCGCGGCGCCGGCCGCGGGGGAGCCGGCCGCCGCCTCGTCGGGCGGCTGGGCGGTCCAGCTCGCCGCGCCCCGCTCCGAGGCGGAAGCCAAGACCGTCGTCTCGAAGCTCGGCTCGAAATACGCCTCCGCCCTCGGCGGGTCGGCGCTCGGCGTCCACAAGGGGACGACCAGCAACGGCGACACGGTTTACCGGGTGCGCGTGACCAGTCTCTCCAAGGCGGACGCCGCCTCCCTCTGCGCCCGGGTCAAGGGCGATGGCGGCGACTGTTTCGTGACCAGGTGAGCCCTCGGCCCTTCGGCGCCCGAGAGGCCGCCGGGCCGGGGTGGCGGGCGGGAGCCGGCCGGGCCGGCGCCGAGACCGCCCGGCCGAAGCCGTGAAGGAGTTGCCATGCCGAAGGCCTTCATAGCGGGCTGCGCCGGCCTCGCTCTCGACGCGGACGAGCGCGCCTTCCTGCGCGACGCCGACCCGTGGGGCCTGATCCTGTTCAAGCGCAACGTCGCGGACCGCGGCCAGCTTCGGGCGCTGACCGCAGCCTTCCGCGAATGCGTCGGGCGCGGCGACGCGCCGGTCCTGATCGACCAGGAGGGCGGGCGGGTGCAGCGGATGGGGCCGCCGGAATGGGGCGCCTTTCCGGCCGCCGGGCGGGTCGGGGCCGGATTCGCCCCCGACCTCGCCGACGCCTCGGCGCGGCTGATCGGCCGCCTGATCGCGCACGATCTGAGCGAGGTCGGGATCACCGTCGATTGCGCGCCGGTGCTCGACGTCGCCGAGGCCGGAACCCACGCCGTGATCGGCGCGCGCGCATGGGGCCACGATCCCGTCCGCGTCGCGGCGCTCGGCCGGGCGTTCGCCGAGGGGCTGCTCGCCGGCGGCGTCGCGCCGGTCATCAAGCACATTCCCGGTCACGGTCGGGCGCGGGCGGACAGCCACCGCGAACTGCCCGTGGTCGAGGCGTCGCGCGCCGAGCTCGCGCGCGATTTCGCGCCGTTCGAGGCGCTCGCCGACCTGCCGATGGCGATGACCGCGCACGTCGTCTACCGGGCGATCGACCCCGACCGTCCGGCGACCGCCTCGCGCATCGTGGTCGAGCAGGTGATGCGCGGTGAGATCGGTTTCGGCGGCCTGATCATGAGCGACGATCTGTCGATGAACGCGCTGACCGGCGGCTTCGAGGCGCGGGCGCGCGCGGTCTTCGAGGCCGGCCTCGACCTGGCGCTCCATTGCAACGGCGACCTCGCGGAAGGCCGCGCGGTGGCGTCCGCGGCGCCCGCGCTCGCAGGAAAGAGTCTCGCCCGCGCCGCCGCGGCGCTCGCGACCATCCGCGCGCCCGAGCCGTTCGACCTCGAGCGCGCCCGCGCCGACCTCGCGGCCATCAACGACCGCCTCGGCAGCCTCGCCTGAGAGGCGGGTCCGCGGGGATCGGGACGATCCGGCGCTCTGCGCGGGGGAACCCTCGAGATCGCCGACTCGCGGCGCGCCGGAGAGGGAATCGGCTTCGCCCTCCGTAACCGGGGCCGATGTTCGCGCGCCGGCGCGCTTCCAGCCGCGCTCGGCCGACCACGGGCAGCGCAGTCAGCGACCGCTCTGCATCGCCGCCCCGAAATCGATCCCGGCGCCGTCTTCCCCTACGCCTGTCCGCGCCATCCCGCTTGCCGCGACCGCGAGGCGGAGCGCGAATGTGAACCGTCCTCTCCGCGACAGATCGGTGACTATCCCGGAAGTCGATAGACTTCTACCAAGGCATAATCGCGTCCGTCGAGCGAAAATGAGAAAAAAATGGTAGAATGTTTTATTATATATTTGTCACGGAGAAGCATAATATGAAATTTTTAAGAACAAGATGGCTGGCTCTGGGTCTCGAGACCTACGGCGGCCTGGTCAAGCACGGGGCGCCGGGGACCCATGAACGCTTGGTTGAACTGGTTCTGTCTCAGGGAGGCCCGAAAGCCGGCGTGCTCGATCTCGGCGCGGGATCGGGCGAGCTTCTCCAGCGGCTGGGTGACGCCGGTTACACGGATCTGAACGCAGCCGACCTTTTCGACGGCAATTTCAAGCTTTCGGACGTGCCATTCACCCGGGTCGATCTCAACCGGAAATTCTCCGAAAAGTTCAGGCGCAAATTCACTCTGGTCATCATGAGTTCGGTCATCGAGCATCTCGATTCGCCCCGGCATGCGCTCAAGGAGGTTCGGGCGCTGCTCGACGACGGCGGACTGCTGACGCTGAGCAAGCCGAACGTCGGGTTCTGGGAGGGCCGCCTCAAGTTCTTGCTGACGGGGGACCTCTGGTCTTTCGGCGAGTCCGAATACCGCGGCGTTCGCCACATCTCGCCGCTGACCAGCACGCAGATGCGGCTCATGCTGCATGAGATCGGCTTCGAGGTCGTCGCGTTCACGACCGCGGGCAGCTATGCGACGCGTTTGCGCAAGGCTCTGTTCTTTCCGCTCTGGGCGCCGATGGCCGCCCTGTTCGGGCGGCATGTTCTCGGAGAAAATCTGTTGGTCCTCGCCAGGAAGGCGCCGCCGGACGCGCTTCTGTCTTCCGCAGAAACCTCCTGGGCGCACTGAACGGCCGACCCGAACCGGGCCGGCTGCGCTCCTGTAGCCGCGCTCGCTGAGCGCGGTGCGCGCTCAGCCGCCGCGTCTGCAGCCGTCCCACAATCCATGGGCCGCGCGCGCCTGCGTCGTCTGCGCGCTTGTCCTCGTCCGCGCCGGCACGGTACTGGTTCGCATAACAACAATGTCGGCAGGACATTCGGCGTTCTTTTCAGCATGGGAGGCGAGATGCCGGACGCGTTGAAAGCCCCTCGGGGTCCCGCGAGCCTCGATTCCGACCCGATCGAAACCGAGGAATGGCTGTCGTCGCTCGATTCGCTGGTGGCCTATTCCGGCCCGAAGCGAGCGCGCGAGATCCTCGAGGCGCTCGAGCGCCGCGCCAAGGAGCTCGACGTTCTCACTGAAGCCGCCCCCTATTCCAACTACCGCAACACGATTCCGCTCGACGACCAGCCGGCCTATCCCGGCGACCTCGAGATGGAGACCCGGCTCACCGCGATCATCCGCTGGAACGCGCTCGCGATGGTGGCGCGCGCCAACAAGGCCTATGGCGAGCTCGGCGGCCATATCGCGAGCTACGCGTCGGCCGCGGAAATCTTCGAGACCGGCTTCAATCACTTCTTCCGGGCGTCGGCCGACGGATACGGCGACGACCTCGTGTTCTTCCAGCCGCATTCCGCGCCCGGCGTCTACGCCCGCGCCTTTCTCGAGGGGCGGCTCACCGAAGCCGAACTCAGACGCTACCGCCAGGAGATCGGCGGCGGGGGCTTGTGTTCCTATCCGCATCCCTGGCTGATGCCCGCGTTCTGGCAGGTCCCGACCGGCTCGATGGGCATCGGCCCGATCAGCGCCGTCTACCAGGCCCGCTTCATGCGGTATCTGAGGGACCGCGGTCTCGTCGACACGAGCCGGCGGCACGTCTGGGGCGTGTTCGGCGACGGCGAGATGGACGAGCCGGAAAGCCTCGCCGGCCTCTCCCTCGCGGCGCGCGAGAAGCTCGACAACCTCACCTTCGTCGTCAACTGCAATCTGCAGCGGCTCGACGGGCCGGTGCGCGGCAACGGGCAGATCATTCCGGAACTCGAGCGCCTGTTCCGCGGCGCCGGGTGGAACGTCGTCAAGGTCCTGTGGGGCTCCGACTGGGACGCCCTGTTCGCGCGTGACCGTAACCACGCCCTGCTCAAGCGCTTCGCCGCCACCGTCGACGGCAAGTACCAGACGCTCGGGGCGAAGGACGGGGTCTACAACCTCGCACATTTCTTCAACGAGGACCCGGAACTGCGCGCGCTGACGCGGCACATGACGCCGTCGGAGATCGATTCGCTGCACCGCGGCGGCCACGATTTCCGCAAGCTGTACGCAGCCTTCGCCGCCGCGCGGGCGACCGAGGGGCGCCCGACCGTCATCCTCGCCAAGACCAAGAAGGGCTTCGGCCTGGGCGGCGCCGGCGAATCGCGCATGATCGCCCATCAGGCCAAGAAGCTCGACGTCGAGGCCTTGCGCGCGTTTCGCGACCGGTTCGCGCTGCCGCTGTCGAACGAGGCTGTCGACAATCTGGAGTTCTATCGCCCGGCCGAGGACAGCGCGGAGCTGCGCTACCTGCGGGCGCGTCGCGAAGCGCTCGGCGGCGCGCTGCCCAAGCGTCGGGCCGGCTCGGCCGCCCTGCCGGTTCCCGACCTCGAATCCTATGCCGGCTTCGCGCTCGAAGCCGACGGTCGGGCGATGTCGACCACCATGGCGCTCGTGCGCCTGCTCGGGGGCCTTCTCAAGGACAGGACGCTCGGCCCCCGAGTCGTGCCGATCGTCGCGGACGAGGCGCGCACCTTCGGCATGGCGGCGCTGTTCCGCCAGATCGGCATCTATGCGCCGACGGGACAGCTGTACGAGCCGGAGGATTCCGGCTCGATGCTCGCCTATCGCGAGGCGCGCGACGGGCAGCTTCTGGAGGAGGGCATCAACGAAGCCGGCGCGCTGGCGTCCTGGACCGCGGCGGCGACCGCCTACAGCGTGCACGGCCTGCCGATGCTGCCGGTCTACATCTACTACTCGATGTTCGGCTTCCAGCGCGTCGGCGACCTGATCTGGGCGGCCGCCGACCAGCGGGCGCGCGGCTTCCTGATCGGCGCCACCGCCGGCCGCACGACGCTGGCGGGCGAGGGCCTGCAGCATCAGGACGGGGCGAGTCTCGTGATGGCCGCGACCGTGCCCACCTGTCGCGCCTACGATCCGGCCTTCGCCTACGAGGTCGCCGCGATCGTCGACCACGGCGCGCGGCGGATGCTGGAAGAGGGCGCGGACGAATTCTACTATCTCACCTGCGGTAACGAGAGCGCCCCGCAGCCGTCGATGCCGGAGGGCGCGCGCGAAGGCGTCGTGCGCGGCCTCCACCGCGTCGCGGGGCCGGCTTCGGGCGCGGCCGCGGTGCGGTTGCTCGGGTCGGGCGCGATCCTGAACGAAGTCCTCGGCGCGGCGGAGCTGCTCCGGGCGGACTGGGGAGTCGCGGCGGAGGTCTTCTCCGCCACCAGCTTCTCGGAGCTGGCGCGCGAGGCGCGCGAAGTCGAGCGCCTGAACCGCCTGCACCCCGGCGAGCCGCCGCGCACGAGCTGGCTGGAAGAGCGGTTGCCGGGCGCCGCGCCGGTGATCGCCGCCACCGACTACGTGCGCGCCTGGCCGCAGCTCGTCGCGAGCTACCTCCGCGCGCCGTTCGTCGCGCTCGGGACCGACGGCTTCGGGCGCAGCGACACGCGTCAGGCGTTGCGCCGCTTCTTCGAAGTCGACCGCCGTTCGATCGCCGCAACCGCGCTCTGGGCGCTCGCGCGCGCGGGCACGGTCGACATCCGGATCGCCACTGAGGCGGTCGCGCGCTACGACGTCGCCCCCGACGCCGTCCCGCCCTGGCGAGCCTGACGGGAGGGGCGGCGTCCCGCGCTCGGGGCGCGGGCAATCGTTTCCCTTGTCATCCGCGGCGCCGCGCCGACCTGGTCGCCTGCGCCAGCGGGCCGGCCGTGAGCGTGATCCACGCCGGCGCCCGACTTGAAGGCGGAAAGACGCCGCGCGATCGCAGCATATTCTTATCAAAGGAAAGAAGATGTGCTAGGATTTCGATTATCAGGAATTCGGCGGCGCGAGCGAGGCGAGCGGACGCGGGTTGATCTCGGATGCGGGACAGCGGGACGATAGCGCCTTGCGGCGTCATCGCGAGGAGCGAAGCGACGTGGCGATCCAGAGGGTCAGGCCGATGCTTGCCGTCTGCCGGACGGCGGCGCTCTCGCGTCGCCCTTCGGGCTCGGCTCGGACACGGCGACGCCGCGAGCCTCGCGCCTTCTCGTGGCGGAGCCCCGTCATTGCGGGCCGAACCCCCGGGGTCGGAGAGAGGGAAGCCATCCATGCCGCGGGACGCGAAACTGCAGCGTGTGGTTGCTTCGTTTTGCGCTTCTCGCAACGACGCAGGACGCGAGCCGCGGCGTGGGTTGCTTCGTCGCTGCGCTCCTCGCAATGACGGGGTCGGCAGTGACCGTCGCCCGAAGATTCGGCTGGAACCGCTTGATAACGCTCGAAACCGGCCCGGAATTGGCGACCCCGTCACGGGCTTCGCGCCTTGTTCGAGGCTTCGCGCAGCGCCGTCATTGCGAGCCGACCCCCGGGGTCGACAAGCCCCGGGTGGGAAGCAATCCATGCCGCAGGACACGAGCCGCGCCGTGAGTTGCTTCGTCGCTACGCTCCTCGCAATGACGGGGTCGGCAGTGACCGTCGCGCGGAAATTCGGCTGGAACCGCTTGATAACGCTCGAAACCGGCCCGGAATTGGCGGCCCCGTCACAGGCTTCGCGCCTTGTTCGAGGCTTCGCGCAGCGCCGTCATTGCCAGCCGACCCCCGGGTCGACGAGCCCCGGTGGGAAGCAATCCATGCCGCAGGACACGAGCCGCGCCCGTGGGTTGCTTCGTCGCTGCGCTCCTCGCAATGACGGAATCGGCAGTGACCGTCGCCCGGAAATTCGGCTGGAACCGCTTGATAACGCTCGAAACCGGCCCGGAATTGGCGGCCCCGTCACAGGCTTCGCCTTTGTTCGAGGCTTCGCGCAGCGCCGTCATTGCGAGCCGACCCGCGGGCCGACGAGCCCCGGGTGGGAAGCAATCCATGCGGCAGGACAGGAGCCGCGCCGTGTGTTGCTTCGTCGCTGCGCTCCTCGCAATGACGGAATCGGCAGCGACCGTCGCCCGGAACACCCAAGCCATGGCGCAGCTTGGGAATGACGGGCGGTCGTCAACGGCGAGGCGGGGGCGATGACGCTTCCCGCCGTCCTCGCGAGGCGCCCGAAGGGCGACGCGGCGATCCAGGGGCCGCCTGCGCCGACGTTGCAGCGCGGCGACGCCGGGCATACGGCGGACCTTGGCCGCGCCCCCCTGGATCGCCACGTCCCCCCGGATCCAAGTCCGGATCCAAGTCCGGGGGTCGCTCCTCGCGATGACGGCGGCTCGGGTGTTGCCGTCGCCCGGAAATTCGGCTGGAACCCCTTGATAACGCTCGAAACCGGCCCGGAGGCGCCGCCGCCGCAAGCCTCACGCCTTCCCCGGCGCGCCGAGAAAATGGTCGATCGTCTCGAAGAACTTCGCCACCGAGATCGGCTTCGACAGGTAGGCCTCGCAGCCGCCGCGCAGAATCTTCTCCTCGTCGCCCTTCATGGCGAAGGCGGTGATCGCAATGATCGGGATGTGCTTGAGCTCGTCGTCGTCCTTGAGCCATTGCGTGACCTCGAGGCCCGACACTTCCGGCAACTGGATGTCCATCAGAATCAGGTCGGGCCGGTGGCGCCGCGCGATATCCACAGCTTCGACGCCGCTGCGGGTCTGCACGATCCTGTGCCCCCGCGTCTCGACGAGATCGTTGAAGAGCTTCATGTTGAGCTCGTTGTCTTCGACGATGAGCACGGTCTTCGTCATGGGGTTTGCTTCCGGGGAGACTCGGGCGGCGGATCGTGTTTCGATATTATCGCAGAGATATTGCCAAAGGGAGAATCGGGACATGCGCATGGCGCCGAAAGACCGGTCATCCACAGCCGCCGAAGCAGGCGAGGCGCTGGCGGTGGAGGGGCTCGGCTTTCTCGCCGCCGACGAGACGCGGCTCGAACGGTTCCTCGCCGTCACCGGCCTCGGCCCGCACAACCTGCGGCGGGCGGCGGCCGACCCGGGGTTCCTCGTTTCCGTGCTCGACTACCTCGCGAGCGACGAGCGGCTGCTCGTGGCTTTCGCGGAAACGTCCGGCCGCCGTCCCGAGGCGGTGATGCGAACGTTGGAGCGGCTGCGTGGTCCGTCGCCGCCGGCCTCGACATGAGCGGCGCGCGACCGCTCCTCTGCCGCGACTGCCTCGCGCGCCGACCGCGCGCGGTGGGGCGCTGCCCGGACTGCGGCTCGCCGAGGGCCGTCGACCTCGAGGCCGCGGCCGGACTCGCCGTCGCCCACGTCGACTGCGACGCCTTTTACGCCTCGGTCGAAAAGCGCGACGATCCGTCGCTGCGCGACCGGCCGCTGATCGTCGGCGGCCGGGGGCCGCGCGGCGTGGTCTCGACCTGCTGCTATCTGGCGCGGACCGACGGCGTCCGATCGGCGATGCCGATGGCGCGGGCGCGCGCCCTCTGTCCCGAGGCGGTCGTGATCCCGCCGGACATGGCGAAATACGCCCGAGTCGCCCGGGAGATCCGGGCGCTCATGCAGGCGTTGACGCCGCTCGTCGAGCCGCTGTCGATCGACGAAGCCTTTCTCGACCTCGCCGGCTGCGAGGGCGCCAACGGGGCGGGGGCGGCCGAGACGCTCGCGCGCTTCGCCGCTCGGGTCGAACGCGAGATCGGCGTCACCGTCTCGGTCGGCCTCAGCGACTGCAAGTTCCTGGCGAAGATGGCTTCCGATCTCGACAAGCCACGCGGCTTCGCCGTCATCGGGCGCGAGGGAGCGAAAGCCTGGCTCGCCCCGCAGGGCGTCGGGCGGCTGTGGGGGGTCGGCAAGGCCGGCCAGCAGAGGCTCGAGCGGCTCGGGTTCCGGCTGATCGGCGACCTCCAGCGGGTGGACGAGTGGGACGCGGCGGCGCGGCTTGGCGACGAGGGCCGGCGATTGTGGCGGCTCGCGAACGGGATCGACGACCGGCGGGTGAGCGCGACCCGGGAAACCAAAAGCATTTCCAGCGAGACCACCTTCGACGTCGACGTCGGCGACCGGGAGGAACTGACGCGGGTTCTCCTCCGCCATTGCGACCGGGTGGCGGCGCGTCTCGGGAAGGCCGGCCTCTCCGCCGGCGGCGTCACGCTCAAGCTCCGTCTCGGGGACTTCAGCCTGCGCACCCGCAGCCGGACCGGACTGCGACCGACCCAGCTTGCGCCAAGGCTGTTCGCCGCGGCCCGGACGCTGCTCGACGCGCAGCCCGAAGGCGTCGCCTATCGGCTGATCGGGGTGGCTGCGACCGATCTCGTCCCGGCGGGAACCGCGGACGACGCCGATCTCATCGACGGCGACGGGCGCCGAGAGAAGTCGCGCGAGGCGGCGATCGCGGCCTTGCGGGAAAAGTTCGGGGCCGCGGCGGTCGAGCGCGGGCTCGCCTTCACCGGCCGGCCGAGGCGCTGACCGGCGCCGTCATTTCGCGCAAGCGGTCACCGGCAAGATTTCCAGCGTCTTCAGGCGGGCGCGCAGGGCGAAGCTGCCGTAGTCGAGCTTGAGCGAGCCCGACACGCCGTTCTCGTAAAGGTCGTAAGACAGCGTGTATTCCGGCGCGGAATCCTTCGATTCCTCGTTGAAATACGACACCACGACCGGCCAGCGGCGCACGCTCTCGAGCGCTGCGGCGCTGGACGCGTCCTCGCTGGGCTTTCTGGCCTCCTTGCCGATCACCGCCATCGTCGCGTAGATCTTGGCTCCCGTGTCCGAGCCGTCGTAGACCCGCGCCTGCGCCACCCCGCCGCCATCCCTGGCCGCCTGGATCAGGCGCTCGACGTGCTGCGTCGGAAACAGCACGTCGCGGCCGAAGTCGATGGTTTTTTCCGCCGGCTCCGTCAGCTCGACCTTGAGGTCGTCGTCGGCGCCGCGCGTCGCGGTTCCGGCCACCGGCGGCGCGTCGCGAACGCCGGTCGTGTCGATCTTGAACCGCATCGAGGCGCCGTCGCCAGCCTCGAACGAGGTGGCGCTGACGTCCATCGTGACCGGGACGCCTTCGCTGCGCTCCATCTCCGTCCGCTGCCGGAAGCTGGAGGTGTAGCCGTCGCAGGCCGATCCGCGAAATTCGTAGGCGATCATCCCGCTCGCGGCGACCGGCGCCTGCGTCGAGCCGAGCGACGGCGAGTCCGGGTCGATGAGGGAAATGTCGTAGGCCGCGCGATGGGAGGCGAGCGGGGCGGCCGCCGCGGCGGCGCTGGCGGCCGCGAGGGCGGCGAGGCAGGCGGCGGCGGACAGCAGTCTTTTCGAAACCATGACGTCTCCCGGGGGCGGTAGGCGGGGCAGAGTTTTCCTCGTTTCCGGCGGATTCGTGACGCGGACGGCGGTCACGACGGCTCGTCGGGCGCGACCTCGCCCCATACCTCCGCGAGCGTTCCGGCGTCCTCGAGCGGATCCTCGTCCGCCCGGAGCGCGGGTTCGTCGCTCGGCAGTGGAACGCCGTAGCCCGCCGGCAGCTTGCCGTCGAACAGCCCCGCCGCCTGCAGTTCGTCGAGGCCGGGCAGGTCGCCGATCGCGTCGAGGCCGAACTGGATCAGAAACTCGGTCGTCGTTCCATAGGTGATCGGCCGGCCGGGCGCCTTGCGCCGTCCGCGCATGCGCACCCAGCCCGCCTCCATCAGCACGTCGAGGGCGCCCTTGGAGACGGCGACGCCGCGGATCTCCTCGATGTCGGCGCGCGTCACCGGCTGGTGGTAAGCGACGATCGCCAGGGTCTCGATGGCGGCGCGGGAGAGCTTGCGCTTGTCCTCGTCCTCGCGGGCGAGCAGCCAGGACAAATCCGCCGCCGTGCGAAAGGTCCAGCGGCGCGCCACCCGGATCAGATTCACGCCGCGGTCGGCGTAGGTTCGCCGTAGTCCGTCCATGATCGCCCCGACGTCGGCGCCGGCGGAGAGCCGCGCGGCGATGGCGGATTCCTCCAGCGGCTCGGCCGAGGCGAACACCATCGCTTCCGCGATGCGCACGTCCTCGGGCGTCGCGCGCGGGGCGATCACGTCGAACAACGACGCGACGTTGCTTGCGGCTCTCGTCCGGGCCATGGGCTCGACCCTCTCCTTGTCTACGGGCTGGCGGTGATGGAAGCGGCGCCCTCCGCGACAGCCGGGGAGGCCGCACGTATCCAGATCGGCGCGAACGTCGTCTCCTGCCGGATCTCGATCTTCCCCTCGCGCACGAGTTCGAGCGAGGCCGAGAAGGAGGAGGCGCGGGCGCTGCGCCGCATCGCGGGATCGACGCAGGCCGCGAGCAGCCAGTCGTCGAAGGCCGTCCAGTCGAGGCTCAGGCCGACGAGACGCGCCAGCGCCTCGCGGGCTTCGGCGAGCGACCAGACTTCCCGCGCCTTGAAGCGGACCCGGGCGCGGGCGTGCTTCTGCGCCTGCCGGGCGTAGGCCGCGAGCAGATCGTAGAGGTTCGTCTCCCAGTGCGAACGCCGCGCGACCTCGATCGCCTCGGGCTCGCCGCGTCCGAAGACGTCGCGCCCGAGGCGGGCGCGGCCGAGCAGCAGCCCGGCGGCCTTGCGGATCGCCTCGAGCTTGCGCAGCCGGCGGGAGAGGGCCTCGGCGAGTTCGGACGCGTCCGGCTCGGCCGCCTGGGGCGGAGCAGGCAGCAGAAGGCGGGACTTCAGGTAGGCCAGCCACGCCGCCATGACGAGATAGTCCGCCGCCAGTTCGAGCCGCTGCTTGAGGGCGGCCTCGACAAACAGCAGGTATTGCTCGGCGAGCGCGAGGACCGAGATGCGCGAGAGGTCGACCTTTTGGCGACGGGCGAGCTCGAGCAAGAGGTCGAGCGGACCCTCGAACCCGTCGAGGTCGACCGTGAAAGTGGGCTCGTCGCTCGCCCGCCCGGATCCGAACTCGCCGTCGAACGCCGCCTCTGCGGGCACGAATCACCTCCTCGTGACAGAGGTCCTGTCTGGCGCAGGCGCGGGAGGGCGGCAAGGGCGGCGCCGCCGACGTCAACAGGGGAAGCGTTTTCGGCTGCACGTCCTCTGATCGATCGAGTCGTCGGCGTCGCCGAAGCCTGATCGCGGCCGAACGGCGCGCCGTCCGCCAACGCTCTCAGTTTAGCAAAGGCGATCAGCGCCCATTATCCTCGTTCGCCGAAACCAAAGCGGATAATCTTGCCACGGCGGCGGCGCGGCGTAGGATCGAGACAGTCGAACGGCCTCCGATCGACCGAACGCTCCGCCGGGGATCCCGGATTCCGCCGCACCACCCGGGTCTCCGCGGAGCGCGCGATCGAAGCGGATCGAGGCCGGCCAGCGCCTCAGTAGCGCCGGAACAAGCTCACCATCTTGCCCTGAACCCGAACCCGGTCGGGTCCGAAGATCCGCGTCTCGTAGGCCGGGTTAGCGGCTTCGAGGGCGATCGAGGCGCCGCGCTTGCGCAGGCGCTTCAGGGTCGCTTCCTCGTCGTCGATCAACGCCACCACGATGTCGCCGGTCTCCGCCGAGTCCTGCTTGCGGACGATCACCATGTCGTTTTCGAAGATGCCGGCCTCGATCATCGAATCGCCGCGCACCTCGAGCGCGTAGTGGTCGCCGGAGCCGAGAAAGTCCGGCGGCATGGCGATCGTGTCCATGCGGGTCTGGATCGCAGAAATCGGCGTGCCGGCGGCGATGCGTCCCATGAGCGGCACCATGACAGGGGCGCGCGCTTCCGGAGGACCGGCCGGCGACGGCGCTCGGTGGCGCCCGAGATCGCCGTTGATCACGCTCGGCGAGAACTTCTGAGGCCGGGGCGCCGCGACCGTCGCCGATTCAGGCAGGCGCAACACTTCGATCGCCCGGGCGCGGTTGGCGAGCCTGCGGATGAAGCCGCGCTCCTCCAGCGCCATGATCAGACGGTGGATGCCCGACTTCGACCGAAGATCCAGCGCGTCCTTCATCTCGTCGAAGGAGGGCGGGACGCCGTCCTCCTGAAGGCGCTCGTGGATGAAGCGCAACAATTCGCTTTGCTTCCTGGTCAGCATGGATGAACTCCGGGCGGGCGCGACACAATGTCGGGTCGAACCCCGACAGAATCACCGCGACGTAAACAAATCACGAACAGACGCTAGTCGTTCATGCTGTGTTCCGCAAGCGGATTCTGGCCTCCGACCAGGGCGATCGCATTTCAAAACAGGGTGAGGAGAGCCTTTCTCGCCGTCTTTCTGCATGACGTTCAGGACCATGTGGCGGAGAACGGCGAGATTTTCGGGACCGTTGCCCAGACGGCTGCGGTCCTG
>NZ_QNRK01000062.1 GCF_003315135.1 Roseiarcus fermentans
GCCTCCCTGCGGGACGCAAAACGCGGATCATCCCAACCTTCCGGTGGTATCCTTTTCGATGTCGCCGCCGGTCCCCTTTCGGATGTCGTTTGACACGGGGCCAAATTCCGATGCCCGCTCCGGATTCGTCACACCATCCGCAGGCCCGTCGCAAGCACCCTACCACCCCGCCTCTTTCTGATGTCGAACCGCGAGAATGGTCACCGCGTCGTCGTCGATGCGATAGCGAGCGACATACCCGCTTTGCCCGAAGCCGATCAGCCATTCCCGATATTGCTCGGGCAGGTCGTCGATCAGACGGCCCATTCGAGGATGCGAGCCGAGCGCCTTCACGCCTTGCCGGATCGCCTCCCCGGCCCGGCGCGCCGCGTCCGGACTTTTGGGACGCAGAAATTCGCGCAGCGGTTGCAGGTCCCGGATCGCCGCCGGCGCGAACGTCACGCGTGGCATGCGGGGGGCGGCACCTCGTCGTCGGTTCCCCAGCTCGCCAGCCACCGATCGGTTTCCTCGCCGGTCGCATGCAGGCCGGTGGCCTGAAACTCCTCCCACGCCTTGAGTGTGTCACGATTCAAGGCCTCGCGCTTTTCCTCGCGCTCGACGTACTGGGCGATCGCCTCGCGCATGATCCAGTGCGCAGTGCGGCGGCGAGCGTCGGCAAGGTGTTGCACACGCCCCTTGAGTTCGTCATCGAGCTTGATGGATGTCGCCGTCGCCATGCGGTCTCTCGCAGCAAGTGGTATTACCTTTTGCTAGACTAGCCCGCCCACGCTCACCTGTCCAATCGGGCTCCCGATCGCGATCCTCGCAACGCGACGGGTCGAGCGCGCGAGGGGTCGCTCCTCGCCAGGGGCCGAACCCGGACGCACGGTCCCGTTCATCCCATGAGTTACGGTGCGAGAGTTGCGGCGACACGAGCGTTACGTGACACGCCCGTAATTGACGAAGTCTCCGCGTCTCGTTGCCGATGCGTAAGCTCTGCCCAACTGAAGCGAGGGGTAAATACGGTCGTGTCACCGTAATTCGCGGCGATCCTTGTTCCGGTCAGTCTGATTGTCGATCGGCCGTGGACCAGAGGTGCGGGGCAACATGACCGGCCCTCCGACGAGGCTCGTCAGGCGGGGCCGCAATCGCGTCGCGGCCGCTCGGGTTGCGCGTCAGAGCAGGCACGCCGGCCGAACGGCGGAAACGGGCGCGGACACGCGGCGTAACGATGGGTCGCCCGGCGGCGCCTGCGCAGTTGACATGCGCGACTACTTTCGCGAGACTAGTCGTATGTCAAGCATCCGACTCTACATCCTCGGCGCGCTCGCCAACGAGGGCGAGATGCACGGGCACCAGCTCCGCCAGCTCGCGGACAAGGAGTACGTCACCCTGTGGACCGACATCTCCGTCGGCGCCCTCTACGGCGCGCTCAAGCGCATGGCGCACGAGGGGCTCATCGAGGAGTCGCGTACCGAGCGGGAGGGCGGCTACCCCGAACGCCAGATCTGGCGGATCACCGCCGAGGGCCGCATGGCCCTCGCCCGATTGCGCGAGGAGGGGCTCGGCGAGGTCGTGTTCCGCCCCGACCCGTTCGACCTCGCGATGTCGCGACTGGACCGCGATCGGCTCGACGAGTTCCCGGCCGTGCTGGAGCTCCGCCTGCAGCGGCTGCGCGCGATGCTCGCCCACGAGCGCGTCAAGATCGAGGAGATCGCGCAGAACCTGAGCGTCAACGAGAAGTTCGTCGTGCGCCACCGCGACGCCCGGCTCGAGGCCGAGATCGCCTGGCACGAATCGCTGCTGGAGAGGCTCCCTGAGATCCTCGCCGACGAGAAGAAACGTCAGAAGGAGAACCGCCGATGACCGCCCCCACTGAGCCGTTCTCGCCTGCTCTACGCCGATCGGTGGGGGTGGTGATGATCGGCGCGTCGCTGTCGTTTCTGGACTCGACGGTCGTCAACGTCGCCGTGCACACCCTGTCGGTCGACTTGCACGCCGGACTGGGGACGGTGCAGTGGGTGGTGACCGCCTACCTGCTCGCGCTCGCCGCGGTCGTCCCCCTGACCGGCTGGGCGGCCCGCCGGTTCGGCGCCGCCCGACTGTATGTCGCCGCGCTGGCGGTGTTCACCGTCGGTTCGGCGTTGTGCGCGTGCTCGCAGAGCGTGGGAATGCTGATCGCCTCCCGGGCGCTGCAAGGCGTCGGCGGCGGGGCGATCATGCCGGTCGGCACGATGATCTGGACCGCGCAGTCCTCCAAGGCGCAGATCGGGCGGGTGATGAGCCTGATCGCGGCGCCGATGGTGCTCGCCCCGACGCTCGGACCCACCATCGGCGGTCTGCTCATCCAATACATCGACTGGCGGGCGATCTTCTGGCTCAACGTCCCCTTCGGCGTCGTCGGCGTCGTGCTCGCCCTGCGGCTCCTGCCCCGGGGAAAGGGAGGCGACGGGGGACGGCTGGATGTGACCGGCCTGATCCTGGCCTGCGCCGGGACCGTGGGCATCACCTACGGCCTGGCGGAGCTCGGCGCCGCGGCTGGGCTGGACACGGCCGCCATCGTTGCGCTGCTGGTCGGACTGGCCGCCCTGGTCGGCTTCGTCGTGCACGCCCTGCGGGCGAAGCGGCCGCTGCTCGACCTCGGGCTGTACGCCAGCCGAGCGTTCACCGCCGCGTCGATCGCCACGTTCGCACTCGGCGCCGCGATGTACGCCGGGATGATCCTGACGCCTCTGTACTTCCAGATCGTCCGCGGCGAGGACGTGATCCTCGCCGGGCTCCTGGTGGCGCCGGTCGGGCTCGGCGCATTGCTCGCGGCGCCGTTCACCGACCGCTACGGCGCCGGGATAACCGCCTTCACGGGCGCCGTTCTGCAGGTGGTCTCGACCATCCCGTTCGTGTTCCTGACCGCCACCACCCCCTACACCCTGCTGTGCCTCGTCATGGTCATCAGAGGCGCCGGGTTCACCCTGTCGATCACCCCGGTCATGGCCGCCGCCTACCGCGCCCTGCCGCCGAACAGGATCCCCGACGCCACCCCGCAACTCAACATCCTCCAACGCGTTGGCGGCGCGATCGGAACAGCCGTGCTCACCGTCATCCTCGACGGCCAACTCCGCCACAACCCAACGCCCGCCGGGCAGGCCAGCGGATTCGGGACCACGTACCTATGGGTGCTCGCGATCACGATCGCCGCCACTGTCCCCACCATCCTGCTCGCCTACACCGAACACCACGCCCGCCGCCGCGCCAACGCGTCCAAGCTCGAGGAGGCCGTCGATGCCGGCCACTGATAATGACACGCCCGTCATTGACGAAGTCTCCGCGTCTCGTTGCCGATGCGTAGGCTCTGCGCAACCGACGCGAAGAGTAAATACGGTCGTGTCACCGGAATTCCCGAGACCGCGCGGAGGAAAGGGGGAATTGCGCCGGGTGCGGGCGTCGAGGACCCACGAGGGCCGCAATGCGTTCGCGGTCCAGCGCCCGGGGAATTGACCATCGCCGGCGCTCGATGCGATCGATTGCTGATGTCGCTGAAGATCCTGGTGGTCGATTCGGATTCGGAGCGCGCGCGCTTGCTCGAGCGGACGCTGAGCGGCGCCGGATTTTCGCAGGTCGTCCGCGTGGGCGGCGGCGCCGACCTCGTCGAGGCGGTGCGCCGGATCGCGCCCGACCTCGTCATCTTCGACATGGCGCTCCCGGATCGCGACGCGTTGGAGGGCGTCCGGGCGCTGTCGTCGAGCGCGCCGCGGCCGATCGTGATGTTTTCGGACAAGGACGATCCGGCCTTCGTCGAGGACGCGATCGCCGCTGGCGTTTGTTCGTACAACCTCTCCGGCGTCTCCAACCGCGACATGAAGGCGATCGTCGCCTCGGCGGTCGCGCATTTCCGCCGCTATGCACGCGTCGAAACCGAACTCGCGGCTGCGAACGCGCAGCTCGAAGAGCGCCGCATCGTCGAGCGCGCCAAGGCCCTGCTGATGGCCGAGCGCAAGGTGACCGAGCCGCAGGCCTACCGCTGGCTGCGCAACAAGGCGATGAACGACAATCGCCGCATCGCGCAGGTCGCCGCCGACCTGATCAAGGACCAGGACGCCGATGGGCTACTCAAATGAGTGACGCTGTCTCCCCTTCCCGCGCCGCCCCCGGCCGGAAAATCGCGATCGGCCTGTTGCGGCTGACCGATTCGGCGCCGGCGATCGTCGCCCACGCGTTCGGCTTCTTCGCCGACGAGGGACTCGACGTCGCGCTGTCGGTCGAGCCGTCCTGGGCCAACGTCGCCGACAAGCTGGCCTTCGGCGCGCTCGACGCGGCGGTGATCGTCCCGCCGCTCGCCTTCGCCGTGTCGCTCGGCCTGCGCGGACCAGCCGAGCCGCTGATCATTCCCTATAACGTGAGCCTCGGCGGGGACATGATCACGCTCGCCAAAGACCTTGCCGCGCAGCTTCGCGACGATGCGCGCGGGGTCGGCTACGCGGCCGCGCTGGCGGCGCGGCTCAAGGCGTCCGAAGGCGAGCAGACCCTGGCGGTCGTGCACGATTATTCCACTCACAATCTCATTTTGCGGTATTGGCTCGCGGCGGCCGGCGCGCTCGCCGAGCGCGACTACGCCGTCATCGTGACGCCGCCGGCGCGCATGGTCGAGGCGCTGGGGTCGGGCAGGATCGCCGGCTTCTGCGCCGGCGCGCCCTGGGGCGACATCGCCGAACGCGCGGGCGTCGGCGCGACGGTCGCGACATCCGGCGACGTCTGGCGCAATGGGCCGGGCAAGGCGCTCGCGGTGCGCGAGCGGTGGGCCGAACAGCGCCCGGAGGCGCTTTCCGGCCTTCTGCGCGCCCTCTATCGCGGCGCGCGCTTCTGCGACGCGCCCGCCAATGCGACCTACGTCGCCGCGCTGCTCAGCCGCCGCGCCTGGCTCGCGGTCGACAGCCACGCGATTCTCTCCTCGCTGCCGGGCACCCACGGGCGCAACGAGACGCTCTTCCACGGGTCGGCGGCGACCTATCCGTGGCGGTCGCACGCGCTCTGGTTCCTGACCCAGATGACGCGCTGGGGCCTGGTCGAGCCGGGCCTGCCGCTGCGCCCGATCGCCGAGCGCGTCTACCGCCCCGACCTCTACGCCGCCGCGCTGGCGCCGGTCGGCGCGCCGATCCCGGCGTCCGACCGCAAGCGCGAGGGCGAGCATGCGGCGGATTGGTCGCTTCCCGCCTCGCCGGCGCCGATCCCGATGGGCCCGGACATCTTCTGCGACGGCGCCGTGTTCGATCCGGAGACGATCGTCTGAACCAGGTTCATCCGCGGCGAAGCGGACGATCGGCGCGGCGAGGCGGTCCGGGAGGCGCGCGGCCGGCCGGCGGACGCCGCCGGCGCGGCCTTTTGTTGTGCATTGCACAAAGTCTGATCAACGCGCGCGGGCAATTGGCGCGCGTCACAAACCCGCCGCTGACCTAAGCCCTTGATTATCCTCAGCCCATCATTGGCATAGTCCTTGCTTGATAAGCGCTGCTCGCGTCTTGGATCGACGAGAGCTGGCGACGCTCCAACGACGGGGCGGGCCATAGCAGGCGGCGATTTCGCCGCCTTGATCGATCGGCGAGCCAATGGCGGTTCGTCCCCGGGCAGCAGGTCCGGCGGCGCGCGTGACGCGTCGGGATTGAAAGCGTCCTCCCATGAACCGCGGTTTTCTGCGCGCCGGGCATCTGCCCACGCTTTTCTCAGCGTTCCTGTATTTCGACGTCAGCTTCATGGTTTGGGTGATCCTCGGACCTCTCGGCGTCTTCATCGCCAGGGATCTCCATCTCTCGTCGGCTGAAAAGGGCCTGATGGTCGCGACGCCGGTGTTGGCCGGCGCCGTTCTGCGCATCGTGGCCGGCGTCCTCGCCGACTATCTGAAGCCTCGCCTCGCCGGCGTCATCATGCAGACGATCGTGATCGGCGGCCTCGCCGCCTTCTGGGCTTTCGGCCTGCAAACCTTCGCCTCGACGCTCGCCCTCGGAATCGTGCTCGGCGTCGCCGGCGCGTCCTTCGCCGTCGCGCTGCCGCTCGCCTCCTACTGGTACCCGCCGGAGCATCAGGGCGCGGCGCTGGGCGTCGCCGGCGCCGGCAATTCGGGGACTGTGCTCGCCGCGCTGTTTGCGCCCTCGCTCGCGGTTCTGTTCGGGTGGCGGAACGTGCTCGGCCTCGCCATCGTGCCGCTGGCGATCGTGCTCGCGCTGTTCGTCGTGCTCGCCAAGAACAGCCCGCATAGTCCCGCCCGGAGGTCGCTCAAGGACTACGCCGACGTGTTGAGCCACGCCGACGCGTGGTGGCTGATGGCCTTCTACTGCGTCACCTTCGGCGGCTTCGTCGGCCTCAGCTCGTTCCTGCCGATCTACTTCAACGACCAGTACGGCCTGTCCCCGGTCAACGCCGGCTACGCCACGGCGGCCTGCGTATTCGCCGGCTCGTTCGTCCGGCCGATCGGCGGCGCGATCGCCGATCGCATCGGCGGCGTCAAGGCGCTGAGCTTCGTCTACGGCCTCGTCGCGGTGCTGGTCCTGATCATCAGCCGCGGACTCCCCGACCTGACCGTCGCCCTGCCGATCATCGTCGTGACCATGGGGGCGCTCGGGGCCGGCAACGGCGCGGTGTTCCAGATCGTGCCGCAGCGCTTTTCGCGCAACGTCGGCGTCGTCACCGGCCTCGTCGGCGCGACCGGCGGCGCCGGCGGTTTCTATCTGGCCGCCAGCCTCGGCTACGCCAAGCAGTTCGCCGGCGGCTACGGCCTCGGCTTTGCGGTCTTCGCCTGCCTTGCGCTCGCCGCCCTGACCGCGCTCACCGCCGTCAGCATCCGGTGGCGCCGCACCTGGCTCAGCCGCGCCGACCTCGCCGCCGCCTGAAGCCGTCGCTCGCCGCCGGCCACGCGCCGGCGGCGCTCCCCCGAGATTCGCCGTGCGCTCGTCACGCGCGCCCAGACCGGAAGTCAGTCCATGCACCATGTCCAGAAGGAAGCCCTCGAGGCCGCGGCGTCTCCCGCGCCGCGCCAGCGCCTCGTCATCGTCGGCAACGGCATGTCGCCGGGGCGCGCGCTCGAGAAACTGTTCGAAGCCGCGCCCGAGGCCTACAAGGTCACGATTTTCAACGCCGAACCGCGCGTCAACTACGACCGCATCATGCTCTCCCCGGTCCTGTCGGGCGAGAAAACCTTCGACCAGATCGTCATTCACGGCGACGGCTGGTACGTCGATCACGGCGTCACGCTCTACAAGGGCCACCGCGTCGTCGCCATCGACCGCGATGCGAGGACGGTGACGTCCGAACACGGCGTCGTCGAGCCCTATGACAAATTGATCATCGCCACCGGCTCGACGCCGATCGTCCTTCCCGTGCCCGGCTGCAAGCTCGCCGGCGTGCTCACCTACCGCGATCTCGACGACGTCACCGCCATGCTGCTCGTCGCCAGGTCGCGCGGCCACGCCGTGGTGATCGGCGGCGGGCTGCTCGGGCTCGAAGCCGCCATCGGCCTCCGCGAGCAGGGGATGGAGGTCAGCGTCGTCCATCTCATGCCGACGTTGATGGAGCGCCAGCTCGACACGCCCTCGGGCCTCCTGCTCGCGCAGGCGATCGAGGCGCGTGGCGTCAGGGTCCACACCGGGGCCAACACCCGGGAGATCCTCGGCACGGACCCGGGCGCCGGCCCGTCGCGCGTTCGCGCCGTGTTGCTCGACGACGGGACCGAGCTTCCGGCCGACCTGGTCGTCATGGCGGTCGGCATCCGCCCGAGCGCAGCGCTCGCCCGCGACGCCGGCCTTGCGGTCAATCGCGGCATCGTCGTCGGGCCGGACATGCGCACGAGCGACCCCGACATCTTCGCGCTCGGCGAATGCGCCGAGGCGCGCGGCCAGTGCTTCGGCCTGGTCGCGCCGCTCTACGAGATGGCGGCGATCGTCGCCGCCCAACTCGCCGGCGACGCGACGGCGGCGTTCAACCCGAGCGCGACCGCGACCAAACTGAAGGTCACCGGCATCAACCTCTTCTCCGCCGGCGATTTTTCCGAAGGCGAGGA
The DNA here is from genome assembly GCF_003315135.1 of Roseiarcus fermentans. Lineage (GTDB taxonomy): Bacteria > Pseudomonadota > Alphaproteobacteria > Rhizobiales > Beijerinckiaceae > Roseiarcus > Roseiarcus fermentans. The sequence goes on from NZ_QNRK01000062.1 coordinate 8,024, forward strand.
TCGCCAGGAGATCGTGCTGCGCGACGCCGCCCGCGGCGTCTATCGCCGCCTGGCGCTGAAGGAAGACCGCCTGATCGGCGTCGTGCTCTATGGCGACGTGGCGCACGGCGCCTGGCTGTTCGACCTGCTGAAACGCGGCGCCGACATTTCGGACCTGCGCGAGACGATGATGTTCGGACCGGGCGCCGCGGGAGGCGCCCCGCTGGACCCTACGGCGGCCGTTGCAGCGTTGCCGGATGATGCGGAAATCTGCGGCTGCAACGGCGTATGCAAGGGCAAGATCGTCGACACCATCAGGGCGAAGGGCTTGAGGAGCCTCGACGGCGTTCGCGCTCACACCAAGGCGTCGGCGAGTTGCGGCTCCTGCACCGGCCTGGTCGAGCAGGTGATCAAACTCACCCTCGGCGACGCCTACGAGGCCGCCTCCGTCCAGCCGGTCTGCGGCTGCACCGCCCTCGGCCATGACGATGTGCGCCGCCTGATCGTGGCGAAAGCGCTCAAGTCGATACCCGCCGTCATGCAGGCGCTGGACTGGACGTCCTCATGCGGCTGCGCGAAATGCCGTCCGGCGCTGAACTACTATCTGCTGGCGGCCTGGCCGGGCGAATACCAGGACGACGGCCAGTCGCGCTTCATCAACGAGCGCGTCCACGCCAACATCCAGAAGGACGGGACCTACTCGGTCGTGCCGCGCATGTGGGGCGGCGTGACCAGCGCCGCCGAACTGCGCGCCATCGCCGATGTGGTCGACAAGTTCGCGATCCCGACGGTGAAAGTCACCGGCGGCCAGCGCATCGATCTTCTCGGCGTGCGCAAGGCGCAGTTGCCGGCCGTCTGGGCGGACCTGAACGCCGCGGGGCTCATTTCCGGCGCGGCCTACGCCAAGGGGCTGCGCACGGTGAAGACCTGCGTCGGCTCCGACTGGTGCCGCTTCGGCACGCAGGATTCGACCGGCCTCGGCGTCAAGCTGGAGAAATTCCTGTGGGGCTCGTGGACGCCGGCCAAGGTGAAGCTCGCCGTCTCCGGCTGCCCGCGCAACTGCGCGGAAGCGACCTGCAAGGACGTCGGCGTGATCTGCGTCGACAGCGGCTACGACATCGTCTTCGCCGGCGCCGCCGGACTCGACATCAAGGGAACCGAGGCGCTCGGCCACGCCGAAACGGAAGCGGAGACGATCGAAATCATCGCCGCCCTCGTCCAGCTCTACCGCGAGCAGGGTCGCTATCTCGAGCGGATCTACAAATGGGCGAAGCGCGTCGGCGCGGCCGCGATCAAGGCGCAGGTCGTCGACGACGCCGAGAAGCGGCGCGCGCTCTACGATCGCTTCGTGGTCTCGCAACACTTCGCCCAGACCGACCCGTGGGCCGAACGCGTCGCCGGCAAGGACGCGCACGAGTTCGTCCCGATCGCCGACCTCGCCCTCGCCGCGGAGGGACGCCGATGACCGAAACGATCTGGACCGATGTCGGCGCGCTCGATCAGGTTCCGCGCCTGGGCGCACGGGTCGTGCGGACGCCGCAGGGCTGCGTCGCGCTGTTCCGCACCGTCGACGACCGGGCCTTCGCGCTGGAGGACCGTTGCCCCCACAAAGGCGGCCCGCTGAGCCAGGGCATCGTGCACGGCGCGAACGTCACCTGCCCGCTGCACAATTGGGTCCTGAGCCTGGAGACGGGCGAGGCCCAGGGCGCCGACGCGGGGCGCGCGGCGACCTTCCCGCTCAAGGTCGAAGCGGGACGCATCCTCGTCGACCTGTCCGCCCTCGCCGGACAGCCGGTTCTGGGAAAGGCGTCGTGATGAGCGAGGAGTGGACCCGCACGACCTGCCCCTATTGCGGGGTCGGGTGCGGCGTGCTCGCGCGCCCCCGCGGCGACGGCGGCGCCGAGATCAAGGGCGATCCGGAGCATCCGGCCAATTTCGGCCGGCTGTGCGCCAAGGGTTCGGCGCTCGGCGAAACCCTGTCGCGCGACGGTCGGCTGCTGCGGCCGATGGTCGACGGCGCCGAGACGGATTGGGACGCGGCGCTGGACCGCGTCGCGCGGCGTTTCGCCGAGACGATCGCGGCGCACGGCCCCGACAGCGTCGCCTTCTACGGATCGGGGCAGCTGCTCATCGAGGACTATTACGTCGCCAACAAGCTGATGAAGGGCTTCATCGGCACGGCCAACATCGACACCAACTCCCGCCTTTGCATGGCCTCGTCGGTCGCCGGCCACCGGCGCGCCTTCGGCTCGGACACCGTGCCGGGAAGCTACCGGGACCTGGAGGAGGCCGACCTCGTCGTGCTCGCCGGCTCCAATCTCGCCTGGTGCCATCCGGTGCTGTTCCAGCGTCTGCTCGCAGCGCGCGAGACGCGCGGAACGACGATCGTCGCCATCGACCCGCGCGCGACCGCGACGACCGCGGCGGCCGACCTGCATCTCGCGATCGCGCCGGGCGCGGACGTCGCCTTGTTCAGCGGTCTGCTCGCCCATCTCGCCGAGACCGGCGGCGTCGACCTGCGATTCATCGCGGCGCACACGGTCGGCTTCGAGCCGGCGCTGGCCGAGGCCCGCGCCTTCGATCTCGCCGCCGCGGCGAGAACGACCGAACTCGCGCCCGAGGCGCTGACGGCCTTCTACGATCTCTTCGCGCGGACCGAGCGCGTCGTCACCGTCTATTCCCAAGGCGTCAACCAGTCCTCGGCCGGAACGGACAAGGTCAACGCGATCCTGAATTGCCATCTGGCGACCGGCCGCATCGGCCGGCCGGGCATGGGGCCGTTCTCGGTGACCGGCCAGCCCAACGCCATGGGCGGGCGCGAAGTCGGCGGCCTCGCCAACATGCTCGCCGCCCATATGGACATCGACAACCCCGAGCACCGCGGCATCGTCCAGGCGTTTTGGGGCTCGCCGACGATCGCGGCGAAGCCGGGCCTGAAGGCGGTGGACCTGTTCCGCGCCGTCGAGGACGGCCGGGTCAAGGCGCTGTGGATCATGGCGACCAATCCGGTCGACAGCATGCCGGAGGCGAACCGGGTGCGGGAAGCGATCCGCAACTGCCCGTTCGTCGTCGTCTCGGACGTCTGCGCGACCGACACGACGGCGCTCGCCGACGTGTTGCTGCCGAGCGCGGCCTGGGGCGAAAAGGATGGGACCGTCACCAATTCCGAGCGGCGGATGTCGCGCCAACGGGCGTTCCTCGCTCCGCCGGGCGAAGCGCTGCCGGACTGGCGCCAGGTCGCCGAAGTGGCGGCCCGCCTGGGCTTTGGCGACGCCTTCGCCCATCGTTCGCCGGCCGGGATTCTCGGCGAATACGCCCGCCTCACCGCAACGCGGAACGGCGGCCGCCGCGACCTCGACCTCGGCGCGCTCGCCGGAATCTCGGACGCCGAATACGACGCGCTGACCCCGTTCCAGTGGCCGCGCCGCGCGGGCGAAGCGCCGGCCGAGACGCGCTTCTTCGCCAACGGCGGCTTTTACCACGCCGACCGCAAGGCGCGTTTCGTGTCCACGCCCTTCCGGGTTCCGGCTGCGCGGACGAGCGTAGGCTTTCCCTTCATCCTCAACACCGGCCGCATCCGCGACCAGTGGCACACCATGACCCGCACGGCGAAGACGCCGCGGCTGACGGGGCATATCGGCGAACCCTTCGTCGAGATCCACCCGGCCGACGCCGAAGCGCTCGGGGTGAAGCCGGCCGACCTCGCCGAGATCGAGAGCGCGCATGGGCGCGCGATTCTGCGCGTGGTCGTGACCGAGCGGCAGCGGCCGGGCTCGCTGTTCGCCCCGATGCACTGGACCGATCAATTCGCCTCGCAAGGGCGCATCGACGCGGTGACGAGTTCCGCCGTCGATCCCGTCTCCGGCCAGCCGGAACTGAAGATCACGGCGGTCTCGGCGAAGCGCTTCCAGGCCGCCTGGTACGCTTTCGCGGTGTCGCGCGCGCCTTTCGAGACCGACGGGGCGGATTATTTCGCCCGCGCGCCGGCGCGCGGCGGCTGGCGGGCGGAGCTTGCGGGCCTCGAAGAGCCCGCCGACTGGACGGCCTTCGCGCGCAAGGCGCTGGCGCTCGGCGAGGCGATCGAGATCGTCGCCTATCACGACGCCGCGGCCGGTCAGCGCCGGTTCGTCGCTTTCGCGGCAGCGACATTCGCCGGCGCGTTTTTCGTCGCGCGCGAACCGGTCGCGGCGGCCCGCGCCTGGCTCGGCGAACGCCTCGGCGAGCGCATCGCGACGGAAGAGCGCTTGCGGCTGCTCGCCGGGCGCCCCGGCGCCGACGTCCGCGACCGCGGCGCCACCGTTTGCGCCTGCTTCGACGTCGGCCGCAACGAGATCCTCGAGGCGGCGGCGCAAGGTTGCGCCACCGTCGCCGCCGTCGGCGCGCGCCTCGAGGCCGGAACGAATTGCGGCTCCTGCCGCGGTGAAATCGCCCGGCTGGTCGGCGCCGAAGCGAATGCTCCCCGGCCGGGCGGCGGGTTGCGAAAGGCGCTGTAGAGGTCGTCCGCGCGTGCATCTTCGGCACGGCCGCCAGCGCGCGCTCGCAAGCGCCGACGGCGCACGCGACGATCGGGCGCGCCCCTGTCGCCTTGCGCCGCGGCGCCCTTCCCGGCATTGTCCTCGACCATGGCTTCACCCGCCGATCGCCCGGCCGCCGAAACGGGCGCGCTCGCGAACCTGAACGCACGCTCGCGCGAAATCTTCCGGCGCATCGTGGAGTCGTATCTGACGACCGGCGAGCCGGTCGGCTCCCGCCACCTGTCGCGCATGCTGCCGGTCTCGCTGTCGCCCGCCTCGGTGCGCAACGTGATGCAGGACCTCGAGGAACTCGGCCTCATCTACGCCACGCACGCCAGCGCCGGGCGGCTGCCGACCCAGCAGGGCCTGCGCTTTTTCGTCGACGCGCTGCTCGAGTTCGGCGATCTCGGCCGGGAGGATCGGGCGCGGATCGACGCCCAGGTGCGCGCGGCGGCCGAAGGCGGCGGCTTCGAGGGCGCGCTCGCCGAGACGACGAGCGTTCTCTCCGAACTCACCCGCGGCGCCGGCGTGGTGCTGACGACCAAGTCGGACCCGTCGCTCAAGCACGTCGAATTCCTGCGCCTCGAGCCGGAGAAGGCGCTCGCGATCCTGGTCGCGGAGGACGGCTCGATCGAGAACCGCGTGATCGTCACGCCCGCCGGCCTCCCGGCTTCCGCCCTGGTCGAGGCCGGCAACTACCTGAACGCCCGGGTGCGGGGGCGCACGCTGGCCGAGGTGGCCGCCGAAATCGAGAGCGAGCGGAGCCGGGCGCGCGGCGAACTCGACGCGATCGCGGCCCGGCTGGTCGATGCGGGCCTGGCGTCGTGGGCGGGCGCGGTCGAAGCGCGCGACCGCCTGCTGGTGCGCGGCCAGGCCAATCTTCTGGGCGACGTCCGGGCGGCCGAGGACATCGAGCGCATCCGGACCCTGTTCGCCGACCTCGAGACCAAGACCGACGTGATCGAACTTTTGCATCGGGCCGAAACGGGCGACGGGGTGAAGATCTTCATCGGCTCGGAGAGCAAGCTGTTCTCCCTGTCCGGGTCGTCGATGATCGCAGCCCCCTTGCGCGGCGGCGCGCACCGGTTCGCCGGCGTCCTCGGCGTCATCGGCCCGACGCGGCTGAATTATGGCCGCATCGTGCCGATGGTGGAATACGCCGCGCAGGTGCTGGCCGATCTGAAGCGATCGCGCTGACGATCGGGCAAGGGAAAGGAAGCGGGCCATGGCGAATCCCATGACGTCGACGCACAGCCTCGGCCCGGGAATCGAGCGCCTGGAGGCGAAATGGGCGGAGATCACCGCCTTCGGCGTTCTTCTTGTGGTCCTCGGCTTCGCCGCGCTCGCCTTCTCGCTCGCCGCCGCCATCGCCCTGGTGACGCTCAACGGGGTGCTGTTCCTGATCGGCGGCGCGGCCGAGATCGCCATCGGCGCGCACGCGCGAAGCGGGGGCTCGTTCTTCCTCTGGGTGCTCGGCGGGACGCTCTATCTGGCCGCTGGCCTGATCTGCATCGTCAATCCGGCGCTGGCCTCGGTGGCGCTGACCCTGCTGCTCGGCGCCGGCCTGATCGCCGCCGGCTTTGTCCGACTCCTGTTAGCCTTTCGGCTACCGCCCGTTCCGCCTCGCCTGCTGGTATTCGTTGCAGCGTCGGTCACAATTCTTCTCGGTCTGGTCATCGTCGCCCATTGGCCGATGGACAGCGTTTACGTGTTGGGAACCCTGCTGGGCGTCGACCTTCTGTTTCACGGGGCAGGCTGGGTGAGTTTCGGACTGGGATTGCACTCGCGGAGCTGACCTTCGTGGCGGCCGCGCTCTTGTAAGGAGCCAACAATGACGAAATGGGTCTATTCCTTCAGCGCCGAGCGCGCGGAAGGACGGGGGGAAATGAAGAACCTGCTCGGCGGCAAAGGGGCGAACCTGCACGAAATGGCCCATCTCGGCCTGCCCGTGCCGCCCGGCTTCACCATCTCCACCGAGCTGTGCACCTACTTCTACGCCAACGGCAAGACCTACCCCTCCGATCTGGCGGAGCAGGTCGACGCCGCGGTGGCGGAAGTCGGGCGACAGACCGGCCACGTCTTCGGCGACCCGGGCAATCCGCTGCTGCTCTCGGTGCGCTCGGGCGCGCGCGCCTCGATGCCGGGCATGATGGACACCGTCCTCAACCTCGGCCTCAACGACACCTCGGTGCTCACCCTCGCCAAGACCTCCGGCGACGAGCGCTTCGCCTACGACAGCTACCGCCGCTTCATCCAGATGTATTCGAACGTCGTGCTCGACGTCGACAGCCATAACTTCGAGGACATCCTCGAGCACTACAAGGACGGCAAGGGCTACTCGCTCGACACCGACCTCAAGGCCGACGACTGGCGCAAGGTCATCGTCGAGTACAAGGCCAAGGTCGAGGAGGCGACCGGCAAGCCCTTCCCGCAGGAGCCGAAGGATCAGCTCTGGGGCGCGATCGGCGCGGTGTTTTCGTCGTGGATGAACGCGCGCGCAATCACCTATCGCCGCCTCAACAACATTCCCGCCGACTGGGGCACCGCCGTCAACGTGCAGGCGATGGTGTTCGGCAACATGGGCGAGACGTCGGCGACCGGCGTCGCCTTCACCCGCAACCCGTCGACCGGCGAGAACGCCCTCTACGGCGAGTTCCTGGTCAACGCCCAGGGCGAGGACGTCGTCGCCGGCATCCGCACGCCGCAGAACATCACCGAAGTCGCGCGCAAGGCCGCCGGCTCCGACAAGCCGTCGCTCGAAACCATCATGCCCGAGGTGTTTCACCAGTTCGTGGCCACGACGCAACTGCTCGAGAAGCACTATAAAGACCTGCAGGACATGGAGTTCACCGTCGAGCGCGGGAAACTCTGGATGCTGCAGACCCGCAACGGCAAACGCACGGCGAAGGCGGCGCTGAAGGTCGCGGTCGACATGGCCAACGAGGGCGTGCTCAGCCGCGAGGACGCGATCATGCGGGTCGAGCCCAGCGCGCTCAACCAGCTTCTGCATCCGATGCTCGACCCGAAGGCCAAGCCCGCCCCGATCGCCACCGGACTGCCGGCTTCGCCCGGCGCCGCCAGCGGCGAGATCGTGTTCTCGGCCGACGACGCGGAAGCAGCCAGCAAGGCCGGCCGCAAGACGATCCTGGTGCGCGTCGAAACCTCGCCTGAGGACATTCACGGCATGCACGCCGCCGAGGGCATCCTGACCACCCGCGGCGGCATGACGTCGCACGCGGCGGTGGTGGCGCGCGGCATGGGCAAGCCCTGCGTCTCCGGCGCCGGCACGATCCGCATCGACTACGCCAAAGGGACGATGACCGCCGGCGGCGTGACGCTCAAGAAGGGCGACATCATCACCATCGACGGGGCCGCCGGACAGGTGATGGCGGGCGCCGTTCCGATGATCAAGCCGGAGCTGACCGGCGAATTCGGCACGCTGATGACCTGGGCCGACGAGGTGCGCCGCATGAAGGTGCGCGCCAACGCCGAGACGCCGACCGACGCGCGCACCGCGCGCTCGTTCGGCGCCGAAGGCATCGGCCTGTGCCGCACCGAGCACATGTTCTTCGAGGGCGACCGGATCGTGGCGATGCGCGAGATGATCCTGGCCGAAACCGAAGAGGGCCGGCGCGCGGCGCTCGCCAAGCTCTTGCCGATGCAGAGGCAGGACTTCGCCGAGCTGTTCGAGATCATGAGCGGCCTGCCGGTCACGATCCGCCTGCTCGACCCGCCTTTGCACGAGTTCCTGCCCAAGACCGCGGCGGAGATGGAGGAAGTCTCCAAGGGCATGGGCGTTCCCGTCGACAAGCTGCGCGCCCGCGCGGCCGAACTGCACGAGTTCAACCCGATGCTCGGCTTCCGCGGCATCCGGCTGGCGGTCGCCTATCCGGAAATCGCCGAGATGCAGGCGCGCGCCATCTTCCTCGGCGCGGTCGACGCCGGCAAGAAGACCGGCAGTCCGGTCACCCCGGAAATCATGCTGCCGGTCATCTTCGGCAAGCAGGAGTTCGATCTGGTCAAGCCGATCATCGTCGCCGCGGCGGAAGCGGTGGCGAAGGAGACCGGGGTCACGGTGCCCTATCATGTCGGCACCATGATCGAGCTGCCGCGCGCGGCGCTGCGCGCGGGCGAGATCGCCGAGAGCGCCGAATTCTTCTCGTTCGGCACCAACGATCTCACCCAGACCACGCTCGGCATCTCGCGCGACGACGCGGGTTCCTTCCTCGGCCTCTACACCGCCAAGAACCTGCTGCCGACCGATCCGTTCGTGTCGATCGACACGGTCGGCGTCGGCGAATTGATCAAGATCGCGGTCGAACGCGGCAAGGCGACCCGGCCCGACATCAAGCTCGGCGTGTGCGGCGAGCACGGCGGCGATCCGGCCTCGATCGCCTTCTGCGAGGACGCGCGTCTCGACTACGTGTCGTGCTCGCCGTTCCGCATCCCGATCGCCCGCCTCGCCGCGGCGCAGGCGGCGCTGCACCGCAAGGCGCACTCGACCGCGTGACCGGCGACGGCATGGGCCGACACAACGAAGGGGCGGCATCTCGCCGCCCCCTCTGGCGCGCGGCGCGCGCGCCCCCCCTCACATCAGCGAATCGAGAAAGAGCGCCTGGGCGTTATTGAGCAAGCCCAAGCACCGCTGCGCACCGCACCTAAACGAACTCATACTTGCTGAAAACCATGTCCCTTATTTCTTTGACCCAGCAAGATATAGGGCTGGGATTACGGATTGCGGTGACTTGCCCACAAAAGTCCGTTCTCACGCCGCCTCCTCCCGCGCGACAATCCCGGAATAGTCGTGCTCCGCTTCCGCCTTCGACAGGTCGTAGGCGGCCTGAAGGTTGATCCAGAAGCGCGGATCGACACGGAAATACCGGCCCAACCGGATCGCGGTGTCGGCGCTCACGTCCCGCCGCCCCCGGACAATGTCAGAAATCCTGTTGCCGGGAACGTCCAGCGCCCGGGCCAGTTCGTTCGCCGACAGGTCGAGCGGCTTCATGTACTCCTCCAGGAGGACTTCCCCCGGATGTGTGCGCATGCGCATTGGCGGCCTCCCGCTCGTGATAGTCTACAACCGAAACGGCGTCTGGACCGGCTTCCGTCCAGACAAAGACGACACGCCAACGGTCGTTGACGCGGATCGAATGCTCGCCCGCCCGATCGCCCTTCAACGCCTCCAGCCGGTTTCCCGGCGGCGAGCGGAGCGTGTCCAGCGTCGGAGCGGCGTCCAGCATATCGAGTTTCCGCGCGAGCACGCGGTCGACTTGCCGCCACCGGGCCGGACACGTCCCGTGGCGGAAATACCGCTCGGTATCCTCGTCACCGAAACCGACGATCATCCGGACAGTATACGATACGTAATGCATATCGGCAAGGGGGACTTCGTCCCCGCCCAGGGCGATCGCATTTCAAAACAGGGTGAGGAGGCGGGCGAGGTAGGCTTCGTCCCAACCGGCTCGTTTGAACTTGCCGCGGAGTGAGCCTTTCTCGCCGTCTTTCTGCATGACGTTCAGGACCATGTGGCGGAGAACGGCGAGATTTTCGGGACCGTTGCCCAGACGGCTGCGGTCCTG
>NZ_QNRK01000063.1 GCF_003315135.1 Roseiarcus fermentans
GGGCGACCTCTCTGAATAGGGTCAAGTCGTTCTCGCAAAACAACTTTTGCCTGATTCGGACGCCCGATGCACCCATCCTGTGTGAGAAATCCGGGCTAGCGGTCCGCCTCGGTCAGCGCGGCCAGACGCGCCTCCTCCTCGTCCGTCAGGGCTTCGACCGCGCGCGGGGCGCGACGGCGGGCGAACCACACCGCGGCGAGGCCGGCGCCGAGCGTCAGCGGCGCCGACAACCACAGGAGCAGCGTCTCCGGCTTGACCGGCGGCTTCAGCAAGATGAAATCGCCGTAGCGGGAGACTAGGTAGGCACGCACCGCGTCGTTGCTTCCGCCCGCGCCGATGCGCTCGCGGATCAGCAGCCGGATGTCGCGGGCGAGCGGCGCGTCGGAATCGTCGATCGACTGGTTCTGGCACACCATGCAGCGCAGCTCGGCCGACAGCGCCCGGGCGCGCGCCTCGAGCGCGGGGTCCTTCATCACCTCGTCCGGCTGCACCGCGAGGGCGGGGGCGGAGAGGGCCAGGAGGAGGGCGAGCCCGATCGGGCGGAGGCCGCGGGCGAAGGTCATCGCGCTCACTCCGCCGGCGCGGCCGCGAGCGCCGCCTTCGCGCGCCGGGCGACGCCGAAGCGCAGGCGGCGGTCGGCGAGCGAGAGGGCGCCGCCGAGCGCCATGGCGCAGCCGCCGAGCCAGATCAGGGTGACGAGCGGCTTCCAGTAGAGCCGCGCCGGGACGGCGCCGTCCGGCGCCGGATCGGCGATCGACACGTAGATCTGGCCGAAATTCAGGGTGACCATGCCGGCCTGGGTGGTGGTCATCGGCTGGGCGGCGAATTTGCGCCGCGCCGGCTCGATCGTCGCGACCAGGCGATCGCCCGTCCGCACCGTCATCGTCGCCACGGCCTCGCGGTAGTTCGGCCCGACCCGGTCGCCGACCGAATCGAGGGTGATCCGGTAAGGCCCGACCGCCTGCGCGACGCCCTTGTGCAAGGTGACGATCGCCTCGGCGCCGAAGCCAGCGCCGGCGAGGCCGAGCACCGTCATGCCGACCCCGATGTGGGCGAGCGCCGCGCCCCAGAACGACAGCGGCAGGCCGGCCGCCCGCCGCAACGCGACGCCGGCCGAAACGCCGGGTCGCCCTATGCGCATGACGACCTCGATCAGCGTGCCCACGATGACGAAGATCGCGAGGCCCATCGCAACCGGCGCCAGGATCGAGCCGCCGCTCAGCCACGCCGTAGCGACGATCGCCGCGAGCGCGCCCGCGACGATGGCGACCGTCAGGCGCTGGATCACCCCCAGCAGGTCGCCGCGCTTCCAGGCGAGCCCGAAGCCGACCGGCGTCACGGCGGCGGCGGCCAGCAGCAGCACCCCGCAGGTCATGTTGAAGAACGGCGCGCCGACCGTGATCTTCTCGCCGGTCAATTGTTCGAGGGCGAGCGGATAGAGGGTGCCGAAGAACACGGTCGCGCAGGCGGTGGTGAGCAAGAGGTTGTTCAGCACCAGCGCGCCCTCGCGCGACACCGGCGCGAACAGGCCGCCCTGCTTCAGGAGCGGCGCCCGCCAGGCGAACAGCGCGAACGAGCCGAGGATGAACAGAGCGAGAATCGCCAGGATGAACACGCCCCGGCGCGGATCGCTGGCGAAGGCGTGCACCGAGGTCAACACGCCCGAGCGGACGAGGAAGGTGCCGAGCAGCGAGAACGAGAAGGCGAGGATGGCGAGGAAGATCGTCCAGACCTTCAGCGCGTCGCGCTTCTCCATCACCGCCACTGAATGGATGAAGGCGGTGCCGGCGAGCCAGGGCATCAGGGAGGCGTTCTCGACCGGGTCCCAGAACCAGAAGCCGCCCCAGCCGAGCGTGTAATAGGCCCAGAACGAGCCGGCGGCGATGCCGATGGTCAGGAAGCCCCAGGCGACGAGGGCGAACGGCCGCACGAAACGCGCCCAGGCGGCGTCGATCCGCCCCTCGATCAGCGCGGCGGCGGCGAACGAATAGACGATCGAAAAGCCGACGTAGCCGAGATAGAGCAGCGGCGGGTGAATGGCGAGGCCGGGGTCCTGCAGGATCGGATTGAGGTCGCGCCCCTCGAACGGGGCGGGCGCGATGCGCGCGAACGGGTTCGAGGTCAGGAGAATGAACAGGAGGAAGGCGGCGCTGATCAGCCCCTGCACCGCGAGCGCGTCGGCGCGCAGCGTCGGCGGCAGCGAGCGGCCGAACAGGGCGACGATGGCGGCGAAGATCGCCAGGATCAGCGCCCAGAGCAGCATCGAGCCTTCGTGGTTTCCCCAGACGCCGCTGATCTTGTAGATCGCGGGGGCGGCGCTGTGCGAGTTCTCGGCGACGTTGAGGACGGAAAAGTCGGACACGAGATGGGCGTAGACGAGCGCCGCGAACGCGATCGCGACGCAGGCGAAGACGGTCAGCGCCGAACTCCGCCCGACCGCCATCAGGTCGCCGTCGCCGATGCGCGCCCCCCAGGCCGGGACGATCGTCTGCGCGAGCGCTGCGGCGAGCGCCAGGACGAGGGCGAAATGGCCGATCTCGACGATCACTTGACGTTCGCTCCTTCCTGCCAGCGCCCCTGCTTCTTCAGCGATTCGACGACCTCGCGCGGCATGTAGCGCTCGTCGTGCTTGGCCAGAATCTGGTCGCCGCCGATCCGGCCGTCGGGCCCGAGCACGCCTTCGACCACGACGCCCTGTCCCTCGCGGAAAAGATCGGGCACATTGGCGAAGCAGGCGCCCGGGCAGTCGACCGCGATCGCTTTCGTCCCGTCGGTCACGTTGAAGCGGAGCGAGGCGTCGGCGCGCACGACCGAGCCGGCCTCGACCAGCCCGCCGATCCTGACCCGGGTCCCCGGCTGCACGTGCTTTTCGGCCATTTCCGCCGGCGTCAGGAACAGCGCGAGGCTGTCTTTCATCGCATAGAGGCCGAGCCCGACGGCGCAGCCGATCACCACGAGGGCTGCGGCGATGAGCGCGAGGCGGCGGCTTTTCCGGGTCACTTGGCGTCTCCGAGGCCGAGATCGCGGGCGAGCGCGTCGAGGCTCGCGCCGGCGTCCGCGTCCGGCGCCAGCGCCTTGCGGGCGTCGGCGAGCGCGGCCCTGGCCTTGTCGCCCTGATGCAGCACGGTGTAGGCGCGAATGAGGCGCGCCCATTCGTCGAGACTGCCGCCATTCGTCGCAAGGCGGCTGGCGAGGCGGTTCACCATGCCCTCGATCATCGCCTGCTGCCCGGCCGGGACGGCGGCGGGGGTTTCCGCCGCTTGCGGCTGCGGCGGCGCGCCCTGAAGCGCGGCGACGCGCGCCTTGACCGCGGCGACGTAGGGGGCGTCCGGGGGCGCGTCGGCGACCAGCGCCTGGTAAGCGCGGACGGCGTCGCCGGTCTTGCCGTCCTGCTCGGCGGCGAGCGCCAGGTAGAAGCGGGCCTGCGGCAGGGCGGGGTCCTTGGCCAGCGCCTTGGCGAAGGCGTCGCGCGCCGTGTCGGTGACGACGCCGCCGGCCGCCGCCACCAGCGCTTCGCCGTAAGCCGCGCGCCGCGCCGGATCGTCGCCGAGCAGACGCAGGGTTTCGGCATAGGCGTGCGCCGCGTCCTCGTAGCGCTCGAGCCGCATGTAGACCGGCGCCAGCACCGCCCAGCCCTTGCCGTCGTCCGGGTCGGAGATCAGATGCTTTTCGACGCCGGCGATCGCGGCGTCGATGTCGGAGGCGGCGTGCGCGGCGGGATCGCGGCTCGCGAGCGGCGCGTCGGGCATCTCCGGCTGGCCGAGCAGGACATAGAGCGGCAGCGCGATGGCGGGAACGCCGACCACGACCAGCGCCGCGGCCGCGAGCCGGTTGCGGCCCTTGGGCGCCGGCGGGAGCGAGGCGCCCTCCGCCCGGAGCGCGAGCAGGCGCCGCGCCGCCTCGGCGCGCGCGCCGGCGGCCTCGCTCTCGGGCAATTGCCCGCGCTCGACGTCGCGTTGGATCTCGTCGAGCTGCGCCTTGTAGAACGCCGCTTCGCCCGACGCGGCCGCGTCGCGGTCATCGGACCGGGACGAGCGAAGCAGCGGCCATATCGCGGCGAGGACCGCGACAGCGGTCAAGCCCGCCAGGACAAACCACACCATGAAAGCCCTCTGGGCGGCCCCCGCTGGACCATCGTCAAAGCCCGGCTGCGTTAGCGCAAAACGAACGCGAGGTCTCGCGGAAAGTCTTTGGTCGCGAGGGTCGGGGCGATGCGTCGCAGGCGGCGCCGGGGCGGGGCGGCCGGCTCGTCACGGCGCCCAATCGGCCCCGGGCGGAGACAAGAGGCGCGGCGGGACTGTTTGCGGTCGTCCCGCCAGCGGCGCCGCGGCGCGAGCCGGCCAAGGGCGTTGGCGTGACCGCTGGCGAGCGCGTCGCGGCGAGCCCGGGACGACGCTCCCGTTTGCCGTCAAGTGTCGCTTCGCGGCCAACTGCGACCGGACAGTGTCGCCAGGCAGAGGTCCCAGCTTCGCTTTTTGCAGGACAAACCGGGTCTCTCTTCAGTCAGCGAAGACACCATGTCGCCAATCGGACGTGTTGCAACGACGCTTTCCTTGACCACAATCGACGATGTTTCTCCTGGTTCGAGGGCGTATTTTCAAAGCGAGAACTCTAATCGGGACTTGCTGAACAGAAAGTGGTATTGGCAAGCTCGGATGAGCCTCCTCGCGCAGGGCGCTGCGATCTTGCCGCCGACCAGCGCCGGCTTCCCGTGGAGAACGCGATGGACCGTCCAGCGGACGCAACAGGACATCCCACTCGACGCACGCTGATGGCCAGCGGGGCTGCGCTGTTCGGCGCCGCCGCATTGCGCCCGCAAACCGTCGCCGCGGCGCTGCAGGCCGGTTCGCCCGAACCCGCGACCGCCCCCGCAACGCCGCCCGGCGGCTACAACATCCTGTTCATCCTGGTGGACCAGGAGCACTTCTTCGAGCAATGGCCGATGCCGGTTCCCGGCCGCGAATGGATCAGACGGAGCGGCGTCACGTTCACCAATCACCAGGCCGCCTCCTGTGTTTGCGGGCCGGCCCGCTCGACCATCTATACCGGGCGGCATATTCAACACACCGGAGTCTTCGACAACGCCAACGCGCTTTGGCAACCGGATATGTCGACAGCCGTGTCGACCGTCGGTCGCCGAATGACCGCGCTCGGTTACCACGCGGCCTACCAGGGCAAGTGGCATCTCAGCAAAAACCTCGACCAGGCGCGGGCGGCGATCGACGCGCCGCTTCTGGACTACCGCCGGATCATCGAAACCTACGGCTTCGAGGACTTCTTCGGCGTCGGCGACATCATCGACACCACGCTCGGCGGCTATAATTACGACGACACCACCACGGCGTTCACCACACGCTGGCTGCGCACAACAGGCAAGGCGCTCCAGGAGGCAGGCAAACCGTGGTATCTCGCCGTCAATTTCGTCAATCCGCACGACGTCATGTACGTCAACTCCGATCTGCCCGGGGAGACGGTGCAGGGCAAGGCGAGCGCGATGCCGATCGCCCGTCCGCCGTCCGACGAGATTTACCGCGCCGAGTGGAACGACGCGCCGTTGCCGGCGACGCGCGGCCAGGCCCTCGATGCGCCGGGCCGCCCGCCGGGACAGCGGATCTATCAGGAGGTGCAGGACGTTCTGGTCGGCGCCTGGCCGGACGAGGATCGCCGTTGGCGCGTGCTGAGAAACTACTATTACAACTGCATCCGCGACTGCGACCAGCAGGTTGTCCGCGTCCTGGACTCCCTGAAGGCGAACGGGATGGACACGAACACCATCATCGTCTTCACCGCGGACCACGGCGAACTCGGCGGCGCCCATCAATTGCGGGGCAAGGGCAACACCGCCTACCGACAGCAGAACCACCTGCCGCTGATGATTGTCCACCCGGCCTATCCCGGCGGCAAGACCTGCAAGGCGGTCACCTCGCAGATCGACCTGACGCCGACGCTGATGGCGCTGACGGGCGCCGACCCCGAATCGCTGAAGAAGGCCGGCGCCGACCTCGTGGGACGGAACTTCTCCGCCCTGCTCGGGGCGCCGGAAGCGGCGGAGCCGGACTCGCTCCGGCCCGCCTCGCTTTACAACTACAACATGCTGTCGTTTCAGGACGCGAAATGGGCGGCCCGGATGGAAACGTCGATGCGCAACAGCGAGACGCCGGTGGCCGACGTGATCGCCGAACTGATCAAGGTCGAACCCGATTTTCATAACCGATGCGCCATTCGAAGCGTCTTCGACGGCCGCTATCGTTTCAGCCGCTATTTTTCGCCGCTCGCCTTCAATACGCCGACAACCTACGAGCAGTTGCTCGCCGGGAACGATCTGGAACTCTACGACCTCCAGAATGACCTCGAGGAAGTCGACAATCTGGCGACGAATCCGAAGGCTAACGCTGACCTGATCATGGCCATGAACGCGAAGCTGAATGGGCGCATTGCCGAAGAGGTGGGTGACGACGACGGCAGCTTCCTGCCGTTGAGGGACGGCAAGTGGTATTTTCCGACGCAGGCGAAAAATTAACGGAGAGCGTCCTGGTCGGATCGTCAGACCAGGCGCTCGACGCCGCGGTCGTCGGGCGGCGGCGCGGTATCCCGGCGGAAACGCTGAAGACGACGTGCGTTGTGACATTCACGAAGGGCCTGCCCGATGATCGGCAAGATCGCAGTCGAAGAACACTTCGTCTCCGAGGCGACGATGGCGTATCTACCCCCGCTCGGTGTGACCGACGCCGTGCAGGCGCATATCGACGGCGGCCTCGTCGATGTCGAGCGCCATCGGCTGCCGGAAATGGATCGCAACGGCATCGCGATGCAGCTCGTGTCGCTGACCGCCAATGGGGTTCAGATGGAGCCCGATGTCGCCAGGGCGGTCGATCTCGCCAAGCGCGCCAACGACGAGTTGGCCGAGCGGTTCCTGGCCAAACATCCCAGGCGCTTCGCCTGCATGGCGACCGTTGCGCTCCAGGATCCGGCGGCGGCGGCGGATGAGCTCGAGCGCGCGGTCAAGACGCTGGGGTTTTGCGGCGGCCTCGCGAACGGCTTCAGCAACCTCGGCGATCGGAACACCGGCGAATATTACGACCTGCCGAAATTCCTGCCGTTCTGGGAGAGGGTGGCCGACCTCGGAACGCCGTTCTACCTGCATCCCCGCGCGCCCTTGGATTCGCAGCAGGTCATCTATGAGGGTCACAAGGAACTTCTCGGGCCGGCATGGGCGTTCGGCGTCGAAACCGCCACGCATGTGTTGCGGCTGATCACCAGCGGATTGTTCGATCGTTTCCCCAATCTCCAGATGGTCATCGGTCATCTCGGCGAGGGGCTCGTGCCGATGATGGCCCGCGCGCAACGGCGGTTCGAGTACGCATCCTTCGGCAAGACGCTGAAGAAGCCGCTGTCGCAATACCTCAAGGACCATTTCCACATCTCGACCAGCGGCAACTTCCATACGCCGACCCTGATCAACGTGATCGCGGAGATGGGCGCAGACCGCGTTCTCTTCGCGGTCGACTACCCCTACGAGCGCTCGGACGAAGCGGCGCAATGGTTCGATTCCTGCGATATCGCGGAGGAGGACCGGCGAAAGATCGGCCGCGACAACGCGGTGAAACTGTTCAGCCTGGCCGCATCGGCCTGAACAGGAGCCGGATGGCCGGCGTCTTCGGGCGCGCCGCCCGCCGTTTCCGGCGCGGCGGCGATGGTCCGTCAGCGCCGCCGGGCGAGGACGTCGCTCAGGGGGTCGAGGCCCATCGGTTTCGTCAAATGCTCGTCGAAGCCCGCGTCACGGGTGCGACGACGGTCCTCGGCCTGGCCCCAGCCGGTGAGCGCCACCAATAGCATGTCCTGGCCGCCGGGAAGGTCGCGAAGGCGTCGGGCGGTCTCGTAGCCGTCCATTTTCGGCATGCCGAGATCGAGGAAGACGATCTCGGGCCTGAAGAGGGCTGCGGCCTCCAGAGCCGAAGCTCCGCCATAGGCGACGCGGACCTCCATGCCCATGCTCTCGAGCAGCATGGCGAGGCTGTCGGCGACGTCGCGATAGTCGTCCACGACCAGGATGCGGCGCGCGGACGCCGCCGCGGGGCCGGCGGCGGGTCGGGCGCCGGTCTCGGGCGCCTCCGCTTTCGCGAGCGGCAGCCGCACGAGGAACTCGCTCCCCCTGCCGACGCCCTCGCTGCGGGCGTCGATGCGGCCGCCGTGCAGGTCGACGAGTCTGCGCACCAGCGCCAGGCCGATGCCGAGCCCGGATTGCGAAAGGTCGGAACTCGAATCCATCCGGGTGAAAAGCTCGAACACGCGCGGCAGCGCATCGGCGGGAATTCCATAGCCGCTGTCGCGCACGCGCGCGACCGCCTCGCCGTTCTCTTCCCACGCCGACATCTCGATCCGGCCGCCGGGCTCGGTGTATCGCGCGGCGTTGTTCAACAGGTTGATCAGAATCTGAGCGAGCCGGGTCGGATCGGCTTCGAGCTGCAGCGGCCCGGACGGGAGCGAAACCGTCAAGTGATGTCGACGCTCGGCGATCAGCGGCCGGCTGGCGTCGACCGCGTCGTTCATGACCTGCGCCAGATCGACGGGCTCCTTCCGCAGCTCGATCAGCCCGCGGCTGATGCGGGAAACCTCCAGAAGATCGTCGACCAGCCGCACCAGATGGTCGACCTGGCGCGCCATCATGTCGCGAACCCATGTCGCCTTTTCCCGGTCGGCGCCCGCTCGCTTGAGGGCGTCGAGGCCGCTTCGCAGCGGCGCCAGGGGATTGCGCAACTCGTGGGCGAGGGTGGCGAGGAACTCGTCCTTGCGTCGGTCCGCCTCGCGCAGGGCTTCCACCGCCTCGACCCGGGTGGTGATGTCTTCGATCAGCGCGACGATCCATCGCGGCGCGTCGTCGGCGCCGCGAATGAGCGAAACGCTCTTGCGCACCCAGATGCTGTCTCCGCCCTTGCGGACGACGCGGTTCTCGAGGACGTAGCCGGGGATCTCGCCGGCGAACATCTTCTCCTCCAGCGCCAGGTTCGCCGCCCGATCCTCCGGGTGAACCAGCTCGGTGAAGACGGCGCTGCGAAGCTCTTCCAGCGAATAGCCGGTGATCGCGCACTGGGCCGCGTTGGCGTCGAGGATGCGGCCGTCCGGCGCCGTCATCGCAAAGCCGATCGAGGCATGGGCGAAGGACAGGCGAAACCGCTCCTCGCTGTCCCGCAGCGAGGCTTCCGCGCCGGCGCGCTGGACCGCGTCCCAGCAGCGCTCCCCGACTTCCTCGACGAGCTGGACCTGCTGCGGCGTCCATGCGCGCGGCGTCTTCGAGGTCGCGGTCAACCGCCACACCAGCCGGCCGGCCCGGATCAGGGGCGCCGACACGACGGCGGCGTAGCCGAATTCCGCATGGACCCGCCTCGCGCCGTCGGAGGACCGGCCCGACGCCTGGACGTCCGGCTCGACAAAAGTCTTGCCGGACGCGAGGGCCCTGACCAGTTCGGGAAAGTCGCTGTACCGATACTGGCCGGCGTAACTCGGACCCTGGTCGCGAATGTATTCGGCGCCGATGGCGACGATGCCCGCCTCCGCGTCGATCGGGCCGAAATAGACGCGGTCGGCCTGCAGCGCTTCCCCCAGACAGCGCGCCGCGGCGGCCTCGATCTCCGCCGCGGAGGCGAGCGGCCGCAACGCGTCGCTGAGCTTGAGCAGGACCGATTGACGTTCCTCGCTCTCGCGCAGCGCCTTTTCGGCCCGCCTGCGCTCGGTGACGTCGCGCACGACCGCGACCGAACCGATGATCGCGCCGTCCTTCCCCCTCACCGGCGCGGCGTTCACCTGGCGATGGCGCCAGTCGCCGCTGGCCGGGGTCCGGACGATCTCTTCCGAGTCCACCACCGTCTCGCCGCCGAGCGCGCGCAGCGTCGCGGATTCGGCGATCGGGCGCGGGCTGCCGTCGGGGCGACGCGCCTCGATGCTTCCGAGGAGGTCTTCGACGGCGATCGAGTCCATGCGCTCCAGGCAGAATTCCTTCAGCCCCGCCCGGTTGGCCAGCGTGAACCGCCGTCGGGTGTCGGCGAACCACACCTCGTCCCGCATGCTCGCCAGCAGCGCGGACAGGCGATCGCGCTCCGCCTGGACTTCGTCGAGCAGCCGCTCGCGCTCCGCCTCGGCTTCCTTCAGCAACGTGACGTCGCGGGCGACGCCGATGAGGCCGACGACATGGCCTCCGGCGTCGCGGCAGGGCGCCTTGCTGTGGAGAAAACACCGCGGTCCGGCGCCGCCGACGATCGTCTCCTCGACCGCTTCCGCCCGTCCCGACTCCATGATGCGCCGGTCGTTGGCCAGGATGGCGCGACCGTCCGCCGGATTGGCGAGAAACTCCTCGTCGGTTCTGCCGATGCACAGGTCCGCAGGCCTGCCGATCGCGGCGAGCGCCACGGGATTGGCGAGCAGCATCCGACTCTCGCGATCCTTCAGGTAGATCGCATCGGGACTGCCGTTGATGACCGCTCTCAGCAGCGCCTCGCTCTCGCGCAGCCGCTGTTCCGCCTCCTTCAGCTCCGTGATCTCGCGGGCCGCGACGACGGCCCCGATGATCGTCCCGGCGGCGTCCCGGATCGGCGAGAAATTGTAGCTGCCCCACCAGCTCTCGCCGCTGTCCGTCCGGATGAGGCGCAACTCGACGTTGGCGGCCGTTTCACCCGCGAGGGCGCGTGGAACGGGCCACTGGGCCGGCGGCGCGGAGCGGTCGTCCGGGAGCCGGACTTCGAATAGTCGCACCCAGTCGCCGGCATGCCGGCGGAAGGCGCTGTGGTCGGCGAAGCGATAGTAGCGAATGCATTCGGCGTTGAAATCGGTCACGCGTCCTTCGGCGTCGGTGACGAGAACGGCTTCGGCCAGGCTCGCGAAGGCCTCCGGGTGTCGCAACGAAGGTTCCGGGAGCTTTCGTTCGGCGGCGGTCATCTTGGCGGGACAATCGCAGCGCGACTGCGCGATAGCCCGGAAAGGGCGCGCGGCGCCGGCGGGCCGCCGCCGTCCTCCTCCGCAAAACCGAAAGTCCGCCCGTCGCAGCCGGGCGGAGGATCGATGCGGCGGCTCCGATCGCCGCCCCGGTCGAGGCCGGCGTCCGCCTCGGTCAGACCGTCGGCCGAGCGGACCGCTTCGCGCGAACCCCATCCCTTCGCCGGACACGCCGATCCCGAGTCGGCGCCGTCACGGAGTCCGAAACGACCGATCGACCCGTTCACAACCGGGAAAGTGTCGGATCTCGACGAAGGCATGCCATCCTGCGCGCAGGTGTGAGGAGCGAGCATAGACAGGCGCCGCCGTTCCACAAGCTCGGCGGCGGCGAGGGCGATCTTGCTCGTGGCCGAGGTCTCCTTGCCGGCCTGGCGCGGCCGGAGGGGCGGAAGGAGCGCCGGCGGCCGACGACTCTCCGAACCCCTGCGGCGGCCCTTGCCGGAAGAATGGGGCGATCTCGTGGTCGGCGCGGAATTCGCCGCCCCGGCTCCGATCTGCGGTTCGCCGCGGCTAGCTCGTCATCTTCCAGCCGCCCTCCGGCAGCTTGCAGGCGACGCCCTGACCATGGTTCGGCCGGCCGGCGACGTAGATGGTCTGGGCGTAGCCGCGGCAGCCGGCGCCGGTCTCGGCGCCGGGCTCGACCGAGCCGAACACGCCGTGGCCGCCGCGCCAGGAGCGCGGCTTGCCCGAATCGAGCGCGGCGATCTGGGCTTCCCAGGCGGCTTGGCGGTCGGCTTCGGTCAGCGACGCGCCGACCGGGCCGCCGAGCACGCCGCCGAGCGCCGCGCCGGTCGGAATCGACGCCGGCGAGGGCGGGACCGGCGCCGGCGCGGCCGGGACTTGCGCCGCGCCCGCGGCCGGGGGGAGCGAAGCGACGGCGACCGGCGCCGGCGCGGCCGGGGCCTGCGCCGCGCCCGCGGGGAGCGAAGCGACGGCGGCCGGCGCAGGCGCGACCGCCGGCGCGGAGGCGCTCGGGGCGGAACTGTCGCCGAAGCCGAAGCCGCCGCATCCGGCGAGCGTGGGCGCCGCCAGCGCCGCCATCAGCATCACCCTCGCCCTCATCGCGCCCGCGCCCCCGTGCAGAAGTCCTCCCGCGCTTTATAGCGGCGGCCGCGGCGAAAGCCATGGGCGCCCGGCGGCGAACCCGGGGTCGCTGGAGCAGCATGATGTCGAGTTCGCCCGCAACGGTCAGGGCGAAGAACGCCCCTTGGGCGAGCCCGGATGGACGAAGCGATCCCCCGATCGAAGGGCGCCGCAGCGGCGTGGGCGCTTGACTTCGCTCGCCACGACGACGCCGACGTTAGACGCAGGGCAGGCGCAGCGACGCCCGCAGGCCGCCGAGCGGGCTCTCCTCGAGCTGCAGCGAGCCGCCGTAGATCGACGCCAGCTCGACCACGATCGCAAGACCGAGCCCCGACCCCGGCCGGGACTCGTCGAGCCGCTTGCCGCGCTCGATCGCCTTCTCGCGGGCGGCCGGAGCCAGGCCCGGTCCGTCGTCGTCGATGTCGGCGATCAGGAACGCCGGCAGGTCCCTGGCCGCGGGCGGGACGCGACGGGCGCGGATGACGACCGTCTCCTCCGCCCACTTGCCGGCATTGTCGAGCAGATTGCCGATCAGGTCGGTGAGGTCCTGCGCTTCGCCGCGGAACTTCAGGCCTTCCGGGAGGTCGGCCTCGAAGACGAGCCCACGCTCCGCGTGCAGCTTCTCGAAGGTGCGCACGAGGCCCCCGACGACGGGTTTGACCTCCGTCACCAGGCCGGCGGTCCTTGCGCGCGCGGCGGCGCGCGCCCGGTCGAGATAGAACGTCACCTGCTGGCGCATGATCCCGGTCTGCTCGCGCACCTTGTCGGCGAGATTCGGGCTCGCCGAATCGGCTTCGTTGATGAGCACGCTGAGCGGCGTCTTCAGCGCATGGGCGAGGTTGCCGACCTGGGTCTGGGCGCGTTCGACGATCTCCCGGTTGGAGTCGATGAGCTGATTCACCTCGGCAGCGAGCGGCGCGACGTCATGCGGGAATTCGCCGTCGATGCGCTGGGCCTCGCCGCGCCGGATCGAGGCGACCCCCTCGCGCAACACCCGCAGCGGCCTGAGGCCATAGCGGACGGCGAGCGCCGTCGACGCCGTAAGCGCCAGCGCCAGCGCCAGAAAGGTCGCGGCGAGCCCCCATTCGAAGCTTCGCTCCTGCGACTGGATGACGTCGGCGTTGGCGGCGACCTGGACGAGGTAGCGGCCCTCGTCGCCGGCGTCGATCTGGCGCTCCACCATGCGCAGCTTTCGGCCGCCCGGTCCGATCACGTAGCCGCTGAGGATGTCGCCGTGATCGGGCGACACCGCGACGAGATGGGGAAGCTGGGTGGCGAACAGCGACCGCGAGGCCCGGATGTCGGGCGGCGCGGAATCGAGCCGGGTGATCTGCCAGTACCAGCCGGAGAAGGCGAGCTCGAACTGAGGCGCGATTCCCGCCGGGGCGCCTCCCTTGGCCTCGTCGCCGGAGACGGGGAGGTTGGCGACCAGCGCCTTGAGATAGACGCCGAGCTCGTCGTCGAAATTCGCCTCCGTCCAGCGCGCGTTGAGCGCGCTCAGGCCGAGCCCTGCGAGGACCAGAATGAGCGCGCTCCAGAACGCCGCCGACAGGAAAAGCCGCGCCGCGATCGAACGCGCGCCGAACCTCAGCCGCATCGCGCGCTACGGCACCTCGCGCACGGCGCCGCGGGCGGCGCTGGTGGCGAAGGCGGCGTAGGCGCGCAAAGCCTGCGACACCTTTCGCGCCCGCGGCTTGGCGGGCTTCCAGGCGGCCGCGCCCCTGGCCTCCATCGCGCGGCGGCGCGCAGCCAGCGTCGCGTCGTCGACCGCGAGCCGGATCGAGCGGCCGGGAATGTCGATCTCGATCCGGTCGCCCTCCTCGACCAGCGCGATCGCGCCGCCCTCGGCGGCCTCAGGCGAGACGTGGCCGATGGAGAGCCCGGACGTGCCGCCGGAGAAGCGGCCGTCGGTGATCAGGGCGCAGGCCTTGCCGAGGCCGCGGGACTTCAGATAGCTGGTCGGATAGAGCATCTCCTGCATCCCCGGCCCGCCGCGCGGGCCCTCGTAGCGGATCACCACCACGTCGCCCGCGACGACCCGGCCGGCGAGGATGCCCTGCACCGCGTCGTCCTGGCTCTCGAAGATGCGCGCCGGGCCGGCGAAGGTCAGCACGCTCGCGTCGACGCCGGCGGTCTTCACGATGCAGCCGTCGAGGGCGACGTTGCCCTTGAGCACCGCAAGCCCGCCGTCCCTCAGGAAGGCGTGGTCGAAGTCGCGGATGACCCCCTTCTCCCGGTCGTCGTCGAGCGACGGGTAGCGCGCCGACTGGCTGAAGGCGACCTGGGTCGGGACGCCGCCGGGGGCGGCGGAGAAGAACTCGCGCGTCGCATTGCTCGTGGTGCGCTTGATGTCGTGGCGGGAGAGCGCGTGTTCGAGCGACTCGGCGTGGACCATGTGGACGTCGCGGTTGAGGAGGCCGGCGCGGTCCAGTTCGCCGAGGATC
Organism: Roseiarcus fermentans; assembly: GCF_003315135.1. Taxonomy (GTDB): domain Bacteria; phylum Pseudomonadota; class Alphaproteobacteria; order Rhizobiales; family Beijerinckiaceae; genus Roseiarcus; species Roseiarcus fermentans. The sequence continues at coordinate 14,514 of NZ_QNRK01000063.1, forward strand.
CCCATGATGCCGCCGGCGCGGTGGACGTCCTCGACATGGACGTCGGCGACCGACGGGGCGACCTTGCACAGCACCGGCGCGCGGCGCGACAGCCGGTCGATGTCGGCCATGGTGAAGTCGATCCCGGCCTCGTGGGCCGCGGCGAGCAGGTGCAGCACGGTGTTGGTCGATCCGCCCATCGCGATGTCGAGGGTCATCGCGTTCTCGAACGCCTTGAAATTGGCGATCGAGCGCGGCAGCGCGCCCTCGTCGTCCTCCTCGTAATAGCGGCGGGCGAGGTCGACGATCAGGTGGCCCGCCTCGACGAACAGACGGCGGCGGTCGGCATGAGTCGCAACGATGGTGCCGTTGCCGGGAAGCGACAGGCCGAGCGCCTCCGTCAGGCAATTCATCGAGTTGGCGGTGAACATGCCGGAACAGGAGCCGCAGGTCGGGCAGGCCGAACGCTCGATGGCGGCGACGTCGGCGTCGCTCACCTTGTCGTCCGCCGCCGCGACCATTGCGTCGATCAGGTCGACCTTGCGCGCGCCGGTCGAGAGCTTGACCTTGCCGGCCTCCATCGGGCCGCCGGACACGAACACCGCCGGGACATTGAGGCGCAACGCCGCCATCAGCATGCCGGGCGTGATCTTGTCGCAGTTCGAGATGCACACGATCGCGTCGGCGCAATGGGCGTTGACCATGTACTCGACGCTGTCGGCGATAACCTCCCGCGACGGCAGGGAATAAAGCATCCCGTCGTGGCCCATCGCAATTCCGTCGTCGACCGCGATCGTGTCGAATTCCTTGGCCACGCCCCCGGCCGCCTCGACCTCGCGCGCCACGAGCTGGCCGAGGTCCTTGAGGTGAACGTGGCCCGGGACGAACTGCGTGAAGGAATTGGCGATGGCGATGATCGGCTTGCCGAAATCGCCGTCCTTCATCCCGGTCGCGCGCCAGAGGCCGCGCGCGCCGGCCATGTTTCGGCCATGAGTCGAGGTGCGTGAACGATAGGGGGGCATTGCTTGCGCCTGACGGAGACGAGGAGGGGCGCCGAGGGGACGCCTGGATCGGCGTCATTTTCGCATTGTTTGGCGGCGTCCAGCAAGCGGCAGTCCGGCGCCCGTTTTACCGTGCGTTCAAGCTCCGGCGATCCGGATGCGCCAGACGGCGACGTTCACGTCCGGAGCCGCCCTGAACAGGAATAGTTGAAACAGCGATAGCGCCTATTGTTTTGGAACAATTCTCAGCTCCGTGAGTTTATCTGGGGACAGTCGTTACCGACGCCTGGTACGTATCGGAGGATAATACAGATAACATTGTATGCATTGCTTACATGCGCTTTCCGAAGGTGGCTGGATACTTATCCGCCTCGGCGTCATCCTCAGCTCCAAGCGTGTAAACAGAACGGACGAGATGATCGTTCGCCATGATATAGTTCATCTATCCCCGTCATAATACCGATGTATGTAAGGCGAACACCTACGGTGTTCTGACAGCAAGAAAATTATGATAGCGCTGCCGTCGTAATCACAAAAAATGCGGCAAAACGACGCTTACACTGTAAATCATGTTGTGTAAGAATTGTTAACAAAAATACAAAAGGTCATCAAGGGAGGTCGGGGTATGATCCAACACAAGAATCAATTCAAATATATGTAATCAGGAAACATTCGCTCAGCCTGATGAACGATAGAATCGCCTTCGAGCCATGAAGGCGGCTGTCGAACTTCACGACTACATACTCGCTTGGAATGGTCCGCTGTGCGTTGTCTCGACGCGGACGCAGGACAAGTGCGCGCCACCGAACGGGGCTTGCTATGTATACGATTCAACAGATCCAGCTTCTGCGCGCTTCGGATCCGGGCGTCCTGCTTCCCGGCATCGACACGGTGACGGGAAACCAGACGCCGCTGGCGTCGCTCAGCGGGTTCGCGTCGTTGCCGGGCT
>NZ_QNRK01000064.1 GCF_003315135.1 Roseiarcus fermentans
ATAGGCGACCCAGGCGGGCGACCACTTGCCGGCGATCTCGGCGCCGCCGGAATGGTAGTTCGGATGGATCAGAACGATCCTCATGACCAGACCTCGCTTCCCGAGCAATCCGCCCAACAACCGTCAATTAAACTTGACACTTGACAGTACCGACTGCTTGACAAAGTGTCAATGGCGCGTTGATTTTCCTCAGGAACGGCGCGTTGAACGGCAAGCGGCGACGTGCAGCGTCAGTCGATCGCCATGCCGCCGTCGACGTTGAGCGTCTGGCCGGTGATGTAGCCGGCCTCGAAGCCGAGCAGGAAGCGGATCACCGGCGCCACCTCCTCGGCGGCGCCGAAGCGGCCGAGCGTGATCTCCGCCAGAAGCCGATCCTTGGCCTCGATGATCAGGGGGACCGACATGTCGGTCATGATCACGCCGGGCGCCACGGCGTTGACGGTCGCCCGCTTGCGCAGGCGGCGCGCGAGCGCGCGGGTCAGTCCGACCAGGCCCCCCTTGGCTGCAGAATAGGCGACATAGTCCCCCGACCCCCGCCGGAAGGCGACGGAGGAGGCGAACACCAGCCGTCCCATCCGCCCGGGCGGCAGGCGGTCCTCCATCGCGGTAGCGAAGGCGTAGGCGTTGGCGAGGTTGTCGGCGATCGCCCGCTCCCACACCCCCGGTTCGTCGGCGAGGCGCGGGTCGGGCTCCATGACGCCCGCCAGATGCACCAGCCCGTAGATCGGCCCGGTCACGGCCGCGAGCGCGGCGCGGGCCGCTTCGGCGCCGTCGCCCTCGATGCAGGCCATGGGCGAATCGAGCGGCTTGGCGAGGTCTTCGAGCGACCGGCCGGGCCGGTCGATCAGCAGGAGGTCATAGCCGGCCGAACGCAGCGTCTTGGCGGTGACCCGCCCGATGCCGCCGGCCGCGCCGGTGATCGCAATCCGGTCGCCCATCGTTCGCTCTCCCTCAGTCGTCAACGCCCCGCGGGAGCCGTAGCGCAGTTCGGCCGGACGCGCGACGGCCGTCTTACGGTTCCCTTGCGGCTGCCACGACGGGTCCGTTTCGTCTACGTGTGGCCTTGATCATTTGGCGCGGTTATTGGTCGCTGAGTGACATCTCTAACAAGCGTGCCGCAGGCAGTTTCCACAACCTCGTCGGTGATGACGTTCAGCGCAGTGATTTGCGTCATCCTCTCAATCTGCGGGAAAACCGGTGTAGGAGCCGGAAGTTGCCCCGGGGGTGCGCGCTATTGAGGCGACCGCCGACGTGCCGGGGACGTCTGCGGCGTCGAGACTGATGCAAACTCTCAAGTCTCGACGCGCCCAGCCATCTTCAACATTCTGAGCGGCGCTATGTAAAGATCATGGTCACGCCTGCTCGCTGATAAGGCAAGATTGTTTCTTGCGGAAGCCCGCTTTCAACAAGGAGGCAGTCGACGTCATTCAGCGCTCCGACTAGGAATGGCGAAGCGGTACCGAGTTTCTCCCGCGATGCCAGAACAATAGTTTCAGCAGCCTGCCGGCTGAGAGCCCGCTTTATCGCCGCCTCTTCCGAGTTTCCAGTTGTGAGGCCAAGCTCCAAGTGGATTCCGGTGACGCCCATAAAGTAGATGTCGGCACGAACCCTCGCGATGGCTTCGGCGGCGGCGGCGCCAACGGCCACCATGGAATGTTTGAACAAGCGTCCGCCGACCAGTTCAATCTCAACGCCGGCGTGGTCCACCAGTTCAACAGCTACGCTGGGGCTATGGGTTACGATGGTAGCCTTTAGATCGGGATCGAGATGCCGGGCGACTTGGATGGCCGTTGTGCCTCCGTCGAGAAAGACCACTTGGCCAGACTTCACCATGCGGGCGGCGGCTCGACCGATAGCAATCTTTCCTTCAGGCGACAGACTCTTTCGAGCGCCAAGGTCCGCAACGGCAGGCGAAGCCGGCAGCGCGCCGCCGTGCACCCGTTGCAACCGTCCTTCGCCTGCAAGTTCGCGCAGGTCGCGCCGGATCGTGTCCTCCGAGAGACCCAATTCGTGACTGAGCGCTTTGGCTACGATGCGACGGTCGCGTTGCAACACCTCGAGGATATGAGCCTTGCGTTCGCGGGTCAGCATAGGCGCATCCATACACGATATTTCTTGACTCTGCACGATATTGCAATATTTTTATTGAGATTTGATAAAAGTGCCGAAAAATCGTGCATTATCGTGAAGAAAGCGGGCTGTATGAGCGTGGCGGATCGCGTACGGGTCGAGGATGTGCACGTGCTGTCGGACGACTGGTACGTCCTCAAGAAAACGACGTTCAGCTATCGACGACGCGACGGGACGTGGCAGAGGCAAAGTCGAGAGACCTACGACAGGGGGAATGGGGCAACCATCCTCCTTTATGATCCCGTTCGCCGTACGGTGATTCTGACGCGTCAGTTTCGCTACCCCGCCTTCGTCAACGGGTGCGATGACCTCTTGATCGAGACGCCCGCGGGTCTCCTCGACAACGCCAGTCCCGAAGAACGGATTCGCGCGGAGACCGAAGAGGAAACAGGATTCAGAGTCCGCGACGTACATCGAGTCTTCGAGGCGTACATGAGCCCCGGCTCGGTGACCGAGAAGCTGTATTTCTTCGTCGGAACCTACAGGCCAGCCGACCGCGTCAGTGATGGCGGGGGCCATGCCGCCGAGGGCGAGGACATCGACATGCTCGAACTCGGTATCGATGAAGCGCTCGCGATGATCCGGACCGGCGACATCCGCGACGGCAAGACAATCATGCTTCTCCAGCACGCTGCTCTGCATCTCTTCAAATAATCCATCCCGAGCCCCGGCTAGGACAATGCTCATTCCGATAGCCGGTCACTATAGTTCGGGTAGCGATGTCTCCCACTAAAATGGCCACCAACCTTCGGCGGCGCCAGGAAGCATCGTGGCCGCGGTTCGAGGCAGGTCACTTGCCGATGATCGGCGAGTGAATGCCGATTTGGCGCGCAGCAGGCGGGCAGTATCCGGGAGATGAACTCTACGACCAGATTCTTCATCCCGCCGCCGGCCGTCTATTGAGGTTGTGCGATGCTGCGCTCCGCCTTCCAGGAGCATCCTCCGGGGCCGACAATGACGTCCGGGTTGCGACTGAACGAGGTATCCCAGTCGACGATCGACTCGAGGAGGGCCCGGTTATTGAGGCGCCGGCGCGATGCGTGTCACATAGCGACCGAAATCGCGCCGCTTCGCGATCAAGGCCACATCTACGGATGCCGTCGGCTTTGGGAATCGCGGCGAGGAACGGGGGGCAAGATCGTGATCATCGTCAGTTCGCTGCGTCAGGTCGAGGCCGTGATGGCGCGATACGCCCCCGTGCGCTCGCTTTCGTTGCTCGCGCCCTGGCAGACGATCATCTTCGAGACCGACCGGATGCCGCGCGACCGGGTTGTCCTCGCCTTCAACGACGTCGCGGCGTCCGGCCCCGGCCTCGTCGCGCCGGACGAAGCGACCGTCGCGGCGATCGTCGAGTTCGGCCGCCGATGCCGCTCAAACGACGTCTCGCTGGTCCACTGCTGGATGGGCGTCAGCCGGTCTCCCGCGGCCGCCTACATCATCGCCTGCGAACGCGCGCCGGGCGAGGAGCGGGCGATCGCCGAGGACCTTAGACGGCGTTCGCCGACCGCCGCTCCGAACCGGCTGCTCGTGGCGCTGGCCGACGATTACCTCGCGCGCGGCGGCCGCATGGTCGACGCCGTCGACGGGATCGGACGGGGCTGCGCCTTCGACGGCGATCCGCCGCCGCTGTTCCTGCCTCTCGACGGCAGCCTCGGCGGCGGGGCCGTCCCGGTCGTTGCGAAGTCTCGGGGTTCGCCGCGGCCGGCGTGAGGTTCGGTTTCGATTTGCGGCGCGCCTCTAGAGCAACGCCAGGCCGCCGTTCACAGCGATCGTCTGCCCGGTCATGAAGTCGTTGGCGACGACCAGAATCGTCGCCTGCGCCACGTCTTCGGTGCGCCCCATGCGGCCCATGGGAATGCGCGCGACGACGCCGGCGGCCGCGAGCGGGGCGCCCATCTCGGTGTCGGTCGGTCCCGGCGCGATGGCGTTGACGGTGACGCCGTCGCAGGCCGCCCGCGCCGCATAGCCGCGCGTGAGCCCTTCGAGGCCGGCCTTGGAGGCGTTGTAGGCGACGCCGATCGCGCCGGCGCCGCGCGCCGCGATGGACGACATGTTGACGATCCGTCCCCAGCGGCGCGCCCGCATGCCGGGCAGGAACGCCTCGGTGCAGAGCCAGGCCGACTTCAGGTTGGTCGCGAGCGTCCGGTCGAACGCCTCCTCGTCCGCATCCGCGAGCGCGATTCCGGCGTTGTTGACGAGGATGTCGACCGGGCCGAGGTCGCGGACGACCTGCCCGGCGAGCGCCGCGACCTCGGCTGCGACCGACACGTCGGCGCGCACCGCGGTCGCGCGTCCGCCGGCGGAGCGGATCCGCTCGACGACGGCCTCGGCCTCGGCCTCGCGAGCGACGTAATTCACCGCGACCGCCGCGCCGCAGCCGGCCAGCGCCAGCGTGATCGCGCGCCCGATGCCGCGCGAACCGCCGGTGACGAGCGCGCTGCGTCCTGACAGATCGACCCCGAAGTCCATGGTTCCCTCCACAAGCAGCGCCTTCCTATCACGGGGCTCTGGCGATCGAAGGGCGGCGCCCGATCCGGGATGGGCGGAGCGCGGACCGCCCCTCGCCTCGTCCCGGCGCCATTCGCGCCGGCCGGCGGCGGCGCCGCTGCCAATTTCTCGCCGTCCGCCCTTGCAGAGCCGCGATCGGACTCCAATCTGTCATGCGCCCGACCGCCGCCGGTGGCGTCGCGGCCTTGGGCATTGTGGAGGTCCCTGATGGGAACGGCTGACAATACGTGGGGCGCGCGCGAGTTCGGCCCGCGCGACTGGACGAACGCCCGGTGGCGGCGGAGGGGAACGCGATGGACGGCGTTCGAGATCGTCGCCATGGTTCTCGGCTTCATCGTGTTCTGGCCGATCGGCCTCGCGGTGCTCGGCTACAAATACTGGCAGGGCCGGTCCGGCGGACCCGATCTGCAATCCTTCGTCTCCGACAAATGGCAGGGCGCGCGCACGATGATGTCCGAGAATTCGACGTCCCAGACTTCGTTCTGGAACTGCGGCTCCGCGATGAAGCGCGCGAGCCGCTTCTACCAGCCGGCGACCGGCAACATGGCCTTCGACGAGTGGCGCGCCGCCGAACTCGCCCGGCTCGACGAGGAGCGCCGCAAGCTCGACGACGCGCAGCGCGAGTTCTCCGAGTACGTCGAAGAGCTTCGCCGCGCCAAGGACCGCGAGGAATTCGAGCGCTTCATGGCCGAACGCCGCGCCAAGGGGTCGAGCGGCTCCGCCAACGGCGGCGGCCAACCGAGCTGACCGCGATTGGCTTCGCCTCTGCGCGAACTCTGAACAAACAGGGAGCCCTCCTGCCTCGCGGCGGGAGGGCTCCCGCTTTTCGAGCGGCGCCGCCCTCATCGGTCGCCGTCGGCGACAGCTTCTCGTCGAGGGAGAAGGGCTTGGCTGCGGCGCACCCTGAAGGGGTGTCGCCAGCTCGTACGGAATAAGCTCGCATCGCTTGTTGACGATCGCGCGCCCTCCGATGCTATGCTCCGGCGCCCTTTCCTTTCCGGAGCAGTCCATGCGCCGCGCAACCCTCCTGCTTTCCGCCGCACTCGCCCTCGTCGTCACCGCCGGTCTCGCCTCGGCCAAGGACAGCGTCACGATCGGCATGGTTCTCGAGCCTCCGGGGCTCGACCCAACGGCGGCGCCCGCCGCGGCGATCGGCGAGGTGGTCCATTACAACATCTTCGAGGGTCTGACGAAGATCAACGAGGACTTTTCGGTGACGCCGCTGCTCGCGGACAGCTGGACCTTCTCGCCCGACCTGAAGACGCTCACCTTCAAGCTGAAGCCCGGGGTCAAATTCCAGGACGGCGAGCCGTTCTCCTCGAAGGACGTCGCCTTCTCCTTCGAGCGCTTCGGCGCCAAGGACTCGACGAACAAGGACAAGGGCTTCTTCGCTTCGATCGAAAAGGTCGAGACGCCCGATCCGGCGACCGTGGTGCTGCATTTCAAGGAGCCGAGCTTCGAGGCTCTGTTCCACCTCGGCATGAACACCGCCGTCATCCTCGACGAGAAGAGCGCGGCGACGGAAGCGACCGCGCCCGTCGGCACTGGCCCCTACAAGCTCGGCGCGTGGACGAAGGGCGCCTCGATCACGCTCGACAAGTGGGACGGCTACCGCGACCCGGGAAAGATTCCGCTGGCGCACGCGACCTTCCGCTTCATCTCCGATCCGTCGGCTGCGACGGCGGCGATGCTCGCCGGCGACGTCGACGCCTTTCCACGCTTCGCCAACGTTCAGGCGCTCGACCAGTTCAAGTCGGACCCGCGCTTCGCGGTGCTGGTCGGCGGCACCGAGGGCAAGACGATCCTTGCGATGAACAACAAGAAAAAGCCGCTCGACGACCTGAAGGTCCGGCAGGCGATCAGCTACGCGATCGACCGCAAGGCGGTCGTCGACGGCGCGATGAACGGCCTCGGCGCGCCGATCGGCTCGCATCTCACGCCGAACGATCCGGGCTACGTCGACCTGACCAACGTCTACCCGCACGATCCCGAGAAAGCGAAGGCGCTGCTGAAGGAGGCGGGCGTCAAGGCGCCGCTCGATCTGACGCTGGTCCTGCCGCCGCCGCCGTACGCGCGCCAGGGCGGCGAGATCGTCGCGGCTGAACTCGCCGACGTCGGGATCAACGCGAAGATCCAGAACGTCGAATGGGCGCAGTGGCTGTCGGGCGTCTACAAGGAGCACAATTACGACCTGACCATCATCAGTCACGTCGAGCCGCTCGATATCGGCATCTACGCCAACCCGAACTACTACTACCAGTACGACAGCCCGGCCTTCCAGGAGATCTACAAGAAGATCACCACGGCGGCGAACCTCGAGGCCTACAAGGCGGCGCTGGGCGAAGCCCAGAAGCAGCTCGCCGCCGACGCGGTCAACGCGTACCTCTTCCAGCTGCCGAACGTGACGGTGGCGAACGCCTCCGTGCAGGGCCTGTGGAAGAACGCGCCGATCTTCGTCAACGATCTGTCGGAGATGAAGTGGAAGTGACCGGGCCGCGGGAAGGCATCAGACGTTGAAGCCGTTCGGTTGGTCGGCGCTCAAGCTTTTGAGCGCATATCGCTCGAAGACGCTGTCGCCCGTCGAGGCGATGGCCTCGGTGATCGGACGGGTCGAAGCGTTCGAGCCGCACATCGCGGCGACTTGGCTCTATGCGCCCGAGCGTGCGCTGAAAGCGGCGCGCGCATCCGAGGCGCGCTGGATGAGGGCCGAGCCGATCGGGCCGCTCGACGGCGTGCCGGCGACCGTCAAGGACAACATCGCGACGGAAGGGGAACCGACGCCCGTGGGGACTGCGGCCAGCGACATGACGCCGGCGCGGGCCGACGCGCCGCCCGCGGCGCGGCTCAGGGAGGCGGGCGCGATCCTGTTCGCAAAGACCACGATGCCCGACTACGGCATGCTGTCCTCCGGCCTGTCGAGCCATCACGCGCTGGCGCGAAACCCTTGGAAGCTCGACTGCAATCCCGGCGGTTCGTCGTCGGGAGCGGGCGCTGCGGCGGCGGCGCAATACGGCCCGCTGCACGTCGGCACCGACATCGGCGGTTCGATCCGCCTGCCGGCCGGCTGGTGCGGCGTGGTCGGCCTGAAGCCCACCGCCGGCCGCGTGCCGATCGACCCGCCCTATATCGGCCGCGTCGCCGGCCCGATCACCCGCGACGTCGCCGACGCGGCGCTGATGATGGCGACGCTCGCTCTACCGGACGCGCGCGACTATACCAGCCTCGAGGCTCGTGCGCTCGACTGGGCGATCCGCCCGGCGAGCCTGATGGGCCTGACGGTGGGTCTGCTCACCGAGGCGGGCTGCGGCGCGCCGCCGTCCGACGAGGTCCGCGCGGCGGTCGAGCGGGCGGCGCGCGATTTTGCGGCGGCGGGCGCGCGTGTCGAGGCTGTCGCGCCCTTCCTCACGCAGGAGATGCTAGACGGCCTCGACCACTTCTGGCGCACCCGGGCGCTGATCGACCTCGACCTGCTGTCGCCGGACAAGCGCGCCGCGGTGCTGCCGTTCATCCGCGAATGGGCGGAATCGGCGGACGGTTTTTCGGGACAGCACGTGTTTCGCGGCTTCAGCCAGATACCGGCGATGCAGCAGGCGGCGGCGCGCGCGACGGAGCGTTTCGACGTCGTGCTGACGCCGACCGCGCCGATGACCGCGTTTCCGGCGGAGTGGGCGTCGCCGAGCCGCGACCCGCTCGACCCGTTCCCGCACATCGGCTTCACTGTCGCCTTCAACATGTCCGGGCAGCCGGCGCTCTCGATTCCTTGCGGCTTCTCTGGCGAGGGCCTGCCGATCGGCCTCCAGATCGTGGGGCGCCGCTTCGACGATGTCAGACTGCTGTCGGTGGCGCGGGCGTACGAGGCGATCCGCTCGGCCGAGATTCGGCCCTGGCCCGAACCGCCGTCTGTTTGAGCCCGGCAAATTCCTTCTTGGGATGGAAAGCCGCCGACCCTTTGGACGGCGGGTTCCCCTGCGTTGGGCTGGAACTGCAGCCAGCCGCTTCGGTCAAGCCGCGGAGACGGCGCCGCGGCGCGCGCGATAGGCGAGAGCGCCGAGACCGCCGAAGCCGATTATCAGCATAGCCCAGGTCGACGGCTCCGGAGCGACCGTGACATTGAAGGACGTGAAGTCTTGCTCCGAGTGATAGCCGCCGGTGCCTCCGCTCAAGCCGAGATAGACGGAAGACCCGAGCGTGGTGAGGTCGACGCCGTACGATTGGGTGACCCTCTGGCCGGTCGCCGAATTGTGGGCGGTAAAGCTCAGCGCGTCCCTCACGCTCGAGTAAGAGAACGTCACCGTGACGTCGTCCGAGGCGTTGGAGCCCAGCGAAAAGTTGCCGTTCGAGCCTGTGCCGCCCGTGGGGGTGGTCGCCGTGGTGAAGATCGTGGCGCGATTGTTGGTATAGCTCTGGAAGCCGATGCCGACCATATTGCTGATGCCGTCCGCGCCGAGACCGCCGCCGCCAGCGCCGAGCGCCCGGGCGCCGTCGGCCGAATTCTGAATCACGAAGGCGACGCCGTCCGCGTTGAACGGCGAGCCGTTGTTGGTGAGTGTGAACTCGAACGAACCGGAGAAGGACGAGGTCGTGCTGATCGGGGTCGTGATGAAGGCGGACATGTCGGCGCCGCCGTTTGTGCCGACGTTGAGGACTCCCCCGTTGACCGTGGCGCCGCCGTTCAGCTGCATGGCGCTGAAATCGATTAACGCCGCGTTCGCGACCGATCCCGTGAGCGCAGCCGCCAGACCGACCGTCGGGCCGATAAGATCGAGTTTCATAGTTTGCCCCCGTTCATGACCTCAAGTCAGCCCCGCGCCGACGCACCGCATGATGGACGACGAAGTTAACATTGCAACGTCAGATAGATGTCCATAATTTCGCTGCAAGACTGAAGCGTCGGAGCCGAAGCGCCCGTTGTCCACTATTATACAGCCGCGACGAGCGGGCCCGACACACTCAGGAAAGCAATCGTCAGACGCATTTGTGATCCCGCTCACGGTCGCAGCCAGGGTAACGGCGGTCATCGCGGGCCGCGAAGCAGCGTGGCGGACGCGCCGCAAGGGCGCCGCCGCTGGGAGACTCGGCGACGGTTTCCTTCCCCACTCTGCCCGCCGGTTCCAGTCAGGCGCTCAACGCCCGCGCGCCCGCTTCCACCGCAGCCTCCGGCTCGATCCACGTGAACCCGGGAAGCTGATGCCGCGCCCAGGTGAACTGGCGCTTGGCGTAGTGGCGGGTGTCGAGTTTCCCGCGCTGTGCAGCCTCCGCGAGCGACAGCTTTCCCTCGATATGGGCGATCAGATGGGGCACGCCGTGGGCGCGCATGACCGGCAGCGCCGGGTCGAGATTTCGCGCGGCCAGGCGCTCGACCTCGTCGAGCGCCCCCTCGGCGAGCATCGCGTCGAACCTGTCGTCGATGCGCCGATAGAGCGCTTCGCGGTCGGGGGCGAGGAACAGGCCGCCCCACGCGCCGGCCTCGAGCGCAGGCGCAGCGCGCGCCCCCTGAAAGGCCGCGAGCGGCCGGCCGGTCGCGGCGAACATTTCCAGGCCGCGCAGGATGCGCTGGCGGTCGGACGGCCTTAGCCGCGCCGCGGTCTCGCCGTCCACGGCCGCGAGTTCGGCGTGCAGGTCGGGCGTCGGGCGGCGTTCCGCGGCCGAGCGGATGTGCGCCCGCACCCTCTCGGGAACCGCCGGCATGTCCGACAGCCCCTGCGTCAGCGCGCGGAAATAGAAGCCGGTGCCGCCCACGAACACGATGGGCGCGTCGCCGGCGGCGGCGAGGATATCGCGCGCGCGCCGCACCCAGAGGCCGGCGGAAAAGTTGACCACGCCGTCGATTTCGCCGAAGAGACGGTGCGGCGCCTCGCTCTCTTCCGCGCGCGTCGGGCGCGCGGTCAGGATGCGGAGATCGGCATAGACCTGCATCGAGTCGGCGTTGACGATCGTCGCGCCGAAGGTTCGGGCCAAAGTCAGCGCCGCTGCGGACTTGCCGCTCGCCGTCGGTCCTGCCAGGAGGAGCGCTCGCCTCAAACCCGTTTCCTTGTCGTCCCGCCGGAAAGCCTGATGCCTTCGTCTGTTCTCGTCGCCACGCTGATCGCCGATTCCGCGCGCGCGCTGCTCAGCGATGCACGAGTCGACCGCGCCGCGCTAGCCCTCGGCGGCGTCGAGCGGCGGCGCTGGCTCGACGAGGGCGTCGCCGCGGACCTCGTTCTGACCGGCGACCTCGAGCGGACGCGCGCCCTGCTCGCCGCGCATTTCGACGGCGAACCGGTCGACGCCATCGTCCAGCCGCTCGAAGGGCGTGAGAAGGGGCTGCTGATGGCCGACATGGACTCGACGTTGATCGGCCAGGAATGCGTCGACGAACTGGCGGCGGTCGTCGGTCTCGGCGACCATGTCGCGGCGATTACCGAGCGCGCCATGCGCGGCGAGATCGCGTTCGAGCCGGCGCTGCGCGAGCGGGTCGCGCTGCTCAAGGGCCTGCCGCTCGGGGTGATCGAGGACGTGCTGGAAAGCCGGATCGAGCTCAATCCCGGCGCGCGCACCCTCGCCCGCACCATGCGCGCGCGCGGCGCGCGGGTGGTGATCGTATCGGGCGGCTTCCGTCAATTCACCTCCGCCATCGCCGCTCTGATCGGAGCCGACGAGGACCGCGCCAACACGCTTCGGATCGAGGGCCACGAACTGGCCGGCGAGGTCGAGGAGCCGATCCTCGGCCGCGACGCCAAGCGCGCCGCGCTCCTCGAAGTCGCGGCGGCGATGGGCCTGCCGCTCGTGCGAACGCTCGCGGTCGGCGACGGGGCCAACGACCTCGCCATGCTCGAAGCGGCGGGGCTCGGCGTCGCCTATCGCGCAAAACCCCAGGTCGCCGCCGCCGCGGACGCCCGCATCGACCATGCCGACCTCACTGCGCTGCTCTACGCGCAGGGGATCCCGAGATCGGCGTTCGTCGAGGACTGAGTTTGCGGCGAGGCGAGTCTTTCGGTCATGGCCGGCTCGGCCGCCCGCTCGCGCTCGCAGCCGCGGCTCTGGCCGCGACGGCTTTCGCCGCCCTCGCGGCGGTGTCTTTCCGCGGCGCGCTCTGGCCTGTGGTCCGCGCCTGCGTCGCCGCCGAGCGCCTGACCGGCCGGCCGTTTCCCTGCCTCGCGGTCGACCTCGTGGGCGGCGAGGCCGGCGGTTGGGTGGTCCTTCGCCCGCCGTGGTCGAACGACCTGATCCTGTCGCCGACCCGCCAGAGCGTCGGCGTCGAGGACCCGTTCCTGCAGTCGGGCGAGGCCCCGAACTATTTCGCCGCGGCGTGGCGGGCGCGCGACCGGATCGCCGCGCCCGAGGGAGGCGGCCCGTCGCGCGATCGGATCGCGCTGATCGTCAATCCGGGCGAGGTGCGGTCGCAGGACCAGCTTCACATCCACATCGGCTGTCTCGTCCCGTGGGCGCAGCGGCTCCTCGGCCGGACGGCGGCGGCGTCGCCGCCCGGCGTCTGGCGCCCGATCGGCGCGCTCATCCCGGGCCGCCTCTTCTGGGCGCTGAGGGTTCGCAGCGCCGATCTCGCCGACGTCGACCCATTCCGGCTGGCCCGGGACCAGGTCGGGCCCGCCCTGACGGACCCGGCCGACCTGATGGTCGCGGTCGTCGGCGTCGCGGCGGAGGACGAGTTCCTGATCCTCGCGAGCGCGGCGCATAGCCCGCGTTCATCGCGCCCGGTCGGAGCGGAAGCGCTCCTGGACAAGCGCTGTCGGGATCGAGGCTTCGGGTAAAGCGCCGCGAAACGGGGAGAGCCGGAGATCGCGCCCATCACGGCCCGCACGTCACCGGCGCGACCGACTTCGCCCGGGCGTCGGCGATCGCGCCGACGCTCTGCGGCGCGGCGGCCTCGGGGATCGGCTCCAGCGCGCCGCCGCCGAGAAAACTGCCGATCGCCTCGGCGGCGATCAGCGCGTGCGGCGCCGCGAGCGCCACGCCGCCGACCCGTTGCGGCTCCTCCGCCAGCGGCGCGACGATCCCGACGAGGCCGCCCGATCGGTCGAAGGCCGGCGCGCCGGCCGCGCTCCGGTCGAGGGCGGCGACCACGGACCGCTCCAGTCCGCCCGTGAGGCCGGCGGGAAAAGCCGCGATGCGGCTCCCGTCGGAACCGAGCACCACGGCGTCCTGCCCGGGCGCGCCGCGCTGCGGCGCCTGCGCGCCAGACCCGAAGTCGCCGACCAGCAGCGCCAAGCCCGTCGCCGGGTCGTAGCGCTCGAACCGTGCAGGCTGGCCGCCGACCCGCGGGTTGGCGCAATCGCCGGGCTTGATCGCGGTCAGCGCGCGGCCCGGCGCGACGATCAGCGCCGTCGCCGCCGCCTTCGGTTGCGCCGGCGCGGGTGTCGCTGCGGGCGGCGCGGACGGCGCGGCGCTGGCGGGCGCGGCCTGGGGGAATGCGACGAACGAATTGGCGACCGCGAGCGCGACCCGGTCGAGATCGGCGCGCTTGGCGGGGTAGGCGAAGGTGAAGCCGCGGATCGGCGGGGCGGCGGCGGCGTCGCGCTCGTAGCGCGTATAGAACTTCCGGCCGCCGTCCTGGCCCGAGACGACGAAGAACGCGCCGGGCTTGATCGCCTTGTAGCCGACCTTGCGCCCGGGTCCGTCGGCGGCGAGACGCGCATACAGCGCGGCGAGGTCGCCGCTCGCGTCGGAGGCGAAGTCGAGGGTGGTCCCGCTCTTCGGCCCCATGAGCTTCGTCGGCGCGTCGATTTTCGCGTTCGTCTTCGCGTCGACGATCGTCTGGAACCCGGCGTCGGCGCGCGCCTTCTGCCCGGCCGCGAGCAGCGCCTGAAGCTGGCCGGGCGTGAGCGCGCCGTCGCCCTTTCCCCGCTGGGCGAGCTGGAAGGCCGCGATCGCGTCGCGCGTGCGCTTGCCGAAGTCGCCATCGCTGACGCCGTTGTAGAAGCCGAGCCAGACCAGCGCCTCCTGCGCCGCAACGCGGGTCGGCAGCGGCAGGGCGAGAAACGCCGCCTTCTGCGCGTCGAAGGCGGCGTCGGCGGTCGCGGCGGACCCGGCAGGCTTCGGCGGCGGCGTCTGCGCATGGGCGAGCGGCGCGGCGGCGAGGAACGCCGAAACGAGAACAGCCGTACGCGCGCGTGTCCCCAGCATGCCGACCCCCCGTGCGCCGCAATCGGCGCAACCGCCATGCTAATCCAACTCAGGCCGACGCGATATGCTGCGCATGTCGGGGGCGGGGGCCCAGAATCGCGCGATCGACGCCAGTTTCGACCACCGAGCCGCTCGCGAAGCCCAGGTGTTGCGAGTCGGCGGCGGGATTGCTTGTGCGCCCTTAAACGGATCCGGATCCGCCCCGGGCGGCGACCTCAGTCGCCCCCTTTCCCCGGCGTGAGCGACGTCCCGTTCCATTCCGCCACGAGGTCCGACAGCATCGGCACGTAGTCCTGCCCATGGCCGGTCGCGACCGCTTGCGCGAAGCTGTTGCGCACCGCCGCCCCGACCGGGTTGGCGACGCCGAGCGCGAGCGCGAAACCGGCCAGATAGGTCATGTCCTTCGAGGCGTTCGCCAACGTGAAGCGATGCGCGTCGCGGTCGCGCTCGATCAGGTATTTTCGGAAGGTCTGGTAGAAGGGGCAGTCCATCCGGCCGTTGCTGATCACCGCGTCGAAGACCTTTGGCGACAACCCGGCCTTGGCGCCGACGGTCAGCGCCTCCGAATAGAGCGCCGCATAGCCCATCGACACGAAATTGTTGAGAAGCTTCATCGTATGGCCCGTGCCGACCGGCCCGGTCTCGACGATGCGGCCGCCGAAGGTCTTCAGGATCGGCGTCGCGCGGGCGACGGCGGCCGGATCGCCGCCGACCATCACGTCGAGCGTCCCCTCCCAGGCGTCCTTCGGCGTGCGGCTCAAGGGGGCGTCGACGAAGGCGATTCCCTTCGGCGCGAGCTCCGCCGCGAGGCGGCGGGTCGAGGCCGGCTCCGAAGTCGAGCAGTCGATGACCAGCAGCGGCTTGCCGGCGGCGGCGAGACCGTCCTGCCCGAGCACGACCGCTTCGACCTGCGGCGAGCCGGTGACGCACAGCACGACGATGTCGCTCGCCTGCGCGAGTTCCCGCGGGTTCGACGCCTCCCTGGCGCCGCGTGAAAGAAGGTCGTCCACGGCCTCGCGCTTGCGATGCGCGAGCACGGTGAGTGGAAAACCCTTCTCGACGATGTTCTTCGCCATGCCGTGGCCCATGAGTCCGACGCCGATGAAGCCGATGCGTTCGTTCACTTGCGTTCTCCCTGTTCGCCGGCCGAACACTGACATGCCAGCGCTTGCGCGCAAAGAGCGCGCGAACCGTAACGCCGCCAGCCGCCGTCGACAGGCCATGACCCCGTTGGGGATCATGCGACAGTTTCCGAGTCGCGCGGCCGGACTCAGCTGCGCTGGGACACCGGCGCTGGGCGCCGTTCCGGCGCAATCCCGTCCTGGCGAGCGACTCCCGCCGTGCGCAGCCTCGACGCCGCCGGGGCCGATCGCTCCGAGCGGCCCTCCATTTCGGGCGCGAATCGAATAATTTCAGTCTGTTGCGGCGGAGTTTCCGGGCGGCGGTCGCCCTGCGCGTTCCCGTCGGCGCGCCCCGGATCGAGGGCGTGTCGAGCCGAAGGGGAGGCGCAGTCGTCCGCGCCTGCGTCGTCCGGCCGAGCCGGATCGAGCCGGCGCGCGCCGTTCCTGGCGTCCAGGCCAAAGCCGGGCGCGAATAGAGTGTTTTCAAGCGGTTGCGGCAGGATTTCCGGGCGAGTGTAACTCCCAAGCCGCCTTTTACGCGGCGAAGGCTTGGACGATCTGAGCTGGGGTGGCGGTTAGGATCTGGAGGATATTGCAGCCGTGCTTTCTCGCGGTCGAGACGACGGATCTGAGGCTGGCGAAGATTTGAGCGCCGGCGAGGGTTCGGAACGAGCCCGAGATTTTCAT
>NZ_QNRK01000065.1 GCF_003315135.1 Roseiarcus fermentans
GCGGGGTGTCCATGGGGAGTCTCCGAATCAGGAGCGCCCATGGAGTCAGCCTTCGCGCAATTCGTAAATCCCGTTAACCCGAGTTCGGAGCCCTGCGCCCCCGCGGGCGCTCTTGCCCCTTGCCTCTGCGTCCGGCTAGTCTCAAAGATCAGGTGTGAACCATTTTCGGGGGAGGACGCGCCGTGACGGCTCTCAATGCGGTCGCCGATCTGACGGTCGAGGACGAGGTCGCGATCGTCACCATCAATTCGCCGCCGGTCAACGCGCTGTCGCGAGACGTGCGCGAGGGGTTGATGCTCGGGGTCGAGAAGGCGGAGGCCGACGCCACGGTCAAGGCGACCGTCATCGTCTGCGCCGGGCGCACCTTCATCGCCGGCGCCGACATCACCGAGTTCGGCAAGCCGCACGCCGCGCCCTATCTTCCCGACGTGCTCGACCGAATTGAGAACGCGAAAAAGCCGGTCGTGGCGGCCCTGCACGGCACGGCGCTCGGCGGCGGCTTCGAGGTGGCGCTGACCGCGCACTACCGGATCGCTGTTCCTTCCGCCAAATGCGGCCTGCCGGAAATCAAGCTCGGCCTCATCCCCGGCGCGGGCGGCACGCAGCGCCTGCCGCGCCTCGTGGGCGTCGAGACGGCGCTCGAGGTCATCTTGTCGGGAACGCCGTTTTCGGCGCGCGACGCGAAACAATGGGGCGTGGTCGACGCCCTCGCGGAAGAAGGCAAGCTCGCCGAGGGCGCGGTCGCTTTCGCCAAAAGCCTGATCGCCGCCAGGGCGCCCTTGAAGAAAGTGCGCGACCGTGACGAAAAGCTCGCCGCGGCGCGCGGAAAACCGGAGATCTTCGAGGCGATCCGCCAGGCGCACGCGAAAAAGTTCCGCGGCTTCGAGGCGTGGGAGAAGGCGATCCTCTCGGTGAAGAACGCCGTCGACCTGCCGTTCGACGAAGGCGTCGAACGTGAGCGCGCAATGTTCATGGCGCTGCTCGGCTCGACCCAGTCGAAGGCGCAGCGGCATGTGTTCTTTGCCGAGCGCGCCGCGGCCAAGATCGCCGACATCGGGCCCGACACGCCGACGAAGCCGATCGCCCGGGTCGGCGTGATCGGGGCCGGCACAATGGGCGGCGGCATCGCCATGAATTTCCTCAACGCCGGCATTCCCGTCACCATCGTCGAGACCTCGAAGGAGGCGCTCGACCGCGGCGTTTCGATCATCCAGCGCAACTACGAGAATACGGCGAAGAAGGGCCGGTTGACGATGGCGGAGGTCGAGGCGCGCATGGGGCGCCTGTCGCTCACGCTCGACTTTCGCGCGCTGGCCGAGGCCGACCTCGTCATCGAGGCCGTGTACGAGAGCATGGACCTGAAGAAGCTGATCTTCGAGAAACTCGACGGCGTCGCCAAGCCGGGCGCGATCCTCGCCTCCAACACGAGCTATCTGAACGTCGACGCCATCGCCGCCGCGACCAAGCGCCCCGAGGACGTGCTCGGCATGCACTTCTTCTCGCCCGCCAACGTGATGCGCCTGCTCGAGATCGTGCGCGGCGAAAAGACGTCGAAGACCGTGCTCGCCACCGTCGCCGCCCTCGCGCCGAAGATCGGCAAGGTCGGCGTGACGGTCGGCGTCTGTTACGGCTTCGTCGGCAACCGGATGCTGGCCGAGCGCCAGCGCGAGGCCGGCAAGCTGATCCTCGAAGGCGCGACGCCGGCGCAGGTCGACCGCGTTCTGACCGATTTCGGCCTGCCGATGGGCCCGTTCGCAATGAGCGATCTCGCCGGCCTCGACATCGGCTGGTCGGCGGAGACGTCGAAGGGCGAGAGCATCCGCGACATTCTGTGCGAGGAAGGGCGGCGCGGCCAGAAGACCGGCGCGGGCTTTTACGACTACGACGAGCAACGCAACGCAAAGCCCTCGGCGCATGTCGAGACGATCATCCGCGCCTTCGCCGCCGCGAAGGGGATCGCGCAGCGGGACATTACCGATGCCGAAATCCTCGAGCGGCTGATCTACCCGATGATCAACGAGGGCGCGAAGATCCTGGAAGAAGGCAAGGCGCAGCGCGCCTCCGACATCGACGTCGTCTGGATCATGGGCTACGGCTGGCCGGTCTACCGCGGCGGCCCGATGTTCTACGCCGACACCGTCGGCCTGAACACCGTGCTCGACAAGCTGAAGGAATTTCAGGCGAAGTTCGGCGACGATTTTCGGCCGGCGGCGCTCTTGGAAAAACTCGCCGCGGCGGGCGGGTCGTTTTCGAAGGCGTAACCCATCCCCTCATCCCCGCCCCTCGCCCGCATTCCGGTCAGCGGCCGAAGGCCGCCGGGTGAGGAAGCACCAGCGACACCTGACTCTTGGAGCCATCTCATGCGTGAAGCCGTCATCGTTTCCACCGCGCGCACCCCGATCGGCAAGGCCTATCGCGGCGCCTTCAACGACACCCAGGCCCAGACGCTGGGCGGGCACGCGATCGCCGAGGCGCTGAAGCGCGCTCGGGTCGACGGCGCCGAGGTCGACGACGTCGTCATCGGGGCTGCGATGCAGCAAGGCTCGACCGGCTACAACATCGGCCGCCAGGCGGCGCTGCGCGCCGGGCTGCCGACCAGCGTCGCCGGCATGTCGGTCGACCGGCAGTGCGCCTCGGGCCTGATGGCGATCGCGATCGCGGCCAAGGAGATCGTCGTCGACGGCATGAGCGTCGCGGTCGGCGGCGGGCTCGAGTCGATCTCGCTCGTCCAGAACGACAAGGCGAACAGTTTTCGCACCCAGGACCCGTGGCTCGTCGCGCATCGCAACGACGTCTACATGTCGATGCTCGAGACCGCCGAGATCGTCGCCGAGCGCTATGGGATTTCCCGCGAAGCGCAGGACGCCTTTGCGCTCCAGTCGCAGCAGCGGACGGTCGCCGCTCAGGCCGCCGGGCTTTTCGACGCCGAGATCGTTCCCCTGTCGACGGTCATGAAGGTCGCCGACAAGGCGACCGGCGCGATCTCGGACAAGGAGGTCACGCTCGGGCGCGACGAAGGCCCGCGCGCCGACACCACGGCTCAGGGCCTGGCGGGCCTGAAGCCCGTGTTCGCCAACGGCCAGAAGCTGAAGGTCGGCGCCTGCGTCACCGCCGGCAACGCCTCGCAGCTCAGCGACGGCGCCAGCGCCTGCGTGCTGATGGAGGCGACGCTCGCCAGCCAGCGCAACCTCGCGCCGCTCGGGATCTACCGCGGCGTCGCCGTCGCCGGCTGCGATCCGGACGAGATGGGCATCGGGCCGGTGTTCGCCATTCCGAAGCTCCTCAAGGCGCACGGCCTCGGAATCGACGACATCGGCCTCTGGGAGCTCAACGAGGCCTTCGCCGTGCAGGTGATCTATTGCCGCGACCGGCTCGGAATCGACAACGACCGCCTCAACGTCAACGGCGGCGCGATCGCGGTCGGCCACCCCTACGGCATGAGCGGCTCGCGCCTCGTCGGCCACGCGCTGATCGAGGGCAAGCGGCGCGGCGTCAAATACGTGGTCGTAACCATGTGCATCGGCGGCGGCCAGGGCGCGGCCGGGCTGTTCGAGGTCGCGTGACCCTCATCCGGCCCTTCGGGCCACCTTCCCCCCGAGGGGGAAGGAACCCTCTCCCACAGGGAGAGGGAAGCGGCCGAAGGCCGCAGGGTGAGGGGAAGTCGGCGCGGGTCGCGTCATCGCATTCAAGCAGCCTTTCGCAGGGAAAGTCGTCGTGACCGATCCGCAGCACATGGCGCCGCTCGCGGCCTTTCGCGGCGCGAAGCCGCCGGCGCCGGCGTGGTTCGACGCCGCGCTGGCGCACGAACCCGAGCGAACCTTCGTCGCGGTCGAGGGGGCGAAGGTCGAGGTTCTCGCCTGGGGCGAGCGCGGCAAGCCGGGCCTCATGTTCCTGCACGGCGGCGCGGCCCACGCCGACTGGTGGAGCTTCGTCGCGCCGTTCTTCGCCGCCGAGCGGCGGGTGGTCGCCTCGACCTTCACCGGCATGGGCCGCTCGGACTGGCGCGAGCATTACCTGTTCGAGCAGTTCGTGCGCGAGGCGCGCGCCGCGGGTCGCGCCGCGGGCGCGTTCGACGCCGGCAAACCGGTCGTCGTCGGCCACTCGTTCGGCGGGCGCGTGACGATGGGCTTTTCTCGCGACTTCGGCGACGAGATCCTCGGCGGCGTGATGGTCGACCCGCCGTTCTTCGCGCCCCAGAATTTTCGCCCGCCCGCGCCTCCTCAGCCTTCGAGACTCGCGCGGGTCAAACCGTCGCTGGCGGAGGTGGTCGCGCGCTTCCGCCTGATGCCGCCGCAGCCGTGCGAGCACCCCTACATTCTGGACGCGATCGCGCGGCGCTCGGTGCGCGAGGCCGTCGACGACGAGGGGCGCCCGGGCTGGTCGCTCTGCTTCGATCCGAATTTCTGGGAGCGGTTCGGCCGCATCGATCCCGAGCCGATCGTGGCGGCCGCGCGGGCGCCGCTCGCGCTCTTTCGCGGCGCCAAGTCGAAACTGTTCAAGGCCGACGACGCCGACTACCTGCTGAGCTTCATGCCTCCGGGCGCGCCGCACGTCGTGATCCCGGAAGCCGAGCACCACGTGATGATCGACCAGCCGCTGGCGTTCGTGGCGGCGCTCAGGGCGCTGCTGGCGGCCTGGCCGGGGCCTTGAACCCCTCTCCCTGAGGGAGAGGGGTTTGCGCGTCACTCCAGCCGCACCCGCACCGCGTCCGCCGCCCCCTTGCTGTCGACCACCGTCACGCGGACAAACCCTGCGCCGTCGGGTTTCCAGGCCGCGTTGCGGCGCAGTTCCGCTTCGCCCACCGGCGCGCCGTTGACGAACCAGGCGAACGGCGGGACGCCGCCGAGCGCCTTCAGCGCGAGCCGCGCTTCAGCGGCGCCGTCCAGAATTCCGAGGTCGATGCGCGCGCCGTCGGGCGGATAGGCGATCTTCAGCGCCGGAACTTCGGTCGCGGCCATGGTCTTGGGCGCATCCTTGCGCAGATGGCGCAAGGGCGGCGGCAGGTCGGCGGCAGTCGCGGCGATGAGAATCCCCCTCGGCGGCCTGATGACCTCGACGTCGCGGCAGAGCCGCTCGAAGGCGTCGAACAGGATCGGCGCCGCCGCCTGCCGTCCGATCAGGCCCGGCGTCGGGCCGTTGTCGGGCCTCCCCACCCAGACCGCGATGGTCGTCCCCTTGTCGAAGCCCACCGCCAGCGCGTCGCGAAAGCCGTAGGACGTGCCGGTCTTGAAGGCGATGCGGCCGGAGAGCGCGTTGGCCGGCGGCGGCGTCCCGCGAAGAATGTCGGCGACATACCAGGCCGCCACGGAATCGGTGACGCGCCGCGGCCCGATCACCGGCGCGGCGCCGTCGAGGCGTTCGATCAGCGCCGGCGCTTCGCCCCCGCGGGCGAAGCCGGCGTAGAGGCGGGCGATGTCGGTCAGCGAGACGCCGAGGCCGCCGAGGCCGATCGCGAGCCCGATCGGCGTGTCCTTCGGCAGCGCGATCTCGGCCCCCGCGCCGTGCAGCCGGGCGAGAAAGGTGGCGGGGCCGACGTCGGCGAGCAACTCGACCGCCGGCAGGTTCAGCGACATCTGCAAAGCCTTGCGCGCCGTCACCGTGCCCTGATAGCCGAGATCGAAGTTCTCCGGCGCGTAAGCCCCGTAGCGCGCCGGGCGGTCGAACAGCACCGTCTCGGGATGGGCCAGCCCCTCCTCGAAGGCGAGCGCGTAGATGAACGGCTTCAGCGCCGAGCCCGGCGAGCGGGGGAAGCGCGACATGTCGATCGCGCCGTCGCGCGAGGCGTCGTCCGGATCGGCGGCGCCGACCCGGGCGCGGACCTCGCCGCTCGCGTTGTCGATCGCGACGATCGCCGCCGACAGTTTTGGGCCGAGCCGCGCCACGCTCTCCCTCGCCAGCGTTTCGAGCTTCGCCTGCAGGCGGGCGTCGATCGAGAGGCGGATCCTCCTCGCCCTGGGATCGGCGGCGACGGCCTCCTCCGCCGCATGGGCGGCAAGCCGCGGAAACGGCTTTCGGGTCTCCGGCACAGGCTCGCGCTTCGCCGCGACGGCGTCGTCGGCGCCGATCGCGCCGCGCGCGGCGGCGCGGTCGAGCACGCGGTCGCGGGCGGCGCGCGCGGCGGAGGGAAACCGGTCGGGCCGGCGCGCCTCGGGCGACTGCGGCAACGCCACCAGCAGCGCCGCCTCGGCGATCGTCAGCTTCAAAGGCTCCTTGCCGAAATACGCCAGCGACGCCGCGCGCACCCCCTCGAGGTTGCCGCCGAACGGCGCCAACGTGACGTAGCGGTCGAGCACGCCCGCCTTGTCGACGGCGCGCTCGATCTCCTGCGCGCGCGCCATCTGCCTGAGCTTGGCTTCCAGCGTGCGCTCGGGCCGCGGCTCGATCAGGCGGGCGACCTGCATGGTGAGCGTCGAGCCGCCCGAGACGATGTGGCCGCGCAGAAGCCATTGCCCGGCTGCGCGCAGAAGCGCGCGCAGATCGACGCCGTGGTGGTCGTAGAAGCGGCCGTCCTCGTAGGCGACCAGCATCGCGAGATAGCGCGGATCGACGTCGTGGGTCGTCGCCGGCAGCCGCCACCGCCCGTCCGGCAAAGTGAACGGACGCAGCAGCCGGCCGTCGCGGTCGACCACCAGCGTCGAGCCCTCGCGCGAGGCGGCGAGATCGAGCGGCGGCAGCGAGGCGGCGTAGCGGGTCCAGGCGAGGCCGGCGGCGAGGGCGGAGACGAGGACCAGCAGGAGCGGCGCGGCGATGGCCAGGACGAGTCCGCGCCGGATGGCGTCCCGGCGCCGTTGCGCCGCGGTATTCACGCGAGCGCCGCGCGTCCGGCCGGCGTCGCCTTCCCCAGCTTGCTGGGGAAGGTGGCCCGCAGGGCCGGATGGGGTGTGGAAAGCAGGGAGCCGTCGGAAAAGGCCCCGGGACGAAGGTCATGCCGCGCGCCCTGCGGCGGACCATCGCCTGCGATCGATTTCACGCGCCTTAGGACGGATGACGGCAAGGACGATGGAGACGGTCGCGCAAACCGTCCAAAGTTCGTGCGGCGGCCCACACCCCATCCGGCGCTTCGCGCCACCTTCCCCGGCAAAGCCGGGGAAGGGAACCCGTGACCCCAGATATCCGTGTATCCACGGTCCCCTTGCAGCAGAGTGGGGACCAAGCGGCTGCGCGCAGAGCCTTCGTCGCCATTCACTTCGCCGTCACCTCCATCGCGCCGAAGGCGGTGCGTCCGTAGCGTTCGGGGGCGTACATGTCCTCGGCGGTCGCGGGCGGGTGGACGTAGCGGCCGGGCGCGACGGCGCGCACGACATAAGCGAGGGTGATGAAAGCCGACTGGCCGGGCGCGCGGTCGAACACCGCGACGAAGCGATCGTCGCGGTACTCGGTGTGCGCCGGCGTCTCGTCGGTCGTGAGCCACGAGAACCCCTCGACCGAGCCGCCCTCGACCAACGCCGGATTGTCGATCTCGAGCCCCGCCGGCAGCCGGTCGACGATCATGAGCCGCGCCGTGCGCGCCTCGGCCTCGGTCACCCTGAGCGCCACCACGACGCGCTGGTTCTGCATGAGGCTCGCAAGGTCGAGCTTCTTGCCGTCGAGCGTATAGAAGCTCCGCTCGACCGTGTAGCCGTTGGACGCCGCGGGTTCGGGCGCGACCGGCGAGCCCGAGACGGTGACGACGAGCTGGGCCGTGGCCTCGCCGGCGTTGCCGATGGCTGCGGTCTTGCCCGCGAGCGCGTCGGGGCCGAAGCGCCGGTTCAGCGCGCCCTTGACGGGCTGGCCGTCCACCGTGAACGACCCGAGGCCGCCGTGCTCGGCGAGCGCCTCGGCGGCGAGAACCATCCAGCCGTTCTCCTGCGTGCTGGTCTGCGAGCGCTCGGCCCGCGCCGAGTCCAGCTCCGCCCCGGCGCGCGCGATCGCGTTGGCGGGCATGTCGCCGGCGGCAGGGTCGGCTTCGGCGACCAGCGCCATCACGGCGGCCGCGTCGCGCAGGCGCGAGCCGAAGTCCGGGCGCGAGCGCCCTTCGTCCTTCTCGGCGGCGAGCGCCGCGAGCGCGGCGGAAAAGACCTTTCCGGCGCGGGCGCGGTCGCCGAGCATCGCGAGCGCGGCGCCGAGCTGCGCCTTGGCGAGCGGCGACGCGAAGGCGTCGAGCTTGGCGTCGGAGAGGTAGCGCAGGTCGCCGATCACCGGCCGGCCGTTGCGGGCGAGCACGTAGAGGGCGTAGGCGAGGGCTGCGGAATTGTCGGCGTTCGGCTCGGGCGCGTTGACGATCGTGTTGCGCAAGCGGTCGAGCGCCTGGGCGAAGGCAGGCTCGGCGACGACGAATTTCATCTCGCGGGCGCGGGTGAGGAAGTCGGTGACGAAGGCGTCGAGCCACGGGTCGTCGTCGCCGCTGTCGGCCGCCCACATGCCGAAGGCGCCGCTGGCGCTCTGCCGGCTCATCTCGCGCTCGATCGCCTGTTTGATTCTGGCGTCGAGGTCCGGATCGACCCCGAGGTTCTGCAGCGAGGCGAGACGGTTGACGTAGAGGAGCGGCATGGCCCGGCTGACCGTCTGCTCGGAGCAGCCGTAGGGATAGCGGTCGAGCGCCTGCAACAGCGCCGGGGCGTCGAGCGCGCCGAACGGCGAGGCCGAGACGGCGATCGAGCCCGTCCCGGGGATGAAGCCGGCGAGCAGGTCGCCCGACACCGTCGCAGCGCCGCCGCCGGGCAGCGGCGTGACCGTGCGGCGATAGACGTCGGGCGCGCCCGAGGCGACGCCGAGCGCCAGCTTTTGCGTCAGATCGACGTTCGGGCCAGAGAGGCGAAGGCCGAAGGAGGCCGTGCCGACCCCGGCGGCGGCGATTGCGACGGTCGCCTGCCGGCGCTGATGCGCGTCGAGCCGCAGGGTCTGATGCAGGGCGGCGGCCTCGGCCGCGACCGGCCCGCCGAGGTCGAGATCGAGCGTGTAGTCGCCGGCCTCGCCGTCGACGTTGTCGATGTCGACCGTGAGTTGCGAGCGGTCGCCGACATCGAGGAAGCGCGGCAGCGTCGCCGACACCACGACCTTGTCGCGCACGGTGACGTCGCTCTGGGCCGAGCCGACCTTGTCGCGGCTCCAGGCGGCGGCGGCGAGGCGCACTGTCCCGTTGAACGCCGGCAGGTCGAAGGTGACGGTCGCCTGGCCGCGATCGTCGAGCCTGACCACGCCGGAGAACAGCGCGAGCGGGGGTTGCGTCGGCAGATTGCCTTCGAGGCTGCCGCTGCTGTCGCCGCCGGTCTCGATGGCGCCGGCCGCGCCCTGCATGCCGTCGATCAGCATGCCCCAGAGGTCGCGGATCTCGACCGGCAGCTTGCGCTGGCCGAAGAAATACGCCACCGGGTCCGGCGTCCTGTAGCCGGTGAGGTTGAGGATGCCGAGGTCGACCGCCGAAACGCTGACGTAGGCCTCCTCGCCGGGCGCGAGTCCGGCGACCGTGATGGGGATCTGCATCGGCTCGCGCGGCTTGGCGATGGCGGGCGCGTCGAAGGTTACGTCGAGCTTGCGCGTGGCCCCGCCTATGGAAAACCAGGCGAGCCCGATCGCCCGGCCCGGCATGCGCCGCGCCTTGACGTCGAGCGGACGGTGGGTGAGCGCCACCGCATAGGCGCCGGGGCCCCAGTCGGCGCCGACGGCGAACGGTACGACCGTGTCGCCGGCGGCGAGGTCGACGTCGATGAAGCGCTCGACCTTGTCGCCGATCAGGGCGACCGTCGCCTTGCCCGCCGCGGCGGCGGCGATGCGCAGCTTGGCCTCGTCGCCCGGCGCGTAACTCGTTTTGTCGAGGGTGACGGCGACATTGTCGGGCGTATCGGCGCTCGCCGTCCCCGACCAGCCGACGTCGAAGGCCAGGCTCGTCTCCTCGCCGTCGAGGGTCTTGATGTCGAGCCGGTGCGCGCCCCATTGCACGGGCGCCGATATTTTTGCCGGTCCGTCGGGGCCGATGTCGACGATTCCGCTCGCGACGCGCTTCGACGACTTGACCGGCTCGTAGTTCCAGCGTCCGTCGGCGTTGAACCACTGATAGTCGCTGGTCACCTGATAGAGCGACCACTCGGCGCCCTTCCGCGCCACCCGGGCGCCGTCGGGAGCCACCGCGATCGCCTCGAACGTCGCCGCGTCGCCGGCGGAAATCGACGCGTCGAAGGTCTTCTTGACGCCGACCAGCACGCCCTTGGCCCTGACCGGCAGCGTCACGGTGCGCTCGACCGTGCGGCCGCCGGGCTCGGCGACGTCGACGATCAGCTTCGCCTCGAGCGGTCGCGTCGACGCTGCCTCGGGCAGATCGACCGAGAGTTCGGCCCGGCCCTTGGCGTCGGTCGTCGCCTTGGCGGGAAACTGGGTCTCGACCGTGGTGAATTCGTCGTCGGCGAGCCCCGCGACATAGCCGGGAAAGCCCGCCAGCGCGCCATCCGGGACGGCCTGGACGCGGATCGCGCCGGTGACGTCGAGGCCGCTCGCCGGCGCGCCATAGAGGAAGCGGGCGTCGAGCGAGAGCGCGATCGGCTCGCCCGGCGTGACGACGGCGCTCGCCGTCTTCAGCGCGAAATCGAGCCTTTCGGGGATGTAGTCCTCGAGCAGGAATTCCACCGCGCCGATCGGGTCGCCCTTCGGATCGGCGAAGGCCTCGATGCGCCATTTGCCGGGCGCGGCCCCCGCGAGCAGCGGAATGGCGAGGGCGTGGCCGCCGAGGCCCGCGTCGGCGACCGTGGCGCGCCGGTATTCGACCCCGTCCGGGCGCTTGACGACCAGGGTCAACGGCAGGCGTTCGCGGGCGACGCCCTTGGCGTCGCGCAGCAGCGCGGTCGCGAACACCGTCTCGCCCGACCGGTAGACGCCGCGCTCGGTATAGACGAAGGCGTCGAGGCCGGAGGGCGCGTCGCGCCCGCCGACGCCGCGGTCGGTGAGGTCGAAGGCGTTCTGCGCCAGATTGAGGAAATTGTAGTCGCCGGCGAGCGTCGCCACCAGCAGGCCCGGCGCGACGCCGCCCTTGCCACGGGAAAGACCCGGATCGAACTCGACGCGCCCGTCGGCGCCGGTGGTCTTGGTCGCCAGCGCCTCGTTGTTGCGCGCGACCAGCGTCACATCCACGCCCGCGAGCGGGCCCGCGGAGCCGAGCGACTGCACGAAGGCGTGCACGCCGTCGTCGCCGGAAATCGCGGTGAGGCCGAGATCGGAGACGACCATCCACTGGGTCGCGAGCTGGGCGTAATCCGGCTCGTCGGAGTCGGAGGTCTTCTCCTTCCACGGCCGCGCGGTGACGAGATAGACGCCCGGGTCGAGCTTGCCCACCGCCTTGAGGACCGGGAATTCCGTGACCACGTCCCGGTTGAGTTCGCTCGCCACGTCCATCGAGCCGCTCCAAACCTTGACGCCGTCGGTGTCGGCGATCTCCCTGGCGCGGGCGGTGTCGATGGGTTTGAGGAAGTCGTCGCGGTTGACGGTCGCAAGCAGGTTGCGGTCGCCGATGCGGTAGACGTCGATGGACACTTTCGAGGCGTTGACGGTGACGAGCGGCGCCCCTTCCTGTCCCTGGCGCGGCAGGACGTAGGCCTTGCCGGCGAAATGGGCCTGGGGCGACCGGTCACGGACGTAGATCTCGTAGTCGGCGGCCTTGAGGAGGTTCTCCCCGACCGCCGAGGGCAAGCCCTGGCGCAGCACCACCGCATAGCGCTCGCCGTGCTTCAGGCCCTCGACGCAGATCTGCTGGTCCTCGCTCGAGATCGCTGCGCTCGAGGCGCCGGAAACCGCGACATAGGGCGCGAAATCGGTCTTGCGCGCCAGCTGCTCGGAAAAGGTGAAGCACACGCGCGGGTTGGCGGACTCGTTGTCGACCTTGTAGTCGAGGATGCGGAATCCGTACTGCTCGCGCAACGACTCGTAGGTCTTGCGCACGTCGATCGCGTCGCGCCGGTCGAGCGAGGCCTTGTAGGCGTCGAGCGCGCCGCGCCAGGCGCTGTGGCGGGCGAGAAGGTCGCCGAGGGTCGCGAGCGCGACGGCCTGGGCGGGCGCCTCGGCGGCGCGCTCGTAAGCCGCATAGGCCGCGGCCGCGCCGTGCGTCACCAGATCCCAGCGGTTGTCGGCCTGGGCGTCGTCGGCCTTGATCGCGACATTGGCGTAGGCGAGCCAGTTGGCCGGGTCTTTGGGGCCAGCGGTCGCCGCGGCGGCGGCGAGCGCCGCGGCGGCGTCGAATTTCCCGCCCGTCGCGGCGGCGGCGGCGGCCTTGCGCAGGTCGTCCGGCGTCTTCCCCGCCGTCTGGGCGCCGATCTTGCCTGCGGCGATCTTCAACGTCTCGGCGAGGCGGACCGCGTCGCTCGCCAGGTCCTCGTTGGCGTAGGGCTTGACCTCGGCGGCGATGGCCACGCTCGCGAAACACAGCGCGGCGACAGCGGCGCGCAAGACCTTGAGCATGGTCACCCCCCGAACATGCGCCCATGTCCCGAGACTCGGTCCGCCCGGCTCCGGCGGCATGGCGCACAGGCTCTATAGCACGCCCGTTTCGCCCCATCGACGCGCGTCGCCTTTCGATCGAACGCTCTCTTCCACTGTCGATAGCGAATTAAGTTGTCCGGTATTGGTAGCACATCAAATGTCCGCTTCTTCTGGTTTTGTTCTCCTGTGGGCATGTGGGCGAGGCGAAG
>NZ_QNRK01000066.1 GCF_003315135.1 Roseiarcus fermentans
CAGGACCGCAGCCGTCTGGGCAACGGTCCCGAAAATCTCGCCGTTCTCCGCCACATGGTCCTGAACGTCATGCAGAAAGACGGCGAGAAAGGCTCACTCCGCGGCAAGTTCAAACGAGCCGGTTGGGACGAAGCCTACCTCGCCCACCTCCTCACCCTGTTTTGAAATGCGATCGCCCTGCCGGCGACGCGGCGTCCGCTTTTGGAGACGCCTGACCCGTGCTAGCCTGAACGCGTCCGAACGCTTTCCGGTGAGCCATGTCCGCGATCGCTCGTCTGGCCTTCGTCGTCGTCGCCGTCGGTGTGCAGACGGGGTTCCTCGGCGCGGCCTTGCCGACCGGGCAGGAAGAGCGGCAGCCGCCCCCTTCGCTGGCCGGCGAGTTCCTCGTCGCGGCGCCCGAGATGGGCGACCCGCATTTCGAGCGGACGGTCATCCTGGTCGTCGAGCACGACCCGGCCGGCGCCATCGGAATTGTCCTCAACAGACCGGTTGCAGAGGAGCCGCTCGCGAACCTGCTCGAGGCGGTCGGCGCCACGAACGTCGGCGTCACGGGTAGCGTGCGGGTGTTCGCGGGCGGCCCGGTCAAGCCGGAGGTCGGCTTCGTCGTTCACAGCGCCGAATATCGAAAGCCCGCGACCATCGCCGTCACCGACCGGCTGTCCCTGACGTCGAGCGTCGAGGTCCTCGAGGATATCGCCAACAAGAGCGGGCCGGCCAAGAGTCTCGTGGCCTTCGGCTACGCTGGCTGGGGACCCGACCAACTCGACAGAGAGATCGAGGCGGGCGCGTGGGCGACCGCCGAGGCCGATCCGGCGCTGGTGTTCGACGCGGACAGGAGCACACTGTGGGACGACGCTTGGAAGCGGCGCACCCGGCGTCTTTGAGGGAGGTCGCCAATGGGCCGGAAGAACAAGGTTCCCCTTGCCGACCGTGTCGCGAGGGCCGCTGAACAGGTCCTCGCCGCCGACCATGTCGTAACCGCCGTCGACATCCTCATGGGGATCGGGTGGCTCGATTTCACGACGATGGAGCGCTGGCGGCGCGGGCAGGTCGCATGCCTCGAGGAAGCCCTCCACGTCGATCCGATGCGCGGCGCTGAGGCGCTGGCGGCGTTGCGCGTCTGGGCGGCCGCCAAGGGCCTGATCGCCAGTCCGACGGACTATCTCGCGCGCAGCCCGCAGCGCCAGTCGCTGCGCTTCAGCGCCAGCGGAGACGCCGCGATCGAAGCGGCGTATCGCACGCACTGGCTGTCGCCGGAGCTGTCCGAGAAGACGCGGGAGCGCGTGGCGGAAAAGGCGAGCCGCCCGCCTGAGCTGGTGGCGGTCATCCCGCTGAACCGGGAGTGGAAATGTCATCGCTGCGGCGGCGCCGGCGACTTCCTGATGATGGAGGATCCGGGGCCTGCGTGCCTGCGCTGTGTCGGCCTCGGCGATCTCGAATATCTGCCGGCGGGCGACGCCCTGGTCACGCGGAGAGCCAAGGCGGGCAGCGCTCGACATGCGGTGGTGGTGCGGTTCAGCCGGACCCGAGGCCGATACGAGCGCCAAGGGCTGCTGGTCGAGCCGCAGGCCTTGGCGGAGGCGGAGCGAAGCGCCGGACGGCGAACCGAGACAGCAGCCGGGCGCGACCACGCGTCTGCGCCCGTCGGGCGGACGCGGACTGCGTAGCCCGTGGCGCCCGTCGTGGATTCCGGCGTCACCAGGCCGCGCGGCGGATCGCCGCAGCGGGCTTTTGGCCGGCAGGCGATCACGTTATCTAAGTCACAGCAAGCGCCACCGATTTCGCCACCGACACGCGGGATTCGGCGAGGCCGACGCCTCCCGATAGGGGAAGTCTGGTTCGATCGGCTTCGATCGCCGCTCGGCGGTGACGATCGTCTCGCGCCCCGGTCGCCCACGCCAATGGGCGAGCCGGATGGGAGGGAAGCGCCCGTCGTGATCGTGGCGAGCGGGGCAGGCGAAGCGCGAGGAGGAGAAGCGGTAGTGAGGCCCGACAAGTCCGATTTCATCGACGAACCGCTGATCCATAGGCTGCTGGCCGAGACGGCGGCAACGCCGCCGGCCGAAATCGAAGCCATGATCGACAAGGCGTCGGCGGCCAAGGGCCTCGACCTCAGAGAGGTCGCCGCGCTGATCCAGCTCGAGGA
This sequence comes from Roseiarcus fermentans, assembly GCF_003315135.1. Lineage (GTDB taxonomy): Bacteria > Pseudomonadota > Alphaproteobacteria > Rhizobiales > Beijerinckiaceae > Roseiarcus > Roseiarcus fermentans. The sequence continues at coordinate 2,147 of NZ_QNRK01000066.1, forward strand.
CAGGGCGCTGTTGCAGAAGGTTTTCCAGACGGCACTGGCGGTCAAGCAGAAGATCTACGGACGGCGACTCGTCCTGTTCGCGCCCCTCTACCTCAGCAGCTACTGCATCAACGATTGCGCCTATTGCGGCTACCACAAGGGCAGCGACGCGGTGCGCAAGCGCCTGACCATGGACGAGATCCGCGACGAGGTGAAGGCGCTCGAGAAGCTCGGCCACAAGCGCCTCATGCTCGACATGGGCGAGGACCCGGTCGTCACGCCGATCGACTACGTGCTCGAGGCGATGAAGACGATCTACGAGACGCAGGAGAACAACGGCGAGATTCGCCGAGTCAACGTCCAGATCGCCGCGACCACGGTCGAAGATTACCGCCGGCTGAAGGAAGCGGGGACCGGCACCTACGTGCTGTTCCAGGAGACCTTTCACCGCGACACCTACGCACGGATGCATCGAAAGGGGCCGAAGCACAATTACGACTGGCACGTCACCGCGCTCGATCGCGCGATGCATGGCGGCATCGACGACGTCGGCACCGGCGTGCTCTACGGGCTCTACGACTATCGCTTCGAGGTCGTGGCGCAGATGATGCTCGTGCGCCATCTCGAGGAGACGTTCGGCGTCGGCCCGCATACCATCTCGTTCCCGCGCATGCGCGCCGCCGCCGGCGTCGATCTGACGGCATTCCCGCATCTCGTCGGCGACGACGACTTCAAGAAGATCGTCGCCGTGCTGCGGCTCGCCGTACCCTACACCGGCATGATCATCTCCACCCGCGAGGACCCGGAGTTCCGCGACGAGATCATCGATCTCGGCATCTCGCAGATGAGCGCCGGCTCCTGTGTCGGCGTCGGCGGCTACAAGGCCAAGCTCGACGCCTTCGCGGACGGGCGGCGTCCACCCGAGCCGGACTCGACCCCGCAGTTCCAGGTGCACGACGATCGCACGCCGGACGAGATTCTCCGCCACATCTGCGAGGCCGGCTACATCCCGAGCTACTGCACCGCCTGCTACCGCAACGGCCGCACAGGCGACCGATTCATGGAGCTGGCCAAGAGCGGGCGGATCCAGAAGGTCTGCGAGCCCAACGCGATCCTGACGTTCAAGGAATATCTGATGGACTACGCCTCGCCGGAGACGCGCGCGGTCGGCGAACGGACCATCGAAAAGCACCTCGCCGAAATTCCTTCCGCCGCCATCCGCCGGCAAACGGTCAAGGAACTGAAGGCCATCGAAAACGGCAAGCGCGACATATTCTACTAGGCGTGTGCCGGCGACCGCTCATCCTGCGGCTTTTGGCCCCCCGGGGGAAGGTTGAACACAACCGCCGCATGATGGGACGCCTGCGCGAGAGTCCAATCCCATGAGCGAACAGTGCGCCTTCCGCGTCGAACACGACCTCATCGGGGACCTTCGCGTTGCCGCCGAGGCCTATTACGGTGTCCATACGGCGCGCGCGCTGGAAAATTTCGCAGTTCTCGGCCGTCCCTGTCATCCTGAGCTGATCAAGGCGATGGCGGCCGTCAAGGAAGCGGCGGCCCTGACCAACCGCTCCTTGAGCGCGCTCGACGCGGAGGCGGCGACCGCGATCTGCGAGGCGGCGCGGGAGGTTTCCGGGGGGCTGCTGCACGAATGGATCCGCGTCGACGGGCTGCAGGGCGGGGCGGGCACGTCGCTCAACATGAACGTCAATGAGGTGATCGCCAACCGGGCGGCCGAGCGGCTCGGCTTTCGCAAGGGCGACTACGCCCGCATCCACCCCATTGACCACGTCAACCTGCACCAGTCGACCAACGACGTCTTTCCGACCGCGCTGAGGGTCGCGGCGCTTAGACTGCTCGATCGTCTCGAAGCTCGGATCGCCGGCCTTCAGCTCGAACTGCAAGACAAGGAAGCCGCCTTCTCGGGCCTGCTGAAAATGGGCCGCACGCAATTGCAGGACGCTCTCCCCACTACCTTCGGCGCGACCTTCGGCGCCTGGGCGGAGGCGATCGCGCGCGACCGCTGGCGCGTCTTCAAGTGCAAGGAGCGGCTGCGGGTCGTCAATCTCGGCGCCACCGCCATCGGCACCGGCGTCGCCGCGCCGCGCGACTACATTTTTCGGGTCGTCGGCGCGCTTCGGGACGTCACCAAACTCAATCTGTCGCGCGCGGAAAACCTTCTCGACGCGACCCAGAACGTCGACGTGTTCGTCGAAGTGTCGGGCATCCTCAAGGCGCATGCCGTCAATCTCTTCAAGATCTCCTCCGACATCCGCCTGATGGCGTCGGGCCCCCGCGCGGGCCTGAACGAACTCGCGCTCGCGCCCGTCCAGGCCGGCTCCTCGATCATGCCCGGCAAGGTCAATCCCGTGATTTGCGAGGCGGTCGCTCAAGCCGCGATGGCGATGATCGGCCACGACGCGGCGATCACCGCGGCCTGCCAGTCGGGCCAGCTGGAGCTCAATGCGTTCCTGCCGCTGGTCGCCCAGTCGCTGCTCGACGGCCTTACCTCGCTGATCGCTGCCGACGCCGCGTTCGCCGAGCGCTGTATCGCCAGGATCGGCGTCAATGCGGCCGAAGCCGCGCGGCAGGTGGAAACGTCCTGGGCGGTGGTCACCGCGCTCGTGCCCGCACTCGGCTACGAGGAGGCGACCCGGATCGCCGCGGCTGCGCGCGGCACGGGTCGTGCTGTCAGGGAGCTCGCGCGCGAGACAGGGCTGATCGACGACGCCGAGCTCGACCGGCTGCTGTCGCCGGCGACCATGACGCACCTCGGCGCCGCCCCGCGCCCGTTCAGCGAAAGGCGCTGACCCATGCTCGACACGCCGAAAAGCCTGCGCATGCACATCGGCCTCTTCGGCCGGCGCAACGTCGGCAAGTCGAGCCTGATGAACGCGCTGCTCGGCTTTCCGATGTCGATCGTGTCCGAGGTCGCGGGCACCACGACCGATCCGGTGGAGAAGGCGATCGAAATGCCGCCGCTCGGGCCAGTCGTCCTTGTCGACACCGCGGGCGTCGACGATGTCGGCGATCTCGGCGCGCTGCGCTCGGCGAAGACCCGGGAGGTTCTCGAACGCGTCGACATCGCCCTCGTGCTCTCGGACGAGACCGGCCTCGGGCCGTTCGAGCGCGAGCTGATCGCGAGGCTTCGCGCGCGTGAGACGCCGACCTTGTGCGTGTTCAACAAGTCCGATCTCGGCGGGCCTTCTCTGGACGAAGCGCGCGCGCTCGTGGCGGACGCGGGCGAGGCGGTCGCCGTGTCCGTGACGACCGGCCGCAACCTCGACGGCCTGCGCGAGTCGCTGATCCGCCTCGCGCCGGAAGAGCGTATCCTCGAACCGCCGCTCGTCGCCGACCTCGTTCCGGCGGGCGGCCTCGTCGTGCTCGTCGTGCCGATCGATCTCGGCGCGCCGAAGGGTCGGCTGATCCCGCCGCAAGTGCAGGCGATCCGCGAAACCCTCGACGCGGACGCGACATGCCTCGTGGTGAAGGAACGCGAGCTGACCGGCGCCTTGGACATGAGCGGGCAGGCGCCCTCGCTGGTGATCTGCGACTCCCAGATCGTGTTGAAGGCGGCGGCCGACACTCCGCCCGACATTCCGCTGACCACGTTTTCGATTCTGATGGCGCGGCTGAAGGCCGACCTCGTGCGCCTGGCCGAGGGCGCGGCCGTACTGCACAGGTTGAGGCCCGGAGACCGGGTGCTGGTGGCGGAGGCCTGCACCCACGGCCTGATCTGCGACGACATCGGCCGGGTCAAGATTCCGCGCTGGCTGCGCCAGTTCGCCGGCGGCGACCTCCGCATCGACTTCAGCGGCGGAAAGCACTTTCCCGAGGATGTCTCGCAATACCGGCTCATCATCCAGTGCGGCGCCTGCATGGTGACGCGCCGGCACATGCTGTCGTGGCTCTATCGCGCCGAGCGGCAGGGCGTTCCGATGACCAACTACGGCCTGGCGATCTCGGTCGTTCAGGGCGTCCTCGAGCGGTCGCTGGAACCGTTTCCGGAAGCCTTGAGCGCCTACGAGGCGGCGAGGCGCAAGGCGCTGGCGGAGGCGCTATGAGCGCGCCGTCTCCAGCCGTGCACGTCGCGGGCGCGCCGCGGGCGCCGGCGATGTCCGGTTGCGGGCCCGCGAGCTGCGCCGCCGGCGGCTGTGTCGCGCACGGCTGCGCGACGGTTCCCGACTTCATCGCTGCGCCGTCGCCGGCCTCGCGCCTCGAGCGGGTGCTGCGGCAGGACGCCTTCTCCGACGCCGACATCGTGTATCTGCTCGGCCTCGACGATCCCGCGGATTGCGAGGCGCTGCGGCGCGCGTCCTTCGACCTGACCAGCCGGGTGATCGGCGACGCGGTGCACTACCGCGGCCTCCTCGAATTCTCCAACGTCTGCCGCCTCAACTGCCGCTATTGCGGCATCCGAAAGGACAACAGAGGCTTGCCGCGTTACGTTCTGTCGAAGCGGCAGGTGGTCGAGAGCGCGCTGTGGGCGGCCGAGAACAATTACGGCTCGGTCTGCCTGCAGTCGGGGGAACGGCGCGACGAGAAATTCATCCGCTTCGTCGAGGCGTGCATCCGCGAAATCCGGCGAGAGTCGGTGTCGGAAACGCTGCCGCACGGGCTTGGGCTGACCCTGTCGCTCGGCGAGCAGGACGCGGCCACGTACCGGCGCTGGCGCGAGGCGGCAGGCGAGCACGACGGCGTCCGCTACCTGATGCGCATTGAGACTTCCAACCCGGAGCTGTTCGCGCGCCTGCATCCGGCGCGCGACCGCAAGCGGATGGAGAAGTCCTGGCGAAGCCGCCTGCGCGCGCTCGACGACATCCGCGCAGCCGGAATGCAGGTCGGCACCGGCGGCATGATCGGCCTGCCGGGCCAGACGCTCGCCGACCTCTGCGACGACATCCGCTTCTACGCCCGGCGCGACGTCGACATGCTCGGCATGGGCCCCTACATCACCTCGCTCGGCGCCGACATGGTCGAGGACGGCATGATGGACAAGGGACCGCTGATGCAGCTGTCGCTCAACATGCTGGCGGTCACGCGACTGGTGCTGCGCGACGTCAACCTCGCCGCCTCGACCGCGCTGCAGACCCTGTTCGAGGACGGCCGCGAGCGAGGCGTCGCCTACGGCGCCAACATCGTCATGCCAAACATTTCTCCGCGCGACGTTCGCAAGAATTATCAACTCTACGACAACAAGCCGTGCGTCGACGAGGAACGCGCCGATTGCCGGGGCTGCCTGGAAGGCCGCATCGCCGCGGTCGGGCGCCGGGTAGGCTGGAACGAATGGGGCTGCTCGCCGCACTACGCGAGACGGACCGCCGCGAGCGAGGCCTGAGTCCGGACGCGGATCGGGAAATACCTCTATTCTACGAATGACTTGAGTTCGCGGCAAATGGTCGCGTCGCGCCGCTCCGTCGCGCCTGCCTGGCGCGCGCAAGCGGCGCAGCGGCCCGGTTTCAGGCAGTCTCCGGGCTTCGGGCTCGCGTTCGGCGCGGATGCGGCAGCCTCGCGCGAAGCGCTGCGGCAATTGATCTCAACCAAGACGAGCCCGTCAAGCGCTATTGTTTCGGGCGCCAGGTTGCAGGAGGCGCCCCGACAATGACGCGAGTGGCATACGGGTATTGGGACGGCGAGGTGCACGACAGCCGTCTCGAACGGGAAGGGGAGCCGATCCCGATTCCCGGCCTGCGCGGGTTCGACGAATTCAACGACGGCAACGCCATTCGCGCCTTCTTCGGCGACCGCGGGTTTTTCGTGTTCGACCCCCAGGTCAGCCTGATCGACGCCTTCTGGCGCTACATGCAGGAGGCTGCGGACCAGTCCTGCGGCAAGTGCACGCCGTGCCGCATGGGCACGCTGCTGGTGCGCGACTCGCTCGGCGCGATGCGCGAGGGAAAGAAGGGTCCGCTCGACCTCGACGGCGTCGATCAGATGGCCCGCCAGATGGCGGAGACGTCGCTGTGCGGCCTGGGACAGAGCTGCGCCCGGGCGCTGATCGCCGCGCTCACCCACTTCCGCGACATCATCGAAAAGGAAGTCGCCGCCGGGGGCGCGCCGGACCAGAACGGCATGACCTACATGACGGCGCCCTGCATCGAGGCCTGCCCGTCGAAGATCAACGTGCCGCGCTATATCGATTATATCCGCGACGGCAAGCCGTTCCATTCGCTCGCGGTGATCCTGCAGAAATACCCGATGGCGGCGACGTGCGGCCGGGTCTGCGTGCGGTTTTGCGAGATGGCCTGCCGGCGCAACCTGGTCGACAAGGCGGTCGGCATCAAGATCCTGAAGCGCTACGTGTCCGAACAGCAGTCGGGCGAGCACGCGCTGCAGTTCACGCGCAGCATGACGGCGCCGTCGTTCGGTCCCGACATGCGCGTCGCGGTGGTCGGGGCGGGGCCCGCGGGCGTCGCCTGCGCCTACCATCTGCTGCTGCGCGGCTACCGCGTCGACGTGCTCGAGGCGGCGAACGAAGCCGGCGGCATGGCGGCGATCGGGATCCCCAGCTACCGGCTGCCGAAGGACGTGCTGCGCTCGGAGTCCGACATCATCACGACGCTCGGCGGCCGCTTCCTGTTCAACAAGGCGCTCGGGCGCGATTACGGCGTCGACGACTTGTTCGCGCGCGGCTATCGCGCGGTGTTTCTGGCGCTGGGCTGCCAGCAGGGGACGCTGCTCGGGGTCAAGGACGAGGATCCTTCGACGCCCGGCTACGAATCCGGCATCGCCTTCCTGCTCAAAGTGCACGACCACGTCGCCGGCAAGCAGGAGACGCGGCTCGCTGGCGACGTCGTGGTGGTCGGCGGCGGCAACGTCGCGATGGACTGCGCGCGCTCGGCGCTGCGCATGGGCGCCAAGACCGTGCATCTCGTCTACCGCCGCACGCGCAAGGACATGCCGGCCGACGCCGAAGAGGTCGTGGCGGCGGAACAGGAAGGGATCGTCTTCCATTTCCTGTCGAACCCCGCGCGCATCGTTTCCGAAGACGGGCGGGTGGCGGCGGTCCAACTCGTCGAGATGCGGCAGACCGAACCCGACGATCGCGGCCGGATCGGCGTCAAGCCGATTCCGGGCACTGAGAAGCCGTTGCCCTGCACGACGGTGATCGCGGCGATCGGCCAGGAGGTCATGAAGGGCGCGCTGGCGCGCGAGGACGGCGTGACCATGAACAGGTGGGGCTGCGTCGAGGTCGACGAAACAACGCTCGCCACCAGCCGCGCGGGGGTGTTCGCCGGCGGCGACTGCGCCAGCGGCCCGGCGACGCTGATCCACGCGATGGCCGCCGGCCTGCACGCGGCCCGCTCCATCGACGACTATCTGCAGTTCGGACACGTGCGCTTCTCGCCGCGCTCCCGGATGCGGCGCATCCTCAACGCGCACAAGATGCTGGCGTCCGACAGCATCGAATATCCGGTGCGCTCCCTGCACCGGGTGCACCATCCGGAGCTGAGCCCCGACATCCGCAAACAGATGTTCGAGGAGGTCGAGCAGAACATTTCATCCGAGGACGCCTATCACGAAGCGAGCCGCTGCCTGCGCTGCTATCGCATCTACTCGGTGATCACGGAGCAGCCCATTCCGCAAGGGAACGCCTGAGTCATGGATGAGACAGCCTTCGTCGTCGAGCCCGCCGCGAGCCTCGGCGCCAGGATCAACGGCCGGCCGGTGACGTTCTGGTCGAACGAGACCATCCTCCAATGCGCGCGCCGGCACGGCTTCTATATCCCGACGCTGTGCGAACTCGACGACATCGACCACACGCCGGGGACCTGCCGCGTCTGTCTGGTCGAAGCCGCCATGCCCGGCCGCGACAACGCGATGATCCTGACCGCCTGCAACACGCCGATGCAGGAGGGAATGGAGGTCGAGACGCGCAGCCGCAAGGTGCGCGAGATGCAGCGGCTGCAGGTCGAACTCTTGATGGCCGACCACGCCCACGAATGCGCGACCTGCATCCGTCACGGCAATTGCGAGCTGCAGGACGTCGCCCAGGCGGTCGGCCTGCGCCAGAGCCGGTTCGCCGATCCGGCGCTCATCGCCGAGCGGCCGGTCGACACCTCGTCGCCGGCGCTGATCCGCGACATGACCAAGTGCATCCGCTGCCAGCGCTGTGTCGCCATGTGCCGCCACGGCCAGGGCGTCGACGCCCTGGTGATCAGCGGAACCCAGCACGGCACCTTCGTCGGCCTGAAGGACGGGGCGTCGCAGCGCGTGTCGAGTTGCGTCACCTGCGGGCAATGCGTCCTGGTGTGCCCGACCGGCGCGCTCGGCGAGCGCGACGAAACCGACAAGGTGATCGACTACCTGTACGATCCCGAGATCATCACGGTGGTCGAATTCGCCCCCGCCATCCGCGTCGGCTTCGGCGAGGAATTCGGCCTGCCGCCTGGAACCAACGTCCAGGGCCAGATCATCGCCGCCTGCCGCAGGCTCGGCTTCGACGTCGTGCTCGACACCAATTTCGCCGCCGACGTGGTGATCATGGAAGAGGGCACGGAGCTCCTGAGCCGGCTCAAGCGGGGCGTGCGGCCGACCTTCACCTCGTGTTGCCCGGGCTGGATCAACTTCGCCGAGCGGCACTATCCGGAGATCCTGCCGTATCTCTCGACCACCAAGTCGCCGCAGCAGGTTCTCGGCGCGATCGCCAAGTCCTATCTGCCCGAGCGCATGGGGCTCGACGGGAAGCGCATCCGCGTCGTGTCGATCATGCCGTGCACCGCCAAGAAGGACGAGATCGTGCGACCGCAACTGGTCCACGACGGCGTTCCCGAGATCGACGTCGTGCTGACCACGCGCGAGTTCGCCCGCCTGCTCAAGCGCGAGGGAATCGACTTCCGGTCGCTCGAGCCGTCGGAATTCGACAATCCCTTCATGAGCGCGTTCTCCGGCGCCGGCGCGATCTTCGGCACCACCGGCGGCGTCATGGAAGCGGCGCTGCGGACGATCTATTACGTCGTCAACGGTCGGGAGCTCGAGCAGGTCGAACTGTCGCAACTGCGCGGCTTCGAAGGCGTGCGCGCCGCGACCGTCGACCTCAACAGCGAGATCGGCGCGGTCAAGGTGGCGATGGCCCACGGCCTCAAGCCCACCCGGCAGATCGTCGAGGCGGTGCTCGCCGGCACGGCGGATTTCGACTTCATCGAAATCATGGCCTGCCCCGGCGGCTGCGTCGACGGCGGCGGCACGCTGCGCTCGAAGAAGCACTACCTGAACCACGCGCAGAAGCGGCGCGAGACGCTCTTCGCCATCGACCGCAACGCCAAGGCGCGGCAGTCGCACAACAACCCGCAGGTGCAGGCCCTCTATCGCGACTTCCTCGGATCGCCCAATTCCGAGAAGGCGCACAAGCTCCTGCACACCCGCTACACCGATCGGCGGATGGAGACGACCTGGACGGTGAGCGAGATCTGGCGCGAGCTGACGATGAGCACGCAGATTTATTGAGGCGGCGGCGCCCCGCGCCCTGGAAGGGGTGGCGTCCCGCCGCCCGGGGACGGGCGCCCTCCCGTCGAGCGGCGCGGCCGCCGCTCTAGCGGTTGCCTTGGTGACAGCCGGTCCCCCCGTAGCCTTCGGCTGGTCCTGCGCTGCGCAGGGGAGGACAGCGCAGGCGGCGCCGACAGCGCCCGGGCGCGTTTTGAGGCTTTTCAGGGGTTTGCAGCGGAGATTCCGGGCGACTGTCGCTTTGGCGACAGCAAGGGGGCGTTCGCGAGGAGCGGACAGGGCGCGCTGGGAGGAGTCGCGTCCCGCCGCCCGGGAGCGTGAGACGCGCTCCCTCCCGGGCGGCGCGACCGCTCCCCTTGCGGCCGGCGTGCAGGTCTGGCAGGCGACCCATCCATTCAGGGACTTGGGCGCCCAAACCTGTCATTTTGTAACTCCCAAGCCGGCAGCGAATAGCGTCGTCATCGCGAGCGAAGCGAAGCGATCCAGGGCCGCTGGGCCGCTGTCGCGCCCTCTGGTCGTCCCGCCGCCCTTCGTTGCGAGCAGAAGACGGAGCGAATTTTTCCGCAGGAAGCAAGCGGCGGCATGGATTGCTCTTATGTCCTTCGTCAAGAGGTCGGACACGCGATCTCGTCTCCGCTCCTTGTTGGGAGGAAGGATGGCCTCGGATGATTGCGCAGGGGTGGGGGCGAAGCCTGTTGGACGTCGGTGATCAAACTCTAATACGCGGGTTTGTTCCGCATGTCCGAGTTGCGTCCGGGGCTGCTCCGCGTCTTCGT
>NZ_QNRK01000067.1 GCF_003315135.1 Roseiarcus fermentans
GCCTCCCTGCGGGACGCAAAACGCGGATCATCCCAACCTTCCGGTGGTATCCTTTTCGATGTCGCCGCCGGTCCCCTTTCGGATGTCGTTTGACAGTAACTGCCAACCCCGTCATTGCGAGGAGCGAAGCGACGAAGCAACCCATGCCGCCGCTTGCCTCCTGCGGAAAAAATCGCTCCGTCTTCTGCTCGCAACGAAGGGCGGCGGGACGATCAGAGGGCGCAACAGCAGCCCAGCGGCCCTGGATCGCTTCCCCCCGGGCTCTTCGACCCGGGGGTCGCTCGCGATGACGGCGCTGTTCGCTGCCGGCTTGGGAGTTACGGTCGCCCGGAATTTCCGCCACAAAGCCTTGAGAAACCTCGAAACACGCCCGGGACGACAGGCGCGCCGGCGGTGCGCCACGTTCGCGATCCCCGGGCAGGGCGTCCGGCGCGACCGGGCCGAGGCTTGGGCGATCCGGCCCCGTCGGTCCCGGCTGAACCGCCGCGCGGCGATGACAGACGCTGGCCTGCCTGCCCTCGACCTTTGCGCGCGCCCGGAAATTCCGCTGCAAATCCTTGAGAAGCCTCGAAACCCGCCCGGAACGACAGGCGCGCCCGCGACGCGGTCCGGTTTCCGTCGCGCGCCCGGTCGCCCGATGTCTCCGGTGTCCCGCCGACGGGGCGCCCTCGGCGGCGTCGCCGCCTCGCCGCCCGCCGTTGAAGCGAGATCAGCCCTTCGTCCGCCCGAGCCAGTGCGCGGCCGGTCGGGACAGGACGTTCATGAGGTAGGCGTAAAGGGCGTTCGCCGGCGACACGAAGCTCAGCCCGATGACCGCGAACGACGACAGGAGGGCGATGGCGGTCGCGATCCGTCGGGCCGCGACCGCCGGTGCGTCGTCCCCGGACTGACCGAGATGGATCAGCGCGAAGGTGACGAGGCTCATCGCGCCGAGGTTGCGGCGTAGAGCCAGATCGCCGGCGCGAGGCTCGTGTAGCGGCCGACCACGCTCGAGGTGAAGGGCACGCAGGTGACGAGGAACAGGTAGAGAAGCCACCAGCGGCCGTAGCCGAACCCGTCATCGCGGTCGCTCGCCCGGACCTGGATCAGCGCGAGCCAGCGCTCGCCGAGCACCCAGAAACTCAGGGCGTAGGGAAAGACCTTCGGCCACAGGGCCGCGGCCCCGGCGAGGAGTTCGGCGGACGACGTCGGCGCAAAGCCGTCGGGAAAGCGGACGTCGAGCGCGAGCAGGGTCATCGCGACGGCGAACACTCCGTCTCCCAGCGCTTCGATGCGGGCCTTTGGATAGGCGCTCGACACGGCAAGCCTCCGCTCGCCGAACTTACCACCCCGCCCCCCGGACCGTCGATCCACCCACGCCCGTCAGCGTTGCGCCCACTCGTGCGCACGTGTGCCGGTCAGCGCCGACAGGCTCGGTACGCCCCGCTCGGAAACCGCCCGCACGAGCCCGTCGAGAATGTCTGCGACGACGCCAACCCCCTTCAGCGCAAGCCCTGTATAAAGCTGGACGAGGTCGGCGCCGGCCTCGATCTTGGCGAGCGCGGTGGCGGCATCCTCGACGCCGCCGCAACCGATCAGCGCGACCCGCCCGCCGAGCGCCAGGCGGGCGCGGGCGAGGAGGCGGGTGGACGGCGCGAACAGGGGCCGGCCGGAGAGCCCGCCCGCTTCTGCGCGATGGTGGGAGCGCAGCGTCGCCGGGCGCGCGATCGTGGTGTTGGAGACGATCAGGCCGTCGATGCGGCGCTCGAGCGCGATGGCGAGAATGTCGTCGAGCTCCCGGTCGTCGAGGTCGGGCGCGATCTTGACCATGAGCGGCCGGCGCGGCGCGCTGTAGTCGCGCGCCTCGAGAGCGCGCGCGATCAGGCCGTCGAGCGCGTCGCGGCGCTGCAGGTCACGCAGGTTCGGCGTGTTGGGGGAGGAGACGTTGATCGTGAGATAATCGGCCAGGGGGGCGAAGGTCCTGACGCCGAGCGCATAGTCGCCGATCCGGTCGGCGGCGTCCTTGTTGGCGCCGACGTTCACGCCGACGAGTCCCGGGGGCCGCCCGGCGGCCAGGCGCGCCCGGGCGCGGTCGAACCCTTCGTTGTTGAAGCCGAAGCGATTGATGACGGCGGCGTCTTCGCGCAGGCGGAAGAGGCGCGGCCGGGCGTTGCCGGCCTGGGGCCGCGGCGTGAGCGTGCCGACCTCGACGAAGCCGAAGCCGAAGTTCAGCATCGCGCCGGGAACTTCCGCGTTCTTGTCGAAGCCTGCGGCGAGACCCAGCGGATTGGGAAAGGCGAGGCCGAGCACCGAGATCCGGAGCCGCGGGTCGGCGCGCGGCGCGGCCGTCGGGGGCGCGACCTTCAGCGCGAGAATGGCCGCGCGATGCGCGGTCTCGGGCGGCAAGCGCTGCGCGAGCGGTTCGAGGAGCCCGGCGAGCCTCACCGCTCGAGGGCCCCGAACGCGTGGCGGCCATCCGGTCCGAGCGGCAGGGCGCGCGCCCAGACCACCGCGCTCAAGTCGAGCGCGCCGTAGAGATGGGGAAACAGCGCCCCGCCGCGCGACGGCTCCCAGCGCAGCCGAGGCCCGAGGGCCTCGACGTCGACGGCGACGAGGGTCAGATCGTCGCGGGCCGAAAACCATTTCGCCGCGGTCTCGGGCGCCTGTCCCGCCGTCGACAGATGGATGTAACCGTCGAGGCGATCGATCGCCGCGCCGTCGAAGCGGCCGGCGCGCTCCGCCGCCCGCCAGTCGTCCGTCGCCACGATCTTGAAGACGAGAGTCATGTCGGCAACGACCCCTGGGCGTCAGTCCTGCAGCATGCGCTTCAGGAGATCGACCTCCTCCTTCAGCGACCCGTCGGACTGCGTGAGCGCCTCGATCTTGCGCACCGCATGGAGCACAGTCGTGTGGTCGCGGCCGCCGAAGCGCCGGCCGATCTCCGGCAGCGATCGCATCGTCAGCGTCTTGGCGAGGAACATCGCGACCTGGCGCGGCTTGACCACGACCGCCGTGCGGCGGGACGACAGAATATCGGCGCGCGAGACGCTGTAATGCGTGGCGACCAGCTTCTGTATGTCTTCGATTTTGACGCGCTTGGGTTCGTGCGCACGGATGAGGTCGCGGATCGCAACTTCCGCGGCCTCGACCGTCAGCGGCGCGCCGGTCAGCGTTCCGTGCGCGAGCAGGCGGTTGACCGCGCCCTCGAGATCGCGGCCGTTGGAGCGGATCGAGCGCGCCACGAAAGCGAGCACCGCCGGGCTGAGGTCGAAGCCCGGCTGCACGGCGCGCGCGGCGGCGACCCGCGCTTCGAGGATCTTCATGCGCAGCGGCTCGTCGAGCGCGCCGATCTCGACGCAAAGGCCGACTCCGAGACGCGACCGCACGCGCTCGTCGAGCGCCTCGAGATCGTTCGGCGGCCTGTCGGCCGCGACGATGACTTCGCGTCCGGCGTCGAGCAGGGCGTTCAGCGCGTGCCCGAACTCGGCCTGGATGGTCTTGCCCTGCAGAAACTGCGCATCGTCGAAAATCAGCAGATCGATGGCGCGCAGGCGCTCCTTGAAGGCGATCGAGGTCTGCGCCTGCAGCGCGGCGACGAAACCGTACATGAACTTCTCGGCCGTCAGATAGATCGCCGGACGACCCTGAGCGGCCGCGGTGTGCGCCACCGCCTGCAGGAGGTGGGTCTTGCCGAGGCCGACCGCCGAATGGATGAACAGTGGGCAGAACGCCGACGCCCGGCCGCCGAGGCTCTCGGCCACGCGCTGCGCCGCGGTGAACGCCAGCTGGTTGGAACGTCCGACCTGGAAGGTCGAGAACGTCAGCCGGCGATCGAGCGGCGATCCGACCAAGGCGTCCGCGAACGCGCCCGGCGCCGGATGGGACGAGGCGCGCCGGGCGGCGGGAGCGCGTTCCGGCCCGGCGGGCGAAACCGCGCGAGGCTTCGCGGCCCCCGGCAGCGGGCAGACCGCGGCCGCCGCGAGCTGCGGCTCTCCGCGGGCGGACGATCGGACAACCACGAGAATCCGGGCGAGCGCGCCGAATTCGGCGGCGAGCGCGGCGGTGATGTGGCCGAGATAGTGGGTGTCGATCCAGCTCTTGAGGAAGCGGGTCGGCACGGAGAGCCGCGCATGTCCGCCCGCCACGGCTTCCAGCTCGATCCGACCGAACCAGCTGTTGAAGATGTCGTCGCCGAGCTCCGCCCGCAGCCGTTCGCAGCACCTGAGCCACGACTGCGCCAGTCGCTGACCGTCGACGGGTTCCGAAAAGGGGCCGGACTCGGTGGCGCAGGCGACGGCGGACTTACTGGGAACACCCATGGCGGAACTCTGGCGGGAGGGGATCGAAATGCGGCTTCAGAACGGTCGAGCGCCCGAAGCGCGTCGTCAGGTCTGCGCCCAGGGGAGATCCCCCGCCCTCCATCCGCCCACGAGGTTGCGCCGACCTCGCGAATCCAGCGGCCCCTCGAATCCGTCCGAGACGTTGAGGCAGGGGGCCCAGCCAGCCCGCGTCATCGCGATCGCGGCGCTGCGCGAACGGGCGCCGGAGCGGCAGAGGAACAGCAAGGGCGCGCCGGGCTGAACGCCGGCGGCCGCGAGTTCGGCCGCGAGGCGCGCGGCGAAGTCGGGGACCGCCTGCATCGAGGGAAAGGTCTGCCACTCGAGAAACAGGACGCTCTTGCCGATCGCGTTCAGGTCGGGGGTCCCGACAAAGGCCCACTCGGCCCGGGTTCGAACATCGATCAGGACCGAGGCGCCGTCCGAGACGAGGAGCTGGAAGGCCTCGGTCGCAGGCAGGTCTCCAGCGTAACCGGCGGCGTTTTCATAAGGCATCACTGTTCTCTCCGCAGTCCGCACTACGGATCCCCTTGATCGAAACTCAACTGGGCAGTTGTCGGTTTGTAAAGTTCTCAGCCTGTAAACGAATACGATTTCACGAGCCGATGCCCGTCGAACTCGCGCAGGACCGCCTGCTTAGCTACTCATTGTACTCAAGCCTTACTTTACAATACCGAGAGATCACGGGCTCTTCTTTCAGATTTGCTTGGATCGGGCGAGACTATGGCACGGTCGACGGTTCGAGGCAACCGTGTTCCCTGGCTGCCGGGAGTCGCGCCGACCTTCCGAGGCGGCAATTTTGCCACATATCCGTCACGTGAGATCGCAACCGTTTGATTCGAGGCCCAAGATCATTCCCCTACGTGAGCATTCGCCCGCACCGTCCGGCGCGGCCGATCCTCGCCAACCGCACCGCGGAACGCCGACGACCGCCGCCCCGCCCCGTCTTGTTGAGCAAACCGTTGAGCGTTCGAGAGCTTTTGTGTTCGCTCGGCGGCGCGCGGACGTCGTCGAGGCGTCGCGTGACCGTCTTGTTGCGGACCGACGACGACGGCGTGACCGTTTCCGGCCGCGCCGGGCCGCTTCGCGTCACGCGTTCGCCACAGACTTATCCACAGCGATGACGCCAAAAAAGGCGGGCAGGGCCAGAAGATAGGCAAAGGCCGCGATCTCGATCACCGCGCCGAGGCCGAAGTTGGTCGCGATGACCGGCGCGGCCGCGGCGCCGATCACCGAGAAGCAGCCGTTGACGCCCCAGGCCCAGATGAACAACGCGTCCTTGCCGAGCCGGCCGAGCGTCGTCATCGCGGTCGGCATCGGGAATCCCATGAGGAACGCCGGCGGAGCGATCAGCACGAAACACAGCACCAGCCGCTCGCCGTAGGGAAGGGCGGCGATCCCGTCGAGCGCGAGGTTCACGAAAAGCGCATAGGAGAGCAGCAGCCCGCCGATGGCCAGGAAGATCGCCGGCATCGCCACCCGCATGTACGGCAGGATGCGCTCGGAGACGAGCGCGCCGAGTCCGGAGAACACCAGCATCCCGGTGATCAGCACGGAGGCGGAGACGGTCGGATTGCCGAGCGCCATCACGAAGTGAGCGATGAGCCCGACCTCGACCATGATGTAGCCGGCGCCGAGGCAGGCGAAATAGAGGACCGTCAGCGCCTTCCCCCGGGACTTGGAGAAGATCGTGCGCCAGCCCCAGATCACGGGAATGGCGAGCAGCACGGTGGCGGTCAGGCAGGCGACGCCGAGCGTCGCCCAGATCAGCAGGTAGCCCCACTCGTCCTGCAGGAGTTCCAGGCGGTCGGTCACCCGCGGCAGGTCCCCGGTCTTCACGTAGGCCGCAAAATATGGCCTGTCGTTGGTCAGCTCGTGGGTGTTGAACACGTAACGCGACGCCACATCCGGCCAGTCGCCGGCGATCAGCGCATGCCAGGCGAGGCGGCCCATTACCGTGGCGGGCAACACGCCGTCGTCGGCCTTGCCAGACGGCGGCGCGGCGTCGTCTGCCGCCGCGTCGGTCGCGCTCGCGCCGTTCCCGCCCGAGGCCGGCGGGCCACCCGCCGCGCCGGCGAAGATCTGCTCGATGTAGCCCTGAAGCGTCGCGTCGGTCTGGGAGCCGTCATAGACGAAGCCCGGATAGTAGATCTCGTCGAACGACATGGCGCGGGTGTGATCGCGCAGCTTGGCGATCTCCTCGGGCGTGAAACCGCCGTTCTTGTAGAGGACCGTCGCGGTCGACAGGTAAGAGGATGCGACGAAGAACGAATTGGCGATGTGGTCAGGATCGACCGCGCGCGCCGCCCCGGCCATGGTGGCGTAGAGCTTGAGCACCGACTTCGGCGGCTCTTCCTTGTTCCACAGCGTCACCGACAGCACGCCGCCCGGCGCGAGCGCGCGCATGTAGGTCTCCATCGCCTCCTTCGTATAGGGGAATTTCTCGACGATGGCGAAGCCGCCCGGATTGGAGAGGCCGACCGAATCCGCGAGGCTCAGGTCGACGACGTCGAATTTTTCCGACGTGCTCGCCAGGAAGTGGCGGCCCTCGTACGGGATCACCCGAACCTTGGAGAGAATGTCTCCGGTGAAGTCGCGCAGCACCGGGCGCCGGAACGCCTCGAGCACCGCGCGGTTGCCCTCGGCGACGGTGACGTCCTTCGCCCCGGAATGGAGCGCCACCTCGGTCGAGATGCCGCCGCCGAACTGGGTGATGAAGGTCTTGGGGTCCTTCTTGATCACGTAGGGATACACCATCGGCAGGAAACGGAAATAGGCCGTCTCCTTGTCGGTCAGGTCGCGCATGACGCCGATCGGACCGTCACTGTCGATGTACATGCCGAGATACGCATTGACCGGCATCGTCGGCAGGCTGAAGCCGGCGTTGTCGGACAGGCCCGGCGCGAAATGGAGATAGGAGCTGGAATAGACCTCGAGGTAGCCGAACGGAGACGCGCTCTCGAACACCTTTTTCGCATCCGGAAACTTGCGGGCGTAGGAGACGCCCTTGTAGTCGTTGACCGCGAGCGTCTTGAGGCCGAAGGCCGGGGCGAGGAGAAAATGGCCGCCGAAGGCGAGCGCCCCGGCCACCGCGTAGGGAACCAGCGCCGCCCGCCCGCCCGGGCCGAACGACCAGGCGACGCAGGCCGCGAGCCACAGCAGGAGCGGAACGACGATCAGGTTCGCGGGGACGAAGACGTACATCGCCGCCAGGAAAATCAGCCCGCAGATTCCGGAGCCGGCGAGGTCGGCGAAATAGACCCGACCGAAGGTGCGGTTGCTCTTGAGGAAAACGCAGCCGAGGAACACCGCGCCGGCGAGGAACGGCGTCAACTCGGCGACGAACATCTGCAGGAGCTTCCACTTCTGCGTCGGATCGGAAACGAGGAAGATGGCGTTGAAGCCGAGCTTCTGCACGGTGAGATTCGCGGCGACCGCGAGCGGGCCGAACAGACCGAGCGCGACGCTCGCGGCGCCGCGCCAGTGGCGCACGAACCAGTCCTTGGCGACGGTCATCACCGCGCTGGTCAGTCCGAAGCCCAGCATCGCGAGACTGACCACCAGCGAGCCGAAATGCGCCCAGCTGCCGACCGAAAAGACGCGCATGATGTCGATCTGCAGCGCGATCACCGCGCCCGCGCCGAGGCCGACGGCGAAATAGAGCCAGAGGCGCTCGCGCCCCGTCAGAACCGCGTCGTCGGAGGGCCGCTCGAGAAGGCTCGCATCCGCGGCGATGGGGCTGGCGTCGTTCATGAAATCCTCGCCGGACGGCCGTCAGAAGGAAAAACGGCGCCCCTTTGATCGGGACGCCGCATCGGGACAGACGGGAAGGGGGTCCGTCAGTTGTTGTGGGTGCCGACGATCTGGTCGCCTTCGAGCTTGGTGAACGGCACGAAGGGCACGATCCGGCCGCCGTAGATGTCGGAGCGAGCGACGGTCATCTGACCGTCCGACGCCTCGGTCTTGACGACCTTGAGCACCCGCTGCGCGCCCGGCGGGCCGACGGGAATGACCATGATGCCGCCCGGCTTCAGCTGCTGCAGCAGCGGCGGCGGGACGTGGTCGATGCCGCAGGTGACGATGATCTTGTCGAACGGCCCGAACTCTTCCCAGCCGTAATAGCCGTCGGCGGCCTTGGAGGTGATCTCGCCGAACTCGTTGTAGCCGTCCTTGATCAGCCCGTCGTAGATGCCGCGGGTGCGCTCGGCGAGCGGCTTGATGATTTCGATCGAATAGACCTTGTCGGTCAGATGCGAAAGGTAGGCGGACTGGTAGCCGGAGCCGGTGCCGACCTCGAGCACCTTCTCGCCCTGCTTGGGATCGATGTTGGAGGTCATCCGCCCGACGATATGCGGACCGGAAATGGTGACGCCGAAGCCGATGTCGAGAAAGGCGTGGTCGTAGGCGCGGCCCAGATTCTGCTGCAGCACGAATTTTTCGCGCGGCGTCAGCAGAAAAGCGCGCTTGTGGCGGTCGTTGAGCAGATCCTCGTTGCGCACCATCGCCTGGAAGCGGTCGAACCGCTCGGCGAGGAACTTGGGATCTTCGCCGCGCTGAGCGACTCCCCAGGCGATGAACTTCTCCTTGCTGTCCATCGGCGGGTTCAGGTCGAGCGAATAGGGCGTCGGCACGTTTGCGACCGCCGCGCGCGTCAGGCACGCCGCCCCGAACAAGCCGGCCGCGCCGGCCAGAAATTCACGTCTCCGCACCAAAGGCCTCCTCAACTCCACGTCTCGTGAGGCCTGATAACGCAATCGCAGCCAAAACGCGACCCTTTAAAGCCCGGCGCTGGACCGCGCTTTTCGGGGCCGCCCGTTTCAGCGCGCGACCGGGTTCTTCGCCCATTGCCCGAGGGTGCGGGGATGATGGACCGGCGCGAAGGCCAGCGCGGAATCCGCGTGATGACGGCGAGCGTGCGCGACTTCGCTCCCCTGCGCCGATCCTCCGATCGAAATCTGCGCGCCCTGCGCCTGCACCATGGCGAACAACGCCGCCGCGTGAGCCGGAGACAGGCGAATGCAGCCGTGCGACGCCGGGCTTCCGAGCGCGCCGACCGCATTCGTGCCGTGGATGGCGTACTGGCCGTGGAAGAAAATCGAGTGCGGCATCGGCGCGTTGTTGTACTTGGCCGAATGGACCATCGCGTACAGCCGCTGCGGTTGGAAGACTCCGCGCGGGGTGGCGTGGCCTTCCCGGCCCGACGAGATCGGCCAGACGTAGTTTTCGCCGTCGGTCGAATGCACCCGCATCGTCTGCGACGAGAGGTCGACGTCGATGGTCACGAAGGCCAGCGCGCGCCCCTCGACGGCCAGCATGAGGCCGAGCGCCAGCAGGACCCTCCAAAGGACTCGCATGATCGCCTTCCCCTCCACACTTTGCCAGCGCGACGTGGCGCAGCAGCCCCCCTGCTGCAAGGATCCCGTCCCCAAACCAGAAGTGAGATCTCGCCCCGAAGGTCGGAAGCGGACCGGTCAAATCATGGCGCAAGTTTGGCGATGGCGCAATCGTGATCCTGAAGCGCCTCGGCGTGGCCGCCCCCCTCGAGCGAGAACGGCTCGGCGAGGAGGATGAACCCGGGCTTGCCGCCGAAATCCGCGCCGACGGCGGCGAGCGTCCAGGCGCCCATGTTGGCCTTCGCGCCCGCGACTCCATCGGCGAGCAGCTTCAGCGGCTCGGCGTCGACGAGGTCGGCCGAGTCGAGGCGGCGCGCGAGATAGGTGCGGCCGTTGAGCGCGACCGTCATGGCCCGCCAGTGGTCGTCCAGCGCCGACCGGTAGGTCTTGAGCGCCTCCGCGACGTCGACGCGCATGCAATCGACATGGACGTGAAGCTGCTGCTGGCTGCGCGACCATTCCGAATTGATGGTCAGCCCGACCGCCTCGCGCGGCAGCGCCGCGCCGCCGAGCTTCGCTTCGAGCAGCGGCTTCGCCGCCCAGGCGTCGCCGAAGACCGGCGGCGCGTCGGGCGCGAGCATCTCGGGGTCCTCGACGCCGGCGATCTTGCGGGTCGGGATGGCGAGCATCTGCGCGACGCCGTGGATGTCCTTCAGGATCGCCACCCCCGCCGCCTCGCCGTGGGCGAGACCGACCCGCTCGCAGGGCTTCGGGCCTTCGCCCGCCTCGGCATGCGGAACGCAGGCGCCGTGCACGATGCGCCAGAGGGCGTCGGGGTCGGCGTGGGCGACGGACAGCGCCGCGCCGGAGCCGGCGACGAAGGCGAGGACGAAGGCCAAGGCGGCGCGGGACGGCCTCGATGGCGGCGTTCCGGTCGCCGTCGCGCCGCGCCCACCCTCAGCGACGGCAAGAGACTCGCCAAACCGGCTCCCGAAACCAGTCTTTTCATGCTCTTGCAGCGTCATTTGGTTCCGCCCCTCGCTTTTGCGGGCGGCGGAGAGCGCTGCTGCCGAACCGGCGGCGCGGTACGGCCGCGGCGGCGGCGATCCCTGGCCCGAAGTCGAGCCGCGTCCGGCTTCGGCGACACGAAGCGACTTGCCGAACTGGCTCCCGAAACACATTTCTTCAAGCCTTTGCGACGCCATCCGGTTCCGCTCCTGCGTTTGAGGGCTCAGCGCCCCGCGGCAAACGCCCGAACCGCTCGTGAACAGATCGCCGACAGGGTCACGGCGATTGACTGATTATCGCCCAGCGGCAGACTTTTCGCAAGACATTTCAATTCGGATAATGAAAATACGAAATCTTCCTCACACGACGCCCGCGGTCTTCTCGATCAACTCCAGCAGGATCGGACGGGCGTACAGACGCCGGCGAAATCGTCGGTCGACCGCCGAACGCGATCGCCGCGGAGGCCTCGTCGATCCTCCCGTCGGCGCCACGAGACGCAACGGTTCCAGTCTCCAAAGCCCCGAACCCTTCGGCAAAGCCGCCGGTGCGACTCGCGGCCGTGAACGCCTCGGAGGAGGAAGCGGTACGACAAGGAAGCCGCAGAATCAGCCCAATGCGGGCTTTGTCGTCCGAACAAACGGGTCAGGGCCCCAGGTAAGTCTTGCACCAGCCCTGCCTTCCGACGGGGCCGACAACGGTTATGCAATCGTCTGGCGGGAGGAAGAACGTACACAGTTCACACCTCCGAAAGCCCTTGTGGGTCGGCTGATAGGCGGCGGCGCGTTGCGACGTCCTTTTTTCCGGCGCAGCGCGCGCATTCCGGGCATCGGGCGCAATCGCGAGGACGGCGAGGGAGCCGGCGACGCCGCGCAGCAGAATGCGCCGCGATACATCGGAGTGAGAACGGCGCGCCGGCCTTCCGCCGAGTTTGGCGGGGCGGTGTTGATCGGGGTGGTCAGGGCGC
Source organism: Roseiarcus fermentans (assembly GCF_003315135.1). Classification (GTDB taxonomy): domain Bacteria; phylum Pseudomonadota; class Alphaproteobacteria; order Rhizobiales; family Beijerinckiaceae; genus Roseiarcus; species Roseiarcus fermentans. Next base: position 11,622 of record NZ_QNRK01000067.1, read on the forward strand.
AACGCGATTGTCCGAATTTGAGGCCGAGCCGTAGTCGATACCGCCTCGGAGGTCGATCCGTTTGCTGCGTCCGGTTCGGCGCGGATCGTCATGCCTTCCGTCGGCGTCCGAGGCGATTGAGCCGCCGTCGAACGCATTGCGAGACGAACGGCGCCGTCGAGGGGCTTCGTGCGGCGCGCCGTCCCGGACAGTGTCGGACCTCTCGACGAGGCAAGGCGAGCGCAGGGCTCCGAATCCGGGTTAATGTGCCTTAACCGTTCTTGCCGATGAGGATCTCGGCGAGCCTTTCGACGTCCCAGCTGGCGATTTTTCTGCGC
>NZ_QNRK01000068.1 GCF_003315135.1 Roseiarcus fermentans
AAAGTCGTGCAGCGCCGCATTGCCAGTGCGCGGGTCGTCCAGACCGTCCCAGCATTCGATAAAGCGATCCAACACATTCTCCCGAGCCGCGTATCATCCGCCACCCGGTAGAATCCATCTCACTCAAAACGCAAAATCCGGCTCACAAGGGCCGCCGAATTCCAAGTGCGATTCCCCTGGCGTCGCCGGGGGCCTCAGCGCTCTCCCTCGCCGAGCCGGGCAAGCGCGTTCAGCGGGGCGAAGAGGTCGCGATACGCGGTTTCGCCGATCGCCGCGATCAGCTTCCCCTCGTGCCGATCCGAAACGGCGTGCAGTTCGGCGGTCAGCCGGGCGCCCTCGGCGGTCAGCACGAGCGCGTGGCTGCGCCGGTCGCCCGGGATCGGCGCGCGGCGCACGAGCCCGCGCCCTTGCAGTTCGTCGATCATGGCGACGAAATTGGCGCGCTTGATGCCGAGCGCCTCGCCGACCACGCCCTGTTTCAGCCCCGGATTGCTCTCGATCACCGTCAAGATCGAATATTGCGCGGGACGAATGTCGTAAGATTCGAAGGTCGCGAAAAAGTCGCGAAACACCGCGAGCTGCGCCCGGCGAAGCCAATAGCCGAGGCGCCGATCGAGCGGCCCGGCGTCGAACCGCGCCGCGTCCCGGACCGCCTCCAGGACTCTTGTTCGCCCGGATGCCGTCACGCCCATCGCATCCTCGCAAGGTCGGCGCCGCGCTTGACGGGCGACAATTGTTATGACATATAACAATCTGCGCAAAGTGTCAATTCGCGCCGCCGCAGCGGCGCAGCGCAGGAGGAAACGGATGACCGAGGGCGCGGACCAACCGATCGACATCGACCTGCCGGCCTCGCTTCGCGCGACGCGGCGCGGCGCCGTCGCGCATCTCAGACTCGCCCGAGCGGAGAAGCGCAACGCGCTCGACGACGTGACCGTGCTCGGACTGGAGACCTTCTTCACCCGATTGCCTGGGGACGTCCGCGCGGTCGTGCTCTCCGGCGACGGCCAGCATTTCTCCGCCGGGCTCGATCTCTCCGAGGTCGCGGCCGATCTCGGCCCGCTCGAGCGCGTGTTGCATTCCCGTCTGTGGCATCGGGCGTTCGAGGCGATCCAGTTCGGGCGCGCGCCGGTCGTCACCGCGATGCACGGCGCGGTCGTCGGCGGCGGGCTCGAACTCGCGGCCGCGACCCACATCCGGGTCGCCGATCGCTCGACCTATTACGGCCTGCCCGAGGGGCAGCGCGGCATCTTTCTCGGCGGCGGCGGCTCGGTGCGCATCACGCGGCTGATCGGCGTGCCGCGCGTGCAGGACCTGATGCTGACCGGCCGGACGCTGAACGCCGAGGAAGGCCACGCGGCCGGAATCACCCAATATCTGGTCGACGAGGGCAAGGGCTTGGACAAGGCCTTCGAACTCGCCGCCAAGGCCGCGTCGAACACGCTCACCACCAATTTCGCCGTGCTGCACGCGCTGCCGCGCATCGCCGAGACCCATCCGTCGAGCGGGCTGCTCACCGAGTCGCTGATGGCGACCATCGCCGAGATGAGCCCCGAGGCGACTGAGCGGCTGAAGGACTTTTTGGAGAAGCGCGCGGGGAAGGTGCTGCGGCAGAGTTGAGGTTGTCGCCGCAGGCGCCGCCTTCCGAAAACTATGACCAGTCTTCTGGTCATACAGGAGATCGCAATGCTCACTGTCAATCTGGCTCAGGCGAAGGCCGGCCGAGCTCCTCGACAAGGCGGAAGCGGGCGAGGAGGCGGTGATCCCGCGGCACGGAAAGCCCGCAGCCCACATCCGGCAGGCCGTTCCGGCCAGGAAGCTGCTCGTGCGTGACGCGCGAACGCGGGTCATCAGCGGCGGGCGCGACGGTACCTGCACCTACGAAACCGGTCTGCGCGCCGGCGATGCCCCCATCTCGCAGTTGCAGCCAATCGTCGCGCGAAACTCATATACACCTTTGACAAGGGCATGCTCAGTGCAGGCCAGGCGCTCGGCTTACCCGTGAGCGATGGAGTCGGCGCGGGACGAGCGTCCAGTCCAATCCGGGGAGGAACCAACGCATGAAAATCCCGCTGACGTTCGGTCCGCCGCACGTGACCGTCGACAAGCGCGGCGACGGGTCGATGATCGTCATGTCGCCCGAGCCGCTCGCGCCCTATCCGCGGTCGATGACCGACTGGCTCGACCACTGGGCGCGCGCTGCGCCCGACCGCGTGTTTATCGCCGAGCGCCGGGGCGGCGGCTGGCGCAAGGTGACCTACGCGGAGGCGCGCGACCTCGCCCGTCGGATTGCGCAGGGGCTGATCGATCGGGGGCTCTCGCCCGAGCGTCCGGTCGCGATCCTGTCGGGAAACAGCGTCGACCACGCGCTGATCGGCCTCGGCGCGATGATCGCCGGCGTCCCCTATGCGCCGGTCTCGCAGCCCTATTCGCTAATTGCCAAGGACTACGGCAAGCTGAAGACCATTCTCGACGTACTGACGCCGGGCCTCGTCTACGTCGCCGACGGCGACAGATTCACGCTCGCGCTCGCAGCCGGGGTGCCGAAGGCGACCGAGGTCGTGGCCGGGATCAACCCGCCGAAGGACTGGCCCTCGTCCACCTTCGAGGCCCTGATCGCAAGGCCGGCCGGCCCCGAGGTCGACGCGGCCCACGCCCGGGTCGGCCCCGACACGATCGCCAAACTCCTGTTCACCTCGGGCTCGACCGGAACGCCCAAAGGCGTCATCAACACCCAGAAGATGATGACCTCCAACCAGGCGATGCTGAGGGGCGTCAATCCCAGCTACCACGTGGTGGCGCCGGTGCTGCTCGACTGGCTGCCGTGGAGCCACACTTTCGGCGGCAACAACAATTTCAATCTCGTTCTGTCAGGCGGCGGCTCCTACTTCATCGACGAGGGCCGGCCGCTGCCCGGCGCGATCGAAGCGACCGTGCGCAACCTCAAGGAGGTGTCGCCGACGATCTACTACAACGTGCCCAAGGGCTTCGAGATGCTGCTGCCGTATGCCGAGCACGACGCGGACCTGCGCAAGGGCTTGTTCCAGCACCTGCAGGCCTTCGTCTACGCCGGCGCGGCGCTCGCGCCCCACGTGCGCGAGGCGTTCGAGCGTCTCGGCCGCGAGACGGTCGGGCACGTCGTGCCGATCCTGACCTCGCTCGGCTCGACCGAGACCGGCCCCTCGGCGCTCAGCGTCACCGAAAAAGCGTGCGCGCCGGGCGTGGTCGGCATTCCCAACCACGGCGTGGAACTGAAGCTCGTGCCGAACGGCGACAAGCTCGAGGCGCGGCTGAAGAGTCCGAGCATCACCCCGGGGTACTGGCGCCGGCCGGACCTGACGAAGGACGCCTTCGACGAGGAGGGCTATTACAAGCTCGGCGACGCGCTGAAATTCTTCGACGAGCGCGATCCGGAACTGGGGTTCGTGTTCGACGGGCGCGTGGCGGAGGATTTCAAGCTCGCCACCGGCACCTGGGTCAGCGTCGGGCCGCTCAGGATCCGGTTCATCGCCCATTTCGGGCCCTATGTGACCGATCTCGTCGTCGCCGGCCACGACCGCGACGACGCCGCCGCGCTCGTCGTGCCGAACGTCTCCGAGTGCCGCGCGCTCGCGGGCTTGAGCGACGACGCAAGCGACGCGGACGTGTGCCTGCATCCGAAGGTGCGCGACACCTTTTCCACGCTGCTGGCCGCCTTCAACAAAAAGGCCGGGGGCAGCTCGGGGCGCTTCGCCCGGCTCATCCTGATGGACGATCCTCCCTCGCTCGACAGCGGCGAACTCACCGACAAGGGCTCGATCAACCAGCGCGCCGTGCTGGCGCTGCGCGCCGACGTGGTGGAGGAGCTTTTCGACGCTACGCCCTCGGCGCGGACGATCGTTTGAACGCGCCCGCGTCGGCCGCCCTGTAGACGCGGTCGCGGACCGGGTCCCGCGCTCAGCGAGCGCGGCCACAATGAGGAGTCTTTCCATGAAGGTCGCCGACCTCGTCGCCATCGACGTCCACACTCACGCCGAAGTGTCGTGCCGCTGCCCGACAGACGCCTTCTGGCAGCCTTACGAGGACGCCGCCAACACATACTTCAAGGCCGGCAAGCGGCCAACCATCGCCGAAACGGTCGCCTATTATCGCGAGCGCAAGATCGGGCTCGTCATGTTCACCGTGGACAGCGAGTTCGAGATCGGCAACCGCCGCATCCCGAATGACGAGGTGGCGGAAGCCGCGGCGGCCAATTCCGACATGATGATCGCGTTCGCTTCCATCGATCCGCACAAGGGCAAGATGGGCGTGCGCGAGGCGCGCGAACTGATCGAGGGCGGCGTCGTCAAGGGCTTCAAGTTCCATCCGACGGTGCAGGGCTTCTTCCCCAACGATCCGATGGCCTACGGGCTCTACGAGCTGATTGCGCATTACAAGCTGCCGGCGGTGTTCCACTCCGGCCATTCCGGCATCGGAACCGGCATGCCGGGCGGCGGCGGAATGCGGCTCAAATATTCGAACCCGATCCATCTCGACGACGTCGCTGTGGATTTCCCCGACATGACGATCATCATCGCCCACCCGTCGTGGCCGTGGCAGGACGAGGCGCTGTCGGTCTGCCTGCACAAGCCCAACGTCTACATCGATCTTTCGGGCTGGAGCCCGAAGTATTTCCCGCCGCAGCTCGTGCAGTACGCCAACTCCCAGCTCAAGACGAAGATGCTGTTCGGCTCCGACTTCCCGCTGATCCCGCCCGACCGCTGGATCAAGGATTTTCGCGAAGCCGGCTTCAAGCCGGAGGTGCACGACCTGATCCTCAAGGAGAACGCGATCCGGGCGCTGAAGATCGCGGCGGAGTAGGCCGAGCTCCGCCCTTGACGTCCTCTTCCCCGCCGGGCCTCATGGGCGAGGCCGCGGTCGACAAGGCTCCGCGGACGCCGAGGGGAGGAAACCATGAAGGTCGAAGGCGGGTGCTACTGCAAAAAGGTCCGCTACGAGGCGGTGGGAGAACCTCGGCTGAGGGCGGAATGCCTTTGCCGCCCGTGCCAGTATTTCTCCGGCGGCGCCCCCAACATGTTCATGGTCATGCCGCCGCAGGGCTTCAGGTACACGAGCGGCGCGCCTCGCCAGTTCAAGCGTGACGACCTCGAAAAAGCCGTCACGCGGGAGTTCTGCGAGGATTGCGGCACGCATCTGACAACGCTCCGCCCCGATCTACCGTTCGTCATTCTCAAGGTCGGAACATTCGATGATCCCAGCCAGTTTGGAGCGGCGCAAATGGCGATCTACGCCAGCGACCGACAGGCTTTTCATTGCCTCCCGGAGGGGCTGCCGACTTTCGAGGGCATGCCGCCTCGCTAAACGGCGCCGGTTCCCGCTGTGAAAGCCTTCTCCTGGACAGACTCCCCTCATGGCGCGATCGTCGCCGACGGCAAGCGGCTCGAGGCCGCCGCCTACGGCCCGCCGCCGGACGAAGCGCCGACGATCGTTCTGCTGCACGAGGGCCTCGGCTGCGTCGCGCTGTGGCGCGACGTGCCGGAGAAGCTCGCCGAGGCGACCGGCTGCGGCGTGTTCGCCTATTCCCGGGCCGGCTACGGGCGCTCCGATCCGATCCCCCTCCCCCGGCCGCCCGACTACCTCGTGCGCGAGGCGCGCGACGTTCTGCCCGTCGTCCTCGGCGCGCTCGGTTTTCGGCGCGGCGTCCTGGTCGGCCATAGCGACGGATCGTCGATCGCGGCGATCTATGCAGGAGAGACGCAGGACGACAGGGTTCAGGGCCTCGTCCTGCTCGCCCCGCACGTGTTCGCCGAAAACTACGGCTTCGAGGGGATCGAGGAGGTCAACCGCGCCTACGAGTCGGGTGAACTCAAGGCGCGGCTCGCCAAGTATCACGCCCACGTCGACTGCGCCTTTCTCGGCTGGAGCGGCTTCTGGTCCGACCCCGGCGTGCTCGGCTGGACGATCGAGGACTTCGTCGCCCGCTGGCGCGCGCCCGCGCTGCTGATCGCCGGCCGCGACGACCATTATTTCACCCTCGCGCAGTCGCGCGCGATCGAGAGGATCGCGCCGACCCCGGTCGAGAGCCTCGACCTTCCGGACTGTCGCCACGCGCCGCAGTTCGAGCAACCGGAGGCGACGCTCGACGCGATCGCCGCCTTTTGCAAGAAACGCCTCGGGGAGGAACGCTGAAAATGCTCGCGGCGCGCATTCACGGTCACGGCGGCAACGACGTGTTGAAACTCGACGACTTGCCGATCCCGCAACGAAAGCCCGGCGAGGTCCTGATCCGCATGGCGGCCGGCGGCCTCAACCGCGTCGACCTCTACATGCGCAATTCCGGCGCCGGAATCACCCACCGCCTGCCGATCACGCTCGGGCTCGACGGCGCGGGCGTCGTGGTCGAGGCCGACACCGGGTCGCGCTTCCGCGCCGACGACGCGATCGTGATCTATCCCGGCCAGCCGTGCGAGCAATGCGAATTCTGCCGGAAGGGCGAAGAGGTCCTCTGCACCCGCGGAAAACTCTTCGGCGAGCAGGTGGACGGGACATTCGCCGAATATGTCGCCGCCCCCGGAGGCAGCGTCGTGCACAAGCCCGAGGCGCTCGATTTCGTGCAGGCGGCCTCGCTCAGTGTCGCCTGGCTGACCGCGTGGCGCATGGTCGTGACCAAGGCGCGCCTGGGAGCGGGCGAGACGGCGCTGATCTTCGGCATCGGCGGGTCGGTGTCGCTGGCGGCGACGCAGATCGCCAGCGCGCTCGGGGCGCGCGCGATCGTCACCTCGCGCGATCCCGGCAAACTCGCCCGGATGACGGATTTCGGCGCGGCGGAGACAGTTCTCGATGAGGGCGGCTCGTCGGTCCTCGACCAGGTCATGGCGCTCACGAACAGGCGCGGCGTCGACGTCGTGATCGAGAACGTCGGCAAGGCGGTGTGGCCGACGGCGATGAAGGCGCTGGTGCGCGGCGGCCGCCTCGTCACCTGCGGCGCGACCACCGGCGGCGACCCGTCGGCCGATCTGCAGCGCCTGTTCATCCGTCAGTTGACCGTGTTCGGCTCGACTCTCGGCAACCGGGCGGAACTCAGCGACCTCATCGCCTTCATCGGCGACAAGAAACTCACGCCGCACATCGACCGGACGTTTGCGCTCGCCGACATCGCCGCGGGGCTCGACGTCCTCGAGTCCGGAAAACAGTTCGGCAAGATCGGGCTCAGGATCGGCGATCCCCTGTAGTCGGCCCGCTCCTGTCGCCGATCGCTGACCGCGCCTGCGGCTTACGACTTCGCCCCGACCAACGCCGGCGTCGCGCGATAGACTTCGGGGAACAGGCGCTTCAGCGCCTCGACCTTCGGCAGGTCGTTGAACACGATGTACGGGTAGGTCGGGTTCCGGACCAGGAAGTCCTGATGATAGGCCTCCGCCGGATAGAACGTCTTGCCCGGCTCGATCGTCGTGACGACGGGCGCGGCGAAGGCGTGCGCTGCGTTCAACTGCGCGATATAGGCCTCCGCCACCTTGGCCTGACCCTCGCTCGTCGGGAAGATCGCCGAGCGATACTGCGTCCCCTCGTCCGGCCCCTGCCGGTTGAGTTCGGTCGGATCGTGGGCGACCGAGACATAGATCTGCAGCAACTTGCCATAGCTGATCCTGTTCGGATCGAACGTAACCTTGACCGACTCCGCGTGGCCCGTGTTCCCCTCGCTGGTCATGTCGTAGTGCGCCGTCGCCGCCGCGCCGCCGGCGTAGCCCGAGACGGCGGAGGCGACGCCGTCGACATGCTGGAACACCCCCTGGACGCCCCAGAAGCAGCCGCCGGCCAGCACCGCCACCTCGCGACTTGCGCCGGTCGCGAGTTCGTCCAGGGCCGGCGGCGGGACGCGCCGGGCCTCCTGCGCCCGCAGCGACGAAAAAGCGAGGGACATGACGGCGAGCGTCGCGACGGCCGCGAGGGCGGCGAGGCGGGTCGAAATAGGGCGGAAAGCGTCGGTCATGGCGCAAGGGTCTCCAACAGGGTGACGCTCGTCTCTACGTCGCCGAGGCGACCGCGGTTACCTCGGCCGGGAGTCTTTTTTCCGTCCTCCGCGCTCCCAGCCTGCAAGCCTGGCAGGCGCCCCATCCTTTCAGGGACTTGGGCGCCCAAACCTGTCACTTTGTAACTGCCAACCCCGTCATTGCGAGGAGCAAAGCGACGAAGCAATCCATGCCGCCGCTTGCTTCCTGCGGAAAAAATCGCTCCGTCTTCTGCTCGCAACGAAGGGCGGCTGGACGACCAGAGGGCGCGACAGCGGCCCAGCGGCCCTGGATCGCTTCGCTTCGCTCGCGATGACGGCGCTCTTCGGCGTCCACCTTGGCAGTTACGTCACTTTGTAACTCCCAAGCCGGCGCCGCCCTCTCCCTTGGGGAGAGGACAGCCGGGCGAAGCCCGGCAGGATGAGGGCTCGGAACGCCGACCGTCGGCGTGGCGCCCCCTCACCTGGCCGCTTCGCGGCCTGTCCTCTCCCTGAGGGAGAGGGATTGCCCACTGCCTGCCTACTGCCCACTGCCCACTGCCTCCTCCCGGCTTGGCTGTCACTCAGCAACTCCCTGGCCGCGCGTAAGAGCGGGGCGCCGCGCTCCGCATCCTCCGCCGCCGCCCAGGCCGACGGCAGGCGCGCGCGCGCGCTGGATTCCGCTTCCGGATGTCAAACAGCGTTCTGCTCAATCGAAAATACAATAGTCCACAATTCTCTTTCTCGCAATACAATGTTCTCCCGCCGCCACTCTTGGCCCCCTCGCGGCCGGCTCCGCACGCAAGATGACCCGGCAAGGACTTTTTTCGGCTGCCGCCGCCCCCGCCAGGGCTCCGAATCCGGGTTAATGTGCCTTAACCGTTCTTGCCGATGAGGATCTCGGCGAGCCTTTCGACGTCCCAGCTGGCGATTTTTCTGCGC
>NZ_QNRK01000070.1 GCF_003315135.1 Roseiarcus fermentans
GGCCCGAACTAACGAAAGGGCCTCCGGATACGCATAAGGAGACAAAGCAGGAACGTCAGGCGGCTCTGAGCAATGCCTCGGATAAGGTGCGCAGCGGTCTCAATCCGGCATTGTTTTCCGACATGGCCTGTGTGGCTCCCCACACGTAGTCCCCGGTCAGGTTCACATGCTCCCAGCCCAGCGGGGACAGGTGAGCCAGCAGATGATCGGGAACGTTCTCCGTCTGACGGAGGGCGGCGACGGCGCGCTCGAGGTATCGCGTGTTCCAGAGGATGATGGCGGTGACGAGCAGGTTGAGGCCGGACGCGCGGTGCTGCTGGTTCTCGTATGTTCGATCGCGGATTTCGCCGAGCCGGTGAATGAAGACCGCCCGCGCCAGGCTGTTGCGGGCCTCGCCCTTGTTGAGCTCCTGGCCGGTCGTCCGCCGCAGCTCGGGATCCTCGATCCAGTCGAGGGTGAACAGGGTTCGCTCCAGCCGACCGAGCTCGCGCAGCGCCGCGGCGACGCCGTTCTGCCGGGGATAGGAGGCGAGCTGGCGCATGATCAGCGAGGCGGTCACGGCGCCGGTGCGAAGCGACGCGACGATGCGCAGGATTTCCGACCAGTGGGCGCGGATCAGGGCGACATTGATGCGCCCGGCGATCAGGGGCTCGAGCGTCGGGTAGTCCGACGGCTTGCCGAAGCTGTAGAGCCGGCGGTGCTTCAGGCCTGGAATGCGCGGCGCGAACTGGAAGCCGAGGAGAGCGCAGAGCGCAAACACATGATCGGAATCGCCGCCGCCGTCGGTATGGTGACGACGGGTCGCGACCTCGCTCTGATGATAGAGCAGCGCATCGAGCACATGCAGCGCCTCGCTCGCCGTCGCCGCGATCACCTTGGTGAAGAACGGCCCGTAGCGATCGGAGATATGGGTGTAGACCTTGAACCCCGGTTGCTGGCCATAATGGGCATTGAGGCGGCCGGCGGCGCGGGCGAGCCCGCTGGCCTGGAAGAACTGCCCGTCGGACGACGAAGCAACGCCGCCGCCGAATATCGCCGCAAACGGCTCGCGCTGTTGCTGATTGATGAGACGCCGCAGCGCCTCTGCATAGGTTTCCTCGCGGATGTGCCAGTCGGCCGTCCAGGCGAGCTGGCCGAGGCTGGCGATGCTGCACGCTTCGGCCATGCGGGTCAGGCCGAGATTGAGCCCGTCGGCGAGCAGAGCCGCCATGAGGATGCGGCTGTCGGCGGCCGCCTCGCCGGTCCGCAGATGGGTGAAGCAGTCGGGGAAGAGCGTCCATACCGCCACTTCCGCCAGGAGATCGGTGATGCGGATGCGCGGCAGCATGGCGTAGAGGCGAGCGGCCAGGTCGTCGGCCTCCGGCGGCGTGGATTTCGCGATCGGCGCGATTTTCAGCACGCCCTTGTCGATCGTCACGTCGGGCAACAGGCCACCTTTCGCCCGGGCGTCGATCGCCGCCAGCCGTTCGTCCAGAAGCGCGCGACGGCTCTCGATGAAACGATCGAAATCCGCCTCGACCGCGACCGGCGCCGTGTCGGTCTGCTGCAAGTCCTGCAGGGCCTCCTTCGAGATCAGCCGTTCCTCGAAGGAGCGGTATTGCCGGCTGCCGACGACCCATACGTCGCCCGCGCGCAATCGGTCGCGCAACTCCGTGAGCACGCAGAGCTCGTAATGACGACGGTCGATGGCGCCGCCGGGCAGCACGTAAGGCGCCCAGCGCCGCCGAACGAACCCGGTCGGGGCGGATTTCGGCAGGGTGGCCGCGCTCGTGCGGTTCGCTGCGCGCAGCACCTCGATGGCGCGCAGGAGCGAGGCCGAGGCCGGCACGCTCTCGAACTGGAACGTGTCGAGAAAGGCGGGCGACCAGCGTCGGATCCCGGCGTAGTGCTCGCCGAGCTTCTGGTAGACATCGAACTCCTGCGGTCGCGCCAGCGTCTCGGCCTCGGCGACGGTCGCGCGAAACCGCTCCCACGGGATCACCGCCGTGATCGCGCCGAAGGCGTCCAGGTTGTCCTCACGGGCGGCGATCAGCGCAGCGCCGACGCTCGCGTAAAGACGGACTTTCTCGTTGATGGCCCGGGCGTCGGATTGAAAGGCGCGGGCATGGCGACCCTCGGCCTTGCGAAACATGGCGCCGATCAGGCGGTCGAACAGGTCGATCGTCTGGTCGGTCAGGCTGGCGGCGAGGTCCAGGCTGATGGCCACCAGCGTCGCGTGGCGGCGCTGCCGCTCATAGCCGGCGACATGCTGCACGGTGGTGCGGCCAGCCTCGCGAGCAAGCAGGGCAAGGCACGCCTGGTGGACCAACCGTCCACGGCCGGGCTCGATCCCGATCGCGCGGACATGCTCCAGGCGCTCGGTCAGACCGAGCATGGCGCCCGGCTTGGCGGCCTCCGGCATCTGCCGCAACCAGGTCAGCCAGTTCTGGTTGGTCTCCTCCCGGCGCTGCGTCAGCGCATCGAGCCTGCGTCGCTGCTCGGCGGTGAGACCATCGGTCAGCCGCCGATAGACTTCCCGGCGGGCCAGGTGGCGGAGCTTGGCGCAGAGCCGCTCGAGCGCAGGCGGCGACGGGACGACGATCCGGCGCTGCCGGCATGTCTCCAGCGCCAGCTCCGCCAGACGGGCGAGCCGATCATCCTCGATGGCTTGCGGCAGAAGGGCGCTCGCCAATCCGGCCGCGGCGCGTTTTCCGAACGGACGAAGCCCGAGCTGCTCCTGACATTCGACGGCATGACGCTGGCGGTTCCGCTCAGACGCGAGATACTCGTCCAACGCGTCCGGAAGAATCCCGATCTGCTCGGCGACGAATGCGAGCAAGGCCGGAGGCGGACGCTCGCCGGAGCGCAACGCTCGGCCGGGATGGCGTAGGTAGCAAAGCATGAGAGCGTAGCCGAGGCGGTTGTGATCTCCGCGGCAACGCCGGATCGCTCCGAGATCGGCGTCCGACAGTGTGAAGTGGCGCACGAGCTCCCGTTGCTCGGTCGGCGGATCGAACAGCTCCGCGATCTGGGCTTCGTTCAATCGCTGCGGTCGCGCCACTCATGCCTCCTCGACCTTGACCCCCGCAGACCAACCGATCCGGGCCAGGGAGTCGAGGAGCGTGCTGCGCTTGATGCCGAACGTCCGGCAGACCGCGGCCTTGGTGGCCCCGCCGTCGAGCGCGGCCGTCACCGCGGCGAGCTTCTCGGCGTCGATGGCGACGGGACGACCGCCGCGGCGACCGCGCCGGCGAGCTGCAGCGAGCCCGGCCTGGACCCGCTCCTGGATCAGCGATCGCTCGAACTGGGCGAGAGAGCCGAAAATGTGGAACAGGAACTCGCCCTGCGGCGTGGTCGTGTCCATCTGCTCGGTCAGCGAGCGGAAGGCGATGCCGCGCTTCCTGAGATCGGTCACCGTGTCGAGGAGGTGCGGCAGCGACCGACCGAGCCGGTCCAGCTTCCAGACGACCAGGCAGTCGCCGGCCTTGATGAAGGCCAGCGCTTTGGCGAGGCCCGCGCGATCGCCGCGGCTTCCGGTAGCCCGATCCTCGAACAGGTGACGCTCATCGACCCCAGCGGCGAGAAGCGCGTCACGCTGCAGGTCCAGAACCTGACGGTCGCCGTTCGTCGACACGCGCATGTACCCGACCAGCATGTACGGAAAACCCCATCCAGCGAGTTTCCGCACAGTCTCACATTCCGACAGGGTTTGTCGTGCAGTTTCTGAGCCCGTGGCGAGCAGCTTTTCGCCCTGCCGAGGAGATGTCGGAAATCATCTGTTTCCCGACATCCTCGCCGATCGGCCGGCCGAACCCGAGCAAGCGATTCTCGGCGGAGTTCCGCGGCCCACACGGCGCAACGTTCTCTATTCGTCCCCTTATGCGTATCTGGTGGCCGTTTCGTTAGTTCGGGCCG
>NZ_QNRK01000071.1 GCF_003315135.1 Roseiarcus fermentans
GCGGGCGCCGTCGATGGTCATGGCGTTCTGGTCGAGCGCGACGGTGACGGGGAAGACGAAGCTGTCGGGCTGGCCGGGGGCGGTGGCGGGCTGCTGGGCGGCGTTGGCGGCGGAGGCGGCGTTGGCGAGCGCGCGCTTGGCCTCCTGCTCGGCGATGGCGCTCGGCGCGATCTTGACCACCCGGCCGGGGACGACGCCGAAGCGGGTGAACGGGAAGGCGTCGACCTTGACCGCCGCCGGTTGCCCGAGCTTGACGAAGCCGATGTCGAGGTTGGGCACCAGCGCCTCGACCTGAAGCTCGCCCCCCGCCGGCGTGATCACCGCCAGCTGCTGGCCGGTGGTCACCACCTGCCCCACCGTCGTCACCGCCGTCTGCTGCACCACCCCGTCGATCGGGGCGACGAGCCGGGTGCGCTCGAGCCGCGCCGTCGCCTTGGCCAGCGACTGGCGCGCCTCGTCGCGCTTGCGCGAGGCCTCCGCCAGCTTGTTCTCGTTGTCGGCGATGAACTGCGACACCGCCTTCATCCGCTCGCTCTCGAGCTCGCGCAGCGCCGCGTCGGTCTCGATCAGCTGGCCCTCGTCGGAGGCGAGCTGCGACTGCGACTTCTCCAGTTCCTCCTTGGCGTCGTACAGGTTGATCTTGGTGCCGACGTTGAGGTCGATCGCCTGCTGCCGGGTGGCGACGCGCTGCGAGAGCGTCTCCATCAGCGTGTTCTGGAAGGCGATGCTCATGTCGAGCCGCTTCACGGTGGCGCGTTTCTGCGCCATCTGCCGGTCGAGCGCCTTGAGCGCGTCGGCGAGCTGGGTCAGATCGGCGCGCAGCACCGCCTCCTCGCGCATCCGGAACGCCTCCGGCAGCCCCTCGTCCCAGGCGATCGCCGCGTCGGGCCGCTCCGCCAGCGCCTCCACCGGGCTCGGCGCGGGCCCCGCCCGCGCCGGGCTCGCCGGCTTCGCGCCGGCCTTCGCGGCTGGTCCGTCCGCCGCGCCCGCCGCATCGGCCGCCTCGCCGGCCTCGGCGCGCGCCTCCGCCTCGCCCGCCGCCCGCACCTGTTCGATCGCGAACCGCCGCCGCCCGATCTCGGCCCGGCTGGCGTCGAGCGCGTCGCGCGCCGCCGCGGCGTCCGCGCCCGCCTCCGCCGGGTCGAGCTCGAACAGGAGGTCGCCCGCCTTGACCGCCTTCCCCGCCGCGACGTGGATCGCCGCGATCTTGCCCGGATCGAGCGGCTCGATCACCTTCGAATAGCCGGCCGTCTCGACCTTGCCCGGCGCCACCGCGTGCACGTCGAGCCGGCCGACGAACGACCACACCAGCGCTGTCAGCGCAAACAGCGAGATGATCGCCATCAGCGCCAGCGGAACCGGCGGCGGCGGCGACTCGAGAATCTCGATCGCCGCCGGCAGGAACTCCCGGTCGCGGCCCGAAACGGCCGGGCGCGGCGGCGACGCCGGCTGTGGCGCGCGCGGCGCCTCCGCCGGAGGGGGCGTGCGCTGGTTCATGCCGGCGTCCTCGCCTGATCGCTCTGCATCGCCCACAGGTGGGCGTAGAGCCCGCCCGGGCGGCGCAACAGCTCCTCGTGCGTCCCCGCCTCGACGATCTCGCCGCGGCTCATCCCCACGATCCGGGTGCACGGCCGCACCGCCGCCAGCCGGTGGGCGATGACGATCACCGTCCGACCGCGCACGATCGCGCGCATGTTGTCCTGGATGATCCGCTCGCTGTCGTAGTCGAGCGCCGAGGTCGCCTCGTCGAGAATGAGAATGCGCGGGTTGGTCACCAGCGCCCGCGCGATCGCGATCCGCTGCCGCTGCCCGCCCGACAAATTCGCCCCCCGCTCCTCGATCATCGTGTCGTAGCCCTGCGGCAGCCCGGCGATGAACTCGTCGGCCCCGGCCAGCCGCGCCGCCTGCATCACCGCCGCCCGCGGCATCGCCGGGTCGCCGAGCGCGATGTTCTCGTGAATCGTCCGGTTGAACAGCAGGTTCTCCTGCAGCACCACGCCGATCTGGCGCCGCAGCCAGCCGGGATCGAGCTGCGCCGCGTCAACCCCGTCGATCATCACCTGCCCCAGCTGCGGCCCGTACAGCCGCTGGATCAGCTTGGTCAGCGTCGACTTGCCCGAACCCGACGCCCCCACGATCCCGATCACCTCGCCCGCCGCGATCGACAGCGTCACGTTGCGCAAGGCGTCGGGCGCGTCGGGGCGGTAGCGCATCGTCACGTTGCGGAACTCGATCGCCCCCTGCGGCGGCGGCAGCGTCAGCAGGTTCTGCGGAACCGGTTCGGTCGGGCTGTTCAAAATGTCGCCCAGCCGCGCCACCGACACCTGCACCTGCTGGAAATCCTGCCACAATTGCGACAGCCGCAGGATCGGCTGCACCACCTGGCTGGCGATCATGTTGAACGCGATCAGCTCGCCCACCGACATCGCGCCCGCGATCACCGCCTCGGCGCCGAAGAACAGAATCAGCGCCGTGGTGATCTTGCTGACGTACTGGATCATCCCCTGCCCGGCCGCCCCGGTCACCCCGGCGTCGAACGACTTCGACACGTAGGACGCCAGCCGCTCCTCCCATTGCGCCTGCATCATCGGCTCGACGCTCGCCGCCTTCAGCGTCTGCGCCCCCACGATCGATTCGACCAGGAACTGCTGCGAGCGCGCCCCGCGGTTGAACCGCTCGCCGATCTGCTCGCGCAAAATCGGCCGGAGCAGCGCCGCGATCAGCACGTAGACCGGGATCGACACCAGCACCACCAGCGTCAGCTCGACCGAGTAGAGGAACATCACCCCGATGAACACCAGGGTGAACACCAGGTCGAGGCACGCCGTCAGACCCTGCCCGGTGAGAAAGCCGCGGATCGTCTCCAGTTCGCGCATCCTGGCCACCGTCTGCCCGGCGGCGCGCGTCTCGAAATAGGCCAGCGGCAGGCGGAACAGGTGATGAAACAGCCGCCGACCGAGCTCGACGTCGATCCGGTTGGTGGTGTGGCTGAGGGTGTAGGTGCGCAGGAACTGCAGCGCCGTCTCGAACAGCCCGAGCGTCACCATGCCGACAACCAGCACCACCAGCGTCGACAGACCCTTGTGCACCAGCACCTTGTCGACCACCAGCTGGAAGAAGATCGGGGTGATGAGGGCGAACAGCTGCACGAACAGCGACGCCACCAGAACGTGGCCGAGCGGCCGCTTGTAGCGCAGGATCGACGGCCAGAACCAGCGGAAGCCGAAGGTGGTCGGATCGATCCCCGCCCCCGCCAGGCGCCGCGTCACCAGGATCGCCGAGCCCGACGACAGCGCCGCCGCCGCCTCGAGATCCACCTCCCTGGCCGTGCGCGCCACCGGATCGACCAGCCGCACCTTGCCCTTCTCGGAGCCGACCGCGAGCACCGCGTACGCGCCCCCCTTCAGCTCCACGATCGCCGGAACCGGCAGCGCCCCGAGCCGCTTCGCCGTCACCCCCTTCACGATCCGCGACTTCAGCGCCAGAACGTTCGCCGCCCGAACCAGATCCTCCGAACCGGCCTGCCGCCCCGTCAGCGCAAGCTGATGCCGCAACTGCGAAGGATCCGCCGCAATCCGGTA
>NZ_QNRK01000072.1 GCF_003315135.1 Roseiarcus fermentans
CAATCCCGGCGTTCGGCTCGATCCGTCGTGGTTCGAGAGCGTTGGGGTGAATACGAGCGCGGTCGAGCGGCGCGCTGCGACGCTGACGACGCGGCGCTCGGTGAAGAAGGAATACCAGGCGGCGTGGCTGGTGAAGGCGCTGGCGTGCATCGACCTGACGACGCTTTCGGGCGACGACACGCCGGACCGGGTGCGCCGGCTGTGCGCCAAGGCGCGCCGCCCGCTGAGCGAGGAGCTGCTGAGGGCGCTCGGGCTCGAGGACCAGGCGCCGACCGTCGCCGCCGTCTGCGTTTACCCGACCATGGTTCCGCACGCGGTTCGCGCGCTCGCAGGCTCGGGGATTCCGGTGGCCTCGGTGGCGACCGGCTTTCCGACCGGGCTGATGCCGCTGAGACTGCGGCTCGAGGAGATCGCTTTCGCGGTCGGCGAGGGGGCGGCCGAGATCGACATCGTCATCACCCGCGCCCACGTGCTCGGGCGCGACTGGACCGCGCTCTACGACGAGATCGCGGCGATGCGCGAGGCGTGCGGACGCGCCCACCTCAAGACGATCCTCGGCACGGGCGAGCTCAAGACCCTGCGCAACGTCTATGCGGCGAGCATGGTGGCGATGCAGGCCGGCGCCGACTTCATCAAGACCTCGACCGGCAAGGAGGACGTCAACGCCACCCTGCCGGTGAGCCTGGTCATGGTCCGGGCCCTGCGCGACTATCGCGAACGGGTCGGCGTCGACATCGGCTTCAAGCCGGCCGGGGGCCTGCGCGCGGCCAAGGACGCGCTCGCCTGGCTCATTCTGATGAAGGAGGAACTCGGTCTGGCCTGGATGCAGCCGGACCTGTTCCGCATCGGCGCGAGCGGATTGCTGACCGACATCGAGCGGCAGCTCGATCATTATGCCACCGGCCGCTATTCGGCCGCTTATCGCCACGCGATGGCGTGAGGGTTTCTTCATGGCGCTCGTCAAGGACATTCTTCGCACGATGGATTACGGCCCTTCGCCCGAGAGCAGCGACGCCGTCCGGGCTTGGCTCGCCACGCGCGAGGCCGGTTTCGGCTGCTTCATCGGCGGGCGCTTCACCCCCGCCCACGACCTGTTCGACGTGTTCGACCCGGCGACGGGCGCGCGCATCGGGCGCGCCACGCAAGGGTCCGCGGCCGACGTGGACGCCGCGGTCGCGGCGGCGCGCAAGGCGCTGCCGAGATGGGCGGCGCTCTCCGGTCACGAGCGGGCGCGTTTCCTCTACGCCCTCGCGCGCCACGTGCAGAAGCGCGAGCGGTTCCTGGCGGTGCTGGAGACGATCGACAACGGCAAGCCGATCCGCGAATCGCGCGACATCGACGTGCCGCTGGTCGCGCGTCATTTCTACCACCACGCCGGCTGGGCCGCGCTGATCGACAGCGAGTTCCCGGGGACGAAGCCGGTCGGGGTCTGCGGCCAGATCATCCCGTGGAACTTCCCGCTGCTGATGCTGGCCTGGAAGATCGCCCCGGCGCTCGCGGCCGGCTGCACGGTCGTCCTGAAGCCGGCCGAATACACGCCGCTGACGGCGCTCGCCTTCGCCGAGATCTGCATCGAGGCGGGGCTGCCCGCGGGCGTCGTCAACATCGTGACCGGCGACGGCGACGCCGGCGCGGCGCTGGCGGCGCACGAGGGCGTCGACAAGGTCGCCTTCACCGGCTCGACTGAGGTCGGGCGGGCGATCCGCAAGGCCACGGCCGGAACCGGCAAGGCGCTGACCCTCGAACTCGGCGGGAAATCGCCGTTCGTCGTGTTCGACGACGCCGACCTCGACAGCGCCGTCGAGGGCGTCGTCGACGCCATCTGGTTCAACCAGGGCCAGGTGTGCTGCGCCGGCTCGCGGCTCCTCGCGGCCGAGGGGATCGCCGAGGCGCTCCACGCCAGGCTGCGCGCGCGCATGGCGAAGCTCCGGGTCGGCGATCCGCTCGACAAGTCGACCGACGTCGGCGCGATCGTCGCGCCGGTCCAGCTCGAGCGGATCGAGCGCCTGATGCGCGCCGGCGCCGAGGAGGGACTGGCGATCTGGCGCGCCGACGAGCGACTGCCGGCGAAGGGCTCGTTCTATCCGCCGACCCTGGTCACCGGCGTCGAGCCCGCCTCGATCCTGATGCGCGAGGAGATTTTCGGGCCGGTTCTGGTGACGACGACCTTTCGCACGCCGGACGAAGCGGTCGCGCTCGCCAACAACACCCGCTACGGCCTCGCCGCCTCCGTCTGGACCGAAAACGTCAACCGCGCGCTCGATGTCGCGGCGCGGATCAAGGCGGGCGTCGTCTGGATCAACGCGACGAACCTGTTCGACGCGGCGTCCGGCTTCGGCGGCTACCGCGAGAGCGGCTTCGGCCGCGAGGGCGGCCGGGAGGGCTTTTGCGCGTATCGCGTCGCCGACGTCGCCGGCGGCAAACCCTATGGGGCGAAGACGTCGGCGCCGAGCGCGCTGCCGGGCGCGACCCCGGCGGGCGAGGGCGGAATCGGCATCGACCGCACCGCCAAGCTCTACGTCGGCGGCAAGCAGGCGCGGCCCGACTCCGGGGCGAGCTACGCGGTCCTCGATCCCAGGGGCCGCGCGGTCGGGCTCGCCGGCCTGGGAAGCCGCAAGGACATCCGCAATGCGGTCGAGGCCGCCGCCAAGGCGTCGTCCTGGGCCGCCGCGACCGCCCACACCCGGGCGCAGGTGCTTTACTACGTCGCCGAGAACCTCGCCGCCCGCGCCGACGAGTTCGCCAACCGGCTGAGCGCCATGACCGGCGCCGCGCCGCGCGCCGCGGCGGCCGAGGTCGACGCCTCGATCCGGCGGGCGTTCTTCTATGCCGGCTTCGCCGACAAGTACGACGGCGCGGTCCACGCGACCCGGTCGAAGTTCGTGACGCTGGCGATGAACGAGCCCTGGGGCGTGATGGGGATCGTCTGCCCGGATGAGGCGCCCCTGCTCGCCCTGGTCTCGCTCGTCATGCCGGCGGTCGCGATGGGCAATTGCGTCGTCGCGGTGCCTTCGACGCGGCATCCGTTCGCCGCGACCGACTTCTATTCCGTGCTCGACACCTCCGACGTGCCGGGCGGCGTCGTCAACATCGTGACCGGCGAGGCGAACGCGCTCGCCCTCACCCTCGCCGAGCACGACGGCGTCGACGCCGTCTGGTATGTCGGCGACCCCGCCGGCGCGGCGAAGGTCGAAGCCGCCTCCGCCGGCAACCTCAAGGCGACCTGGACCCAGGCCACGCTGGTCGATTGGCCAAGGGCCGAAGGCCGGCCGTTCCTGCGCCGCGCCACCCAG
>NZ_QNRK01000073.1 GCF_003315135.1 Roseiarcus fermentans
CATTTTTATCCGGGGACGACCTTCGCCAACCCCACGGCGCGGCAAGACAACGACCCCGCCCGTTTCTCGGCCATGACCTTCCGAGAGTTCGAGTGTAACCGGTACGACGGTCCCACCTCGTATGCGGCGTTCGGCTGAGCGAGACTCGCGCGAGGTTTGACACTGCGCGGGGCGCTCATTCCATGCATCAGTCCAGGCATGATGCCGGCTCTTATCAGCGCGTCGAGGTGATCACGGGACGCCGTCGTCGGCGCGACTGGAGCGACGCGGAGAAGGCGCGGATCCTGGCCGAGAGCGCCGAGCCGGAGGTGAATATATCCGAGGTGGCGCGGCGCAACGGCGTCAGCCGGGGGTTGCTCAACGTCTGGCGGCGCAAGGCGCGGCTCGCGTCGAGCAAAGGGCCGTTGTTCGTGCAGCTCAGGCTCGACGACGCCGTCGAAGCGCGAGCGGACGCGATCGAGCAGCCTCGCGTCGTGGCGCGTCCGGGGGAGCGGATCGAAGTGACGATCGCCGGCGCGACGGTGCGCGTGCCCGTCGGCGTCGACGCCGCGACGCTGGAGCGCGTGCTGGCGGCGGTGAGGTCGACGCGGTGATTTCGTTCGGCCCGGAGGTCCGGGTGTTCGTCGCGACGCAGCCGATCGATTTTCGCAAAGGCGTGCATGGTCTGGTCGCGCTGGTGGCGGAGGGGTTGGGCGGCGAGCCCTACAGCGGCGACGTTTTCGTGTTCCGCTCGAAGCGATCGGATCGCTTGAAGCTCCTGGTTTTTTGACGGCTCAGGGCTGGTTCTGGCGACCAAATGGCTCGAGGAAGGCGGCTTCGCCTGGCCTCCCATTCGCGCGGGGACGATGCGCGTGACGGGCGCGCAACTGGCGATGCTGATCGAGGGTCTCTCGGAGTGGTCGCGGGTGGTCCCGAGGGTGACGAAGCGGCCGACGAAAGTCGCCTGAGTCGCCTTGTTTTGCTGGCGACTCCGAGCGTTTTCGGATAGCTCTCCGAGATGGCGCTTCGCCCCGAAGATCTCCCCAAGGACCCTGCGGCTCTCGCCGAGATGGTTCTCGCTTTCGACGGCGAGAACGACGATCTGCGCGCAGAGATCGCGACGTTGAAGGGCCTGATCTTCGGCACGCGATCGGAGCGCTCGGCGATCGTCTGCGCCGAGCAGCTCGCGCTGGATCTGGAACGAGCGGCCGCGCCGCCTCCGGCCAACGACGACGCACCGGAATCGGATGCGCCGAAACTGAAGCGGGGCAAAGCCCGGCGCAACATCGGCGCGCTGCCGGCGCATCTGCCCCGGGTCGAGCAGGTGATCGAGCCGGCGTCGACGCTCTGCCCGTGCTGCACGGGCCGGATGCATCGGATCGGCGAGGAGATGAGCGAAGCGCTCGACCGGGTACCCGCGTGGCTGCGCGTGCTGCGCACGATCCGCCCCAAATACGCCTGCCGCGCCTGCGAGGGCCCGATCGTCCAGGCCCCCGCGCCGGCGCGGCTCGTCGAGGGAGGCATGGCGACGACGGCGCTGATCGCGCACATCGCGGCGGCCAAGTACGCCTGGCAGTCGACGCTCTATCGCCAGACGCAGATCCTGGCGGGCCAGGGGGTCGTCGTCGACCGCCAGACGCTGGCGCGCTGGATGGGGAGCGCGGCCTGGATGGTCAAGGGCCTCTACGATCTGCAACTGAAGACCATGCATCGCTTCGACCGGCTGTTCTGCGACGAGACGCCGATGCCGGTGCTCGACCCGGGACGGGGCCGGACGAAGATCTGCCAGTTCTGGGCGCATGCGACGGATGATCGGGCGTGGAAGGGACCGGCGCCGCCGGCGGTCGCCTACGTGTTCGCGGGCGGCCGCGGCAAGAAGGAGATCGTGGCGCAGCTGGCCGGCTTCGAGGGCGTGCTGCAAGTCGACGGCTATGCCGCCTACGCCTCGCTCGCGGGCGACGCGAAGATGTTGGGCAAGGTCCGGCTGGCGTATTGCCTCGTCCACGCGCGCCGCAACTTCGTGAAGGTGCACAAGACGACGAACTCGCCCTTCGCGAGCGAGGTCATCGCGCGCATCGCGGCCGTCTACGCGATCGAGGAGCGGATCCGCGGCCTCGACGCCGGGGAACGTCGCGCGGCGCGGCAGGCCGAGACGAAGCCGCTGATGGAGGCGTTGAAGGCCCGTCTTGAGGCGGTGAAGGACGGAATCTCGCGACAGTCGTCGCTCATCAAGGCAATCGACTACACGCTCGAGCGCTGGGAGGGTCTGACGGCGTTCCTGGACGACGGGCGGCTCGAGCCGGACACGAACACGGTCGAGCGTTCGATCCGGCCAATTGCAATCGGAAAAAAGAATTCGTTGTTCAGCGGCGACGAAGGCGGGGGCGAGACCTGGGCGATTCTCTCTTCGCTCCTCAACACGGCTCGACTGAATGGTCTCGACCCGGAAGCTTACCTGACCGACGTGCTGGAGCGGATGGTCTCCGGCCGCACGACCAACGACCGCCTGCATGAGCTTCTGGCCTGGAACTGGAAACCGGAAGCGGCTCAGGCGAAAAGCGCCGCCTGAAGCCCGGCGCCTACCTCAACCCGATCGGCTCGGGAGCGAGCTCGGCGTCGGCCGTGTCCGTATGGATCGCCTCCCGGATCAGGCGCTCCGTCGTCTTCTCGAAATGGGTCCAGAGATCGGTGTGCACGTCGGAGAACTGCCGCCACACGACCGCATCGAACAGGCGCCGCGGCGCCTTGACCATGATCGTGGTGCTGCGCTGACGCGCATACCGGAATGGCCTGAACCCGTAGCGGCGACAAAGGGCGATGAACAACCGCGCCGACCATTGGTCCGGCATGGTGAACTTCATCTCGACCGGCGGATCGAGGCGGCTCGCTTCGGCGAGCTTCGCCTTCAGACGCTCGGCCGCGGCCCCGGCCGCCTCGCGCTCGCCCGCGGTCGTCGCGCCGAAGAACAGCGCCTCCACCTTGCTCAATCGCTCGCGAAGCTCGTCCTCGATCGCCATGCCGCCGCTCCTCGCGCAGCGACGACGCCATCCCGCCGAGCCAACGTCAATCCGCGACAGGGCGCCGTCCACACCCTCCTCTGCATCAGCGCGTGGGGTGCTCGTACCGGTTACGTTCGAGTGCGCTCTGGGTTGGGAAATCGCAGGGCGGTACAATCAGGAGATACATAGCGCGCTTCTGCGTCCGCCCATTGCGGTCTGGGACGAAC
>NZ_QNRK01000074.1 GCF_003315135.1 Roseiarcus fermentans
TGTCAGGAGCCATCTTGGTGTGAGAATTTGAAAACATTTTCGGCAATATCCATCAATAGTGAGAATTGCATCTGGCAGAATTCTCACTATTGATGGCTTGAGGCGGCTGCCTCTGGCAGTTCGAGTTTGGCCTCACGGCAGAATTTATCGAAGTTGCGTTGGCCTCGTAGAAGAGTCGCTTTTCGTAGATCGTGGATCACCGCCGGATCGGCCGCAACGCGCGCCAGCCCGGCGAGCAGCGCCGGTCGAAACTCGATCGGAAGCGTGGCGATCGCGGCATGCGTCACGAGCCGTTTGATGGGTCGCGCGCGCGCATCAAATTCCGGGAAAAGCGTGCCCAAAACCCATCCGACGACAGGATGTTCGTGATCGCCGGCGATGGGCTTCCAAGTCTGAACCAACAGCAGCCGCAGGATTGCGATCGGGGACTGTTCTTCGCGTCGCTCGTCGCTGAGATATTTCTCGACGATCCACTCGCCTGCGACGGCCTCTGGCCATAGGCCTTCGAACGGCGTCGTCTCCAAGAGCGTCACCCGACTGCCGCGATGCTCGTTTGTGTCGGTGAGGGCGACACCGCAAACGGGGCACGTAATTCGCCACGCCTTGCTCCAATGTTTTGAAACAGCGCCTTCCGCGCCGTCTTGCGCGTAGCGATCGGCGCAGTTGTGGCAGATTTGTGGTTGCCTACCGCGGCTGATGAGCTCGCCAACTCGGCCGTCACGTTTGTCGATATGGGTCATGTCGATCAGCGCGGTGGGATCGCAGCGGAACTTTTCCGCCAATCGAGTGACCTGCCCCAAGCCGAGACGATGGTCGAGCGTTGAGAGCCGGATGTCGCCCAGGCCGAGCCACTTCGCAAAGAATGGACCCGTTACGCCGTAGAACCGGGCGTGCCGGGCAAGCCAAGACGAGAGCAATTCATCGCGCGCGGCCTTGAGGACCACCGGCAAGGGTTTGGCGTTGGCCTCGATCCCGCCGCTCATTGGAAGGCCACCTCGTTTTCCGAAATCGGCTTATAGGTTTCGACGGACATGTCGGTGATGCGTTCCTCGCCCGTTTCGATCGCCTGAATCGCCAAGTCGTTGAGCATGCGAAAAATGCGGGAGC
The DNA here is from genome assembly GCF_003315135.1 of Roseiarcus fermentans. Taxonomy (GTDB): domain Bacteria; phylum Pseudomonadota; class Alphaproteobacteria; order Rhizobiales; family Beijerinckiaceae; genus Roseiarcus; species Roseiarcus fermentans. The sequence goes on from NZ_QNRK01000074.1 coordinate 1,108, forward strand.
TGACGCCGCCGCTGAGTTGGAGAACGCGGCGCAGGCCCTTCACGGTCAGCACGCTTGGCTCCCGCAAAGGGAGATTGCGCACGATTGCGAGGACGAGCTGTTCGAACTCTTTGTCGGCGGTCCATCGCGGCAAAGTGACCGCGTCTAAGCGGCGCGCCAATTGAACGTCGCCGTTGATGGCGTCCCTCGCCTCCAAGATCCCAAAGCAGACGAGCGAAACCTTCAGCTCGTTGCTCAGAAAGCGAAGGGTGTTCAGGACGATGCGCTGTTCGCGCCAGGACCCCGCGAGGATATTGTGGATCTCGTCGATGACGAGGATTTGGACGCCGATCTCGCGAAGTATGTTGAGGGTGCCCCGCTCCACATCGACGATGCCAGCGCGCGGGCTGTGGGGCGCGTCCACAGCGGCGAGGATTTGAGAAAAGAGTCTTCGCTCGGTGGGGCGCCCGCTCAGCTCGACGCCGAGGACTTTGTTGCGGTTTGGCGCCGAGTCGGCTGCGGAGCCCGCCGCGCAGTCCGCTTTGAACTTGTCGACCAGCATGGACTTTCCCATGCCGCTGTCGCCGTAAACGATCAGCGAGGGCATCCGCGTGGTGCGCGGATGCTTGAGCATTTTGTTCAAGTGCTCGAGAATCTGGACGGCTCTTGGATAGGCGACCCAGCGCTTCGATTGGATAAAATAGACCCGCTCGTCAGTCGCTCCGGAAAGGATGTTCGCCGCTTCATCCGTCAGGTGGCTTGGCTTGAACATCGGTTTGTCGTTCCAAAAGCTCCAACGCGCTAGGTATGCGTGAGTCGATGCCGGTCATCGATCCCGCGTCGAAGTCATCCCCGACTATTTGAGACGGTGGTGGCGTTTTGCGCGCCGCCGCCGTCCTGGCGATTGCGTCGGCGACAATTTGGCGTTGGGCGAGCGCCGTTCGCATGATCTGGTCGTCGTCACGCTCTCCCCTGCCCTTCTTCAGCACCGCTTTCCGCGCCAACTTCCATTCACGCAGGCTGATCGCAGGGAATCCGAGATTTCGCGCGCGTGCCTCCAAGAAATGGCCCGAAACTGGGTGTTGGACAAAAATCCGCGACACGTCTCGGGGGTCATACTTGATCAACAAGTCCCCCGCGTGCCTGCCGACCTCGGCCGACAGGGCGTTCGACCAATAGGGGAGATCATGAATCCAGATGCCGTCCGGTCTCAGCTTCCGATAGGCGTCGGGAAGGAACGACACCCAGAAAGCCATTCGATCTTTTGGCATTCTCAGTGGGGTCGACGCCTCGTGTTCGTCCCAGACCGCAATGGGCGGACGCAGAAGCGCGCTATGTATCTCCTGATTGTACCGCCCTGCGATTTCCCAACCCAGAGCGCACTCGAAC
>NZ_QNRK01000075.1 GCF_003315135.1 Roseiarcus fermentans
CCAGTTCTGGTGCGACACGTGGTCGGCCTCGACCGTCGCCTGGTCGGCGTATTTGGGCGGGCGCAGGCCGTAGCGGGCGAGATCCTGGAACAGCGAGCCGCCGGCTTCGGTGAAGTAGATGTCCCAGGCTTCGCGCCAGGACATCACCTTCTTGGGCAGCATGTAGTCCATCATCATCGCCACGATGCCGAGCACCTTGTGGCCGCGCCAGAACCACTTGTCGACCCACTTCTGCACGATCGGCAGGTTGTCCGGGTGCTGCTCGAGCAGGAACTTGATCACCTCGATGCCGAGCGTCATGTGCCGGCTCTCGTCGGACTGCGCCGAGAAGCCGAAGGTCACCGTCGACATGTCGCCGTTGTAGGCCGCGCCCGACATGAACGGCACGAACAGGAGGTTGGTCAGCACGTATTCGAAGGCGAAGCCGATCGCGATCATGTATTCGAACGGGCCGGCGCTGCGGGCGTCGTCGAAGAACGACTTCGGCACGCTGAGATACCACACGCGGTCGTGCATGTGGGAGAACTCGCTGATGCCGTCGAAGAACTTGTTGTAGTGGCTGATCGTGTGCGCCTGGGTCTGGAAGTGGCGCAGCTCGTCGACCGACTGCTGCTGCGAGGCGACGCGCGGGCCGACGCCGCGCAGATGCCGGCCGGCGAAGGCGAAGCCGCGGTGGGCCGAGTACTCGAGCGGCGAAACGCCGGTCAGGAACAGCTTGAGCGCGTTGGCGTAGCGCCCGTCGGAGATCTTGGTCTGGCCGTTGTTCTGGGCGAAGGCGTCGAGCACGGCGTAGAGCTTGCGCTCCTTCTCGGCCTGGAACTTCCAGTAGGCGTCCATGGTCAGGCGGAACGGGTCCTCCCACGCCGACCAGTCCTTGATCTTGATCCCCTCGAACGTGTCGTAGGGGAACACCTTGTCCATCGGTTGATACGAGGTCTCCCAGTCGAGACCGCGGGTCATGTGCGCGTAGCGCTGCTTCAAGCCCAGTTTCTTGGCCGCCATGCCGTCCTCCCAGAGTCTGTTAGTGCTTCCAGCCGACGAGGAAATGGTCGTCGTCCTCGTCGAGATTGCCCGCCATCGAGACGAGCACGAGATGGATTTCCTGCGGATCCCAGGTGCGGCCGATGCGCTCCTCGACGGAGGCGCGGTTGACCACCAGCTCCATGTCGCGGTCGAGCTTGACGCAGCCCGGCATGTCGAGCACGCGAACGCCCGGATTGTCGGCGAGGATCGCCTCGATGATCGGGCGGGCGTCGTCGTTGTGCAGCAAAGTGAGCGAGGCGACTTGCGCCATGATGTTTCCCCCTCCGATCAGACGTTGAGACCGAGCGCGCGCGCCCGGGTCCTGGCGGCGTCGCCCGCCGCCTTGGCGGCGCCGGGAACGTCGAGCGCTTCCGCGAGCGGCTCTGCCGCCTCGGTCGCGCGGTCGATCCAGCGCTTCGCCCATTCCGAGACGAGCGCCTTGTTGGCGTCGCTCTCGGCCGCCACCGTCTTGACGACGGCGTCGCTCCAGCGGGCTTCCTCGGCGCGCCAGTCGGACATGAATTCGGTCAGCATGGCCACCGGGATCGCCCCGTCGCGCCAGGCGGCGTCCATGTGCTTGTAGGCCATGTCGAACAGGACCGCGTTCACGCCGAGCGTCTGGGCGACGTAGAGCTCGAACCAGTCGCGCTCGACGAACGTGTCCTCGATCAGCCGGCGCACGCCCTGCCAGGCGTCGTCGGCGAGCCAGGTCTCTTTGGCCTTGTCGAGGCTCGCGCCGGTCTGGCCGTCGAGCTCGAGGCCGATGCGCGAGACGATCTGCGCCATGCCGAGGTGGTCCATCGCCGAGAACATGCACGGCGCGGTGATCGCCGTGCCGTAGCCGCGCTGGCAGGCCTCGCTCAGGTTCATGTTCGAGCCCCAGTGCAGGTGGCGCAGCGGCAACAGACCGCGCTCGATCGCCGCCTTCGCGTCGGGCGTGAGCTTGTCGATCAGCCCGCGCTCCTCGATGAAGGCGAAGTTGCGATCGACCGACTGATGCATGGCGGCGCGGGCGATGTTGTAGGTCGCGTAGTAGAACTGGCGCGGGTCGAGCGGCTTGTACCAGTCCGCCATCACGACCGCGGTCTTGGCCTGGTCGAAATGCCAGAATTCCGCTTCCCACAGCGGCTTGTAATGGAAGTTCGC
>NZ_QNRK01000076.1 GCF_003315135.1 Roseiarcus fermentans
GCCTCCCTGCGGGACGCAAAACGCGGATCATCCCAACCTTCCGGTGGTATCCTTTTCGATGTCGCCGCCGGTCCCCTTTCGGATGTCGTTTGACAGACAGTATGGGTGGGCCGCGCGTACGTCAAGATAGTTTAGCGACCGATACACAATAACGCCAGGTGACCCACGCTTTGGCCGCGGGCGATTGAGGCGACGGCGAGTCACATCAGATCGGCTCCGTGCGCTCGGTCGATGCGAGAAGCGCGCCAGCGGCCGAGTCAATGCTCTGACGCAGCGGCGCTAGGGTTCTGAGCTTCGACCGCCGCCGGACCCCGGCTTTGGCGCAGTTCCTCCGTCAGCCGTCCTACCTCCCTTTCCAGGCGCTCGATGCGATCGAGCGTGTCGTCGAAGCTTGTGGACTCCAGCGCTTGCAGGAAGGCTCCGACGCCCGCAAGGGCGCGGCGAAATCTCCCACGCTCTGGGGCCGAGTGGCTCGCTGTGTCTGTCATCGAAGGCTCCTCATTGGCGAGACCGCACCCTGGGACCGTCGCGATGCCGGCGGCTTTGCAATTGGCGAATACGCGCGGGCGCCAGCCTCCGGCCCCGAGGAGCGCGAGCGTGATATAGTGACCGCTACATTACCTGCAGTCAATATTTTATATCATGCACTATAAAATCGTTGACGTCGGCCGCCTGGTTCTGTAGCGTACGATATAGTACGACGGTTGGCCGGTCGCGCCGCTCAATGCGCGGTGCTGCGATGGGATCGATCGGACTCACCGACACTTGCGGCGAAGCCAGCTATTTTTCCGAGGAGAAGCCGAGATGAAGATGCGACGAATCGTGAGCGCCGAGAGCAAGGCCGGTGTCGTCATGCAAGTGGACGATCTTCTCGATACTGAAACCGCTGACAGGGTTACGAATATCTGGGGATTCGACAAGGTTCCCGAGCTACCCCTTACGCCTGAGCAAGTTCTCGGTGAATACAAGCGACTTGGGATCTTCGGGCCAAAGGATTCAGTCCGCGTCGATCTCCAAGTCGTTCCCCCCGAGAAGGCGGGCGCGACAGATCTCGGGAGCTTGATGGCCAAGATCGATTTCGGCGCCGGCGGAGGTATGACCCAAGGCAAGCACGGCGGTGCGATGCACCGGACCGACACCATCGATCTCGCGGTGGTGCTCAAGGGCGAAGTGGATATCGCCTATCCGGGAGAAGACGGCCAAGTGCACACGACCACAGCCAAGGAGGGCGACTTCTTCGTTCAGAACGGCGCCTTCCACGAATTCCACAACCGCTCGGACGACCCTTGCGTAATCCTCATGTTCGTCTTCGGCGCCGAGAGGAAGGCGGCCTGATCAGCGAGGGCCCATCAAGCGCGACCGGCCCTGCCCCAACGAAGAAGGAATCAAGATGTCTCTATTAAACACCACGATTGCGGTTGTCGCGGGGGCAGCAACGGCATGAACGTTCCTGTTATTGTAATCGACGGCGTCGTAAGGCTTTCTCCAGAAGCAAATGGCGGCATCGTTGTTGGTGGTTCGAACGCCACGGCTTACGCGGCGTATTTCTCGGCCAAGGCTGGCGCTCGCGCTGCTATTCATCATGACTGCGGCATTGGTGGAGATGAGGCGGGCGTCAGAGGTCTGCCCTGGGCGGACCAACATGGTATGGCCATGGCGGCCGTCGCGGCTGAGAGCGCCCGGGTCGGCGACGCCGCAGACATGCTCACGGCGATGACCCCTCTGGCGCGCCTGGCGCGCCCTGACGAGATCGCTTCCGCCGCCCTCTTCCTGGCTTCAGACCTAAGCAGTTACGTCGCCGGTATCGACCTGCCAGTCGACGGCCGGCCTTACGGCTGTCTAATACGGTTTCCGCGTGATTGACTCGATGGTTGGGGATTCCTGAAGCGGAAACAGCGTGATAGATAGAAGGGCCATGATTCGCGGGAGGCGGGCAT
>NZ_QNRK01000077.1 GCF_003315135.1 Roseiarcus fermentans
ATCGGCTGTAGTGAAGACCAAGCTTGGGTGAGCCGGATTCCTCGACTCGGCCATCCGTGTCACACTGCATTCCGCCATGTTCCTGAGGAAGACCGAGCGGCGGAAGGACGGGAAGACGCATCTCTACTGGAGCGTCGTCGAGAGCCGGCGGCTGGACAACGGCCGCGTGGTGCAGCGTCATGTCCTCTACCTTGGCGAGATCAACTCCTCCCAGGCCGAAGCCTGGCGCAGGGCGATCGAGGTGTTCGACGACGACGCCGGCGCGTCCCGTTCGCTGTCCCTGTTCCCCGACGAGCGTTGCGACCTCCCGGCCGCCGAGGACTCCATCGTGCGTCTGCGCCTGAGCCAGATGCGGCTCTGCCGGCCGCGCCAGTGGGGCGCCTGCTGGCTCGCCTCCGTCCTGTGGCGCGAGTTGCAGCTCGACCGGTTCTGGGCCGAGCGCCTGCCGGCGAGCCGCAAGGGAACGCGCTGGGCCGACGTGCTGCAGGTGCTGGCGACCTACCGCCTGATCGACCCGGGCAGCGAGTGGCGGCTGCACCGCCAGTGGTTCCTCGACAGCGCCATGGCCGATTTGCTCGGCTCCGACTTCGGCCTCGCGGAGGCGCACAAGCTCTACGCCTGCCACGACAAGCTGCTCGAGCACAAACAGGCTCTGTTCTCGCATCTGACGCAACGCTGGCGCGACCTCTTCAACGCCTCCTTCGACGTTCTGCTCTACGATCTGACCAGCACCTATTTCGAGGTCAACGCCTCCGACCTGCCCGAGGGCTCGAAGCGCCGCCACGGCTACAGCCGCGACAAGCGGCCGACTGCCCGCAACTCGTCATCGCCCTCGTCGTCACCCCCGAGGGCCTGCCGCTCGCCTACGAGGTCCTGCCCGGCAACACCGCCGACAGCCGCACGTTGCGATCCTTTCTGGAAAAGATCGAGAGCCAGTACGGCAAGGCGCGGCGGGTCTGGGTGATGGACCGCGGCGTGCCGACGGAAGAGGTTCTCGCCGAGATGCGCGCCTCCGACCCGCCCGTGCGCTACCTCGTCGGGACGCCCAAGGGGCGCCTCAACCGCCTCGAGAAGCAGCTCGTCGACAAGCCGTGGCGGACGGCGCGCGAGGGCGTCGAGGTCAAGCTCCTCGCCGAGGGCGACGAGCTCTACGTCTTCGCCCAGAGCGCCGATCGCGTCGGCAAGGAGCGCGCGATGCGGCGGCGGCAGCTCAAGTGGCTGTGGGGGAGGCTGAAGAAACTCGCCGGGATGGACATCGCCCGCGAGGAACGGCTGATGAAGCTCGGCGCGGCGCGCTCGAAGGCGCCCTCCGCCTGGCGGCTGGTCACAACCGACGTCGACAAGACGACCGGCGCGCTGACCTACGCGCTCGACCGCAAAAAGCTGCGCAAGGTCCGGCGCCGCGAGGGCCGCTATCTGTTGCGCACCAACCTGACCCACGACGATCCGGCCAAGCTCTGGGCGTATTACATCCAGCTCGTAGAAGTGGAAGAGGCGTTCAGAAATCTGAAAGGCGACCTCGCGATCCGCCCGGTGTTCCATCAGGACGAGAGGCGAATCGAAGCGCACATCTTCATCGCCTTCCTCGCCTACTGCCTGCAGATCACCCTGACCCGCCGCCTGCACAGCCTCGCCCCGGGCCTGACCGCGCGCAGCGCGCTCGCAAAGTTCGCAGCCCAGCAGATGATCGACGTGCATCTGCCCACCACCGACGGCCGCGAGATCGTCCTCACCCGCTTCACCGAGCCCGAGCCCGACCTGCGCCTCCTCCTCGACCGCCTGAAGCTGCAGCTCCCGGCCCAGCCGCCCCCGAGAATCGCCGCCGTCAAGCTCCTCGAAAAACCCCTCTTGTAGTGAAGACCTTTTCGCTCAAGCCATTGCTTTCCTTCACGCCGCTACCCGAAAATTGGCCGAATCCGCGAAGACGGGCTA
>NZ_QNRK01000078.1 GCF_003315135.1 Roseiarcus fermentans
CCTCGTGCGTCCGCGAGGACGCTTTGTCAGCGTGGTGGAAGTCCACGCCCGGGCTGTTCGCGAGCCCGGAAGTCGAAGGTAACCGCGTCGCCGCGAGGCGGGGTGGGAAGCAACTGGAGGCGAACCGGCGGTCCGTAGGATGACGAACCTGATTCGGCGGGATGCCGTGGCGAGCTTGCGAGGGTAAGGGCGAAGCCCGGAACAGCCGAAGGCGCTAAAGGCGAATGGCAAAGCGACCTTCGGGCGGCTCACGTGGTTGAGGACGGAACGTCGGGAAGGCGAAGCGGAGGAAGCGGAGAGACCCGTCGCCTCGGGTGAGGGCGGCGGGAGTCAGAGCCTTCATAGTACCGCTGCGGCGAAAGCCGCGAGAGGGTCGGCGAGCAAAACCGCCCCGAGGGAAGGGAGGCAGGAAGCGGAAGGCGGCTTTGGCTGGAGAGGAGCAAGCGACAGGCCCGGCAGTGCCCGCGAGGGCTAAGCAAGGGTCAGAGGCCCGCGATCCCCGCTGGGATTGGGCGGAAGCTTCGATCTGGACGGAGCGCATGACGTCGGCGCTGGACAACGGCGTCAAGGGAGGCAAGTGGTTCTCGTTGATTGACAAGGCCATCCGGCCTTCGACGCTCGAGGTTGCGTGGCGCAAGGTCGCCGCCAACAAGGGGGCGGCGGGGGTGGATGGCGAGAGCGTCGAGCGGTTCGCGGCGCGGTCGGACGACTATCTGCGCGAGCTCAGCGAAAGCCTGAGCGCGCGCACGTATCGCCCGAGCCCGGTCAAGCGGGTCGAGATTCCCAAAGGGGACGGCAAAACCCGGCCCCTCGGGATTCCGACGGTCAAGGACCGCATCGTGCAGACGGCGCTGAAGATGGCCATCGAGCCGATCTTCGAGGCCTCTTTCCGGAACGGCAGTTACGGTTTCCGTCCTGGGCGGGGCGCGAAGGACGCGTTGCGAGAAGTCGACCGGCTGATCAAGGACGGTTACGTCCACGTCGTGGACGCGGATTTGAAGAGCTATTTCGACACGATCCCGCACGACCGGCTGATGGCGCTCGTCGAGGAGAAGATCAGCGATGGGGCGATCCTTGCGCTGATCGAGGGCTTCCTCGGCCAGGACATCATGACGGAGATGGCGAGGTGGCGGCCGACGGCGGGAACGCCCCAGGGGGCGGTTCTGTCGCCGCTGCTGGCCAACGTCTATCTGCATCCGCTCGACCTCCTGATGGAGGCGCGCGGGCGCAGGATGACGCGCTACGCCGACGACTTCGTCATCCTGTGCCGGACGGAAGCGGAGGCGGCCGCGGCGCTCGCCGAGGTCGAAGCGTGGGTCTCGGCCCACGGCCTCGCCCTCCATCCGACGAAGACGCGCATCGGCGACTGCCGACGACCGGGCCAGGGTTTCGAGTTCCTGGGGTACCGGTTCGAGGCGGGTCGCCGGTGGGCGCGCGACAAGAGCCGGAAGGCGATCCGGGACAAGGTGAGGGCGAAGACGAAGCGCAACCGCGGCGATGCGATGGCGCGGATCGTCGCCGACCTCAATCCGATGCTGCGCGGCTGGTTCGAATACTTCAAGCACGCCGCCAAGCCGGAGTTCCCGTCCCTCGACGGCTTCGTCCGCCGACGCCTGCGCGCCATCCTGCGCAAGCAGGCGAAACGCCCCGGCTTCGGACGCTGCGCCGACGACCACCAACGATGGCCCAACGCCTTCTTCGCCAACCTCGGGCTGTTCACCCTCGAAGCGGCCCGGGAGCAGGCGAGACGGTCCCGATGAGGAAATCCGCAACCGGAGAGCCGTGTGCGGGAGAACCGCTCGCACGGTTCGGAGGGAGGGGAGGCGAAAGCCTTCCCTACCCCTATCC
>NZ_QNRK01000079.1 GCF_003315135.1 Roseiarcus fermentans
GAGCACCGCGGCGACGTCCTGGGCCTGCGTCATGGCGGGGGTGAGATAGGCGTAGTCGGCGGCGCGCAGCTGCAGCAGGTCGGCGTTGTGGCCCGAGAGGGCGAAGCCGTTGATGGTCTCGTTTCCGAAGCCTGCGGTGAAGGCGAAGGTTTCCGGCGCCTGGGCGGAGCCGGCCTGGATGGTCTCGGTCTGATGGAAGGTCAGGCTCGCGGTCTTGCCGTCGCTGGTGACGGTTTCGGCGCCGCCGCCCTTGGCGATCGTCATGGCGGTGTAGGCGACCCCCGACGGACCGAGGATGTCGATCTCGCCGGCCGAGGCGCTCAGGTTGAGGTCGTCGGCGACGACGTAGCTGCCCGACCAGATCGCGGCGAAGGACGAGTAGGCCCGCCCCTGGACGTTGGTCTCGTTGTCGATCGCGAGCGGCCAGCTGGTGAGCGGCGCGAGCGAGGTCGTGATGGCCGCGCCGTTGGCCATGTCGGTCGCCGACTGGGCCGCGGTCAGGGCGAAGTTGGCGCTGGTGAGGTTGACGACGCCGGTGATGGCGATCTGCATGTCGGCCGTCGTGTCGCCGGCGAGCGCGACCTGGACGCTCGTGGTGCCGTTGGCGTTCTGCTGGGCGCGGACCTCGGGGCCGGCGCCGTCGAACGCCGCCGATCCGATGAAAGCGAAGCTCTGGACGCCGGGGGTCGCCAGATCGCCGTCGATGTGGCTCAGGTCGATGACGTCCTTGGCGGGATCGAAGTTGGCGATGGTGTCGGGGAGGGAGACGGGCGAGTCGCTGACGGCGAGGTAGGTGTAGACGTTGGCGCCGGCGCCGGACCAGATGGTCTGGGATCCGAAACCGCCGACGAAATTGGTTTCATATGCGCTGCCGCCGTACATGACGAGGTTGGCCTGACCGGCGCCGTAGAGGGTGAGGGAGCCGGCGGCCGACTGGCTGACGTTTCCGGTGAGGGCGTAGGCGGTGGACGGGCCGGCCGCGCTGTAGGCCGCCCAGGCGCTGGTCGACCAGGCGGGGTTGGTCCAGTCGAAGACGACGTTGCCGGATTCCGTGATGCCGGCGGCCGAGCCGGGATAGAAGGAATAATAGGTTCCGAATCCCAGATAGTTGTTGGTGACGGAGACGTTGCTCAGCGCGCCCTGCCCGCCGACCTGGATCGCCTGCAGGGTGCTCGAGCCGCCGAGCAAATAATTTCCGGTGACCGTGACGTTGCTGACGGGGCCCAGTTCGCCGGTGATGCGGATGCAGTTGTTGACGTCGTTGACGGTCGACGCCGGGTTCAGGCTCCAGGAGATGAAATTGTCGCTGATCGTCATCGGGTTGGAGCTGTTGGTGATCCAGATCGCGTCCGCATGCCCGCCGCCGTTGTTGCCGGCGCCGGAGAAGTAATTTCCCGAGATGACGCCGCCACCCTGGGCGTCGATGCCGTCGTTGGGGGTGTTGATGAACGTGTTGTTGAGGATGGCGACCGAACCCGTGGAGTAGATGACGGCTTCGTTCTTCGAAGTGGGATCGCCGACGAACGTGCAGTTGGAGACGGTCGTGTTGCTTCCGCTGAGGACCTGGACGGCGTACCACCCGGTGGTGCCGGTGAAGGTGCAATTCGTGATGGTGATGTTGGAGCCCTGGACGTAGACGGTGGCGGTTCCGAAATTGTATCCGCTGACGGTCAGGCCGTTGCCCGAGATCCGGACGATGTTGTTCACCTTGTCGTAGGTGATCGCCGCGCCGTAGCCCGGCAACGACGCGAACCCGCTGAGCGACGCCAGCGGCGTCTGGTTTCCCGTCACCGTGTCGATGCCGGGAAGCAGGACGCCCGGATCCGAA
>NZ_QNRK01000080.1 GCF_003315135.1 Roseiarcus fermentans
TCCGACATCTGGGGGTTGCCGGCGGCGCGGCTCGGGCTGGCGGTGGCGGCATGGGCGCGGGCGCGGTCGAGCGCCGCCTCCATGTCGGCGTCCGACATCTGCTGGTCGCCGCCGCCGCCGCAGGCCGAGGCGCCCTGCGCCAGGTCGTTGACGTTGGCGTGGGCGAGCAGGCTGGTTGTCTTCGGCGCGGCGACGGTGCGCCTGGCGTCGCCGAGGTCGAGCCCGAGTTCGACCTCGGCCGCCTTCATGCGCGCTTCCGCTTCGGATTCCTTGCGGGCGGTGCGGCTCTTCCAGGATGCGACGTCGCCGAAATCGACCTTCTCGTCGAGCTTGCGCGACGAGTCGAATTTCCATTTCAGCTTCTTGATCGTCTGCGGGCCCCAGTAGCCGACCCGGCCGAGGTCGTAGAACCGGCGCCCGAACGCCGCGATCAGGAACGCCTTGAGGCAGCCGAGCAGGTAGCGGCGGCGCAGCGGGTCGCGGATCCAGGGATAGTGGAACAGCGACCGGCGCATGTAGAAGCGGCGGTAGTTGTTCATCACCGCATCGAGCAGCTCGCCCCGCTCCATGGCCTTCGGCTTCATGATCGGGGTGACGAAATTGTACTTCTCGAAGTCCAGCACCTCGACCTTGTCCTCCATCTCGCGATAGAGGTCGGAATAGGGCCAGGGCGTGAACATCGACCAGTTGGCCATGTCGGCGCCCCAGTCCATCGCCATCAGGTAGGTCTCGTTGATGGTCTCCTTGGTCTCGCTGTCGATGCCCATGATGAACTGGGCCTCGGTGACGATGCCGGCCTCGCGCAGGATCCGGATCGCCTTCTTGTTCTCGGCGACCGTCGTCTCCTTGTTGAACAGATCGAGGTTGAGCTGCGCTGCGGCTTCGGTGCCGAGCGAAATGTGGACGAGACCGGCCTTGCGGTAGAACGGCAGCTCGGCCTCGTCGCGCAGCACGTCGGAGACGCGGGTGTTGATGCCCCAGTAGATGCCGAGGTTGCGGTCGATCAGCTCCTGGCAGAAGGCCACGAACGCCTTCTTGTTGATGGTCGGCTCCTCGTCGGCGAGGATGAAGAAGCCGACCTCGTGCTCCTTCACCAGGGTCTCGATCTCGTCCACCACCCGCTTCGGGTCGCGCACCCGATAGTCGCGCCAGAACTTCCACTGCGAGCAGAAGGAGCAGGTGAACGGACAGCCGCGCGCCATGTTCGGGGTGGCGACGCGGGTGTTCATCGGGATATAGATGTATTTCTTCCAGTCGAGGATCGACCAGTCGGCCACGATCGTGTCGACGTCGCGGATCGGCGGCTCGGGCTTGGTGGCGACGACCTTGTCGCCCTCGCGATAGGCGATGCCGCCGATCTGGCCGCGGTCGTTGGGCCAGCGCCCGGCGTGGACCGATTCGACCAGGTTCAGCATCACCGCTTCGCCCTCGCCGCGGACCACCGCGTCGATCCACGGGGCTTCCTTCAGCACCTGGTTGTACATGAAGGTGCCATGGATGCCGCCGAGCACCGTCACCACGTTCGGGTGCATTTCCCTGGCGATCTGAAGCGCGCGCTCGGCCTTGTAGATCGACGGCGTCATCGCGGTGCAGCCGACGACGTCGATCCGCTCCTCCTTGGCCAGTTCGGCGCGCAGCTGATCCTCGCTCAGCTCGTCGGTCATCGCGTCGATGAAGCGGATGTCGGAATAGCCGCCGGCCTTGAGGTAGCCGGCGAGATAGGCGACCCAGGCGGGCGACCACTTGCCGGCGATCTCGGCGCCGCCGGAATGGTAGTTCGGATGGATCAGAACGATCCTCATGACCAGACCTC
>NZ_QNRK01000081.1 GCF_003315135.1 Roseiarcus fermentans
CGCGGTGATGCCGGCCCAGGTCAGGTAGGCGGTGTTGACCAGCACCGCGCTGCCGGTGTTGTCGAAACCGCTGCCCATGTTGGCGTTGAGGTCGAAGTGACCGATCAACGGGCCATAGGCGGTGTTCGAAGCCATGTCGAAGCCGAAGTTGGCGCGGGTCGTCCAGCCGATCGCGTTCCGGCTCCAGGTATCGTTGCCTTGGCTGCGGCTGCCTTCGACCAGAATGCGCTGGCTCGAAGCGCCGCCCGAGGCCGTGCCGCCGGTGATCGTGCCGCCGGTGGACACCACGCCCGTGGCGAGCTTAGCGAGAGTGGTCGGATCCGAGCCGCCGCCGCCGACGTAGGCGTTGTAGACGCTGGAGTAGCCGCCCTGGTTGTACTGGGTCGACAGGTTGCCGCCCTCGACCTGGGCGGTGATGTAGCCCGAGAACTTCACGCAGGTGTCGGAGCCCGGCAGGGTCCAGCCGGTGATGCCGCCGACGTTGCAGATCTTGACGTATTGCGCGACAGGAGCGGCCTTCTTCGTGGGTAGATCGGCAGCCTGCGCGCCGGCGACTGCGACGATCGCCGCGGCCGAACCGAGCAAAATGCTCTTGATGAGCGTCATGTGTGACCTCCAGTTGATACCTTTTGGGCGTTGGTTCCTTCCAGTTTCCGGTCCCCCAGCCCGCTCGCGCGAACTCCTGAACCGAAGCCGGTCAGCTCCGTCTTCCCGATTTTGTCGGGGCCGCTGCGTTTGCCTCTGAGACGGACGCTGCGACCCTTCCGCGACCGGGAATCTCCCGCTCACGTCGGAAACATACCGAGACCCGCCGGCCGTTCAATAAACTTCGCGTCAGACTCCGCCCCATGGACATAGTTTGAAGGCCGCCGTTGCATAATTGTCACGCAATCAGGCCCCACTGCCGCCGCAATGTCAGACACGTCGATCGCGTGGTCCGCCGCCCCTGCGGCGGGCGGCGGCCGCAGAGGACGGGCTCGCCCCGGCCCGCACCCCGGCGGGAAGCGCCGTCGCGAGGGACGCTCTCTTGAAAAGGCTTGCGAATCAGGCCTCCCGCAGAAGCCCGTCGCCGTGGACGCGACCGACCGCAACCGGCCCCCGATCTGACCGCCCGCCGGCGTTCTCTCTTCGTGTCGCCAGGGGGGCAGTTCCGGATGTCGCTTGACACGCGACCGCGGGGCGCGCGTTCCGCTCGGGGGCTTCCGGGATGTCGGATGTCGTTCGGCCCGTATTCGCAAGGCGGGCCGGCGCGCTGCGCGGCCCCGTCGCCGGCCCCCGTCGCCGGAGCGGGTTCGAGCGCTCGCGCCGCGAGCGGTCCGGTTCGGGATGCCGCTCCACGGGCGGCGGCGGATTTCGCGGTCCATCGCCCCGCCCGGGGCGGAGTCACGGGTGGTCAGGCCCCGCCGCCGAGCTCCTCCGTTCGGCGACGCGGCTCCCCTTTCGATGTCCGGCCCATGCCGCGACCGGGCTCGCGCCGCCGCGTTCCGGATCGGGCGGAGGGCGCGTCACAAAAAACCCCGGAGCCTGCGCTCCGGGGTTCGGCGTTCCAACCGATCGGGTTGCGATCAGAAGTAACGGGTGATGCGGAGACGGCCGGCGAAGCCGCTCGAGTTGCCTTCCCAGGCGCCCGGGGCGAAGACCGCGCCGCCGACGCCGCCGACATTGTAGACGGTGCCGAGGAAGCCCGAGGGCTTGGTCTGGTTCGTGCTCTGATACATCAACTCGAGGTCGAAGTTCAGGTTGGTGACCGGGTTCCA
>NZ_QNRK01000082.1 GCF_003315135.1 Roseiarcus fermentans
TGTCGGGCGACATGCAAAAGGGGACCGGAGGCGACAGGCAAAAGGGTACCACCTCGGCCTGAGAGGAGGCGCCTTTGGTTAACGTTTCGGCTGAGTGCTTTTCGCGGCTTGACGAGCTGCGAGGGCAATCGATGCGAACGCCGGACGAGGTTGCGGCGATGCTGCGGCTGAGGGGGTTGGGGTTTGGCGAGCGGCGGATCGCGGCGGAACTGGGATGCAGCCGTCGGGCGGTTCGGCGTTACCTGGCGGGCGGGGGCTGGGCGAGCTACCGGACGCCGCGGCGGGCGAAGCGTCTGGACGGGCTGGAGGATTGGCTTTCGGAGCGGTTTTTCCGCCACCGCGGCAACGCCGACGTGGTGCGCCAGGACCTCGTGCGCGAGCAGGGCGTGATGGCGAGCCTGCGCACGGTCGAGCGGGCGGTTGAGGGGCTGCGCCAGTCGCTGGCGGCGGAAGCCCGGGCGACGCTGCGGTTCGAGACGCCGCCGGGGCGGCAACTTCAGATCGACTTCGGCGAGGCGCACGCCTCGATTGGCGACGAGGACGTGAAGCTGCACCTGTTCGTGGCGACGCTGGGCTTCTCGCGGCGGGGGTGCGTGCGCGTCTTCCGGCACGAGCGGCAGTCGGCCTGGTTCGCCGGCATCGAGGCGGCTTTCGGCCATTTCGGCGGGATTCCGCAGGAGGTTCTGTTCGACAACGCCCGGGCGCTGGTCGATCATCACGATCCTGTCACGCGCGAGGTGCGGTTCAACGAGCGGCTGCACGCGTTCGCGCGCTACTGGGGCTTCACGCCGCGGGCCTGCGCCCGCTGCCGGGCGCGGACCAAGGGCAAGGTCGAGAACGGCGTCGGCTACGTGAAGCACAACGCGATCGCGGGGCGCCGCTTCGCCGGCTGGACCGCGCTCGAGGCGCATCTCGACGAATGGACGCGCGAGGTCGCCGATTCTCGCATCCACGGAACGACGGGCGAGGCGCCGATCACGCGCTTCGCCCGCGAGGAGGCGGCAGCCCTCCGGCCGCTCGACGGACGGCCGCCGTTCGGCGAGATCCGCGAACTCGTCCGGCGGGTCAAGAGCGACGCCACGGTCGAGGTCGACACCAATTCGTACAGCGTGCCCTGGCGGCTGATCGGCGAGACTGTGGCGGTGACGGCGGCCGGCGGGCGGATCGGCGTCCGCCACGGCGGCGACGAGGTCGCGAGCCACGGCGAGATCGCCGGCCGTCGCCAGCGGGCGCTGGTCGCCGCTCATCTCGAAGGCGTCGCCGCCCTGAGCCGGCCGTCGATCCCGGCGGGCGCGCCGCCGACCGCGCCGGCCCTGGTCCCCGGCGAGCCCGAGCTGTTGCGGCCCCTGTCCGAGTACGAGCTGGCGGCGGGAGGGCCCTGGTCATGAGCCCCGACCGCGAGGCGCTCGCCGACATGCTGACCAGGTTGCATCTGACCGCCATCCGCGACCAGCTCGACAGCCTGCTCGACGAGGCGGCCAAGCGCGAGCTGAGCCTACGCGACGCCGTGTCCCTGCTCATGACGCGCGAGGTCGGCCGGCGCGACGAGCGGCGCGTCGAGATGGCGACCAAGATCGCCCACTTCCCAACCCTGCGCGACCTCGACGGCTTCGACTTCTCCGCCCAGCCCTCGCTCGACAAGAAGCAGGTGCGCGAACTCGCCGCCTGCCGCTGGGTGGCCAACGGCGACGCGCT
>NZ_QNRK01000083.1 GCF_003315135.1 Roseiarcus fermentans
CCCGGATTTCTCACACAGGATGGGTGCATCGGGCGTCCGAATCAGGCAAAAGTTGTTTTGCGAGAACGACTTGACCCTATTCAGAGAGGTCGCCCGATGCAGACGGAGTGTAGCGCAGAACCGAGCCTGTTTGGACGGGTCGAAGGTCGCCCTGTTGTGGCCGAATTCGATGGCGGCGCGCTGACCTCCGACGCCGGCGGGCTGTTGCTCGGCGCCGCCGCGCGAAGGCTCGATCTGGTCGGCCGGCTTGCGGGATGTTTCCGCGACGTGAGAGACCCGAGGTTCGTCGAGCACTCGGTCGCCACGCTCGTCGGCCAGCGCGTGTTTGGCATCGCCCTCGGCTACGAAGACCTGAACGATCACGACGAACTCCGTCACGACCCGATGATGGCGGTGCTGGCCGGCAAGCTCGCGGCCCGCCGTGAGGGCTGCGCGCCGGTCGCCGGCAAGTCGACGCTCAACCGGCTCGAACTGTCGCGCGAGGTCGCCACCCGCTACCGGAAGATCAGCCACGACCCCGCGGCGATCGAGGCCCTGTTCGTCGACCTGTTCCTCGAGGCGCACGCGAAGGCGCCCAGGGAGATCGTGCTCGACCTCGACGCCACCGACGACCCGCTGCACGGGCGTCAGGAGGGCCGGTTCTTCCACGGCTACTACGACGGCTACTGCTACCTGCCGCTCTACGTGTTCTGCGGCCGGCATCTGCTGGCGGCCAAACTCAGGCCCTCGAACATCGACGGAAGCGCCGGGGCCAGGGAGGAGATCGCACGGATCGTCGGCCAGATCCGAGCGCGCTGGCCGAGGACGCGCATCCTCCTGCGCGCCGATTCCGGCTTCTGCCGCGAGGCCCTGATGGCGTGGTGCGAAGAGAACCGGGTCGACTTCGTCTTCGGCCTCGCGCGCAACGCGCGGCTCGTCGAGGAGATCGCAGTCGAACTCCTGCAGGCCGAGGCGGAGGCGACCGCGACCGGCAAGCCCGCCCGCCGCTTCAAGGACTTCCGCTACGCCACGCTCAAGAGCTGGTCGCGCCGGCGTCGGGTGATCGGCAAGGCCGAATGGACGCAGGGCGAGGCCAACCCGCGCTTCATCGTCACCTCGCTGACGAAGGCCGAGACCGGCGGCCGCCGTCTCTACGAAAACGTCTACTGCGCCCGCGGCGAGATGGAGAACCGGATCAAGGAGTGCCAGGGCGACCTGTTCTCCGACCGCACCTCGGCCGCCACCCTGCGCGCCAATCAGCTCCGGCTCTGGCTCGCCTCTTTCGCCTACGTCCTGATCTGCGCGGTCCGGCGGGTCGGCCTCGCCCACACCCAGTTCGCCGACGCGACCTGCGGTACGATCCGCCTCAAGCTCCTCAAGCTCGCCGGCCTCGTCCGGATCAGCGCGCGCCGCATCAAGTTCGCCCTCGCCTCGGCCTGTCCCGCCGCCGACGAATGGCGCCTGGCCGCCGCCCGTCTCGCCCCAGCCGCCTGAGGCGTCGCCGCGACGCCCATCCAACCGCGGCAATCACCCCTCGGCCCACCGGAGACATCACACTGCCAGACAATCCCTGCGCAGACGGCGCATCGGACGCGCTCGTCCATGACAAACTCCGCGCCGATGCGACCGTCAGAATGGCGAGGTAGGTGGCGCACTATGAGAAATGCGGG
>NZ_QNRK01000084.1 GCF_003315135.1 Roseiarcus fermentans
CTCGCGTGAGGCTCTACCCGGCCTATCCGAGCAACCCTCGCAAGGCGCATCGAGGACGGGCCGCCCCGCCTCCGCAAGGACATACAGTCTTCGTCGCTTTGCTCCTCGCAATGACGCGGTTGGGAGTTACGCTTGTCCGGTTTTCTGGCCGTACCGCGTTGATCGCCAACGACAAGCATGGGGCCGATGACCGCCGTTGATCCGGTCGCCGCAAAGCGTTGCGCGGGGATAGCCCGGCGCTTGTCCGATACGCGGTCCTCTCTCTCCGGCAAGCGACAAGGCGAACGGTCCCTGGCCGGGGCCGAAGCCGCCAAGGAGACAAGACAGCAAATTCTTGCCTTGCCTGCGCGACCGTTCTATCTTTGTTCTTTTCCAGATGAGAGCGCATATGTTTTCTTTTTCCGAAGCCGCCCCGGCCGCTGTCTTCCCTTCGCATCGGACGCCGAGATCGCGGCGCGCTTCGACTTCGGCGAGAAACGGATGCGCGCGGTCATCCGCGAGATCCTGGCGCGCCGCGTGCCCGCGCCGCCGGAGGCCTTCGTGGCGATCAAGCTGAGCCGCCTGAACGAGGCGCTGCTCGTCGCTTATAGCGCCATGTCGCCGACCAACCTCGAGGCGGTCGACCAGGTGGCGCCGATCGTGCGCGCGCTCGACCGCTATCATGGTCTTTTCGCCGCGGAGCGGCGCCGGCCCGGAAGCCGCGCTCCAGGCGCGCCGGCCGAGGGGATTGCGACCTTCGGCGCGGCGCTCGTTTGCCGCGCGGCGTTTTCCTCGCTTCTTCCTTGCGAACCTTCGCATGGGCTGGATTCGGAAATCGCTCGCCCGCAACACCCAAGCCGACGTCATCGCGAGGAGCGAAGCGACGCGGCGATCCAGGGGGGCGCGGCCAAGATCTGCCGTATGCCCCGCGTCGCCGCGCTTCGACGTCGGCGCAGGCGGCCCCTGGATCGCCGCGTCGCCCTTCGGGCTCCTCGCGAGGACGGCCGGGAAGCGTCATCGCCCGCCTCGGCGTCGACGACCGCCCGTCATTCCCAAGGCGCGCCTAGGCTCGGCAGTTACGCTCGCCCGGAACACCCAAGCCGGCAGCGAACAGCGCCGTCATCGCGAGCGAAGCGAAGCGATCCAGGGCCGCTGGGCCGCTGTTGCGCCCTCTGGTCGTCCCGCCGCCCTTCGTTGCGAGCAGAAGACGGAGCGATTGTTTCCGCAGGAAGCAAGCGGCGGCATGGATTGCTTCGTCCCCCCGGGCTCTTCGACCCGGGGGTTGCTCCTCGCAATGACGGGGTTGGGAGTTACACTCGCCGTAACTCCCAAGCCGGCAGCGAACAGCGCCGTCATCGCGAGCGAAGCGAAGCGATCCAGGGCCGCTGGGCTGCTGTTGCGCCCTCTGATCGTCCCGCCGCCCTTCGTTGCGAGCAGAAGACGGAGCGATTTTTTCCGCAGGAGGCAAGCGGCGGCATGGGTTGCTTCGTCGCTTCGCTCCTCGCAATGACGGGGTTGGCAGTTACCACTCGCCCGTAACTCCCAAGCCGGGGTGAGTCCGAATTGTCACAGGTTGGGTGCGCTCGTCGGGTGGCGGCGGATTTTGCGAGACGCGGCGGGGCGAAACGTGAGTCAAGGTGGGGATGGTTGT
>NZ_QNRK01000085.1 GCF_003315135.1 Roseiarcus fermentans
GGGGGCGAAGCCTGTTGGACGTCGGTGATCAAACTCTAATACGCGGGTTTGTTCCGCATGTCCGAGTTGCGTCCGGGGCTGCTCCGCGTCTTCGTTCGGGCGTCGATGCGTCGATCGGCCACTTGCAATCCTCGGGAGTTCCCCTGCCGGGGCTTCACCCCCGCCGCTGCGCAATATTTGTCTCATGTCCGGGTCGTGTCGCTCCTTGGTTGGCGCCGGTCAGTCAGCACGACGGCGCGGCGGGCGCGACGCCGTGGGGCGCATGAAGCCGCTCGCGAAGCGCGCTCCCAAATTGCGCTGTAGCGAGCGAGCGGCTTCATGCGGCGGCCTGCTCGGTTTCGAGCGCGCGATGGATCGCCCATATGAAGCCGGCCAGTTCGCGTGCGACCGCGGTCACCGCGACGGTCTTCAGTTTGCCTTTGCGGATGAGCGCGCGATAGCGCGCGGTGAGCCGGGTCTGGGCCTTCCAGGCGATCCGCCGCGCGGCCGGCGCGGCCGCCTCGACCCGCGCGAGCTTGGCCGAGCCGATCCGCGCCGGAAAGCGGTAGCACCACGCGCTCTCGATCAGGGCCTTCCGCGCCCGGCCGTTGCCGGCCTTGGTGATGCCGAAGCGGCGGATTCTGTCGCCGGTCGAGGCTTCGGAGGGCACGAGCCCCAGCCAGGCCATCAGTTCGCGTGGGGTCCGGAAGCGCCCGAGGTCGCCGACTTCCGCCAGGATCGTGGTCGCCGCGACGAGATCGATCCCGCGCATCGCCATCAGCGCCGTGACCATCGGCGCCAACGACCAGTCGGGAACGGCCTCCTCGATCGCCTTCTCCAGCCGGGCGACACGCGCTTTCGTCTCGTCCATCGCGGCGACGAACTCCTCGAAGGCGACGCGCTGCTCGAGATGGGCGAAAGCCTGGCCCGCCAGCCACTTCCGATGCGCCCCGCCCCACGTCTTCTTGCCGGGATAGACCCGCCCCAGCCGCAACAGGAAGGCGCCCGTCTGCTGACGCTTGACCCGGAGGTCGAAAGCGGCCGCCGAGCGCGCCCGCACCAGGTCGCGCATCGCCTCGTGCCGTTCATCCGGCGCCCAGACGGCGGTCAGTTCGCCGGCGCGCAAAAGGCGCGCCAGATTCAGGGCGTCGCGCCGGTTTGTCTTGACCCGATCGCCCGGCCTGCGAGGGATGAGGGAGGGCGCCACCACCCGGCACTCATGCCCGAGCTCGCCGATCAGCCGGTAAAGACCGTAGCCGGTCGGTCCCGCCTCGTAACAGAACGTCAGCTTGCCATGCATGGCCGTCAAGCGCCGAACCAGCTTCGTCACCGAAACCTCGTTCGCCTCGATCTCGCCGAGAAACCGCGCCTCCTCCGCGCCTCCGCCCTCCGCCAGCGCCACCGCAATGCTCGACTTGGACACATCCATGCCGACGAAAACTCCGCTATAGTCCGTCACGGCTCGTCCTCCTCGCGTGAGGCTCTACCCGGCCTATCCGAGCAACCCTCGCAAGGCGCATCGAGGACGGGCCGCCCCGCCTCCGCAAGGACATACAGTCTTCGTC
>NZ_QNRK01000086.1 GCF_003315135.1 Roseiarcus fermentans
CCGCCGTCATGTGTGGATGGCCCCCGACTTGCAAGAGGCAATTTCAAGCGGATGGACGTACGGCCACTTGCGGTCATGTGTACGGCCTCTGGATTGCGGCGCGACATGGCCGCGGGCCCTGATGGGAACCGAGGATCGAGGCCTGATCATCGCGACGGGGTCGAGCCCCTATGACAGCGACAGGTTGCCCTCGATCGCCGGATTGACCGGACATTTGCCATCACGCGTGTTTTACCCTCGCAAGCGCCAAGCGGTCCCCGAGGGGTCCGCTTGAACGGGGTGGGTCAGTTGGGGCTGGCCGATCTCGTCTCCTTTCCATTCGCAGCGCGCGGCTGCGTCTGCTGTTCTTGCTGTGGGCATGTGGGCAACGCGGACGCGTTGTCCAAGCGAAGCGTCATGTCCACAGCCTCAGGCGGCCGCGGCGCTCGCCTCACGATAATCCTCCCGCCGCGTCATCAACGCCCAGCCGGTGCGCGCCATTTTGTTGGCCAGCGCGACCGCGACCACCTTGCGCGGCTTGGCGGCGAGCAACCTGGCGAGCCACGGGTCCGTTTTCGCCCGCTTGCTCTTCAGCACCGCGTTGGCGCCGTTGACCAGCAGCCGGCGGAGATAGCCGTTGCCGCGCTTGCTGATCGGCCCCAGCCACGTCTTGCCGCCGGTCCCCTCCTACCGGGGGACGAGGCCGAGCGAGGCGGCGAAGTCCGAGCCGCGACGGAATGCGGCCGGGTCGACCACCATCGCCGCCATGGCGCTGGACAGAATCGGCCCATAGCCGGGGGCGGTGATCAGGTGACGGTAGGTCGCGTTCTCGCGCCCCGCCTGAACGAGCTGTCGCTCGATCGCCTCGAGCCTGGCGTCGATGAACCGCAAGGTCTCGACGATTCTCGCCAGGCCTTCGCGCAGCGGGCTCGGAATGCGCCGATCGTCCGGGTTGTCCAGGATCGCCGTCAGGTCCTTGAGCCCGAGCAGCCCCTTGGCGGCGACGACGCCGAACTCCGCCATCAGGCCGCGAATGTGGTTCGTCAGCATCGTATGCTGCTTCATCAGGATTTCGCGCACCCGGTGAATGCCGGCGGCGGCCTGCTGGTCCTCGCTCTTGACCGCCACGAAGCGCATCGACGGCCGGCTGACCGCCTCGCAGATCGCCTCGGCGTCGGCCGGGTCGTTCTTGTTCCGCCGCACGTACGCCTTCGCATAGGCCGGCGGGATCAGCCGGACGTCGTGCCCGAACTTGCCGAGCTCGCGCGCCCAGAAGTGCGCCGTCCCGCACGCCTCCATGCCGATCAGGCAAGGCGGCAGCTTGCCGAAAAACGTCAGCATCTGCGACCGCCGCAGCGCCCGGCGCACCACGACCGCGCCCGCCCGATCGACCCCATGCACCTGAAACGACCGCTTCGCGATATCGATTCCGATTGTGCTAACCTCTCTCATGGATGGCTCCGCTGCAGTTGGTTTCGACAACCCAACTTTGGCACACAAATGCCGCGAGGGGGCCATCCACCCCATCATCGCGAGGAGC
>NZ_QNRK01000087.1 GCF_003315135.1 Roseiarcus fermentans
GCCGTGCTCGACGCATTCGCCGCGCCGCCCGCTCCGCCCGAACCGCTCGACCCGGCGTCGCGATAGATCGGAATCGCCGGAGCAGGCAGGCCGCCCGCGCCGCCGTTCCCGCCGGTCGCCGTCGCGGAATTGGTCGTCGCGTGGCCGCTCGGGAAGCGACCGCCGGCGAGGGCGGTCGCCGGCCCTCCGGGACCGCCCGGCTGTCCATCGGGGTTGCCCGGAGACGGAACGCCATTCGCGCCGTTCGCGCCATTGGCGCCCGTCACGGTGACGACCTCCGCCCGAACCTCGGCCTGCGCCGCGACGAGTGCCAGCGACAGCGCGGCCGTCGCCGACAGACGCGCTGCGATGGAACGAGTGAGCGCCTTCGTCACGGAAGCCTCCTCATTGGAAATCGATTTTTTGAATCACCACGTTAAATAACTGCATACAATTGTTCTTTAGGCAAGCTGGGGTCGGCGAAGGCGACGTCGCTCGGCTCGGAAAGAAAAAGACGAGTCTCCTTGTCGAGGCTTCTGGACAGCGCCGAGACGCCGCATGGGAAAGCAAGACGATCGAGTCGACGATCCTTCGATTTCATGTGTCCCGCATAGCTCAGACCGGCGAGCCCGAGCAGCATCATCGCCCAGGTCGCCGGCTCGGGCACGGCGCCGTCCTGAACCGAGTAAGCGAAGCCGAACCCGTCGAGACTGAAGCCGCCCGTCGTGATCGCGTAAGACACGTCGACCCTGTGGTCCCCCGGTCCCGCGACGCCGAGGTCGAGCGCACGATGAGAAAAGAACGCTTCCGCCACGCTCAGCGACGTGAACGTTTCGACGACCGCGACGCGCCCGTCGACCGCGACTTTCAAGCTTATCCGATCGAAGCCCGTTCCCGCGGAGTCGTTGTCCAGAAGCGTCAGAGACAGCCGTTCCCGGGCGGCGGCGATGAAGCTGAACTCCGCCTCGTCGGCGAGGGTCCGTTCCAGGCCGAACCTCTCGCAGCACTGGCTGGAGCCCGAGATAGCGCCGCCGCCAATTGTCGGGCCGCCCGGCGTCAAGTTCGCGTCGGAGATCGCCTGGCCAGATGCGATCGGTGCGAGCGCCCAGGTCCCGGCGCCCACGGCTGTCTCGGTCTCGGCGCCGACCGCGCCGCGGCCTGCCGACGCCCCGGCCCGAGCGGCGGCGGTCACCGATCCCTCGGCGTTTGCCGCCGCGCTTTGCGCCGACGAGGCGCCCGAACCGATCGGAAGCAGCACTTGACCGCCGTCGCTACCGGCGGTTGCGGTCGCGGTCGACGACACCCGGCCCGCGCCGATCAAGGTCGCGTCGCTGCGGGCGCTCGCGTTCCCGCCCGCTCCGCCTGCCGTCTCCCCCCCGCCGCCCGCGCCGCCGGCGGCGACTGTGCTCACGGCGAGACTCGACGCCGAAGCGCCGCGCACGGTCAGGGTCGAGGAGGCCGCGCCGCCCGCGCCGCCGTTGTTCCCGGACGCCCCGCCGGCCCCTCCGATCGCCGTCTGCGTCAGCGTGAGCGAA
>NZ_QNRK01000088.1 GCF_003315135.1 Roseiarcus fermentans
GTCCGAATTGTCACAGGTTGGGTGCGCTCGTCGGGTGGCGGCGGATTTTGCGAGACGCGGCGGGGCGAAACGTGAGTCAAGGTGGGGATGGTTGTCCCTGCCGAGGTTCAGGCGCTGGTCGAAGCGCTTCGGAGCGAGATTTCCGCGCTTCGCGGGGAGGTCGCCGATCTGCGGGCGGAGAACGCGGCTCTGCGGGCGGAGAACGCCGAGCTTCGTCGGCGACTGGATCTGGACAGCACGACGAGTTCCAAGCCGCCCTCGAGCGACGGGTTGAAGAAGAAGCCTCGCCTGCCGGGCAGCCTGCGCGGCCGCTCGGGCAAGGCGAGCGGCGGCCAGACGGGCCACGAGGGCGGCACGTTGCGGCAGGTCGCCGATCCGGATCGCGTGGTCCGGCACGAGGCGTGCGCGTGCGGCCATTGCGGCCGGGCGCTCGATCCGAAGTCGGCCGGGGGAATCGAGAAGCGCCAGGTGTTCGATCTCGTCGAGCGCCCGCTCCTGGTCACCGAACACCAGGCCTCCATCTACCGCTGCGGCCATTGCCGCGGCGTGACCAAGGCCGCGTTTCCCGACGGCGTGGTCTCGGCCGCCCAGTATGGCGAGCGCATCAAGGCGGCGGCG
This sequence comes from Roseiarcus fermentans, assembly GCF_003315135.1. GTDB lineage: Bacteria > Pseudomonadota > Alphaproteobacteria > Rhizobiales > Beijerinckiaceae > Roseiarcus > Roseiarcus fermentans. The sequence continues at coordinate 619 of NZ_QNRK01000088.1, forward strand.
GTCTACCTCAACATCCAGCAACTCATCCCCGAGGATCGGACCGCGCAGGCGCTGAGCGATCTGTTCGGCGCGCCGCTGATCTGTCCGGCCAGCGTCGTCGCCTGGGTCGGAAAGAAGGCGCAGGCGCTGCGGCAGGTCTACAGGTTCATCGGCGAGCGGGTGGCGCAGGCGAAGGTTCGCCATCTCGACGAAACCGGGTTTCGCATCGCAGGCAAGCTGCAATGGCTGCATACGACGTCGAGCCTCGCCTTCACCTTCTATCGCGCCGACGAAAAGCGCGGCGCGATCCCCGAGGATCTGCAAGGGGGCGTCGTCGTGCACGACCACTTCCTGCCCTATCGCCGGCTCGACACGGTCGATCACGCCTTCTGCAACGCTCATATCGTGCGCGAACTCCAAAGCCTGATCGAGTTCGACCACGAGCCCTGGGCCGAACTCATGCGCGACGTGCTGCTGGCGGCCCGTCTCGCGGTCGACCGGGCCCGCGAGGCCGGCGCCCGCGCAATCGCCCCCGAGGAACGGGCGGCCTTCCTCGAGCGCTTCTGGGCGGCGGTTCGGCTCGGCTTCGCTTTCCATCGCCAATTGCCGAAGCTCGCGACAAAACCCTCCCGAGGTGGGCGCATCAAGCATCGCCCGGGCTACAATCTGCTCCACAGGCTGAAGACCTTCCAAACCGAAACCCTGCGCTTCCTCACCGACTTCGACGTGCCCTTCACCAACAACCTGGCCGAGCAGGACCTCCGGATGATGAAGGTCAGAATGAAAATCTCGGGCTCGTTCCGAACCCTCGCCGGCGCTCAAATCTTCGCCAGCCTCAGATCCGTCGTCTCGACCGCGAGAAAGCACGGCTGCAA
>NZ_QNRK01000089.1 GCF_003315135.1 Roseiarcus fermentans
CAGGGCTCCGAATCCGGGTTAATGTGCCTTAACCGTTCTTGCCGATGAGGATCTCGGCGAGCCTTTCGACGTCCCAGCTGGCGATTTTTCTGCGCAGCTTGAGGCTTTTGGGGCGCGGAGGCTTGGTTGGCCTCCGGCAGGGTTTGACGGGGAGGTTCGGCGGGTCGCTGAGGTAGGGGGTGGCGCGGAGCCTGTTGAAGGCGAACTTGCGCACGAGCGCCATGTTTTGCGCGCCATGGCCCTTGCGCACGCGCGCCATGTCTTCCTGGAAAGTCACGTCGAGCGTCCAGTGCAGCGTGTTCTCGATGCCCCAGTGGCTTCGGATGGTCCGGCCGAGCGCGGTCGCGGAACGCGCGCTGGACGTGAGGTAATAGCGAACGTCGAACCGGGTGCGATCCGTCAACTCGGTCCGCGCTTCGACCCTGACGATGGCGTGCGCATCGGCGAAGCGGAGTTCGCCGGGAAAGCGCCGGTCGCCGTCGAGCCAGTCGACCTGGCGCAACACCGAGACGGTGCGGGTTTCGATGCGGCCGTGGCCCTTGTCGAGATCGACGTCGACCTCGATCTGGTTCTTGTCGGCGGCTTCGAAGGCGGCCTCGATATCGGCCTCGAGGGTCGGCTGGTTGCCTTTGACGGCGAGCAGGTAGTCGGCTCCCACGGCGCGGATGGATTTGGCGATCTGCGGATTGCAGGCGATGGCGTCGATGGTGACCACGGCGCCTTGGAGGCTGCGGCCGGCGGCGAGCTTCTCGAGCAAGACTGGGATGGCGGTCGTTTCGTTGGTCTTGCTGTCGACCGCCTCCTGCCCGAGAACCAGACGGCTGCCGGTGGCGAAGGCGGAGACCAGATGCAGCGCGGCGCGCCCCTTGGCCCGGTCGTGGCTGCGGCGTACGGTCTTGCCGTCGATGGCGATCGCGTCGGGCGGCTCGGGCCAGCAGGCGCGAACCCAGTCCATGAAGCAGGCGGCGAACAGGTCCGGATCGATCCGGTTCATCAGGATGTTGAGCCAGCGTCCCGAGGGCACGCCCCAGTCGAACGGCAGGAATCGCTGCAAGAATCCGAGATGGGCCTGTCCCCAGTCGGAGATGGCGTCGAAGCTGTCGCACTCGGCGATCGTGGCGCACACGCACACCAGCAGAACCTCGTCCAGCCGGTGCGCAACCCTTTCCGGACCCCGCCTGTCCTCGACCCCGGAAAAGCAGTCCAGCAGAAGCCGCAACCCCGAGGGCGGCGCGGGCTCGTAACGCGGGGTGTCCATGGGGAGTCTCCGAATCAGGAGCGCCCATGGAGTCAGCCTTCGCGCAATTCGTAAATCCCGTTAACCCGAGTTCGGAGCCCTG
>NZ_QNRK01000090.1 GCF_003315135.1 Roseiarcus fermentans
TGTCAGGCTCCGTCTTGAGCTGAGAACTCAGACGCAATGAAATCAGTTGCTTAAGTGCATCCATGATATTTGAGAATATCCATTTAATTTGATAATATGCGTTGAAATAGCCGTCAAATGTGAGAATTTGGCCGCCCAACATTGGGGCAAAATCGGCGGTCGGAATGGACGACGACGAACGCGTCTTTGACGATGATGAAAAGCAGCGCGCCTGGCTCGAGGGATGCAGACGCGAAGAGGCGATCAGCGGACTTTTGGAGCGGCACGGCGACAAACGCTTGTCGATAGCCGACGTCGATGAGGTCGCTTGGGAATTGGGCGTCAGTCGAGCGACGCTGTACCGGCTGATCGTGGCGTTTCGAGCGAAGCGAACAGTCAGCTCCGTCGAGCCGCGCAGCCGAGGGCGGCGCAAGAACGCTTTCGTGTTGGACCGAAAGCGAGAGAAGCTTATCTCGCTGGCGATTCGGGAGATCTATTTGAGGCCCGAACGGCCGACGATGACCTATTTGATCGAACAGGTGAGGGCGAGATGCAAGCGCGCCGAATTGCCCCCGCCGGACCGCCGAACGATCAAGGCGAGGGTTGACCGGATCGACAGGCGCGTGGCGGCCCTCAAACGCAAAGACAGCAAGGGCGTCAAAGCGACGAAGGCGGCGCCCGGTCAGTATGTCGCGTCACGGCCTCTGGAGGTCGTGCAGATCGACCACACGGAAGTCGATCTTTTCCTCGTGGACGAGACGACGCGCAAGGCCATGACAGCTCGGCCTTGGCTGACTCTGGCGATTGATGTCTTCACTCGGATGGTGGTCGGGTTCCATTTGTCGATGGATAAGCCGTCCCGGGTGTCCATCGGACTTTGCATGTTGAACGCCGTCTACGACAAGAGCGCGTGGCTCAAAGAGAACGAGATCGATGCACGCTGGCCGGCGGCGGGACTACCGGAAGCGCTTCACGCCGACAATGGCGCCGACTTCAGAAGCAGGGCGTTTTCGTGGGCGTGCCGAGAGGAGCGGATCAAGCTAATTTGGCGACCTGTTGGCGCGCCGCACTACGGCGGTCACATCGAGCGGCTGATCGGCACGATCATGGGGCGCGTGCATTTTTATCCGGGGACGACCTTCGCCAACCCCACGGCGCGGCAAGACAACGACCCCGCCCGTTTCTCGGCCATGACCTTCCGAGAGTTCGAGTG
>NZ_QNRK01000091.1 GCF_003315135.1 Roseiarcus fermentans
GATACGCGGCTCGGGAGAATGTGTTGGATCGCTTTATCGAATGCTGGGACGGTCTGGACGACCCGCGCACGGGCAATGCGGCGCTGCACGACTTTCATGAGATCTTGGCGATCGCGATGTGCGCGGTTCTGTGTGGCGGGCAAGGCTCGGTGGACATGGGCCTGTTCGCCAAGGCGAAGGAGCCGTTTCTGCGCGGGTTTCTCAGGCTCGAGAACGGCGTGCCGAGCCACGACACGTTCAGCCGGCTTTTCCGGACGCTCGACCCGGAACAGTTCCGGGCGGCGTTTCAGCGCTTCATGACCGGATTCTCGGAGCCGTGCGAAGGGGTTGTCGCGATCGACGGCAAGGTTCTGCGCCGCTCGTTCGACCGCGCCAGCGGCAAGTCGCCATTGCACATGGTCTCCGCCTGGGGCTGCGAGCAACGTCTCGTGCTGGCGCAGGTCGCCACCGACGCGAAGTCGAACGAAATCACCGCCGTGCCGAAACTGCTGGAGATGCTGCGGCTGAAGGGAACGATCGTGACGGCCGACGCGCTCAATTGCCAGCGCGCCATCGCCCAGCAGATCGTCGATCAGGGCGGCGACTACGCCCTCGCCCTGAAGGGAAATCAGGGGACGCTCCATGCCGATGTCGTGCTGTATCTCGACGATCCCGCCAGCCGGACGATCACAGCCGACCCGGTCGTCGAGGCCGATCATGGCCGCATCGAAACCCGCACGGCGACCGTCTCGACCGACATCGCGTGGCTGGACAAAGACCATCGCTGGCCGGGGCTGGCCGCCGTCGGCAAGGTCGAGCGCCTCCGCGAAACCGGCGCCAAGACGTCGTCCGAGACCGCCTATTATCTGCTCAGCGCGCCTTTGACCCCCGAACGCTTCAACGACGTCGTCCGCTCCCATTGGGGCGTCGAAAACCGCCTGCACTGGCGGCTCGACGTCGTCATGAATGAGGATCAGGACCGCAGCCGTCTGGGCAACGGTCCCGAAAATCTCGCCGTTCTCCGCCACATGGTCCTGAACGTCATGCAGAAAGACGGCGAGAAAGGCTC